>NZ_JACHOH010000003.1:0-681980 GCF_014199795.1 Xanthomonas sp. 3498
CAACGGCGTAACTGCTCGCGGTGACGCAGGGCATAGCTGGCGATCAGCTTGGCATCGCTGCGATCGGTCTTGACCCGGCTGAGCTGGCTGCGTGCATACGCGGCCGTCTGCGCCGGGTTGAGCACGCACACCCGATAGCCTCGTGCGTGGAGGAACTCGGCCAGTGCCTGGTGGTAGGTGCCAGTGGCCTCCATGGCGATCCAGCTCTCGGGCTGCGCATGCGTCTGCAGCCATGCCTGCAGGGCCTGGAAGCCCTTGGCATCGTTGGACAACTTGGCCTTGGTACGGTGCTTGCCATTGGTCAGCTCGCTGGCCACATCGAAACTGCGTTTGGCGACGTCGATGCCGATGACGGGAGACATACGCGATTCCTCCATCGTGTCAGGGTCATGATCGGCGCTGTGCCCGGTCCTGCCTTGTCGATGCGAGTTCACGCCGGGGGCGGACTCTGGATACCGTTCGGACACCCAAGGGCCAGCATGTGGAGAGGGGAGCCGATCTACGATGCAAGCTCTAAGCTTCAGGAGCGACTGGACTTCCCACACCTCCTCCGATGATCAGTCGGAAGACATGACGCCTGTTTAAGGGCGCCAGGTCCAGATACAAGGAGCGGCTTCAGCCGCGACAGGCGTTCCCGATAGCCCACGTCGCGACTGCAGGCCACTTCCAACCGCCGCATTCGCCACGCATCACCGTGATGTCGTAGGAGCGGCTTCAGCCGCGACAGGCGCCACCGGTAACGCGTGGTCGCGGCTGAAGCCGCTCCTACAGATGCCGCTTTTCTGAAGATTGGAAGCCGCGCGACGTCACCCGCACGCGTCGCGAAGCAGGCCGCCTTCTTCCACGCGCATCGCCCCCCACGTCACCGAACCGTCATCAGCAGCTTCTAGCCTGCGCCGCACCCAAGGAACAAGGCAGGCTCGGTGGCGGCTCACCCAAAACGCGTATGGGCGCGCATGTTCGCCGAACACGGCCCGGTGCTGCGCGGCTTCTTCGTGCGCCGTGGCGCGCGCGAAGACGCCGAGGACATGGTGCAGGAGACCTATCTGCGGCTGCTGCGCGCGCATCGGCAGCAGGGCGAGGCCATCGCCAATCCCGAAGCCTATCTGTACACCGTCGCGCAGAACCTGGCGCGCGAACAGGCCGCGCGCCGCCGCCAGGCGCCGCTGCGCATCGACGAGATGGAGCAGTTCTCGCAATTGCTGGCAGCGGGAGACGACGTGGAAGACAGCGCACATCAGCGGCAGCGCCAGCAGCACCTGCAGGCCCTGCTCGCCGACCTGCCCGCGCGCACCCGTGCGGTGCTGGTGATGCAGTACCGCGACGGGCTGAGCTACAAGCAGATCGCCGAACGCATGGGCGTGTCGCCGCACATGGTCAAGAAGCACGTGGTGCGCGGCCTGTCGGCCTGCCGCCGCGCGCTGGCCGACAGCGGGGACCGCTGGTGAACGACAGCGCCTTCTCGTCGCGCAGCGCCATCGCCGAGGCCGCGCACTGGCATGCGGTGCAGCGCATGCAGCCGCTGGATGCGAAACAGGAACAGCAGTTGCTGGACTGGTTGACCGCCTCGCCGCAGCACCTGCGCGAGTATCTGGCGATGCAGCGTGTGGCCGGCGAACTCGGCGAGGCGCTGCGCGGCATGGACCTGGACGTGGACGCCTTGCTCGCCAGCGACGACGCCGCCGCCGCAACCGGCAACGTGATCGCCCTGCCCGTGCCGCGGCGCGTGACAGCGACAGCGACACCAGCGCGCGACGCGCGCACCCGTGCCGCGCCGCGCTGGCGCCTGGCCGCAGCCGCCGCGGTGTGCGCGGTCGCGGTGCTGGTCGGCTGGAACTGGCCGACCAGTCAGACCTACCGCACCGCGCTCGGCGAACAACGCAGCGTGCAACTGGCCGACGGCAGCACGGTGCGGCTCAACGCGCAGACCCAGGTGCGCGCCACGCTGACGCCCTGGAGCCGGACGCTGCAGTTGCTGCAGGGCCAGGCCAGTTTCGTGGTCGTCGCCGACCGGCGCCCGCTGCAGGTGCAGGCCGGCGGCCTGCGCGTGGAAGACATCGGCACCACCTTCGACATCGCCCTGCACCAGGATCAGGCACGCATCGAGGTCTCGGCCGGCCGCGTGCACGTGTGGCGCCAGGACCAGCCGCAGCAGCCGATGCTGGCCGATCTCGGCGCCGGCCAGAGCGCGCGCATCGACACCGCCGATGGCCGGGTCGAACTGCGCAACGAGGACGTCGCGGCCATGCATGCCTGGTGGCAACGCCGCATCGTGTTCCGCGACGAGCCGCTGGCCAACGTCGCCGAGGACTTCAACCGGCTCAATCGCACCCGCCTGCTGATCGACGACGCCGATGCCGGGGCGATGCGGCTGACCGGCAATCTGCGTGGCGACGACGTCGCCGCATTGCGCGCGTTCCTGGATGCGCAGCCGACCTTGCAGGTACGCACCAGCGCCAACGGTATCCACGTGCGCAGCCGCACCCAAACGCAAGCACGCCTGCAGTAGCGCGGCAGATGCGTGGCGCGCACTGCGCAGCGCATGCATCGTCCAGACCGGACGGCCGGCGCGCAGTCGCGTGCCATCAACCCGTCACACGCAGCGTGCACGCACGCATTCGTGCGCGCACGCGACGCCAGCACTCCCCGCACGTGTCACAGAAAATTCATCGAAAAACGGTGCCCGATCTTCGCCGTCGTACCTCGTAGTCCAGGGACAGCGCAGGCAACCGCCCACTGGCGATGCCGCGCGCACCACTCCCCCCGCTCTCACAGGACCCGACGATGCGCCGCACCCTGTTCCTTTCCATCGCCCTCGCCCTGCATGCCGGCGCCGCTGGCGCGCAGACCGCACCCGTCGCGGTCGATGCGATTCCCGCGCAACCGCTGGCGCGTGCGCTCAATGTCCTGTCGCGGCAGACCGGCCTGCAGTTCGTCTATGCCGCCGGCAGCACCGGCAACCCGCAGACCCATGGCAGCAGCGCCGGCGTGGCGCCGGAGCAGGCGCTGCAGCAACTGCTCGACGGCACCGGCCTGCGCTACCGCTTCCTGACCCCGACCACGGTGACGATCGAGGCAGCGAGCGCGCCGGCCGAAACCGCCGCTACCGTACCGGCGACGATGACCACCGTCCCAGCGCCGGCACCGACAACGCCTGCGGATGCACCGGTCAAGCAACTGGACGGCATCCAGGTGCTCGGCAGCTACGCCGGCAGCCTCAGCGCCGCGCTGCGCGAGAAGCGCTACGCCGACAGCGTGGTCGACGTGATCGCCGCCGAGGACATCGGCAAGCTGCCGGCGCAGAACGTGGCCGAAGCACTGCAGCGCGTGCCCGGCGTGTCGATCGTGCGCGACCGCGGCGAAGGCGTGTACGTGCGCGTGCGCGGCCTCGGCCCCAACTTCCAGGTGACCACGCTCAACGGCCAGACCATGGCGGTCAACGAGAACGTGCGCACCTCCGGCCAGACCGGCCGCCAGTTCCGCTACGACACCCTGCCGGCGGAACTGGTCGCCGGCCTGGAGGTGATCAAGAGCCCCACCGCCGACCTGGACGAAGGCGCGATCGGCGGCATCGTCAACGTGCGCACCTTTCGCCCGCTGGAACTGGGCAAACCCCTGACCAACGTGTCGCTGGAATCGAGCCAGGCGCAGCGCACCCACGCCAACGATCCGCGCGTATCCGGCCTGTTCAACTGGGTCAATGCCGACGGCACCTTCGGCCTGCTGCTGTCCGGCGCCTACGCGCAGCGCAGCCTGCGCCAGGACCGGGTCAACGAAGTGAGCTGGGACTACTACCGCGACGGCGTGCCGGGCGTGCCCGGCGCCAACTACGTGGCCACCGGCCTGCGTCCGACGCTGGAACTGGAGCAGCGCGAGCGCACCGGCATCGCCGCCTCGCTGCAATGGAAGCCGAGCGCGGCGTGGGAGACCAACCTTGACCTGCTCTATGCCAAGCAGACCGTGCACTACGACGAATACAGCCTGGGCGTGGGTTTCGACAGCCTGGCCAAGCTCAGCAACCTGCGCGTGGCGCACGGTGGCGTCGCCGGCTTCGACTACCGCAACGGCCAGGTGCAGATCTCGCGCGAGACCTCCGGCATCACCGACGACAACCGCAGCGCGCGCCTGTCCAGCACCTGGAGCGGCGATGCGTGGACGCTGGGCGCGGTGGCGTTCCACTCGCAAGCGCACAGCTACGACTCCGATCCGATCCGGCGCACGCGCCTGCGCAGCGGCACCAACCTGTCGATGCGCGTGGACATGCCGCAGGCCGATGGTGATGACGTACCCGATTGGCGCTTCACCAACGGCTTCGATCCGACCAACCCGGCCAGCGTGGCCGGCCGACGCCTGGAATGGCGCGAGATCGACGCGCGCGACAAGGAGGACGCGCTGCAGTTCGACGCCAAGCGCGCGCTCGGCGACGGCTTCTTCCGCGAGCTCAAGGTCGGCGCCAAGTACCGGCAGCGCTCGCGCACCTACGATCGCGCCGACCTGCTGCTGACCAGCATCGCCGGCGTGCGCTTCCCGGCCGGCAACTTCACCGCGCTGCCGGTGGACGACATGCTCGCCGACGCCAATGGCAGCCTGCCGCGGCACTGGCTGGCGCCGGTCGAATCGACCTTCTTCGGCACCTGGCCGACCGCCGCGGACCTGGTCAACACGCCCAACAGCGCCGACCTGCAAAACTCCTACGAGGTGAAGGAAAAGATCGGCTCGGCCTACGCGATGGCCGACTTCGGCAGCCAACTGGCCGGACGCGAACTGCGCGGCAACCTCGGCGTGCGCCTGGTGCGCACCGAGCAGACCACCGACGGCCACGCCGACGTCGACGGCAGCGCGCAACCGGTGCACTTCGCGCGAAGCTACAGCAACGCGCTGCCCTCGTTCAATGCCGCCTGGGACGTGCGCGACGACATGGTGCTGCGCAGCTCCGCGGCCAAGGTCATCACCCGCCCGGACCTCACCGACCTGTCGTCCAAGCTCACCTTCAACTCCAGCGGCGAAATCCTCACCGCCAGCGGCGGCAATCCGTCGTTGCGCCCGTTCGAGGCCTGGCAGTACGACCTGACCTTCGAGTGGTACATCGACGGCACCTCGGCGCTGACCGGCGGCGTGTTCTACAAGGACATCTCGCGCTTCATCCAGACCCAGCTGTCGAACCTGCAGTACCAGGGCCAGACCTACCTGCTCTCGTCCAAGACCAACGGCAGCCAGGCCAGCGTCAAGGGCGTGGAAGTGGCCTACCAGCAGGTCTTCGCCGGCCTGCCGACGCCGCTGGACGGGCTGGGCATGCAGCTCAACTACACCTGGACCGACAGCGAGGCCACCTACCGCGACGGCAGCCGCAGCTTCACCGACAGCCTCGAAGGCGTGGCCAAGAACACCTACAACGCGGTGCTGTTCTACGAGAAGGGGCCGCTGATGGCGCGGGTGAGCTACGGCTGGAGCGACGACATCGTCAACGCGGTCGGCACCGCCAACGTCGCCACGCTCAACAGCGACAGGTTCGGCAGCCTCGATGCGAACGTGGCCTGGAAGGTCAACGACACCCTGTCGGTGTTCGTCAACGCGATCAATCTCACCGGCGCCGTGCAGCGCCAGTACGTCGGCGACCGCCTGTTCGGCGGCTACACCGATTACGGCCGCACCTGGTCGGTCGGCTTGCGCGCACGTTTCTGATCCGTCGCGGCTGCCGCCCGCGCGCGGCAGCCAGCCGGCGCCCGCTGCCTGCATGGCCGCGGGCGCGGCCATCGCCGCGCACCGCCGCGCGGCGCACCGCCTCTGCCTGGAGCTTGCCGATGCCATCGCTGTCGCACCTCGCCGCCCTCGCCCTGTTCTTGCTCGCGCCGCTGGCCTGCGCCGCGGCACCCGCGCAACCGACCGCGACAGAGACGCTGGAAAAAGTCGTCATCCTCAAGCGCCACGGCGTGCGCGCGGCGATGTCCAGCACGGAACAACTGGAGCGCTACTCGGCGCGCCCGTGGCCGCGCTTCGACGTCCCCGCCGGGCATCTCACCGCGAACGGCGCGGCACTGGAACGGCTGTTCGGCACCTACTACCGCGCGCATTACGCATCGCTGGGGTTGTTCGCCGGCGACGGCTGCGCGGCCGCGTACTACTGGGCCAACCGCACCCAGCGCACGCTCGCCTCGGCACAGGCACTGGCCAGCACACTGACCCCGGGCTGCGCCAACCCGGTGCACAGCGTCGCCGAGGGCGCCTCCGATCCGCTGTTCGACGGCGCGCCCGCCCTGCGCGATCCGGCCACGGTGGCGCAGATGCGCGCGGCCATCGCCGGCCGCATCGGCGGCGATGCGCAGGCCTGGAACGCGGCCCAGGCCGACGCCATCGACAGCCTGCAACAACTGCTGCTGCAGTGCACGCAACGGCCCTGCCCGGCCGACGCCGGCAACGGCAAGCAGCGCCTGGACGCGGTACCGGCGCGGCTGGCCGACGCCGGCGAATCCATCCCCGGCATCGAAGGCCCGGCCGCGGCCGCCTCCGGCCTCAGCGAAAGCCTGCTGATGGCCTGGGCCGACGGCCAGGACTTCGCCGCGCTGGGCTGGCGCGGCGTCGACGCCGCCAGCCTGTTGCGCGCCTTCGCTCCGCACCAGGCCGAGTTCGCCCTGCGCCTGCGCGCGCCGGCGGTGGCGCGCATGGCGGCCTCACCGCTGGCGGCGCGGCTGCTGGCCACGTTGCTGGAAGGCAGCGGCCAGGCCACGCACGCCGCACCGATCGGCGGCGCGGCGCGGCTGGTGGTGCTGTCCGGCCACGACGGCACCCTGACCCTGCTGGCCGGCATGCTCGACCTGCACTGGCAGCTGCCCGGCTACCAGCCCGACCAGACCGTGCCCGGCGGCGCGCTGGTGTTCGAGCGCTGGCGCCGCGCCGACGGCGAGCGGGTGATCCGCCTGCGCTACACCGCGCAGAGCCTGGCGCAACTGCGCGAACGCCGCGCGCTGACCGTGCAGGCGCCGCCGTTGGCATCGGCGGTGTTCATCCCGCAGTGCAGCCGCGCCGATGCCACGTACGACTGCCCGCTGCCGGCCTTCGCCGCCGCGGTCGAGGCCGCACTCGATCCGCAGTTCCTGACCCCATGACGCCACGTGCGCCGGCCCCGGCCGGTCGCGCGGCGGCATCGGTGCTTTCCGGCACCGCCCCCTGGCGCTCGCGCCACCCGCTGTTCCTCCCAACCCGCAAGAGGCGATTCATGATCCAGCATCTACGCACCCTCGTGAGCTACGGCATCGGATTGAGCCTGGCCTGCGCCGGCGTGGTCCACGCGCAATCGGACGTCGGCGTGCTCGACGTGCTCACCTACAACGTCGCCGGCCTGCCGCAGGGCATTTCCAGCAGCAACCCGGCCGCCAACACCGCCCAGATCGCACCGAAGCTGGCGCCCTACGGCCTGATCAACGTGCAGGAAGATTTCAACTACCACGCCACGTTGTACGCCGGCGACAAGCACCCCTACCGCACCCCCACCAGCGGCGGCGCGGCGATCGGCGACGGCCTCAACACGCTGAGCAACTACCCCTTCGACGACTTCACCCGCGTCAAGTGGGACAAGTGCAACGGCACCGACTGCCTGACTCCCAAGGGCTTCAGCTACATGCGCGTGCGCCTGGACGACGGCGTGCTGCTGGACGTGTACAACGCGCATCCCAACGCCGGCACCGAGAGCGCCGACCTGGCCGCGCGGCGCGCCAACATTAGCCAGCTCTCGCAGTTCATCCAGACCTGGTCGGCCGGCAACGCGGTGCTGGTGATGATGGACTCCAACACCCGCTACACCCGTGCCGACGACAACATCCGCACGCTGATCGCCGGCAACGGCCTGACCGATACGTGGGTGGAACTGATCAAGGGCAGCGCGCCGGCCGCCGGCGCCGCGCCGCTGCTGTGCGGCACCCCGCCGACCAATGACTGCGAAGTGGTGGACAAGATCCTGTACCGCGACGCGCCGCAGCTGACCCTGGTCGCCAACCGCTACAAGCTCGACGACGGCCACTTCTACGACAGCGACGGCAAGCCGCTGTCCGACCACTACCCGCTGGCCGCTCAGTTCGGCTGGGCGGTCGGTGCCACCGTGCGCACCAGCGACCAGTACGGCGGCCCGCACGGCACGCCGTTCAACGACATCGCCAAGGGCGCCGAGCAGCGCACCATCGCCAGCGTGACCCTGCGTGGCGCCGAGCGCCTGGACGGGATCGCACTTGGCCTGGACAACGGCAGCACCCTGGCCCACGGCGGCAGCGGCGGCGACGCGGTCACGCTGCGCCTGGCTGCCAACGAGCGGCTGACCTCCGCCACGTTGAGCGTGGGCCAGTACAACGGCCACACCCGGCTGTTCTCGCTGAGCCTGCGCACCAACCAGGGCCGCAGCCTGAGCGCCGGCACGCCGACCAGCGAGACCTACACGCTCACCGCGCCCAGCGGCTGGCACATCGCCGGCTTCACCGGCCGCGACGGCGACGAGATCGACAAGCTCGGCGTGGTGTACCGGAAGGACTGACGCATCACGCCGGACGCTCGCGCCTGCGTTCGCGCATAAACGAGAACGGCGCTCGCAAAAGCGAGCGCCGTTTCAGCGACGCGGAGTGTCGGTGCGCTCGACCTGCGGCAAGCATGCCGGCGAACGCCGCTGCGTCGTCGCGCACATCCTCCAATCGCGATTCCCCGGATCGGCGTGCCGCGGTTTCAACGCCGAGGCGGCCCTCGCCGTAAACGGCGCTGCACGCCACGACATCGGCAGCAGCCGCGTCGCGGACCCGACGCCGCGGATCCAACCGCAGATCAGGTCTGCTTCGGATCCGGACCGTAGGCGTTGGCGCCCTTGACCCCTTCCAGGAACATGAAGACCAGGATCACGAAGCCGCCCACCCAGGGAATCAGACCCAGCAGCACGTACCAGCCGGACTTGCCCTGATCGTGGAACCGGCGCACCTGCACCGCGATCGACGGCACCACCACGGCCAGCGAGTACAGGCCCAGCAGCACCACCGCCACCAGCGACAGCATGCTGGTGCCATTCTGGCCGCCGACGCCGCCACCGATTCCCATCAACACCATCAGCACCGTGATCACGACGATGTTCAACAGCGTGAACATCCAGTACTCCTTGCGCCGCGAACGCCCGGAAAAATCCGCGTAACGCTTGAGCGGCATCAACATCCATTCCATTGTGTTTTCCTTTTTTTTCGAACCGCTGCCTCACTGCAGCGGGCGGCATGGTGGCATAAACACCGCCGCGGGGAAACGATTGCAACTACTCGCTCGCCGCCTCCAACGCTTGCGCCAGGCGCTCCACCGCGATCACCTCCATGCCCTTGACCGTGCCGGTCTTGGGCGCATTGGCCTTGGGCACGATGGCGCGCTTGAAGCCGTGCGTGGCCGCCTCGCGCAGCCGGTCCTCGCCGTTGGGCACCGGGCGGATCTCGCCGGACAGGCCGACCTCGCCGAAGGCGATGGTCTTCTCCGCCAGCGGCCGGTCGCGCAGCGACGACAGCACCGCCAGCAGCACCGGCAGGTCGGCCGCGGTCTCCTGCACACGGATGCCGCCGACCACGTTGACGAACACGTCCTGGTCGCCGACCACGATGCCGCCATGGCGGTGCAGCACCGCCAGCAACATCGCCAGCCGGTTCTGCTCCAGGCCTACCGCCACACGCCGCGGATTGGACAGCGGCGACGCATCGACCAGCGCCTGTACTTCCACCATCAGCGGCCGCGTGCCCTCGCGGGTGACCATCACGCAACTGCCGGGCTGGTGCGCGCTGCCGCCGGAGAGGAAGATCGCCGACGGATTGGAGACTTCCTTCAGCCCCTTCTCGCCCATCGCGAACACGCCCAGTTCGTTGACCGCGCCGAAGCGGTTCTTGAACGCGCGCAGCAGGCGGAAGCGGCTGCCGCTCTCGCCTTCGAAATACAGCACCGCATCGACCATGTGCTCGAGTACGCGCGGGCCGGCGATGCCGCCTTCCTTGGTGACGTGGCCGACCAGGAACACCGCGGTGCCGGTCTCCTTGGCATAACGCACCAGCCGCGCCGCGCTCTCGCGCACCTGACTCACCGAGCCGGGCGCGGCGGTCAGCGCCTCGGTCCACAGGGTCTGCACCGAGTCAGCGACGATCAGCTTGGGTCGCGCCGCGCTGGCATGCTGCAGGATGTGCTCGATGCCGGTCTCGGCCAGCGCGTTGAGGCCGTCCAGCGGCAGGTCCAGGCGCACCGCGCGCCCGGCGACCTGGCCCAGCGATTCCTCGCCAGTCACGTACAGCACCGGCAGGGTGCCGGCCATCTTCGCCAGCGCCTGCAGCAGCAGGGTCGACTTGCCGATGCCCGGATCGCCACCGATCAGGACCACCGCGCCCTCGACCAGGCCGCCACCGAGCACCCGGTCGAACTCGCCGATGCCGGTGGACACGCGCGCCTGGTCGCGATGCTCCACGTCCTTGAGCGCGGTGATCTTCGGCGCCTCGGCCTTGCCGGCCCAGCCGCTGCGCCGCGCCGCGGCCGGCGCCTTGGCCGTGGCCGCGCTCTCCAGCACGATCTCGCTCAGCGTGTTCCAGGCGCCGCATTCGACGCACTGGCCCTGCCACTTGCTGTACTCGGCGCCGCACTCGCCGCAGACATAGGCCGTTTTCGCTTTCGCCATCTGGTGTTGGTCCGCTCAGACAATGCATCAGCATAGTGGCTGGCGGTCTCAAGGTCCGCGACGCGGTGCCTGCGGCGCATCGCACTCGCTCCCCTACCGGGTGAAGCGGTGCCGGGAAAGCATCGCGCACTCGCCAGCGGCGGCGATGCGCGGCGGCGCGCTGCTGCGTTTCGCCCCGACTGGTGGCCCAAGCCGCCGCGCACGGCCGCCGGGAGCCGGGAGCCGGGAGCCGGGAGCCGGAGGCATCGTGTGGGAGGGAAGTCAGGTCCGACGGATGCCGCCCAGGAAGATGTCCTCTTTGCTTGTCGCGACGGGGATGGTCGTCAGCGCGCCTTCAAGGCAACAAGGAGGTGTTGCACCTGATCACGTCGCGTAATGCGCACAAAGCGAATATGCGCGTACTGCGGGTTGTCCAGATCGGCCTCGTAGCGCGCGCGGTTGCTGCGCCAGGTCTTGAGCATCCAGACGATGATGGACTCCCGACTAAGGAATGTGCGGCGAAAACTCTCGCGATTTCCCGTCCCTGGCCACAATTCCTGTTTGTGCCAGGCCCGTTTGAACGCTCTGGCGACAGCCTGGCATAGCGTGCGGGCAAACCCATAGTCCACCCACACCACCAGGTCCACATCGCGCCATTTCACGGGCCGCGTCCGGTCGTAGTTGCCATCCAGCACCCAGTCCGCAGAAGCAGCTAATGCACGCTCCAGTTTTTCCAGGAATGCATCGTCCGGTGTCCCCTGCCAGTCCGCGCGCCAGTAGAGCCTGTCCATTTCGACATAGGGAATCGCAAGCTCCTTGGCGATCCGCCTGGCGAGCGTGCTTTTCCCGCTTGCGCTGGTGCCGACGACATTGATTTTCACCGCCTAAACCTCGTCCTCGCGGAAGAAGATCAGCCACCTCGGCCGCTCCCGCACCGCGCTGTGCTCGCTGTAGGAACGGCTTCGCGTGGCCTGCGCCATCGGTGGAAACCAAGCAGCGAACACAAACCACCCGGCGTCTCAATCGCCCTCCAGCGACGCGCGCCAGCGCGATGACGCCATCGCCGCGCACCGGCACCGCCCGGCGCACCGAAGCACGGGCGGGCGATCGTGCTCGCCGCTCTCAACGCGCCTTGTACAACTCGCTCAGGCGATCCGGCGTGCCGGCGATACGCTCCAGGTGCGGATACTGCAGGCCGCCGTAGTAGGCGATGCGCAAGGTGTCGTAGCGGTCGCCGCGCTTGACCAGCAGCTCGAGCGGAGTGCTGCCGCCCTTGGCCGCGGTGACCGCGTCCTTGAGCGCCTCGGCGCTGTACTCGCGGCCGCCGACCGCGACCACGCGGTTGCCGGCGATAAGGCCGGCATTGAACGCCGGGCTGTCCCACAGCACGGCCTGCACCTGGCCCTGTTGGTCCAGGCTCAGGCCCAGCGAATAGCTCAGGTCCAGGCTCTTGCTACGCGACTCGGACGTCTTGCTGGCCGCGTTCGGCTGATCGGTATAGACCAGCCTCCAGCCGCTGGCCTCGATCCCGCCGACCAGCGAACCATGCGCGTCGAGGCGGCTGCGCAGCAGGGTCGCCCAGTCGTACTTGGCGATCCCATTGAGCGTGGCGACGATGTCGTCGAAGGTGTAGGGGTTCACGTCCCAGGCGCCGTCGTGCATGCCGAAGAACGCCTTGGCGAAATCGTCCAGCGAGCGCTTGCCGCCGCTGAGCTCGCGCAGCTTGGCGTTGACCTCCAGCCACAGCATCTGCCCGCCGGAGTAGTAGTCCTCGCTCAGTTGGTAGCTGCGGTAGGCGCGCGGCCGGCGCATCGACATGGTCGGGTCGTTGGTGGTGTCCTGCAGCGCGCGCCAGGCCAGGCCGGGACGGCCGCGCTGGTAGACCGCGGCGACGTTGGCCAGCATGTCGCGGGCCTGATCCTGCGTCCACAGCCCCGCGCGCGCGGCGATCACCTCGCCCCAGAACTGGGTCTGACCCTCATACAGCCACAGCAGGCTGTCGCCCATCGGCACGTTGAAGTTGGGCGTGGCCAGGTCGGCGCCGCGGCGGTACTTGCCGTTCCAGGAGTGGTTGAACTCGTGCGCGAGCAGGTCGCGCATCTCCCAGCTCTTGTCCCACTCGGTGAAGTAGTCGAGCGGCCCGCTGTTCTCGCTGGAGCGGTGGTGCTCCAGGCCGATGCCGCCGAGCTTGTCGGTCAGCGCCAGCAGGAACTCGTAGTGGTCGAAGTGGCGCGCGCCGTACAGCTTGTCCATCTGCTGCACCAGGGCCACGTGCGCCTTCACCTGCTCGGGCTTGGCCTCCAGCGACTTGGGCTTGTCGGCGAACACGTTCAGCGCCACCGGCGCCTTGTCCTTGCTGTCCAGCACGATGCGCTTGTAGTACTTGCCGGCGAACATCGGCGAATCGACCAGGTCGTCGAAATCGATCGGCTTGAACGTCACCGTGTCGCCGGTCCGCCCGGCGGTCTCCAGCGCGGTGGCGTAGCTCCAGCCGGCCGGCAGGGTCACGCTGGCCTGCGCCTTGATGTTGCGCGCGTACACCCCGGCCGGATACAGCGCGGTGGTGTTCCACTGCAGGTTGAGCATCTCCGGGGTCATCATCACCCGGCCCTGGCCGTCGCCCTGCGAGGACAGGAACTGGTACTCGGCGACGATCTCGCTGACGCCGGCGGGCACGTCGATCTTGAACGCATAGACGTCGTACTGGTCGCGCGTCCACGGCAGCACCTTGCCGTTGGCCTTGATCACCAGCCCGGCCACCTTGTCGATCGGGCCGGTCGGGGAATGGTTGCCGGGGATCCACTGCGGATACAGCAGGGTCATCGGCCCCGGCGTGGCCGGAATGGTGCTGCGCACGCGGAAAATGCGGTGCGCCAGATCGGTGGCGTCGACATCGATCTTCAACGTGCCGGCGAACGGCACGTCGCGCGGCGGTGCGGTCTGCGCCGAGGCCTGGAACGCGACAGTGGCGGCCAGCAGCAACGGCGCCATCCAGGCGGTGGACTTGTTCATGGGATCTCCAGGCAGGAACGGCGGCGAACAGGCAAACCCCCATGCTATGCCTGCGGCGCCGCGACGTGCCATGCCATAGGTCATGCCCGCGGCACAGCGCGACGCACGGAAGCTGCGTGCGCGAGGCAGGCCTGAAGGCCTGGTCGCAACGGCGCATGCCACGCCTCAATACGTGCGCACCGGAAAACGCCCGGAAAAACCGTCGAACAAGGCGCGGTCGACGGCCAGACGCTGCCGAAGCTCCGCCGAGTCGGTCATCCCGAAGCCGAGTTCATCGGCCTGCCCTGCCTCGAGCCCGGCGAAGATCGCGTCGCAGAACACCTCCAGGTCCGCGCCATGCGCCACGCCCGTGCCCGCCAGGCCGGTGCGGACGGCGGGCGGGATGATTTCCACGACGCGAACCGGCGTCGCCGACAGCGCGAACCTGAGGTTGGCGGTGTAGCTACGGATCGCGGCCTTGCAGGCGCTGTAGACCGGTGCGAATGGTTGCGGGATCAAGGCGCCGCCGGACGATACATTGGCGATAAGGCATGGCTCTCCCTGCTTGAGCAACAGCGGGATCAGCAGATGATTCAGATGCACGACGGCAGAAAACAGGATCTCTATTTCGCGCTGGCGCTCCACCCAAGGCGCCTGGTCGTCGGCGAGCGACACCCGTCGTTGGATACCTGCGTTGTTGACCACCACGCGCAACCCCGGGCACTGCGCCTGCAGATACTGCGCGAGTCGCTCGCGCTCCTCGGCCACCCCGATGTCGTTGACCAGCGTGTGCAGGCCGGGCGCCGCCGACGCGGCACGCTCGAGCTTGCCTGGGTCGCGACCGGTGACCAGCACCCGGCTGCCTGCCGCCAGGAAGCGCCGGGCAAGGCCGAAGCCGATGCCATCGCTTCCACCAGTGATCACCACATCCACGCCTTCGAACGTCGTTGCTGTCATCGCGGTCGCCTTCGGAAGATCGGGACTGAGTCGCGGGCTCGTACAGCGCCGCAACCGCCAGATCCTGGTTGTCATGTCAACCAAAAGTACGCCCGCGTGGTTGCTACGTCAACCGCATCCGCCTAAGGTGCCGCGATGAACCAAGCACGCCTTTCCACCCGCGAACTAGCGATCTGGCACGCCTTCAAGCAGATGGGCCAGGCGGTGATGGCGGCGGTCGAAAAGGAGCTGACCGACCACACAGGCCTGACCGGCAGCGACTTCGGCGTGCTGTCGCGACTGATGGATCTGGGCAAGGGCGAACTGCGCCAACAGGCGCTCGCCGATTCCATGGGATGGCACAAGAGTCGGCTATCGCACCAGCTCACGCGCATGCAGGCACGCGGCCTCGTTCGCCGCAGCGACGCCGAACCGCGCGTGGTGACCGTCGCCATCACCGCCTTGGGCCAGGAGAAGATCGCCGCGGCGCGGCCGATCCATGCGGCCGCGGTCAGAACCTGGCTGCTGGATCGCCTCAGCGCCGAGGAGGCGAACGTGCTGCTGCAGCTTTCCGGCAGGCTCGGCCGGAGCTGACAACGGTCACGCGCCGCAGTGCGCTTCCGCGAGTCGCACTGCGAGCGGCGTTGGAGCGCACGCGTGGTGCGCCGATCAGGGTGCGGCAAGACGCTGGGACGAGCGCGCCGCTTTCGCGTCCACCGGCCGCCTGCCCATCCAGAAAGGCCGCACCCGCCTATGCCCCGCAACGCAAAAGGCCGCCCGGAGGCGGCCTTCGCGACGCAACTGCGGTGCGCGCTCAGTGCATCATGTTGACGTTGAGGTTGTGCATGACCCACAGCGAGCCGACCACCACGATGCCGATGATCAGCAGCGAGAACAGGCCCACGTGCACGTTGGAGCGCTGTTCGGCGGAGCGGTCCATGTGCAGGAAGTAGATCAGGTGCACCAGCATCTGCACCGCGGCCAGCACCGCGATGACGATGACGGTGACGCCGCGCGGGAACGCCCCGCTCATCACCATGCCGAACGGGATCACGGTCAGGATCACCGCCAGCACGAAGCCGACCAGGTAGGACTTCAGGCCGCCGCCATGGCCGTGCTCGGCGTGCGCGTCGGAGGAAGAGTGGTGGTTGGCCATTACAGCGCTCCCAGCAGGTAGACGATGGTGAACACGCCGATCCAGATCACGTCCAGGAAGTGCCAGAACAGGCTCAGGCACGCCAGGCGGGTCATGTTGCGCGGGGTCAGGCCGTTCCTGGCGATCTGGATCACCAGCACGGCCATCCACAGCAGGCCCGAGGTCACGTGCAGACCGTGGGTGCCGACCAGAGTGAAGAACGCCGACAGGAACGCGCTACGGCCGGGGCCGGCGCCCTCCTGGATCAGGTGGTGGAACTCGTAGATTTCCATGCCCAGGAAGCCCAGGCCCAGCGCCGCGGTGACCGCCAGCCAGCCGTACAGGCCGCCCATGCTGCGCTTGTTCGCCGAGATCATCGCGAAGCCGAAACTCAGGCTGCTGAACAGCAGCAGGAAGGTTTCCACCAGCACGAACTTCAGGTCGAACAGTTCCTTGGCGGTCGGGCCGTCCACCGTCGCGCCGGCCAGCACCGCGTAGGTGGCGAACAGGCCGGCGAAGATGAGGCAGTCGCTCATCAGGTAGACCCAGAACCCGAAGACGGTGTTGCCGCCCGCGTCGTGATGTTCGTGGTCGTGGTCGTGGCCGCCCGCGTGGGCGGCGTGGGGATCGAGCGTCGTGGAAGCCATGGTTCAGACCGCCTTTGCGGCGTTGGCCGCGTGTTGCTGTTCCAGCAGGGCGAAACGCGCGTTCTCGATGCGTTCCACTTCCTCCGCCGGGACCCAGTAATCGATGTCGTCATCGAAGGTGCGCGCGATGAAGCTGCCGATCATGCCGACCAGGCCGATCACCGCCATCCACCAGATGTGCCAGGTCAGACCGAAGCCCAGGACGATGCTGAAGGCGCCGATCCAGAAGCCCGCCGCGGTGTTGCGCGGCATGTGGATCGGTTCGTACTTGGCCGGACGCGTCCAGCCCTTGCCCTTGAGCTTGTCTTCCCAGAACTGGTCGCGGTCGTCGATGTGCGGCAGCACCGCGAAGTTGTAGAACGGCGGCGGCGAGGAGGTCGCCCACTCCAGGGTCCGGCCATCCCACGGGTCGCCGGTCAGGTCCAGGTTCTCCTTGCGCTTCCAGATGCTGTAGCCGATCTGCACCAGGTTCAGGAAGATGCCGATGCCGATGATCGCCGCACCCGCCGCGGCCACCATCAGCCACGGCGCCCACTCCGGGTGGTTGTAGCTGTTCATGCGCCGGGTCATGCCCATGAAGCCGAGCACGTACAGCGGCATGAAGGCGACGAAGAAGCCGATGATCCAGCACCAGAACGAAGCCTTGCCCAGCTTTTCGTTGAGCTTGAAGCCGAACGCCTTCGGGAACCAGTAGGTCAGGCCCGCCAGGTAGCCGAACACCACGCCGCCGATGATCACGTTATGGAAGTGCGCGATCAGGAACAGGCTGTTGTGCAGCACGAAGTCCACCGCCGGGATCGCCAGCATCACGCCGGTCATGCCGCCGATGGTGAAGGTGATCATGAAGCCGATGGTCCACAGCACCGGCGCGGTCATGTGCACGCGGCCGCGGAACATGGTGAACAGCCAGTTGAAGATCTTCACGCCGGTGGGGATCGAGATGATCATCGTCGTGATGCCGAAGAAGGCATTGACGTTGGCGCCCGAGCCCATGGTGAAGAAGTGGTGCAGCCACACGATGAACGACAGCACGCCGATGCACGAGGTCGCGTACACCATCGAGGTGTAGCCGAACAGGCGCTTGCGGCTGAAGGTGGCGATCAGCTCGGAGAAGATGCCGAACGCCGGCAGGATCAGGATGTAGACCTCCGGGTGGCCCCAGATCCAGATCAGGTTGACGTACATCATGGCGTTGCCGCCACCGTCGTTGGTGAAGAAGTGCGTGCCCAGGTAGCGGTCCGCACCCAGCAGCGCCAGCGCCACGGTCAGGATCGGGAACGCGGCGATGATCAGGATGTTGGTGATCAGCGCGGTCCAGGTGAAGATCGGCATGCGCATCAGGGTCATGCCCGGCGCGCGCATGCGCATGATCGTCACGAAGAAGTTGATGCCGGTGAGCAATGTGCCCAGGCCCGAGATCTGCAACGCCCAGATGTAGTAGTCGACACCGACGCCTGGACTGTATTCCAGCCCGGACAGCGGCGGGTAGGCCAGCCAGCCGGTCTGCGCGAACTCGCCCACGCCCAGGGAGATGTTGACCAGCGCCGCGCCGGCCACGAACAGCCAGAAGCTCAGCGAGTTCAGGAACGGGAACGCCACGTCGCGCGCGCCGATCTGCAGCGGCACGATCAGGTTCAACAGGCCGGTCATGAACGGCATGGCCATGAAGAAGATCATGATCACGCCGTGCGCGGTGAAGATCTGATCGTAGTGGTGCGGCGGGAAGATGCCCTCGTTACCGCCGTGCGCGATCGCCTGCTGGGTGCGCATCATCGCCGCGTCGGCGAAGCCGCGCAGCAGCATGACCAACGCCACCACGATGTACATGACGCCGATGCGCTTGTGGTCGACCGAGGTGAACCACTCCTTCCAGAGATAGCCCCACAGCTTGTACTTGGTGACGGCCGCCACCACCAGCAGGCCGAGCAGGCCGGCGCCGCCGAGCGCCGCCATGATGATCGGCTCGTGGTACGGAACCGCCTCGAGCGTGAGTTTGCCTAGCATCACTTGTCTCCAGAAGTGCACATGGCGACCGGCTCAGCAGCCGATGCCGGATGAGCGTCGTGGCCTTCCATCTTGTGGCCCTTGCCCATCATGTATTTGTCGATCAACGACTTGAACAAACCGTCCTGCACCGAGGCGTAGTAGGTCACCGGGTAGGCGGCCTTGTCGTTGCGGTTGGCCGCCAGCACCTGGAACTCGGCCTGGTCCAGGGTCTTCTGCGACGCCTTGACCTTGGCCACCCACGCGTCGAAGCCGGCGCGGTCGGTGGCATGCGCGGCGAAGCCCATCTTCGAGAAGCCGTGGCCGCTGTAGTTCGCCGACAGGCCGAACATCTCGCCCGGCTCGTTGGCGATCAGGTGCAGCTTGGTCTCCATGCCGGCCATCGCGTAGATCTGCGTGCCCAGGTGCGGGATGAAGAACGAGTTCATCACCGTGTCGGAGGTGATCTTGAAGTTCAGCGGCGTATCGACCGGGAACGCGATCTCGTTGACCGTGGCGATGCCCTGCTCCGGGTAGATGAACATCCACTTCCAGTCCAGCGCCACCGCCTCGATGGTGATCGGCTTGACCTTGGAATCCAGCGGCTTGTACGGATCCAGCGCATGCGAGGAGCGCCAGGTCAGCACCGCCAGGACCAGGATGATCATGCACGGGATCGACCACACCACCACCTCGATCGCGGTGGAGTGCGACCAGTTCGGCTCGTAGCGGGCCTTGGTGTTGGACGCGCGGTAGCGCCAGGCGAAGGCCAGGGTCATCACGATGACCGGGATCACCACCAGCAGCATCAGCACCACCGAGGTGATCAGCAGCGTCTTCTCGTCGTGGCCGATCTGACCCTTGGGGTTGAGGATGGCCGAGTTGCAACCGGCCAGCAGCAGCGCGGCCAGCAGCAACAGACCGGAGCGCAGCGAGCGCCGGAGTTGTTTCAACGGAATCATCGAACGATCCAATTGCGTAGGGGATGCGAACCGCGCGGGAGCGGGAAACGGGGCGCCGTAGAAGGGGCTGTCCCGCATCCGCCGCGGCATCCAGGCCGGCATGCGCGATCAACGACGCATTTTATGCTGCCGTGCCGCAACTCCGGAAGTCATTGACAAGCCCATGCGGGCGCCAGGCCGCGTTTTTATGTGCGACACATTGCCGCACCCGGCTGCGACACGACGTCGCAGGCGGTCGCGCGCACGGACCTGCGTCGCAGAAACAGCCATCGCAGAAACCAGGAAGGCAGCCTCGCGGCTGCCTTCTGGGTGCAACTGGTGCCGGAAACAGGAGTCGAACCTGCGACCTACGCATTACGAATGCGCCGCTCTACCGACTGAGCTATTCCGGCGGAACTGGCAATTCTAGGCGTCGGCCCGGGCCGGGGTCAATCGCTGCCCGGGCCTTCGCGCGAGCGCAGCGACCGATGGGTTACCCTCCCGCCCCCGTCGTACGCATCCACCACTCATCGTGAAGTTGTTCGCCTGGTTCTGGCTCGCATTTCTGCTGTTCTTCGCCATCCCCTTCCCCTGCATCCTCTACTTCGCCAGCGACTGGCCACGCGTGCTGGCCCAGCCCAGTTCGCCCGCGTGGGCGCTGACCCTGCTGGCGCTGTCGCTGGGCCTGTGGCTGCACCTGCTCTACGCCTATCTGGACACGCTGCTGCTACTGCCCGGACGTGCACTGCAACGCGTGCGCCACATCCTCACCCACGGCGTGCGCCGCGAGGCGCTGATCGAACGCGCCGCACCGACGGGCGTCGAGGTCAAGGGATGGCCGCAGCTGTCGCTGACCCTGGCCTTCGACAACCTGTCCGGCACCCCCATCCAAGACACCCAGGTGATCGTGGACCGCAAGCCGGCACAACGCCGCTTCGAGACCGGGCGGACGGTGTCGCTGCGGCTGAGCACGACGCCGGGCGCCACTCCGAACCTCGTACTGGAGGACGCCGAGCCGGCCCTGGACCGCGCCAGCCTGTGGCGACGCGCGGCCGGTGCCGTGCTGCTGGTGGCCCTGGTCGGCGCGGCCTACGTCGTGGCCTGGCGCCTGCAGAACCGCGGGCTGGGCTGGACCTTCCTGTCCTTCAACCATCCGCTGCTGATGAGTGCGCTGGTGCTCAACGGCTACGTGCTGGCGCTGCGCGTGATCCTGCGCGTGATCCGCAGCAACGCCACCGACGAGACCCTGAAGTACCGCGGCCTGCGCGCCCGTGCGCGGGTGCTGGACGTGCGCCAGACCGGCACCACCCTCAACGAGCAGCCGCAGGTGGAGTTCCGCGTGGCGTTCGAGGACGCGTCGGGCAACAAGCACGAGGCGACGATGCGGCGGTTCGTGTCGCTGATCGACGTCGGGCAGCTGCCGCGCGACACCGTGTCGGTGCTGTACGACCCGCAACACCCCGCCCGCGCCGACCTGGAGCTGCCATGAAGACGCCGTCCACCCCAGTGGTCCTCGCCGGCGTGGTGCTGCTGCTCGGCGGCATTGCCTTCGCCGGCGGCGCCTGGGACACCATCCGCGCCACCCTGCAGGCGGGACCGCGCCTGCAGGCGACCGCCATGCAGACCACCTCGAAGCCACAGTCGCTCGCGGTGACCCCGGCCGCCCCTGCCGATACGCCCCCCGAACCGGAGCCGCCGCCGGCACCGCGCGGCAACCTGCTGTTCGATCCGGAGCGGCTACGCGCGGCGCGGCAGGCGCTGGCGGACCTGCCCGAGCTGCAGGGCCACGACCTGCGCGTGTTCCATGCGGTGCATTTCTACGACAACCGCATCGGGCTCGAGCTGCTAGACCCCACGCAGCCGAGCCACGTGGACGAATACAGCTTCGACAACGAGCGCTGGCACAAGGAAGAACCGGTCAATCCCGGCATGTTCGGACCGTTCCTCAAGCCGGCCACCGACAACGCCGCCCTGCAGGACATCGATTTCGAGGGTGCGTATCGGGTGGCCACCGCCCTGAAGGAACAGGGCGAGGCGCTGCAGGCCAAGCCGGAGAAAGTGGACCACGTCTACGTGCTGATCGGCCGGCGCGGGCGCTTGCGCTGGATGCCGGATGGCGTGCAAGGCGATCGCGTCACCATGGGCATCCTCTTCGATGCGCAGGGACGGCCGCACGGCATGCAGCGCCAGTGAGTCGCGGCACCTGCGGCGCAGCCAAGCGCTGGGCGCAGCATGTGCGATGCCGGCATCGCCGCCAGGACGCCTTGGGCTCACGTGTCGAGGCGGCTTCAGGGCACCCCACCACGCTGTGGTTGCTGCGCATCGCACTGTCGTAAGGGCGGCTTCAGCCGCGACCGGCTTTACCAGGAATGCCCGTCGCGGCTGAATCCGCTCTTACGATCGCAACGAAGCCCCAGCAAACCATTGCAAGAACGCGCAATTAGACGTGCCCGCTAGTCGACCAGACGCAGCCGCAGTTCCTTGGGCAGGGCGAACACCATCGACTCCGGTTCGCCGGCCAGTTCGGACACGCCGTCGGCGCCGAGTTCGCGCAGCCGCGCGATCACCCCGTCCACCAGCACCTGCGGCGCCGAGGCGCCGGCGGTCAGGCCGACGCGGCGCTTGCCGGCGATCCAGGCCGGATCGATCTCGTCGGCACCGTCGATCAGGTAGGACTCCACCCCGTCGCGCCGCGCCAGCTCGCTGAGTCGGTTGGAATTGGAGCTGTTCGGCGAGCCGACCACCAGCACCAGGTCGCACTCCCTGGCCAGGTCGCGCACCGCGTCCTGGCGGTTCTGGGTGGCGTAGCAGATGTCGTCGTTCTTCGGCCCCTGCATCGCCGGGTAGCGCGCGCGCAGCGCCTCGATGATGCCGCGGGTGTCGTCCACCGACAGCGTGGTCTGGGTGGTGTAGGCCAGGTTCTCCGGCTGCTGCACGTCCAGCGTGGCGACCTGCTCGATGTCCTCGACCAGATAGATGCGGCCGGTGCCGCATTCGCGGTCCCACTGCCCCATCGTGCCTTCCACCTCCGGATGGCCGGCATGGCCGATCAGCACCACGTCGCGGCCGGCGCGGCAGTGCCGTGCCACCTCGAAATGCACCTTGGTGACCAGCGGGCAGGTCGCGTCGAACACCTTCAACCCGCGCCGCTCGGCTTCCTGGCGCACCGCCTGGGCCACGCCGTGGGCGCTGAAGATCACCGTGTTGCCGTCGGGCACCTCGTCCAGTTCCTCGACGAAGATCGCGCCGCGCTGCTTGAGGTCGTCGACCACGAAGCGGTTGTGCACCACCTCGTGGCGCACGTAGATCGGCGCGCCCAGGGTTTCGATGGCCCGTTTGACGATTTCGATGGCGCGATCGACGCCGGCGCAGAAGCCGCGGGGGTTGGCGAGCAGGACATCCATAGCTAGATCCGCCGGCCGCAGGGGGCCAGGCGCTTCGACAGGGAGAGTGGCACCGATTATCCCGCTTTTCGCTTCGCCTTGCCGTCGAACACGCCGAACAGGGCGATGCCGATGGCGCCGGCGACGATCGCCGAGTCGGCGATGTTGAACGAGGGCCAGTAGTGCTCGCCCACGTACCACTGGATGAAATCGACCACGTGGCCGTGCATCAGCCGGTCGATCACGTTGCCGATCGCGCCGCCGATCACCAGCGCGTACGGCAGCGCGCTGCGCCACTCGCCGCGCGGGGTGCGCGCCAGCCACCAGGCCAGCAGGGCGCTGATGCCCACCGCCAGCGCGGTGAAGAACCACAGCTGCCAGCCGCCGGCCTGGCTCAGGAAACTGAACGCCGCGCCGGTGTTGTAGGTCCGATACCAGTTCCAGAAGCCGGGAATCACCGGCACCGCGGTGAACTCGGGCAGGCTGGACAGCACCCAGGCCTTGCTCCACTGGTCCAGGCCGATCACCACGGCCGACAGCAGCAGCCAGATCAGGGCGGAGGGGTTGGGTCGTGCGGTCATGCGGCAAGTCCGCCTTGGGCGAATGAGAAGAGGAAGGACGGCCGGCACCGCAGCGACGGCGCCGCCGAGGGCCCCGGCGACACGCAGATCGCGTCGCCAGGGACGGGATTCAGAACCAGTGGCGCTCCTCGCCCGGCCCTTCGATGTTGCTGACGCAGCGGCCGCACAGTTCCGGGTGCGCCGGGTCGGCGCCGACGTCGGCGCGGTAGTGCCAGCAGCGCACGCACTTGGGCTTCTCGGTGGCCTGGGCGCTGACGAAGATCTCGTCGGTCGTGGCCGCGCGCACCACCACGTCGCCGCTGATGAACAGGAAGCGCAGTTCGTCCTGCAGCGGCTGCAGCTTCGCCGCGGTGGCGGCGTCGGCGGCGACGGTGATCTCCGCCTCCAGCGCCGCGCCGATCACGCCGTTGCCGCGCATCGGCTCCAGCACCTTGGCCACCTGCTCGCGCAGCGCCAGCAGCTGCTCGAAGTCGGCCGCGCTCAGCGCCGCGTCCTCCGGCAACGGCGCCAGGCCTTCGTACCAGGTCGCGAACAGCACGTTGCCCAGGTGCGCGCCCGGCAGGTAGCCCCACAGCTCGTCGGCGGTGAAGCTCAGGATCGGCGCGATCCAGCGCACGAAGGCCTCGGCCACATGGAACATCGCGGTCTGCGCCGAACGCCGGCCGAGCGAGTCCTCGGCCATCGTGTACAGCCGGTCCTTGGTCACGTCCAGGTACAGCGAGCCCAGGTCCACGCTGCAGAAGTTCAGCAGCGCCTGCACGATGGCGGCGAAGTCGTAGCGCGCGTAGGCCGCCTTGATCTGCTCCTGCACCTCGTTGGCGCGGTGCACGATCCAGCGGTCCAGCGCCACCAGTTCCGGCAGCGGCCGCAGGTGCACGGCGGGATTGAAGCCATGCAGGTTGCCGAGCAGGAAGCGCGCGGTGTTGCGCAGGCGCCGGTAGGCGTCGGCGTTGCGCTTGAGGATCTCCTGCGACAGCGACATCTCGTTGCTGTAGTCGGCCGAGGCGATCCACAGGCGCAGGATGTCCGCGCCCAGGGTCTTCATGATGTCCTGCGGCTCGATGCCGTTGCCCAGCGACTTGGACATCTTGCGGCCATGCTCGTCCACGGTGAAGCCGTGGGTCAGGCATTGCCGGTACGGCGCGGCATGATCCAGCGCCACACCGGTCAGCAGCGAGGACTGGAACCAGCCGCGGTGCTGGTCGGAACCTTCCAGATACAGGTCGGCCGGCTTGGGCAGGCCGCGCTCGGTCAGCACCGCCTCGTGGGTGACGCCGGAGTCGAACCAGACGTCGAGGATGTCGGTGATCTTGTCGTAGTCGGCGGCCTCCTCGCCCAGCAGGTCGGCGGCGTCGAGCGTGTACCACACGTCCACCCCGCCCTCCTCGACCCGGTCGGCGACCTGGCGCATCAGTTCGGTGCTGCGCGGATGCGGCTCGCCGGTCTCGCGATGCACGAACAGCGCGATCGGCACGCCCCAGGTGCGCTGGCGCGAGATCGTCCAGTCCGGGCGCCCGGCGACCATGCCGGCGATGCGCGCCTGGCCCCAGGTCGGGTACCAGTGCACGCCCTCGATCGCCTTGAGCGCGTCGGCGCGCAGGTTGGCCTGCTCCATCGAGATGAACCACTGCGGCGTGGCGCGGAACGCGATCGGGGTCTTGTGCCGCCAGCAATGCGGATAGCTGTGGACCATGCTGGCGCGCGCCAGCAGCAGCCCGCGCGCGGCCAGCAGGTCGGCGATGACGTCGCTGGCCTTCCAGATGTGCAGCCCGGCCAATTCCGTCCCATCGGCCGCGGGGGTCGACGGGAGGTACACGCCGCGTGCGTCCACCGGGTTGATCTGCGCGGCGCCGTAGCGCTCCAGCAGCCCGTATGGCTTGACCGCCGCGTAGTCCTCCTGGCCGTGACCGGGCGCGGTGTGCACCGCGCCGGTACCGTCGGTGTCGGACACGTGGGTACCGAGGATCACCGGCACATCGCGCTCGTCGTAGAACGGATGCGCCAGCACCTGGTGCTCCAGCGCCGCGCCGGCGACGCGGCCGTGCACCACCACCTCATCCACCCCGTAGCGCTGCAGCGCGCGCTCGGCCAGCGCATCGGCCAGCACCAGCCAGCGGCGGCGACCGTCGCGGGCCGGGCCTTCGACCAGCGCATAGACCAGCTCCGGCCCCAGCGACACCGCCAGCGAGGCCGGCAGCGTCCACGGCGTGGTGGTCCAGATCGGCACCGCGACCTCGGCGCCTTCCGGCAGGGTCGCGCCGAACGCGGCGGCCAGCGCCGCGCCGTCGCGGGCCGGATAGGCCACGTCCACCGTCGGCGACTGCTTGTCGGCGTACTCGATCTCGGCCTCGGCCAGCGCCGAGCCGCAGTCGAAGCACCAGTGCACCGGCTTCACGCCGCGGGTCAGGTGGCCGTTCTCGACGATCCGGGCCAGCGCGCGGATCTCGTTGGCCTCGAAATGGAAGTCCAGCGTGCGGTACGGGTTGTCCCAGTCGCCGATCACGCCCAGGCGCTTGAAGTCGCGGCGCTGCAGGTCGATCTGCTCGTTGGCGTATTCGCGGCACTTCTGCCGGAACTCCACCGCATCCAGCTTGACCCCGACCTTGCCGAACTTCTTCTCGATCGCAATCTCGATCGGCAGGCCGTGGCAGTCCCAGCCCGGGATGTACGGCGCATCGAAGCCGGACAAGTACTTGGACTTGACGATGATGTCCTTGAGGATCTTGTTGACCGCATGCCCGAGGTGGATCGCGCCGTTGGCGTACGGCGGGCCGTCGTGCAGCACGAACAGCGGCCGGCCCTGGGCGTTGTCGCGCAGCCGCGTGTACAGGCCCTCGCTCTCCCAGCGCGCCAGGATGTCCGGCTCGCGCTTGGGCAGGTCGCCGCGCATCGGGAACTCGGTCGCCGGCAGGTGGAGGGTGGCTTTGTAGTCCTGGGTCACGGGCAGTTACCGGTCGGTGGTCTTCAGGGGGAGGTCCGCGCGCGGGGCGGCGGACACGGGCGGCAGGCCCGTGGCGGCCGGCGCGGCGAGCAGGTGCCGCGCCAGCGCGGCGTCGCGGTGCATCTGCGCGGTCAGCGCCGGCAGATCGGCGAAGGTTTCCTCGTCGCGCAGCTTGGCGACGAACTCCACCTCGATGTGGCGACCGTACAGGTCGCCCTGGAAATCGAACAGGTGCGCTTCCAGCAGCGGTTCCCCGCCCTGCACGGTCGGGCGGGTGCCGAAGCTGGACACCGACGGCCACGGCTGCGCCGCCACCCCGTGCACCCAGGTGGCGTAGATGCCGGACAGCGCCGGGGTGCGGGCGAAGCGCAGGTTGGCGGTGGGATAGCCGAGCGTGCGCCCGAGCTGCTTGCCGCGCACCACGCGGCCGCCGATCGCATACGGGCGACCGAGCAGCTCGGCGGCATGGGCGAACTCGCCGGCCACCAGCAACTCGCGGATGCGGGTGCTGGAGATGCGCTCCTCGCGCAGGTGCACCGGCGCGATCTCGTCGGCGGCGAAGCCGTGCTGGGCGCCCAGCGCGCGCAGCAGCGCGATGTCGCCGCCGCGCTTGTGGCCGAAGCGGAACGCCGGGCCGATCCAGACCTCGCGCGCGCGCAGGCGCTCGACCAGCACGCGCTGCACGAAGTCCTCCGCGCTCATCGACGCCATGCGCCGGTCGAAGCGCAGCAGGCCGACGCTGTCGATGCCGAGCCGGTGCAGGCCCTGCACCTTGGCCCGGGCCAGGGTCAGCCGCGGCGGCGGCGCGGCCGGGGCGAAGAACTCCCGCGGCAGCGGCTCGAAGCTCAGCGCCACCGCCGGCACGTCCGCCGCGCGCGCGCGCGCGATCGCCTGCCGCACCAGCGCGCGGTGGCCCAGGTGCAGGCCATCGAAGGCGCCGATGCAGACCACGCTTCCCTGCGGGAACAGGGTCCCGCCCTCGACGTCTCTAAACAGCCTGCTCATTCCTCGGTCCGAAGCGCCGGCGCAGGAGGCGCCGGTCGATGATGCGTAACCGTCGAGTATAGCGGCTGGGGGCATGACCGGGCGCGGCCTCCCGTCGTAGGAGCGGCTTCAGCCGCGACCGGGAATTTCACCGGTATGCCACCCCCGGTCGCGGCTGAAGCCGCTCCTGCGAATCCCCAATCCCGAATCCCCACTCCCAGCCCCACTACTGCTCCCGCAAATCCCGCGGCCGGAACCCCAGCGCCAGCAAGGCAACCAGATACACCGCGCCACCGCCGCCCACCAGCAGCAGCAGGCTGCCGATGCGGTGCCACTTGTCCATGGTGGTGAACGCCGGCAACCAGTGCAGGCCCAGCGCCAGCACCGCAGCCATGGCCGCACAGGCCACGCCCAGCCGCAGCAGATAGCCGCTCCAGCCCGGCTTGGGCTGGTAGACCTGGTCGCGGCGCAGCCAGCGCCACAGCAGCGACAGGTTGAGATAGCTGGCCACCGCGCTGGCCAGGCCCAGCGCCAGGTGCAGGCCCGGCACCGCCTCCAGTGACGCACGCACGCCCTGCGCACGCAGCTCCGCCGGCACCCACAGCTGGTACAGGATCGCCAGGAACAACAGGTTCAGCACCATGTTGGCGACCAGCGCGGCGACGCCCGCCCGCACCGGCGTGCGCGTGTCCTGGCGCGAATAGAACGCCGGCAGCAGCACCTTGAGCAGGGCGAACGCCGGCAGGCCGAAGCTCAGACCGAACACCGACATCGCCGCCATGCGCGTGTCGAAGGCGGTGAACTTGCCGTACTGGAACAGGGTCGCCACCAGTGGCTGGCTCAGCAACATCAAGCCCAGCATCGCCGGCACCGCGATCAGCAAGGTGGTGCGCAAGCCCCAGTCCAGCGCGCTGGAGAACCCGGCGCGGTCGGTCTTGACGTGATGCCGCGACAGCGCCGGCAGGATCACCGTGCCCAAGGCCACGCCGAACACGCCCAGCGGCAGCTCCAGGAAGCGGTCGGCCTGCGACAGCCAGCTCTGCGAGCCGGCGTACAGGAACGAGGCGATCACCGTGTCCAGCAGCAGGTTGATCTGCGCGATCGAGGAGCCGAACAGGGTCGGCACCATCAGGGTCAGGACTCGGCGCACGTCCGGGTGCTGCCAGCCCCAGCGCGGCAGGGTCAGCAGGTCGATGCCGCGCAAGGCCGGCAACTGGAACAGCAACTGCAGCGCGCCGGCCACCAGCACCGCCCAGCCCATCGCCAGGATCGGCACCTGCAGCCGCGGCGCCAGCCACAGCGCGCCGGCGATCATGCACAGGTTGAGGATCACCGGGGTCAGCGCCGGCAGGCCGAAGCGGTGGAAGCTATTGAGCGCACCGCCGGCCAGCGCGGTCAGCGACACGAACAGCAGGAACGGAAAGGTCAGCCGCAGCAGGTCGACGATCAGCCCGAACTTGGCCGGGTCGTCGCTGGCGCCGGGATTGAACAGCATCGCCACCTGCGGGGTGAAGATCAGCCCCAGCGCGGTGACCAGCAGCAACACGCCGCCCAGGGTGCCGGACACCCGCGACATCAGCGCGCGCAGGTCGGCGTGCGGCCGAGTTTCCTTCACCTCGGTGAACACCGGCACGAAGGCCGTGGCGAACGAGCCTTCGGCGAACAGCCGGCGCAGGAAGTTGGGAATGCGGAACGCCACCCAGAACGCGTCGGTGGTGGCATTGGCGCCGAAGGAAATGGTGATGGCCTGGTCGCGCACCAGCCCCAGCACGCGCGAGACCATGGTCATGCTGCTGAAGGAGAGCAGCCCGCGAAACATGCGCGGCGTGCTCATGCGGCGGCCCTCTTGACAATTGACTTGACGCGAATATTCGGACGCTTCATACTCTCCCGCTTGTTTTTATCCACCACACAGCTTTCCAGGAAACCACCACCGTGGCCAATATCAAGTCCGCCAAGAAGCGCGCCAAGCAGACCGTCGTGCGCAACGCGCGCAACACGGCTCAGCGTTCGATGCTGCGCACCGCCGTCAAGAAGGTCATCAAGGCCCTGGACGCCAACGACGCAGCCGGCGCCGAAGCCGCTTTCGCCATCGCCCAGCCGATTCTCGACCGTTTCAGCTCGCGTGGCCTGATCCACAAGAACAAGGCTGCCCGCCACAAGAGCCGCCTGAGCGCCCGCATCAAGGCGATCAAGACCGCCGCCTGATCGGCTGCAGTCGACGCCGGAAGCGCCCGCGCTTCCGGCAGCACCACGAAAAAGCCCGGCCTCGGCCGGGTTTTTCGTGTGCGCGTCACCCTGCCCTGTGCGCCGCCGCACGGCGCGGCGCTCAGGAGGCATTGGCCGCCGCCTCCAGCGCCTCCTCGCGCTGGCGGTCGAAGAACGCCATCACGTCCTTCATGATCGGCCAGGTGCCTTCGCGGCCCAGCGCCGACACCAGGTACCAGGGCTGGGTCCAGCCCAGTTCGGCAACGACCTGTTCGGCCAGCGCACGCGCCTCGTCCTCGAACATCAGGTCGGCCTTGTTCAGCACCAGCCAGCGCGGCTTGGCCAGCAGCTCCGGATCGTGCTTCTGCAGCTCGCGCTCGATCGCCCGCACCTGCTCGGTCGGCGACACGCCGTCCACCCCACCTTCCATCGGCGCCAGATCCACCAGGTGCAGCAGAAGGCGAGTGCGCTGCAGGTGGCGCAGGAACTGCGCACCGAGGCCGGCGCCATCGGCGGCACCCTCGATCAGCCCGGGAATGTCGGCGATCACGAAGCTGCGGTAGGCCTCGACGCTGACCACGCCCAGGTTCGGGTACAGCGTGGTGAACGGATAGTCGGCGACCTTCGGCGTGGCCGCGGAGACCGCACGGATGAAGGTGCTCTTGCCGGCATTGGGGAAGCCCAGCAGACCGACGTCGGCCAGCAGCTTCAGCTCCAGCTTGAGCGTGCGCTCCTCGCCCTCCTCGCCCGGCGTGGCCTTGCGCGGCGCGCGCGTCACCGAGCTCTTGAAGTGCATGTTGCCCAGGCCGCCCTTGCCGCCCTGCGCGACCAGCAGGCGGTCGCCGTGCGCGACCAGGTCGCCGATGACCTCGTCGGTCTCGACGTTGATCACCACGGTACCGACCGGCACGGTAATGGTGAGGTCTTCGCCGGCCTTGCCGTACATCTGCCGACCCATGCCGTTCTCGCCGCGCTGCGCACGGAACGCGCGCTGGTGGCGGAAGTCGACCAGGGTGTTGAGGTTCTCGTCGGCGACCAGCCACACGCTGCCGCCGTTGCCGCCATCGCCGCCGTCAGGCCCACCCAGCGGGATGAACTTCTCGCGGCGAAAGCCGATGCAGCCATTGCCGCCATTGCCGGCCGTGACCTGGATTTCCGCTTCGTCTACCAACTTCATGGGATTCGGGATTCGCGATTCGGGATTGGAAAAACCACCGGACGCCGCAGTTTAGCGGCCCCGGCAAAGGAACGGAGTAAGGGATCGAAGGAGCCAATGGAATCCGCCGTTGCGAATCCCCAATCCCCAATCCCGACATCCCCGCCACCAACGAAAAACCCCGCCGAAGCGGGGCTTTCGTCAGCAAGCCTGCGCCATGGCGCAGACCCTGGACACCGGCGACTTACGCCTCGGTGACCACGCTCACGGTGCGGCGCTTCTTGGCGCCCTTCACCGAGAACTCGACCTTGCCGTCGACCAGCGCGAACAGGGTGTGGTCGCGACCCAGGCCGACGCCGGCGCCCGGGTGGAACTGGGTGCCGCGCTGACGCACGATGATGTTGCCGGCTTCGATGGCCTGGCCGCCGAACATCTTCACGCCCAGATACTTCGGGTTGGAGTCGCGGCCGTTGCGCGAGGAACCTACGCCTTTTTTGTGTGCCATGACTGCTGCTCCTTACTTCTTGTCGCCACCGGCGATGCCGGTGATCTCGATTTCGGTGTAGTGCTGCCGATGACCCTGACGCTTCATGTGGTGCTTGCGGCGGCGGAACTTGATGATGCGCACCTTGTCGGCGCGGCCGTGGGCCACGACCTTGGCGGTGACGGCGGCGCCCTTCAGCGCGTCGCCGATCTTGATGCCGTCGCTGTCGCCCAGCATCAGGATGTTGTCGAACGTGATCTCGTTGCCGGCTTCGACTTCGAGCTTTTCCACGCGGAGCGTTTCGCCCTGCGCGACGCGGTATTGCTTACCGCCGGTGACCAGTACTGCGTACATGACCAGACTTCCTCTGTAGTTATTGTGGTCGTTCCCGTCGTGCCGTTTCGGGCAGACAGGAGCGGAATTGTAATCCGCCGCGCGCGACAGGGTCAAGCCCACCCAGCCCCGGACTGTCAAGCCCCGCGGGCCGGCACGGCTGCCTGAACCAGCCAGCCGCCGGCGCCCGGCAGTGCTGGGATCCGCGGCAATTGCCCCCACCTGACAAGCTGGGTACGCTGATCGATTGCCGTCCCCTTTCCGCCCCCACACTGGCCAGTGGCACCGCCGCGGCCGGCACACTCCGGAATCTCTTCATGGCGATGGATTACATCCGCATCCGCGGCGCGCGGACGCACAACCTCAAGAATCTCGACCTCGACCTGCCGCGCGACAAGCTGATCGTGATCACCGGCCTGTCCGGGTCCGGCAAGTCCTCGTTGGCGTTCGACACCATCTACGCCGAAGGCCAGCGCCGCTACGTGGAGTCGCTGTCGGCGTACGCGCGGCAGTTCCTCAGCGTGATGGAGAAGCCCGACATCGATCACATCGAGGGCCTGTCGCCGGCGATCGCGATCGAGCAGAAGTCGACCTCGCATAACCCGCGCTCCACCGTCGGCACCATCACCGAGATCTACGACTACCTGCGCCTGCTGTACGCACGCGTCGGCCAGCCGCGCTGCCCCGACCATGGCTATCCGCTGGAAGCGCAGACGGTCAGCCAGATGGTCGACCACGTGCTGACCCTGGACCCGGAGCAGCGCTACATGCTGCTGGCGCCGGTGATCCGCGAGCGCAAGGGCGAGCATGCGCAGGTGTTCGAGCAGTTGCGCGCGCAGGGCTTCGTGCGCGTGCGCGTGGACGGCGAGCTGTACGAGATCGACGCGGTGCCGGCGCTGGCGCTGCGCCAGAAGCACACCATCGAGGCGGTGATCGACCGCTTCCGTCCGCGCGAGGACATCAAGCAGCGTCTGGCCGAGAGCTTCGAGACCGCGCTGAAGCTGGCCGACGGGATGGTCTCGGTGCAGTCGCTGGACGACACCGCGGCCGCGCCGCACCTGTTCTCCTCCAAGTACAGCTGCCCGGTCTGCGACTACTCGCTGCCGGAGCTGGAACCGCGCCTGTTCTCGTTCAACGCGCCGATGGGCGCCTGCCCGAGCTGCGATGGCCTGGGCGTGGCCGAGTTCTTCGATCCCGATCGGGTGGTGGTGCATCCGGAGCTGTCGCTGTCGGCCGGCGCGGTGCGCGGCTGGGACCGGCGCAACGCGTATTACTTCCAGCTGATCGCCTCGCTGGCCAAGCACTACAAGTTCGACGTCGACGCGCCCTGGCAGTCGCTGCCGGCGAGCGTGCGCCAGGCCGTGCTGTACGGCAGCGGCGATGAGACGATCACCTTCACATACTTCACCGACGCCGGCGGCCGCACCCAGCGCAAGCATCGCTTCGAAGGCATCATCCCCAACCTGGAACGCCGCTACCGCGAGACCGAATCGCCGGCGGTACGCGAGGAACTGGCCAAGTACATCAGCGAACGCCCGTGCCCGGACTGCAAGGGCGCGCGCCTGAACAAGGCCGCGCGCAACGTGTTCGTCGCCGACCGTCCGCTGCCGGACCTGGTGGTGCTGCCGATCGACGACGCGCTGACCTTCTTCCGCCAGCTCGACCTGCCCGGCTGGCGCGGCGAGATCGCCAGCAAGATCGTCAAGGAAATCGCCGAGCGGCTGGGCTTCCTGGTCGACGTCGGCCTGGATTACCTCACCCTCGAGCGCAAGGCCGACACCCTGTCCGGCGGCGAGGCGCAGCGCATCCGCCTGGCCAGCCAGATCGGCGCCGGCCTGGTCGGCGTGATGTACGTGCTCGACGAACCGTCGATCGGCCTGCACCAGCGCGACAACGAACGCCTGCTCGGCACCCTCACCCGCCTGCGCGACCTCGGCAACACGGTGATCGTGGTCGAGCACGACGAGGACGCGATCCGCCTGGCCGACTACGTACTGGACATCGGCCCCGGCGCCGGCGTGCACGGCGGCGAGGTGGTCGGCCACGGCAGCGTGCAGGACCTGCTCAAGGCACCGCGCTCGCTGACGGGGCAATATCTGTCGGGCAAGCGCCGCATCGAGATCCCGGCCAAGCGCCACAAGGCCAATCCGAAGATGACCCTGCACCTGCGCGGGGCCACCGGCAACAACCTCAAGAACGTCGACCTGGATATCCCGGCCGGCCTGCTGACCTGCATCACCGGCGTGTCCGGCTCGGGCAAGTCGACGCTGATCAACGACACCCTGTTCACCCTGGCGGCGAACGAGATCAACGGCGCCTCGCACAGCGTGGCGCCGTACCGCGAGATCGAGCACCTGGACCTGTTCGACAAGGTCGTGGACATCGACCAGTCGCCGATCGGGCGCACCCCGCGCTCCAACCCGGCGACCTACACCGGCCTGTTCACGCCGCTGCGCGAACTGTTCGCGCAGGTGCCGGAAGCGCGCTCGCGCGGCTACTCGCCGGGCCGCTTCAGCTTCAACGTGCGCGGCGGCCGCTGCGAGGCCTGCCAGGGCGACGGCCTGATCAAGGTGGAGATGCACTTCCTGCCGGACGTGTACGTACCCTGCGACGTCTGCCACGGCAAGCGCTACAACCGCGAGACGCTGGAGATCCTGTACAAGGGCTTCAACATCAACGACGTGCTGGAAATGACCGTCGAGGATGCGCTGAAGCTGTTCGAGCCGGTGCCGTCGATCGCGCGCAAGCTGGAGACCCTGGTCGACGTGGGCCTGAGCTACATCAAGCTCGGACAGAGCGCGACCACCCTGTCCGGCGGCGAGGCGCAGCGCGTGAAGCTGTCCAAGGAACTGTCGCGGCGCGACACCGGCCGCACCCTGTACATCCTCGATGAGCCGACCACCGGCCTGCACTTCCACGACATCGAGGCGCTACTGGGCGTGCTGCACAAGCTGCGCGACGAAGGCAACACCGTGGTGGTGATCGAACACAACCTGGACGTGATCAAGACCGCGGACTGGATCGTCGACCTGGGCCCGGAAGGCGGCCACCGCGGCGGCACCATCCTGGTCACCGGCACGCCGGAAGACGTCGCGGCCTGCCCGCAGTCGTACACCGGCCAGTTCCTGGCGCGGATGCTGCCGTCCACCAGCGCGCGCCCGGAGCAACCGGCGGCGATGGCCAACAAGCCCGATGCGCGCCCGCCGCGCAAGGTCAAGCCGGAAAAGCCGGCGAAGAAGGCCGTGGCCGCCAAGAGCGACAAGGCCAGCAAGAGCACCACCAGTACCGGCACCAAGAAGAAGGACGTTTGATGAGCAGCGAACACAAGATCCTGGCGCGCATTCCGATCAGCGTGCGCTGGCGCGACATGGACAGCATGGGCCACGTCAACAACGCCAAGTACATCTCCTACCTGGAAGAAGCGCGCGTGCGCTGGATGCTGGGCGTGGAAGGCGTGTCCATGAGCGACCGCATCGCCCCGGTGGTGGCGGCGACCAACGTCAACTACCGCGCGCCGATCGTGTGGCCGAACGACATCCTGGTCGAGCTGTTCGTCGAGCGCCTGGGCACCAGCAGCGTGACCATCGGTCACCGGATCGTCGACCAGCAGGACGAGAGCCGGCTGTACTCCGACGGCAACGTGGTGGTGGTGTGGATGGACACCCAGACCGGCAAGAGCGCGCCGCTGCCGGACGCGGTGCGCAAGGCGACGAGCTGACGCCTGCGCTTGCGCCGGGCACGGCCCGGCGCAAGGCAAACCATCGCAATACCGGCGGCGTTCGCGCTTGAATTGGCCGGCGCAGCACGCGACCGCCCGGCGGCACGCACCTAGTCAAGCACCTGCGCGCGATGCACGCACGCATTACAGGCAACTCCAATCGCCCGCTTTTTGCAGCGCCCCAGCTCTTGTAGGAGCGGCTTCAGCCGCGACACGCATTGCAGTGAATGCCTGTCGCGGCTAAAGCCGCTCCTACGAAGTACCAAGGAAACTCCTTCTTACATCGCCTGCTTGCGCACCGTCAGCGTCGCATCGGCCTTGCCGCCATCTTCCAGTTGCAACTGCAGCGGCACGGCCTGGCCTTCGCTCAGCGCGCCCTTGCCCTGCATCAGCATCAGGTGCATGCCGCCGGGCTTGAGTTCGACGCGCGCGCCGGGCGCCAGCGGCACCCGCTCGACCGCGCGCATCCGGCTGACGCCGGCGACGACCGTGGTCTCGTGCAGCGACACATCGCCGAAGCTCGAACTGCTGGCGCCGGTGACCGTGACCGGCTTGCCGCAGCCGTTGTGGAGCACGCCGTAGCCGGCGGTCATCGGCATCGCCGGATTCGGCGGCAACCGCACCCAGCCCTGCTCCAGGGTGAGGCAGGCCGGTTCCGCGGCCGACGCCGCGGCGGCGGCCGTGCACAGCACGAACAATACGCCAGCGAATGGTTTGGTTATCATCGCCGAGGTTCCTTCTTCGAAAGCAGACCGCAGCATGACGACGCTCATCGACGTGATCAACCACGGCCCCATCCGCGAACTGCGCCTGGCGCGGCCGCCGGTCAATGCGCTGGACACCGAGCTGTGCCGGCACCTGATCCAGGCGATCGAGCAGGCCGGCGCCGACGGCGCGCACGGCATCGTGCTGTCGGGCAACGAACGCCTTTTCTCCGCCGGCATGGACGTGCCGCACCTGCTCAGCCACGGCGACGACCGCGCCAAGCTGCTCGGCAGCTGGCAGCAGTTCTTCGGCGCGGCGCGTGCCTTGGCCGCCAGCCCGATCCCGGTGGTGGCGGCGCTGACCGGCCACGCCCCGGCCGGCGGCTGCGTGCTGGCGCTGTGCTGCGACTACCGGGTGATGGCGCGCAGCCCCGATGCGGCGCATCCGCTGCAGATCGGCCTGAACGAGACCCAGGTCGGCCTGGTCGCCCCCGAAGGCATCCAGCGCCTGCTGCGGCGGGTGGTCGGCGCGCATCGCGCCGAGCGCCTGATTGTGGGCGGCGACCTGGTCAGTGCCGAGCGCGCGCTGGAGATCGGCCTGGTCGACGAACTGGTCGACGCCGACCTGGTGGTGGCACGTGCGCTGGCCTGGCTGCTGGAATTGCTGAAGCGGCCGCGCCTGCCGATGCTGCAGACCCGTGCCATCGCCCGCGCCGACCTGCGCGTGGCGCTGGCCGACGAGCACATCGGGCTGGAGCGGCTGATCGACGACTGGCAGGCACCGGACACCCAGGCCGCGCTGCGCGCGCTGGCGGCGCGGCTGGGCAAGGGCTGAGCGGCGCCGGCGCGCGGGCGGGCGCGGACGGCCCGCTATAATCGGCGCACGTCCGTCGCCAGGCCCCGCCTCTTGTCCGCCAAGCCCGCCCCCGTCGTCTCCGAACTGATCGAGCTGCTGTCGCTGGAGCGGCTGGAGGACAACCTGTTCCGTGGCCAGAGCCGCGACATCGGCACCAAGTACGTGTTCGGCGGCCAGGTGCTGGGCCAAGCGCTGTCGGCGGCGCAGGCCACGGTGGAGAACGCGCGCCGCGTGCATTCGCTGCACGCCTACTTCCTGCGCGCCGGCGACATCGAGCACCCCATCGTCTACGACGTGGACCGCACCCGCGACGGCGGCAGCTTCTCGGTGCGCCGGGTCACCGCGATCCAGCACGGCAAGGTGATCTTCTTCTGCGCGGCCTCGTTCCAGGAACAGGAGGACGGCGCCACGCACCAGTTGAAGATGCCGGAAGTGCCGCAGCCGGAAGACATCGAACCGACCCCGGCGGCGCGCCCGGAAGTGCTGGCGACGCTGCCGACCAAGGTGCAGCGCTGGCTCTCGCGCGGCGGCCCGTTCGAGTTCCGCCACGTGTATCCGCGCGACGAACTGAATCCGCCCAAGCGTCCGCCATTCCAGCAGATGTGGCTGCGCCTGAGCGAGCCGGTCGGCGATGCGCCGGAGCTGCACCAGGCGCTGCTCGCCTACGCCTCCGACTTCCACCTGCTCGGCACCGCCACGTTCCCGCACGGCATCAGCTACTACACGCCGAACGTGCAGATGGCCTCGCTCGACCATGCGCTGTGGTTCCACCGCCCGTTCCGCGCCGACGACTGGCTGCTGTATTCGCTGGACAGCCCCAGCGCGCAGGGCGCGCGCGGCCTGGCGCGCGGGCAGTTCTTCACCCGCGACGGCATCCTGGTGGCCAGCACCGCGCAGGAAGGCCTGATTCGCGTGGTCCCCGACGCCGACGCCGCGGCGCAAGTGCCGGCAAAGCGCTGAGGACACGAACATGCGTCAGATCTTCAGCAGCCAACGCGTGGAAACCGCAGAAGGCGTCGCCGCCCTGCTGCGCGACGCCGGCATCGACGTGCGCCTGAGCAACGGCCGTTCCTACCGGACTCGCCGCAGCGGCCAGTTCAGCTATCTGGATCCGGTGGCGGCGCAGGCCCAGCCCACGGTATGGGTGGTGCATGCCGACGACCAGCCGCGCGCACGCGAACTGCTGCGCGACGCCGGCCTGCTCGACAGTACCCGCCGCGACCCGGAACAGGGCCGTGCGCCCTATCTGAGCGAGTTCCGCTCGCAGGTGGACGCGGATACCGGCAAGCGCTGGGCCTGGCGTATCCGCATCGCCTTGCTGCTGGCGATCGGCGCAGTGGCCCTGATCACGGTGCTGCGCCATCGCGACAACCGCGCGCCGACGGCCGCGCCGGCGCAGGCCCCCGCGACGCAGCCGGCCACGCCCCCGGCACAGGACATCGGCAGCGACGAAGTGCGCGTGCGCGTGCAGCCGGCGCCACGCGGCAACTGAGCCTGGCGGAGCGAGCGGCCGCGCATGCGGTGGACATCGTCCGCAGCGATGACGTCCTGCCGACGATCGTCCTTGCGCGACGGTGCGGCACCAGGCGCTGCGACGGCAATCCGATCGGCACCGTGCCCATCGGTACCGCGATCACAGCCTGCACGCGGTGCTCGCCGTAGCGGAGGCCGGACATCGCAACCGGCCGCGACCAGGTCGACGAGCGCCGCACGGCAACGCACGTCCCGCCCTGCACTGCCGCCGCGCTGCCCAGCACACCACAGCAGGTTTCGTCCTCATAGAAAACAAAAACGCCCCTGCGCGGAAGGCGCAGGGGCGCTGTCGATCGGCGCCTTGGTGCAATGACGCCGCGGCCACGGCCGCGGCGGATGACTCAGTTGCTGTCCGGCGTCGGCATCGGCGCCGGCGCGTCGCCACCGCGCTGCCCACCCGGGCGATGCGCCCAGCGCTTGGCCTGCGCCGCATCGAACTCGGCGCGGCTGAGCATGCCGTCCTTGTTGGTATCGGCCGCGGTGAACCAGGCATCGCGATGCTGCTTGGCGCGCAGCTCGAAGTCGGCCCGGTCGATGTAGCCGTCCTTGTTCACGTCCATCTTGTCGAAGCGCGCGGCGAGCTTCGGATCGGCTTGCGCCTCGGCGCGGCTGATGCGGCCGTCCTTGTTGGTGTCCAGCTTGGCCATCATCGCGCCGGGCACGCCGTGTCCACCCGGGCCGCCATGGCGGCCGTGCCGCGGCCACTCGTCGCGGCTGAGCTTGCCGTCGTGGTTCTTGTCCATCGCGTCGAAATGTTCGGCCAGGCGCGGATCGGCGGCGGCCTCGCTGCGGTCGATGACGCCGTCGCCGTTCTTGTCGAGCGCGGCGATGCCGCCGGCATCGGCGGGCGCAGCAGGATCGGCCGGCGGCGGCGGAACGGCGTAGGCGGCACCGGACAGGACGGCCAGCACGGCCAGGGCGAGCAGCGGATTGCGAGACTTCATGGGTCACTCCCTGAGGATGATGAGGCACCTGCCGGGGCGGCAGGCGTCCGGCGCCGCAAGCGGCCCGCAGCACGGGCCGGCACCGCGGTGCCTTCTCTGCTGACAACGCCCCGTCGCCGCCGCGGTTGACCCGCCGCCGGGCGTATTCATGGACGGGACAGTCGCGGCCCCTGCGATGGCGAAGCGCTATGCTCGACGCATGGCCATCCATTCCGACGCCAGCGACGACCTGCGGCTGTTCCAGACCGGCCAGCACGCGTGCGGTTACTGGCCCGAGCGGCAGGCCCGCGACCTGGTGCTGGACCCGCACGATCCGCGCCTGGGCGCGCTGTATCCGCTGGCGCTGAGCTGGGGCTTCCGCCGCTCCGGCGATCTGGTCTATCGCCCGCACTGCGATCACTGCCGCGCTTGCGTGGCGGTGCGCATCCCGATCCAGGACTTCGTGCCCGATCGCAGCCAGCGCCGCTGCCTGGCGCGCAATGCCGATGTCGAGGTGCGCATCGTCGCCGCCGAGCGCAGCGAGGAACAGCTGGCGCTGTATCAACGCTACCTGCGCCATCGCCATCCCGGCGGCGGCATGGACGATCACGGCGCGCACGAGTTCGACCAGTTCCTGATCGGCCACTGGTCGCATGGGCGCTTCCTGGAGCTGCGGCAGAAGATGCCCGATGGCCGGCGCGGACCGCTGCTGGCGGTGGCGGTCACCGACATCGCCGCGCAGGCACTGTCGGCGGTCTACACCTTCTACGACCCGGACGCCGGCGCGCGCGGCCTGGGCACGCTGGCGATCCTGCAGCAGATCGCCTGGGCGCGACGCGAAGGCCTGGGCCATCTGTACCTGGGCTACTGGATCCGCGGCCACCAGAAAATGGACTACAAGCGCCGCTTCCGGCCGCTGCAGGCCTACGACGGTCGCCACTGGCGCGACTTCGACGACTACCTGCGCCAGCTCGGCGGCTGACCGGAGCGGCTGGCATCGCGTTGCCGAAGCGTGCCGCCGCGCGTCGTCGCGCGTCGTCGCGCCATCGTGCGGACATGCAGCGCATGCGAAACTTGGCGCATGACATCACGCCTCCTCCTGCTCGCCCTGATCCTGCTGTGCGGCGCCTGCGCGCACACCGCGCCCACTTCCACCCCGATGACCGACGCCGCCACGCCTGCCGCCAAAACGCTGCGGTTGGCCACCTACAACACCTCGCTCAATGCCGACGAAGCCGGCGGGCTGATCGCCGCACTGCAGGGCGACAGCGCGCAGGCACGCAAGATCGCCGCGGTGCTGCAGCAGGTGCGCCCGGACGTTGTGCTGCTCAACGAGTTCGACTACGACGACGCGCATCGCGCCGCCGACCTGTTCGAGCAGCGCTACCTGGCGGTGCCGCAGCCGCACGGCGGCGCGGCGCTGCGCTATCCCTACCGCTACCTGGCGCCGGTCAATACCGGCGTGCCCAGCGGCCTGGACCTGGACAACGACGGCCATGTCGGCGGCGAAGGCCGCGCACGCGGCAACGATGCCTGGGGCTACGGCCTGCATCCCGGCCAGTACGGCATGCTGCTGCTGTCCCGATACCCGATCGACAGCAAGGCGATGCGCAGCTTCCGCCTGCTGAAGTGGAGCGCGATGCCCGACGCGCTGCGCCCGGTCGATCCGGCCACCGGCCGCTTCTTCCATAGCGACGCGGTGTGGGCGCAGCTGCGGCTGTCGTCGAAGTCGCATTGGGACGTGCCGGTGCGCACCCCGCTGGGCGTGCTGCATGCGCTGGTGTCGCATCCGACCCCGCCGGTGTTCGACGGCGCCGAGAAGCGCAACGCCGCACGCAACCACGACGAACTGCGGCTGTGGCGCGAGTACCTGGACGATGCCGGCAGCGGCAAGGCGCGCTGGCTGTGCGACGACGCCGGCCGCTGCGGCGGACTGGCCGCCGACGCGCAGTTCGTGATGCTCGGCGACCTCAACAACGACGTAATCGACGGCGACGGCCGCCACGACGCGATCCGCGCCCTGGTGACGCATCCGCGCGTGCTGCAGTATCCCACCCCGCACAGCGCCGGCGGCGAAGAGACCACGCGCGCGTATGCGGCCACCGGCATCGCCCATCGCGGTCCGCCGCAGCAGGTCACCGGCGATTTCGGCCCCAAGGCCGGCACCATGCGCCTGGATTACGTGCTGCCGTCGCGCAACTTCCGCTACCTGGACAGCGGCGTGTTCTGGCCGGCATCCAATGATCCCTCCGCGGCCATCGCCGACGGCAGCGACCACCATCTGGTCTGGGTCGACGTCGCCGCAGGACCGTAAGCGCGGACGAAGAACACAGCGCAGGTCGCGACGCGGCCCGTGCAGCACACCACCGGCGGCTCCATGGGCCGCCGCGTTTTTCTGGCAGACCATTGCCCGCGTTGCCCGTGACCGCCTGCCGCGCAGCACGCGACAGTCGTCGCAATGGCCGGCGCCGTTGTGGGAGGGGCTTCAGCCCGCCACGCGTGCCTCCACCGCCTTCGGTAGCGAAGCCTTTCCACGGCCAGCCCGCGTCGTTCGCCCGACTGCCGCGCCGAGCACCGCCATCGGCCTTGATCCAGATCAAGGGCAACATCGCGCCGACGCGGTCCAATGCCTCCCGCACCCGGTCGGGATGCGCAAGCGGAAGGCGAGCATGCGAACGCAACAGTTGCAACAGGCGCTGGAGGGGCTCAACGGCGCCACCGCCGATATCGAGGCTTCGGCGCTGATCTCCCTGGACGGGCTGATGATCGCCTCGGCGATGCCGCAGGGCATGGACGAGGACCGCGTCGGCGCGATGTCCGCGGCGCTGCTCGCGCTGGGCGAGCGCAGCGCGCGCGAACTGGCGCGCGGCGCGCTGGAGCGGGTGCTGATCCAGGGCGAGTCGGGCTACGTGATCATGAGTGCGGCCGGCCGCGAGGCGGTGCTCACCGTGCTGGCCAAGCCCAGTGCCAGGCTGGGCCTGGTGTTCCTGGACATCAAGCGCGCCGCGCACGCGCTGCAGCAGATCCTGTAGGGGGCCGCCATGCCGCTGCCGCCGATGCAAGCGCCGCACGAACCGCACCGCAGCGCCGAGCTGCGCTACCACGATGGCAGCCGCCGTACGGTGTACTGGAGCGAACGCGAGGTGGCCTATCCGGACGGGCGCCTGATCGTCTCGCGCACCGACCTGGACGGCGTCATCACTCACGCCAACGATGCCTTCGTCGAACTCAGCGGCTGGCCGCGCGAGGTGCTGATCGGTGCGCCGCACTGCATCCTGCGCCACCCGGAGATGCCGCGTCGCGCGTTCCGCGCGTTGTGGGACATCGTGCTGGCCGGCGAGAAGTGGCACGGCTACGTCAAGAACCTGCGCCGCGACGGCGCCTGCTACTGGGTCTACGCCACCGCATTGCCGAACGTGCGCGACGGCCGCGTGGTCGGCTTCACTTCGGTACGGCGCAAGCCTTCGCGGCGGCGCATCGATGCGCTGCAGCCGCTGTACGCGCAATGGCTGCAGGACGAACGCGCGCAGGCGCCGGCATGAGCTGCACGTTCCTGGTCGCGCCGGACTTCGCCCCCGAATACTTCGGCGGCTGGTACCTGCTCAGCACGGTACTGCAACGCCGCGCCGACATCGGCCTGCGCCTGCTGATGCCGGCCGACGCCGCCGAACAGCGGCAGTTGCTGGACGACAGCGTCGTCGACCTGGTGTACGCCAGCCCCTTCGACGCCAGCGCCTTGATCCGCGAACGCGGCTACCTGCCGCTAGCGCGGCCACGCGGACACGCCGACGAGGTGGTGATCGCGACCGCGGCCGAAGCGCCCGCGCGGTGTGTGGAAGACCTGCCTTACGGCTGCCGTATCGCGCTGACCGCCAACCACGACGTGCGCCTGATCGGCCTGCGCCTGCTGGAACCGGCCGACCTGGAGCCGGAGCGCATCGCCTGGCGCCCGGCCAGCAGCTATGCCGCGGTGGCGCGACTGCTGCTGGAGGGCGAAGCCGATGCCGGCCTGTTCCTGGCCACCGCCTACCACGGCCTGTCGCGGCTGACCCGCGCGCGGCTGCGTCCGCTGGTGGAAAGCGCGCTGTGCGACATCGGCCACGTGCTGCTGGCGCATCCGCGCCTGGGCCAGCAACTACCGGTGCTGCGCGACGCATTGCTCACGCTCGGGGATGCCGCGCACCGCGACGACCAGGCGGTGCTGGACGCGCTGGGCCTGGAGCGCGGCTTCGAGGCGATGTCTGCGGAGGACGCGGAATTCATGATCGACCTGATCGACACCTTGCTGGACTGATGCGGCCATGCCCACGCCTTCCGCCCGCGATCCCGCACGCCTGGTGATGCGCACCCATGCCCGCGCCCTGCTGCGCGACCCGCGCGATGCCGCCGCGCACCTGGCGCGACTGCACGCAGCGCTGCAACTGCACGACAACGAACCGACCCAGGGCGTGCTCGCCGACCTGTTCGTCGCCCTGCCGCGGCACGACGTCGCCCTGCGCCAGCTGGCGCTGCAGATGGCCGCTGCGCATCTGGCGCCGCACGTGGCCGAGGCATTCCAGCGCCATAGCCAGGGCCACGCGCTGCTGCCGATCAACGCCCTGGCCACGCGCTGGAGCGTGCTGGCGCGGCCGTCCGCCGACGTGCCGGCGCGGGTGCGCCGGGCCAGCCCGGACCATTCGCGGCGGATGGTGCGCGAGGTGGTGGACGCGCTGTGCGATGGCGCACCGATCGCCGCGGCGCGCTGCGAACGCGAGTTCCTGGACTACTGCATCAGTTGCCAGGACAAACTCGCCTTCATGCTCGCCACCCGCGAACTGCGCCGCCACGCGCTGGCCCTCGGCGACCGCTGGGACAGCACCGCGCGCTGGCTGCAGCAGCGCGAACCGCTGGGCGGCCGCAGCGTCGACGCCCTGTCCTTTTCCAGCGCGAGTGCGCCGCGATGACCACCCCCGAACCGACCAGCCTCGAACCGACCTGGCTGATGCCGACTCCGTACGGCGTGCTGCACGGCTTCGCCAGCGCCACGCCCGACCGCATGCAGCGCGCGCTGCAACTGCTGCTCGGCGCGCACGGCGCGCTGTCGCTGCAGGAATGGCGCCAGCGCGTGGGCGGCGACACACAGCGCCTGCTGCAGGACGCGCGCGAACAGCAATGGGTGCAGTTGCTGCGACGCGCGGTGCCCGGCCCGGAAATCCGCCTGGACGATTTCGCCCAGCACGTGATCGCCCCGCTGTCGGCCGAACGCCGCGCGGTGCTGGCCTCCGACAGCGGCTTCTGCCTCGGCCATGTCGGGCTAGACCAGGAACAGGCCGAGACACTGAGCGCGGCCGCGGCCGACTTCGCAAGCTTCGCCCAGCGCCAGCGCGCGCGCGGCTGGCACGGCGCGCACCGCTACGTGGCGTTCTACAGCGAGCCGCAGTTGTTGCTGCCGGATTGGTCGTTCGTCCCGTTCTGGGTCGACGGCGCCGGCTACTGGCTGGTGCTGGGCGGCGAGGCGCTGCTCAACAACCTGGCGATGGTGGAACTGGTCTGGAGCATCCGCCTGGCAGCGGCACGGTTCGCGCCGCCGGCTTGAGGGGCCGGGAGTGGGGATTCGGGAGTGGGGATGAAAGCGGGCTCGCCTTGCGGCCCGCTTTCCTGTGCCCGAATCTTCAGGCGTCGAGGTCGATGGTGAGGGCCGCGGCGGCGTCGCGGGCGGTCTGGCGCGCCTCCTCAATGTCGGCGCCGCGGGCCAGGGTCACGCCGACGCGGCGGTGACCGTGCACGCTGGGCTTGCCGAACAGGCGCAGGGCCGTGTCCGGCGCCTGCAGCGCGGCGCCGACGTTGCCGAAGCGCGGCACGCCCTCGCCGTGCGCCAGCAGCGCGCACGAGGCCGACGGGCCGCTCTGCCGGATCGCCGGGATCGGCAGGCCGAGGATCGCGCGCGCATGCAGGGCGAACTCGCTCAGTTCCTGCGACACCAGGGTAACCAGGCCGGTATCGTGCGGCCGCGGCGACACTTCGCTGAACCAGACCTCGTCGCCCTTGACGAACAGCTCCACGCCGAACAGGCCCCAGCCGCCGAGCTCGTCGGTGACCGCGCGGGCGATGTCCTGCGCACGCTGCAGGGCCAGCGCCGACATCGGCTGCGGCTGCCAGCTCTCGCGGTAGTCGCCGTCCTTCTGCCAGTGCCCGATCGGATCGCAGAACGCGGTGCCGCCGGCATGGCGCACGGTCAGCAGGGTGATCTCGTAGTCGAAGTCGATGAAGCCCTCGACGATGCAGCGGCCGGCGCCGGCGCGGCCGCCGGTCTGCGCGTATTCCCAGGCCGCATCGATGTCGGCGGCGCTGCGCAGCGTGCTCTGACCCTTGCCGGAGGACGACATCACCGGCTTGACCACGCACGGCAGCCCGACCGCGGCGATCGCCTCGCGGTACTGCTCGGGCGTGTCCACGAAACGGTACGGCGAGGTCGGCAGGCCCAGGGTTTCGGCGGCCAGGCGGCGGATGCCTTCGCGGTCCATGGTCAGCCGCGCCGCACGCGCGGTCGGAATCACCCGTTGGCCGAGGTCGCGCTCCAGCGCCACCAGCGTCTCGGTATGGATCGCCTCGATCTCCGGCACGATCAGGTGCGGCTGCTCGCGCGCGATCAGCTCGCGCAGCGCCATCGCATCCAGCATGTCGACCACGTGGCTGCGGTGCGCGACCTGCATCGCCGGCGCGTCGGCATAGCGGTCCACCGCGATCACCTCCACGCCGAAGCGCTGCAGTTCGATCGCCACTTCCTTGCCCAGTTCGCCGGAGCCGAGTAGCAGCACACGGGTGGCGGAAGCGGACAGCGGGGTTCCCAGAGTGACCATGGCGGCGGCGCCTGCGCGAAGAGGGGGTGGCTATTCTAAAGCCGCCCGTCCGCCGCCTGCACCGCATCGGCGATGGCCTCGGCGACCCGCTGCACGCGCGGCGCGCGGCGCACGTCCGGATGCACGACCAGCCAGATCTCACGCTCGACGTCGCAGCGTGGCGCCTCGGGCAGTTCGACCAGCGCCCCGCCGGCGCTCGCCGCGGTCGCCTCCAGCAGGAACCGCGGCAGCAGCGCCACGCCGGCCCCGGCCGCGCAGGCATGCAGCTGCGCGGCCAGATCGTTGGCGACGAACGCGAACCGGCGCCCGGCTGCGAAGCGCTGCAGCCATTGCTGCTGCGGCGTGTGCGCGAGCGCCTCGTCGTAGCCGACGAATGGCCAACTGGCAGGCGCCGCGTCGGCCCACTCCCGGCTCGCGCACAACACGAAGCGCATGCTGCCGATGCGCCGCGCCACCAGCCCCGGCGCCTGCGGCCGCGACAGCCGCACCGCCAGATCGGCGTCGCGCGCGTACAGGTTCGCCGCCTGCGCCTCGCCCAGCAGATCGATGCGCAGCGCCGGCCAGGCACGCTGCGCGCGGGCCAGGCGCGGCGCCAGGAAGTGGCTGGCGAATACCGGCGAGGCCGAAACCCGCACCACGCCTTCCAACGTCGTGGCGCCCTGCGCGGCGCGGCCGAAGGCATGCGCCTGCGCCTCCAGGCGCATGCCGTGCTCAGCCAACTGCAGCGCTTCGGCGGTCGGCAGCCAGCCGCGCGGCAGGCGGTCGAACAGGCGCAGGCCCAGTGCGGCTTCCAACGCGTCGATGCGCCGCGCCACCGTCGAGTGCTGGACCCGCAAAGTCCGCGCCGCCGAGGACAGGCTGCCCTCGCGCAGGACGGCCAGGAAGTAGCGGACATCGTCCCAGCTCATCGCGGGAGATGCGGCCGGGAGCGGGCTGGTGTCGGTCGAATTTTGCACAGCGCCTGGGCGAAATAAGGGAATTCCGCCGAATTATGCACAGCCGGATGATGGTGCCCTCCTCCCCACCCCGAGAAACCGCCATGTCCCCTTCCCGTACCGCCCTGCGCATCGGCATCGACCGCTATGGCGATGCCGACGTGCTGCGCCGACTCGATGCGCCGGTCGCCGCGCCCGGCCCTGGCGAGGTCCGCATCCGCCAGACCGCCATCGGCGTGAACTTCGTCGACATCTATTTCCGCAGCGGCGCGCATGCCTTGCCGCACCTGCCGGAAGCGCTCGGCATCGAGGCGGCCGGAGTGGTCGACGCGGTGGGTCCCGACGTGCGCACGCTGACGCCCGGCCAACGGGTCGCCTATGCGGGCCTGCCCAATGGCAGCTACGCCAGCCTGCGCACGCTGCCGGCCGCGCGCGTGCTGCCCCTCCCCGACGCGCTGAGCGACGAGGTGGCCGCTGCCGGGCTATTGAAAGGCATCACCGTGCACATGCTGCTGCATCGCGTTCGCCAGGTCGCGGCCGGCGACACATTACTGGTGCACGCCGCGGCCGGCGGGCTCGGCCTGCTGGCGACGCAGTGGGCGCGCGCACTCGGCGCACGCGTGATCGGCACGGTCGGCTCTGCCGCCAAGGCCGAGCTGGCCCGCCGCCATGGCGCCGAGGCGGTGGTGGAGTACCGGCAGGAGGATTTCGTCGCCGCCGCGCGCGCGTTCGGCGGTGGCGACGGCGTCGACTACGCCATCGACGGCATCGGCGGCGAGGTCCTGACCCGCACGCTCGGCGCCGTGCGCCCGTTCGGCCTGGTCGCGAGCATTGGCCAGGTCGCCGCGGTCGGCGCACGGCATTGCGTGGACCTCGACGACCTCGGCCCGACGCGCTCGATCGCGCTGGCGCGGCCGAGCGTGCTGGGCTTCATCGCCCGCGACCTGGAGGGCTATCGCGCAGCGGCGCAGGCCACGCTGCAACGGCTGGCGGACGGGCTGCGGGTCGAGATCGGCGCGCGGCTGCCGCTGGTGCGCGCAGCCGACGCGCACCGATTGCTGGAATCGCGCGCGAGCACGGGTGCCATCGTATTGCTGCCGTAGCGGCGGCCGTACCGGCAATTCTGCAATGCCCCTAGCACTGGCGCGGAGGCGCCTGCGCGCAGCGAGGTGCTATCTTCTGCAGCGTCACTGGGGATGTCGCCATGCACGCACGCAGCGCCGGAAACCGCCACGGCACGCCCTGCCGCACCGCCGGGGAGCGCCCATGCAGTCGCTGATGCCGGCCGAGGCCTACATCGACGAGGCCTGGTTCGCCCGCGAGCGCACGCAGCTGATGCTGCCGCTGTGGCAGTTCGTGGCGCCGCGCATGCTGCTGGACAAGCCCAACGCCTTCGTGCGCCGCTCGATCTGCGGCGTGGACGTGGTGGTGCAGAACATCGACGGCGAACTGCGTGCCTTCGACAACCTGTGCCTGCACCGGCAGAACCCGCTGCAGCAGCAACCGCAAGGCGTGCGCCCGCTGGTCTGCAGCTACCACGGCTGGCGCTACGGCGCCGACGGCAGCGTGGAGAACATTCCCTTCCAGGACGATGCCTACCGCCTGGCTCCGGAGGCACGCGCCTGCCTGCGGCTGCGCCGCTTCGCCGTGGCCTGCATCGGCAAGCTGGTGTTCGTGAACCTGTCGGCCGAGCCGATGCCGCTGGAGACGCAGTTCTCGCTGGAAGCGTTGGAGATGCTGCGCGCCGCCTCCGAGCAGTTCGACGACGAAGTGCTGGTGGCGACCTTCGAGGCCGACTTCAACTGGAAGCTGGCCTACGAGAACCTGCGCGATGCGCTGCACCCGCGTTTCGTGCATGCACGCACCCTGGCGCAGCAGGTGAAGTTCCAGGTGCAGATGGACGACGCCGGCATTGCCGAGGCACGCCGTTATCACGCCGAGGGCAGCGCGTCGCGCGAGGCGCATCTGGCGCGCCTGCGCGCGTTCAGCAGCGGTGGCCTCAACGAGCCGTTGGTGGCGATGGCGCACTACCCCTGGCACGCCCACGTCGACCGCTTCGGCAACGACGACTGGTATCTGAACTGGCTGCTGTACCCGAACCTGCACATCGCCTCGGGCTCGGGCGGCTATTCCTTCATCATCGAGCACCACCAGCCGGTGTCGGCGCAGCGCACCGACCTGCTGGTCTACTACGTCACCGCGCGCAAGAAGCATCGCTATCCGGGTTCGGACGCGGTGCTGCTGGGGCACCTGCATGGCGCCGAGAAGGTGCTGCGCGAGGACATCGCGATCATGGAACAGGTGCAGTCGGGACTGCGCGCCGGCGCTCCGCGCGCGGTGCTGGGCGACTACGAGCACGCCAACATGCAGATAGAACGCTGGTACATGGACGTCATGGAGGGCCACCATGTCCTCTGACAAGTACGTGATCGGCAGCGGTGCACGGCTGCGCTGGGCGCTCGCCGCCTGGGCCGAGACGGCGCCGGACTGCGTGCTGCACCCGGTGGACGTGGCACAGCGCAAGGACTACCGCTTCGACCTGGATGCGCTGCAGGCGCTGGCCGACACCGGCGCCACTGCCTTCGTCGCCTGGGACGCGCAGTTCCTCAACTTCCGCCGCCAGGAGCTGATGGGCGAACTCAAGGCGCGCGGCTTCAAGATGCCGCCGCTGCTCTGCCGCGGCGCGCAGGTCGCCGCCAGCGCGCGCGTCGGCGAGAACTGCGCGATCGGCGTCGGCGCCATCGTCGATGCGCACTGCGACATCGGCTTCAACACCTGGATCGGCGCGGCGGCGGTGCTGGAATCGGCGGTCAAGGTCGGCGCCTCGGCGTGGATCGAGGCCGGCGTGACGATCGGCGCGGAAGCGCAGATCGGCGCCCAGGCCACGCTCGGCCGGCAGGTGGACATCGGCCCGGGTGTGCGCATCGGCAAACGCTGCCAGATCGAAGTCCCCGGTCGCTACCGCAGCGACATCGCCACCGGCACTCACCATCTCAGCGGGTTCCGCAGCCCGGTGCTGATCCTCAACGGTTGAGTGGCTGCCTGCGACGACGGCCGGGATGGGGAGGCGGGAGTCGCGGAGAGGCCGGGATTCGGGAATCGGGATTGGGGATTCGCCGAAAGGCCGGGATTCGGCAGTGGGGATTGGGGATTCGCAAGAGCGGATCGCAGTCAGTCTGACGCCGTGCCGGCGACCCTCGGCCGGCTGGGGACAAGTGCTTCCAGCATGCACTCGGCGAATGCGGCCAGGGCGCGCCTGCTCGCTGTCGCAGCGCCGTTCCATTGAAACCGCCAGATCGGCGATCCGGCTGGATGCGCACAGGCGTCCCCCTCGGTCCGTCCGCATGCTCGCTTTTACCAATCCCCACTCCCGAATCCCGAATCCCGGCCTCTCAACCATTCCCCATTCCCGAATCCCCAATCCCGCCCCCTTGCAAACTGATATCAATTTGATATCGTTTCGCCCACCCACCCAAGGACGCGCCACCATGAAAGAGCAGCCCCGTTCCTCCCTGCCCGGCATTCCGATGATCGTGGGCCTGGTCCTGGTGTTCGTGGCGGGCGCCGGGGCGATCATCGCCACCGGCGCGCTGCAGCCGTCGTCGATGCCGTGGACCCTGCTGGTCGCGATCCCGGTGCTGGCCGTCGCGCTGTTCCTAGTGGTCGGCCTGTACTCGCTGGAACCGAACCAGGCGGCGGTACTGAGCCTGTTCGGCCGCTATGTGGGCACGGTCAAGGATCCGGGCCTGCGCTGGAACAACCCCTTCTTCAGCAAGCGCAAGGTCAGCCAGCGCGTGCGCAACTTCGAGAGCGGCCGGCTCAAGGTCAACGAACTGGACGGCAGCCCGATCGAGATCGCCGCGGTGATCGTGTGGCAGGTGATGGATGCGTCCGAGGCGGTCTACAACGTCGACGACTACGAGAGCTTCGTGCACATCCAGTCCGAGGCGGCGCTGCGTGCGATGGCCACCAGCTATCCCTACGACCAGCACGAGGACGGGCAGATCTCGCTGCGCAGCCATCCCAACGAGATCAGCGAACAGCTCAAGCGTCACCTCGACGAACGCCTGACCCAGGCCGGCGTGGACGTGATCGAGGCGCGCATCAGCCACCTCGCCTACGCTCCGGAAATCGCCCAGGCGATGCTGCAGCGGCAGCAGGCCAATGCGGTGATCGCCGCGCGCACGCGCATCGTCGCCGGCGCGGTGGGCATGGTCGAGATGGCCCTGGCCGAACTGCAGAAGAACGGCGTGGTCGAGCTGGACGAGGAGCGCAAGGCGCACATGGTCAGCAACCTGCTGACCGTGCTGTGCTCGGATCGCGGCACCCAGCCGATCGTCAACGCCGGCTCGCTGTACTGAGGTGTCGATGTTGATGCACGCCGCCATCGCGCCGCTGGCGCTCGCCCTCTCCGGCCTGCCGGCCCTGGTCATCGCCGCCTGGGTCGGCAGCAAGGACGACGACCGCGCGCGCGGGCTGGGCCTGCGCTGGGCGCTGATCGGCCTGGTGATCCTGCTCGGCGCAGCGGCGCTGTACTGGACCGGCGGCCAGCGCGCCGGCGTCTATGCGGTGGCGATCGTGCTGCTGCTGACAGTGAACGCGCTGATCGTGTCGATGCTGCTGCACCTGCGGCGCAGCGACGCCGCGCGGCGGGAGCGGTCATGAGCGAGAAGAAGGCCTATCCGCTGCGCATCAACGCCGACGTGCTGGCGGCGGCGCAGCGCTGGGCCGACGACGAGCTGCGCAGTCTCAACGCGCAGATCGAATACGTGCTGCGCGACGCGCTGCGCAAGGCGGGCCGGCTGCCCAAGCCCGGCGACGACAAGGAACGCGGATCATGAGCAAGCGCTGGGAATACCTCACCGTCGAGGCCAAGACCAACCTGATGCTGGGCCTGAAACTGGACGAGCTGCAGGCCGACCTGAACAAGCACGGCAAGCTCGGCTGGGAACTGGTCAGCGTGCTCACGCTGCCAGGCACCAAGCCGCTGCTGATGTTCAAGCGGGAGGCCTGACATGCGCCGGCCTCGGCTCCTCGCGCCTGCACTGGCGGCGCTGCTGGCGCCGCTCACGACGCTGGCGGCGCCGCCGCAACAGACCGCCAGCGCCCTGCTGGATCGCCTGCAGGCCGGCGACCTGGCCGCGGTCGAAGCCGAGTTCACCCCGGCGATGGCCAAGGCGGTGCCACCCGACAAGCTGGCCCAGGCCTGGCGCACGCTGTCCACACAACTGGGTGCGCTGCAGCAGCGCGGCCCGGCCAGCGAACGCGAGCAGCACGGGCTGCGCGTGATCGAACAGCGCCTGCAGTTCGAGCGCGGCGCACTGCTGGCGCATGTGTCGATCGACGCGGACGGCAAGATCGCCGGCCTGCTGTTCACCCCTGCACCGCCGCCGGCGCCTCCGCCGCCCGCCGCCGACGCCGGCTTCAGCGAACAGGCGTTTGCGGTCGGCCCACTGCCGGGCACGCTTGCGCTGCCGGCGGGCAAGGGCCCGTTCCCGGCAGTGGTCTTGGTGCACGGCTCAGGCCCGCAGGACCGCGACGAGACCATCGGCCCGAACCGTCCGTTCCTCGACGTCGCCCGCGGGCTCGCCGCGCAGGGCATCGCGGTGCTGCGCTACGACAAGCGGACCTTCGCCTTGCCGGAGAGCTTTGCCGGGCGCATCAACGCGGGGTTCACCATGGACGACGAGACCACCGACGACGCCGTCGCCGCGGTGGCGGCGCTGGCGCGCACGCCCGGCATCGACCCTGCGCGGATCGTGGTGATGGGCCACAGCCAGGGCGGCATGCTCGCCGCCCGCATCGCACACCGCTCCGGCAAGACCGCCGGCATCGTGCTGTGGGCGGCGCCGGCGCGGCCGTTGCTGGACCTGCTGATCGAGCAGAACCGCTACCTGTTGAGCCAGGAACATCCGCCGTCGCCGCAGCGGCAGGCGGCGCTGGCCGAGATCGAGCGCCGCGTGGCCAAGGTCCGCGGCAGTGGCGAGGTCGCGCGCAGCGATTCGCCGTTGGACGTGCCCGCCACCTACTGGCGTGCGTTCGACCAGGTCGACCCGGTCGCCGACGTCCGCGCGCTCGGGCAGCCGGTGCTGTGGCTGCAGGGCGAGCGCGATTTCCAGGTCACCGCGCCGGACTGGCAGCGGTGGCAACAGGCCCTGGCCGACGACCCGCGCGCGACCATGCACCGCTACGCGCAACTCAATCACCTGGGCATCGCCGGCACCGGCGCGCCCGGGCCGGGCGAGTACGCGACGCCCGGCCACGTCGACCCGGCCTTGATCGCCGATGTCGCCGCCTGGGTGCGCGCCCTGCCCGCCAGCCACGGCGCCGCGCCATGAGCCGACTGCGATCCACCTCGCCCTCGCCGGCACGGCAGTATCCGGTGGCGCCGGCGCATCGGCTGGGTCTGGCGTTGTGGCTGTGGTTGCCGTTGCTGCTGGTGGCCGCGGTGATCGGCGGCTTCGCGCTGCACGCGGCGCAGCCCGGCGCGCTTTGGTGGCATTTCGGGCTGCTGGCGCTGATCGGCGTGGCCGGCACCGCCACCTTCGCGCGACAGCGTGTGCTGCTGCACGACGGTCTGGTGGAAATACGCGCGACCTTCCTGACCAGGCGCGTGCCGCTGGCCGCGCTGCGCCTGCAGGCCGCGCGCGTGGTCGCGCTGTCCGAGCACACCGGTTTCAAGCCGGCATTGAAGCTGTTCGGTTTCGGCTACCCCGGTTTCCATGCCGGCCACTTCCGGACCCGCGACGGGCACAAGGCGTTCTGCCTGATCACCAGCGACCGCGTGCTGGCCGTTCCCCTGCACGATGGCGGCTGGCTGCTGCTCAGCGTCGAACACCCCAGGCAGGTGCTGCAGGAGTGGCAGGCGCTCGCGACGCAGGCGCCCGGCGACGAAGAGACACGCCGCGCGGCCCGCCGCCTGGCCTGAGTCCGACACGCGTCGCCACGTCGGGCGCTGCCGCGACCGACCGCACAGGGCAACGACGTGCTGCGCGCGGTGCGGCACGTTCTCGCGGTTCGCACGCGTCCAATACGTCGAGGACGCAAAGTCGGGCGTTCTGGCGTATGCGAGACGATATGCTGGAACACCAGCCACGCTCGTCCTCGTCGCCAGCCGCGTGCGTAACGACGACGGCGACGGCTTCGCCCTCCACATGACGCCTCCAGGATCGGCCCGATGGACGACTTAGCGCCACACGAGATTCCCGCCACCGCACCGGCGCTGCCGCCGACGCTGTCCGCGCGGCTGCATGGCCTGCACTGGCACCGCAATCTCGTCGGCGAAGCCGGTGCCCAGGTCTATCGGCTCGCTGGCGCCGGTACGCCGGACCTTTACCTCAAGCGCGGCACCGGCGAGGCGCACGACGAAGTGGTGGACGAGTTCGCCCGCCTGCACTGGCTGCGCGGAACGGTCTGCGTGCCGCGCGTGCTGCATTTCGAGGCCGACGCCGCCGGCGCCTGGCTGCTGAGCGAAGCCCTGCCGGGCAAGACCGCCTACCAATGGCTGCTGGAAGCACCCGCACAGGCCGAGCGTATCGTGCAGGCGCTGGCCGAGTTCCTGCGCCGCTTCCACGCCACGCCGATCGCCACCTGTCCGTTCGACACCAGCCACCTGCTGCGCCTGGCCATCGCGCAGCGCCGGCTGCAGGCGGGTCTGGTCGACACCGAAGACTTCGACGAGGCGCGTGCCGGCTGGTCGGCGGACGCGGTGTGGCAGGCGATGACCGCGCTGCTGCCGCTGGCCAGCGAGCGCGTGCTGTGCCACGGCGACTATTCGCTGGACAACATCCTGCTCGACGCGCCGGACCACGTCGTCGGCGTGATCGATCTCGGCCGCGCCGGGGTCGCCGATCCGTACCAGGATTTGGCGATCCTGGCCAACCGCCTGGACGAATTCGGCCCGGAGCTCGCCGGCCGCTTCTTCGCCGCGTACGGCATCGCCACGCCGGACCTCACGCGGCTGCAGTTCCACCAGTTGCTCGACGAGTTCTTCTGATCATCCTTGCTGCGTCGTGTGCGGCGCGGCCACACGGGCGCGGCTGGATCTCCCCCGGCGACTGGCCGCCCGCGGTGCTTGGCTCTACCCTGTGCCGATGCGCACCGTTCCCAGCCTGCTGCTCAACACCGAGACCATCGAACTGCTGCCGGCCGCGCGACTGCGCGCGCGCAGCAACGCCGACGCGCGGCAGCTTGCGCAGGCGACCTGGCTGCTGCGGCGCAAGCACGACGGGCGCTACCTGGCGACCGCGAACGCACACGGGCTGCACGCGCTGGTGCCGCGGCTGATGCACGAACCCGGCATCGAGGCGGCACTGGATCGGCTCGACGCGCTGCCCGCACGCGGCGCGATAACCGCGGACGAGGCCTGGTTGCCGCTGCACGCGCTGCAGGAGCGACTGGACCAGTTGGGCCTGGCCGCCGACGCCTACGCGCAGCGCACCGGCCTGCCGCTGCAGCCGGAACCAGCCACCCTGCACGCGGCCGGCGACGACCGCTACCGACGCCCGCTGTGGCTGAGCGCGGGTGCCGCACGCGCCTGGCACGCGCTGCGCCATGCCGCGGCACGCGATGGCGTGGTACTGGAGGCGATCTCCGGCTATCGCAGCCACGCCTATCAACTGGGCATCTTCGCGCGCAAGTTCGCCCGTGGGCAGACCCTGGAGCAGATCCTCGCGGTCAACGCCGCGCCGGGCTTCAGCGAGCACCACAGCGGGCACGCGCTGGACATCGGCACGCCCGACGAGCCGCCGGCCGAGGAAAGCTTCGAGCGCACGCCAGCCTTCGCCTGGCTGCGCGAACATGCCGGCGCCTTCGGCTACCGGATGAGCTATCCGCGCGACAACCCGCATGGCATCGTCTACGAACCCTGGCACTGGTGCTGGCAGGAGGCCGCTTGCGCATGACCCGTTCCGACACATCCCGGCCGCGCGCCGGCACAGCCGCCTGGCGGGCATTGGCCCTCCTGGCCCTGGCGCTGCCCACCTGCGCCGCCGCGCAATGGCACGACCGGCAGGGCCAGGCCTTGCCCGACAGCGCCGAGCGCGGGCACGACAAGGCCTTCGCCGCCGCGCTGCAGATCGCCGACGACGCCGACTTCGCCGCGTTCGCACAGGAGTGGGGGCAGACCGACGCCGCGCACGCGCCGCAGTTGCGTACGATCGCGCGCGCGCAGCGCGGCCAGTTGCTGCGCGTGGCGCTGCTGTACTCCGGCTGCGCGCCCAGCCCCAACAACGACGGCGCCTGCGACGCGCAGATGAGCCTGCGCGTGCTCGGCCCCGATGGCAGCACGACCCTGCAGGATCCGATGCGGCCACTGGGCATGGGTGGACCACCGGCCGCCGCCGGCCTGCTGGAACTGGCGCCGCTGTCGGTGCAACTGCGCTTCGAGGACAGCGACCCGCTCGGCACCTACACCGTGCAGGTCACGGTCAACGACCCCAGCCAGGACGCGTGGGTGCGGTTGAAGACGCAGGTGGAACTGGTCGGCGACCGCTGAGCGCGGCGCGCGGCCCAACCCACGAGCCGACCAGCGCGGACAAGACGGCTAGCGCGCGTGTAGCGCCCACACCCTGAGTCGCCGCGGCGACGGCATCGCGCCGCACCGCTGCAGCTTCGCTCCTGCAAGGTTTTCAAGCACGCCTTTGGCACTTACCGCTGCTGCGCTTGGCATGCTTCGCCCCTGTGCCGAAGTGACTCCGGCTCAGCGCCGCAGCGCATCCACCGCCCACAGCAGCCAACCCAGCATCAGCGTGGTGCCGCCGATCGGCGCCAGCCGGGTCGGCCACTGCGCCAGCGCGTTGCCGGCCAGGCTGCCGGAGAACAGCAAGGTGCCGAGCAGCAGCAGGCACAGCGCACTGCGGCCGAGCAGGCGTTCGCTGCGGCGGCCCAGCGCCGCCAGCGCCACGCCGTGGCCGAAGGCATACAGCGCCGCGGTCTGCAGATGCGATTGCGCCAGGGGCTCGGCAACGCCGTGCGAGGCATAGGCGGACAGGCCGATGGCCACGGCCGCAAGCAGCGCGCCGGCGCTGCACAGCCAGAACGGCCCGCGCGTACGGCGATCGAACGTCAGCATGTGCGTTCCCTCCGGGAGCGCGGCAGCGTTTGCCGTCCCCCATAAACAGAACGCGCCGCAAGATGCGGCGCGTTCCGGTTCACTCGTCCACCAGGACAGGACTTACTTGATCGCCCAGTAGATGTCGTAGGTGCCTTCCGGCGTGAACGCCTTGTCCACGCCGCCCTTCCAGGCTTCGTACGGACGGTCGGTCACGTCGTAGCCGCTGGTCGCGGCCCAGGCACGCAGCGCATTGCGCGCCGCATCCAGGCCCGCCATGTGGCCGGTGTAGCTGGCGAAGGCGGAACGGTGCGCTTCGGTGCGCAGGTAGGTCACCGGGGCGCCCTGCGGGATGGTCACCTTCAGCGGCTCGCCAGAGGCGGCAACCGGGGTGGCATCGACCGGCGCGGCAGCCGCGTCGTCCTTCTTGTCGTCCTTCTTCTCATCCTTCTTGGCGTCGTCCTTCGGCGCGCCACCGGCACGCTTGCGCACCGGCTGGGCGACGTCGAACGCGTACTTGTCCGAACCGAAGTCGGTGGTGACGATGCGCACCGGACCGGCCGCTTCCAGGCCGTTGGCGTCCATCACCCGCTTGATCCACTCCTGGTTGTCCTTGATGGACTTCTTGATGGAGTCGTTGTCGCGGTCGATGTTGCCGGCGTTGACCACCAGCAGGTCCTCGGCCGGGACGTCGACGACCTTCAGGTCCTTCAACGGGGTGTCGTCGGAGCGGTAGTCCACGTTCGGCACGGTGGCCAGCACGTTGCTCAGGCGCGACAGGCCCAGCTTGATGTCGTCGCCGACATGGCGGCTGACGTACAGGCCGGCGTAACGACCCAGCAGGTCCCAACCGTACTTGACGGTGTAGTCCTGGGTGATCTTCACGTTGCGGCCGTTCTTGCCGGTCGGCTCGAGCTTGAAGCTGGTGGTCTTGTCCTTGCCCTTGGTCTCGTCCTCGATGGCGATGACCACGTCCTTGTTCTTCTCGGTCGAGGTGATGGTCCAGCTACCCTTGCCGATGTAGCCCTCCTTGGAGCTGTAGTCCAGGCGCGCGCCGACGCCGGATTCCGGGCCGGAGAGCTTCAGCTCGATGCGCGGGTCGCGCAGCACCAGAGGATTCCAGTCCTTGAACCGACGCAGGCTGTTGACCGTGTCATAGACGATGGTCATGCGCCGATTGGTCTCGACGCTTTCGGACATGTGACGCTCCGAGGGCAGCACTACGCCGACAATGACGAACAGGCCAGCCACGATCCCCAGGGCGATCAGGAACTCGATAATACGGGTCATTCAGGAGGTCTCCGGGGCCGATCCCACGGCCGGGTTGATGAAGCGAAGCGCCCATCCTAGCAGGCTTCGCTGTCCGTGGTCAGCACATCACGGAATGCCGCTTCGCCCTGCGCGGCAACGGCCTCGCGCGATGCCGGCAATCGCCGTGCATGCGGCACTGAGGGCGACCAGACCATTGTCCTGGCAGTGGCATCGGACAGACATGCGTGCCCGGCCATGGACCGCATCGAAGCGAGCAACGGCGGCGCCCCAAGGCCTGCAGGCGTGACGCATGCAGGCCGGACTCGGGCCAGACCACTGCCCCGAGCGGCACAGGCGCGACCGCCACGTACCGGCACGCTTCCCCAGCGCCCGGTCACGCTGGACCGGCCCGGCGTGCGCGATATCCGCCTTCGCGGGCTGTCCTCCTGTCGTGTTCAGACCGACTGCAGCGCGCGGCCGAACCAAACGCGACGCCAGGCTGGGCCGCCCCCCGCCCCGTCAGACCAGTTGCAGCTCGAACGCCTTCAACACCGCCCGCGTGCGGTCGCGCACGCCGAGCTTGGACAGGATGTTGGAGACGTGGTTCTTGATCGTGCCCTCGGCCACGCCCAGCGAATTGGCGATCTCCTTGTTGGAGAAGCCGCTGGCCATCAGCCGCAGGATCTCGGTCTCGCGGTCGGTCAGCGGGTCGGGCCGGTCCAGGCTGACGAAGTCGTTGCGCATGTGCTCCAGGCCCGACAGCAGGCGCTGGGTCACCGCCGGCTGCACCAGCGAGCCGCCGGCGGCCACGGTGCGGATCGCGCCGACCAGTTGTTCCAGCGACACGTCCTTGAGCAGATAGCCCTTGGCCCCGGCCTTGAGCCCGGCCAGCACCAGTTGGTCGTCGTCGAAGGTGGTCAGGATGATGGTCGGCGGCAGCGCCGCGGCGCGCGACAGCGTCTGCAGCGCCTCCAGCCCGGACATCGACGGCATGCGCATGTCCATCAGCACCACGTCGGGGAGCACCTGCGGGATCAGCTCCACCGCCTGGCGGCCATCGTTGGCCTCGGCCACCACCTCGATGCCGCCGTCCAGCGCCAGCAGCGAGCGGATGCCCTGCCGCACCAGGGTTTGATCGTCGACCAGGCAGACACGGATCATCACAACACTCCTTGGGGAACGGCGGGCGGCAGCAGGGTGGCGGCGCCGGGAACGACGGCGCGCAGGCGGAAGCCGGCGCCGGGGGCGGCGGCCACATCCAGGCTGCCGCCATACTGACTCAGGCGCTCGCGCATGCCGCGCAGGCCGTTGCCGGGGGCCAGGGTCTCGCAACCGCGGCCGTCGTCGCGCGCCTGGATCACCACCTGCGGACCGTCGCGGCGCACCTCGATCCACAGATTGTCGGCCTGGGCGTGGCGCACCGCGTTGGTGATGATCTCCTGGGTGCAGCGCAGCAACACGTGTGCGCGCTCGGGATCCTCCACGGTCAGCGGCTCCTCCACCTGCAGGTGGATCTGCAGCGACGGCACCCGCTCGGCCAACGGCCGCAGCGCCGCCGCCAGGTCGATCGCACCGCTGTCGCGCAGCTGGCTCACCGCCTCGCGCACGTCGGTCAGCAGCAGCTTGGCCAGGGTATGCGCCTGCTGCACGTGCTCCTGGGCGCGACCCTCGGTGATGTGGCCGGCCACTTCCAGGTTCAGGCTCAGCGCGGTCAGGTGGTGGCCGAGCAGGTCGTGCAGTTCGCGCGAGATGCGGGTGCGCTCGTTGACCCGGGCGCTCTCGGCCAGCAGCGCGCGGGTAGCGCGCAGCTCGGCATTGAGCTGGCGCTGCTCCTCCCGCGCCTGGGTCTGCTGCCGCGCGACCAGGCTGGTGACGAAGATGAACATGGAGAAGCCGCCGTACAGCAGCGACTGCATCAGCGCCTCGAACGGCGGGAAGCCGATGGTCAGGTACACCGGCAGCACCGCCAGCTGGCTCAGCAGCAGCCAGGCCACGCCGGCGCGCACCGGCAGCAGCCAGGGGATCACCCCGGCCGCCACCATCATCAGGATGCTGCCCAGCCCGGAGCGGTGCAGGTAGCCGACCGCCAGCGCGCAGATGGTCAGCAGCACCAGCATGCCGCGGTCGTACCAGCGCACGCCGTCGCCGCTGTGCAGGCGCCGGGTCAGCAGGAAATAGACCACGCCGAAGCCCAGGTAGCTGGTCAGCAGCAGCCACACCTCGCCGCTGGGCATCCGTCCCGATTCCTCGACCGGTTCCCAGTACAGGTACAGCAACGGCATGCAGATGACCGCCCAGGTGAACAGGCCGGCATAGCGCAGAACGCGGGTGTGGCTGAGATATCCCAACATGCAGCCATCTTAGGATGAACGGCGCGCATTGCACTCCCACGGAAGTCATGCCGCCGCGGCTCGCCGGCCCGGGTCGCGCGTGCGATAATCCTGCCCGGCGGCCCGCACGGGGCCGCGCGCGCATCAGCAATGGAGTCTCAATGTCGATCGTCATCCGCGACGTGCGCGAGCACGAGCTCGATTCGGTCCTGGCCCTGAACAACAACGCCGGACTGGCGATCCTGCCGCTGGATTCGGCCAAGCTGCACCGCTTCTACGACACCGCAGAGTACTTCCGCGTCGCCGAGCGCGACGGCAACCTGGCCGGCTTCCTGGTCGGGTTCGGTAGCGACAGCGCCCACGACAGCAGCAATTTCGCCTGGTTTCGCGAGCGCTACCCACAGTTTTTCTATATCGACCGCATCGTGGTGGCCAGCCGCCGCCGCGGTGGTGGCGTCGGCCGGGCGTTCTATGCCGACGTGCAGAGCTACGCCGAGTTGCGCTACCCGCAACTGGCGTGCGAGGTTTTTCTGGATCACGGTGCCGATGCGGCGCTGCTGTTCCATGGCAGCTTCGGCTTCCGCGAAGTGGGCCAGAACACGATGAACGAAGTGGAGGTGCGTGCGAGCATGCTGTTGAAGGATCTGTGCAGTTACGCGTGGGTGCGCGAAACCTACGGCGACACCCTGCCCGACCTGCCCTGGGCCGGCCACGCCCATCGTCTGCAGCGGGCGCAGCGCCCGACCGGGACCTGAGCGTGTCGTCGGTGAATCTGGATTTCGAGCAGGCCGGCGAACTGAAGATCGGTCAGGTCGGCATCGCCAACCTGCGCGTGCGCACGCTGGACGTGGCGCGGCTGAGCCAGGAGATGCGCGAGCGGGTACAACGTGCGCCCAAGCTGTTCGGCCGTGCCGCGGTGATCATCGATTTCGGCGGCCTGGCGCAGACCCCGGACACGGCCACCGCGCAGGCGCTGCTGGACGGCCTGCGCGACGCCGGTGTACTGCCGGTGGCGCTGGCCTACGGCACCCGCGAGATCGAGGAGCTGTCGGTGGCGCTGGGCCTGCCGCTGCTGGCCAAGTTCCGCGCGCAGTACGAGCGGTTCGATGGCGGCGCGCCCGCTGCGGCGCCGGCTCCGGTCTCGCCGCCGCCCCCGCCTCCGCCTCCGCCGCCACCCGCTCCCACGGCACGGCCGCAACCCGGGCGCATGCAGAAGAGTGCGGTGCGCTCCGGGCAACAGCTGTATGCGGAGAATTGCGACCTGACCGTGGTGGCCACCGTCGGCGCCGGCGCCGAGGTCATCTCCGACGGCAGCATCCACATCTACGGCAGCCTGCGCGGCCGCGCTCTGGCCGGCGCCCAGGGCAACACCGAGGCGCGGATCTTCTGCCGCGACTTCCACGCCGAACTGGTCGCCATTGCCGGCCACTACAAGGTGCTGGACGATATTCCCAAGGAACTGCGTGGCAAGGCCGTCCAGGTCTGGCTGGAGCAGGACCAGATCATGATCGCCGCGCAAGACTGACGCGGCCCAACCACGAACGTATCAGGAGATAGTCCTTTGGCTGAAATTATCGTTGTCACCTCCGGCAAGGGCGGCGTCGGCAAGACCACCACCAGCGCGAGCCTGGCCTGCGGGTTGGCGCGACGCGGCAAGAAGGTCGCGGTGATCGACTTCGACGTGGGCCTGCGCAACCTCGACCTGATCATGGGCTGCGAGCGCCGCGTGGTGTACGACTTCGTCAACGTGGTGCACAACGAAGCCACGCTGAAGCAGGCGCTGATCAAGGACAAGCGCTTCGACAACCTGTTCGTGCTGGCCGCCTCGCAGACCCGCGACAAGGACGCGCTGACCCAGGAAGGCGTGGAGAAGGTGCTCAAGGACCTGGCCGCCGACGGCTTCGACTACATCGTCTGCGATTCGCCGGCCGGCATCGAGAAGGGCGCGTTCCTGGCGATGTACTTCGCCGACCGCGCGGTGGTGGTGGTCAATCCGGAAGTGTCCTCGGTGCGCGACTCCGACCGCATCCTCGGCCTGCTCGACTCCAAGACCCACAAGGCCGAGAGCGGCAAGAGCCTGCCCGCGTTCCTGCTGCTGACCCGCTACAGCCCGGCGCGCGTGGAAACCGGCGAGATGCTCAGCATCACCGACGTGGAGGAGGTGCTCGGCCTGAAGGCGATCGGCGTGATCCCCGAATCCGGCGACGTGCTCAACGCCTCCAACAAGGGCGAGCCGGTGATCCTGGACGGCGAATCCCCGGCCGGCCAGGCCTACGATGACGCCGTGGCGCGCATTCTCGGCGAGGAACGTCCGATGCGTTTCATCTCCGTGGAGAAGAAGGGCTTCTTCACCAAGTTGTTCGGAGGGTGAGCATGGGACTATTCGATTTCCTCAAGACCAAGAAGAACACCGCCGAAACCGCGAAGAACCGCCTGCAGATCATCATCGCGCAGGAGCGCAACCACCGCGGCGGCCCGGACTACCTGCCGCTGCTGCAGCGCGAGCTGCTGGAAGTGATCAAGAAGTACGTCAACATCGACGCCGACGCGGTCAAGGTGGACCTGGTCAAGGACGGCGAGCACGACGTGCTCGACATCTCCGTCGCCCTGCCGGAAGGCCCGACGCCCTGAGGCCGTGCGTCGGCCGCGGCAGGCGCCGCGGCTGACGCACCGGTCGCGCCGGCGCGGTGCCTGCGGTGATCGGGCGCGCCCGCCGCGCCCTTTCCGTCCAACGAAGTTCACCCCATGCAGACCGATACCGCCCCTGCCGCTGACGCCCCCCAGGTGCTGACCGTGGGCGCGATCGGCCTGGACGCGCCGCGCGCGCTGCTGGCCGGCTACGGGCTGGCCCTGCACCGCGTCGCCGACGGCGCCGCCATTCCCGGCAGCTACTGGGGCGAGCCGGAAGCCGGGGTGATCGCCAGCGACGTCTACGTGCGCGACGACACGCCGGTGCATTCGCTGCTGCACGAGGCCTGCCACCTGATCGTGCTGCCGCCGCAGCGGCGCGCGCAGGTGCATACCGACGCCACCGACTCGGTGGAAGAGGAAGACGCCACCTGCTACCTGCAGATCGTGCTGGCCGACGCCCTGCCCGGCGTGGGCCGCGCGCGGCTGATGGCGGACATGGACGCCTGGGGCTACACCTACCGGCTCGGCTCCACCCGCGCCTGGTTCGAACAGGACGCCGACGACGCGCGCGCCTGGCTGGCGCAACGCGGGCTGCTGCCGGCGCAGGCTTAGTCACCATTCCGGGCAGGCCGCGTTGGCCCTCCAAGGCCGTCAGGTTTGCGTCGCGTGGCACGACGATGATGGCCTTGCCGCGCCAACCCAAAAGGCCGCCCCTTTGCGCACGCCTGGGATTTGGTGACAGGCGCTAGCCCGTCACTCCGGCGCAGACGACGGCGGCGACATCCCGGAGCGCTTCAGCGCGCTGCTCAAATCCAGGGTCGCGCGGGTGCCGCTGCCGGCCGGCGAATCCAGGTGCAGCGCCCAGCCCAGGTGCTCGCACAGCCGCGCGATCAGGTCCAGGCCGATGCCGCTGCCCTCGCGGCTGCCGCCGCCGCGCGCCATGCGCATGTAGATCGCGCTGATTTCTTCCGGGCTCATGCCGTGGCCGGGGTCGTCGATGCAGACCACGCCCGGCGCCGGCATGGTGATCTCGATCCGGCCCTTGTCGCTGTTCTCGATGGCGTTGCGCAGCAGGTTGCCGATCGCCACCTGCACGATCGCCAGCGGGGTCAGCACCTCGCACGGCGGCAGCGGTGCCAGCACCAGTTCCAGGCGCTTGTCCGCGCACAGGTGACGATGGTCCTCGACGATCTCCGGCAGCAGCTGGTCCAGCCGCACCAGGTCGTTGCCACGCGCCAGCCGCGCCGGGTCCTTGGCCAGCACCAGCAGCAGCGAGATCAACTGGCCGACGCCGCTGGCGGTGCGGCGGATGCGCAGCAACTGGTTGCGCACGCTGGGCGGCACGTCGTGCTGCTCCAGCGCCAACTCGGCGGCGCCGCCGATCACCGCCACCGGCGTGCGCAGTTCGTGGCTGGTGCTGTCGATGAAGGCGCGCTCGCGCTCCACGAACAGGTCGTTGCGCGCCAGGTAATCGTTCAACGCCTCGGCGATCACCACCTGCTCGGCGCTGGCGCGCGGATGCACTTCGATGCGCTGCCCGGGCCGGTCCGGACGCAGACTGCCGATGCGCTGGGCCATGTCGGTCAGCGGCTGCACCACCCGGCCCATGCCCCAGGCCACCAGCGCGCCGAGCAGCAGCACCGCCACCGCGTTGGACACAAGCATCCACAGCGCCAGGTTGTCCTCGTGGTCGTGCAGCTCGGTGATGTCCAGCGTCAGCGCCAGGCGGCGGCCGCGCACGTCCTGCACCAGCACCACCTTCTCGCTGCCTTCCAGTTGCACTTCGTCGTGCAGGCCGGGGCCCAGCGCTGCCACTGCCGGCGGCAGCGGCGCCCCGCCCTCGTCGCCGTACAGGCTCACGGTGCGGGTGTCGATCCAGCGGTAGTCCGGATCGGCCGCGCTGCGCGCCAGGAAGTGGTCCAGTTCGGAGGTCAGCAGCGAACGCCAGGTGAGCTGCTCGGCCTGGTCGTTGACGATGTAGCCATGCACGAACACCGCCAGCGACAGCAGCGCCGCGTAGCCCACCAGCCACAGGGTCAGCCGCTGCCGCAGGCCGGCCCTAGTCGGCATGCTCGCCCTCGTGGGGGCCGACCACCGCCAGGCGGTAGCCGATGCGTGGCAGGGTGTGGATCAGCTTGGCCGCGAACGGGCCATCGACGCTGCGGCGCAGGTCGTAGATGTGCGAGCGCAGCATGTCCCCGTCCGGCGGCTCGTCGCCCCACAGCGCCTGCTCCAGGCGGTCGCGGGTGACCGCCGCCGGGCTGGCCTGCATCAGCACCTCCAGCAGCTTGCGGCAGGCCGGGTACAGATGCAGGGCACGCCCGCCGCGGGTCACTTCCAGCGTGGACAGGTCCATCTGCAGGTCGCCCACGCGCAGCAGCTTGCTGCGGCCGCGGCCGCTGGCGCGCACCAGCAACGCCTCCAGCCGCACTTCCAGCTCCGGCAGCGCGAACGGCTTGGTCAGGTAATCGTCGGCGCCGGCGCGGAAGCCGGCGATCTTGTCCGGCAGTTCGTCGCGCGCGGTCAGCATGATCACCGGCACGTCGGCATGGTGCTCCTCGCGCAGCGCGCGCAGCACCTGCTGCCCGTCCAGCCGCGGCAGCATCCAGTCCAGGATCAGCGCGTCGTAGCGCTGGGTGGTGGCCAGGTGCAGCCCGGTGACGCCGTCCGGCGCCGCGTCCAGCGTGTGGCCGCGCACCTCGAAATAGTCGAACAGGTTGGCGACCAGGTTCCGGTTGTCTTCTATGACCAGCAGCCGCATGGGGGCGCTCGAATTCGGGGGACGGACCCGCCCATGCTAGCGGAAGCATGTCGGAACGCCGTCAGAACGGCGTCGCGTCTTGATCGAATCTCAATAAAACCTGGAAAGGATCCCAACACGGGGACGTCAGGCTGCCCTCCCCGCACACCGCCGCAGAGGCCCGACCGCGCCGTTTCCCCGCCACGTTCCCATGTCGCCGAGGCCGGTGGCCCGGCGCTTGCATGACGGCGACGGTGCGCAAGCTTTGCTGAAGCCTGGCCCTCTCATCCCGCAGTTCCGACAGCTATCCGACACCTGCAACCCGACCATGCCCCCACTTTCCCGCCGTCCCTGGCCGCCTTCGTCGACCATGCTCAGTACGCCCCTGCGATTGTCCGCTGCGGCGGCGCCCTACAGCGGCGCACGCCGGCACTTCTATCTCTCCCATCTGTGGGTGCCGCTGGCCCTGGTGCTGCTGGCCAGCACCGTGCTGATGGGCCTGGGCGGCGATTTCTGGATCGCCGACCTGCTGTATCGCTGGGAAGGCGGGCAGTGGGCGCTGAAGGATGCGGCGCTGACCCGTAGCCTGATCCACCACGACGGCAAGCTGCTGAGCGCCGCGGCCTGGGCGGTGACCGCGGGCCTGGCGGTGTGGGCCTGGCGCCGTCCCGATGGACGCCGCTACCGGCAGCCGCTGTTGTACCTGCTGCTGGCGGTGGCGCTGAGCACCGGCGTGGTGTCGCTGCTGAAGTCGGTAACCGACATGGACTGCCCCTGGGACCTGCTCCGCTACGGCGGCAATCGGATCTTCGTGGGCCTGTTCGAGACCCGCCCGGTGGGCATGCCGCGCGGGGTATGCTTCCCCGCCGGTCATTCCAGTGCCGGCTATGCCTGGGTGGGGCTGTACTTCGTTGCGCTGGCGCTCAAGCCGGCCTGGCGCTGGCCAGCGCTGGCGATCGGCCTCGGGGGAGGCCTGCTGTTCGGTCTCGGCCAACAGCTGCGCGGCGCGCATTTCATGTCGCACGACCTGTGGACGCTGGCCCTGTGCTGGGGCGTGGCACTGGGCCTGTACCGGGCGATGCTGTGGCCGGGCGCGATGCCGCAGGCCGACCGACGCCTTTCCACCACCAACGATGCCGCCGCATGAGCCGTTCCGCCGCCCCGCCCTCGCCGTCCACCCTGTCCCGCGCCCGCTGGTGGGCCTGGCGTCCGCAGTTGAGCAACGAGATGCTGGCGCTGGCGGCCAGCGCGTTCTTCGCCCTGGCCTGCAACGGCATGTTCTGGCGCAGCGCGATGAGCGGCCATGCCGGCGACATCAAGCTGGCGCTGTCGCTGTTCCTGCTGCTGCTGTCGGTGCACGGCCTGCTGCTCGGCCTGTTGCTGTGGCGCGGCATCGCCAAGCCGGTGCTGACGGTGCTGCTGATCACCACCGCGTTCGCCGCGCACTACATGAACAGCTACAGCGTCTACCTGGACGCGGACATGCTGCGCAACGTGCTGGCCACCGACCACAAGGAATCGCGCGAGCTGATGACGCCGGCGCTGATCGCGCCACTGCTGTTCTACGCGGTGCTGCCGATCCTGGTGCTGTGGCGGGTGCGGCTGATCCGGCGTTCGCCACTGAAGGCGCTGGCGATCCGCCTCGGCTTCCTGGTCGGCATGCTGGCGCTGGGCGGCGTCGCCGCGATGCTGTCGTTCCAGGACCTGTCGGCGATGATGCGCAACCATCGCGAGATCCGCTACCTGGCCACGCCGATCAACTACCTGGTCGCGCTGCGGCAGAACTTCAAGTCCGACAGCCCCACGCGCAAGGCGCCGAAGCTGCCGCTGGAACACGACGCCAAGGCCACCGCGCGCGCGCCGGGCAGCAAGCCGCGGCTGCTGGTGGTGGTGCTGGGCGAGACCGCCCGCGCGCAGAACTGGGGCCTCAACGGCTACGCGCGGCAAACCACGCCGGAGCTGGCCAAGCGCGACGTGATCAACTTCCCCGACATGCACTCCTGCGGCACCAGCACCGAGGTCTCGGTACCGTGCATGTTCTCGCCGTTCGGCCGCCACGACTACAACGAGAGCAACATCCGCAAGCACCAGTCGCTGCTGCACGTGCTCGAGCACGCCGGCATCGCCACGCTGTGGCGCGACAACCAGTCCGGCTGCAAGGGCGTGTGCGACGGCCTGCAGATCCAGCACCTGGACGATGCCAAGGATCCGCAACTGTGCAAGGACGGGCGCTGCATGGACGAGATCCTGCTGCAGGACCTGGCCGCTCAGGTGCGCGCCAAGCCCGGCGACCGCGTGGTGGTGCTGCACCAGCTCGGCAGCCACGGGCCCAGCTACTTCGAGCGCTACCCGGCCGGGTTCCGCCGCTTCACCCCGACCTGCGACACCGCCGACCTGGGCAACTGCAGCCGCGAGCTGATCACCAACGCCTACGACAACTCGCTGCTGTACACCGACCACCTGCTGGCGCGCACCATCGACACGCTGCAGGCGATGCCCGACTACGACACGGCGATGATCTACCTCTCCGACCACGGCGAGTCGCTGGGCGAGAAGGGCCTGTACCTGCACGGCGTGCCCTACGCGATCGCGCCGCAGGAGCAGACCCACGTGCCGATGGTGATGTGGTTCTCGCCGGGCTTCGCCAGCGCGCGCGGCCTGGACCTGGCCTGCCTGCAGGCGCGCTCGCGCAAGTACGCCGACCAGGACAACCTGTTCCCGTCGGTGCTGGGCCTGATGCAGGTCAAGACTGGCGTCTACGACCACGCGCGCGACCTGTTCGCGCAATGCGCCAAGCCGCAGTGACAGCCCGCTCACGGGCGGCCATGGCATGACGGGACACGGCGGCGCGGCCACGAGCGTGCCGCCCGAACTTGCGGCGTTGCGGGCGGGCCACTAGCCTTCCGGGCAATCGCCCTGCAAGGATTCGCCGTGAACCACCGCTCTCCGCTGCTCGCGCTGTGTCTCGGCGCGAGCCTGCTGATGCTGTCCGCCTGCCGCAAGGAACCCGCGGCCGAGACCGCCGCCCCCGCCACGACCCAGGCCGAGGGCGAGAGCGCCGACCAGTTCGTCGCCCGCATCAACGAGGAATACCGCGCGTTGCTGCCGGAACTCACCGCGGCGCAGTGGCTGTCGGCCACCTACATCAACGGCGACAGCGAGCGGCTGGCGGCCAAGGCCAACGCGCGCTGGCTGACCACGCTCAACGGCTGGATCGCGCAGGCACGGCGCTACGACGGCAAGCCGATGTCGGCCGACAGCGCCCGCGCACTGCGCCTGCTGCAGCAGATGACCGCGATGCCGGCGCCGCGTGATCCGGCGCGGCTGGCCGAGCTGGCCGCACTGGCGACGAAGATGGAAGGCGCTTACGGTGCCGCCTCCTACTGCACCGGCGAGGGCGATGCGCGCCGCTGCCGGCAGTTGGGCGAACTGGAAGACGTGCTGCGTCGCAGCCGCGACTACGACCAGCAACTGGATGCCTGGCAAGGCTGGCACGCCGCCGTGCAACCGATGCGCAAGGACTACCAGCGCTTCGTCGAGCTGGTCAACGAAGGCGCGCGCGACATGGGCTACGCCGACACCGGCGCGCTGTGGCGCAGCGGCTACGACATGCCGCCGGCACAACTCGCCGCCGAGACCGACCGGCTCTGGACCCAGGTCAAGCCGCTGTACGAACAGCTGCACTGCTACGCGCGCGGCAAGCTCGACGCCGAATACGGCAAGGACAAGGGCGAACTCGCCGGCGGCCTGCTGCCGGCGCACCTGCTCGGCAACATGTGGCAGCAGGACTGGAGCAACCTGTGGGACCTGCTGCAGCCCTACCCCGGCGCCGGCAGCCTGGACATCACCGACGCGCTGGAACGGCAGTACCAGGGCAATTTGAGCGCGGCACTGGCGCGGCGCAACGGCGACACCTCGGCGGAGGCGCGATTCATGGCCCAGCGCGAGGCGCAGTTGCTCAGCGCGCGGCAGATGACCGAGCGCGCGCAGGATTTCTACACCTCGCTGGCGATGCCCAAGCTGCCCGACAGCTACTGGACACGCAGCCAGTTCATCAAGCCGCTGGACCGCGACGTGGTCTGCCATGCCAGCGCCTGGGATATGGACATGGCCGGCGACGTGCGCACCAAGATGTGCGTCAAGCCGAACGAAGAGGACTTCACCACCATCTACCACGAACTCGGCCACCTCTATTACGACCTGGCCTACAACCCGCTGCCGCCGCTGTTCCAGGGCGGCGCCAACGACGGCTTCCACGAAGCCATCGGCGACACCGTGGTGCTGGCGATGACCCCGCAGTACCTGCATTCGATCGGCCTGGTCGACGCGCCGCAGGTCGGCCGCGAAGCGTTGATCAACGCGCAGATGCGCATGGCCCTGAGCAAGGTCGCGTTCCTGCCGTTCGGGCTGATGATCGACCGATGGCGCTGGGGCGTGTTCGACGGCTCGATCGCCCCGGACCGCTACAACCAGGCCTGGTGGGAGCTGAAGGCCAAGTACCAGGGCGTGGCGCCGGCGACACCGCGCGGCGAGGACTTCTTCGACCCTGGCGCCAAGTACCACGTGCCGGCCAACACGCCGTACACGCGTTACTTCCTCTCGCACATCCTGCAGTTCCAGTTCTACAAGAGCCTGTGCGACGCCGCCGGCTACAAGGGCCCGCTGTACGAGTGCACCTTCTACGGCAACAAGGAAGCCGGGCAGAAGTTCTGGTCGATGCTGCAACGTGGCGGCAGCCAGCCATGGCAGGCCACGCTCAAGGAACTGACCGGCAGCGAACGCATCGACGCCGGCCCGCTGCTGGAATACTTCGCGCCGATGCAGGAGTGGCTCAAGCAGCAGAATCAGGGGCGGATGTGCGGGTGGGAAGCGTCAGCGCAGAGGCCGACACAAACCACCGCCCCCGCTTCTCCCACGCCTGCTTCTCCCACGCCTGCTTCTCCCACGCCCGCCCCGACGACGCCAGCGCCCCGACGCTGAGCACTGCCAGCGCAGGCGCCGCCATCAGCTCAGTCGTCGGCCAGCCGCGCCCAGCGCTCGTGGTCGCGCCATATCCCGCCGATGCGCAGGTAGCGCGGCGAATAGCCCTCGTGGCGGAAGCCGGCGCGCTTGGCCAGGGCCAGCGAGCGGGCATTGTCCGGCTGGATATTGGCCTCCACGCGGTGCAGCCCCAGCTCGCCGAACGCGTAGGCCACGCACAGGCGCAGCGCATGCGTCATCAGTCCGCGGCCTTCGCAGCCGGCCATGGCGTGGTAGCCGAGATAGGCGCTCTGGAAGCAGCCGCCCATCACCTGGCTGAAGGTGAACAGGCCGGCGAGCGCGCCGCTGCTGCGTTCGCGCGCCAGCAGCGCGATGTTGCTGCCGTCCAGGGTCTGCGCGTACCAGGCCTCGAAGCCGGGCACGTCGGTGAACGGATAGCTCCACGGGTGATGCAGGGCGACGCTGGCGCGGTGCGCCTGGACCAGCGCGATGCCGTCACGGCGCCGCACCCGCGCCAGCGACACGGCCTCCTGCGCAGCCTGGCCGGCACTCTGGCCCATGGGCTCAGGCCGGGGCCGCCGCGCCGCCGTCGTCGCGGCCCATGACCTGGGCGTGCCGCGACTTGAACTCGTCGAAACTCAGGCCCTGCGCCTGCGCATCGGCCTGCGCGGCGTCCTTCAGCGCGTCCGAGTACATCAGCCGCACCGGCGTGCCGGCACGCTCGTGCAACTCCGCCGCCTGCATGATCAGCGACAGCACCTGCGCGGCGCTCTCGCTCTGCCCGGCGATGCGCCCGTCCATGCCCAGCACCCACTCGCCGTCGCGGCGCACGATGCCGGCCAGCAGCGTGCGCTGCTGGTCGCGCAGCTCCGCGTGCGGTTCGATGGGCGCGGCCGGCGCGGCGCCCTCGGCGCGGTGGCGCAGGCGCTCGGCCAGCTTCTTGCGCAGATCGCGGCGCTGCTTGGACTCGATGGACATGCGGTTTCCTCAGCGATGACCCGACGACGATAGCCCAACTGCGGCCATGCTCACAGCGGGTCGGCCGGTTCGAGGCGCGGTACCTGCGCATCCGGCCGCGGCAGGCGCTTGCCGCTGCGCCGCTCCCAGCGCCAAAAGCCCCAGCCGAGCAGGAAGAACGCGCCCGAGCCCAGCGCCAGGTGCAGGGCGTGGCCGCTGAGCAGCGGCGACAGCACGCCGGCCACCAGCACGGTCACCATCAACTGGGTGAAGGCCTGCAGCGACGAGGCCAACCCGCGCTGGCGCGGATACATGTCCAGCACCGCCAGCGCCAGGATCGGGAAGATCAGCGCGGTGCCCAGGCCCGCGAAGAAGATCGGCAGCACCGCCCACGGCAGCGCGATGGCCGGAGCCAGCGCGGTGTAGGCGATGTTGCCGATCATCGACAGGCCGCAGCAGACGAAGCCGAAGCGCACCTGGCGCATCGGCCCGAACCGCCCGGCCATGCGCCCGGACAGGAACGCGCCCAGGGTCATGCCGCCGATGGTGGGGATGAACAGCCAGGCGAAATCGCGCTCGGTCTTGCCCAGCAGCTCGATCATGAACACCGGCGCCGAAGCGATGTACAGGAACACCCCGCCGAAATTGAACGCACCGGCCGCGGCCAGGCGCTGGAAGCGCGGATTCAGCGCGATGCCGATGTAGTCGCGAAGCAGGGTGCGCGGCGCCAGCGGCGTGCGCGCCTGCGGCGGATGCGTCTCCGGCATCCAGCGCAGGGTGGCGACCAGCAGCAGCGAGGAGAAGCCGACCAGGAACCAGAAGATCGTCGGCCAGCCGCGGCCGCTGCCCAAGATCCAGCCGCCGATGATCGGCGCGATCGCCGGGGCGATGCCGAAGATCATCGACACCTGGCTCATCAGCCGCTGCGCGTCGTCGCCGTGGAACAGATCGCGGATCACCGCGCGGCCGACGATCATGCCGACGCCGGCCGAGACGCCCTGCAGCGCGCGGAACGTCAGCAGCGTCGGCAGGTCCCGCGACAGCGCGCAGCCGGCCGAGGCCAGGATGAACACGATCAGGCCGGCGACGATCACCCGCCGCCGCCCCAACGCGTCGGACAACGGCCCGTGCGCCAGGCCCATCACCGCGTAGGCGAACAGGTACACGCTCACCGTCTGCTGGATCGCCACCGGATCGGCGTGCAGGCGCTGCGCCAGCTGCGGGAACGCCGGGAAGATGGTGTCGATGGAGAACGGGCCGAACATCGCCAGCCCGGCCAGCAACAGGGCCATGCGGCGCGTGGACACGGACGGGAGCGTCATGGGGACATCATCCTGAGAGCCGGCCGCGGCGGCCACAGGGCGGGCGCACACGCGACAGCGCCGTCCGGCATGGACGGGCGCGAAAAAAGGGAGTGCGGCCATGATACGCGCTGCGGCCGCATGCGCGCATCCGCCGCGGCGTGCCCATTCAGGCTGGTGTGGGCGCGCGCGGCCCGTCGTGGGGGGCGCCGGCACGCTATAATCGCCGCGCAGCATGGTGGGAGAAGCGGGGCGACCCGCTGCCGAAGGCGCAAACGCCCGTAATCGCTCAGGCCCGATACCACCCGCACCAAGACTCTGGAGAGACCGGTCAAACCCGGCGCCGAAGGGGCACGAAGCGCAGCGCCAGCCGCCGCTTCCAAACTCTCAGGCAAAAGGACAGAGGGGCATTGGGAGGACGCGCGCTTCCCGTCGGTCGTGCCCGCCACAGCGGCCCGACGACGGCCTTGCGCGCGTCCCCGCCTCCTCGTGCCTTCCTCAGCCGGACGACTGCCATGTCTCACACCTCTTCGCTGCGCGACCTCGAACACCACTCGGCTTTCATCGAGCGCCACATCGGCCCGAACGACGCCGAGATCGCGCACATGCTGCGCACCGTCGGCCACGACTCGCTGGAGGCGATGACCGACGCCATCGTGCCCGGCCTGATCAAAATAGGCACGGACAAGTCGCCGGCCGCGCTGGCGCTGCCCGACGCCATCACCGAGGAGGAGGCGCTGGCCAAGATCCGCGCCATCGCCGACAAGAACACGGTGCTGCGCAGCTTCATCGGCCAGGGCTACTACGGCACCCACACGCCGAAGGTGATCCTGCGCAACATCCTCGAGAACCCGGCCTGGTACACCGCCTACACCCCGTACCAGGCGGAGATCTCGCAGGGCCGCATGGAAGCGCTGATCAACTTCCAGACCATGTGTGCCGACCTCACCGGCATGGAGATCGCCAACGCCTCGCTGCTGGACGAAGCCACCGCCGCGGCCGAAGCGATGACCCTGGCCAAGCGCTCGGCCAAGTCCAGGTCCGACACCTTCTTCGTGCACGACGCGGTGCATCCGCAGACCCTGGAACTGTTGCGCACCCGCGCCGAGCCGCTGGGCATCGTGCTGCGCGTGGGCACGCCGGAGGAAGCGCTGCAGGCCGAATGCTTCGGCGTGCTGCTGCAGTATCCGGACAGCTTCGGCCACATCGGTGACCACAAGGCCTTGGCCGACGCCGCGCATGCGCAAGGCAGCCTGGTCGCGGTCGCCACCGACCTGCTCGCGCTGACCCTGATCGCCGCGCCCGGCGAATGGGGCGCGGACATCGTCGTCGGCAACTCGCAGCGCTTCGGCGTGCCGTTCGGCTTCGGCGGCCCGCACGCCGCGTTCATGGCCTGCCGCGACGCCTACAAGCGCTCGATGCCGGGCCGCCTGATCGGCGTGTCGATCGACGCCGCCGGCAACCCCGCCTACCGCCTCACCCTGCAGACCCGCGAGCAGCACATCCGCCGCGAGAAGGCCACTTCCAACATCTGCACCGCGCAGGTGCTGCTGGCGGTGATGGCCTCGATGTACGCGGTGTACCACGGCCCCGAGGGCCTGGTGCGCATCGCCCGCCGTACCCACCGCCTGGCCGCGATCCTGGCCGCGGCGCTGCGCGGCGCCGGCGTCGCCGTCGGCGAGCGCTTCTTCGACACCCTGCACGTCACCGGCGTCGACGCCGAGGCCATCCACGCCAAGGCGCGTGCGGCCGGCATCAACCTGCGCGCGATCGACAGCACCGCGCTGGGCATCAGCCTGGACGAGACCGCCACCCGCGCCGACGTGGTCGCGCTGGCGCAGGTGTTCGGCGCGCAGGCCGACGTGGACGCGCTCGATGCCGCCACCGCCGACGCGCTGCCGCCGCAGCTGCTGCGCCACAGCGCGTTCCTGCAGCACCCGGTGTTCAACACCCACCACAGCGAGCACGAACTGCTGCGCTACATGCGCGCGCTGGCCGACAAGGACCTGGCGATGGATCGCACCATGATCCCGCTGGGCAGCTGCACCATGAAGCTCAACGCCACCGCCGAGATGATCCCGGTGACCTGGCCGCAGTTCGGCGCGATCCATCCGCTGGCCCCGGCCGAGCAGAGCGTGGGCTACAAGCAGCTGATCGACGAACTGGAAGCGATGCTGGTCGAGTGCACCGGCTACGACGCGGTCAGCCTGCAGCCCAACTCCGGCGCGCAGGGCGAGTACGCCGGCCTGCTGGCGATCCGCGCCTACCACCGCGCCCGCGGCGAAGGCCATCGCGACATCTGCCTGATCCCCGAATCGGCGCACGGTACCAACCCGGCCTCGGCGCAGATGTGCGGCATGACCGTGGTGGTGACCAAGTGCGACGGCAACGGCAACGTCGACGTCGCCGACATCCGCGCCAAGGCCGAGAAGTATTCCGAGCGCCTGGCCGCGCTGATGATCACCTACCCGTCCACCCACGGCGTGTTCGAGGAAGACGTGGTGGCGATCTGCGAAGTGGTGCACGCGCACGGCGGCCAGGTCTACACCGACGGCGCCAACATGAACGCCTTGGTCGGCCTGGCCAAGCCCGGCAAGTGGGGCTCGGACGTGTCGCATCTGAACCTGCACAAGACCTTCTGCATCCCGCACGGCGGCGGCGGCCCCGGCGTCGGCCCGTGCGCGGTGAAGGCGCATCTGGCGCCGTACCTGCCGCGCACGCTCGGCGGCGACGGCGACGTCGGCATGGTCTCGGCGGCCAGCTTCGGCTCGGCTTCGATCCTGCCGATCAGCTGGATGTACATCACCATGATGGGCAACAGCGGGCTGCGCAAGGCCACCCAGGTCGCGCTGCTCAACGCCAACTACATCGCGAAGCGCCTGGCGCCGTACTACAAGACGCTGTACACCGGCCGCAACGGCCTGGTCGCGCACGAATGCATCCTCGACGTGCGCCCGCTGGAGAAGACCAGCGGCATCGGCGCCGAGGACATCGCCAAGCGCCTGATCGACTTCGGCTTCCACGCGCCGACGCTGAGTTTCCCGGTCGCCGGCACGCTGATGGTGGAGCCGACCGAGAGCGAATCGCAGCATGAGCTGGATCGCTTCATCGACGCGATGATCCAGATCCGCGAGGAAATCGCCGCGATCGAGGACGGCCGCCTGGACCGCGAGGACAATCCGCTCAAGCACGCCCCACACACCGCTGCGCAGGTGACCGCCAGCGAGTGGACCCACGCCTACCCGCGCGAACTGGCCGCGTTCCCGCTGCCGACGCTGAAGCAGCAGAAGTACTGGCCGCCGGTGGCGCGCGTGGACAACGTGTACGGCGACAAGAACGTGATGTGTGCGTGCATCCCGGTGGATGCGTACAAGGAAGACGCGGTGGTCTGAGCCGCGTCGTCGTTCGACGCTGCATTCGAAACCCGGCCTCGCGCGAGGCTGGGTTTTTTTGTGTGTGCGCATCGCGCGCGCTGCAGTAGACAAGTGCGTGCCGATGCGGTGCGTTGCACGGCTCGTTCACGCCGCGCCGCCCAGGATCGGGACTTCCGCCGCGCCCGTATCTTCACGCACCGGGCACACCACTGCGACGCCTCTTCTCGCCACGCACCGGAGCACCCCCCATGGCCAGCCGCAAACGCACGCCCAGCGACCCCGCATCGTCCACCGCCCTCGCCTCCACCGCCGCGCCCGCCGACCAGCGCGGCCATGGCGACGAACTGCACCAGCAGGCCGGCGGCACGCATCCGCGGCTCACCACCAACCAGGGCATTCCGGTCGCCGACAACCAGAACTCGCTGCGCGCCACCCCGCGCGGGCCGACGCTGCTGGAAGACTTCATCCTGCGCGAAAAGATCACCCACTTCGACCACGAGCGCATTCCCGAGCGCATCGTGCACGCGCGCGGCAGCGCCGCGCACGGCTATTTCGAACTGACCAAATCGCTGGCCAAGTACACCACCGCCGCGCTGCTCACCGAGGTCGGAGTGAAAACACCGGTGTTCACCCGCTTCTCCACCGTCGCCGGCGGTGCCGGCTCGATGGACACGCCGCGCGACGTGCGCGGTTTCGCGGTCAAGTTCTATACCAAGGAAGGCAACTGGGACCTGGTGGGCAACAACATCCCGGTGTTCTTCATCCAGGATGCGCTGAAGTTCCCCGACCTGATCCATGCGGTGAAGATGGAACCGGACCGCGGCTTCCCGCAGGCGGCCAGCGCGCACGACACGTTCTGGGACTTCGTCTCGCTGATGCCCGAATCGCTGCACATGATCATGTGGGCGATGAGCGACCGCACCATCCCACGTTCGCTGCGCATGATGGAAGGCTTCGGCATCCACAGCTTCCGCCTGCTCGATGCGGAAGGCCGCAGCACCTTCGTCAAGTTCCACTGGCGGCCCAAGCTCGGCCTGCAGTCCACGATCTGGGACGAGGCGGTGAAGCTGGCCGGCGCCGATTCGGACTTCCACCGCCGCGACCTGTTCGAGGCGATCCAGCGCGGCGACTTCCCGGAATGGGAACTGGGCGTACAGCTGTTCACCCAGGAACAGGCCGACGGTTTCCCGTTCGACCACCTGGACGCCACCAAGCTGATCCCGGAGGAACTGGTGCCGTTGCAGATCGTCGGGCGCATGGTGCTGGACCGCTGGCCGGACAACTTCTTCGCCGAGACCGAGCAGGTGGCGTACTGCCCGGCCAACATCGTGCCCGGCATCGACTTCTCCAACGACCCGCTGCTGCAGGGCCGCCTGTTCTCGTACCTGGACACCCAGCTAAGCCGCCTGGGCGGACCGAACTTCCACCAGTTGCCGATCAACGCGCCGAAGTGTCCGTTCGCCAACATGCAGCGCGACGGCCACATGCAGATGGGCGTGCCCAAGGGCCGCGTCGCCTACGAACCGAGCTCGCTGCAGGCCGACAGCCCGCGCGAGACGGCGCGCGGCTTCGTCAGCCATCGCACGCCGGCCGAGGACGCCGCCAAGGGCCGCATTCGCGCCGAGAGCTTTGCCGATCACTACAGCCAGGCACGGATGTTCTACCGCAGCCAGACGCCGCCGGAACAGGCGCACGTGGCCTCGGCACTGGTGTTCGAGCTGTCCAAGGTCGACACCGCGCACGTGCGTGCGGCGGTGGTCGGGCATCTGCGCCATGTCGATCCCAAGCTGGCGCAGCGCGTGGCCGACGGCCTGGGCATGGATGGGTTGCCGCCGGCACCGCCCGCCGCGGTCGCGCCGCAGGACCTGCCGCTGTCGCCGGCGCTGCAGTTGATCGGGCGAATGAAGCCCACCCTGCAGGGTCGCGCGATCGGCATCCTGATCGACGAGGGATCCGATGCGAAGGCCGTGCACGAGTTGCGCAAGGCCGCCACCGACGCCGGTGCGGCGGTCAAGATCGTCGCGCCCAAGCTGGGCGGCGCCGTGCTCAGCGACGGCAAGCGCCTGACCGCCGACGGCCAGCTCGCCGGCACGCCCTCGTTCGTGTTCGACGCGGTGGCGGTGGTGCTATCTGCCGAGGCCGGCAAGCGGCTGAGCAAGGAATCGGCGGCCATCGACTTCGTCAGCAATGCCTTCGCCCACCTCAAGGCGATCGCCGCCGACGCCGGCGCGCAGCCGCTGCTGAAGGCCGGCAATGTGCAGAAGGATGCCGGGGTGGTCGAGGCCAGCGACAGCAAGGGCTTCATCAACGCCGCCAAGACCCGGCAGTGGAGCCGCGAGCCGAAGCTTCGCCTGCTGGCCTGAACAAACGCGGCAGTGTCCGCCATGGCGCCGCACGGCGTGGCGCCATGGCAATGATCGCGACCCGGCCGGGTCGCTGGGGCACTCGCCGGGCCGCGAACTGGTGTACCACGAAGACCGCGAGCCGAGACGCGCAGGGGATGCTACCGCTCCGTTTCGCCACGCCTCAACGGATGGTCGCGCGCCAGCATATGCTCCTAGGTTGCCATCCGCACAGACGACCGGCATGACGACGACAAAGATCCGGTCCGCATTCACCGGGGCCGTTCGCGACCGGATGCGCTCAACCAGGGGTCCGAAACAGGCCATCCGGGCCGGCCCAATGGCGACCCGAACATCGCCTGGTCAATTTTTCGCCACCCCTCTTGACACTGTTGTGTCACGGGCCGGCATCGGCCTTATCCACAACCTTATGCAGAAGTCATCCACACCCCCTGTGGACAAGAGGCCGATGGCGCCCTCACCCGACCAGAACAACTAAGTTATTGATTGCTGGTCAAAAAGCCTGTCGCAGACTTGACAAGAACCTGGCAAACCACTCCAGCACGGCCTGCCGGCGCCAAGCCCGAAGAAAACTTATCCCGAACCTCGTGGCGGCGTGTCTACAAAGACGCAAGGTGAAGGGGGCGTGAAAAATTCACCTGTTCGCGACGGACGGTTGGCGCCGCCGGCGAGAGCCCTCTGTGACCGTGCCTGGCGCGGCTTTCCGACCGGCAACATCGGGCTACGTATGCTGCACTGCGACACGCTCAGGCAGCTGGTCAGCCCTTGCCGAGCTGGAGTCGCCGGGGCCTTTGCAAGCGCCCAGATGGCACAGGCGCCCGACGCGGCGTTCCAACGCTCAGGCCAGGGCGTCGCCGTCGACCACGGGCAGCAAGGACTCGGCCAAACGGCGCTCCATCTGTTTGAGGTAGTCGCTGAAGCCGCCGCATGCGCGCGCCACGCGGCGCGCGCTGGTGGTCACCACCGGTTGCGCGCGCCGCGCGATCCGCGCCTGCACGCGTACCATCGCCTCCACCAACGCCACGTCCTCGTGCGCCGCCAGCGGCAGGAAGCCACCGCATCGCCGATACAGCTCGGCGCTGAGGCCAAGGTTGGCGCCATGCACGTGCGGATGGTCGTCGTGACGGCATTCGCCGGCCAGGTAGGTATCGCGCAAGCGCGTGCCGTAGTCGTCCCAGTCGATGACCGTGACGATGCCGCAGAACGCGTCGCTGGCGCACTCCAACTGCGCCGACAGCCAGTTCGCCGGCACCACGGAGTCGGCGTCGGTGCAGGCCAGCCAGCGCGCGCCGGCGGCCAGCGCCGCGTGCGCCGCCGCCGCGCGGGCGCTGCCGACGTTGCCGGTCTGCAGCGCAATGGCGTGCGCCCCATGCGCGGCGACGATCTCGGCGGTGCCATCGCTGCAGCGGTCCAGAGCGACGAACACCTGCACCGCCTCGCCGCGCAGACCCGCGCATTGCGCCGCGAGCGCCACCGAGCGCAGGCACGCCCCGATCAACAGTTCCTCGTCGTGGGCCGGAATCAGCACCGCGATCATCGCAACTGCTCCGCCGCGGCCACCGAATACGGCGTGGCACTCCAGGCCTCGAGCAGCACGTCGTCGTCCTCGTAGCGCAACAGCCGCGGCAGCCCGAGCGTCTGCGCCAGGCAGGCATGCACGGCGCGGCCATCCATGCAGGCCTGGGCGAACGGATGCAGCCAGTGGCAGGCGACCAGCACGCCCTGCTCGCTCAGCGAAGCGGCCAAGCGCTGGGCGCACTCCTGCAACAGCGGCAACGGCAGGTAGTAACCGACCTCGCTGAACACGATCAGATCGAAACGGCCCGCTGGCCAACTGCGCGGATGTTCGGCCTGGCGCACCTGCACATGCGCCGCGCCGGCGTTGCGCTGGCTGGCCAGGGCCACCGCGCGCTCGGACAGGTCGGTGGCCAGCAGCGCGTCGCAGCGCGGCGCCAGCGCCGCGGTCAACTCGCCGTTGGAGCACCCCAGTTCCCAGGCACGCGCGAAGCGCGCGCGCGGCAGGCTGGCCAGCAACAGGGCGCGCTTGCGCGCTTCGTACCAGCGCTCGCGATAGCCGAACGGATCCTCGTCGCGGTAGAGGGCGCCGAAATATTCCTGGACCGGGACCGAGCTCATGCGACAAACACCTCGAAGCGGCGAGCGAAACGTTGCAGGACCTGCGGCGGCAGGATCGGCGCCGGCACCGGCGGGTGTGCGGTGCCCAGTTGCGAGGCGAAGCAGTGCAGCGCCCGTTGCTTGGCCTGCCAGTCGGCATCGCTCAGGGTGTAGCGGACCGCACCGCGCAAGGCCTGCGGCACAGCAGCGTCGGCCTGCAGCCAGTGCCAGGCCCACACCGGGAACTCGACCGTGCGCGCAGCGCTGGCGGCGACCGCATGCCGCACAGCGCGCGCGCTGGCCTCGTGGTCGGGATGGCCATCGTGGCGCCAGGTGGTCAGCACCAGATCGTCCGCCTGCAGGTGCGCCTGCAGGCGTTCGCTCAATACCGCCTCACCCTGGCCGACCTCGCCGTCGGCCAGGCCCAGATGGTGGATCGCGGCGAGATCGACGCCCAGGCAATGCGCGGCCGCGGCCAGCTCGGCGCGGCGCACCGTGCGCAGGCGCTGCGGCGTCCAGTAGGGGTGGTGCGGATAGCAGGCCTCGCCGTCGGTCACCGCCACCAGGTGCACTGGCATCCCCATGCGGCGCGCGCAGGCGATCGCGCCGCCGCAGCCCAGCGCTTCGTCGTCCGGATGCGGCGACACCACCACCAGCCGCGCGGCTCCCGCGATCAGCGCTTCGATCGGACGCTGCGGCAACGCAGCCAGCCAGGGCGAGCGCTGCCACGCCGATTCCGGCGTGCCATCGCCATGGATCTGCGGCCGTGCGGCGCTCACAGCCGCCATGGCTGCACCTGCTCGCCCAATGCCTGGCCCAGTGCGGCCCAGTCGTGCTCGGCATGGCTCTGCCGCACGAACACCGCAAGGTCGGCGCAGCGCATCGCATGTTCGCGGTCGCTGCACAGCGGACCCGGGCCGAGCGCGCGGCCGACGCGATCGAGCACCTCGGTGGCGGCACGCTCCACGAACGAACGCAGCCGGATCACCGCATGCCGATGCGCCTGGTCGGGCGCGGCGTCGATGGCGGCAGCCAGTTCGCGCAACAGCGCGCGCGCCGCGCCGAGGTGCTGGTCGATCACGCCCAGGTGCATCGCCGCATGCGCATCGCGCTGCAGTTTGGGATGCGCGCGCAGGCGCTCGGCTACCGCGCACGCGGCGCCGTACCAGCAGGCGGCGATGCCTGCGCCGCCATGCCAGAACCCGGGACGCTGCAGGTACTGACCTGGCGCGCCGACCGCGACCGCCGGCACCGCATCAAACGTCACCGGGCCGCTGACCACACGGGCCATGCCGACGGCAGCCCAGGCCTGCGTGTCGATGGCGATGCCGGGCTGGCGCAACTGCACCTGCACTAACTGCTGCCGTTCTGCGTCATGCGCGGTGAGCAACGCCTGATCGACGACGCCGGCACCGGAACACCACGCCTTGCGGCCAAGGACCTCGCCGCGTCGCGCGTCGCCGCGGTACGCCAGACGCGCGTCCGGCGCTTCCGCGGCCCACACGGCAAACAATTGTCCGGACGGCGGCGCCGGCGCGCCGAGTTCGGCCAGGATCGCGAGCGCGTCGTAATGCGCTTCCAGCACCTTGGCCAGGCACACGTCGGCCGCGGCGATCTCGGCGAGGGTGCGCCAGCGGTCCAAGGTGTCGCCCGCGCCAGGCAGCGGCAAGTGTGGATGGCGCGCGAGGACGTGCAAGGCAGCGCCGCGCAGGTCGTCGGCGTCACCGAGGGCAGTGGGGGAAAGCAGTTCGGTCAAGCGAATCCTCTGTACGAAGGCGCCACGCAGCGTCGGCGGTGGCCGCAGCGCAAAGCGCCCGAGATGAAGCCGCGTGCAATCACAGCAGACCGCCTGCGCAGCCAGCGTGTGTTCACCGCGCGGCGGCGTGCACACGCATGAAGCGTTCACCACAGCACGGTGCCATCGCCCCCAGCGATGCGCGGAGGCGATGGCGCTGCGCGGGCCTACGGCGTCAGGATCACCTTGCGGCAGTCCTGCTCCTTCTTGTCGAAGATGGAATAGCCCTGCGCCGCCTCGGCCAGGCTGAGGCGATGGGTGATGATCTCGTTCGGGCGCAGCCGGCCCTCGCCGATGTGTTCCAGCAGTTCCGGCATGAAGCGCTGCACGTGGGTCTGGCCCATCTTGAAGCTCAGCCCCTTGTCGAAGGCGTCGCCGAACAGGAAGCCGTGGATGAAGCCGGCGTACACGCCGGGTACGCTGACGGTGCCGCCACGGCGGGTGGCGGCGATGCATTGGCGCAGCGCGGTGCCGCTGCTGCCTTCCAGCTTCAGCGTGGCCATCACCGTCTCCACCGTGCTGCCCTTGGCCTCGAAGCCCACCGCGTCGATGCTGGCATCCACGCCGCGGCCGTCGGTCTGGCCGACGATGATGTCGGCCGGATCGTCCACTTCCTCGAAGTTCAGCGGGATCACGCCGTAGGTGCGCTGGGCGAAGTCCAGCCGGTACGGATAGCGATCGACCATGAAGATGCGCTCGGCGCCGAGCATGCGGCAGCAGGCCGCGGTCATCAGCCCGACCGGGCCGGCGCCGAAGATCGCCACCGTGCTGCCCTGGCGCACGCCCGCATTGACTGCGGCCTGGTAGCCGGTGGGCAGGATGTCGGAAAGGAACAGCACCTGCTCGTCGTGCAGCACGTCCGGCACCACCAGCGGGCCGACATTGGCCTTGGGCACGCGCACGTACTCGGCCTGGCCGCCGGCGACGCCGCCGTACAGATGGCTATAGCCGAACAGCGCGGCCGGCGGCCGGATGCCTTTCTGGTTCAGCGCCGCGCCCTTGCCGGTGTTGGTCGTCTCGCAAGCGGCGTACTCGGTGAGCCGGCAATGGAAGCACTCGCCGCAGGCGATCACGAACGGGATCACCACGCGGTCCCCCTTCTTCACCCGCTGCACGTCCGGGCCGACCTCCTCGACCACGCCCATGAACTCGTGCCCGAGCACGTCGCCGGTGTGCAGGTCGGGGATCTTGCCGCGGTACAGATGCAGGTCCGAGCCGCAGATCGCGGTGGCGGTGACGCGCAAAATGATGTCGTCGGTCTCCACCAGCACCGGGTCGGGAACGGTTTCCACGCGCACATCCCGGGTGCCGTGATAGGTCAGAGCTTGCATGGGCATTTCCTTTCGTCTGCGAACACGTCCCGCAGTGTCGCTGCCGAGGCCGTGCATCGTCGGTGACCATGCCGTGAGTCCGACGTCGCGACCGAGGTGCATCGCATGCGTGACAGCTGCTTTACCATGCACCGTCCCCACTGCGAGCCGATGCCATGCCCGACAGCCTCCACGACCTGCAGGCCGCCCAGCGCGCCTTCGCCGACGCCCGCGACTGGGGTCAGTTCCACAGTCCGCGCAATCTCGCCGCGGCGCTGTCGGTGGAAGCGGCGGAATTGCTGGAACATTTCCAATGGGTGGACGATGCGCAGAGCAAGCAACTGTCTGCAGAAAAAAAGCAGCAGGTCGGCAGCGAGATCGCCGACGTGCTGCTGTACCTGGTGCAGTTGTGCGACAAGCTGGACATCGACCCGATCGAGGCCGCGCAGCGCAAGATGCTGGTCAACGCCGCTAAGTATCCGGTGGAGCGCGCCAAGGGCCGCATCACCAAGTACACAGAGCTGTAGGACACCTGGCTAGCCGCGCGGGTCGCGGAGGCGCCAGACGTGCGGCGGCGGCATGCGCCGCCGCGTCATGGGACTGCTAGCTGCCCGAGCGCGAACTGCGCTTGCGCGCCGGCGACGTCTTGCTTGCGCGCTTGCTCGTCGTGCGCTTGCTGGCGGCGCTCTTTTTCGCTGGCGTCTTGCTGGCGGCCGACGTTCTCGCCGTCGACTTTTTCGACGCTGTCTTCCTGGATGCCGTCTTCTTCGTCGCAGCCTTCTTTGCCGAAGCAGTCTTGCTCGCCGCCTTCTTGCTCGCGGCCTTCTTGGCCGTCGTCTTCCTGGCCGAGGCGGTCTTCGCCGCACCCTTCTTCGCGGCGGAGGTGTGCGTACCGGCTTGTTTGGCCCGGGTTTGCGCGGCCTTCTTGGCCGCGGTCTTGCGCACCGTCGCGCCCTTGGTCTGCGCCGCCTTCTTCGCGGCGGCCGAGCGGCTGCTGGCACTGCGCTTCTTCGCCGCGCGTTTGGTCTGCGTCGACAGCGCCTCGCTGCCTACGGTCTTGCGCGCGGTCGTGCCCTTGCTGGCGGTCTTGAGCGCCTTCTTGGCACCGCGCGAGCGCGCCGGCGAGGGCTTGCCCTGCTTGCCGCCCTTGGCCTCTTCCTGTGCCACCTTCTTCTTGGTGTCTTTCGACGCGGTCTTCGACGCGCCGGTCTTGACCCCGGCACGGCGCGCCTTGGACAGGCCGATGGCGATCGCCTGCTTGGTCGACTTCACCTGGGTCTTGCCGGCGCGCACGCGATCGATTTCCTCGCGCACGAATTCGCCGGCCTGGGTGGTGCCCGCCTTGCCTTCGCGCTTGGCGCGACGCACGCGGGTGGTGGTGGATTGCTCCGGCATCGAGACGTCTCCTGAAAGCGGCCACGGCGGCCATCGGCTTCGGGTGTAGCAACGCACAGGTAAAGAGCAGGCATACGACAGGCGAAGCGCGCGTGCATGTACGTGCACGCAGACGAATGTGCGATCAGCCGTCGCGACCGCACAGCGCCGGCGAATAGGTCTGGATGGCGTGCTGGATCGGCGCATGGCGTCCGTACATCAGCACGCCGACCAGGGCGACAGACAAGATCGCGTACATGCGCAGGCGAGCAGGCAACTGCGGCGCGCCGCGCCACTGCAGGTAGCAGGCCGTCGTCGCGGCACCAACGACCACGCCGGCCGCGACCTCGGACAGGCTATGCGCCCGTGCGTAGACGCGGGCAATGGCGATCACGCTGGCGATGGCGAATCCGCAGGCCACCGCGAGGCGCGGCCGCGGGCGGGCGCGCAGGCACAGCATGCAGGCCATCGGCCACACGCAGGCGGCGAGCATGGTGTGCCCACTGATCACCCGGAACTGCAGCGCGCGCAGCTCCACGCCGCAGCCGGCATAGAGAATCTTGGTCGCCCCCACCAGGGCCGCGGCGGTCGCCACCAGGCCCAGCCATGTGCCGGCGGCGCGCCAACCGCCGCTGCCCAGCGCCAGCCACAGGGCGCAGACGAGCGCCAGCGGCAGCGTCATCGCTGCGTCGCCGAAATTGCTGATGGCAGACCACATACTGGGGAAAACGTCCTTCGGCGTACGCGTCGTTGGGGCCACCGACGCAGCGCGCCGTGGCCGCCATGATACGGGCGATCGCTGGAACCGGAGGATCGTGGTGCGCAGCGCACGACGGAGGCACAAGCGCGGCCACTGATCCAGCCGCCGCCCTGCGCGTGCCGGCGGTCCCTGAGCCCCGCGTAGGAGCGGCTTCAGCCGCGACGGGCTTTACCGGGAACGCCCATCGCGGCTGAAGCCGCTCCTACAGAACACGTCCCGCCATCATCAGAGGCGCCCTGTCGCCGCTGCTGCACGGCACCCTGGATCCGTTCGCGTACGGCGCAAGCAACCCGCCGCACGCGCCCCTCAGCTCGCGTGTGCGGCGCGCCTCTCCGCCACGGCCCCCGGCGCCGACGCCGGCTCCCAGCCGAACACGCTGCGCCCACCGTAGGCGTGCGATTGCGCACGCTCCTCGGCGATGTAGTCCTCCACCGACGGACCACGCGCGGTCGGCTCGAGCAGGCGGGCCTGCACATCCAGGCGGCGGATCGCCTCCAGCTTCTCCTCGCGACCCAGCTTGGCCTGCGCCACCGCGGTCTTGAGCACGCCGATGGTGTGGTCGTAGACCCGCGTGGGCACCGGGAACGGATGCCGGTCCTTGCCGCCATGGGCCAGTGAGAACCGCGCCGGATCGCTGAAGCGGCACGGCGTGCCGTGCAGCACCTCGGCCACCAGAGCCAGCGCGCGCACCGTGCGTGCGCCCACGCCCGGCACCTGCAGCAGATCGGCGAAATCGCGCGGTCCGCATTCGGCGGCGGCGGCCAGCGCGCCGTGCAGCCGCCGCGCCACGACGTCGCTGCCGCGCACATCGTGGTGGTCGGGCAGCGACAGATGCGGCAGGTCGGCCGGCCGGCGCTCGGGCGCCGTCGCCGCTGCTGGAGCGAACAGGTCGCCGGTCTCGGCGAACAGCGCATCGGCCGGCAGCGCAGTGTCGGACCGCCGCTGCGCGGCGCGCGCCGGCGCTGCGGCAACTGGCGCCGACGGCTGCGCCGCCTCCAGCGCGGCGTATTCGCGGGCGATGCGCTCCGGCGCCAGCGTCTGCAGCAGGACCACCTGCGCCGCACGCGCGGCGGCGGCGCGATGATCGGCGAGATTGACGATGCGGCCCTGGCGCGGGCCGTCGATCGCCGCATGCGGCGCATCGACGAAGCTGCTCAGGCCTTCCGACAGCCAGTGATAGCGGCGCGCCTGCTTGCGCGCGCCGTGCATGCCCTGCTGCACCACCACCCAGCGCCCGTCGTCGCTGACGATGAAGCCATGCAGGTACAGGTCGAAGCCGTCCTGCACCGCGGCGCTGTCGACCTTGGCCACCAGGCGGCTGACGCGCGCCAGTTCCGCGCCGTCCAGACCGGTCCGCTCGCCCACCACCTGCAGTTCGTCCGGCGTGGCCCGCGAATGCCGCCCACGGCCGCCGCACACATGGATGCCCAGTTCGCCGGACAGCGGCGCCAGGCCGCGCTTGAGCGCGCCGAGCACACTGGTGGTGATGCCGGAGGAATGCCAGTCCATGCCCATCACCGCGCCCAGCGACTGGAACCAGAACGGATGCGCCAGGCGCCGCAGCAATTCGTCGCGGCCATAGCTGTGCACGATGGCCTGGCACATCACCGCGCCGAGCCGGGTCATGCGCGCGCCCAGCCAGTGCGGCACGCGGCCGCCGTGCAGGGGCAGATCGGCGCTGCCGGAACGTCGGCTCATGGGGGCTCCGGGGAGAGGGACGCACCAGGGTAGCCAGTGCCGGTCTCACCGCGCGAGCCTGGAGGCGAGCGCAGGCTGAGTGGTTCAGTGCACGCACGCGCGAACGCAGCCAACCGACACGGGGAGACGCGGCAGCAGATCGACGACGGTGTTGCGACGACGTAGACTGCGCACGGATGCATTCCGTTCCCTACGCTGCCTTGCAGCCCACTTGGCCCCGCCAGGGCCGTCACATCCTGGCGCGCTTCGACGCCGATGCGATCGATGTCTACCAGGCCTACCGCCCCGCAATCGCGCAGTTCGCGGTGGCCCATCAACGCTTCGGCGGCGAGTTCAACTACGAGCGGATGAGTTGGATCAAGCCGAACTTCCTGTGGATGATGTATCGCGCCGGTTGGGCGCAGAAGCAAGGGCAGGAGCGGATCCTGGCGATCCGGCTGCCGCGCGTCTTCTTCGACGACCTGCTGCGTGCCGCGGTCCCGTCGACGTTCGATCCGGTGCGCTTCGCCAGTCACGCCGCGTGGAAGGACGCGGTCCAGCAGTCCGACGTGCGCCTGCAGTGGGACCCGGACCACGCGCCCGACGGCAGCGCGCTGCCGCGTCGCGCACTGCAACTGGGGCTGCGCGGCCAGGCGCTGCGCCAGTACGGCGAACGGCAGGCCATCTCGATCACCGACATCACCGATTTCGTGCACGCGCAGGCGGCGAACCTGCGGCACGGCGAGCCGGCGCTGCAGGTCCCACACGAGCGGGTCTACGTCCCGCCGGCCAGCGCGGCGCGGAACGTGGGGCTGGACGACCAGTAGCCGCCGTCGGCCGCAGCGCCGCACGCGAGCAGGCTCTCCCGGCGCGTCGTCACACACACGGCGCGCGACACGCACCGGGCATACTGCGCCTCAGGTCGACTGCCCAAACACGCCCGATGTCCTACGCCACCCTCCACACGCTGCTCGCCCCCTGGGGCGAACTGCGTCCGCAACCCGCATCCGACTGGCAGGGCACGTTGCCGCTGCCGCAGGCGCTCGCCGACTTCTATGCGCAGGTGGGGCCATGGGGCGAAACCCGCGACGCCGCGGTCGGCCCGACCGGCCTGTCGCTGCAACTCGGCGGCAATCCGCTCGACATTCCGCCGTTGTGCAAGCTGTGGGCACTGCAGGCCGGCTATCGCTGGAACGCGATCGACGGCAAGCCCATTGCCGCTTGGCGCGATCACTGGCTGGTGATCGCGGACCAGGGCGCGGATCCGGTCATCCTCGATACCGTCAGCAATGACGTCCTGTTCGCATTCCACGGGGCAGGCGCTTGGAGGCCCCGACCGCTGGCCGCCAGCCTGGAGATCGCATTCGGCGGCCTGGCCACCATGGCCAACACCATGGCCGACCTCGGCGATGCCGCGTTCGACGACAGCGACGAACTGCGCGCCACGGCCCGCAGCGCGGTCGCCGCGGCGCTGGCCGCCTATCTGGGCAGCACTCTCGAGGCCACGCGCTTTCTGGAAACGCTGGAGTGGTAGCGGGCTGAGCACGCCAACGGGCGAACCCGGCCGGTTCGACCTGCGGGTGGCGCCTGCGGCGCAGGCGCGGGGATTGTCGGCCAGCGTCGAACTGCTGGGCTGCTATTGCTCGCCTCGCAGGAAACCTGCTTCACCATCGGCAACGTGTTCAGCAGCGTGGGCGGGCGCGGCGACGTGGGTTGCCCGTCGGCCGCTCCGACGTGGATTTACACCAAGCGACGCACGTTCACCGGCTACTCCGCCAACTCCGCCGCCAGAAACTGCGCGGTTCGACTGTCGGCCTGCCGCGCCACCACGCCTGGCACACCCGCCGCCACCACCTTGCCACCCGCCCCACCCGCACCCGGCCCCATGTCGATGATCCAGTCGCTGGCCGCGGCCACGCGCATGTCGTGCTCCACCGCCACCACGGTGTTGCCCGCCTCCACCAGCCCGTGCAACTGCCGCAGCAGCGTGTCCACGTCGGCCGGGTGCAGGCCGGTGGTGGGCTCGTCCAGCACGTACACGGTGCCGCGACGCTGCGCACGCTGCAGTTCGCTGGCCAGCTTGATCCGCTGCGCCTCGCCGCCGGACAGCTCGGTGGCGGGTTGGCCCAGGCGCAAGTAGCCCAGGCCCACATCCACCAGCACCTGCAGCGGCCGCGCGATCGCCGTATCGTCGGCGAAGAACGCCAGCGCCTGCGCCACGGTCATGCGCAGCACCTGCGCGATGGTGTGGCCGCGCAGTTCGATCTCCAGCGTCTTGGCGTTGTAGCGCGCGCCATGGCAGGTCGGGCACGGCGCATACACGCTGGGCATGAACAGCAGTTCCACGCTCACCGCGCCCTCGCCTTCGCACGTCTCGCAGCGGCCCTTGGCCACGTTGAACGAAAAACGCCCGGCGTCGTACTTGCGCTTGCGCGCCGCCGGCGTGGCCGCGAAGCGCTTGCGCACATGGTCGAACAGGCCGGTGTAGGTGGCCAGATTGGAACGCGGCGTGCGCCCGATCGGCGCCTGATCCACCTGCACCAGCCGCCGCACGTGCTGCAGGCCGTCGGCGATGTAGCCGTCGGTGGCGACGCGCGTACCCCGCTCCAGCGGATCCAGTTCCTCCTCCGCCTCGGCCGGTGCCTGCCCCAGTTGCGTGCCCAGCAATTCCACCAGCGCCTGGCTGACCAGCGAGGACTTGCCCGAACCGGACACGCCGGTGACCGTGGTGAACACGCCCAGCGGGATGTCCACGTCCAGCGCGACCACGTTGTTGCGGCTGACCTCGCGCAACTGCAGCCAGCCCTCCGGCGTGCGCGGCGCGTGCGCGGCGGCCTGCGGCTCGGCGAACAGGTAGCGACGGGTGGACGAGGCCTGCACCTGCGCCAGTCCCGCCGGCGGACCGCTGTACAGCACCTGCCCGCCGTGCTCGCCGGCACCAGGGCCGACATCGACGATCCAGTCGGCATGACGGATCACGTCGATCTCGTGTTCGACCACGAACAGCGAGTTGCCCGCGCCCTTGAGCTGATCCAGCGCGCCCAGCAGCGCCTGCGTGTCGGCCGGATGCAGGCCCGCCGACGGTTCGTCCATCACGTAGACCACGCCGAACAGTTGCGAGCGGATCTGCGTGGCCAGGCGCAGCCGCTGCAGTTCGCCGGGCGACAGCGTCGGCGTGCTGCGTTCCAGGGTCAGATAGCCCAGGCCCAAGGCCTCCACCACCTGGATCCGCGCCAGCAGGTCCTGGGCGATGCGCTGCGCGGCCAGGGCCTGCTCCGGATGCCGCGAACGGCCCTGCATGCGACCTTCCGCCGCGGGCCGCAACAGGTCGGCCACCTCGCCGAGCGGGCGCTGCGACAGTTCGCCGATATCCAGCCCGGCAAAAGTCACCGACAGCGCCTCACGGCGCAACCGCTTGCCGTCGCAGCTGGGGCACGCGGTGCTGATCAGGTACTGCGCCACGCGCTTCTTGATCAACGCGCTCTGCGTGCTGGCGAAGGTGTGCAGCACATAGCGGCGCGCGCTGCTGAAGGTACCCATGTACGCCGGCTCCTGCTTGCGCTTGAGCGCGCGCTGGGTCTCGGCCAGGGTGAAGCCGGGATACACCGGCACGGTCGGCTGCTCGTCGGTGTACAGGATCCAGTCGCGGGTCTTCTTCGGCAGCTTCGCCCACGGCACGTCGACGTCGTGGCCGAGCGTGGTGAGGATGTCGCGCAGGTTCTGCCCGTGCCAGGCCGGCGGCCACGCCGCCACTGCCCGCTCGCGGATGCTCAGCGAACGGTCCGGCACCATCGATGCCTCGGTGGCGTCGTAGATGCGCCCCAGGCCGTGGCAGGTGGGACAGGCGCCGGCCGGCGTGTTCGGCGAGAAGCCGTCGGCATGGATGATGCCCTGCCCCGGTGGATACGTGCCGGCGCGCGAATACAGCATGCGCAGCGAGTTGGAGATGGTGGTGACGCTGCCCACCGACGAGCGCGTGCTCGGCGCGCCGCGATGCTGCTGCAGCGCCACCGCCGGCGGCAGGCCATCGATGGCGTCCACGTCGGCGACGCCGGCCTGGTCGATCAGACGCCGCGCATACGGCGAGATCGAATCCAGATAACGCCGCTGCGCCTCGGCGAACAGCGTGCCGAACGCCAGCGACGACTTGCCCGAGCCGGACACGCCGGTGAACACCACCAGCGCGTCGCGCGGCAGCTCCACGTCCACGTCCTTGAGGTTGTGCTCGCGCGCACCACGGACGCGCACGAAGCCGGAAGCGGCGAAAGCGGAAGGCGTGGACATGGGCAGGACCGGCAACGCGAAGGAGCGCGCAAGCTTAGCCGCTCGGCCGCCATGGGCGTGTCGTGGCGACTGTGCTGCGGCGCGCCCGGTCTCTCATCGGCGCAGAACGGGCACGCAGTCGCCGGTGACGCAGGTCTCAACCCAACGCGGGCGCCACCAGCGTGTCAGCATCCGCGTCGCGCGCGGCCAACGCCTTCATCCGCGTCACCGCACTGGCGAAGGCGCGCAGCACCGCCACGCCGCGCTCGGCGTAGATCGCATGCAGCGCCTGGTAGTACCACAGCGTGCCCTCACGGCCGGCGGTGAAGCGCTCGAACACTGCCGCCCCGACCTCCGGGTCTTCCAGGTCGGCGACGATGCTGCGCGCGTTGTAGAGCTTGTCGCAGGCCGACACCAGCAGCACCGCATCCGGCGCCTCGGCCAGATGCGCCAGATACGCCTGCTTGCGGATGCGCCAGTCGCGGCGCTTGGCCGGCACGTCCGCGGGCACCGCCTTGCGCTCTGCGGTGGCGTCGGTGCAGGCCATCACCATGTCGGCGACTGCCTCGCCGAACTGCGCGCGGATCACCGCCTCGTGGCCGGCGCCGCAATCCTCGACCACGTCGTGCAGCAGCGCCGCGATCGCCTGGTCCTCGTCGCCGCCGGCCTCCAGCACCAGCGTCGACACGCCCAGTACGTGGCTCAGATACGGCACCGTGCCGCCCTTGCGGAACTGGCCGGCGTGGGCGATGCGCGCGTAGTCGACGGCGCGCGCGTAACGTTCGGTGAGAGCGGTCATGCGGCGATCCTGACGGAACAGGCCGGCATTATCGCCAAACTTGCCCGCGTAGGCGCGTGCAGGCGAGCGTGGGCATGGCGGCCGTTCAAGCTGCCCTGCCCCGGCGCTGCATCGCAGACCGCTCGATCGCCACGCCCCGGCTGACGTGCCCGACCTGGCACTGAAAGGCGGCCTGTACGCACAACACAGCTGCAGCGCACGCAAGAAGCCCTCGCCTTGGGCAACCGGTTGCTGGTAAGAGATACCAGGCAGGGTCCATGCGTCCCGCAGCGCCTGCACATTACTTTTCCCCCGCACCGCGTTAACGTGGCGCTTGGAAAGATAGGATGGTCTTGCCTAACCTACCGCCCACTCGATACACACGCATGAACGCAGCGCCGAGGATGCAACCGACCATGATCACCGACACCGCCCACGCCGTGGACGACACCGCCACCGACAGCGCCCCGATCCCGCCGGCCCGCCGTGCCGCCATTTCCGGCCGCGCCGCCGCGCACAGCGTGTACCGCTCGCCGCTGTCCGCCGATGACGCCGGCAATGACGCGCTGCGCCTGCGCGAACAACGCGCCAAGCGCGCGGCGCAGGTCGCCGCGGTCGGCACCGTCGCCGCCCTGGCCGCCGTGGCCCTGATCGCCTGGCGGCGCGCAAGGCGCTGACCGCGCAACAGCACCAGGCGCATTCGACATCATGCGCCGAGCAGGAAGCTCGCACGCCCACGCAAGGAACGTCCCCATGACGCCATGGCACCGCATCGCCCAGTTCGCCGGCCTGGCACTCGTCGCCAGCGCCTGCAGCATGCCCGCCGCCGCCCGCAAGACGCCGATGGCCTCGGCGGTGCTGAACGTCCCGGCCGACCTGCCCAACCAGCGCCTGTTCGATTGCGCCGAATCCAGCATCGCCACCCTGTCCGAGACCAGCAGCTCGTGGCCCAAGGTCACCCGCGAAGACCCGACCAAGGGCATCCTGGAATCGGGCGATTTCCCCGAGACGAACCGCAGCGGCTTTCGCCTGCGCCTGGAGCGGCCGCCGGGCGCCAACCAGGCCAGGCTCGCCCTCAAGGGGGCCGGCGCTTATTTCGTCGACCTGGGCGTGGACCAGGCGATGCACGACCTCAAGACCGCACTGGACCGCTGCGTCGCCACGCAACTCCATTGAGCCGACGAACGGAACACGGCAGTTCTGATCGCCGCTGCATTCACATCGACCAAGGAAGGACACGACCATGCCCAATTACGCCATCGAAGCCCGCTCGCTCGGCGTGATCGGTATCGCCGGCCACGCCTTCTGGGTGCTGCGCGACGAGCACGGCAAGGCCGTGGCGGAACTGCATGGCCTGGCCACCGACCGCCAGACCGGCCAGGCCATCCCCATCGGCACCGACGACACCCGGCACTCGCTGCGCGCCTGGCATTACCCGCACGATCCCGCGTACGCTCGCTCCATCGGCGAGAAGATCGACAGCACCACCTACATCCGCGACGACCAACCGTCACGCACGGTCGCCACCGGCGACAAGAACGAAATCATGGAGCGCTGGAATACGGCCGTGCGCGCCGTACTAGAACTCAACGCGCAGGATCGCGACTACCCGAACTACGGCTTCAAGGTCTTCGGCGAAACCATCAACAGCAACTCCGCCTACCGCACCTTCGGCGAGCTGATGGATGTGCCCGTGCAGAAGTTTCATGGACGCCTCGAACCGGGCGTTGACAACCGTATGCTGTCGCAGGAACGCACCGAGGAACTGCGGTATAACGCACCCAAGAGGCGGAGGCATGAAGGTCGAATTCGGCATGAGATGCATCCACTTTCGTAAGACGCTGAGGAGGAGTGAACAGCATGAAAAGCACTGAAAAAATCCTACTCGCCTTGGCGCTAACCATTTCTTCAACCTCCTGTGCAACCGCTGGCCTGGCAACCGACAAAAGCCAAGGAAGAAACATGAACTCGAATAATGAGATGACTGCAGCCGATCTTGGGCATCGTTTCTTATCGCTGATAGAGAGCACGCAGAATTTCAACGATCTATCGGCAAAATCGATCCAGTCTGCTATCGGAACGACCTTCGAGGGAGACGAAAAATCAGGAGCCTATTCGCTTAAATTGCCAGATGGGAAGTGGCAATACGGAATAACCTACAACTTCGATAGCAAACTTGAGGAATACTCGAACGTAACGATTGAATTGATAAGGGCAACCAATTCAGTCGACGAGAGCCATCCGCCTTGCGACCTTGGCATTGATGAGTACAACCGCACATTGAAGGCGGCGGGATTCAGTATCAGGCCAAGTACGCAAAACGAGATCGGCGGGCTCTTGGCGCTCCACTACGCGCGCAACGACATGCATGTCCAGATCGTCCCACAACGCCAAAACCCGGCCTGCGTCAAAGCGATCAGCATCCAGAAATTTGGAGAGTGACCGGTATGGCAAACACTAACGCCCAGCTAGAGGCCGCCTTGGCTCAGTTTGCCAACCAGCCAGGAGTGACCGCCGATCAAGAAGCGAAATTACGCGCAACAATCGTCGCAGACCGGGATCTGACACAGCGCCTCAACCAAGAAGCCGCCAATGGACATCTGACCGGGTTCGCCTTGGGCCCAAGCGGTTCAGAATCCTTGACCGGGTCTTACGACAAGGCGTCCGGCGTCGTCACCCTCCCGGCGCTCCAGCCTGGACCGTCCGCTGCCGAAGCATTGCGTGGCTCTCTGCGCCTGCAGGAAATGAGCATGCGTTTCGCTCACAGCACCTACACAGACCGCAACCAGCAAATTCAACCGGTGACCCAAGACATGGTCACCAACCTGCAAGCAACGATCAACAGTTCGCCCACACTGGCAAATGAAATGAAGCGGGCGGTGACCACGCTCGACAGCAACTACAGTAGCGACAGGCGACAGGCGACAGGCGACAGGCGACAGGCGACAGCACATGTTGCTTGAGAATTTCGCCCCGCTCAGCGGAACCGTCGCAGGCGGGACGTTCAATCCTGCGAATAAGACGATGAGTATTCCACCCGCCACGCTGGGGCAATCGCCCAATCAGTTCAATCGGTACGACGCCACTGACCTGACGTTTGTACTGGGACACGAAACCCAGCATGCCTTCAATCAAGTCAGCATGGCCGCTGCCTATCGGCAGTTCGACGAAGCTGCCAAGGCCATCGCCAAAGACAATAACCCGATTAACGACTACACGTTACCGATTGAACAGTTGGTCGCAAGCAATCGGCAAGACGAAGCCAAAGCCCAGATTGCAGGATGGAACGCATTGCTGGACAGGGTGAAGCAGCGCAATCCAGGTGCAGACCTGACATCGATGATGACGCTTCGCAATAGCCGTCTGGATGACTTTGTCGAGCCCAACCCGTCCAACATCAGGCAAGCCCAAGCAAAGCCGGGCTTGACCTTCAATACCGACGGCTCGCTCCCGATGACACCCGAGAACATCGCCACAGAAGCCAGCTACTACTTCGACAAAAGCCCAAAGGGCACTCCCGGTCTGTCGCCCAGTCAGACGACCGGCATCGGCTACCACGGCGACTCGGACTACCCCAATTACTACGGCGCTCCGGCACTGAGCCGCGCGATCAAGATCGATAGAGAAAATGCGCACCCAGTCCACGGCGTCGCGCCGCAAATGCATCTGAACATGCAACGCCTGCATTTCAATGAAACCTTGCTGGAGCGCAACGGCATCACCTTGCCGCAAGGCGCCGCGACCACGCCGCAGGAGTACTGGGATACCAGCACCACCCCGCCGAGGCGCGGGCTGCTGCAACACACCCAGGACTCTCACCAGCACATCAGTCCGACCTCCGAGCGCGACTCTCCGCAGGCAGGACGCGCCCAGCCGGGCGATCCAGGACATCCCAGCACCCCCTTGTTCGAGAAGATCCGCGAAGGCGTGCGCGGGCTGGATCAACAAGCCGGCAAACCGTGGGACGAGAACAGCGAGCGACTGAGCGCGAGCCTGTTGCTGTTGGCCGGCGAAAAGGGCTTCACGGCAAAGGACGACCTGAAGATCGCGGCCAACACGCCCACCGCCACCTTGGGCAGCGGCGAGGTGGTGCACCTGTGGCGCATCGGCCATCCATCGCCCGACCCCGCCGCGCACCGAGCGCACATGCCCATGCAGGAGGCGCTCGCGGTACCGGCGGAACAGCGCTTCGCGCAACTGGAGGCGGCGCAGCAGCAAGTCAGGTCAGATGAACTGCAGCGCAGCCAACAACACGAAACTGTGCAGACGCAAGCGACGCCGGCGCGTTCGATGTAGACACCGCAAGCATTCCTACCGTGCGCCAGTGCGGGCAAGGCATCGGCACGACCGCGATGGTGCCGCCGGCCACGCGCGAGGGTTGCATAGCAGTGTCGCCATCGAACAAAGACCGAACGCAGCGGGCGAATGGCGACGCGCCTACCGCAGACGAGGCCCGCTCAGGGCGCTCCGCTATCAGCGCCAAAGCCCTGCGCCTGATATGGGACCGACGCTGCGCCGGCCACGACAGCTCGCGCAGCACCATGTCCAGTTGCTCCGCGAGCAGTTCCATGCACACCGCCAACGCGCCCACGCGCACCGTCGGGGCGGCCTCGCGTTACTTCCTTCAAAGTGCGTGGCAACGCTAGTCGCGCTAGGAACCGCATATGATCGCGCGGCTGCTGCAGGCTGTACTGCGCTTCTTCTGGCAGGTAATAGCGAGGATCCGAATCGGGATGACGGGCTGCCTCGGTCATAGTATCCCTCGCCAAACGGCATGAAGATCCACCCGTTGTTGGAGGTGGTAGCCCGCTGCACGAGAAGTCCCTAGGCTCCGGGTAGCAATCCTGCTATCGCTGGCGCGACGCGTCAAGTCGTCTCATCAACTTGGCCTTGCATGCTGCAAGCGATGATTGGCATGCGCCAGCTTGTATACGAACTGCTCCAAAGCAGTCGCAGCGTTGCCAAGCGATGCCGCGCGTCAATGTAAAGACTTGTCAGCCATTGCGCATCGGTTCAAAGTTCGAGCGAGCAACGGAAGGCATCCAGGAGAACGCCGAGCGTGATCGTTTATCAGTCGACCCGTGCCGCGTTCCTGCAAGACTCGGAACAGCAGGCAATCGAGGACATCATCTCCACCGCCTTCATTCAGAAGACGGGCCGATATGCCCCGGAGAGCGAGTTTCGTGCCTGGCGCCACTCGCTCACCCAGATGGCTGACGTTCTCAGCGACGAAAGCCTGCCCGAAGACATGGGAGTGGGCATTGAGTTCGGTATTCCGCAGACCGCCAAGCGCATCGACTTCATCCTGAGCGGGCTCGGCGAGACCGAAGAACCGCGGGCGATCATCGTCGAACTCAAGCAATGGTCCACGTCCGCCGTCACCGACAAGGACGGCATCGTTAGGGCGCAACGCGGCGGGCCGACCGAGACCGAAGGCCCCCACCCGTCCTACCAAGCTTGGTCGTATGCGGCCCTGCTGCAGGGCTTCAACGAGGCGGTGCACGAAGGCGGCGTCCAGCTACAGCCTTGCGCCTACCTGCACAACCACTTCCGCGACGGCACCATCGACGATCCGCGCTACACCGCCTACACCGACAAGGCGCCGCTGTTCCTGCGCGGGGTAGAAGAGAAGCGAAAGCTGCGCGACTTCATCCGCCAGCACGTGCGCAAAGGCGACAACGGCGAATTGCTCTACAAGATCGAGAACGGCCGCATCCGTCCTTCCAAGATGCTCGCCGACAGCGTGGTCGGCATGCTCAAGGGCAATCAGGAATTTGTGCTGATCGACGAACAGAAACTGGTCTACGAAACCTGCCTGGCGCGCGCTGCGCAGGCCAGCGCCGAACGCAAGCAGGTGGTGATCGTCAAAGGCGGCCCCGGTACCGGCAAGTCGGTGGTGGCCGTGAACCTGCTGGTCGAGCTGACCAAGCGCGGCACCACCACCAAGTACGTCTCCAAGAACGCGGCGCCGCGTGCCGTGTACGCGCAGAAGCTGGCTGGGCACGTGCGCAAGATCGAGATCGCCAATCTGTTCTCCGGATCGGGCAACTTCCATCAGACAGAGCCGAACGTGTTTGGCGCGTTGGTGGTAGATGAGGCGCATCGCCTCAACGAAAAGAGCGGCCTGTACGGCAACCTCGGCCAGAACCAGGTGATGGAGCTGATCCGCAGCGCCCACTGCACCATCTTCTTCGTCGACGACGACCAGATCGTCACCCTCTCCGACATCGGCCACACCGGCGAGCTACGGCGCTGGGCCGCCCAACTCGACGCGGAGGTCACCGAGCTTGAACTGGCCTCGCAATTCCGCTGCGCCGGCTCGGACAGCTACATCGCTTGGCTGGACAATTTTCTGGGCATCCGCGAGACCGCCGACACCGACTTCGACCGCGACGCCTTCGACTTCCGCATCGTCGAATCGCCGAAGGAACTGCACGACCTGATCCGCGAGAAAAACAAGATCAACAACAAGGCGCGCGTAGTCGCCGGCTACTGCTGGGACTGGAAGAGCAAGAACAACCCGGATGCCTGGGATATCGAAATCCCGGAACACGGCTATCGCGCACAATGGAACCTTGGAAGCGACGGTAGCTTATGGGCTGTCGCCGAAAAGTCAGTCGAGCAGGTCGGATGCATCCATACCTGCCAGGGACTAGAGTTGGACTACGTGGGCGTGATCATCGGGCAGGACCTGGCTTGGCAAGATGGTCAAGTCCTCACCGACCCTAGCAAGCGCTCCAAGCAGGATCGTTCGATCCGTGGCTACAAGACGCAGTCCAAGTACGATCCCGATGTCCACGATCGTGTGGATCGGATTATTCGAAACACCTACAAGACCTTGATGACTCGAGGCATGAGGGGGTGTTATGTCTATAGCAGCGACATGGTATCTAGAGCCGCAATGCAGAAGTAACGGGTTGTACATGGAGCGGCCATCCGGACCTCTCAACTAAAACGCCCGGTACAATTTCCGATATCTTTTCTCGCTCGCCGAATGGCGCGTGCCGATGGTGCATTTCGTGCACTTCGATGAGAGCCACGCAGACCTGCAACTGTCAGATTCTTCCATGGTTGTATCGGCTTCCGGACAAAAACTGACCTCCATAGGCATCGCAGTCCATCAAAGAAGAAAATTCACTGGTTCTGCGCCATTGCGCGAGCGTCGAGCGCCTGCATCTAGGACCAACGACTGCTCAACGGACGTATTGATCGCCACATGGGTGGACATGCCGACACGCTGATACGCGAGGTTGCGCAGCTCGCTCTGCACAACGAACACGGCCGCGCCGGCCGGGGCTCGCGATGGCTGCTCGCTCAGCAGCACCTGATCGATACGCTCCAGCCCATTTGCCTTGGCTAGGTCACTCACGCGATCGCTGGTGCCGTCGCTGGCTTCCCAACTCTGCTGGATTCTCTCGCGATTCGGGCATCAGCACGTCAGCTTACGCACTCGTCGCCTACCGTTGAATACGCGCGTCGCCAAAGCGGTTCAGGGCCACACGTCTGGCTGGCAGCAAACTCCGACCAACTCAAACCACCCCCTGCCCCACCACAAACACCACCCCATCGCCCCCACCCCCACTCTGCAGCAACCGCCCCTCTGCCTCCAGCGCCTCCAGCGACACATCGGCGCCGAGATCAGTCGCCCCACCTTCCAACGTCAACCCCACCCAGCGATCGCGGCCAGCATGCTTGGCGCGGTACAGGGCGGCGTCGGCGATGCGCAGGCTCAGTGGCCAGTCGCCGCCGGGGTGGGCGGGGAACAGGCTCACGCCCATCGACACGGTGAGGGCGATGCGCCCGGCCGGGCGCATCAGGGGGTCGGCCTGCAGGCGTTCGCGTAGGCGGCGGAACAGGCGCGGGGCGTCGGCCAGGGTGCCGCCGGGGCAGATCCACAGGAACTCTTCGCCGCCCCACCGAGCGATGACGTCGGAGTTGCGCGCGCAGTCGCGCAGCAGGTCGCCGAGATGCATCAGGGCGTGGTCGCCGCCTTCGTGGCCGTGCAGGTCGTTGACGCGCTTGAAGTGGTCGATGTCCAGCAGGGCGATCAGCAGCGGTTCCTGGGTGCGCTCTGGCGTCGCCGCGGCCTCGCGTGCCTGCAGCCAGGCGGTGACGTAGCGGCGGTTGCGCAGGCCGGTGAGGGCGTCCTCCTCGCTCTGCCGGCGGATGGTGGCGGTGAGCTGTTCCAGTTCGCGGTGCTGGGTGTGGATCTCGTCGTTCTTGCGCGCCAGCTCGGCGTTGACGCGCCGGCGTATGCGGCCTTCGCGCACCTTCAGCAGGAAGAAGCCTGCCAGCGCCAGCAGTGCGGCCAGCAAGCCATACAGCACGCTGCGCTGGCGCTGTTCGCGCGCCTGCAGTTGCGCGTAGGCGGCCTGTTCGGCGGCGCGGGTGCGGCCGAGCGCGGCCAACTCGCTCTTCTTGCGTGCCAGGTCCACTGCCGATTCGAGCTGCGCGATGCGGGTCTTGGATTCGACGTTCACCGCCTCGTCGTTGACCGTTTTGTATTCGCGCATCAGCGCCAGCGCCTCGCGGTCGCGGCCGAGCGCGTCGAGGTTGTCGATCATGGGCGGATACAGCTCAAGCCGCCGCGTCACATTGTCCGATTCCGCGAACAACTGCCGCGAGTGCGCGAACGCCGCAGCCGCGGCATCGCGCTGGCCGAGATCCACCAGTGTGGTACCGAGGTTGGAATAGATGATGGCCGCTGCACCGTGATCGCCGTGTTCGCCGCTCTGCGCGGCGTTATCCAAGATCTCGGCCGCCTCTTGCAACAAAGGCAACGCCTCCTGCGGGCGATGCAGGCGACGCAGGACATCGGCGAGGTTGTTCAGCGGGGAGATCAGCGATGCCGTGTCGTCGGCGCGCGCCGCTGCCAATGCCTGCCGGTAGATGGCCTCGGCGCGCTGCAGTTCGCCAGCGCCGTCGTAGGCCGACCCTAGATTGTCGAGCACGGCCGCGCGTGACAGTTCCTTGGGCGGCTTGACGTCGTAGGCGGCCAAGGCGCGTTGGCCATAGGCGATCGCCTTTCCCCATTCGCGGGCATAACAGAACAAGCCGGTGGCGTTGTTAAGCAGCATGGCGTCGTCCGGCTTGCCCAACGCCTTGCCTACCCGTTCCGCCTCGAGCAATGCAGCGATTGCGTCTGGCATGCGCCCTTGCTGCGAAGAGACGATGAACACGATCTGGTTGGCATTGTATTCCACCAGATCGGGATGCTTACGCACTCTGGACAACGCGATGCGGGCGACCCGCAAGGCGTCTTTCTGTGCGCCGATCTGGTAATAGCAAGCGGCCAGTTGCCGCCACAAGTCGGCGATGAGCGGCTCGTCCGGCAGTTCCTTCTCCAGTCGCCGCATCTCAGCTTCGAGTTCGGCAATGCGCGCGGCGTCGCGCAGTTGCCAGATGGCGCCATTGAGCTTTTTGAACAGACGCACCCGCTGCTGCGGCGACAACGACTGCGTGCGCAGGGCCGAGCCGAGGGCGACCACGGTCTCCGGCTTGCCGGCGGCGGACGCCGCGTCCACCAGTTCCAGACCGAGGGGAATCAAGCCCCGCTTGTCGGCCGCAGCCTCCCACGCCGGCATACCCATGCGTAGCGCGGCCGCCGGGTCTTCGGCGCGCACGGCCTCTACGCAGGCCGGCAAGGCCTGCGCTGGCGCACACGCGGGCGTTACCACCGTCTGTGCCACCGCGCACGGCACGAGCACACCCCACCACAGCAACGCCCCGAGCGACTGCCAAACCAAGCGACTGCGCACTGCATTCTCCCCCAAGATGCCACGGCCCACGCCGGAGTCCTGGGCGCGGCGGCTGCCGGCGCAATCTGGTTCCCCGTGTGTCGCTGCCGATGTGCAGCGACGCCGATCCGTGCGCTGCTATCGGCTGCACTGGCGATTTCTTGAGCCCCGCTCGTCCACCCTCACCCGCCGAACATCGGCGGCGGCCTGCCTTCCCACATGTGCTACGCATGCGGCGAGAACGCGCTATGTCCAATTCCGCATGCCCGCTCACGCATCCGTCGCGACAACGCCGACGCGAAGACGAAGACCCGCGCCTTGTACCTAAACCGGGGGCAATTGCCGCAGTTGCTCGGCGCTGGGGAAGCTGCGCACGCGATAGCGCGGCGGATACAGGGTCGGCTGACGCTCCATCAGCGCACCGAGCAGGGCGAACGCCGGCTCCCACTCCGCGACGGTCACATCCGCTTCGCCGTCCTCACGCGGGACGACGAAGGCGATGTGGTCGGTCCTGGGCAGCAAGGTGTCCACGCCCTCGGTCCAGGTGCCGACCGACACCTGCCGCGTGCTGTCGTGACGGTCCTGGTAGACGTTGAACGAGGCCACGAACACATCCACGTCGTTGGCCTCGTGCAGCTTGTCGAGCAGCGCTTTCTGGCCGGCGTAGGCGGGCGTATCCAGCATCCGCCGCAGGTCGGCCTGGCGCTGCCGGTGCTCGGGCGCAGTCAGCGCGAACGGCACGATGCGGCGCGCGTCGTCGTAGGTGAAGGCCAGCCAGGAGATGCAGCGGCCATGCTCGGCCGCTTGCAGGCTCAGTTCCAGCATGAGGGCCATGGCCACGTTGTCGCGCTCGCCGACCACCAGCAGGCAATCGCGCGTGGGCAGCATGAACACCGGGCACCCCGCCACCGGCGCGCGATGCAGCACGTCCGGCAGCAAGGCGCGGCTGGTGTCGTAGGCGTCGTACCAGGCGCCGCGGAACACGCCGGGAGCGACTTCGGCGAAACGGTCCTCGGTGGCGTCGCGCAGGTTGTCGCGGGCAATGGCCAGGCTCTCGTCCAGGGAGATGCCCCACTCCGGCCGCGGCCCGGCGATCAGGGTGGACGTCGAATCGGGCAGGTCCAGCGCCAGCAACTCGACGCAATCCTCGCCGATGTCGCGGCAGGCATAGGGGAACGGCACGTCCATGCCCTTCTCGCACTGCTGCTCCAGGCGCAGGTCCTCGAACATGCCGCGGTTGCGGATCACCGGCATCAGCGTGGCGCGCAGTTCCTCGAAGCTACGCTGCTGGCGGCTCTCCTCCTGCTCGTTGAGGAAGGCGGCGACATAGCTGTGCAGCGCCTCGTCGCGCCGACGCCGATCGGCGTGGGTATAGGCGTGGTAGGCATTGTGCAGGTGGATGGTGCGGCCGTTCTGGCCGACTAGGCGGAACGCGTCCGGCTGGTACGTCAGGGGTTCGGCATAGCCGCGCGCCTGCAGCGTCTCCAGGAACAAGCGCGCGAATGCATCCGGGCCGGGCGGCTTGCGGTTGAACAGCGTGTCGAACAGGCCATTGAACATCGGCGGTCTTCCTTGGAGTCGGGTGCGCACAACGCGCCGTCGCAGGCGCATGGCGCGGGTGGCTGCGGGCCCGCCATCCTCTCGCAAAAAAGCCCCGCCGAGGCGGGGCTTTCGTGAACGCCGCAGCGCGCGCCAGGATCAGGCGAACGGATCCTGCAGCACCATGGTGTGGTCGCGGTCCGGGCCGGTGGAGACAATGGAGATCGGGCAGCCGGCCAGTTCTTCCAGCGCGCGCAGGTAGGCGCGGGCGGCAGCGGGCAGCTTGTCCCACTCGGTGATGCCGTGGGTGTTCTCGCTCCAGCCCGGGAACTCCAGGTACACCGGGGTGCACTCTTCCCAGCCTTGCGCATCCAGCGGCGCGTACTCGGTGCGCTTGCCGCGGTATTCGTAGGCGATGCACACCTTCAGCTTCTCCATGCCGTCGAGCACGTCGAGCTTGGTGATGCACAGGCCGGAGATGCCGTTGATGGCCACCGCCCGCTTGAGCGCGACGATGTCCATCCAGCCGCAGCGGCGCGGACGGCCGGTGGAGGCGCCGTACTCGGCGCCGCGGTCGCGGATGCCCTGGCCGATCGCGTCGTCCAGTTCGGTCGGGAACGGGCCGCCGCCGACGCGGGTGGCGTAGGCCTTGGCGATGCCCAGCACGTAGTCGATGTCCTGCGCGCCCACGCCGGTGCCGGCCAGCGCGCCACCGACGGTGGTGTTGGAGCTGGTGACGTAGGGATAGGTGCCGTGGTCGATGTCCAGCAGCGCACCCTGCGCGCCTTCGAACAGCACGCGCTTGCCCTGCTTGCGCAGGTCGTGAAGGATGCCGGCCACGTCGAACTTCATCGGCTGCACGTACTCGCCGAAGGCCAGCGCTTCGTCGAAGGTCTTCTGGAAGTCGACCGCTTCCACGCCCAGGTACTTGGTCAGCACGAAGTTGTGGTAGTCCAGCGCGGTGCGCAGCAGCTCTTCCAGCTGCGGCGGGTAATGCAGGTCGGCGACGCGGATGCCGCGGCGCGCCACCTTGTCTTCGTAGGCCGGGCCGATGCCGCGGCCGGTGGTGCCGATGGCCTTGCCGCCAGCAGCCTTCTCGCGGGCCTGATCCAGGGCGATGTGGTACGGCATGATCAGCGGCGCGGCCGGCGAGATCTTCAGGCGCGAACGCACTTCCACGCCGGAGGTCTCCAGCTCCTCGATCTCCTTGCGCAGCGCGGCCGGGGAGATCACCACGCCGTTGCCGATCAGGCACAGCGCGTCATCGCGCAGGATGCCGGACGGGATCAGGTGCAGGACGGTCTTCTTGCCGTTGATGACGAGGGTGTGGCCGGCATTGTGGCCGCCCTGGAAACGCACGACGGCACCGATTTCCTCGGTGAGCAGATCGACGATCTTGCCTTTGCCTTCATCGCCCCACTGGGCGCCGAGCACGACAACTGACTGACCCATGGCTGGGTAACTCCTGGTTTGCTGCGCGACCGTCGGGGCCACGCGGATGTGGTGGCCGTGCGGGGTCCGACCGACACCAGCGCGGTTGCTCCATCGGGGAGCGTCCAGGCGCCGGCAAGACCCATACACGGAAAAAGCCGGTCGAGACGCTCGCGTGGAGCGGGCCCGGCCGGCTTTTGTGCATTATCCGGGTTTTGGGTGGCGGTCACCACCCCTTCCGCTGCCGCGTTCAGCGACCTGCCCGACGGCAGCACTCGGGATGCGGGGTCAGCCGCGAACCCACAGCAAGGCGATCAATCCCACCGCCAGGGCCACCCCGCCAGCGATCCGCAATTGTGTGGTCGGCATGGCCAACATCTGCTGCACCATCCGCTTCCAGGCCTCCGGCGCCACCAGCAGGATCAGGCCTTCGAAGACGACGACCAGGCACACGGCGGCGATCAGATCGTGCATGGGGTCTCACAGGCAGAAGGAGATGGCGTGTGCGCGTCAGCTGGAGAGCCCGCATCCTGTAGGAGCGGCTTCAGCCGCGACAGGGTCTCCCAGAAAAGTCCGGACGCGGCAGGCTTTTCGCGAACCCTGTCGCGGCTGAAGCCGCTCCTACAAAGGAAGGCGGCTGCGGCCAACCGATAGCGGGACCGGGAACCCGCTCTTACGAATCCCCAATCCCAACTCCCCAATCCCCGCCCCTCAGCGATCGCTCTTGAGGTACTGCAGGAACGGATCGTTCTTGTCGAGCACGATCACGCCGTTGCCGTCGGCCATGGCGCCGCGGTAGGCCTCTAAGCTGCGATAGAACGCGTAGAACGACGGATCGGCGGAGCCGGCCTTGCCGTAGACGCTGGCCGCCTCGGCATCGCCTTCGCCGCGCAGCTTCTGTGCGTCGCGCTCGGCCTCGGCGACCAGCACCGTGCTCTCGCGGTCGGCCTGGGCACGGATGGTCAGCGCCTGCTCTTCGCCCTCGGCGCGCAGCTTGGCCGCTTCCTGCTTGCGCTGCGCGCGCATGCGCTCGTACACGTCGGTGATCACCTGGCTGTCGGTCGGCAGGTCGATCTGCTTGATGCGCAGGTCGACGATCTGCATGCCCAGGGTCTTGCTGGCCGCGTTGATCGCCACCAGTTGCTTGGCGATCAGTTCGCTGCGGTCGCCGGACACCAGCTGCTGCAGGGTGCGCGAGTTGATCTGGTTGCGCAGCGAATCGGTGATGATCGGCGCCAGCAGGCTGTTGGCCACCTTCTCGTCGCCGCCCTGGGTGGCGCGGTAGAAGGCGCGCACGTCGGAGATGTAGCCGATGGCGAAGAAACTGACGCTGACGTCCTTCTGCTCGGCGGTGAAGTAGCGCGCCGGGGTGGTGTCGATCACCTGGAAGCGGCGGTCGAACATGCGCACCGATTCCACCAGCGGCACCTTGAAGTGCAGGCCCGGCTTGAGGTCGGCACGCACCACGCGGCCCAGGTTCAACACCATCGCCGCCTTGTCCTCGGGCACCACGAATACCGAGCTGAGCAGCGCGAACAGCGCGACGACGGCAATGCCCGCCCACAATGACAGTTTCATCGCTGGATCTCCTCACGGCCGGTCGGGCGCGGCGTGCGCTCCGGGTTGCGGACACTCTCGGCCGAACTGCTGTTCAAGGACGGCATCAGCACCTCCTGCGGCAGCGTCGGCACCGTCGGCAGCGATCCGCCGGTGGTCGGCGAGGTCGGCGGGGTCGACGTGGCGGGCGCCTTGCCCTCGGCCGGCATCGGCACGTAGATCAGCTGGCGGCCGTCGCCGCCGATGACCTTGCGATTCTGCGCCAGCACCTGCTGGATCGTCTCCAGCCACAGCCGCTTGCGGGTGACCTCCGGCGCGTTCTGGTACTGCTGCTGCAGCAGGGTGAAGCGCTCGGCGTCGCCCTGCGCACGGGCGATCGCCGCTTCCTTGTAGCCTTCGGCGACGGTGCGGGTGCGTGCCGCCTGGCCACGCGCCTCCGGCACCACCTTGGCGGCGTAGGCCTGGGCCTCGTTGATCAGCCGCTCCTTGACCTGTTGGGCGCCATTGACCTCGTCGAAGGCCGACTTCACTTCTTCCGGCGGACGCGCGTCGGGCAGGGTCAGGCCGGTCACGATCAGACCGGTGTGATAGGCCTTCAGCGCGGCCTGCAGGCGCTCGCGCGCGGCCACCGCCATCGGTCCGCGGTTGTTGAGCACCGTGTTGAGATCGGAACGGCCGATCTGTTCGCGCACTGCGCTCTGCGCGGCCTGCTCCAGCACCAGGTCGGCGTTGCGCGCGCCGAACACGTAGGTGCGCGGGTCTTCGACCCGGTACTGCACGTTGAGCGAAACGTTGACGATGTTCTCGTCGCCGGTCAGCACCGGCAACTGGCTGTCGAAGGTCTTGATGCGGGTGGCATCGACCTTGCGCACGGTCTCGATCGGCCACGGCAGCTTGAAGTTCGGGCCCGGCTGCAGGATCCGCGAGAACTGGCCGAAGCGCAGCACCACGCCGCGCTGCTGCTCGCCGATCAACTGGAAGCTGCTGAACAGCAGCACCAGCACCACCGCGCCCAGGATCCAGCGGCCGATGCCACCGCCGTCGCCGAACAGGTCCTTCAACGGACCGGGCAACCCGCCCCATTTTCCTCCCCCATTGCCGCCACGAGGCGCCCAGGGACCGCGCCCGTGATTGTCGGGGCCGTCTCCGCCCTTGCCGCCAGGTGTATTCCAGGCCATGCATGCTCCAAGAAGGAAGGTGGCGACGCGTCGGTCACGCGCCGGTCACCGGATAATGAGTCGCCGATTCTACTAGATGGGGCAGACCCGCCGTTTCGAAAGGGTATCTTGGTGCATTCCTGCGTGCCGACCAAGGTGTTCCATGTCCGTTCCCGCCCAGTTCTCCGCCTTCCGCATCCACCAGGACGCGAGCGGCTACCACGCCGGCCTCGTCCCGCTGTCCCTGGACCAGCTCAACGACGGCGAGGTGGTGATCCGGGCGGCCTGGTCGTCGGTGAACTTCAAGGACGCGCTGGCCGGGACCGGCCAGGGCAAGATCCTGCGCCGCTTCCCGCTGGTCGGCGGCATCGACGTGGCCGGGCACGTGGTCGCCTCCAGCGACCCGGCGTTCAAGGAAGGCGATACGGTGCTGGTCACCGGCTGCGGCCTCAGCGAGACCCGCGACGGCGGCTACAGCGAGTACGTGCGCCTGGAGTCCAAGTGGGTGGTGTCGCTGCCGGCCGGGCTGAGCCTGCGCGAGAGCATGGTGCTGGGCACCGCCGGTTTCACCGCGGCGCTGGCGTTGCTGCGCCTGCTCGACAACCGCCAGACTCCGGCGCACGGTCCACTGTGCGTGACCGGCGCCACCGGCGGGGTCGGCTCGCTGGCGATCGACATCTTCAGCCGCGCCGGCTTCGAGGTGCATGCGGTCAGCGGCAAGGCCGACCGCGCCGAGCAGCTCAAGGCCTGGGGCGCCACCCAGGTGCTCGGTCGCGAAGCCTTGCAGACCAAGCGGCCGCTGGAGTCGGTGCGCTTCGGCGGCGGCCTGGACAACGTGGGCGGGGCGATGCTGACCAGCCTGCTGGCGCAGACGGCACCGTACGGCAGCGTCGCCAGTGCCGGCCTGGCCGCAACCGCGGAGCTGGACATGACGGTGATGCCCTTCATCCTGCGCGGGGTGTCGCTGCTGGGCATCGGCTCGGCCGGCACCGCCCGCGACCTGCGCGACCGCATCTGGCAGCACCTGGGCAGCGACTGGAAGCCGCGCCATCTGGACACGATTTGCACCCGCGAAGTCGACCTCGCCGGCCTGCCGGAGGTGTTCGCGACAATGCTGGCCGGGCAGTCGTTCGGGCGCACCGTGGTGCGACTGGATCCGGGCGCGTAGCCACGCCGACGCTTTGTGACACGCAACGCTTTCCGCCCTCGCGCCGCTGCCACTACACTCCGAGCTTCCTAGGGGGAAGCACATGGCACGCATTCTGATCGTCGACGATTCGCCGTCGCAGTTGCTGGGCATCCAGCGCATCGTGGAAAAACTGGGGCACGAAACGATCACCGCCACCGACGGCGCCGCCGGCGTGGAAGCGGCCAAGGCGGCCTTGCCGGACCTGGTGCTGATGGACGTGGTGATGCCCAACCTCAACGGTTTCCAGGCCACCCGCACCCTGCGCCGCGAGCCGACCACGCAGAACATCCCGGTGATCCTGGTCACCACCAAGGACCAGGACACCGACCGCATGTGGGGCATGCGCCAGGGTGCCCGCGCCTACATCACCAAGCCGTTCTCCGAGGACGAGCTGTACGAGGTGATCGAGCGCGTGTTCAGCGGCGAGGATGCGCCGTAGAAGCCGGGAATCGGGATTGGGGATTGGGGATTCGTAAGGGCGGGTTCCGGGCGGCGTTTGAGCGCGCAGCGTAAGGCCGCATTGCAATCGGCGCCCCTTGTAGGAGCGGCTTCAGCCGCGACAGGCGCTACCAGTAACGCCTGTCGCGGCTGAAGCCGCTCCTACGCAGGCCATGCGGTTTCGCTGGCGCCGCGCCGCATTGCGCAGATACGTGTGCAGGGCCGCCTCGCGCAAGCCGCGATGGCCGGTTTATCGGGACCGCATCGCGGCTGAAGCCACTCCTACGACGCCACAGAGCGAGGGGAGCCCGCTTTTGCGAATCCCCACTCCCGACTCCCCAATCCCGGCACCACTCACACGGCCTCGCCAAAGGCCTTGGCCAACCCGCGATACGCCTTGCGCTGGGCTTCGGTTTCCGGCGCCGGCGCCAGTACTTCCAGTTCGACGATCTGGTCGCCCGGCGGGGTGCCGGGCAGGCCGCGGCCGCGCAGGCGCAGCTTGCGGCCGGCGTCGGACTCCGGCGGGATCTTCAGTTCCACCGCCCCGCCCAGGGTCGGCACGCTGATGCTGGTGCCCAGCGCTGCCTGCCACGGCGTCACCTGCAGGGTGTAGAGGATGTTGCGGCCGTCCACCTCGAACTGCGGATGCGCGGCGTACTCGATCTCCAGCAGCAGGTTGCTGCCGCCGTTGCCCTGCCCGCTCAGCCGGATCACCTGGCCGGGGCGCACGCCCTTGGGCACGCGCACGTCCAACTGTTTGCCGTTGATGGTGATGCGCACGCTGTCGCCGGCGTACACCGCCTCCAGCGGCACCGCCAGCTTGGCGCGGGTATCGCCGCGCGGTGCACCGGGTCCCGGACCGGGGCCGGCGCCGCCCTGGCGGGCGCGCTGCTGGCGGGCGAACAGGCTCTCGAAGAAATCGCTGAAGCCGCCACCGGCGCCACCGTTGCCGAACACTTCCTCGAAGTCGAAGCCCTGCGCACCGCCGTAGTTGGGCGGCGCGTGGAACTCCTCGCCCGGGCGGTAACCCTGCGCGCGCAACTGGTCGTAGGCGGCGCGCTTGGGCGGGTCGCGCAAGGCCTCGTAGGCCTCGTTGATCGCCTTGAACTTCTCTTCGGCCCCAGGCTCCTTGCTGACGTCGGGATGGTACTTGCGCGCCAGCCGCCGGTACGCGGTCTTGATCTCGGCATCGCCGGCGCTGGGTTCCACGCCCAGGGTCGCGTAGTAATCCTTGAATTCCATCCATCACCTCAAAAAGAGTCGGCCCGCCGCCTTGCGGCAACGGGCCGGTTGCATGCATTGCGCCATCGCCCGGCCATTCTACGGCCGGCCGCGAAGGCGCGGCGTCGCGATGGCGACGCCGCTGCGAGCGGGCGCTTACTGCACGATCGTGGCCCCGGTATCGACCTGGATGCGGCGCGGCGTGCTCGCCGGTCGCTTGGGGATGCGCACTTCCAGCACGCCATGGTAGCCGGTGGCGGAAATGCCGTCCGGGTCGGCGCTGTCGGGCAGCGCGAAGCGGCGATGGAAGCTGCCGTAGCGGCGCTCGATGCGCGAGAAGCGCTCGGTATCGGCGGCCGATTCGCTCTTGCGCTCGCCCTTGATCGAGAGGATGCCCTTGTCCATCGACACCTCGATCTCCGACGGATCGATGCCCGGCAGGTCGGCGTACAACACGAAGCGCTCCGGCTCCTCCTTGATGTCCACGCGCGGCACCCACTGCGCGGTGACGACGGCCGATTCGTCGGTGCCGCCGTTGGGGTCGAAGAAGCGGTCGAACACCTGCTTGATCTCGTTCTGGAATGCGGCCTGGGCCGGCCACTGGCGATAACGGACGATGCTCATCGTGGTCTCCTGAAACGTGAATGAGGTACACCCCGGAGGGGACGGTTCGCGGCGGCGGGACCGGCCCGCCGTCCATGCCCGTCAGATAGGCCTGCCGCCGCGCTTTTCAAGGCGTTGACGCCACCTTCCCATTTCCGTTTCTAGACTCGGTTCATCCAAGGAGCCCGACATGCCCATCCAGATCGGCGAACGTATTCCCGAAGTGGTGCTGCAGCACATCCGCGACGGCGTGGAAGCCGTGGACACGCGCACCCTGTTCGACGGCCGCCGCGTGCTCTTGTTCGCAGTGCCCGGCGCCTTCACCCCGACCTGTTCGGAGAAGCACCTGCCCGGCTATGTGGAGCACTTCGAGGAGTTCCGCAAGCGCGGCATCGAGGTGTACTGCATGGCAGTCAACGACCCGTTCGTGATGCAGGCCTGGGGCAAGAGCCAGCTGGTGCCGGACGGCCTGCAGATGCTGTCCGACGGCAATGGCGACTTCGCCAAGGCACTGGGTCTGGAACTCGACGCCAGCAGCTACGGCATGGGCGTGCGGGCGCGCCGCTTCGCGCTATACGCCGACGACGGCGTGGTACGTGCGTTGTTCGTCGAGGCGCCGGGCGAATTCAAGGTCTCCGCCGCCGACTACGTGCTGCAGCATCTTCCCGACTGATCCCCTCACCCACCACAGGAAACGGCCAGCCATGTCCAACAAGCCAGCCACCCCGAACACCGACGCCAAGCCGCTGCAGCACACCGCCGGCCTCACCGACACCGCCACCCTGCGCGCCAACGCCCGCCAGAGCATCGAGGACGGCGCGATCACCAAGAGCTACAGCGCCGACCGCGAGGCGGTGATCAAGATGCTCAACGACGCGCTCGCCACCGAGTACGTGTGCGTGCTGCGCTACTACCGCCACTACTTCATGGCCGCCGGCATGCTCGCCGACGCGGTCAAGTCCGAGTTCCTGGAGCACGCGCAGCAGGAACAGGCGCACGCGCACAAGCTCGCCGAGCGCATCGTGCAGCTGGGCGGCGAGCCGGACCTCAATCCGGACACGCTGACCGCGCGCTCGCACGCCGAGTACAAGGAAGGCGAGGACCTGCGCGACATGGTCAAGGAAAACCTGATCGCCGAGCGCATCGCCATCGACAGCTACCGCGAGATGATCAACTTCGTCGGCGACAAGGACACCACCACCAAGCGCATCCTGGAAGAGATCCTGGCCCAGGAAGAAGAGCACGCCGACGAGTTCTCGGACATGCTGGAAGGCTGGATCGGCAAGTAGCCGGCTCAGGCTTTATGCTCTCTCGTAGGAGCGGCTTCAGCCGCGACAGGCGTTATCGCAACTGCCTGTCGCGGCTGAAGCCTCTCCTACGGTCCTTCTTGTCTGACGCGCAAAAGTCGAAGCGACAGCAAAGGCGTTCGCCTTGCGGCGAGTTACTTTGATCAGCCTGCGGCTGCTGAGAAGCGCTTCTTTGCTCGCGCAAAGAAAAGGTAACCAAAAGAAAGCGCGCCCTGCCTCGCGCCCTCCGCGCTAACGCGCTCCGGGTCCGCGTCCATCGCGGGGATCCGCGGAAGGGACTTGGCTGCTTCGCAGCCAAGTCCGGGGCAGTCGCCTCACGGCGCCAGCCCGCCCGCCGGGGCGAAGCAGTGCTTCGCCTTTTCCGGCGAGCCCTGCCCTGCCGCGGACGGCGCACATCCATGTGCGCCGCCCTTCGGGTTCTTCCCCGCGATGGCCGCCGCTTCGGAAGGGAACCCGGCAAGTCAAAAGCAAGAGCGACAGCAGCAGCCAAAGCCAAAGCCAAGCGACCGCCCCCACAGGGACTCTCGGTTATCGGTGTCCGGAAGTGGTTGTGGGAGGGATTTCAGTCCCGACTGCTTTCGAGGTTAGATCGTCAGCCTACTCTGGTCGTCGTGGTTGCTTGACAGTTGGCTTCTACGAGGGCGCGCGCGCCACCGCTGCTCAGCGCAACACGCGGAACCGTACCTGGGTCCAGGCGCCGTTGCTGGCCAGCGCGGTCAGGGTGTGGTCGCCGGCGTCGGCGAAGTCGCGCTGGAAGGTGCGTGCGCCCTCGGTGCGGGCGATCCAGCGGCCATCCAGCAGCCAGTCCACCGGCATGCTCGTGCCCAGCGCGCGGACCTGCAGGCGCACGCTGGTGCTGCCCGGCGCGCGCGCCAGGGTGGCGCGGTCGTTGAGGCCTTCGATGCGCAGCACGTCGCTGCGGCCGCGGCCGTCGTCGCGGCAGTCCGGCGCCAGCGCCGGCAGTTGCCCGGCCTGGCGCTCGCTGGCGTGCAGCCACGGCGTCAGCAGCGCCGGCCAGTGCGCCAGGTCGCGGGTGACCGTCTCGTGCGGCTGCGCGCAGTCCGGCGACAGGCGCAGGCCGCTGTGCGCGTCCACCTGCACGGTCTCGCGGCCGGCGCTCCACAGCCGTGCGTCGCGCTCGGCGAAGGTCGGCGGCACCGCGCCGTCCAGCGCATAGGCGGAGAAACGGCGCTGGCACAGCGCCGGCGGCGTCTGCTCGGCGGCGACGCCCAGCGGCCAGCACACGTCCACCTGCTGCACGTTGGCGGGCATCGGCCGCGCTGCGTTGTCGCCGCGCAGGCGTGGCAGGCTGTCGATGGTCTCGAACATCAGCGGCAAGGCGGTCACCGCGCCGTACTGGCCGGGCAGCGGCGTACCGTCCGGGCGGCCGACCCACACGCCGACGGTGTAGCGGCGGGTACTGCCGATCGCCCAGGCGTCGCGGTAGCCGTAGCTGGTGCCGGTCTTCCAGGCTACGCGCGGGCGCGTGCCGACGTCGAAGGTGCCGATGCCGTAGCCGGGACGCGGATTGGCCTCAAGCATCTCGCGTACGATCCAGGCCGCGCCGGGCGACATCAGCCGCCGCTCGATGCGCTTGTCAGACGCGCTGTAACGCACGTGGCCGGCGATGCCGTCGCGGTTGAGCGCGGCGAAGGCGCCGACCAGTTCCTCCAGTTTCGCACCGGTGCCGCCGAGGATCAGCGCCAGGTTGGGCGTGCTGCCGCGTGGGAACTTCAGGCCGATGCCGGCGTTGCTCAACCGTGCGGCGAAGCGCGCCGGCCCGACCCGGTCGAGCAGGTCCACCGCCGGCACATTCAGCGACAGGCGCAGGGCGCTGGCGGCGCCGATCGGGCCGTTGAAGGCTTCGTCGAAATTGCCCGGGCGGTAGTCGCCGAAACTCTGCGGCGCGTCGACCAGCAGGCTTTCGGAGTGGATCAGGCCGTCGTCCAGGGCCATGCCGTACAGGAACGGTTTGAGCGTGGAGCCGGGCGAGCGCCACGCCTGCACCATGTCCACGTCGCCGAGCCGGCGGCGATCGCCGAACTGCACCGAGCCGATGTAGGCGCGCGCCTGCAGGTCTTGGTTGTCCACCACCAGCAAGGCGGCGGAGGTGCGCTCGGGCAGTTGCGAGAAGTAGGCGCTGACCCGGTCTTCGAGGGTGCGCTGCAGGTCGGCGTCGAGGGTGGAGACGATGTGCGCGGCGTGCGGGTGTTGCTGGCGCAGGCGTTCGGCCAGCAGCGCGGCGTGCAGCGGCGTCTGCAGCGAGCGCGCCACCACCGGTTCGATGCGCGCATCGTCGACCTGCGCGCGCGGCCACACGCGCAGCGCGACCATGCGTTCGAGCACCTTGTCGCGCGCCACGCGCGCCGCTTCCGGATGCCGGTCCGGACGCAGCCGGCTCGGCGCCTGCGGCAGCACCGCCAACAGCGCTGCCTCGGCCTGCGACAGGCGCGCGGCCGGTTTGCCCAGGTAGGCCCAGCTCGCCGCGTCCACGCCTTCGATCGTGCCACCGTAGGGCGCGCGCTCCAGGTACAGCTGCAGGATCTGCCGCTTGCTCAGGTGCGCTTCCAACTGCAGCGCGCGCAGCGCCTGCTGCGCCTTGCCCCAGGGCGTGCGCGTGCTGACCTCCGGCGGCATCAGGATGCGCGCCACCTGCATGGTCAGGGTGGAGCCGCCGGAGACGATGTGGCGCGAGAACAGCCACTGCTTGGCCGCACGCAGCAGCGCCCAGGGATTGATCCCGGGGTGGACCCAGAACCAGCGGTCTTCGTAGTTCAGCAGCGCCTGCAGGTACAGCGGCGAGACGCTGTCCGGCGTGGCCGGATAGCGCCAGACGCCATTGCCATCGGCGAAGGCGCGCAGCGGGGTGCCGTCGGCCGCCACCGCCAGGGTCGAGGTGTCGCGCGACTTCGGCAGCGGCAGCGGGAACGCGAGATCCAGCAACAGCAAGGTCGACAGCAGCGCCACCGTTCCCCAGCGCAGCCACGGCAGCAGGCGCATCCAGCGCCAGGGGCGCCGCGCGGCGTGCGGAGCGGCGGTGTCGTCCAGTGGCATGCGTGCTCCCGATGGAAGCGGCCATTTTGCCTGTTGCGGCGGCGACGCGGGAGTGGGAATGCTCCTGCGCGTGCGACGTCGTCGGCGATGCGCGGCTCGGAACACCGCCAACAGTTCGCGGTTGCCGCGACGCGATTGGACGCGCCGCTCCTACAACGGCATTGAGGCTCCTGGAGACGCTCAATGCCAGCACGTAGTGCACAGGCTAGATCCCGCCGAACGCCGCCCCACCCTACGCCAGTGGCAGCCGCAGCGTCGCCACGCTGCCGGGCGCATCCGTGCGCGCCTCCAGGCTCAGGCTGCCGCCCTGCGCCTCCACGATCTGCCGCGACAGCACCAGGCCGATCCCCGAGCCACCGGGCTTGGTGGTAAAGAACGGCACGAACAGGTTGTCGCTGGGCGGCAAGCCGGCGCCGCCGTCGAGCACCTCGATCAGCACACTGGCGCCGTCGCCGCGCGCGCGCAGCGTCACCGGCGCGCTGCCGCCGGCTTCCAGCGCGTTGCGCAGCAGGTTGATCAGCACCTGCTCGAGCTGGTCGGCATCGGCGCGCGCGTGCAGCGCCGGTGCGATCGCGAGCTGCACCCGGGCGTCGTCCAGCAGTCGCTGCACGCGCGCGCACAGCGGCGCCAGCGCCACCGGCGCCGGGACCGGCGCGGGCAGCCTGGCCAGCCGGGCGTAGCCGCCCAGGAAACGCTGCAGGGCGGCGCTGCGCTGTTCGATCACACCCAGGCCGTTGTGCAGATCGGCCTGCAATTCGGCGTCGAGCGCCTGCGGCGCGGCCGCCAGCAGCCGCGCGAGGGTGTCGGCGATCGAGGCGATCGGCGCCAGCGAATTGTTGATCTCGTGGCTGAGCACGCGCAGCAGGCGGCGGAAGGCTTGCGCCTCCTCCTCGCGCAGCGCGCGCTCCATCGGCTGCACCAGCAACAGGCGCCCGGCCTGGCTGCGACTGCGCAAGGCGGCGTGGCCGATCTGCCAGCGCCCCTGCTGCCGAGGAAACGCATGCGCCTGGATGCTGCCCGACGGCACGTCGAACAGGCCGGCCAGTCCCAGCGCCTGCGCGGATTGCCCGATCGCCTGCTGGGCGGCGACACCCAGCAAACGCTCGCCGGCCGGGTTGAGCAGGCGCAAGCGCTGATCCTGTTCGAAGGCGAACACCGCCCCGTCCAGTGCCGCCAGGGTCTTGCTCAGCAGTTGCAGGCTTTCGTGCGAATCGCGCTGTTCGTCCTGCAGGCGTTGCGCCAATGCATTGAATCGCGCCAGCAGGCCGTCGGCATCGTGCGCGTCCTGCGCCGCACGCACGCTGTAGTCGCCCTCGCGCAGCGCGTCCAGCAAGCCGCCGAGGGTACGCAGGCGCTGCCCGGCATCGCGCTGCTGCCGGCGCCATAGCGCCGCGGTCAGCAACAGCACGCACAGCAGCAGCACCACCGCCTCGGGCAGCCGCGGCGCGCCGGCCACGAGCACCAGCACCAAGGCCAGCAAGGCCGGCGCCGCCAGCCACAGCGGCCGCCAACGCTGCCGCTCAGCCGCCGTCATCGCTGCGCAGGCCGTGCTTGCCCAGGCGCCGGTACAGGCTCTGCCGGGTGATGCCGAGTTGGTCGGCGGTGCGCTGCAGGTTGCCCTGCTGCTGCGCCAGCGCCTGTTTCAGCAGCAGCGCCTCGGCTTCTTCCAGGGTCAGCTGTGTCGATAGCGCGGGCGCGACGCTCGTCGCCGGCTGCAGGCGCAAATCGTCGCTGCCCAGGATGCTGCCGTCGGCCAGCAGCGCCGCGCGCTCCATCGCGTGCGCCAGCTCGCGCACGTTGCCGGGCCAGGCGTAGCCCAGCAGCGCGCGCTCGGCGTCGCGCGCCAGCGTCGGCAGCGGCCGCCGATACCGCGTGCAGGCGGCGGCCAGGTAATGCCGCGCCAGCGGCAGGATGTCGGCGCCGCGTTCGCGCAGCGGTGGCACCCGCACCTGGAAGGTGTTGAGCCGGTACAGCAGATCCTGGCGGAAGCGGCCGGCCGCCACTTCCGCCTCCAGGTCGGCATTGGTCGCCGCGACGATGCGCACGTCGACCCGCTGCGTGCGGGAGGAGCCCAGCCGCTCGAACTCGCCATCCTCGATCGCGCGCAGCAGCTTGGGTTGCTGCTGCAGCGGCAGGTTGCCGATCTCGTCCAGGAACAGGGTGCCGCCATCGGCCAGTTCGAAGCGGCCGGCACGGTCCTGGCGCGCGTCGGTGTAGGCGCCGCGCACATGACCGAACAGTTCGGCCTCGAACAGGGTCGGCGCCAGCCCGCCGACGTTGACCTTGACGAAGGCCTGCGTGCGACGCGGCGACCACTGGTGCAGCAACTGCGCCAGCAGGCTCTTGCCGGTGCCGTTCTCGCCCAGCAGCAGCACGTTGGCGCCGCTGCCAGCGATGCGCAGCAGGTCCCCGACCAGCCGCTGCATCGGTGCCGATTCGGCGACGAAATCGGCCGCGCCCTCCTGCAGCAACAACGCCTGCGCCTCGCCGAGCCGCTGCGCGGTGCGCCGGCTACGATCCAGTGCGATGCGGCTGTCCAGCACCGCCAGCACCCGTGCGTTCTGCCAGGGCTTCTCGATGAAATCGACAGCGCCCTCGCGCATCGCCGCCACCGCCACTTCGATGCTGGCCCAGGCGGTCATCGCGATCACCGGCAGCCCCGGCCATTGCGCGGCGATCTGCGCGATCAAGGCAAGGCCTTCGGCGCCGGAAGTGGTGTCGCGGGCGTAGTTCATGTCCACCAGCACCGCGGCGAATTCGTCGCCACGCAGGCAGGCCAGCGCCAGTTCCGGCGATTCGGCGCCGACCATGCCGTAGCCGGCGCTCTTGAGCAGCATGCGCAGGGCTTCGCGCACGTCGGCCTGGTCGTCGACGACGAGGATGCGCGGCAAGGGCGATGTGCGGGCGTCGTTCATGGCACAGAGTCTAGCGGCCGGGCGCGGTGGGCAGGCGCCACGGCCGCCGCCGTGGCGTACCCGCATCGAGAGGCGAAGCGGATCATTCGGCGCGCAAGGCCTGCATCGGCGGCACCCGCGCCGCCCGCTGCGCCGGCGCCAGTGCGGCGAGCAGGCCGGCCGCGGCCAGCACCAGCAGCACCGCGCCGATCGCCAACGGGTCGGCCACACGCACCTCGAACAGGAAGCGCTGCAGCAGCCGCGACACCGCCATCGCCACGCCCAGGCCCAGCAGCAGCCCCACTCCGATCTGCATGCCGGCCTCGCCCAGCACCTGCCGCCGCAGCCGTGCCGGCGGCGCGCCGAGCGCGGCGCGCACGCCGAACTCGTGTTGCCGCGCGGCCACCGCCACCGCCATCACCGCATACAGGCCGACCGCGGCCAGCAGCAATGCCAGGGCGGCGAACAGGCCGACCAGCAGCAGGTTGAGCTTCTGCTCGCTGGTGGTGGTGGCGACCAGCGCCTGCATCGGCTGCAGGTCGGCGATCGGCTGCTGCGGCACCACTTCGTCGATCGCCGCACGCAGCGCGCGCTCGTCGGCGCCCAGCGCGCCGGCGCGCAGATGCACCGCATAGGTCAGCGCGCCGAAACCGCGGATGATCTGCCACATCGGCTCGCTCATCTGCGCCAGCGGCTGGTACACCGTCGGCTCCGGCGGCTCGGCCGGGCTGGTATGACGCACGTCGCCGACCACGCCGACCACGCGCATCGCCAGGCGCTGGTTGCCGCCGTCGTCGGGCACGGTGATGCTCTTGCCCAGCGCCTGCCCGTGCAGGTAGCGCGCGGCGAAGCTGGCGCTCACCACGCAGACCCGCTCGGCCCCAGCCACGTCGCTGTCGGCGATCCCGCGCCCGGCCAGCAAGGGGATGCGGAACACGTCGAGGAATTGCGGCGTGGCCAGCCGATACTGGGCATCGACGGAGGGCGCACCGTTGATCTCCACGCTCCAGCTCAGCCGCGTTGCCGTCGGCGGATTGGTCGACACTCCCACGCGGTCGATGCCAGGCACCTGCTGCAGCCGCGCGACGATGCGCCGTGTCTGCTCCACCGCATCGGCCGCGGTGACGTAGCGCTCCTTCACCGGCGCCAGGGAGAACACCACCGCCGACCGGCTCTCGAAACCCATCGGCACCTCCGCCAGTTTCTGCAAGGTGCGGGTGAACAAGGCAGCGCCGATCAGCAGCACCACGGCGATGGCCACCTGTGCGATCACCAGGACGCGACCGAGGCGACCGGCCTGCAGACTCCAGCCGCCACGCCCACCGCCAGCCAGTTCGGCGACCAGGTTGCGGCGGCGGCCGCGCACGATGCCCAACACGGCGGCCAGCAGCGCGGTGGCACCGCCGGCGAGCAGCGCGAACAGCGCGCTGGCGCCGGTCAGGTGCGCCGCTTCGCCGCGCATCCACATCAGCGGTACCCAGTCGCCGAGCAGGCGCAGCCCAAGCCAGGCCAGCGCCAGCCCGGCCAGGCTGCCGAGTACGCCGATCAGCACGCCTTCGGCCAGCGCCGGCAGGCTCAGCCGCAGCCACGATGCGCCCAGTGCGGCACGCACCGCGCTGTCGTGGCTGCGTCCGAGCGCGCGCAGCAGCATCAGGCTGGTCAGGTTGATCGCGGCGATCAACAGCACGCAGGCGGCCGCGGCGAAGAACAGCCACAGCGTATTGCCGCTATTGGCGGCGTACAGGCTGTCCTGCAACGGCAGCGCATTGGGCGGCCGCCGCTGCAACGAGCCCCACCACGATGCGTCCATGTGCGGGCTGTTGCGCAAAAAGGCCTTGAGCGTGGCCGCGGTCTGCGCGGAGGCCGCGGCCACGCTGACTCCGGGGCGCAACCGCGCCACCACGATCTCGTTGGTGGACAGGTTGGTCTCGGCCAGGTCCGGCTGCATGTTGCGGATCAGGTCGAAGGGGTCGGCCCAGGGAAAGTCCGCCGGCAGCACGCCGACGATCTGCACCGGCTTGCCTTCGACCTGCAGCATGCGCCCCACCGCCGCCGGATCGCCGCCGAAGTAGCGCTGCCAGAAGCGATGGCTGAGGATCACCGCCTGCGGCCCGCCGGGCCGGCTTTCCTCGTCGCTGAAGTTGCGCCCCGCCGCCATCGGCAGGCCGAGCGTGCACAGGACGCCGGCATCGGCACTGATCGATGCGACCACCTCGCTGGCATCGCCGCGGGCGATGTTGGCCGGCACCGGGAACGTGCGCAGGATGCCGATCGACTGCAGGCTCGACATGCGCCGCAACACCGGGTAGTAGCCGGGCGCGGCGACATTGCGGCCGGGATCGCTGGATAGGCCGAGCGTGACCAGCCGCTCCGGCTGCGGGAACGGCAATGGCTTGAGCAAGGCCTGGTCGAGCAGCGCGAACACTGTCGTGGTGGTGGCCACGCCCAGCGCCAGGGTCAACACCGCCAGCAGCAGATAGCCGGGTTTGCGCGCCAGCGCGCGCCAGGATTGCCGCATCTCCGCCCAATGCAGGGCGGCGCTCATCGCGCCTGCTCCGCGGCGCGCACCGGCAACGCCACATCCTGCTCGTGGCGCAGCCGCTCGAAGGTGTCCTCGTCGACGATGCGGCCGTCGAGCATGTGCACGATGCGCTGCGCGCGCCGCGCGAACGCCGGGTCATGGGTGACCATGCACAAGGTGGTGCCGTTGTCGTGCAGTTGTTCCAGCAACTGCATCACCGCCTCGCCGTTGCGGCTGTCCAGATTGCCGGTGGGCTCGTCGGCAAGCAGGATCGCCGGGTTGCCCGCCAGCGCGCGCGCCACCGCCACGCGCTGCTGCTGACCGCCGGACAACTGCCCCGGATAGTGCTTGTGGCGATGGTGCATGCCGACCAGTTCCAGCACCTCGCGCACGCGCTGGCGGATCTGGCTGCGCTGGGCGCCGGAGCGGTAGGTCAGCGGCAGCGCCACGTTCTCTTCCACGGTGAGGTCGGCGATCAGGTTGAAGGCCTGGAAGATGAAGCCGATCTCGGCATTGCGGATGCGCGCGCGGCCGACCGTGTCCAGTTCGGCGACGTTGCGGCCGTTGAGCCGGTAGGTGCCGCCACTGGGCGCATCGAGCAAGCCCAGGATCGACAGCAGGGTCGACTTGCCGCAGCCGGACGGTCCGGTGATGGCGACGAAATCGCCGGGCGCCACCTCCAGCGCGATCTCGGCCAGGGCGTGCGTCTCCACTTCCTCGGTGTGGAACACCTTGCCGAGCCCGTCCAGGTGGATCAACGGCGCGGCGGATGGTGCGGGAATTGCGGTCATGCGGGGTCTCTCCTGGTCTGGCTAGCGTAAGCGCAAGGTGGCGTCGGCATTCCATTGGCTGGTGTCGGACAGCACGACGCGGTCGCCGGCGCGCAGGCCGGCACGGACTTGGATGCGGTCGCTGGAAGCGGCGCCGAAACGCACGCGAATGCGCTGCGCGGTCTGGCCGCCGTCGCGCAGCACGAACAGGCTACCGGCGGCGTTGGGCACGGCCAGCGCCGGGCGCGGGATGCTGACCACGTCGCGCAGCGTGCCGAGCACGATGCGCCCGTCCACCGACAGGTCCGGGCGCACGCCGGACGGCAGCGGCGGCGTCAGCCGCACGTCGACCACCACGCTGCCGCTGCGCACCGCTGGATCGATCCGCGCCACCTGCCCGCTGACGACGCCGTTGTGCGTGTCCACCGCGACCGGCAGGCCTTCGATCACGTCCTTGGCCAGGACCTCGGGCACCTGCAGCCGCGCCAGCAGGTCGTCCGGGCGCGCGACCCGCGCCAACTTGGCGCCGGCCTCGACACGCTGGCCGGGCTCCACGTCCACCTGCTGCAGGATGCCGTCGCTGCCGGCGCGCACCTGCAGCGCGTCGGCTTGTTGCGCGGCGATGGCCAGGGTGCTGGCGGCCTGCGCGCGCCGCGCCTGTGCCGCGCGCAACTGCGCGGCCATGTTCTGCCGGAACGCGGCCACGCGCTTGGTCTCGATGTCGGCGCGGCCGCGCTGCTGCGCCTCGACGATCTGGCTCTGGGTCAGGTCGATGTCCGAGATCGCCCCGCCATCGTGGCCGCGCCGGTAGGCCTTGGCCTTGATCTGCGCGATCTGCAGTTCGGACTCGGCCTGCGCCTGCAGCGCCTGCTGGTCCAGCAATTGCGACGCCAGTGCGGCGTGCAGTGCGGCCAGGTCGGCGTCTGCGCCAGCCAACGCGGCGCGCGCGCGATCCAGGCCGGCGTCCAGTTCCGGATTGACCAGTTGCAGGATGGGTGTGTCGGCCTGCACGCGCGCGCCGGCCTCGACCCGTTGCTGTTGCACGGTGGCCGGGGCCCCGGCGGTGATCCAGCGGATCTGCCGCGGCACCAGCACGCCACTGGCGCGGACCTCGCGGCGCATCTCGCCGCGCGTGGCCGCATCGATCCACAACTCGCTGCGCGCCACGCGCGGCGCCGCGCGGCCGCTGCCGAGCAGTGCCACGCCAAGCAATACCGCAACGGCAGCGGCCACCACCAGCCAGCGGCGGCGGTGGCGCCAGAACGAACGGTTCGGTGATTTCGCGATATCCATGCCTGCTGTGCAGCAGGCTGCGTGCCAATCGGCGAACCGCACTAACCCATTGAATCGTTTGCACTACGACCGCGACACGCGCGGTCGCCGCGTCCGCAAGCGGTCGTGCACCGACCGATTACGGACAGTGGCGCGAGCAGGTGCGGGTCAGGGCTTTTCCAGCGACGCGCGATAGCGCAGCAGCGCTTCCGGTTCGTCGGTCTGGAAGGCGCCGATGCCGGCGCGATACAGCCGCCCCCACACCGCTTCCGGATCGCGCACCGCATCGGCATCGCCGCCGACGTCGGCGACGAAGCCGTCCCACAGCGTGTTGACCAGCAGCCGCACGTGCCGCTGCTTGGCCAGGGCCGCCACCGCCGGCAACTGGGCCAGGCGCATCCGCGGCAGTTCGATCGCCACCGGCCGCACCTTGCCTTCCGTCTGGGTGCGCACGGTCTGCACCAGGTCGTCGGTGCCCGGCGGATTCAGCAGCACCGGGGTGAAGTTGACCTGGTCGAACGGCGGCATCGACGCCAGGTCCTGGCTGGCGACGCCGACCTCGGTCTTGACCACCACCTGCCGCTCCATGCCGGCGCGGCGCACCGCATCGACCACCTCGGCGTAGATCGGCGCTTTGACGTCCAGGTTGAGCATGATCCGGCCCTTGGCCGCGGCCAACATCTGCGCCAGGGTCACTGGATGCTGGTCGGTAAGCGCCGCGTCGGGACCGCCCTCGTCGTCGCGCAGGCGCAGCCGCGCCAGTTGCGGCCAGGTGAGTTCGGCGACCTTGCCGGTGCCGTCGGTGGTGCGGTCGACGGTGGCGTCGTGGAACATCACCAGGGTGCCGTCGCCGGCGCGGCGGATGTCGGTTTCGAGCATGTCCACGCCCAGCGTCACGCAGCGCTCCAGGCCCAGCAGCGAGTTCTCCGGCGCATGCCCAGCGAAGCCGTGCGCGGGCGCGGGGTTGTGGCAGCCGCGATGGGCGACGACGAAGATGCCGCCGTCCGGTGCGGCCAGGCGCGCCTGGATCGGGGCGATGGCGGCGACGGCCGGAGCCGTCGCGGTCAGCAGTGCGGCAATGACCGCGCCGCGCGAGAAAAGCAGGTTCATGGTTGGTCTCCGGCAACGGTCACAGCGACGGGGTGAAGCGCAGGCCGAGCCAGTAGGTGGTCGGCATCGAATAACTGTCCTTCAGCAGGTTCTCGCCGGGGCCGGTCAGGCTGGTGAGGCGGCTGTGGGTGACATTGCTGATCTGGCCGACCACGCTGAGCTGCTTGCTCACCGCCCAGGTCGCCGACAGATCCAGCTGCGAGCGCGGCGCCCAGTACAGGTCCTGCCAGGCGATGTTGCTGACGATGGCGCGCAGCGCCTTGCCCTGGCGGTTGTAGGCCGCACGCAGTTCGACGCCGCCGACGGTGTAGAACAGCGAGGCGTTGGCGGTGTAGTCGGGCTGCCCGACAAGGCGATCGACAGTGCGCTGGCTCTGCACCACGTTGGGCGCGCTGCCGCTGGTGAACGGCACGTCCATGCCGCCGTCGAGCAGGGCCAGGTTGGCGCTGGCGCCCAGGCCGGACAGCGCCGGCACGCCCGGGAACAAGGTGTTGAACACCGCGCTCAGTTCCAGGCCGCGCACGTGCGCCTTGGCGGCGTTGGCCGGGGTGCTGATCAGCACGTTGGAATAGGTGGTGCCGTTGAAGCCGAACTGGTCGGTGCGCGAGAGGGTGAAGATCTCGTCCTGGATGCGCTTGTCGAACAGCGCCGCGGCGAGCATGCCGTCGAAGTCGTCGGGCAGGCGCCATTCCAGCGACAGGTCCAGGTTGGTGGACACGCGCGGCTTGATGTCGGGATTGCCGATGGTGACGGTCACGCCCTGCGCATTGGGATTGCCCATGTCGCTGCTGTTGACGAAGCTGATCGAGGTGCGCGCGGCATAGGCGTCGTAGGGCGGACGGCCAAGCGTGCGGCTGGCGCCGGCGCGCAGGTCCAGGCGATCGTTGACGTGGTAGGTCATCACCGCCGAGGGCAGCACCTTGGCGTAGCGCGAATCGGTGGGCGCATCGACGTAGACGTAGTTGCCGCTGGCCGCGTCCAGTTGCCGCTGGCGGCCGACCGTGGATTGGTCGGTATGGTCGTAGTGCAGGCCGGCTACCACGTCGACATCGTCGCTGCGGTAGCCGAGCAGGCCGTAGGCGCCGAAGATCTCCTCGCGGTGGCTGAAGTTGTCCTGGTTGCTGAAGGCGCTCTGGTCGGTGCGGTTGAACGCGCTCAGCGGGGTGGCGCTCAGCACCTGGTTGGCCTTGTCCGGATCGATCGCGATCAGGTTCAGGCCCAGGTAGCGCATCGGCGCGTTGGACGGCGCCAGCACGTCGCCGATCTTCAGCGGCGGCGCGCTGCGGTTGGGCTGGTACTCCACGCGGTAGATGTCGAAACCGGGCTCGTCGCGGGTGTAGCTCAGGCCGCTGCCGAAGCCGAAGCCGCGGTCCATCTCGCCGCGATTGAAGGCGTAGTCCAGGCGTCCGGTGAGCACCTTGTCGCGCGCATTGCGCTGGTAGTCCGGGCGCCAGTACAGCAGGCTGTAGTTGTCGTAGTCGTAGTACGACTGCGCCGACATCGGGAAACGCTGATTGAGCGCGGAGGTGTCGTAGTTGAAGCCATAGGCCGCCGTCGGCACCACGGTGACGCCGGGTCCGGTCTGTCCGGTGGGCACCGCCGCCGGGCGCTGCGCGCCGGTGACGTACTTGATCATCTTGATCGGTTCGGCATAGGTGGCATCGGACCAGGACGCGCGTGCCGACAGCACCTGCCGGTCGTCCGGGCGCCATTCGAAGCCGGTCTGGCCGAGCTTGGTGCGGGTGGTGGTGATCTGGTTGGAATAGCCCACTTCCACGTCGCCGACCGGGTAGCTGCCGCTGGTCGCGGTCTGGTTGTAGACGCGATTGCGGTTGCGCGGATCGAGGATGATCTCGTTGCGCTCCATGTTGTCGCGGAAGTAGTAGTAGCCGGCCGTGGCGTAGGCCTGCAGCGACTCGCTCAGCCGCGCCTCGAACTTGCCGGTGAGGCCGTAGCGGTCGCGCTTGTCCATCACGTACCAGTACTTGTCCTGCTGCGGCACGGCCCAGCCGTTGCCCAGGTTGGTGCCACTCTGCAGCGTGCCGGTGCTGTCGTAGAACCCGTAGTGCACCGTGTCGGTGGTCATGTGGGTTTCGGTGTAGCTGCTCAGCGTCTGGTAGTTGCCGGACAGGGTCAGGCCGTACTGGCCTTCGCTGCCGAAGGTACGGCTGCCGGTGGCAAGCACGCGGTAGCCCGGGTCGTCCTGGTCGCGCGGCTTGCCGACGTCGTTGGCATGGCCCAGCGACGCCTCGGCGGTGAAGAACGGCTTGCCGCCGTTCTCGAACGCGCTGCGGGTCTTGAGGTTGATCGCGCCGCCGGTGGCGTTCGGATCCAGGTCGGGGGTGAAGGTCTTGATGACCTGCAGTTCGCTGACCATCGAGGCCGGCAGGATGTCCAGGCGCACGCCGCGGGTGATCGAGCCGAGCGTGCCGTTGGGCGTGCCCGGCGAGGCCACGGTCAGGCCGTCGATGGTGACGTTGTTGTAGGACGGGCCGAGGCCGCGCAGCACCGGGGTGGCGGCTTCGTCGCGCGGATGCTCGTTGTCGGTGGCCGGCAGGACGGACAGGCCCGGAATGCGGCGCAGCGCCTCGACGATGGTGGTGTCCGGCAGCGCGCGCACGTCGGTGGAGCTGACCACGTCGGTGATGTTGGTGGCCGCGCGCTTGCTCTCGATCGCCGCGGCATTGGCCTTGCGCACGCCGGTGACCTGCACGCTGGACAGCGTGGTGGTGCCGTCGCCGTTGGAAGCATCGTTGGGCGGGGTGTCGGGCGTGGTGTCGCCGACGGCCGGCGCGGTAGCGGTGGAGGCAGCGACGGCGCTGGCGTCGGCGGCGACCGTCGCCGTGGTGGACGCGGCGTCCTGCGCCAGCGCGGCCTGGCAGCTGGCGGCGAGCGCGCAGACGATCAGCGCGTGGCGCCGATAAGTGAGTGGTTGCATGGCGATGTCCCCTGGGTGACCGAATTAAGTAACTTAAAGTTCGTTATTTAATCCCAGGGATATGACGCTGCGATGGCGGCATGCGGAAAATGCAAAGACACGGCAGCCCTGCCCTGCCTGACACACGCTCAGGCGAGCAGCAGCATGCAGCTGGGAGACACGATGCAATGGCGTGGACCTTCGGGCGGATGGGACCTGCGGCGTCGCCCTCGCCTGGTGGAATGCAGCGGCGGCCTGGCGGCTGACGCCTCAGTCCGTAGCCGCCGGCGCGGCCCTGTGCACCTGCACCGCCTGTGCGGCGAACGCGGCGAGCACGCCGGCCGGGGCGTCGTGCTCGACCACCAGCCGGTCGATCGCCTCCACGCCGACCACGCGGTGCGCGGCCAGGGTGCCGAGCTTGTCGCTGGTCACCACCGCCACGGTCTCGGCGCTGGCCTCGACCATCGCCCGCTTGAACAGGCTCTCCTCGTCGTCCACGCCCCACAGGCCGCGCTCGGGGTCGATCGCGCAGGCGCCGGGGAAGCACAGGTCGGCACGCAGCTGCCGCAGCTGCTGCAGGGCCTGGGCGCCCACCGCCGCGCCGCTGCGCGGGTCCAGGCGGCCGCCGATCAGCAGGATCTCGATGCCTTCGCGGCGCAGCAGGAGTTGCGCGATGTCCGGCGCATTGGTGACCACGCTCAGCCCCAGACCCGCCGGCAGCGCGGCGGCGATGGCGCTGTTGGTGGAGCCGGCATCGATCAGCAGCCGTTGCCCGGGCTTGACCAGCGCGACCGCGGCCAACGCCAGCGCACGCTTGCGCTCGGCGTGCTCGGCCTGGCGCTGCGGCAACGGCGCAAAGGTCGGCGTGGGCAATAGCGCCCCGCCATAGACGCGCCGGCACAGGCCCTGCGCCGCGAGTTCGCGCAGGTCGCGGCGGATCGAATCCTCGGACACGGCGAAGCGCTCGGCCAGCTCCGCGGCCACCACCCGGCCGTGCTCGCGCAGGCGCTGCAGGATCGCCTGCTGCCGCTCCTGCGGCAGCGTATCGCGCTCGCCGCTCATGGCGCCGCGGCGTCGGCGCGCGGCGGCAGCAGGCCGAGCGCGACCAGGTCCTCGCGCAGCATCGCGGCGTCGCAGAACTGCAGCGCCTGCATGCCGGTGGCAGCGGCGGCGTGCACATTGCGCGGCGCGTCGTCGATGAACACCGCCCGCGCCGGGTCGATCGCGTAGCGTTCGCACAGCAGCGCGAAGATCGCCGGGTCCGGCTTGACCAGGCGCTCCTCGCCCGACACCAGCACGCCTTCGAACCACTGCAGGAACGGATAGCGTTCGCGCGCGATCGGGAAGGTCTCGTGCGACCAGTTGGTCAACGCGTACAGCCGCACACCCTGCCCGCGCAGTTCGTCCAGCACCGCCACCGTGGCGTCCAGCGCGCCGCCCAACATCTCCGGCCAGCGCGCGTGGTAGGCGGCGATCAGCGGCGCATGCGCCGGATGCAGCGCGCTCAGTTCGGCCACCGCCTCCTGCCACGGCCGTCCAGCGTCCTGGCGCTCGTTCCACTGCGGGCTGCACACCTCGCGCAAGAAGGTTTCCATCGCCGCCTCCTCGTCGAACAGGCGGCGGTACAGATGGCGAGGATTCCAGTCGATCAGGACGCCACCGAGGTCGAACACCACGGTGTCGAGGAGAGGTGCTGCGGGGGGATCGGACGACGGCATGGCAGGCTCCAGCAGACGAAAGTGGGGATCAACGACGGACCAGGCGCGCGCCGGCGGCGACCAGCAGCAACAGCGCCGCCACCGCGGCCAGCGCCAGCGGCAGGCCGATGGCATGGGCCAGGAACCCGATCAGCGCCGGTCCGGCGAGCAGGCCGGTATACCCGAGCGTGGTCAAGGTCGCCAGCGCCAGGGCGGGCGAAGTGCCAGGCAGGCGCCCGGCGGCGCCGAACATCACAGGCACCAGGTTGGAGGCGCCCAGGCCGACCAGCACACAGCCGAGCAGACCGCTGCCCGGCAACGTCCCGAGGCTGGCAAGCGCCAGCCCGGCGGCGGCCAGCACCGCACCGAGGGCGACGGTGCGCACCGGCCCCAGCCAGGCCACCAGGCGGTCGCCGCCGAGCCGGCCCAGGGCCATCGCTACCGAGAACGCGGCATAACCCATGCCCGCCGCGCTGGGCGCCAGGCCGTGATGCTCGCGCAGCAGCACCGCGCTCCAGTCGAGCATGGCGCCCTCCGCCAGCAGGCAGACGAAACACAGCGCGCCCAGCAGCAGCACCGGCCCCTGCGGCAGGCGCAGCGGCACCGCTTCGGTGGTCGATGCCGCGTGCCGCAGCAAGCCGCCGCGCTGCCACAGCAGCACGCCCAGCAGCAGCACGGCGACCAAGACCGCACCGGCCAGCAGCGGCAGGCCAGCACCGAGCAAGGCGCTCATACCGGCCGCACCGATCAGCCCGCCGACGCTGAACACGCCGTGGAAGCCGGACATCGCCGCCTTCTGCAAACGCCGCTCCACCTCCACCGCATGCGCGTTCATCGAGACGTCGAGCGCGCCCAGCGCTGCGCTGAAGTACAGCAGGGCCGCGATCAGCAACGGCACGCTGGGCGCCAGCGCCAATGCCGGCAATGCCAGGCACAGCGCCAGCGCGCTGGCGACGATGACGGTGCGGGCGCCCAGGCGGTGGCTGAGCAGCCCGCCCAGCAGCATCGCCAGCACCGAGCCGGCGCCGAAGGCCAGCAGCACCATGCCCAGCCGCGCATCGTCCAGCGCGAAGCGCGCCTTGACGTAGGGGACCATCGGCGCCCAGGCAGCCATGGCCATGCCGGACAGCAGGAACATGCCCCGGGTGGCGGCGACGGCACCGGGGACGCTGGGCGTGGGGGCTGGCGCGGAAGCTGGAGGCGAGGCGGACGGCATGCAGGGACCCTGGCGATCGAATGCGTGCCCAGCTTAGACGAACGCGCACAATCGTGCAAAAACGTGCATTAATCGACACCAGGGGACTGCGACGGTCATTCGGTCTTCGATCAGTGGCCGCCGCGATTTCACTTGGGAGTCGGCGCTGCGGCGACGCATGCCCTTGCTCCAAACGACGACAGGACCCTGCCGGGTCCTGTCTTGGGTGCTGCGAGGTGTGGGAGGCATCTGCAGCGGTTGAGCGCGGCGGACTTTGGTGCATTTCTGGCGGTCGTACCCTCTCCCCCGACCCCTTCTCCCGGGGGAGTGGAGTTGGGCACGCGGCTTCTGGTGCATTTCTGGCCGCCGCACCCTCACCCCCGACCCCTCTCCCGGCGGGAGAGGGGAGTTGAGCGCGGCGGTTCTGGCATCTCTGGCCGCCGTACCCTCACCCCTGCCCCTCTCCCGGGGGGAGAGGGGAGGTTGGATCAAGGCTGCACGACGTTGATCGTGCCGGGGTTGCTGCGCCCCACGCCGCGCAGGTCGGGGCGGTACATGTCCTCGACCAGCGACGGCGGCACCGTGTAGGTGCCCGGGGTCACCGCGCGCACCAGGTAGAACACCTGCGCCTTGCTGCCCGCCGACAGGCTCAACGCGGCTACGTAGCGGTCGTCGCGGAACTCCTCGTGCTTGACGTCGGCGGCGTTGGAACGGTCGCTGATCTCGATGCCGTCCACCACCACGTCGGCCCACTGCTTGGCGTCGCCCAGGTTGAAGTTCTCGATCTCCAGGCCGGCCGGCAGCAGGTCGGTCAGCAGCGCGTCGGGCATGCTGGTGTCCGAGGTGATGGTGACACGCACGATCAGCGCCTCGCCCTCCTTCAGCGGCTGCGGCGTCCACGGCTTGCCGTCGGTGCCGTAGAAGCTGCGCTCCACCTTCATCGTGCTGTCGTCGGCCGCCGGCGGCGTGCGCGGCACGCCGGCGATTTCCAGGCTGGCGTACAGCGGTGGCTGGCCCTGCGGCACGAAGTGCACGCCGCGCGCCAGTTCGGCCTCGTCGAATTGGCGGCCGAAGGCCTTGGCCGGGGCGATCGTTTCGCTGCTGTCGCCGACATTCAACTGTCCGGACACCTGCGCGGTCTGGCTGTTGAGCAAGGCCTTGCCCATGCGCGCCAGCGCCACCTGCTCCTGCGTGCTCAGCCACAGCCAGCCGCCACGGCGGCGCGCGTCGATCTCGCGCCCCAGCGCCATCACCCGCGCGTCGTACTCGGGCTTGGCCAGGCCACGCTCGTGCAGCAGCGCGATCATCAGCGCATCGTCGCGGACCACGCTGCCGTAGTCGCCGAAGTAGCGCGGCCGGTCGGCGCTGTCCTTGGCGAAACCGGCGGCGATCGCCGCCTCGCCGCGCTTCTTGTCGCCCTGCAGCGACAGCGCCACGCCCAGATGCACCAGCGACAGGCCGGTCAGCGCCTTGCTGCGGTCGTTGTCGTACAGCGCGCGCAGCGTGCCCAGCGGCGCACGGTTGACCCGCGCCAGCACGTAGCCGGACCAGGCCTGGTTGGCGAACTTCAGGTTCTCGCGGCGGTCCTGGCCGTAGAAGTTGTTGCCCCCGGACAGCAGGTCCTCGCTGAGCCGGTTCAACGCCTTCTGCAGCACGTTGTCGGGCACCGCGAAACCGGCGTCCTTAGCGTCGAGCAGGAACTCGGCGATGTACGGGGTCAGCCCCGGATTGACGTAGCCGTCGTCGCCCCACATCGAGAAGTGGCCGCTGGAGACCTGCATCGAGGCCAGCCGTCCGAACGCGCCTTCCATGCGCGCGCGGCGCGTGGCCGCATCCAGGCCCTTGACCCCGAGCAGGCGCGCGGTGGCGTCGTCGAGCAGCAGCGCGGCGTAGCCCTTGCTGGTGGTCTGCTCGGCGCAGCCGTAGGGGTACTGCAGCGCGCCCTGCAGGGCACTGGCGAACGGGATCGGCGGCAAGGCGCTGACCAGCATGCGCGCGTTGACCGAGCCGGCCATCAGGCCTTCGGCATCGCTGGCGCCCAGGGTCACCGGCGCCAACGGGTCGAGCACGCGGGTCTGCGTGCGCAGCACCGACGGCCACGCCGCACGCACCGGCAGGTCGTAGCGGCGGTCGGCGGCAAAACCATTGCCTTCCACGCGCACCCGCACCTTGGCCACCGTATAGCCCTCCTGCGCCACCAGCGGGAAGCTCAGGGTGGCCTTGCCGTCCTTGCCCAGCTTGGCGCTGCGCGCGTTGTCGGCGATCGCCAGCGGACCTTCGCCATCCACCCGCACCTTGAACTCGCCCGGCTGGCCGGTGAAGTTCTGCACGTCCAGGGTCACGGTGCTGCGGTCGCCCGGCGCCATCACCCGCGGCATGCTGGCCTCGGCCACGATCGGCGCGCGCACCAGCGTCTCCACGTCGCGGTTGCCGTAGCGCTCGTCCGAATAGACCAACGCCGACACGCGCAGGGTGCCGTTGAAGTCCGGTACCGGCAGCTGCACGCGGGCGTTGCCCTTGGCGTCGAGCTGCACCGGGCCGGAGAACAGGTCCACGGTCTGCACCCGCGCGGTCGGGCGCTTGGCCTGCGGCAACGCCGCCAGCGCCATGTCGCCGCCGAAGCGCAGCTTGCCGGTGCCGCCCTCGAAGCTCTCGATGACCCGGCCATAGATGTCGTAGGCATCCACGCCCAGGCGCCGCTGCGCGAAGAACTGCGCGTTGGCGTCCGGCACCGGGAAGCGGGTGATGTTGAGGATGCCCACGTCCACCGCGGAGATGGTCACGTGCGCCTGCTTGCCGGCCAGTTCCGGCACGCTCACCGTCACCGGCAGCGGCTGCTCCGGGCGCATCTGCTTGGGTGCGACCAAGCCCACCGCCACGCGCCGGGCCTTGCGGTCCATCGGCACGTAGGCTACGCCGACCGCGCGCGCCGGGGTGATCTTGCTCGGCGCCGAGCCGCCGCGGAACACCAGTGCGGTGACGTAGACGTCGTGGCGCTCCCAGTCCTTGGTCACCGGGATCTCGAAACTGCTGCCCGGCTTCACGTCGATGTCCTGCACGTACAGCATGCGGTCGCTCTCGACCATCAACACGCCGGGGCCGGCGTGCGGCGGGGTCAGGGTGACCTTGAGCGTGTCGCCCGCCTTGTAGCCGGTCTTGTCCAGCGCCAGCTTGACCTTGTCCGGACGCGCATCGAGGCCGCGGTTGTCGTCGTTCCAACTCCAGCCGGCATGGAACGGATAGCGCGTGGTCAGGCCGGTGGCCGGGTCGAACACGTCCACCCGGTACTCGCCCCACTCCACCGGGAAATCGAATTTGGCGGCGCTGGCACCGGCATCGACGGTGAGCGTCTGCTTGTTCTCGAAGCGGCGGGTGAAATCGTAGTCCCAGCGGTTGTCGGTGAACGCCCAGTGGTAGTCGCGCAGCTCGCGCACCAGGGTCACCTTCAGGCCCTTGGCCGGCTGCGGCTTGCCCTGCGCATCCACCCGCATCAGTTCGAAGCGCGCGTTGGCGTTGGCGTCGGCGCCGTCCTTGTCGTCGAACAGCGGGCGTACGCCGACCAGCGCCGGCGCCGGCCACAGCACGCGCTTGAGGGTGCGGGTGACGGTGCGGCCGCCGGTCTCGTACACGCTGGCCGAGACCAGCGCGGCGATGGTGCTGGTCGGCTTGGCCTCGTCGGGCAGCGCCAGGTCCTCGCTGAGCTTGCCGTCGGCGCCGAACTCGGTGTCGACGATGTCCTTGGCTTCGCGCGGCAACTGCAGGGTCGGGTCGCCGAAGAAATAGCCCGGCAGCGCTTCCACCGGATGCTGCTCGACCGCCACCGCCAACTTGGCGGTGAAGCGGTTGCCCGCGGCCGGCGCACCGTACAGGTAGGCAGCGGTGGCCTGCAGCTTGAACGGCTCGCCCGGCTTGAGCGTCTTCTGCGCGCTGTCCAGGTCCAGCTTCATGCGTTCGGGCAGGAATTCCTCGATGCGCAGGGTCATGCCCTGCACCGCTTCCTTGCTGGTCGGGTCGGTGCGGAACTCCACCTGCCAGCGCCCGGTCGGGGCATCGGCGGGGATCAGTTGCTCGAAGCTGAAATAGCCCTGGTCGCCCGGCTGCAGCCGGGTCTCGCGGAAGATCTTGCCGTCGGGCTGCTTCAGCCGCAGGAACACCGGCTGCGCGCCCTTGCCAGTGGTCGGCACCGGCTTGCCGTCGTTGTCGCGCAGCAGCGCCGACACCCGCACGGTCTCGCCGGGGCGGTACAGGTCGCGGCCGGACCAGGCGAACACGTCGAACCAGGCGTTCTCGCGCCCGGCCACCGCGAACTCGCTCAGGTCCAGCGCCGGCTGGTTGAACGGCAGCATCGACAGGTCGGTGCCGCTGCGCGCCACCAGCACCTGGCCGGCGTCGAGCGTGTAGTTCAACAGCGCGTTGCCGTTGTCGTCGGTCTGGCCCTTCAGGAACAGCTCGCCGTCGGCGTTGAGCACGCGCAACTCCACCTTCTTCAACGGCTCGCCGCTCTGCAGCGAGGCGGTGTGGACGAACAGCTTGTCCTTGTAGGCACGCGCATGCAGGCCGATGTCGCTGACCGTGAAGAAGGCGGTGTCGTACTCGTTGTCGAACTTGCCGGGGCGGCGCAGCACCGCGAAGTACAGGCCCGGCGCCTGCAGTTCCTTGATCTCCTGGATCGGCAGGTAGGTCAGCGCGCGCTCATTCTTGTCGCCGCCGAGCACGAAGCGGTTGGTATAGACCGAATCGGCCAGTTGCGAGATCGGGGTGTGGTCGCCATAGTCGCTGTCCAGCTCCCAGGTGCCGCGGCGGCCGCCGCGCTGGTACTGGGCGAAGAACGCCGGCAGCGCGCTGTCCTTGACCCGCATGAACTCCACGTCCACTTCCGGCACGTTGAGCGAGACCACCGGCAGGCCGCGGCTCTCGCGCGCCGGCAGCACGCTGCCCTGCGAGGCGAAGCCGACGGCCGGCGTCAACTCGCCGGTATAGACCTTCTGCTTGAGCGGCTTGCCCAGGCGGCTGCCGTCGGCCGCCAGCAGGTCGGCCGAGATCACCACCGTGTAATCCTTGGCCGCCTCCACGTAGGGGTAGCGCAGGGTCTTGCCGTCGTCGGACAGCGACCAGGCGCTCTCGTCGGTGCCGACCTTCTCCTCGAAGCGCAGCAGCTTGTCGAAATCCTGGGTGCCGACCAGCGGCCGCGAGAACTCCAGCGCCAGCGACAGCCCGTCGCCCTTCTGGTCCGGATAGGCGCGGACCAGGCCGAAGCCCTTCATCGCTTCCTTCTGCCCCTTCACCGGCTCGCCGCTGGCCTCGGGCAACTGCCCGGATTCGTTGCGCTTGCAGCCACCCAGCGCAAGCGCCAGACCCAGCAACAAGAAAGTCCCCATCAACCCTGCGCGCAGGCCCGCCCAGCGCCGCTTCGAATCCGTGTGCATGCGTTCGCTCCGTGAATGTGGCGCGAGTATAAAGCGCCGGCGCGACGGCTGGAGGGGCGAAGATGCACCATCCATCGGCGTGTGCGCGGCAAGCTACCGTCGGCGCGGAAACACGCCCCGCAACCATGCCGACGATCCCCGTGGAGTCCCCGTAGGAGCGGCTTCAGCCGCGACAGACATTCCCGGGAAAGCCCGTCGCGGCTGAAGCCGCTCCTACCCCCTGAATGAGTACCCGTGCGCCCTCGCCTCGAGGTCATGTGGGAGGGACGTCGGTCCCGACGCGACGGCAATGGATGGGCCGATGGCTCCACTCGTCGGGACTGAAGTCCCTCCCACAAGGGAGCCAATCCGGTGGCCCTGCCGACAGCACTCACGGCGCAAGCCTCATGTGAGAGGGCTTCAATCCCGACTGCAGAGCAACGGATCGGCCGGTGGCTCCGCTTGTCGCGACGACACGTCGCATAGGAGCGATGGCCTCATGGCGAAGCCGCCGCTACGCACCTAAATGTCGGCTCAGCGCAGCAGCCGCTGCATGTACAGCGCGATCAGCCGCGGTCGGTCCAGCGCCAGGCACACCTGGGCATTGGCCGCAGCGCCCGGCGCGCCCGCCGCCGGCGCTTCGCGGGTGTAGCCCTTGTCGTCGACCACGATGCGCAGCGGCACGGTCGGGCACAGGCCGGGGGCGAGCAACTGCGCCACCGGCACCACGTCGAACAGGGTCGGGGTGGCGCTGGCCCAGGGCTGGTCGGTGTCGCGCCACTGGTAGTAGAGCTGTGCCAGCGCGTCGGTCAGCGGCTCGCCATGGGCGAACAGCGCCACCCGTTCCGGCTCCTCCAACGTCACTTGGGTGGCATCCAGCGGCAGCATCACGATCGGCACGCCAGCGGCGAACACGCGCTGCGCGGCGGCGATGTCGGCCGCGATGTTGTACTCGGCCGCCTGCGGATTGGGCGGACGGTAGCGCGACTTGCCGTAGCCCGCGCGCACCGAGCCGCCCATCAGCACGACCTGCTTGAGCTGGGCGAAGCCGGCCGGGTCGCGCTGCTGCGCGCGCGCCGCGTCGGTCAGCGGGCCGAGCACCAGCAGGGTGACCTCGCCGGGATGGCGCCGCGCCTGCGCCAGGATGAAAGCGGCCGCGTCCGGCGCCGCGGCAGGCAGGCGGCCCTTCGCCGCCCAGCGCGCCTGGCTGAAGGGAATGCTGCTGGTGGTGCGCTGGCCGATCGCCAGCGGGATGTCGCTGCGGCCGGCCTGCTGCAGAAGCCGTTGCAGCAATTGCGCGCGCAGGCCGGTGTCGCCCCAGGCCGAGGCGATGCCCAGCACCTGCAGCTCCGGGCTGCGCAACAGCAGCGCCAGCGCGAACGCATCGTCGATGTCGTCGCCGATGTCGGTAGAGACGATCACTTTCTGCACGGGCGCAGCGGATGCACCCGCGTCCTGCGGCGGCGCGACGGCCGCGGGGCGCACCGCCCCTGCGGCAGCCGCGGACGCGGTGACCAGCAGCGCCAATGCCGCCCATCGGATCAGATTGCGCATGCGCCTCTCCCAAAAAAGAACCGCCGGCATGATAGCCGGCGGTCGGTCTTGCAACGGCGAGGCCGCGGATCAGAAGTTGGCGCGGAACTGCGCGCCGACGATGCGCGGATCGTTGATGAAGCCGGTGAGGTTGTTGAAATCGATCGCACCGGTGGCGCGGATCTGATTGGTGCAGTTGCGGCAGAACACCGAGACCTCGTACGCACCGGCGCCCCAGTTGTAGCCGATCTTGGCACCGCCCTCGAGCAGCGGCTGACCGACGAACTCGCGCGAGTCGTACAGGAAGAAGTTGATCTCGCTGCGGTAGGACCAGTCGGTGAAGAAGAAGAACTCGGCGTCGTCGCCGACCGGGATGCCGTAACGCAGGGTCGCGTTGCCCATCCACTTGGCCGCCTGCGGCAGCACGTTGCCGTCGATCAGCGCGCGACCGGAGGCATTGATCGGATCGGTCACGGTGCAGGTACGGCACACGCCCACCGACAGGGTCGGGTCCTCGATGCGGGTCCAGTTGTAGGCACCGCCCAGGGTCACGCGCAGGTTCTGGGTCAGCAGCGCTTCGAAGTCGAATTCGGCACCGCGCGCCTTGGAGGTATCGGCGTTGAGCAGGCGCACGTCGTTGGAAGCGCCGCCGACCGCGGTCAGCTGCTGGTTCTTCACCCGGAAGTCGTAGACGTCGAAGCTCAACCGCGCGCGCTTGTCGAACAGGTCGGACTTGATGCCGACCTCGAACGAGTCCACGGTCTCCGGCGCGGCCACGGTCAGCGGTGCGGTGGCCGACGGCACGCCGAAGCTGGCGCCGCGGAAGCCGCGGGCGGCGCGCGCATAGACGTTGACGTTGTCATTGATCGTGTAGGTGGCGCTGAGGTCGCCGGTGACCTTGGAGTTGTCGGTGCTGCCGCTGGAGGGCTGCTGCAGGGTCACGCGGTCCAGTTGGAGGACGTCGAAGATCTTCTTGTCGTAGGTGTAGCGGATGCCGGCGCGCAGGTTCAGGCGCTCGGTGGCCGCGTAGTTCAGCGAGCCGAACGCCGCCCACGAGGTGTTGCGCTGGCGGGTCAGCTGGTAGCTGGACAGGGTGCCGCCGGCCAGGGTGTTGTAGGTGTAGTTTTCGCCCTCCACCGAATCGTGGAAGTAGTACAGACCGGCCTGCCAGTTCAGCGGACCGGCGTACTGCGACTCGGCGCGCAGCTCCTGCGAATACTGGTCCAGGTTCTTGATGCCGCCGGCGGTCTCCACCGGGAACGGGATCACCCCGGGGCCGGACGGCGGCGCGAACACCGCGCCGTAGCCGCCGTCGATGTCGCCGCGGCTGTAGTACTTGCCGATGCCCTCGTAGCCGGTGATCGAGTGCAGCACGATGTCGCCCAGGTCCCAGGTCAGGTTGGCGCTGCCGCCGTAGGTCTGCAGTTCCTGGGTGTTCTTGCCGTCGATGGACACCTTGTCCGGGTCGAAGCCGGCGACCAGCTGGTTGGTGCCCGGCTGGAAGATGTTGGCGCGGAACAGCCGCGCGGTGCCGTCGAGGTGGCGCGCGTGCGCGTTGAACAGCGCGCTGAAGTCCTCGCCCGGCTGGAACAGCACCTGCAGGCGCACTGCCGAGTCCATGTAGCCTTCGAAGGAGCGGTTGTCGACGGTGTTGTCGACCCAGTCGCCGCGGCGCTGGCCCAGCGCCGACAGGCGCGCGGCCCACTTGTCGCCCATGGCCACGCTCAGGCCGGTTTCCATGGTCATGGTGCCGTAGGTGCCGTAGGACAGGCTGGCGTAGCCGTCGTTGGCGCCGATGGTCGGCTTGACCGAGTTGAACTTGACCACGCCGGCGGGGGTGTTGCGGCCGAACAGCGTGCCCTGCGGACCGCGCAGCACTTCCAGGCTCTGCAGGTCGAAGATCGGGAAGCCCTTCAGGAACGCGTTCTCGGCGACCACGTCGTCATAGATCAGCGACACCGGCTGCGAGGCGTAGGTGTTGAAGTCGGTGTTGCCGTAGCCGCGGATGTAGAAGCGCGGGAACACCCGGCCGTTGGACGACTCGACATTGAGGCTGGGCGCCTTGCCCGCAAGCACGCGCACGTCCGAGCCGCTGGTGGCGATGGCGTCCAGGTATTCCGGGCGCAGCACGCTGGCCGACACCGGCACGTCCTTGGAGTCCTCGGCGCGGCGCTCGGCGGTGACCTTGATCGTGTCCAGACGGGCGACCCCGTCGGTGCTGTCCGCCTGCTGGGCGGCGGCGGGGAACGAAAGCGCGGAAACGACGGCAACGGCAAGCGCACTGGCGCGCAGCGACCAACTGGCAGACATGGGAACTCCGGGATGGGTGGGCGTAATCGGGAGCGCGCCGAGTCCTTGCCGCGCCGCAGCATAATTAACACAAAATATACAACCTGCGGCGGCCGGCGTCACCTGGTGGGGCCGGGATTTGGGATTGGGGAGTTGGGATTGGCAACAGCGGGGCTGGCGCTGGAGCTGGGCCTGAGGGCCCGGGCCGACCTCCCGGATTGCGGTAGTCGCCTTTCGTCGCGTCGGGACTGAAGTCCCTCCCACAGGGCTGCCCTCCCCTGTGGACGTATCAGGCTGGCGAGGTGCCCCACCTGTACCCGCCTGTAGGAGCGGCTTCAGCCGCGACGAGCGAAGCGGCAACTTCTCCGGCCTCCGAGACGCTCGGGGCCGCACTCGCTGCCACCGGCTCAGCCGGCCGGCGCCTCAACCAGCCGCTGTCTCCGGCACCCGCACCCAGCCTTCCATCAGCACGCGCGCGCTGCGGCTCATCAAGGCCTTGGTGACGGTCCACTGGCCGTCCGCCTGGCGCGCTTCGGCGCCGACCCGCAAGGTGCCCGAGGGGTGGCCGAAGCGCACCGCCGTGCGTTCGCCGCCGCCGGCGGCGCGGTTGACCAGGGTGCCGGGGATCGCCGCGGCGGTGCCGATCGCCACCGCCGCGGTGCCCATCATCGCGTGGTGCAGCTTGCCCATCGACATCGCCCGCACCAGCAGGTCGATGTCCGCGGCCGCCACCGGCTTGCCGCTGGAGGCGACGTAGTCGGCCGGCGGCGCGACGAAGGCCACCTTGGGCGTGTGCTGGCGGGTTACCGCGTCGTCCAGCGTGGCGATCAGGCCCATGCGCAGCGCGCCGTACGCGCGGATGGTTTCGAAGCGCTGCAGCGCCTGCGCATCGCCGTTGATCGCGTCCTGCAGCTCGGTACCGCGGTAACCCAGCGCCTGCGCCTCGAGGAAGATGGTGGGGATGCCGGCATTGATCAGGGTCGCCTGGAAGCTGCCGACGCCCGGCACCTCCAGCGTGTCGACCAGGTTGCCGGTGGGGAACATGGCGCCGCCGGCGCCGTCCTCGTCGGCCGCCGGGTCGAGGAATTCCAGCGCGATCTCCGCCGCCGGGAAGGTCACCCCGTCCAGCTCGAAGTCGCCGGTCTCCTGCACCGCGCCGTCGGTCATCGGCACCTGCGCGACGATGGTCTTGCCGATGTTGGCCTGCCAGATCCGCACCGTGGCGACGCCGTCGCGCGGAATCCGCGCCGGCTCCACCAGCCCGGCGGCGATCGCGAACGGCCCAACGGCGGCCGACAGATTGCCGCAGTTGCCGCTCCAGTCCACGAATGCGCGCTCGATCGCGACCTGGCCGAACAGGTAGTCCACGTCGTGGCCGGGACGCGTGCTCGGCGCCACGATCACGGTCTTGCTGGTGCTGGAAGTGGCCCCGCCCATACCGTCGATCTGCTTGGCGTAGGGATCGGGACTGCCGATCACCCGCTGCAGCAGCGCATCGCGCGCCGGGCCCGGCGTCTGCGCCGCCGCGGGCAGGTCCTGCAGGCGGAAGAACACGCCCTTGGAGGTGCCGCCGCGCATGTAGGTGGCGGGGATGCGGAGTTGCGGAGCGTGGGCCATGGCGGTTCCGGGTGTGCGGACGAAAGAATGGGACGGATCAGGGCGAATCGGGAATCTCGGGCTCGACCAGCTGCGTCAGCAGGCTCAGCGACTCCTGCCAGCCGAGATGGCAGAACTCCACCGGGATCTGCGGCGGGATGCCCTCCTGCAGTATCTCCAGCGCGGTGCCGCAGGCCACCGGCCGCAGCCGCACGGTCACGATCATCTCGCCGGGCAGGTCCGGGTTGTCGAAGCGGTCGGTATGGCGGATCAATTGGCCGGGCACCAATTCCAGGTAGGTGCCGCCGAAGGCGCTGCTGGTGCCGGTACCGAGGTTGGTGAAACTCATCCGGTAGCTGCCGCCCACGCGCGCGTCCAGCGCATGCACGGTGGCGACGAAGCCGTGCGGCGGCAGCCATTTGACCAGCGCCGCCGGTTCCAGGAAGGCGCGGTAGATGCGCTCGGCCGGCGCGCGCAACACGCGATGCAAGTGGACGGTACCGGTGGTGGCAGCGGACGTGCTCATGGCGGTCTCCTTGGCGGTGGCGGGCGCAGCCAGCATGGCACGCGCCCCATGACAGCGGCAGTCGGCTCAGGCGCTGCGGGCGTCCTCCAGGAAGTCCTGGGCGAAGCGCTGCAGCACGCCGCCGGCCTCGTAGATGGACACCTCCTCGTTGCTGTCCAGGCGGCACAGCACCGGCACGTCCGCGACGTCGCCGTTGCGGCGCACGATGCGCAGCGTCAGCGTGGCGCCCGGGGTGCGCGTGCCGACCACGTCGAAGGTCTCGCTGCCGTCGATGCCCAGGGTCGTGCGCGTGGTGCCGGGCAGGAACTGCAGCGGCAGCACGCCCATGCCGATCAGGTTGGTGCGGTGGATGCGCTCGAAGCCCTCGGCGACGATGGCCTCGACCCCGGCCAGGCGCACGCCCTTGGCCGCCCAGTCGCGCGAGGACCCCTGGCCGTAGTCGGCGCCGGCGATCACGATCAGCGGCTGCTTGCGCGCCATGTAGGTCTCGATCGCCTCCCACATGCGCAGCACCTGCCCGTCCGGCTCCAGCCGTGTCAGCGAGCCTTGCTGCACCTTGCCGTCGACCACCGCCATTTCGTTGATGAGCTTCGGGTTGGCGAAGGTGGCGCGCTGCGCGGTGAGGTGGTCGCCGCGATGGGTGGCGTAGGAATTGAAGTCCTCCTCCGGCACGCCCATGTGCGCCAGGTATTCGCCGGCGGCGCTGTCGGCCAGGATCGCGTTGGACGGCGACAGGTGATCGGTGGTGATGTTGTCGCCGAGCACCGCCAGCGCGCGCATGCCGCGCAGCGTGCGTTCGCCTGCCAACGCGCCTTCCCAGTACGGCGGGCGGCGGATGTAGGTGCTGCGCGGGCGCCAGTCGTACAGCGGCGCCACCGGCGCGCCCTGCTCCACGCGCACGTTGAACATCGGCGCATAGACGCGGCGGAACTGCTCCGGCTTCACCGCCGCCCGCACCGCCGCATCGATCTCGGCGTCGCTGGGCCAGATGTCCTTCAGCCGCACCTCGCGCCCGTCGGCATCGGTGCCCAGCACGTCCTTCTCGATATCGAAGCGCACCGTGCCGGCGATGGCGTAGGCGATCACCAGCGGCGGCGAGGCCAGGAACGCCTGCTTGGCGTAGGGATGGATGCGGCCGTCGAAGTTGCGGTTGCCCGACAGCACCGCGGTGGCGTACAGGTCGCGCTCCACGATCTCCTGCTGGATGCGCGGATCCAGCGCGCCGCTCATGCCGTTGCAGGTGGTGCAGGCGAAGGCGACGATGCCGAAACCCAGCGCCTCCAGGTCCGGCAGCAGGCCGGCCTCTTCCAGGTACAGCTGCACCGCCTTGGATCCGGGCGCCAGCGAAGTCTTCACCCACGGCTTGCGACCCAGGCCGCGTGCGCGCGCATTGCGCGCCAGCAGGCCGGCGGCGATGACGTTGCGCGGGTTGGAGGTGTTGGTGCAACTGGTGATGGCGGCGATGATCACCGCACCGTCGGGCATGCGCCCCTGTGCCTGCTCGGCCTGGCCGGCGGCGAGCTTGGCGGCATCGGCGATGCCGCGCGCGGCCAGCTCGGTGGTCGCCACGCGCTTGTGCGGGTTGCTGGGGCCGGCCATGTTGCGCACCACCTGCGACAGGTCGAAGCGCAGCACGCGCTCGTACTGCGCGGTGGCCAGCGCATCGGCCCACAGCCCGGTGGTGCGCGCGTACTGCTCCACCAGCGCCACCTGCGCTTCCTCGCGCCCGGTCAGGCGCAGATAGTCCAGGGTCTGCTGGTCGATGTAGAACATCGCCGCGGTGGCGCCGTATTCCGGGCACATGTTGGAGATGGTGGCGCGGTCGCCGATGGTCAGCGCCGCGGCGCCTTCGCCGAAGAATTCCAGATACGCGCCGACCACGCGCTCCTGGCGCAGGAACTCGGTCAGCGCCAGCACCACGTCGGTGGCGGTGATGCCCGGTTGCGGCCGGCCGCTCAGTTCGACGCCGACGATGTCCGGCAGGCGCATCCACGAGGCGCGGCCGAGCATCACGCTCTCCGCTTCCAGCCCACCCACGCCGATCGCGATCACGCCCAGCGCGTCCACGTGCGGGGTGTGGCTGTCGGTGCCCACGCAGGTATCAGGGAAGGCGACGCCGTCGTGCACGTAGATCACCGGCGACATCTTCTCCAGATTGATCTGGTGCATGATGCCGTTGCCCGGCGGGATCACGTCCACGTTGCGGAACGCGCGCTTGCTCCAGTCGATGAAGTGGAAGCGGTCCTCGTTGCGGCGATCCTCGATCGCGCGGTTCTTGGCGAAGGCCTGCGGATCGTCGCCGCCGCACTCCACCGCCAGCGAGTGGTCGACGATCAGTTGCACCGGCACCACCGGATTGACCTTGGCCGGGTCGCCGCCCTGCTCGGCGATGGCATCGCGCAGCCCGGCCAGGTCCACCAGCGCGGTCTGGCCGAGGATGTCGTGGCACACCACCCGCGCCGGAAACCACGGGAAATCCAGGTCGCGACGGCGCTCGATCAGCTGCAGCAACGCATCGTGCAGCAGGTCCGGATCGCAGCGACGCACCAGGTTCTCGGCGAACACGCGCGAGACGTAAGGCAGGCCGGCATAGGCGCCCGGACTGATCGCATCGACTGCGGCCTGCGCGTCGAAGTAGTCCAGCGAGGTACCCGGAAGGGATTTACGGTAGTGGCTGTTCATGGCTGGCTACAGTAGAAAAAAAGCGAAGACAGGACTCCTTCTCCCACCGGGAGAAGGTGCCCCGAAGGGGCGGATGAGGGTACGGGCGAAGCCTGGTGCAATCCGATTTCTCATGAGGGGTGGATGAGGGTACCGGCGCTATGGAGGTGCCTGGAGGAAAGGACTTCCATCGCAGACGTCCCTGGCCGCCGTACCCTCACCCCCGGCCCCTCTCCCGACGGGAGAGGGGAGTGTCACTCGGGGTAGACGATTTTGGGTGGCATCACTTGCGCTGATCGATCGGCACGAACGCCTGATCCTCCGGCCCCACGTAGTTCGCGCTGGGGCGGATGATCTTGCCGTCGATGCGCTGCTCGATGATGTGCGCGCTCCAGCCGGCGGTGCGGGCGATCACGAACAGCGGGGTGAACATCGCCGTCGGCACGCCCATCATGTGGTAGCTGACCGCGCTGAACCAATCCAGGTTCGGGAACATCTTCTTGATGTCCCACATCACCGTCTCCAGGCGCTCGGCGATGTCGTACATCTTGCGGCTGCCCTGCGCCTCGGACAGTTCGCGCGCCACGTCCTTGATGACCTGGTTGCGCGGATCGGACACCGTGTACACCGGGTGGCCGAAGCCGATGATGACTTCCTTGCGCTCGACCCGCGCGCGGATGTCGGCCTCGGCCTCGTCCGGGGTGTCGTAGCGCTTCTGCACCTCAAAGGCGACCTCGTTGGCACCGCCATGCTTGGGCCCGCGCAGCGCACCAATGCCGCCGGCGATGGCGCTGTACATGTCGCTGCCGGTGCCGGCGATGACCCGGCAGGCGAAGGTGGAGGCGTTGAACTCGTGCTCGGCGTACAGGATCAGGCTGGTGTGCATCGCCTGCACCCATTCCTCGTGCGGCTTGAAGCCGTGCAGCAGGCGCAGGAAGTGTCCGCCGATCGAATCGTCGTCGGTCTCCACCTCGATGCGCCGGCCGTTGTGGCTGTAGTGGTACCAGTACAGCAGCATCGAGCCGAGGCTGGCCATCAGCTTGTCGGCGATGTCGCGCGCGCCGGGATGATTGTGGTCGTCCTTCTCCGGCTGCACGCAGCCCAGCACCGACACGCCGGTGCGCATCACGTCCATCGGATGCGCCGACGGCGGCAACTGCTCCAGCGCGGCCTTGACCGCGGCCGGGATGCCGCGCAGCGAGCGCAGCTTGGCCTTGTAGCCGCGCAGCTCGCTGTTGCTGGGCAGCTTGCCGTGCACCAGCAGGTAGGCGATCTCCTCGAACTGGCTGCTGCGCGCCAGGTCCAGGATGTCGTAGCCGCGGTAATGCAGGTCGTTGCCGCTGCGGCCCACCGTGCACAGCGCGGTGTTGCCGGCGGCGGTGCCGGACAGGGCCACCGATTTCTTCGGCTTGAAGCCGGGGGCGGTCTGCGGAGCGGTGCTGTCGTTCATGGCGAATCTCCCGGGTGTTGCGGTCGGATGGGTGCAGTGGATCAGGGCGCCTGCTGTTGAGGCGGCGAGATCCCGGCGCGCTCGAGCAGTTGCTGCAGCATGAGGATCTGGCGGTTCTGCAGTTCCACCAGCGTCGCCCAGTCCTGCTCGCGCAGCTGGTTGAGCTTCTCGTGCACCTGCAGGATTTCCAGCTCGGCCTTGATGTTCACTTCGTAGTCGTTCTGCGCGTGCAGGCGGTCCACCGCCGCCTGGCGGTTCTGGCTCATCATGATCACCGGCGCCTGGATCGCGGCCAGGCACGACAGGCACAGGTTGAGCAGGATGTAGGGATACGGATCGAAGGCGTGCGCCAGCAGCAGGCTGTTGAGCGCGATCCAGCCCAGCAGCACCAGGCCGAAGCCGATGATGAAACTCCAGCTGCCGCCGATCGCGGCGACGCGGTCGGCGATGCGCTCGCCCAGCGAGCGATCGCTGTCGGCCTGCTTGACGATGTCCCGGGCCACATGGCGCTTGGCGATGAAGCGCTCCACCACCTCGCGCTCGGCCTCGGACAGCTTGTCCAGTTCGGTCTGCAGCAGATGCCGCGCGGTCTGGCGGCGATCGATGCGGCTGCGCAGGAACGATGCAGCGCTGGCTTGGGTATTCATGGACGGACTCGGGCAGGAAAATCGCCGCCGATCATGCGCCCTTGCCGGCGAACAGCGCATCCAGGCGCTGCTCGAAGGCGTGGTAGCCGATGCGCTCGTACAGTTCCTCGCGGGTCTGCATGCGCTCGAGCACCGCCTGCTGGTGACCGTCGCGGCGGATCGCGGTGTACACGTCCTCGGCGGCCTTGTTGGCGGCGCGGAACGCCGACAGCGGGAACAACTGGATCGCCACGCCGGCCGAAGCCAGTTCGTCGCGGGTGAACAGCGGGGTCTTGCCGAACTCGGTGATGTTGGCCAGCACCGGCACCTTCACCGCGTCGACGAAACGGCGATAGGTGTCCAGGTCGTAGGCGGCCTCGGCGAAGATGCCGTCGGCGCCCGCCTCCACGCAGGCGATGGCGCGTTCGATCGCCGCGTCCACGCCCTCGGCCTGGATCGCGTCGGTGCGTGCGATCAGGAAGAAGTCCGGATCGGTCTTGGCGTCGGCCGCGGCCTTGACTCGATCGACCATCTCGCCCTGGCTGACGATCTCCTTGCCCGGGCGATGGCCGCAACGCTTGGCGCCGACCTGGTCCTCGATGTGGCAGGCGGCCGCGCCGGCCTTGATCAGCGCCTTGATGGTGCGCTCGATATTGAACGCGCTCGGCCCGAAGCCGGTGTCGATGTCCACCAGCAGCGGCAGCGGGCACACGTCGGTGATGCGGCGCACGTCGATCAGCACGTCGTCCAGGGTGTTGATGCCCAGGTCCGGCAGGCCCAGCGAGCCGGCGGCGACGCCGCCGCCGGACAAGTAGATCGCCTTGTAGCCGGCGCGCTGCGCCAGCAGCGCATGGTTGGCGTTGATCGCGCCGATCACCTGCAACGGCGCTTCGGCGGCCAGGGCGGCGCGGAAACCGGCGCCGGGGGAAACGAGGGACATGGGCGACTCCTGACGAAGAGGCGGCGGCGCCCCACCGGGCGTTCCGCGATGGGCGCCAATCTGGCACTCTCGCAAGCACGGATCAATCTTGATTCAATGAATCAACCTATCGTCCCTTCATGTCCGACGCCACCGACCGCAACCTGATCTCCGCCGCCCAGGCCTGCGCCCTGCTCGGCATCAGCAGCGCCACCCTGTACGCCTACGTCAGCCGTGGCCTGCTCAGTTCGCGCGCCGGCGCCGACCACCGCAGCCGCGCCTACCTGCGCGCCGAAGTGGAGCGGCTGGCGCAGCGCAAGCGCGCCGGCCGCGGCGCCGCACGTGGCGCCGCGCAGAGCCTGGACCGCGGCCTGCCGGTGCTGGAGACGCGGATCTCGCTGATCCGCCCCGACGGCCCCTACTACCGCGGACGCTCGGCGGTGGCCATGGTGCGCGCCGGCGCCAGCCTGGAGGACGTCGCGCGGCTGCTGTGGGACTGCCCCGACGGCGAAGACCCGTTCGCCAGCGCCCCGGTCGCGCCGTGGCCGGCGGTGGTGGCGCCGCTGGCCGGACATGCCGCGCTGCCGCCGCTGGAACGCGCCATGGCCTGCATCCCGCTGCTGGCCCTGGACCTGCGCCAGTCGCTCAACGCCGCCCCCGGCGTGCGCCGCGAAATCGCCGCCACCCTGCTGCGGCAGAACGCCGCGCTGCTGGTCGGCACCGTACCGGACGCGCGCCCACTGCATCGCCTGATCGCCGACCACTGGCGCCCCGGCGACGACGACTTCGCCGAGCTGGTGCGCGCCGCGCTGCTGCTGTGCGCCGACCACGAACTCAACGTCTCCGCCTTCGCCGCCCGCGTGGTCGCCTCCACCGGCGCACCGCTGCACGCCACCGTCAGCGCCGGCCTGGCCGCGCTGTCCGGCCCGCGCCACGGCGGCGCCACCGCCCGCGCCCACGCCCTGCTGCGCGACGCCCAGGACGCGCCCAGCGCCGCCGCCCTGATCACCGAACGCTGGCAGCGCGGCGACGACCTGCCCGGCTTCCACCACGCCCTGTATCCCGACGGCGATCCGCGCGCGGCCGAAGTGCTGCGCCTGCTGCGCGAACGCAGCGGCGGCAGCGCGCGCATGCAGCACGTGGAAGCGGTGATCGCCGCCGCCCAGGACTGCAGCGGCCAGCGTCCGAACATCGACTGCCTGCTGGCCGCGCTCTGCTTCGTCCACGACCTGCCCGCGGCGCACGCCCTGGTGCTGTTCGCCGCCGCCCGCCAGGCCGGCTGGCTGGCCCACGCCCTGGAGCAGCAGGCCCTGGGCAAGCTGATCCGGCCCCGCGCCCGCTACGCCGGGGCGATGCCGGAGGATGGCGCCGCGCGGGGCTGAAAGGACGGCGAGCGCACCTTGCGTGTGCACCAAGATTGGTACACCATGCCGCCATGGAGACCACACTGGACGTGCGCTTCTACCGTGCCGCATCGGGCGTCGAGCCGGTGCGGGTCTGGCTCAAGGAAGACGTGTCCGCCGATGCCAGGCGCGCCATCGGCGACGACATCAAGACGGTGCAGTTGGGATGGCCGCTCGGCATGCCCTTGGTGCGCAAGCTGGACCAGCACCTGTGGGAAGTGCGCAGTGCGATTCCCGAAGGCATCGCGCGGATTTTTTCACCACCGTTGGATCGGACATGGTGTTGCTGCATGGCATCGTCAAGAAATCGGGCAAGACCCCGAGCGCCGATCTCGCCACCGCCAAACGCCGCAGAGACGAGGTGATGCGATGAGCCGCAATGTCCATATCGGATCCAGCTTCGACAGCTTCCTGGCCGAGGAAGGCATCCTCGAAGACACCGCCGCGCTCGCCGCCAAGCGCGTGATCGCCTGGCAGGTCGCCGAAGCGATGAAGTCCGCCAAGCTCACCAAGAGCGCGCTGGCCCGGCGCATGAACACCAGCCGGTCGCAACTGGACCGCGTGCTGGACGCCACCGACACCAGCCTCACCCTGGACACGCTGAGCCGCGCCGCCACGGCGCTGGGCTACCGAATCCAGATCGACCTGGTCGCCGCGCAATCGGGCAGGCCCGTCGGCAAACCGCCAACGGCGAAGACCAAGAACTCGGCCGGCATCGGCAGCTGAGCGCGGTCAACGCCCTTCCAATACCACGGCTGGACGAGCCAGCCTGACCGGCGGATGGCGCCAGCGCATCGGAGCGGGCGTGCCTCCGAACGCGTTCAGCCGCCCCATCTCGCCAAGGCGGCGCCCTCGGTGTACAAATGTACACCATGACCACCCTGTCCCCGCAGCGCGCCGCCATCCTCACCTACGTCCATGCCTGCATCGAGCAGGACGGACGTCCGCCGAGCCTGGCCGAGATCGCCGAACGCTTCGGTTTCGCCTCGCGCAATGCCGCGCGCAAGCACGTGCAGGCACTGGTCGAGGCCGGGCTGCTGGCGCAGGTGCCGCAGCAGGCGCGCAGCCTGCGCCCGGCGCAGGCCGGCAACCGCAGCGAACTGCTGCAGTTGCCGGTGCTGGGCCGGGTCGCCGCCGGTGCGCCGATCGGTGCCGACATCGGCCTGGACCAGCAGTTGCGCCTGGACCGCGCGGTGTTCGCGCTGCGCCCGGACTACCTGCTGCGGGTGCAGGGCGACTCGATGATCGACGACGGCATCCTCGACGGCGACCTGGTCGGGGTGCGTCGCGCCGCCGACGCGCGCAACGGCCAGATCGTGGTGGCGCGGCTGGATGGCGAACTCACCATCAAGCGCTATCGCGCCGATGGCGCCGGCATCGCGCTACTGCCGCGCAATCCCGCCTATGCGCCGATCGTGGTCGGCCGCGGGCAGGACTTCGCCATCGAAGGGCATTACTGCGGCCTGATCCGGCCCGGCTGATGGCCGCCGTCGTCGCCCTCGACCGCCTGCTGGCCGAGCGCCGCGTCTGGCGCGGCCAGCCGACGGCGCTGCCGCCCAGCGCGCAGCCCACCGGGCACGCCGCGCTGGACGCGGTGCTGCCCGCGCGCGGCTGGCCGGAGATGGCGCTGACCGAGTTGCTGCACGCCGCCGACGGCATCGGCGAGCTGCAGCTGCTGTGGCCGACGCTGGCGCGGCTGTCCCAGGGCGGCGGCCGCATCGTGCTGGTCGATCCGCCGTACCTGCCCTACCCCGCCGCCTGGGCGCAGGCCGGCGTGGCGCTGGCGCAGCTGCAGATCGTCCGCGCCGGCGCCGACGCGGCCTGGGCTGCCGAACAATGCCTGCGTTCGGGCAGTTGCGCGGCGGTGCTGTGCTGGCCGGGGCTGGCCGGCGACAAGACCCTGCGCCGGCTGCAGGTGGCTGCCGAGACCGGGCGCACCCTGGGCTTCGCCTACCGGCCGCTGAAGGCGGCCGCCAATCCATCGCCGGCCGCGCTGCGCATCGCCATCGACGCCGCGCCGGCACAACTGCGCGTGCTCAAGTGCCGCGGCGGCCTGCCGCCGGCGCAGCCGATCGCCCTGTCCGCTCTGGCGACCGGGTGAGGCCGCAGGCATGCGCTGGGCTTGCATCCTGTTGCCGCAACTGGCGCTGGACACCGTCCTGCGCCGCTGGCCGTCGCCGGACGAACCGCTGGCCTTGCTCGACGGCCCGCCGCAGCGGCGCACGCTGAAGGCGGTCAACGCCGCCGCGCGCGCCCGCGGCCTGCGCCCCGGGCAATCGCTGGTCACCGCGCAAGCGCTGTGCGACCGCTTCGCCACCGCCCTGCACGATGCCGAAGAAAGCCGCCGCAGCCAGCAGTTCCTGGCCGCCTGGGCGTATCGCTTCAGTTCGCTGGTCAGCACCGACTATCCCGGCGCGCTGCTGCTGGAGATCGAGGCCAGTCTCGGTCTGTTCGGGCCCTGGCCGCGCTTCGAGGCACGGCTGCGCGAAGAGCTGACCGCACTGGGCTTTCGCCACCGCATCGTGGTCGCACCGCATCCATTGGCCGCGCGTGCGCTGGTCAATGCGCACGACGGCATCGCCCTGCTCGACAACGCCGCGCTGCAGCGCGCGCTGGGGCAGCTGCCGATCGCCCGCGCCGGGCTGTCGCCGACCCTGGCCGACGGCTTCGCGCGGATGGGCCTGCGCCGCCTGCAGCAGCTGTTCGCGCTACCGCGCACCGCGCTGGCACGGCGCTATCCGCCGGCCCTGCTGCAGCACCTGGATGCGCTGCGCGGGCAAGCGCCGCTGCCGCTGCAGTACTACCTGCCGCCGGACCGCTTCGATGCGCGCCTGGAACTGGGCTATGCCACCGAATCCAACCAGGCGCTGCTGTTCCCGCTGCGTCGCCTGACCCAGGACCTGGCCGCGTTCCTGGCCGGACGCGACGGCGGCGTGCAGCGCTTCCGCCTGCTGCTTGAACACGAGGACCTGGAGCCCAGCGTGGTGCCGGTGGGATTGCTCGCCGCCGAGCGCGATGCGGCGATGCTGTTCGAACTGGCGCGCGGGCGCCTGCAGCAGGCCAGCGTGCCGGCGCCGGTGCAGGCGCTGCGCCTGTGCGCCGACGAACTGCCGCCGTTCGTGCCGGCCGCGCGCGAACTGTTCGACGAGCGCGCGCAACAGGCGCTGCCGTGGGAGCAACTGCGCGAACGCCTGCGCGCGCGCCTGGGCGACGACGCCGTGCACGGCCTGCGCGCGCACGCCGACCATCGCCCGGAACTGGCCTGGCGCGCCGAGTCCGCCGCCGCCCGCGGCACGGCGGCGCCCGCCACCGCACCGCCACGCCCCGGCTGGCTGCTGCCGCGACCGGTGCCGCTGCGCGAACGCGCGCCCGACCGCCTGGCCGGGCCGGAACGCATCGAGAGCGGCTGGTGGGACGACGGCGACGTACGCCGCGACTACTACATCGTGCGTACCCGCCAGGGCCAGCGCGCCTGGGCCTTCTCCCCGGCCGATGCGCCGGATGTGCTGATGCTGCACGGCTGGTTCGCATGAGCCACACCCCGCCGCACCCCCGCATGCCGCCGCGCCTGCGGCTGCTGCCGACGCCAACGTCTGCGCCGGCCAGCGCACCCGCCGCCAACGTGCCGCGCGCGCCAGCGGACCCCACGCTGCCCGACTACGCCGAACTGCATTGCCTGTCCAACTTCAGCTTCCAGCGTGGCGCCTCGCACCCCTGGGAACTGTGCGAACGCGCGCTGCACCACGGCTACCGCGCCCTGGCGATCACCGACGAATGCAGCCTGGCCGGCATCGTGCGTGCGTGGCAGGCGGCCCGGGACATGGGCCTGCACCTCATCGTCGGCAGCGAGATCCAGTTCGAGCACGGCCCCAAGATGGTGCTGCTGGCCGAGACCCTGCATGGCTACCAGCGGCTGTGCCGGCTGATTACCCTGGCCCGACGCCGCGCCGACAAGGGCACCTATCGTGCGTTGCGCGAGGATCTGACCAGCGCGGACGACGGCGCCGGCCTGCTGTGCCTGTGGCTGCCACGCGGTGACGGCGACGACGCAAAGGACGGCGCCTGGCTGCAGGCGCGCTTCCCGCAGCGGCTGTGGCTGGCCGTGGAACTGCTGCGCGGCCCCGACGATGCCGCGCTGCTGCAGGCGCGACTGGACCTGGCGCAGCGCCTGCGGCTGCCCGCCGTCGCCAGCGGCGACGTGCACATGCATGCGCGCGGCCGTCGCGCGCTGCAGGACACACTGACCGCGATCCGCCAGCGCCTGCCGCTGCACGAAGCCGGCGCCCACCTGTATCCCAATGGCGAACGCCACTTGCGCCCGCGTGCCACGCTGGCGACGCTGTATCCGCCGGCACTGCTGGCCGAAACGGTGCGCATCGCGCGGCGCTGCAGTTTCAATCTCGAGCAACTGCAGTATGAGTACCCGCACGAACTGGTGCCGCCCGGGCACACGCCCACGCAATGGCTGCGCATCCTCACCGAACGCGGCGCGGCCGAGCGCTGGCCGCACGGCGTGCCGGACAAGGCGCGGCGCCTGATCGAACACGAACTCGGCGTGATCGAGCGGCTGAAGTACGAGTCCTACTTCCTCACTGTCTACGACCTGGTGCGCTTCGCGCGCTCGAAGGACATCCTGTGCCAGGGCCGCGGCTCGGCGGCGAACTCGGCGGTGTGTTACGCGCTCGGCATCACCGCAATCGATCCGGACCGCATCGGCATGCTGTTCGAACGCTTCATCTCCGAGGAGCGCAAGGAGCGGCCGGACATCGACATCGATTTCGAGCACGACCGCCGCGAGGAAGTGATCCAGTACATCTTCAACCACTACGGGCGCGAGCGCGCCGCACTGGCGGCGGTGGCGATCAGCTACCACACGCGCAGCGCGGTACGCGACGTGGCACGCGCGCTGGGCCTGCCCAGCGACACCGTCGATGCGCTGTCCTCCGCGCTGGGCCAGCGCGACCCGGTGGAGTCGGCGCAGGAACTGCTGCGCGAGCGCGGCTTCGAACCGGACACGCCGGTGATGCGCCGGCTGCTGGTGCTCGCCGGCCAACTCATCGGCTTCCCGCGGCATCTGTCGCAGCACCCCGGCGGTTTCGTCATCTCCGAGCATGCGCTGCACACCCTGGTGCCGGTGGAGAACGCGACCATGGCCAATCGCACGGTGATCCAGTGGGACAAGGACGACCTGGAACTGGTCGGGCTGATGAAGGTCGACGTGCTCGCGCTGGGCATGCTCAGTGCGCTGCGGCGCACCCTGGACCTGCTGCGCGCGCACCGCGGCCGCGACTACACCCTCGCCACCATTCCTGCCGAAGACCCGCAGACCTACGCGATGATCCAGCGCGCCGATACCATCGGCGTGTTCCAGATCGAATCGCGCGCGCAGATGGCGATGCTGCCGCGGCTGCTGCCGGAACGGTTCTACGACTTGGTCATCCAGGTGGCGATCGTGCGCCCCGGGCCGATCCAGGGCGGCATGGTGCACCCGTATCTGCGCCGGCGCAGTGGCGAGGAGGAGCCCGACGACTTGCCCGAGGAACTGCGCGAGGTGTTCAAGCGCACTCTCGGCGTCCCCTTGTTCCAGGAACAGGTGATGCAACTTGCGGTCAACGCTGCTGGCTACACGCCGGGCCAGGCCGACCAATTGCGCCGCTCGATGGCGGCCTGGAAACGCCACGGCGGGCTGGAACCGCATCGCGACAAGCTGCTGGAAGGCATGCTCGAGAGAGGCTACACCGCCGAATTCGCCGGACGCATCTTCGAGCAGATCAAGGGCTTCGGCAGCTACGGTTTCCCCGAAAGCCACGCCGCCAGCTTCGCCCTGCTCACCTACGCCAGTTGCTGGCTCAAGTGCCACGAACCGGCGGCGTTTACCTGCGCCCTGATCAACAGTTGGCCGATGGGCTTCTACAGCCCCGACCAGTTGCTGCAGGACGCGCGCCGCCACGGCCTGCAGGTGCGGCCGGTGGACGTGCGCTACAGCGACTGGGACTGCAGCCTGGAAGCGTATAGCCCCGATCCCGACGTGCAACCGGCGATCCGCCTGGGCCTGCGCCTGGTCCGCGGCCTGGCCGAGGACGCCGCGCTGCGCCTGCAGCAGGCGCGCGCGCAGGCGCCGTTCCACGACCTGGCCGACCTGTGCCACCGCGCCGCCCTCGACGACAAGGCCCGCGCCGCGCTCGCCGACGCCGGCGCGCTGAAAGCGCTGGCCGGCCATCGCCATCGCGCGCGTTGGGCCGTGGCAGGCGTCGAGGCGCAGCGGCCGCTGTTCGAAGCGCTCGCGGCCACGCCCGAGCAACAGGTCCCGCTGCCGCTGCCCAGCCAGGGCGAGGACATCCGCGCCGACTACGCGACGATCGGCACCACCCTGGGCAAGCACCCGCTGACCCTGCTGCGCGCGCAGCTGCGTGCGCGCCGCTACCGCCATTCCGGTGAACTACGCGACCTGCCGCACGCCAGCGCGGTCGCCATCGCCGGTTTGGTCACCATGCGCCAACGCCCGCAGACCGCCAGCGGCGTCACCTTCGTCACCCTCGAAGACGAGCACGGTCTGGTCAACGTGGTGGTGTGGCGGCGCCTGGCCGAACGCCAGCGCCAGGCCCTGATCGAATCGCGGCTGCTGCTGGTGCGCGGTCGCGTCGAGACCGAAGGCAAGGTCCGTCACCTGATCGCCGCCCATCTCGAAGACCTGACGCCCCTGCTGCTGGGGCTGGACATCCGCAGCCGCGACTTCCACTGACGCAAGCGCAGCGTTGTATGCCTTGCGCAGCGAGCGAGCGGGCAGGCCGCCGTTAGTGCGATGGCACCTCCGCGGCATGGCCGCACGCCTGCATCGCCCGTTGCACCGCCTCCGCTTCGCTGAGGCGTTCACGATAGATGGTGGCGGCCAATTCGCGCCTGGCCTTGCTCGATCCGATCGCACCATGGCTGGCGATCTCCGACAACGGCCCACCCAACTGACGATATCTGGCCACGAGCCTGGCCGTCGCGGCCATGCTGTCGCACTCCACCGGTGCCGCCTGCAGCGGTGCGCACACCATCAGCAAATACGAAAAACCAAGCGCTGCGAGTCCGTTGTTCATCACTGCTCCCAAGCGGAGACGGAGAACCGCCATCCCCATGCGGCCGTGCAGAGCGGAAGCGCTGCAGGACGTCGCCGCACGGCACGGCGGCGCGCGTCCGGCATCGCCACGCGCACCACCGCCAACAACGGCAAACAGGCCACAGCGGCATCCGGCCGCACGTATCGCCATCCACCCATTGCGGACAGCGCCGAGGCAAGATAGCCAGCGCAAACGCCGGCGCCAGGAGGATTGCGACGAAACCCGGCGACGGCGGATCGAACGCCGGATCGGCGGATCCAAGTCAGGCGGCAATGCTGCCGACGGCCGCTCCTCGCGCAGCCACGCAAGGCCAGCGCGCCATGACTTCCGGCGCAAGCCCGCGATCGTCGTTGTCATGCCGTGTCCGGGCCGCCGAGGCCGGCCCCTGTGCCGAAGGCTATCTGCCCAGCGCAGCCAGCAATGTCTGCACGCCTTTCCAGCCCCAATACACGCGATGGCAGGCGATCAATCCCGCGGCGTCCAGGTCCATCACTTCCACCAGATCGACCTGATCGCCCTGCGGCGTTTCGCGCGGGTACTCCCAGACCAATTGCCGCCCCGCGACATGGCAGTGGCCGCTGCGATACCAGCGTCCCAGGCCGTTCTCGGGCTGGGCGAAGGACGCGGCAAAGAACGCCGCGATGGCCTCGCGGCCCTGCAGCCGCCCGTCCTGACGCGTCGCCGACGCCACATAGGCCAACGGCGACTCCAATTGTGCGTCCGGCGCATACAGCGCCATCAACGCCGACAGATCGCGCGCGACCACATGCCGATGCCAGTGTTCGAACACCAGGTGCGCATCGCGCTCGGCGGGGTTCGACGGCGTTTCGTTCGTCTGCATCGGCAGGCTCCGGTTGAAGTGCGCGCAGTCTAGGAATCCGCCGGCGACATCGTTTCGATGCGCATCGAAACGTCGCGGCGCGACCGGCCCTATGATGGCCGCGTCCATCGGGAGCGCGGCGATGCATCTGGAACGACCCAAGCTGGCGGCGACCGCGTTCCTGATCGCGGACCCGGCCCGCGCCGCCATGCTGATGGCCCTGATCGACGGGCGCGCACTGCCGGCCGGCGAACTGGCCTTCGCCGGCGGCGTCACCCCGCAGACCGCGAGCGCACACCTGGCAAAGCTGCTGGAGGGCGGCCTGCTGGCGGTCGAGATCCAGGGCCGCCACCGCTACTACCGCCTGGCCAGCGCGCACGTCGCCGCCGTGCTCGAGACCCTGGCCACCCTCGCGCCGCCGCAGGCGTCGCGCTGCCGCCGCCCGCATCGCGACGCCCAGACGCTACGCCTGGCGCGCTGCTGCTACGACCATCTTGCCGGGCGTCTCGGCGTGGCGGTCGCCGAGGCACTGGAACAGCGTGCCTGGCTGACCACCCACGACGACGCCACCCGCTACGCCGTCTCCAGCGAAGGCGGGGCGTGGTTCGCGCGCATGGGCCTGGATCTGCCGCATCTCGCCCAGGGCCGCCGCGCCATGGCCCGGCGCTGCCTGGACTGGACCGAACGCCGCCATCACCTCGCCGGCTCCCTGGGCGCCGCCCTGCTCGATCAGTTCTGCGCCAGACACTGGCTACGCCGTGCAGACGGTTCCCGCGCGTTGGTGGTCACCGATCTCGGCTGGGCCGGCCTGCTCACCGAACTGGGCATCCGCCGGTTCGAAGACGAGGCCGTGGCGCTGCCCTCCTGACGAAGGGCGATCAGCGCGCGTAGTGGACGGCGACGCCCCATTGCCCTGACTGACGCATGCGCGCCGGCCACCGGCAACGACTACGCGGTCTCAGCCACCGCATCCAAAACGGACACTGCAGCCAAGGTACATGCCTCTTTAGCTGCCAACACGATCAGCACTTTGCTGACGGCAGCGGGATTACTTGAACATATCAGTCTGCAACCCATCATCCAGCGCATACCGCCGCTGGCAATGCTCGCAGAAGAACGCGCGCCGCTGCGCCTTGCCGAGTTGCTTGCGATAGGTGAGCAGATGCCCGTCGCGCGGACAGACCGTCTTGGTGTGCACTTGGTAGTGCTTCTTCAGTTCGTAGGCTTTCTTCCAGCGATAGAAATCGAAACTGTACTCGCGCGCCTGCGTCACCAGTTCGCCTAACTTGCGCGGGGATAGCGCGCCGATCTCGCTCTCGGGATGCACGCGAATCCGGTGCAGCACCTCGTTCTTGATGATGTTGCCGACCCCGGCGAACACGTCCTGGTCGAGCAAAGCATCGGCGGCGAGCGTATGCGGGCGCAGCCGCAGCTTGCGCCGCGCCTGCGCCGCATCCCAGTCGGGATTCATCACGTCCGCCGTCCAGTCGTAGGCCGCATCCAGCGGACCGTCGATGAACTTGATCGAACACGCGTAGAAGTTCAGTTCCTCGCCCTTGGCGAAACCCAGGCTCAAGCGCGCCGACGCATCCTTGCGCGCATTGATCCGATAGCTGCCGAACAGCAGGAAGTGGATGCGCACACTGAACGCATCGAACTCGATCAGGAAATGCTTGCCCCAACTGCGCAGCGACAGGATCTTGCGGTTGCGCATCCGCTCCAGGTCCAGCTTGCTGTTACCGGACACCCGCAACACCTTGCGCCCGGCGAACGCGGCAGCTTCTTCTTTCAGGATGACGATAGAAGGGCCTTCAGGCATGGCCAAAGTATCGATAGCGGCCGTGAGCGATTCGTGAGCCGAACGGGAGCCAGTGCTGGTCAGTCGGCGCTGGGATACGGGTTGGAATCGGATGATCGATGCCAACGACCCCGGGCCGCCCGCTCCAGTTCAGCCGCGTACTCGGCCTGCAGCGAGCGGGACCGAACATGCTGATGACAGCCACGCCGCGCAGTGGCAGGCATGAGCCGCATCGAGCTGCTGCTGGATGCCCACCAGCTCGCGCCCGAAACGTTCTTCACCGACAACCAGACCGAACACCAGATCCGCCAAAGGGGGATCCAGGCCTTCATGGATCCGGATGCGTGCGGTCCGCGTGATGTCAGCAGCCACCGCATTTCATATGCACGTGGAAACAGGCGATAGCCGTCGATCGAAAGCGTATCAATATCCGCAAGCATGGGAATCAACGCATCTTTCCAAGAAATTTCGACCGCATCATCTTCGTAGATATCACGAACAGAGGCGGCTCGGGCCGCGCGAACAGTCATCGCACGCACTATTTTGAACCGACCGCGGCCTCGCCTATCCGCAAAACGAATTCGTCCAGGTCGGTGTTGGCGGTATTGGCGAGAATGACGATGGTCAGGTCGCGGTCGAGGAAACGATACAGCTGCGCCTGCGCGCCCATGATCCGACCTGGACGTTTGGCGACACGGTGCTTGGCGGCGCCTATCCGCGTCTCGTAAACCCACAGGCCATAACCGTAGTCGTCGAGCCCTGGCGTGGTCAGCCGGGCGATGCTTTCCTTGCGCAACAGGCCTGACCCGAACAGCGCGTCCGAGAACCTGAGCACATCTTCGGCCGTGGAGTACATCGCGCCAGCGGAGTACCAGTTCTCCGGATAGACCGGGAAGTCGTTGGACAGGGACTTGAGGTCTTCGCGATACGAGTAGGTGGAGGCCAAGCCTTCGACGATGCTTTCATGGCGCAGCATGCCGGTATGGTGCAGTCCCAGCGGCTCCAGAATCCGTTCCTGCAGCACCTGCTCGTAGGTTTTTCCGGTGACACGTTCGATGACCTTGCCCAGGATCAGGTAATCGCCGTTGTTGTAGTCGAAAGTCGTGCCCGGTGCATGCAGTAGCGGTCCACTGCAGAATTTTCTTATCAACTGATCGCTGGTATAGGGCGACTGGTAGGTCGGCAAGCCCCTGGTCAATGCCTGCTCCAAGCTTTTCACCTGGTCGAAGTTCCGCAGTCCGGACGTGTGGTTGAGAAGCTGATGCAAGGTGATACGGTCGGCACCGGCGATGGCGTAATCGGGCAGGTAGCTGGCCACGTTCGCCTGCAGGTCCAATTTTCCTTCTTCATGCAGTTGCAGCACCAGGGTGGCGGTGAACAGTTTGGTGATGGAAGCGATCCAGTACCGGGTCTGGTCGCCGTTGGCGACGCCGTACTGGACACTGGAAAGGCCGAAACTGCGCTGGTATCGCCGCTTTCCGTCCTGCTGGACCAAGACAGTACCGCTGAAGCCGTGTTGCGCGGCATAGGTAGCGATGAAGTCTTCGAGTGGCGTCGCCTGCGACTGCGCCCGCAGCGGCATCACCGCGCAGAGAAAGACAAGCACACCGACAAGCAAGCGATAAGTAACGGAACTGAAGAGGTTTCGCACGATGTACCCCGGCATGATGGAACGGCCGCGAGTATGGAGCCGGACCAATACCTGGGCGGGTGCCTTCGGACAAAACGAGGATAAGGCCGACGAAATGGCCGACGCGCGCTGCGAACAGGTGGGCTGGCCCGGCAGGGTGACCTGGCCTGGCGCTCGCGCCCGTGCTGGCCGTTGCTTCTGTCTTGTTCCGGCCACGCTTACAACTGTGTCAAATACCACTCGCCATCGAGCTCGAAGCCCATCAGACGTCCCTGCGCATCGCGCAGAAAACGCAAAGGCCCGCTGGATCCAGTCGCAGCGCATTCGCACCGAACAGATCCGGCGATACGGATTCCAACCACCACTGCAGGGCGCCTACTTGCAAGCGCAATCCCGTTAGCCGTCGCAGTCAGCTCCGCGGTCCTCGAACTTGGACACGGCAGCCTGTGAAACGTTTAACGCTTCAGCAATCTACGTTTGGGTCTTCTTCGCGACAGCTCCTCGGGCCGCCAACGGCAGCGTGTTCCGAATTCGACGAGGCCTGCTCAAGGCCCGCGGGACGAACGGCAAGTGGCCCGCGTCCGGCATGGCGAGGATCGCCATCAGGTCGGCGCGGCGGTATCAGGATTCCGACACGGCTGCATCATTCAACACGCACGTCCATATCATCGTTCCGCACTCGCAGTCGCTGTTAACGTGCAGATACCAAAAAGCCGACACTAGGCCGGCTTCTCGTAATTCTTGATTTCGTGGTGGGCGGTGCAGGGTTCGAACCTGCGACCCTTGCCGTGTGAAGGCAATGCTCTACCGCTGAGCTAACCGCCCGTGTCGCGAGCCGCACATTATAGGGCTGTGGCGCGCGGCGTCAATGGGTGCTTTCGAGGACCGTGGCATGGCGTCGCCGCGCCAGCGCTACATGGTCTGGGTGGGCTTGTCGGCGTTGAGGGTGCCGGCCAGTTGGGTCTCGATCTTGGTGCGGATGGTCTCGCCTTCGCTGTTGTCCGGCAGCTGCACGCCGATGCCGGCGGCGCGGTTGCCCTGGGCGCCGACCGGGGTCACCCAGATCACCTTGCCGGCCACCGGCAGGCGCTCGCTGGAATCGGGCAGGGTCAGCAGCAGGAACACTTCGTCGCCGAGGAAGTAGCGCTTGGGGGTGGGCACGAAGATGCCGCCGTTCTTCACGAACGGCATGTAGGCGTTGTACAGCGCCGCCTTGTCCTTCACCGCCAGCGACAGGATGCCCTGGCGTCCGCTCATCGCGCTCATCGTTGTGCCCCTCTCCGGGCCGGGCGATCGCCATCGCGCCAGGCCAGCAACAGTTCCGCGATCGCCAGGTCGGCGCGCACGGTGGTCCGCAGCAGGTCGCGGGTGCGATTGGCGGCGTCGAACCACGCGGCCAGCTTGTGCAATCGCGCCGGGTCGGTCAAGCCGGCCTGCGACGCCTGGGCAAGCGCCAGGTCGGCGGCATGGCCCAGGCGCTGCTCGGCGAGCGCATCGCTGCTCCAGCGCTGCGCGGCCTCCAGCGTGCCGAGCTTGCCGGCGGCGACCTGCTCCAGGTCGGCGGCCACCTGCCGGCGCAGCTTCAATCCGTCCTCGCGCAGCCACTGCGCGGCCAGGCCGGGATGGCCGCGCGCGGCATCCAGCGCTTCGCGTGCGGTCTTCTCGGGAAAGTCCTGCGCCAGCAACCAGGCGATCGCTTCGTCGGCCGGCGGCAGCTTGAATTCCAGGCGCTGGCAGCGGCTGCGAATGGTCGCCGGCAGGCGCGCCGGCTGCGCGCTGATCAGCCACAGGTAGCGGCCGGGCTGCGGCTCTTCCAAGGTCTTCAGCAAGGCGTTGCAGGCGGCGCGGTTGATCGCGTCGGCCGGATCCACCACCACCACCTGGGCCACGCCGTATTGCGGGGTCAGCGACAGCTTCTGCGAGATCTCGCGCACCTGTTCGATGACGATCTCGGTGCGCAGCTTGTCGCCGGTGCGGTTGGGGATGAACGAGATCAGTTGCAGGTCCGGATGGGTACCGGCGGCGATCAACTGCGCGCTGCGCAGGTTGGCGGCCGGTTCGCCCTGGCCCAGCACGTGCGCGGCCAGTTTCAGCGCCACCGCGCGCTTGCCCAGGCCTTCCGGCCCGCAGATCAGCAGGCCATGGCCGAGGCGGCCGGCATCGAGCGCGGCCACGGTCTGGTCGTAGGCACGCTGCTGCCACGGCGAAAACGGCAGATCGCTCATGGCATCGGCTCCTGTTGCTCGCGCACCCACGCCGCCAGCGCGGCGGTGACCGCCTGCGCCACCGCCTGCGGCGGCTGGCTGGCGTCGATGACGCGGAAGCGTTGCGGGTCCTGCGCGGCGCGCTGGCGGAAGCCGGCACGCACGCGCTGGAAGAAATCGTCCTGCTCGCTCTCGATCCGGTCCGGCCACAGGTCGCGGCCGCTGGTGCGGGCGCGGCCGATCTGCACGTCCAGATCCAGCAGCAGGGTCAGCCCCGGCTGCAGACCGACCGCCCGGCGTTCCAGGTCGGCGATCCAGGCGCGGTCCAGGCCGCGGCCCTCGCCCTGGTAGGCGTAGCTGGAATCGGTGAAGCGGTCGCTGACCACGTAGGCGCCGCGCTGCAATGCCGGGCGGATCACCTCGCGCACGTGCTGGGCGCGCGCGGCGAACACCAGCAGCAGCTCGGTCTCGGCGGCCAACGGTTCGGCGACCTCGCCGGGCGTCTTGTCCAGCAGCAGCGCGCGGATGCGTTCGGCCAGCGGCGTGCCGCCCGGTTCGCGGGTCAGCACCACCTCGTGGCCCTGTGCCTGCAGCCCGTCGCGGATCGCGTTGATCGCGGTGGTCTTGCCGGCGCCCTCGCCGCCTTCCAGGCTGACGAAGCGATGGTGGCGCAGCACGGCCTCGCTCATGGCGTCACCGCCGCGCCGTTGCGCGCCTGGCGCAGGCGCTGCAGGTAGCGCGCCACCGCCGCGTTGTGCTCGGCATAGCTGGAGGAGAACGCATGCGCGCCGCTGCCGTCGCCGATGGCCACGAAGTACAGGCTGTCGCCCGGCGCCGGGTTGGTGGCGGCACGCAGCGCCTCGCGCCCGGGCATGGCGATCGGGGTCGGGGTCAGGCCGGTGCGGGTGTAGGTGTTGTACGGCGTATCGGTCTCCAGGTCGCGCTTGCGGATGTTGCCGTCGTAGGCGCTGCCGATGCCGTAGATCACGGTCGGGTCGGTCTGCAGCTTCATGCCCAGTTGCAGGCGGCGCACGAACACGCCCGCGATCTGCGGGCGCTCGGCGGCCAGGCCGGTTTCCTTCTCCACGATCGAAGCCAGGATCAGCGCCTGCTCCGGCGACTGCAACGACAGATCCTTGGCGCGCGCGTCCCAGGCCGCGGCCAGGGCCTTGTCCATCGCCGCATGCGCACGGCGCAGCAGTTGCAGGTCGGTGTCGCCGCGCTGGTACAGGTAGGTCTCGGGCAGGAAGCGGCCTTCCGGGTGCTGGCCGGGCTGGCCGAGCTTGGCCATCAGTTCGCTGTCGCTGAGGTCGGTGGTGGTGTGCACCAGCGGCGTGGCCGCGTTCAAGGCGCTGCGCAGCTGGCGCACGTTCCAGCCTTCGACGATGGTGAAGCGGTACTGGATCACCTGGCCCTTGCGCATGCGCAGCAGCAGCTCGCGCGGGCTCAGCGCCGGCTGCAACGCGTACTCGCCGAACCGGAGCTTGCCAGCCACGCCCAGCTCGCGCGCCAGCAGTTGCCATTGCAGGTCGCTGCCCTGGGTCACGCCGGCGGCGCGCAGGTTGCGCAGCACGCCATTGAGCGAGGCGCCGCGCGCCACCTCCACGCTGGGCTGGGTCGCCCGCAGCGGCTGCTCGGCGAAGGCGCGATAACTGTGCCACCACCAGGCGCCGGCCGCGGCCAACAGCAGTGCCAGCACCAGCAATGTCCCCAGCAGGGTCAGACACCCGCGTTTAGCCCAAGCCACGGCCACCTCGAAACGACGTCAATGACGTGCAGGATACCGCGCGGCCGGCGCTGCCCGGTATCGCGTCGCCCCGCTCACGGCTCCAGCGCGCGCAGCAGGCCGCGCGCCTTGGCCCGGGTCTCGTCGAGTTCGCGCTCCGGGTCGGAATCGAACACGATGCCGGCGCCGGTGCGGAACTGCACCTGCGCGCCGTCCACCTCGGCGGTGCGGATGAGGATGTTCAGGTCCATGTCGCCGTCGCGGTTGAGCCAGCCGAACGCGCCGGTGTAGGCGCCGCGCGGGGTCTGCTCCAGCTCGGCGATGATCTGCATGCAGCGCACCTTGGGGCAGCCGGTGATGGTGCCGCCGGGGAAGGTGGCGCGGATCGTCTCGCCCGGCGTGGTGCCCGCGCGCAGCCGGCCGCGCACGTTGCTGACGATGTGGTGCACGTGGGCGTAGCTCTCCACGCTCATCAGCTCGTCGACCTCGACGCTGCCCGGCGCGCAGATCCGCCCCAGGTCGTTGCGCTCCAGGTCGATCAGCATCACGTGCTCGGCGCGCTCCTTGGGATGGCCCACCAGTTCGCGGATGCGCGCGGCCTCGTCGTCGCCCGGCGCGCGTGCGCGGGTGCCGGCGATCGGCCGGGTCTCGACCACGTCGCCGCGTACCGACACCAGCCGTTCCGGCGAGGAACTGACCACGGCACGGCCGTGGCCGACGAACAGGCCGGCGAACGGCGCCGGGTTGGCGCGGCGCAGTTGCGCGTACAGCGCCGCCGGCGCCAGCGGCGCCGCGAAGCGCGCCGACCAGCGCCGCGACAGGTTGACCTGGAACACGTCGCCGGCGCGCAGGTAGTCGAGGATGCGGCGCACGCCGTCGACGAAGCGCTGCGGCGGATCTTCCTCGATCGCCAGCGGCGCCTGCCAGGCCGGCGCCGGCGCCGCCGCGGGCAGCGCCTGCAGATCGGCGAGCACGGCCTCCAGCAATGCCGCATGCGTGGGTTCGGCCAGCGCCACGCAGTCGCCGCTGACGTGGTCGCGCAGCAGCGCGGCGGGGCAGCGCAAGGCCAGCGCCGCAGGCGTGATCGCGGCGGACTGGGGCAGTTGCAGCACCGGCTCCACCTGCGCGGCCAGTTCGTAATCCAGCAGCAGCGCCCAGCCGCCACGGAACGGCCAGCGCGGCTCGTCGCGTTCGCAGCGTTCGGCCTGCCAGCGCGCGTCCAGCGCGCTCAGGAAATCGCCGGCGACCGCCGCACCATCCAGCTCGCGGGTGACGCCATCGCGATCCAGCCGCAGGCCCTGCCCGTCGGCGACCAGCAACATGTCCCAGCGCCCCTGCGCCGTCCCCGACGCCGCCGATTCCAGCAGCACCGGATACCGCTGCGGCGCCAGGCGATGCAGCGCCAGCAGATCGACGTCGGCCGGCAAGGGAACGGTACGCAGCATCGAAGCTCCGCTGGAAGAATGAAAACGTGAGGCGGTGCAGGCGCCGCCGGGCAATGCGGCGCCGGAGAATCGCGGCGCGGACATGCCGCGCACCCGTGTCAGGCGGACCAGCGCGGCACCATCACGGCGTCGGCTTCTCCCAATCCCGAATCCCTACTCCCGAATCCCGAGGGGGCTACACCCCCTCACACCCGCTTGAACAGCAGCGTGCCATTGGTCCCGCCGAAGCCGAACCCATTGGACATGGCCACGTCGATCTTCTTCTCGCGCGCCACGTTCGGCACGTAGTCCAGATCGCAGCCTTCGCCCGGCTCGTGCAGGTTGATGGTCGGCGGGATGATGCCGGCGTGGATCGCCATCACCGAGAAGATCGCCTCGGCACCGCCGGCGGCGCCGAGCAGGTGGCCGGTCATCGACTTGGTCGAGCTGACCATGGTCTTGTAGGCGTGATCGCCCAGCGCGCGCTTCATCGCCAGGGTCTCGGCCAGGTCGCCCAGCGGCGTGGAGGTGCCGTGCGCGTTGAGGTAGTCGACCTGGTCCGGATTGAGCTTGGCGTCCTTCATCGCCGCCACCATGCTGCGCGCGGCGCCTTCGCCATCCTCGCTCGGGGCGGTCATGTGGAAGGCGTCGGAGCTGGCACCGAACCCGACCAGCTCGGCGTAGATGCGCGCACCGCGCGCCTTGGCGTGTTCGTACTCTTCCAGCACCAGCACACCGGCGCCGTCGCCGAGCACGAAGCCGTCGCGCTCCTTGTCCCACGGCCGCGAGGCCGCGGCGGGATCGTCGTTGCGGGTGGACATCGCCTTCATCGAGCAGAAGCCGCCCACCGAGGTCGGCGAGGAGCCGCGCTCGGCACCGCCGGCCAGCATCACGTCGGCGTCGCCGTGCTGGATCATGCGCATCGCGGTGCCGATGGAATGGTTGGAGGTGGCGCAGGCCGAGACCGCGGAGAAGGTCGGCCCCTTCAGCCCTTTGATCAGGCTCACCTGGCCCGGCAGCATGTTGATGATGGTGCTGGGGACGTAGAACGGCGAGATCTTGCGCGCGCCGCCCTCGTGGAATTTGACGGTCTGTTCCTCGATGCCGAGCAGCCCACCGATGCCGGAGCCGAGAATCGCGCCGATGCGTTCGGCATTGGCCTCGGTGATCTCCAGGCCGGAATCGTCCAGCGCCATGAACGAGGCGCCGACGCCGTAATGGATGAACGAATCCATCTTGCGCGCGTCCTTGGACGAGATGAACTTGGTCGGATCGAAATCCTTGATCTCGCCGGCGATCTTGGTGGTGAATTGAGACGCATCGATCTGGGTGATCGGGCCGATGCCGGAGCGTCCGTTGACGATCCCTTCCCAACTGCTGGCCAGGTCATTGCCCAACGGCGACACCAGGCCCATGCCGGTTACGACGACACGACGGCTCATTGCGAAATCTCCTCACCGCGATGCGCGCGGCCTTGACCCTGTAAAAACACAGGGCCGCATGCGCGGCCCCATGGGATTGTCACGCGCATCGGGCCCACGCAGGCGCCGATGGCGATCGAGAACGCAGCATCAGCTCTTGACGTGCGACTTCACGTAATCGATGGCCTGCTGCACCGAGGTGATCTTCTCGGCTTCTTCGTCCGGAATCTCGCACTCGAACTCTTCTTCCAGGGCCATCACCAGCTCGACGGTGTCCAGCGAGTCGGCACCCAGGTCATCGACGAACGATGCGTTGTTGGTGACTTCTTCTTCCTTGACGCCGAGCTGTTCGACGACGATTTTCTTGACGCGTTCTTCGATGGTGCTCATTGGGATATCGCTCCAGATGGAGTAGTGGTGGTTCGAGTTTAGGACCCCCGCACACGGATGTGCGGTGCTCCTGTGAGGGACTCACAAAACGCCATCGGGCTGCGATGGCCGCGTTGGATAGTGTAGTGGAAACCGGCTGGCCCTTGCATCGCTGCACAATTGCCGGCCGATCAGCCACTTAGGCGCGTCCGCTGCGCCGCAGGCTTACGGCATGTACATCCCGCCGTTCACGTGCAGGGTTTCGCCGGTGATGTAGCCGGCATTGGGGCCGACCAGGAACGCCACCGCGTTGGCGATGTCCGACGGCTGCCCGAGCTGACCGAGCGCGATCTGCTCCAGCAGCGCGGTGCGTTGCGCCTCCGGCAGCGCCTTGGTCATGTCGGTGTCGATGAAGCCCGGCGCGACCACGTTGACGGTAATGCCGCGCGAGCCGATTTCCTTGGCCATCGACTTGGAGAAGGCGATGATGCCGGCCTTGGCCGCCGCGTAGTTGGCCTGGCCCGGATTGCCGGTCACGCCGACCACCGAGGCGATGTTGACGATGCGGCCCTTGCGCGCCTTCATCATGCCGCGCAGCACCGCCTTGGAGGTGCGGAACACACTGGTCAGGTTGGTGTCGATGATCGCCTGCCAGTCGTCGTCCTTCATCCGCATCAGCAGGTTGTCGCGGGTGATGCCGGCGTTGTTGACCAGGATCGAGACCGGGCCGAATTCCTTGGCGATCGCCTCGATCAGCGCATCGACCGCGGCACCGTCGGTGACGTCCAGCGCACGGCCATGGCCGCCGTGGGCGGCCAGACGCGCGCCGATCGCCTGTGCGCCGGAATCGGAGGTCGCGGTGCCGACGACGGTGGCGCCCTGCGCGGCCAGGGTGTCGGCGATGGCCGCGCCGATGCCGCGGCTGGCGCCGGTGACCAGGGCGATCTCGCCCTGCAATGGCTTGCTCATCTGCGTTTCCTTGAAGACGGACGGCGCATGGCGCCGTAGGGAAGGAAGGAGGCCGGCGCGGGCAAGACACGCACCGCGCGGCGGCCGGCGATCAGGAGGCCCAGGCCTCGCGCGCACCGGCGAAATCGGCAGGCGTACCCAGCGCACGCCCATCGAGCGACTTGTCGATGCGCTTGACCAAGCCGGTCAGTACCTTGCCCGGTCCGCACTCGGCCAGGCGGGTGGCGCCGCCGGCGGCCAGCGCCTGCACGCAGCCGGTCCAGCGCACCGGCAGGTACAACTGCTCGACCAGTGCCTGGCGGATCGCCTCGACGCCCTCGTGCACCTGCGCATCGGCGTTCTGCACCACCGGCAGCTGCGGCGCCTGCCAGGCCAGCCCGCGCATCGCCTCGGCCAGGCGGTTGGCCGCCTCGCGCATCAGCGGGGTGTGCGAGGGCACGCTGACCGCCAGCTTCACCGCCTTGCGCACGCCGCGCTCGGCCAGCAACGCCAGCGCGCGGTCGACCGCGGCGGCATCGCCGCCGATCACCACCTGCCCCGGCGAGTTGTAGTTGGCCGGCACCACCACCTGGCTGCCCGCGGCCTGCGCGCAGACCTCCTCGACCAGCGCGTCCTCGGCGCCGAGCACGGCGGCCATCGCGCCCACGCCGGCCGGCGCGGCGTCCTGCATCAACTGCCCGCGCAGCCGCACCAGGTGCGCGCCGTCGTGCAGCGACAAGGCGCCAGCAGCGACCAGTGCGCTGTACTCGCCCAGGCTGTGCCCGGCCAGCTGCGCCGGACGCGCCCCCCCCTCGGCAAGCCACAGCCGCCACAGCGCCACGCTCGCGGCCAGCAACGCCGGCTGGGTGTACTCGGTGCGGTTGAGCATCTCTTCCGGGCCGCCCTGGCTCAGCGCCCACAGATCCACGCCGGCGCCATCGGAGGCTTCGGTGAAACTGTCGCGCAGCTGCGGATGCAATTCGGCCAGTTCGGCCAGCATGCCCAGCGATTGCGAACCCTGGCCGGGGAAGACGAAGGCGAGTGTGGAATCGGTCACGCGGTTGGCCCTGCGAAAATCGAGCGGCGATGATACGGGCGAAACCGGCCGGACGTCTGTACTCGGGCGTATGTGAGTGGTGGCCGGCCCACCGCGCGGCGCCAGCGACGCGACGCTTCGCCGTGCCGGGCGTCGTGCCGACAGCGCGCGTGGCGGGCGCGACGCATGCGGGCGGAAACCGCTGCGACCGGGCACGTCAGGCAAGGCAACGGCAGCGCACGCCGACAGCAGTAAGGCGCGATGGGCATGGGTCGAATCGGGCATGGGCTCGACGGCCAAGCGATGGCGCGATGGGCGCGCACGCCCTGGCGGGCGCACGGGTCGATCCGCGCCTCGGCCGACCGGTTCAGGGCGCCGCAACAATGCGCTCTGCCGCAGCTCAGCAGGAACGCCTCGTCATCTCGTACGAGCGGCTTCCGCTGCGACGGGCTTGACCGGGAATGCCTGTCGCGGCTGAAGCCGCTCCTGCAGGAGCTTCGGTAAGGCGCCGACGCAATGCAGCAGCGGACAGCGCTCAGACGCCCATCACGCCTCCGGGCGCGGCGACTGTGCACGGCGCGCCTGACGCGCTGGCGTCGATGAGAGATGGTTCGGCCAGCATATCGCCGTGCGTCGTGGAGACGACGCACCGCGTTCGGCATCGCCGCTGGCGCACCGCGGCGCCGATGGCGCCGGGCACGGGGCAGGCTCAGTAGCGCAGCAGCGCCGAGCCCCAGGTGAAACCGCCGCCGAAGGCTTCCAGCAGCAGCAGTTGGCCGCGCTGCACGCGGCCCGAGCGCACCGCCACGTCCAGCGCCATCGGCACCGAGGCGGACGAGGTGTTGCCGTGGATGTCCACGGTCACCACCACCTGCTCCATCGGCAGGTCCAGGCGCTTGGCGGTGGCTTCGATGATGCGCAGGTTGGCCTGGTGCGGGATCAGCCAGTCCAGGTCGTGCTTGTCCAGGCCGTTGGCGCCCAGGGTCTCGTCGACCACGGCGTCCAGTGCCTTGACCGCGTACTTGAACACCTCGCTGCCCTTCATCTGGATGCCGCCGGCGGCCGGATCGCCGGTGCCGTCGCCCAGCCCGGTGGCGATGCCGACCGGATTCCACAGCAACTCCTTCTTGCTGCCGTCGGCATGCAGATGGGTGCTGAGGATGCCGGTGTCGGCGTCGGCACGCAGGACCACCGCGCCGGCGCCGTCGCCGAACAGCACGCAGGTGGTGCGCTCGGTCCAGTCGACGATGCGGCTGAGGGTCTCGGTGCCGATCACCAGCACGGTCTTGGCGTCGCCGCTGCGGATGAACTTGTCGGCCACGCTGAGCGCGTAGACGAAGCCCGAACAGGCGGCATTGACGTCCAGCGCCGGGCAGCCGACCACGCCGAGGCGGGCCTGGATCAGGCAGGCGGTGGACGGGAAGATCAGATCCGGGGTGGTGGTGCCGACCACGATCATGTCGAGTTCGGCGACATCGATGCCGGCGGCTTCGATCGCCTTCAGCGCGGCCTCGTAGCCCAGGTCGCCGGCGGTCTGGCCGGGGGCGGCGATGTGCCGCTCGCGGATGCCGGTACGGCTGCGGATCCATTCGTCGCTGGTGTCGACCATCTGCGACAGATCGTCGTTGGTCAACACTTTTTCAGGCAAATAGCTGCCGGTGCCCGCGATCCTGGAATAGATCCGCTTGCTCATGCTGGTTCCTGTTGCCTGTTACGCAGGCCGCACCGGTGCGGCGCGGCCTGTGAAGATGGGTGACTCCGTCCGCCGCAGCGCGATGGACGGGCACGAATCAATCTTCTTCGACCTGCGCGGTCTTGGTGGCGATCACCTTCTTGCCACGGTAGTAACCGTCGGCGGTGACGTGGTGGCGCAGGTGGATCTCGCCGCTGGTCGGATCGGTCGACAGCTGCTTGGCGCTGAGGGCGTCGTGCGAACGGCGCTGGCCGCGGCGGGACGGGGTGACACGGGATTTCTGCACAGCCATGGGATTGCTCCAAACTCGGTTCGTTTACATCTGTCGTCATTACGTCGCGCAGGACGCGCGCGTCCGGCAACAACCTCAGGCAGCGGCAGGCGGACCGACCGCTACTGTTTCTTCAGCGCCGCCAACGCCGCGAACGGGTTGACCTTGCTCGTTTCTTCCTCGGTCGCCGGCCAGTCGCGATCGACCGCCTCGCTTCCGGGCGCCACCGGCACCAGCGGTACCGCCAGCACCAACTCGTCCTCGACCAGATCGGCCGGCCTCAGCATGCCGTCTTCCGGCACCAGCAAGGCCTCGTGATCCGGCGGCAGCGCGGCTTCTTCTTCCTCGCTGCGGATCAGCCCCAGCCGCTGTACGCTCGACACCGGCAGCAGGAAGCGCTGCAGGCTGCGCTGACAGATCAGCGGCAGCTCGGTTTCGATCTTCAGTTCGACATAGGACACTTGCAGTACAGCGTCGCGGCCGAATTCCAGCGTGTAGCGGCATTCGCCTTCGGTGTCGGCCAGGCTGCCTTGCAGACGGGTCATCGCCGAGAGCGGCAGGCGGTCTTCGAAGACCCTGCGCGCTGCGACCATCCGCCAGGCATCCAACAGTTCGGGCACGTTCGCGGACATAAGCCGCAGAATGTTAAGGACTGCCGGGGCCGCTGTCAAACCGTCCCGGACCCGTCCCTGCATCGCCTTGCCGGTCCGCGCCGGCCGCCGCAGACTGCCGGCCCCGGCCCACCGCTGCCTGCCCACCGCCGATGCCACCGCTGATCCTGGCTTCCACTTCCACCTACCGCCGCGAGCTGCTGCAGCGGCTGCGCCTGCCCTTCGACTGCGCCCGCCCGCAGGTCGACGAGACTCCGCTGCCCGGCGAGACGCCGCTGGCGCTGGCGCAGCGGCTGGCGGCGGCCAAGGCCGCGGCGGTCGCGGCCACCGCCGGGGAGGCCTGGGTGATCGGCTCGGACCAGGTCGCCGAACTGGACGGCCAACCGCTGGGCAAGCCCGGCGACGTGGCCGCGGCGCACGCACAGCTGGCGGCCATGTCCGGGCGCAGCGTGCGCTTCCACACCGCCGTGTGCCTGCAGCGCGGTGGACGCACGCTGCAGGCCTGCGACCTCACTGAAGTGCAGTTCCGCGACCTGCAGGCCGAGGCCATCGCCCGCTACGTCGCCGCCGAACGGCCGCTGGACTGCGCCGGCAGCTTCAAGTGCGAAGGCCTGGGCATCAGCCTGTTCCGCGCGATCCACAGCCAGGACCCGACCGCGCTGATCGGCCTGCCGTTGATCGCGCTGTCCGAGCTGCTGCGCGAGGCCGGTTACACCCTGCCCTAGCTCACTGCAACCGGCACCACTGATACGGGAAGCGCGCCTGCCCGACCCAGGACGGGTAGATCCGGCAGGACCCCGGCTGCAGCGCCAGGCCGTAGCGCGCCAGTTGCTGCTCGGCCAGCGCCTGGGTCTGCCGGTCCGCGGCGGCGACATCCACAGCCCGTTCCGGCAGCAGCACCCAGCGGCAGCGGCCGGCGTCCACGGCCACGCCGGCACGCACCGGGCGGTGCGCCAGGCGCCGCATCAGCGCGCAGTCGGGGCCGCGATCCAGGCCCAGGCGCGCGGCCACGGCATTGAGCCGCCGCAGGCGCTCGACATTGCGATCCACCTCGGCCGGCAACAGCGCATAGCCCTGCCCGCGCGCCGCCAGCATCGCCCGTACCCGCGCGGCGTAGGCCGGCGTTTCCGGAAAATTGGAGGCGACCGAGGCATACGCCGCCTGCTCCGGCAGGAACGGAATGCGCCAGGACTCCGGCGCATCGCCGACCAGCAGCACCAGGCTGCGCTCGGGCTGCGGCATGGGCGGCGCCTGCACCCGGAACGCCTGGCGCGCCCAGCGCTCGTGGCCCCACTCGCCCCAGCCATACAGCGCAAAGGCCGCACAGGCGATCAGGGTCCAGCGCGCCGCCGGGGCGGCGATGCGCGCCGGCAGCAGCCGCCGCAGCCCCACCCACAGCAGCAGCGGCGCCAGCAGCTCCGGCACCACCAGATAGCGCTGGATGCTGAAGGCCGCCTGCCAGGCGAGGAAGGCCACCAGCACGAACACCAGCACCGCACGCCAGGCCGGCGCGACCACCTCCGCCGGCGCGGAGGCGCGCGGACGCCGCAGCGCCCAGCGCAGCAACGCGACCAGGCCCAGCAGATACAGCAGCGGCCACACCAGTTGCCGCAGGCGCACCTCGCTGACCCGGTTCGGCGCCAGCGAGAACTGCAGCGGCCAGGTCAGCCATTCCCACAGCGTCTTCGGCAACCAACGCGTGTCGCTGACCGCCACCGGCTGCGCCAGCGGCGCCAGGAAGTGGCTGTTGAACTGCGGGAACAGCGGATTGCCGAAGGTCTGCCAGACCCGCAGCAGCCAGGGCCCGGCCAGCAGCGCGAAGCTGAGCAGCGTCACCGCGGTCAGCACCGCGGCACCACCGAGGCGCTGCCGTGGGCGCCCGCCGGCGACCAGCGCGGCCACGCCCAGGGCCAGCGCAAACAGGGCATTGGTCAGTTTGCAGGCCATCGCCAGCCCGAGCAGGGCACCGGCCAGCGTCCACCAGCCCAGCGCCACGCCCTGCCCCGCGGCCTGCTGGCGGCGTTGCGCATGCAGTGCGGCGAGCAGCGCGCCCAGCACCGGCAGGGCGCTGGTGTTGTCGGCCATGGTGCCGGCGAACTCGGACAGGAACGCGGCGCTGCACAGGCCGGCCAACGCCAGCCACGGCACCAGCCGCGCGCGATCCAGCCGCGGGTCCAGCACCTGCCAGACGATGCCGGCCAGCAGCAGGAACGCCAGCGCATGCAGCACGCCCATCGCGAACCCGGCCAGCGGCGCAGGCAGGCCGACGAACAGCGCGTAATGCAGCACGTCCAGCAGCGGATTGAAGTAGCTCTGCATCTGCGCCGGCGCCAGGTCGATGCCGAGGCGGCCGTGCAGTGCGGCGTAGCCGTTGTACAGGTGGTAGTTGCGCAGGTCCCAGTTGGCGTCCTGGCCCAGCCACAGCGACAACAGCCCGCCGAGCAGCGCCACCGCCACGCCCGCCGCGATCACGTTGCCGCGGCTGTGGAAGGCGAAGCGGCGATCCAGCGCGGCCAGCAGGCGCTGGCGGCGCGTCGGGCGCGGCACTTCCGCCGCAGCAGCCATGCCCACACTCATGCGCCGTCACCCCGCTGCGTACCCTGCACGTCTGCCGCCGGCCAGGCCGGGATCGCCAGGTAGGCCAGGCGCTTGGCCTCGATGCGGCCGCGCGTGACCGTGTCCAGGATCAGCCCGCAGGCCAGCAGCAGCACGCCGAGCAACACCAGCGCCGAGCACAGGATCGCGGTGGGGAAGCGCGGCACCAGGCCGGTCTGCCAATAGGTCTGCAGCAACGGCACCGCCAGCGCCAGCGCCAGCAGCACGCAGGCACCGAAGCCCAGTGAGAAGAACAACAGCGGCCGCTCGGCCTTGAACAGGCGCAGGATGGTCAACAGGATGCGGGTACCGTCGTGCCAGGTGCGCAGCTTGCTCTGCGATCCTTCCGGACGCGCGCCATAGGCGGTGTCCACTTCCGCCACCGGCATGCGCAGCTGCAATGCGTGCACCGCCAGTTCGGTCTCGGTCTCGAAGCCGGCGGCGTGCGCGGGGAACGACTTCACGTAGCGCCGCGAGAACACCCGGTAGCCGGACAGCATGTCGTCGAAGCTGCGGCCGAACAGGAAGCCCACGCAGCGGGTCAGCAGCACGTTGCCGGTGCGATGGCCGGCGCGGTAGGCCGCCGCCGCGTCGCTGCGGCGCGCCCCGACCACCATGTCCAGCCCGTCGCGCAGCAGGCGCTCGACCAGCGCCGGCGCCATCGCCGCATCGTAGGTCGCATCGCCGTCGACCAGCACGTACACGTCGGCCTCGATGTCGGCGAACAGGCGCCGCACCACGTTGCCCTTGCCCTGCAGCGCGACCTCGCGCACCACCGCGCCGGCCGCACGCGCCCGGGCGATGGTGGCGTCGCTGGAGTTGTTGTCGAACACGTGGATGTGCGCGCCGGGCAGATGCGTGGCGAAATCGGCCACGACCTGGCCGATGGTGGCCGCTTCGTTGTGGCACGGCACCAGCACCGCGATCCGCGGCGCGGCCGCGGGGCGGTCGGAGGGGGAACTGGACATGGGCGGCGTGCGGTCCTGCGCGACGGCGTGGAAAGGCGCGTCATTCTAGGGCGGATCACCACTCCCCGAGCACGTCGCGCCGCGGTTGCGCCTGCCTGTGGCGAGACGCAGGAGGACGTAGACGTCAGCCCAGGGCCGAACGATGGCGCGGCCACGGGCGCGCAACCCCGGCATTCGGGTTTGGCATGGCAGGCGCGCCGCCAAACCAAACACTGCATCCTCAGGGAGCGACCAGACGCCCTCGCTCAGCGCGGGCGCAACACGATCGGTTGCTCCCACCAGTCTTCGACGCTGCCGTCGCGGCCGTGCAGGCGCAGGCCCAGCCAGTGCGTGCCCGGCGCCAGGCCGCTGGCATCGACGGTGGCGCTGAAGCCGATGTTCGGATGGCCGGGATCGGTGGAGATCTTCCAGAACTTGGTGACGTCGTAGAACGCGCCGTAGTGCGCCTGCGCCGCGACCTTGCCGTCGAGCAGCACCTCGATCCGGTCGAGCCCCACTCCATCCTTGAACGCCCAGCCGGAGACGTCGAAGCGGTGGCCGACCGTGGCATCCACGTCGGGGGTGTTGAACCAGGCCATCGCCGGCGTGGTGCAGGGGCCGGTCGCGCGCTGCGCCGGCAACGCGAACAGCAGGAAGCGCTGGCTGCCGTGGTCGCTGGACACCACGCGCGGCGGCGGCAGCGGACCGACCAGGGCGCAGACCACGTGGTAGCGCTGCAGCAGCAGCCGGTATTTCATGTCGCTGGGCGAGAGCACCAGCAACCGCGGACCGTCGCGGTGGCCGTCGCTGAGCAGCCCCCACTGCTGCAGCTGCGCGCTGCGCCCGTGCTTGTCGTTCAAGGGATGCGGCAGCACCTGGATGTTCGGGTCGCGCAGTTCGAAGCCGAGTTCGGCGCCGACCTTGAAGTTGTCCGCCAGCACTTTGGTACCGGCCGGCATCGCTGCCAGCTCGCGACGCACCGCGCTGGCCAGCGGTCGCCAGCCGGCGAAGTTGCGCGGGTAGTACTTGTCGCCGGCGGCGTGCTCGCGCACCGCCGGCGTCGACACCGCCAGGTAGTAGCCGAACGCGCCGACCAGGCCCAGCCCGGCCAGCAGCCAGGTGGCGCGGCGCAGCGGCTTGCTCCAGCCGTTGAGGATCACCGGCGTGGCGATCAGCAGCGCCAGATAGCCCGGCAGCGGCCAGTGGAAGCTGACCCGCTCGGCATCGGTGAAGAACCCGAGCAGGAAGATGCCCAGGGTGGACACGCCACCGAGCAGGCCGAAATAGCGCCACTGCACGCGCGTGCCGCTGCTGCCGCCGCGCGTTGCCATCAGCGCCACCTTGGTCATCGCCACCGCCAGCAGTGGCGTGACCAGCAGCAACTGGATCAGCAGGAAGGCGATGCCGGCCGGCTGGAAACTCCAGGGATGGCGATCGACCAGCTGGAACTTGAGACCGGCCTCGCCGTTGTCCGCATTCCAGGCCAGCAGCGGCAGCCAGGCGACCATGCCCAGCGCCAACGCCACCCACACCTGCGGATCGCGCAGCATGCGCCGGCCCTGCGGGATCAGCAGCAGCGCGATCGCGCCGACGCCGATCACGCCGACGAAGCGGTAATGGCTCAGCGCGCCGATGCTCAGGCCCAGCGCCAGCTCCACCGCGCTCATCGCCTCGGACTGGCGCAGCAGCCGCGCCGTGGCGTCGAGGCACAGGATGGTCGCCAGCGCCATCGGCACGTCCGGCAGCGCCAGGATGCCCAGGGTGCCGGACAGCGGCATCAGCAAGGCCAGGCTGCCGGCGCGCCAGCCCGCCACCGCGCCGAACCAGCGCGTGGCGATGCGCGCGATCAGCCATGGCAGGGCCGCGCCCAGCAGCAGGAACGGCGCGCGCAGCGCCAGCAGGTGATCGCCGCCGAGCGCCACGCCCAGCCGCGCCAGCCACGCGGTCAGCCCGGGCAGATCCGAATAGGCCAGCGCCAGATGCTGGCCTTCCTGCCAGTAGAACGCCTCGTCGACGAACAACGGCAGGCGCGCGGCGACCAGCAGTTTGGCGGCGGTGACGAGCGTCCACAGCACGATGAAGACGCTGCGTGCACGTTGTTCCCCTTGCATTGCCCGTACACTCCCTGAAACCGTTGCGAGACTGCGATGCCTACTCCGCTCCGCTTGCCGGAAATGCTAACCGATACGTTGCGCGAGGCGCTCACACGCGCCCAGCAGCAGGTCAATTCGCTGGTCCTGGGCAAGCCGCAGCAGGTGCGCATGGCCTTTGTCGCCCTGCTGTCCGGCGGACATCTGCTGATCGAGGACCTGCCCGGCCTGGGCAAGACCACGCTGGCGCATGCGCTGGCGGCGAGCCTGGGGCTGGGCTTCCAGCGCGTGCAATTCACCTCCGACCTGTTGCCGGCCGATGTGCTCGGCGTGTCGGTGTACGACGCGCAGTCGCGCCAGTTCCAGTTCCACCCGGGGCCGGTGTTCACCCACGTGCTGCTCGCCGACGAGATCAACCGCGCGCCGCCGCGCACCCAGAGCGCGCTGCTGGAAGCGATGGCCGAACAGCAGGTCACCCTCGACGGCACCACCCATCCGCTGCCGTCGCCGTTCTTCGTCATCGCCACGCAAAACCCGGTGGACCTGTCCGGCACCTTTCCTCTGCCCGACTCGCAACTGGACCGTTTCCTGCTGCGCCTGGCCCTGGGCTATCCCAACGCCGAGGCCGAACGCGCGCTGCTCAGCGGCAGCGACCGCCGCGACCTGATCGCGCAGGCGCAGCCGCTGCTCGGCGAGGCCGACATGGCCACCCTGCGCCAGGGCGTGGAGCAGATCCATGCCAGCGAGGCGCTGGTCGGCTACGTGCAGGCGCTGCTGGCGCGCAGCCGCCAGCACCCCGGCGTGCGTGTGGGCCTGTCGCCGCGCGCCGGCATCGCCCTGCTGCGTGCGGCCAAGGCGCATGCACTGCTGCTCGGGCGCGGCCACGTGCTGCCCGACGACGTGCAGGCGCTGTTCGTGGCCGTCGCCGAACACCGCCTGGTGGCCGAGCAGGAATCGGCCTCCGGCCAGGCCCTGGCCAAGGCGATCCTGCACAGCGTCGCGGTGGACTGACGCCGATGCCGGGCGGGCGGCGCGACTGGCGGCAGCGACTGGCGCAGTTGGCCGCGCCGCGCGCGCCGGAAGCCCTGCCGATGCAGTTGGACCGGCGACGCATCTATATCCTGCCGACGCCGTTCGGCGGCTTCATGGCGCTGCTGCTGGCGGCGATGTTGCTCGGCGCGCTGAACTACAACAACAACCCGGCGCTGCTGCTGGCGATGCTGCTCGGCGCAGCGGCGATGGCCAGCGCCATCGTCGCCCACCTGCAGTTGTCCGGGCTGCGCCTGGAGGCGCTGTCGGCCGAGCCGGTCGCCGCCGGTCAGCCGCTGCGCCTGCGGCTGGCGCTGGCCACCGCCGACGGCCGCCGCCGGCGCGGCCTGCGCGTGCGCCACGGCACCGCGCACACCTATCTGGACCTGCACCGCGACGACCGCAACGAGGCCGACCTGGAGGTGCCCACCGAGCGCCGCGGCTGGCTCGACCTGCAGCGCATCCAGGTCTCCACCACCCAGCCGCTGGGCCTGCTGCGCGCCTGGGCCTGGTTCTGGCCGGACACCCCGCTGCTGGTCTACCCGCAACCGGAAGCCGATGGCCCGCCACTGCCGGCCGGCGCCGGCACCCCGACCCAGACCCGGCTGCACGCGCTCGGCGAGGAATTGCACCAGTTGCGTCCCTACCGCGCCGGCGACGCGCCGCGGGCGATCGCCTGGAAGCACTCGGCGCGCCGCGACACCCTGCTGGTGCGCGAGTACGAACGCCCGATCGGGGTGGACGTGGTGCTGGACTGGCGCACGCTGCCGGCCTTGCCGCACGAACGCCGCATCGCGCGGCTGGCGCGCTGGGTCGAGGACGCCGAACGCGACGGTCGCCGCTACCGCCTGCTGTTGCCGGGGCAGCCGGCGCTGGGGCCGGGCCGCGGCCCGCAGCACCGGCATCTGTGCCTGCGCGCGCTGGCGCTGCTGCCGCATGGCTGAGCCGCGCTCGCCCGCGTTGCACGCCGCCAGCCGCGCCTGGGCACTGGGCGCGGCGCTGCTGGCCTTGCTGCCGCTGCTGCTGCAGTTGCCCGGCACGCTGGCCTGGCTGATCGCCCTGTCGGCGCTGCTGATCGGCGCCAGTTCGGCGTGGCGTCCGATGCCGGCACTGCTGCGCCTGGCCCTGGTCGCGGTGATGCTCGCAGCGTTGTACTGGCAGGTCGGCCTGCGCTTCGGCCGCGATACCGGCTGCGCGCTGCTGGCGGCGATGCTGGCGATCAAGCCCTCGGAACTGAAGAGCCTGCGCGATGCGCGCAGCCTGCTCGGCTTCGCCCTGTTCGCGCCGTTCGCCGCCTTCCTGCTCGACCAGGGCCCGGTGACGATGGCGCTGGGGCTGGCCGCGGTGATCGCGGCGCTGCTGTGCATGCAGCGCCTGGCCGATCAGGAAGGACACAGCGCACGCCGCCCGCTGCGCGGACAACTGCGCGGCGTCGGCCGTCTGCTGGCGCTGGGCCTGCCGCTGGCGCTGGCCGCGTTCTGGCTGTTCCCGCGACTGGGCTCGCCGCTGTGGGGCGTTCCGGAGCGCGCCATGGGCCGTCCCGGCCTGTCGGACACGATGAGCCCGGGGCAATGGCTGGACCTGATGGCCGACGACACCCCGGCGCTGCGCGTGCAGTTCTTCGGCCCGGTGCCGGCACCGGCGCAGCGCTACTGGCGCGGCCCGGTGCTGTGGGATTTCGACGGCCGCACCTGGCGCGCGCAGCGCGGCAACGCCTGGGCGCCGGCACCGGCGGTACAGTTCGCGCCGGGCGGCTGGGACTACCAACTCGAAGTGGAGCCGACCGACCGCCGGCAACTGGTCGCGCTGGACCTGCCGCTGCAGGCGCCGGCCGGCACCCGGCTCAGCGCCGACGCCGTGCTGCAGACCGAGCGCCCGCTCAGCGCGCTGACCCGCTGGCGGCTGCGCTCGGCGCCGCCGCAGCGAGTCGAGGCCGATCTCGACCCGGCGCAGCGGCAACGCGCACTGGCGCTGCCGCCGGGCTACAACCCGCGTACCCTGGCGCTGGCCCGGCAATGGCGGCAGCAGGCCGGTGCCGACGACGCGGCGATCGTCGCCCGCGCCCTGCAATGGATCCGCCGCGACTTCGCCTACACCCTGCAGACGCCGCTGCCCGGCCGCGACGGCGTGGACGAGTTCCTGTTCCGGCAGAAGGCCGGGTTCTGCGAACACTTCAGCTCGGCCTTCGTGGTGCTGATGCGCGGCGCCGGCATTCCCGCGCGCGTGGTCACCGGCTATGCCGGCGGCACCCGCAACCCGTTCGGCGACTACTGGGTGGTACGACGCATGGACGCGCACGCCTGGGCCGAGGTGTGGCTGCCGCAACGCGGCTGGGTGCGCGTGGACCCGACCGCGGCAGTGGCGCCGGAACGCATCTACGACACCCTGGAGGACCGGCTGGGCAACGGCGCCGGCGCCCAGGGCGGCAACGCCGACTGGCGCTTGCGCGACCTCGCCGACTGGGCGCGGCGCGGCTGGAACGACCTGGTGCTGTCCTTCGACGCCAACCGCCAGCAGCGCCTGCTCAGCCAGTTCGGCGTGGCGAAGTTGGAGCCCGGCCAGCTGGTGGCGCTGTTCGCCGGGTTGGCGGCCCTGCTGCTGGGTGCGATGGCCTGGTGGCTGGCCCGCGGCGAGCGCGAGCGCGATCCCTTGCTGCGTGCCTGGCGCGGCCTGAGCCGGCGCTACGCCAAGCGCGGCCAGGGCCGCGCGCCGCACGAACCGGCATTGGCGTGGGCCGCGCGCGTGCAGCAGGAAACCGGCGATGCGACGCTGATTCCGCTCAGCCGGCGTTTCGCCGATGCGCGCTACGCTGGCGCTGATTCGGACAGCGCTTCATTGTTGCGCGACCTGCGCAGGCACCGTCCGCCCACTGGAGCATCCCGATGAAGATTCGCCTGCTGTTCCCCGTGATCGCTGCGTTGGCGCTCGGCGCCTGCGCCACCGCTCCCAAGCCACTGCAAGGCCAGTTCGCGCCGGTCAGCCCGCGCGATTCGGTCGCCGGCCACCAGGCCGGCGCGCCGGTGCGATGGGGCGGCAAGATCATCAAGACCACGCCCGGCCAGGGCCAGACCTGCTTCCAGATGCTGTCGCGCCCGCTCAATGCCAGCGGCCGTCCGGACAGCAGCTCGGCCGACGCCAGCGATGGCCGCTTCATCGCCTGCCGCGCCGGCTTCTACGACCCAGCGGTGTTCGAGCCCGGCCGCGAAGTGACCTTCATCGGCCATGTGTCCGGCTACGACAACACCCGCATCGGCGAGTACGACTACCGCCTGCCGAAGATGGACGCGGACGTGGTCTACCTGTGGCCGGTGGTGCGCCAGGTCGAAGTGGTGCCCGCCTACCCGTACGGCCCGTGGGGCCCGGGCTGGGGCCCGTGGGGTCCGCGCTGGGGCTGGTGGTAAGCCTGCCGCATTCACCGCAACGAAGAACGCCGCTGATCCAGCGGCGTTTTTTTATGCCTGCCGGTTGGCGCCAGCCGCGCGACTCAGGGCGTGCCGAAGCGACCCAGCGGCGCGCCGGCGAGCAGATGCAGGTGCAGATGGAATACGGTCTGCCCGGCGTGCTCGCGGCAGTTGATCACCACCCGGTAGCCGTCCTGGGCCAGGCCCTGCTCGCGCGCATAGCTGGCCGCGGCCAGCACCAGCCGGCCGACCAGAGTCGCCTGCTCCGGCGCCAGGTCGTCCAGGGTCGGAATCTCCACCTGCTTGGGGATGAAGAGCACATGCACCGGCGCCTGCGGCGCGATGTCCTTGAAGCCGAGCACGGCGTCGTCCTCGTAGACGATGCTGGCGGGAATTTCGCGACGGATGATCTTGCCGAAGATGGTGTCCATGGAGCGCGCCCGGAACGAAAGAAGGGGCCGTCGTTATAGCCCAATTCGGCGTTGCGCCGCAGCCGCGTGCGGCGGTTACTCGCCGGCGCCGGCGCGCGGCACTTCGCTGCGGCTGCCGAAGGCATGCGACAGCGTGCCGCGATCCACGTACTCCAGCTCCCCGCCCAGCGGCAGGCCCTGCGCCAGGCGGCTCGGCCGCACGCCGTGCTGGCGCGCCAGTTGCGCCAGGTAATGCGCGGTGGCCTCGCCTTCGACCGTGGAGTTGGTGGCGATGATCAGTTCGGCGACCTCGCCCTGCGCCAGCCGCGCGGCCAGCCGATCCAGGCCCAGCTCGCGCGGCCCGATGCCATCCAGCGGCGACAGCCTGCCCTGCAGGATGAAGTACAGGCCGCGGTAGCCGGTGGCGTGCTCGATCGCCAGCCGGTCGGCCGGCGATTCCACCGCGCACAGCTGCTGGCGGTCGCGGGCGGGACTGGCGCAGATCGCACAGAGTTCGGTCTCGCTGAAATCGCGGCACTGCGCGCAATGGCCGATGCGCTCGATCGCCTCGTGCAACCGCTCGGCCAGGCGCTGCCCGCCTTCGCGCTCGCGCTCGAGCACGTGATAGGCCATGCGCTGCGCGGTCTTCTGGCCGACGCCAGGCAGCACGCGGAACGCATCGATCAGTTGTTCGAGCAGCGGCGAGCTCATTGCGGTTGGGGATTCGGGATTGGGGATTCGGATGGCAACGGACGGTCGGCAACCAAAGCGTTGTCACGCGATCCGATGGAAACGTGGAGATTTCCGTAGGAGCGGCCTCAGCCGCGACAGGCGTTCCTGGAAAGCCCGTCGCGGCTGAAGCCGCTCCTACGAAGGCAATTCACCGAAGCAGGAGGGGCAGCGCGCTCGCGAGAAACCACGAATCCCGAATCCCCACTCCCGAATCCAGGGCCCTCAGAAAGGCAGCTTCATGCCCGGCGGGATCGGCATGCCGGCGGTGGCCGCGCCCATGCGCGCCTTGGACTCGGCATCGATCTTGTTGGAGGCGTCGTTGAAGGCGGCGGCGATCAGATCCTCGGCCATTTCCTGGTCGGCCAGGATGCTCGGATCGATCCGCACCTTGCGGCACTCCTTGGCGCCGGTCAGGGTCACGGTGACCATGCCGCCGCCGGCGCTGCCGGTGACTTCGAGCTGGGCCAGTTCTTCCTGGGCGCGCTGCAGGTTTTCCTGCATCTTCTGCGCCTGTTGCATCAGTTGGGCGATATTGCCGCGCATCGTGGTTCACTCATCGTAGGGACGGATGGAATCGGGAACGACCCGCGCGCCTTGCTGCTGGATCAGCGCCTGCACCGCCGGGTCGTTCATGAACGCGGTTTCGGCCGCGTTCTGGCGCTCGCCGCGTTGCCGGTGCGAGCGCTCGTGCAGGGTTTCGGCATCGACTGCGATGCCGCTTTCGATGACGATCTTCGGCCGCTGCCCCAGCGCATCGGCCAGGGCCGCCGCCAGTTCGCCGAGCGAGCGCTCGGACTGCAGGTACTCGAAGCCCGGCGACAGCGACAGCCGCAGCATGCCCTCGGCATGGCTGACGAAGGCGGCATTGGCGGCGAGCTGCCGCGACGGACCATTCAGGCCGCAATCGGCGACCAGTTCCAGCCAGTCCTCGGCGCTGTGCAGGGCGCGTGGCAGGTCGGACACGGCGGCGTGCGTCCGTGGCGTCTGCGCCAGCGGCGGCACCATCGCCATCTCCGGTTCGGCGGCCGCGGCCGGGGCGACCGCTGGCGCCGGTACCGTGACTGGCGCGGACGGCGCAGGGCGTGCCACCGGCGGCGCCGGCGGATCCCACGGCGGATCCAGCGGGGCCGCCGCCGCACTGGGCGCCGCCGCCGCGGGCGCAGCGGGGACCGGTGCCGACACGGCGACGACGGGCGCCGCCGGGACAGCGGCAGCCACCGCTGCAGGTGCTGCCATCGCCGCAGCAGGCGCACTGGCCGCGGCCGCCGACGCATTGCCGTGCCCTTGCGCAGCCGCACTGGTCGCGGTGCCGGCCGGCAGCGCCGCGGCGCCCATCGGACGGAACGCCAGCATGCGCAGCAACGCCATCTCGAAGCCGGCGCGCGGGCTCGGCGCCAGATACAGGTCGCGACGACCGTTCAGCGCCATCTGGTACCACAACTGCACGATCTCCGGCCGCAGGCGCTCGGCCAACGGGGCCGGATCCAGGCCGTCCAGCGCGGGCGTGGCGGCGCCCGGCACCAGTTGCCGCACCTGGATACGGTGCAAGGCCTCGGCCAGCGCCTCCAGTACCCCACCCCAGTCGGGCGAGAACTCGGCCAGGCCGGCCACCACCTGCAGCAGCCGCTGCCCGTCGGCATCGGCCAGCGCGTCCAGCATCGCCCCGACCTGGGTGCGGTCGACCGTGCCCAGCATCGTCCGCACGACGTCGTCGCGCAGCGCACCGCCGGCGTAGGCGATGGCCTGGTCGAGCAGCGACAGGCCGTCGCGCAGGCTGCCGTCGGCGGCCTTGGCCAGTTGCACGATCGCCGAGGCATCCACCTCGATCTGCTCGGCGGCCAGGATCTTGGTCATCTGCCCCTGGATCTGCTCCTCGTCCAGGCGCTTGAGGTTGAACTGCAGGCAGCGCGACAGCACCGTCACCGGCAGCTTCTGCGGGTCGGTGGTGGCGAGCAGGAACTTCACGTGTTCCGGCGGCTCTTCCAGGGTCTTCAGCAGCGCGTTGAACGCCGCCTTGGAGAGCATGTGCACTTCGTCGATCAGGTAGACCTTGAACTTGCCGCGCGAGGGCATGTACTGCGCGTTCTCGATCACCTCGCGCACGTCGTCCACGCCGGTGTTGGACGCGGCGTCGATCTCCAGCAGGTCGATGTAGCGGCCGGCATCGATGTCCAGGCAGGCCGCACACTGGCCGCACGGGTCGGCGCTGGTGCCCTGCTCGCAGTTCAGCGACTTGGCGAAGATGCGCGCGATCGTGGTCTTGCCGACGCCGCGGGTGCCGGTGAACAGGAACGCGTGGTGCACCCGGCCGCTGTCCAGCGCGTTGGTGAGCGCGCGGACCACATGCTCCTGCCCCACCAACTCGGCGAAACGCTTGGGGCGCCACTTGCGGGCGAGAACGAGATAGGACATCAGGCGACCGTCTTCATCTGAACCACCATTGTGCCACGCCGGGCCACCACGATCGTTCAGTCGCCCGGTCAGCCGCCGTCACGCGCGCGCCGCCTCCGGCGCAGGCTGCCTGCGACGATGAACAGGGCGAAGATGAGCGCAGTTCACGCAACGGCGGTGGTTCGCCTTGTGAACGGCGGCCATGACGGCTAGAATTCCCGCCCTTGCCCGGACCGCATGGCCCGCGCAAGACCCGGAGAGGTGTCCGAGTGGTTGAAGGAGCACGCCTGGAAAGTGTGTAAGCGTCTAAACCGCGCTTCGGGGGTTCGAATCCCCCTCTCTCCGCCAGATTCGAATGCGCTTCCCTCGCAGAGTTGCTTCGCTACTGGCGTAGAACTCAAAGGGAAAGACCGCGCCACTGGCGCGGTTTCGTCTCTATGGTGGCCCCGTCGGCCCCTCGCGACGCTAGGTCGAAAACCCCGCCAGGGCCGGAAGGCAGCAACGGTATCGATCGACGCGGGCGCCGAGGTCAGCCGGCGGGGTTACCACCCCTCTTCTGCAACGCTGCCTGCCGCATGGGCACACATCGCCTGCGCGATGCGTCCTGCCAGACATGAGCATCCTTGCGGTACGCCATGCCTTTCGCCCGCTTCGGGTCCGCTTCGGTTCCCTGGCTAGTCGTTGGCACCGGCCGTGGCGACGGCGCGGAGATCCCCCACGGCGGCAGGATATGCCTGGCGCGGTCAGCCGGTGGGGTTACCACCCTTCTACGACGACGAACGATCAGCCTTGATCGCGCGCCGCTATTCGCGCGACGGCGCCTGCGCCTCCGGATGCAGCCAGCCGGCATCGCCGTCGCGATAACGTTCGCGCTTCCAGATCGGCACGCGTGCCTTGACCTCGTCGATGACGTAGCGGCAAGCATCGAACGCAGCACCGCGGTGCGCGGCGACCACGCCGACCCACACCGCCAGATCGCCGATTGCCAGTTCGCCGATGCGGTGCAAGCAGCGCAGATCGAGGATGTCGAAGCGGGCCAGCGCCTCGTCGACGATGCGCTGGCCCTCGGCCTCGGCCAGCGCGGCGTAGGCCTCGTAGTGCAGGCCGTCGACCGCGCGGCCGTCGTTGTGATCGCGCACCCAGCCTTCGAAGCTGGCGTAGGCGCCGGCCTGGGCGTGCGCCAGCGGGGCGCGCAGCATGGCGATGTCGAGCGGCTGGTCGGCCAGCCGGAAACGCGGTTCGGTGGCCATGGTTCAGCCTCCCGAGACCGGTGGAATGAACACCACTTCGCTGCCGTCGCGCACCGCTTCGTCCCAGCCGACGAAGGCGCCGTCCACCGCCACCCGCAACCGATCCAGCGGCCAGCGCAAGCCATGCCGGGCATCGAGTTCGGCGTACAGCGCGCGCAGGTCGGGCGCATCGGTGCGCACCTGTTCGCGCTCCAGGCCCGCGGCTTCGCGCAAGCTGGCGAAGTACAGCACGGTCACCGAGGCGCTCATGCCACGTTCCCGACGTCGCGCTTGCCGCCACGCTTGCCGACCAGCCGCACCGGACCGATGGTCATCGTGTGGGTCAGCGCCTTGCACATGTCGTAGACAGTCAGCGCGGCGACGCTGGCGCCGGTCAGCGCCTCCATCTCCACGCCGGTGCGGTGCACGGTGCGCACCGTGCACTCGATGCCCAGCACCTGCGGCGAGCGCCAGTCGATGGCGAAGCGGCAGCCGTCGATCGGCAGCGGATGGCAGAACGGAATCAGTTCGTGGGTGCGCTTGACCGCCATCGTGCCGGCGATCACCGCGGTGTCGACGATACCCCCCTTGGCACTGCGCAGCGCATCGGCGCGCAACTGCGCGGCAACGGCAGCGGGAAAGCGCACCTGCGCCTCGGCCACGGCGACGCGCGCGGTGACGGCCTTGGTGGAGACATCGACCATGGTCGGCAGCCCCTGCGGGTCCAGGTGGGTCAGTGCCGGCGCGGCGGCGCGCGCGGACGTGGCGGTGGTCTTCTTGGTCATGGACTGCGCTGCCGCTCCCACGGCGCGATCTTCAGGCACCGCCGGGAATCGGCGTGCCTTGGTGGAACAGCATGCGCCATCGGCCGTCACGGCGCTGCCACAGCGAACTGCGCAGCGCCTGCCGCGGCGGCTCGCCGCCGCTGCGCTCGCTGCGGTAACGCACTTGCGCAAGATCCGGCGCCAGCGACTGCACCTCGATGTCGAAGGCGCGGTAGCGGACGTCGCCCGATTCGGCCGACAGCGTGTGCAGCACCGCCGGCTTGTCGAAGCAACGGCCGGAGGCGCCGAACTCGACGAAGGCCTCGTCGAGCAGTTCGGCCACGCGCGCTGCCGAGGCCCGCACCGCCGGCTCCAGCAACTCCAGTTCCAGCGCGACCAGCGCGCGTTGCACTGCGGCGTCCATCGCTCAACCGCCGATCAGGAACATTTCGACGTGCTTGCCGCGCCTGACCTGCGCGGCACCGCGCAGTTCGCTGTAGCGATCCTCGCGGCGCTCCCACAGCGCGCGCACGCGCTCGGCCAGCGCCTCCTCGCCGCCGGCCAGCGCCGGCCGCAGGTCGGTCCCTTCGCCCGCGAACAGGCAGGTGTAGAGATGGCCATCGGCGGACACGCGGGCGCGGTGGCAATCGCCGCAGAACGGCGTGCTGACCGAGGTCACGAAGCCGATCTCGCCGCCGCCGTCGGCGAAGCCATAGCGCGCGGCGACCTCGCCGGGATAGTGCGGCGCCAGCGCCTGCAGCGGCCAGCGCGCGGCGATGCGGTCGCGCAGTTCGGCGGCCGGCACCACCCGCTCGCGGCGCCAGGCGTTGCAGGTGCCCACGTCCATGTATTCGATGAAGCGCAGCACGTGGCCGCTGCCGCGGAAATGCGCCAGCAAGGGCAGCACCTGATCGTCGTTGATGCCGCGCTGGACCACGCAGTTGAGCTTGACCGGCCCGAACCCGGCCGCGACCGCCGCATCGATGCCCTCCAGCACCTGCGCGATCTCGCCGCGGTCGCCGGACATCTTCCGGAACACCGCCGGCTCGATCGCGTCCAGGCTGACCGTGACCCGGCGCAGACCGGCCTCGCGCAAGGCCTGCGCGTGCCGCGCCAGCAGCGCGCCGTTGGTGGTCATGGCCAGATCGTCCACACCGGGAATGCGCGCCAGCCGCCGCACCAGTTCGGGCAGATCGCGGCGCAGCAGCGGCTCGCCGCCGGTCAGGCGCAGCTTGTTGACACCGTTGCGCACGAAGGCGCGGGCCAGGGTCTCGAGTTGCGCGAACGACAGCCGCGATGCGGCGTCGAACCCGTAATCGTCCGGCACCTTGTCGGCCGGCATGCAGTAGCCACAGCGGAAGTTGCACGCCTCGATCACCGACAGCCGCAGGTCGCGCAACGGTCGCCCGCGCCGGTCCGCCGGCGTCGCCGACGCGAGCGGCAAGCGCGGCAGCGCGTTCATCCCACCGCTACCTGCGGCACCTGCGCGGCGCGCGGCGCGGGCAGCGCCACGCATTCGCCCGGGCGCGCCACGCGGTGCCCGCGCCTGCGCAGGGCTTCGGCATCCTCAGTGCTGGCGTAGTGGTACAGCATGGTCCGTTGCAGCAGCTCGACGGGATACTCCCGCTCCAGATCGTCCACGCCAGTATGCGACGGGTTGCCGTGAAGACCACAGTCGTGGGCCACCAGTTCGCCGTCGTTGGCATACCGGTTCAGCATTTCCGGGATCGGCCGGGTATCCCCGCTCCACACCAGCGCACCCTGCAGGCGCAGGCCGTAGGCGGTCTCCGGCCAGTGGTGGCGCACCGGGAACACCTCCAGGCGCATGCCCTCGTGCCAGAACGCATCGCCCACCGCGATCAGCTGGAACGCATCCCAGAAGTTGGCGCCGCCCTCGGCCAGCACGTTCGGATAGTCGGCCACCCGGCGGTGCAGCAGCGGCACCACCGTCGCCGGCACGTACAACCGCACCTTGCCACGGCGCTCGGAGAAATAGCTGTCCACGAACAACCGCTCGAAGCCAGCGACGTGGTCCAGATGCACATGGGTGACGAACAGCGCCTGCGGCATCGCGCCGTAGTGCGCCTGATAGGCGGTCAGCCCCTCACCGCCGCAGTCGATGGTCAGCCACGGCCGACCATCGCGCTCGATGGTGGCCATCGGCGAGCCCAGCGCCACCGCCGAGGCATTGCCCACGCCCTGGAAGCGCAGCGCCCAGTCGGTCATCAGCAACCGCGCTCCCAGGCCAGGTCGTAGGCGCGGCGCAGGCGCGCATAGTCCTTCTCCACCGCATCGACGCTGCGTTCGCCGCGCAGCTTCAGCAGCGAACGACGCAGCCGCTTGAGGTTGCGCTCGCGCCAGCGGGTGCTGGGAATGCGCAGCACGCCGCGATCGAAATCGATCAGCCAGCCGCGGTTGTTGCCGTCGAACAGGATGTTCTGGGCATTGAGGTCGGCGTGATCGAGGCCGGCGCGATGGAAGCGTGCGATCAGCCGCCCCGCCTCCTCCCACGGCGCGCCGCGGCCGGCGATGCGCGCGCAGTCGGCCAGCGAGCGCACGCCCTCCAACCGCTCCATCAGGATCGCCGCGCGGTAGCGCAGCCCCTGGCGCAGATAGCAGGCCGCCAGCGGTCGCGGCACCGGCAACTTGCGCGCGATCAGCGCGCGCATCAGCCGGAACTCGGCGAAGCTTCGGGTGCGGTCGGCGCCGGTCCACAGGTAGCGGTCGCGGACCAGCTTGGCGACTAGCCCACCGCGGCGGTACTGGCGCAGCACACAACTGCCGAACGGGGCATCGACGAACCAGGCGCCGCCACGGCCGCCGGCATCCACCGGGCGCGCGCGTTCGGCCCAGGCGGCGGCGGAGAACAGCGCCGGTTCGGCTTGCCGCAGCCGCTCGCGGTCGAACAGAATGGCCCCGTAACCGCGGCCCTCGCGGTACGGCGTCAGCGCTTCGGTGGCGTCGAATGCAACCATCCAGCGAGTCTAACAACACCATGCCGGCAACGCTCCCTTCGTTGTGCCTGTTGCGCCTGTCGGCGCTGGGGGACGTGACCCACGTGGTGCCGCTGGTGCGGACCTTGCAGCGCGCCTGGCCGCAGGCGCCGGCACTGCATTGGATCATCGACAAGGCCGGGCACAAGCTGCTGGACGGTTTGCCGGGCGTGGTGTTCCACACCTACGACAAGCGCAGCGGCGTGGCCGGCATGCGCGCCTTGCGCAGTGACCTGCCCGCGCAGGGCTTCGACGCGCTGCTGCAGATGCAGGTCGCATTGCGCGCCAACGTGCTGTCGGCGTTCGTGCCGGCGCGCCGGCGCATCGGCTACGACCGCAGCCGCTCCAAGGACCTGCATCGCCTGTTCGTCAACGAACGCATTCCGGACCGCCCCGGCATCCACGTGCTGGATGCGATCGGCAGCTTCTGCGAGCCGCTGGGGCTGCGCCAGACCGAGGTGCGCTGGGATCTGCCGGTGCCCGAGGAGGCCCATGCCTGGGCGCGCGCGCAATGGCCCGACGACGGCCGCCCGGCACTGCTGATCTCGCCCTGCTCCAGCCACCAACGCCGCAACTGGTATGCCGAGCGCTATGCCGCGGTGGCCGACCATGCGGCCACACAGGGCTGGCGCGTGGTGTTGTGCGGCGGCCGCAGCGATCTGGAACGCAGCACCGCCGACGCCATCGTCGCCGCAGCGCGCACGCCGGTGCTCGACCTGGTCGGCCGCGACACGCTCAAGCAACTGCCGGCGCTGCTGCAGCGCGCGGCGCTGGTACTGACCCCCGACTCCGGCCCCATGCACATCGCCAACGCGATGGGTGCCAAGGTGCTGGGCCTGCACGCGGCCAGCAACCCGCGCCGCAGCGGCCCGTATTCGGACCTGCGCTACTGCGTGGACAGGTACGACGCGGCCGCGCGCAAGTACCTGGGCAAGCCGGCCGAGCGCCTGAAGTGGGGCAGCAAGATCGAGTTCGACGGGGTGATGGCGCTGATCGAGGTGGACGACGCCATCGCCGCGTTCGAGCGCTACCGCGCCGACCACGGCCACTGAGTCCTATTGCGGCGCGCGCGGCGCCGCCCTACCATCGCCGCGCGTTCTGCCGCCGACCCGGCCCGCAGGAGCCGCCGTAAGCGTTTACGTCAATCAACGCGCCAACTGCGCCGGATCCGTCCGGGGCTGTTTCCCGCCCGGGCCTGGCAGGCCGTTGGCGGGTGGCGCCTTCGATCGACCGGCTTACGGAGAGTCCGCAATGTCACGTTCCCCGCTGTTTTCCCGCAAACTGCCCCCGCGCCATGCCGCCTGGGTGACCCCGCTGCTGCTGTCGGTGCTGATGACCTGCATCGTCTCGATGATCAGCACCCTGCGCAGCGTCGGGCTGGCGCCCGGCGTCGGCACGCTCTGGCTCGGCGCCTGGGCGCTGTCCTGGCTGGTCGCCTTCCCCACCTTGCTGCTGGTGCTGCCGCTGGTGCGGCGCCTGACCGGCCTGGTGGTGGCGCGCGGCTGACGGTGGCCGGCATCCGGGAGACGGCAACGCCTCCCGGGCGCCGCCCTCAGGCCGAGGGGTTGCGGTAGTCCTGGTAGGACTTCTCTTCCACGTAGCTGGAGCCCAGGGCCAGATTGATTTCCTTCTTGAGCCGCGCGCGTTCGTCGTTTTCGTAGTACACGCTGCGCGCCAGCTTGATGAACTCCTCGTCGAAGGCCTGCGCCTTCTCCTTGATCCGGATCTCGTCCTCGATGACCCACAGGCGCTCGTTGACCGCCTTCAACTCCGCACGCAACCGCGCCACGTCCCCACCGGCCGCCGGATGCGCCATCCAGGTCTTTTCCAGCGCCGACAACTCGGCGCGCACGTTGGCCAGCTTTTCGGCATCGCCGATGCGCTCGGACTTGATCTGCAGGATGGCGATCTTGTCGAGCAATTCGCCGAAGGATACGGGCACCAGGATTTCGGACATGGCAGACACCACAAACAGAAGTCGCGCAAGTGTAACGGCTCTGCCTTAAGGCGGCGTCGGCGCTGCGTCGCGGTTGCGCACCGGCCTGGTACGGAGCACGGACGTCAGCGCGCCGCAGCGACGCCCGCAGGTTCGTTCTCCTGGACCAGATCGATCGCATCGTACGAAACGCCCGGACTGAGGAAACCCTGCCCGTGCTGACCGCTGGCGACGCTCAACGTCAGCTCGTTGCTCCCGACCTTCAACGCGGACAACGGGATGACGAAGCGATAGACGGTGTTGTTGCCGCGATAGGTGCCGACCGTCAACGTGCGCGAGGTCGGTTGCTGCGACGCCGTGGGAACCGCCGCCTGCCAACCGCCGATCGCGGGCACGGAGCGCCCATGAAAGGCGGCAGTGGTGATGCCGATCCGCAGCGTCGGCGGCGCGGCCGGCATGCGCGCGAGGACGAAGCGCACGTGCAGCGCGTTGTTCACGTCCTGCCATTGATACGCGGGAAAGTCCTGCGCCGCTGACGACGCACCGACCGTGAATGGCGCGGTCCGCCAGCTCGCCATGCGCACGTCCGACGGGTGCATGGTCGTCACCTTGTCGCCATTCAAGAACTCGCGCGGCGAGCCGTCCCAGCGCCCGATCCGCCACAACGCCGGCACGGCGTCCGGATCGTCGGCGCGCAGCGTCCCGGCGGCCACGGTACGGCCTGCTGCCACGGTGGCCTCGCCCTGCGCGACAGCCAGTTCGTTCTTGTAGAGCGTCACCCGGTAGACGCCCGGCAGCATGCCGCTGCGTTCGAAGCGCCCGTCCGCGCCGACGCCGGTCCAGTACTGCGCCTGGGCCGAGGCGAAACCCACCGTATAGGCAAAGGCGGGATCAAGGCCGCGCGCCGTACCGGCCACCCCGCCACGTGCCGCCGGCGGGACGTAACCGTCCAGGCCCGCACCCGCGAACCACGCGGTATCGACCGGCCCGGGCGGCGCGCCATCGGTGAAGGCCAGCGTGTAGGCATCGAGGATGCCGGTCCGGAACGGCTCGGTCTGGCCTTCGCCGTAATTGACGATGTAGGTCAGTTCCTGGTCGACGGTGCCCTGGTCCAGCAGGCTGCGGTAGAACGGGCCGCCGGAGCCGCCTTCGTTGTCGTCGCGCACCATCCACATCCCGACATGCGCACCGGTCGCGCCGAAGAAGCGCCAGTCGAGCAGCCGCATGTTGGAATAGTGTTTCGAGCGGGTCTGCCCGTCCGGACGGGCAAACACGTCATGCGCCTCGATGGTGCGATCGGTACCGTGCAGGTCCGCCGGTTCGGGGCCATGCGGGAGCAGCGCCCAGGGCACGCGCACGACGAAGCGCAGCAGCCCGGGCTTCGGTTCGCTGCTGAAGCGGTCGGCCATGTAGATGCGCGGCTCGCCGCGCCGGGCCAGGTAGTAATGGACCAGATCGCCCGAGCGCACCGTCACCCGGATCGTGTCGGCATCGAGTTGTCGCGCCTCGACGGCGACCGGCCCGGCGTCCGCATAGAGGCCGGCGAAGCCCGAGTTGACGTGGCTGTCCTTGGCCGGATCCTGGTACTCGACACCATGCCAGCGCAGCGAGGACAGACCGCCCGCGCTCTGCAACCCATTGTGGCCGGCGATGCGCCGCACGGCGAAGGTCAACCCCGCACCGGTGTCGACGACATAGGCATCCGCGCGTTCGCTGAGTCCGAACCGCGCCGCGCGCGCGGATGCCGGCGCGTCCGGCATCGGCGCCGCAACGCCGCGCTGGGCCGTGGCGCCGACCGCGGCAAACAGCAGGATGCACATCGTGATGGAGGAGAAGCACCGACGCGATCCTGGGTGCCCACCTGCGTTCGTCGTTTTCATCGCCTGCGCGCGCGGCACCACCCTGGTGACGCCGGGACACGCGTCGGCACGTCGATTCGCACGCTCGAAGCCAATCCGACTATCCATTGCGCCAATGCCGAAACCAGGGGGCGACAGCATGCGAACACGACCGCTGGACGATGGATGAACCGGGAGAACGATCTTGTCCAACGCATGGCGGGAACGCCTGCGACGCGCCGGATGCAGGCGCGACGCCTCGGGATGCGGGCGTCCACCTGCGCAGGCAGACCTGGCGGCCGGTCTCACCCGCGGTGAGGCGGGATCAGGCCCAACCGGAGGTGGAGTGCAGGTCCACGCCAGGCGCAAGGCCTGTTGCGATCGAACCTGCACGAACGGGGCGATCCATCGATGGCCACATGCGGTCGACCGCCGCCCGAGGACCCTGGACGGCTCGGTCGCGGCGCGGGGAGGCGATGGGGTAACGGGACAGCGCCTGCAGCGCGGCTGGAATCGCCAGCGACGTTTGCCGGTCCGGCACGGGGCATGTCTATGCCCCTGGAGACGCAACCTCGCGGGAGCGCGAGACGCGAAAACTGGCGGGAAGGGGGGGATTCGAACCCCCGAGGCGCTATAAACGCCTGCCTGATTTCGAGTCAGGTACATTCAACCACTCTGCCACCTTCCCGGGTGGTCCCCGGCGGACCGGGGGCGTGCATCATACGGTTCCCGCCGCGCGCGGACAAGCGGCCCGGCGCCAATGCCCCGCAAGCGCCCCGGCGGCGCGGGGCGATGAACCCCGCCTGCGTGGCGCCACGCCCGGCGATTGCCTGATCCGCGCGCGACCGCGATGATGCCCTTCGACCCCAGAAAACACCGGCCGGCCGCAGGCGCGCAATGATCGAATTCGGACACCTCACCCACGTCGGCCTGCGCCGCGACCTCAACGAGGACACCTATTACGGCGACCACGAACTGGGGCTGTGGCTGGTGGCCGACGGCATGGGCGGCCACGCCTGCGGCGAAGTCGCCAGCGCCCTGGCGCGCGAGGCCATCGTGCGCGAGGTACGCGGCGGCACCGCGCTGGCGCAGGCCATCCGCATCGCCGACGAGGAAATCATCCGCGCCTCGCAGCGCCGCAACGACACCCTGCCGATGGGCACCACGGTGGTGGCCGCGCGGGTGCAGGGCAACCGCTTCGAGGTGGCCTGGGTCGGCGACAGCCGCGCCTACCTGTGGCGCGACGGCAAGCTGGCCCAGCTCAGCCAGGACCACAGCTACGTGCAGGAGCTGATCGCGCAGGGCGCACTCACCGCCGAGCAGGCCCGCGCGCACCCCCACCGCAACGTCGTCACCCAGGCGCTGGGCGTCACCGATCCGCAGCACTTGAACGTGGCCACGATGACCGGCGAATTGCGCCCGGGCATGCGCCTGCTGCTGTGCAGCGACGGGCTGACCGAGGAAGTGGACGATGCCGGACTGGCCAGCGCGCTGGGCCACGACGACTGCAGCGCGCAGGAATGCGTGGACATGCTGGTCGCCGCCGCGCTCGACGAAGGCGGTTCGGACAACATCACCGCGATCCTGGTGCGCTGCCACTAGGGCGCGTCATCTGTCCCGGGCACGACGTCCTGCCGCGCACGCCTTCTAAAATCGAAGCGCGAAGAAGTGACCGCCCGCCTGTCCACGCCTGAGCGATGACAAGCTTGGCGCGCAGCCAGCCAGATCCTCAGGATCGGCGTGGCAGACGCGCCACCCGCGCAAGGCGGCCTCAGCCGGCCACTGCCTCCGCCGCGACCGGCTCGGCGTCGTCCCACAGCGCGCGGCCGGCCTTCTTGCGCAGCTTCTCCAGCCGCGCCTGGTGCGCCTCCAGCTCCGAGGCCGTCGGCAGCACCCGCGGGCGCGGCAGCAGCATCGACATGTCGAAGGCCGGCCCCTGCGCTGCCGTACGCGCGGCGCCGTCCTCGGCCAGAGCGAAGCCGATCTCTTCCTGGCCGGAGGTCAGCGCGATGTACACGTCGCTGAGGATCTGCGCATCGAGCAGCGCGCCGTGCAGTTGCCGGTGCGAGTTGTCCACGCCCAGCCGCTTGCATAGCGCGTCCAGCGAATTGCGCTGGCCGGGGAAGCGCTCGCGCGCCAGCAGCAGGGTGTCGATCACCGTGGCGCGGTCGAGGATGCGGCCGTAGGACTCGCCCAGCCGCGACAGTTCGTAGTCCAGAAAGCCCAGGTCGAACGAGGCGTTGTGGATGATCAGCTCGGCGCCGTCGATGAACTCCAGGAATTCGTCGACCACCTCGTGGAATTCCGGCTTGTCGGCGAGGAAGTCCAGGGTCAGGCCGGTGACTTCCTGCGCGCCGGGCTCGAAATCGCAGTCCGGGCGCAGATAACGATGGAAGTTGCGCCCGCTGGGGCGGCGTTCGAGCAGTTCCACCGCGCCGATTTCGACGACGCGGTTGCCCTTCTTCCATTCCAGGCCGGTGGTTTCGGTATCGAGGATGATCTGGCGCATGGGACTCGCAGCGGAAAAGGAAGACACGATCAGGTCGCCACCGCGGCGCCGCCGGCGCGCACGTGCAGGGCCTGGTTGCGCGCCAACTGGTCGACCCGCTCGTTGTCCGGATCGCCGTTGTGGCCCTTGACCCAGCGCCAGTCGATCGTATGCCGCTGCGCCGCGGCGTGCAGCCGTTCCCACAGGTCGCGGTTCTTGACCGGATCGCCGCCAGCGGTCTTCCACTGCCGCCGCACCCAGCCCGGCATCCATTCGGTGATGCCCTGGCGCACGTACTGCGAGTCGGTGTGCAGCACGATCTGGCACGGCTCGTTGAGCGTTTCCAGGGCCATGATCGCGGCCATCAGCTCCATGCGGTTGTTGGTGGTGTACGCCTCGGCGCCGGCCACCTCGCGTTCCAGTCCCTTGTAGCGCAGCAGCGCGGCCCAGCCGCCGGGGCCGGGATTGCCGAGGCAGGCGCCATCGGTATGGATGTCGACAGTCTTCATGAAACTCCGTGTTCAGATGGAAGCGACCGAGCCGCGCCAGCGGACCGGCGCGCGCAACGGGATGGGGCCGATGCCGGCGGCGGTGCGTTTCTCCGCCTGCAACAGGCAGACCGCGCGCAGCGGTGCGGTGGACGTGGCCGGGCCGACACCACCGCGAGTCGGCCATACCGGCCCGAGATAGCGCAACTGCTCCACGCACGGCAGGCCGACCTGTTCGAGCAGGCCGCGCCAGCTGCCCGGCGGGCGTGCCACCAGGCCCTGGCGGCGCCAGCGCAGCCGGTACGGGCTCATCGCGTTGAGCGCGAACAGCCACAACCGACCACCCGGCATCAGGATGCGCTCGCATTCCTCCAGCAGCGCCGCCGCATCGGCGCCGAGCACGTGTTGCAGGACGATGGCGTTGACGCTCTCCGACGGCAGCGGCAGCGGCAACGTGCACACCAAGTCGCCGGCATAGCCGCGCGCGCTGCGGTGCAGGCGCACGCCCCTGCCCGGAACCTCGCGCGATGGCGGCGGCAGCGGTACCGGCGCCAGCCACAGCCAAGGCTGCGCGGGGCGCTTGAGCAGGGCGTCGAGGATCAGCGGCTGCTCGGCCTGCAGCAGCGCCTGCGCCCCGGCTGTATCAAACCAGGATGAGACGTTGGCTTGACGAGGGAGCGACACGGCAGGCATGGTGCCAATTCTATGCGACTGATCGCCCTGCCCGCATTCCAGGATAACTACATCTGGGCGATCGCCACGGACGACGGGCGTGCATTGCTGGTCGATCCCGGCCAGAGCGAGCCGGTGCTGGAAGCCGCGGCGCAAGGGCTGCAGCCCGCTGCCATCCTGCTCACCCACCACCACGACGACCATATCGGCGGCGTCGCCGCCTTGCGCGAGCGCTGGCCGGACATCCCGGTGTACGCGCCGGACGACCCGCGGATCGCCGGATTCGCGTGCGAACGGGTCGGCGACGGCGATGTCGTGAAGGTGCTGGACTGGCAGTTCGATACCCTGGCCGTTCCCGGCCATACCCGCTCGCACCTGGCCTATGTCGGCCAGGGCCACCTGTTCAGCGGCGATACGCTGTTCAGCCTGGGCTGTGGGCGCATGTTCGAAGGTACGCCCTCCCAGATGTTGGGTTCGCTGCAGCGCCTGTCCGCCCTTCCGGGCCAGACGCTGGTCTGCTGCGGACACGAATACACCTTGGCCAATGCGGCATTCGCCGTCACGGTCGATCCCACCAACGCTGCTCTGCGGCAGCGCCATCAGGAAGCCCAGGCCATGCGTCACGCTGCCCGCCCCACCGTTCCCGTCACCCTCGCCAGCGAACTGGCGACCAATCCGTTCCTGCGCACCGCCTCGGCGGCGATCCAGCAGGCAATCGGCGCCCGGCTCGGCCGGGGGGTGTCCGACGAGGTGGACGTCTTCGCCGAATTGAGGCGCTGGAAAGACGATTTCCGCGCATGAGGGCGCTGGCGTTGACGGCGGCGCTGACGCTGGCGATGGCGTCGGCGACGCCCCCCGCGGCGGCCTCGACCCCGCTTGCGGCGGCACTCGAACAGACCGTGGCCGGCCTGAACGGCCTGCCCACGGACGCGGCGGCGCTGCCACCACCGACCACCCGTAACGGGCACGACATCCTCGCCCGCTTCCGCGATGGCCTGGCCGACGCGCGCTGCGACGCCGGCGCCACCGATGCGCGCTGGCAGCAGCAATTCTCGCGCGCGCCGTCGCGTCTGGCCGACGAGGACGAGGACGTGCTGCCGCTGTTCGGCTACGTGGTCGACGAACTGCGCGCGGCCAACCTGCCGACCGAGTTCGCGCTGATCCCGTTCGTGGAGAGCGGCTACCGCCCAGGCGCCCGCAACAGCGGCGGCCCCGCCGGCCTGTGGCAGTTCATCCCCGGCACCGCGCGCAACCACGATGTCCCGGTGGAGAGCGGCTACGACGGCCGCCTGTCCGCGGTGGACTCCACCCGCGCCGCGGTGCGCTACCTGAAGACCCTGCACGGCATGTTCGGCGGCGACTGGCGCCTGGCGATCATGGCCTACAACGCCGGCGAGTACCGCGTGCTGCAGTCGATGCGCCGCGCCGGCATGAACGCGCAGAACGCGCAGCCGGACAAGCTGCCCGGGCTGTCCTCGGTCACCTACGCCTATGTCGAGAAGCTGCACGCGCTGGCCTGCGTGCTGGAACAGGCGCAGACCCGCGACGAATGGATGGCCTCGCTGGACCGCGACGTGCCGATCCTGCAGGCACAGACCCTGCCCGCCGGCATGGCGCTGGACGAATGGGCACGGCGCCAGGCGCTGCAGGGCAACCAACTCGCACGGCTGAACCCGGCGCTGGGCAGTGGCCGCAGCACCAAGCGTGCGCTGCCGGTACTGGCGCCGCGCAGCCTCGGCGGCCCCGTGCTGGCCCAGGACACCGCGCCGCCGGTGCAGGACGACGCGCCGGTCGTCACCACCGTGGCCAGCACCGACGACAGCCCCGCGCCGAAACGCGCCACGCGCGCCGGCGCACGCTCGCGCCACACCCACACCGTGCGCGATGGCGACACCGCCTGGAACATCGCCAAGCGCTACGGCATCACCGTGCAGGCGCTGCTGATGAAGAACGGTCTGTCCGCGCGCAGCGTGCTGCGTCCCGGCATGGTGCTGAGCTACGAGGACTGACGCGCTCCCGCCGCGGCGGGACGACGTCCACGACGTGCCGCAGCGCCGACGGCCGTGCAGCCACGCCGCGGGATGACCTGATCACTCGTTCCCAACCCGAATGAGCACCTGCGACCAACGTAAGCGCCTGCAAGACAGGCGTATCACCGCGTCCAGGGCCTGCGGCAACCGCGCACTGCCCCACGGCCAGCATGTCTGCCTCGATCGCCCCAGCGCGCTCAGCATGCGCACGAGGCGAAGGTAGCGACGTACCGCGCTTGCCGCCCAGTCGTGCCACTGCCAAGCCTGCCGGCGATCGGCAGGCGCACGCGATGCACTTGCGCGCCAAGGCTGCGCACCTCTCCCGCGGCGACACGCACACCTCGATGACGCCTGAAACGCAACAGGCCCGGCATTGCCGGGCCTGTTGCGTGACATCGTGCTTCGACGGCGCGCAGCCGTTACAGCTGCGACTCCTGCACGCTGATCTTGAAGTGCTTGCGCATCGCGTCGACGTAGGCCTTGGCATCGGCCTCGCCTTCGATCCGCGCCAGCTGCTGCTGGAACATGGTCCGCTGCTCGGCCGGCACCTTGCTCAGGTCGCCCGGCGTCACCTTGGTCACCGCGAACAGCGCATAGCGCTTGCCCACGGTGCCCGGCGCCGCAGGCAGTTCCACCTTGCCCACCGACGGCTTGCCGTCGGCCGGCTGCGGCGCGCTGAAGATCGCCTGGCTGGCCTGCGCGCTCGGCATCGGCACGTTGCGCGGCAGCCCCGGCATCGGGTTGATCTGCAGCTTTTCCGGGCCGGCCAGCGCCTGCAGGGTCTCGCCCTTGCGCAAGCGCGCCAGCAGCGCGTCGGCCTTGGCCGCGGCGGCCTTGGCGGTGCGGTCGGCATGCACCGCGGCCACCACCTGCTCGTGCACCTTGGCCAGCGGCTGGATCTGCTCCGGCTGGTGCTGGGTCACGCGGATCAGCACGCTGTGGTTCGGCCCCAGGTTGATCGGGTCGCTGACCGTGCCGTCCTGCACCAGGGTGTCGGAGAACGCGGCGCGCAGCACCGCCGGCTGTGCGGCGATGCCGCTGGCGCTGGCGCGCGAGAACGGCCCCAGCGTCTGCACCGGCAGGCCCACTTCCTTCGCCGCCGAGGCCAGCGCGGTCGGGTTCTTGTAGACCAGGTCCACCAGCTTGCCGCTCAGTTCGCTGAAGGCCTTCTCGCTGTCGGCCTTCAGTTGCTCGCTGGCGAGCTGATCGCGGACCTGCTCGAACGACTTGCCGCCGCCGCCCTTGACCTGGCGCAGCTGGATCACGTGATAGCCGAATTCGCTCTTCACCGGACCGACGATCTCGCCGGGCTTCATCGCGAACAGCGCATCCTCGAACGGCTTGACCATCACGCCCTTCTCCACCCAGCCCAGATCGCCGCCGGCGTTCTTGGAACCGGGGTCGTCGGAGTTGGCGCGGGCCAGCGCGGCGAAATCGGCACCGGGCTGCTTGGCCTCGGCCGCCAGCTTGGCCGCCTTGGCCTCGGCCGCCTTCTGCGAGGCCGCGTCCTTGCCGGCGCTGATCAGGATGTGCGAGGCCAGCCGCTGGTCGGGCTCGACGAAGCGCGCCTTCTCGTCGTCGTAGCGCTTGCGCAGCGTCGCCTCGTCGGCCGGCTTGACCGGCGGCAGGTTGGCCGCATTGAGGTCGACGTACTCGATCGTCACGGTTTCCGGCTGCTTGAAGTCGGACTTGTGCGAGTCGTACCACTGCTGCACCTGCGCGTCGCTGACCGGTGCGGTGTCGGCCGGCATTTCCGGCAACAGCGCCATCTCCACGTCGCGCGTTTCGCCCAGCATCTTCAGCAGGCGCTCGGTCTCCTGCTTGGTGGCGAACGCCGATTCCGCGATGCCGGAAGGGATCACCGACTGCTGCAGCGCGTCGCGCACCAACTGCTGGAACATGGTCGGCGTGCGCGGCGGCGTGCCCGAGGCCAGGGCCAGGCGGTAGCGCTCCGGATCGAACTTGCCGTCGTTCTGGAACGCGGGCATGGAGCTGATGTAATCGCGCACCGCGGTATCGCCGATGACCACGCCGGCGCGCTCGGCCGACAGCTTCGCCACCTGCTCGTCGATCAGCTGATCGAGCAGCTTGCGCTTGTTGTCGATGCTTTCGAACGCACGCGGATCGAAATCCTCGCCCTGCTGTTCGCGCGCCTGGATGCGCGCCTGCTCGAAGCGGGTACGGAACTGTTCCGTGCTCACTTCGTGGTGCTGCCACAGCAGCGACACCGGCCACCATGTCGGCGCCGACGACCACCACGCCGGCGGCGCCTGCACCTTGGCGACATTGTTGGCACCGACGCCACCGAGGTAGCTGTTGTCGATGACGAACAGGAACGGAATCATCAACAAGCCGATGATCGCAGTGGCGATCCAGCCCGAGGTCTTTTCGCGAAGTTTCTGCAGCATTGGGAACCGACGGCCTATTGGCGAGCCGCGCAGTTTAACCCGCTTCACGCCTTGCGGCAGAACCGGCGGCCCGCCAGCCAGCGCCGCTCATGCGCCGCGGCGGCGAATCCGGGCGAAACCAGCGCACTGCGGAAAAAAAGAAACCCCCGATCGCTCGGGGGTTTCGCGTGCAAATGGCGGAGTGGACGGGACTCGAACCCGCGACCTCCGGCGTGACAGGCCAGCATTCTAACCGACTGAACTACCACTCCGCGTTTGAACGGAGGCGGGCGCGAGGCCCGCTTTCCCGGAGCTGCCGGGCCGACGCTGGCGCGTGGCGGCGACTGCGAGAAACGAAACCCCCGATCGCTCGGGGGCTTCGGTACAACTGGCGGAGTGGACGGGACTCGAACCCGCGACCTCCGGCGTGACAGGCCAGCATTCTAACCGACTGAACTACCACTCCGCTTTTGAAACTTGTCGCTTGGTGCTCTGGTGGGTGCTGAGGGTTTCGAACCCCCGACCCTCTCCGTGTAAAGGAGACGCTCTACCGCTGAGCTAAGCACCCTAGCGAGTCGATTAGTTTACGGCATCCTTCAGCGCTTTACCAGCCTTGAACGTCGGATTCTTCGACGCCGCGATCTTGATGGAGTCGCCGGTCTTCGGGTTGCGGCCGGTGCGCTCGGCACGGTCGCGCACCTGGAAGGTGCCGAAGCCCACGAGCGTGACGCTGTCGCCCTTCTTCAGCGCCTTGGTCACTTCCGACACGAAGGCGTCGATGGCACGACCGGCTTCGGCCTTGGAGATATCGGCGGCAGCGGCGATCGCGTCGTTCAGTTCGGCTTTATTCATTTCTTGATGACTCCATGTGCGGCAGAAGACCGCGGAATTGAGGATCGGGTGTCGGCGTGGCCTGTCTCGCGTTGGCGAGACCCCGATCGATGATTTGCACTACCAAGCACGCCCGTTCGCGGTGCTCGCAAGCGCTGCATTTATACCAGCGGGCCCATACCCGCGCAAGCCGAAAAGCCAGCAACGGCGCGGGTTTGGGCCATGTGCGCAGGGACGGTTCAGCGCGCGTCAGTGCTTGACGCGCGGGTTCGAGGATGCTTTCTGCTTGCGCCGCGACGGCGCCTGCTCGGCATCGGCGGCGGGCTTGGGCGCAAGCGGACGCTCCAGTGCCAGATCCAGCACTTCGTCGATCCACTTCACCGGCACGATCTTCAGATCGCGGGTGACGTTCTCCGGGATGTCGGCCAGATCCTTGCGGTTCTCCTCGGGGATCAGCACGGTGCGGATACCGCCGCGCAGCGCCGCCAGCAACTTTTCCTTGAGTCCGCCGATCGCCGAGACGCGGCCACGCAAGGTGATCTCGCCGGTCATCGCCACCTCCGACCGGACCGGCACCTTGGTCAGCATCGACACCAGCGAGGTCACCATCGCGATGCCGGCGCTGGGGCCGTCCTTGGGCGTGGCGCCATCGGGCACGTGCAGATGCACGTCGTGCTTCTGCAGGAAGTCCGCCTCGATGCCAAGCCGCTCGGCGCGCGAGCGCACCACCGACAACGCCGCCGACGCCGATTCCTTCATCACGTCGCCGAGCTGGCCGGTCAGGATCACCGCGCCCTTGCCCGGGACCAGGGTCGATTCGATCTGCAACAGATCGCCACCGACCTCGGTCCAGGCCAGGCCGGTCACCAGGCCGATCTCGTTCTGCTCCTCGGCGCGACCGAAGTCGTAGCGGCGCACGCCCAGGTACTTGTCCAGGTTCTTCGAGCCGACGCTGACGCGCGCCTTGTCCTTGCGCGCGACACCCTTCTTGGCCGCAGCCTTCTTCGCCGGCACCACCGTCTGCGGACCGGCCAGGGCGATCTCCTTGACCACCTTGCGGCAGATCTTGGCCACTTCGCGCTCGAGGTTACGCACGCCGGATTCGCGCGTGTAGTAGCGCACGATGTCGCGGATCGCGTCGGCACCGATCTCCAGTTCGTCCTGCTTCAGGCCATTGGCCTTGAGCTGCTTGGGTACCAGGTAGCGTGCGGCGATGTTGAGCTTCTCGTCCTCGGTATAGCCGGGGATGCGGATCACTTCCATGCGGTCCAGCAACGGGCCCGGGATGTTCAGCGAATTGGAGGTCGCCACGAACATCACTTCGGACAGGTCCAGATCCACTTCCAGGTAGTGGTCGTTGAAGGCGTTGTTCTGCTCGGGGTCGAGCACTTCCAGCAGCGCCGAGGACGGATCGCCGCGGAAGTCCATCGACATCTTGTCGATCTCGTCGAGCACGAACAGCGGATTCTTGCTGCCGACCTTGTTGAGGTTCTGCACGATGCGGCCCGGCATCGAACCGACATAGGTGCGGCGATGCCCACGGATCTCCGCCTCGTCGCGCACGCCGCCCAGCGACATGCGCACGAACTTGCGGTTGGTGGCCTTGGCGATGGACTGGCCCAGCGAGGTCTTGCCCACGCCCGGCGGCCCGACCAGGCACAGGATCGGCCCCTTCATCTGCTTCACCCGCGACTGCACCGCGAGATACTCGAGGATGCGGTCCTTGACCTTCTCCAGGCCGTAGTGATCGGCGTCGAGGGTTTCCTGCGCGACCTTGAGGTCCTTGCGCACCTTGCTGCGCTTCTTCCACGGCACGCCCAGCAGCCAATCGAGGTAGTTGCGCACCACCGCGGCTTCGGCGGACATCGGCGACATCTGCTTGAGCTTGTTGAGTTCAGCCTTGGCCTTGGTCTCCACCGGCTTGGGCATGCCGGCCTCGGCGATCTTGCGCGCCAGTTCCTCCAGTTCGCCCGGCGCATCGTCGAGGTCGCCCAGCTCCTTCTGGATCGCCTTCATCTGCTCGTTGAGGTAGTACTCGCGCTGGCTTTTCTCCATCTGCGACTTGACCCGGCCGCGGATGCGCTTTTCCAGTTGCTGCACGTCGATCTCGCCGTCGACCAGGCCGACCAGCATCTCCAGGCGCTCGCCCACTTCCAGCGTTTCCAGCAGGCGCTGCTTGTCGGCCAGGCGCACACCGATGTGCGCGGCGATGGTGTCGGCCAGGCGGCCGGGCTCGTCGATGCCGGACAACGTCTGCAGCAACTCCGGCGGCAGCTTGCGGTTGGTCTTGACGTACTGCTCGAACAGCGACATCAGCGAGCGCGCGATCGCCTCGACCTCGCGCTCCTCGCGCGATTCGGCGGCGTCGATCTCGCGGCCTTCGCCCTGCAGCGCGCCGTCGCGCTCGGCGACCTTGTCGACGCTGACCCGCGACAGGCCTTCGACCAGGACCTTGATGGTGCCATCGGGCAGCTTCAGCAGTTGCAGCACCTGCGCCAACGTGCCGACGTTGTACAGGTCGGCCGCCGCCGGATCGTCGGTCTCAGCGGATTTCTGCGCGACCAGCAGGATGCGCTTGTCGGCCTCCATCGCGTGCTCGAGCGCGCGCATGGATTTGTCGCGACCGACGAACAGCGGGATGACCATGTGCGGGAAGACCACGACGTCGCGCAACGGCAGGACCGGCAGGTCGAGGACTTCGGATTGGGACTGGGCCATGAGGATTCCGATTTGGGAGGCGGGAACGCGGTGCGGGCGGCCATAAAAACGCCGATGGCCCCGTTATGGGGCCATCGGCTGGACGATGCAAGGGGAGCTAGAAACCCCTTTGTTTTTCAGCAGCTTACCGGGGCGGAAGGAGGCCGCGACGAGGTCGCCGCGCCCACCCCGCCCGGGGTCACTCCGCGGAGGCGACCTTGGGCGGCGCCGGCGGGGTCTGGTAGATCAGGTACGGCTCGGACTTGTGCTCGATCACCGACTCGTCCACCACCACCTTGCTGACGTTTTCCTGCGACGGCAGCTCGTACATCGTGTCCAGCAGCACCGACTCGACGATGGTGCGCAGGCCGCGTGCGCCGGTCTTGCGCTTGAGCGCCTTCTTGGCGATGGCCAGCAGCGCGTCCTGGCGGAACTCCAGCTCCACGCCTTCCATCTCGAACAGCTTCTTGAACTGCTTGGTGATGGCGTTCTTCGGCTCGGTGAGGATCTTGATCAGCGCCGGCTCGTCCAGTTCCTCGAGCGTGGCGACCACCGGCAGGCGGCCGACGAACTCGGGGATCAGGCCGAACTTGATCAGGTCTTCCGGCTCGACCTCGGCCAGGATCTTGCCGACCTCGCGCTTGCGCTCTGAGCTCTTGACCTTGGCGCCGAAGCCGATGCCGCCGGCATCGTTGGAGCGCTGCTGGATCACCTTGTCCAGGCCGGCGAACGCGCCGCCGCAGATGAACAGGATGTTCTTGGTGTCCACCTGCAGGAATTCCTGCTGCGGATGCTTGCGCCCGCCCTGCGGCGGCACCGAGGCGACCGTGCCTTCGATCAGCTTCAGCAGCGCCTGCTGCACGCCTTCGCCGGACACGTCGCGGGTGATCGACGGATTTTCGCTCTTGCGCGAGATCTTGTCGATCTCGTCGATGTAGACGATGCCCTGCTGCGCCTTGTCGACGTCGTAGTCGCACTTCTGCAGCAGCTTCTGGATGATGTTCTCCACGTCCTCGCCGACATAGCCGGCTTCGGTCAGCGTGGTCGCATCTGCGATGGTGAACGGCACGTTGAGCAGGCGCGCCAGCGTCTCGGCCAGCAGCGTCTTGCCCGAACCGGTCGGACCGACCAGCAGGATGTTCGACTTGGCCAGTTCGACCTCGTCGTTCTTCTGCCGGCTCTCGATGCGCTTGTAGTGGTTGTACACGGCCACGGCGAGCGTGCGCTTGGCGCGCTGCTGGCCGATCACGTACTGGTCGAGCACTTCCAGGATCTCGCGCGGCTTGGGCAGGCTGCTGCGTGCCGACTGCGCCTTCTCCTCGAGCTCCTCGCGGATGATGTCGTTGCACAACTCGACGCATTCGTCGCAGATGAACACGCTGGGCCCGGCGATCAGCTTACGGACCTCGTGTTGACTCTTGCCGCAGAACGAGCAGTACAGGATCTTGTTGCTGTCGCCGGAACGGCCTTGCCGGTCTTCGCTCATTGCTTCGCTTACCCAGTTACCCCACCCGATGAACGGTGGTTCGATTTCGAGAATAGCACAGGGCCGGGAGGACGCTAGCCCGACCCCGGCCCTGCGGAATACGCTGCGTTTAGCAGTACATGCAAGCCTTATGCCGGCTGGATGGACTCATCCGGGCGACGCTCTAGCACCTGGTCGACGAGGCCGTAGGCCTGCGCGTCGACGGCGCTCTTGAAGTTGTCGCGCTCGGTGTCGCGGGCGATGGTCTCCAGCGACTGGCCGGTGTGCTTGGCCAGGATTTCGTTCAGCCGCGCGCGCAGGGTCAGGATCTCGCGCGCGTGGATGTCGATGTCGGTGGCCTGGCCCTGGAAGCCGCCCAGCGGCTGGTGGATCATCACCCGCGAGTTCGGCAGCGCATAGCGCTTGCCGGCCGCGCCCGAGGCCAGCAGCAGCGCGCCCATCGAGGCGGCCTGGCCAACGCAGATGGTGCTCACATCCGGCTTGATGTACTGCATGGTGTCGTAGATCGCCATGCCGGCGGTGACCACGCCGCCCGGCGAGTTGATGTAGATGCTGATGTCCTTCTCCGGATTGTCCGCTTCCAGGAACAGCAGCTGCGCCACGATCACATTGGCCATGTGGTCGTCGATCGGGCCGACCAGGAAGATCAGACGCTCCTTCAACAGGCGCGAATAGATGTCGTAGGCGCGCTCGCCGCGGCTGGTCTGCTCGACCACCATCGGAACCAGATTCAAGGCCTTGGTCACATTGTCCACGCGGTGATCTCCTGCTGCTCGGGGTCCGTCCCTGTACGGGGGTGTACAGGGCTTCGCATCGTGTTGCGCCCCGCCGCCGCGGGGAATGAAACGGGATTCGGCGCGCGCATGCCAGGATGCGCGCGGCGGCGACGCGTCGTCTTATTGACGGATCGCGTCCTGGAACGACATCGCCTGCTCGGTGTGCTGGGCGCGCTCGGCGATCCAGTCGATCACCTGCTCTTCCATCACGCGGCTCTGCAGTCCTCCCATCAATTGGGGGTCGTTGCGGTACATCTCAATGACCTGTTCCGGCTCTTCGTAGGTCGAGGCGATCAGGCGCAGCGTCTCCGAGACCCGCTTCGGGTCCAGGCGCAGCTCGTTGCGGCGGGCGACCTCGCCGACCAGCAGGCCGACCAGCACACGCTTGCGCGCAGCATCCATGAAGCCCTGGTGGGCATCGTCAGGCACCTGGCCCGGGTCGCGGCCGGAACGGCGCAGTTGCTCGACCTGCTGCGCCAGCATGGCGCGCGCTTCGTTCTCGACCAGGCGCGGCGGCATTTCGACCGAGGCGTAGGCGGCGATCAGCTGCTCGCCGACTTCGCGGCGCAGGCGGTTCATCAGCGCGCCCTTGAGCTCGCGTTCCAGGTTGATGCGGATGTCCTTGCGGAACTGCTCGGCATCACCGCTCTTCACGCCGAAGCTCTTGATGAACTCCTTGTCCACGTCCGGCAGCACCGGCGCGGCCACGTCGACCGCCTTCACGTGGACCTGGACCTGCTTGCCGGCGAACTGCGGCACACGCCAGTCGGCCGGGAAGTCGACGGTCAGGGTCTTCTCTTCGTCCTTGGACAGGCCGACCAGGCCCTGCTCGATCGCCGGGAACATGACGCCCGAGCCGATCACGCTGCTGCCCTTCTCCACGCCCTCGGCCGGCAGGCGCTCGTCGCCGACCTGCGACCAGGTCTCCAGGGTCACCAGGTCGCCGTCCTGCGCCGGACGCGCGACCGGCTGCCAGGTGCGGCGCTGCAGGCGCAGGTTTTCGATCATCTGCTCGATGTCGGCGTCGGTGACCTCGGCGGTGTGGCGGATCACCTGCAGCGTGGACACGTCGATGTCGCCGAAGTCCGGCACCACTTCGAAGGTGGCCACGAACTGCAGTTCGTTGTCGCCGGCGCGGTCGATGCGCGGATTGCCGGCCAGGCGCAGCTCGTGCTCGCGCACGGCCGAGTCGAAGGTCTCGCGCAGCAGGCCGTCCAGCGCCTCGGCGCGGATCTGCGGCCCGAAGCGCTGCTCGATCACCTTGGCCGGAATCTTGCCCGGACGGAAGCCCTTGATCCGTGCGGTACGCGCGACTTCGCGCAGGCGACCGCCGACATGGGTTTCCAGGCGATCCTCCGGCAGGGTGAAGGTCAGACGCCGTTCCAGGGTACCGGTGGTTTCGATCGAAGCTTGCATGTGGACTCCTGCCACCGGGAGCCCACGGCTCTCGGCACGATGTAGAAAAGTACGGGTTGGCGCGGGCACGGGACAGCCGCCGCAGCCGGATAGTTTCGCCTATTCCCGCGGCGCCTGCCAGCGCAGGGCCGGTAGGCCCGAAGCGGCGACGCCGGACGTGGCCGCGCGAGCACGGTCCACGGGCATCGGGATGGTGCGAAAGAGGGGACTCGAACCCCTACGCCTTGCGGCACTGGTACCTAAAACCAGGGCGTCTACCAATTCCGCCACTTTCGCATTGCAGGGCCGGAAGGCGCCTGCCGGCACATTGTTGCAGGCCGGCCGGCAAAGAAAAAGGCACCTGCCGGAGCAGGTGCCTTTCTGTTTTGGTGGGCCGTCAAGGATTCGAACCTTGGACCTATTGATTAAGAGTCAACTGCTCTACCAACTGAGCTAACGGCCCTGAAACTGAGTCGCACATTCTATGTGCTTTTTTGCTTCGTTGCAACACCCGCGAAGCGTCGGGTCACACGATCAATGGGGTGGCTGAGGGGACTCGAACCCCCGACATCTGGAATCACAATCCAGTACTCTAACCAACTGAGCTACAGCCACCATTGAAACCTTGCATCTCCTGCCCGGCGCCGGTGTGGCGCGCCCGACAGGAATCGAACCTGTAACCGCCGGCTTAGAAGGCCGGTGCTCTATCCAGTTGAGCTACGGGCGCCCTGGCTGGATTGTCGCATTCCTTTCCGCCGTTGGACATCGGATTGGTCGGGGTAGAGGGATTCGAACCCCCGACATCCTGCTCCCAAAGCAGGCGCGCTACCAGACTGCGCTATACCCCGGCGGAACATCCCTCGCGGCCAAGGCCGGAAAGGTCGGCTATTGTGGGAAGCCTGAGGCCCGCTGTCAACGTCGCATGTACGCAACATCGCCTGCGCTATGCTCACGCCTTGCCATCGGCATCGGCCGAGCGCCACTTTCTGAAGGAGAAAACAGCATGCTTCGCAGCGGCAACCCCGCCCTGAAGGAATCCACCTTCCTCGATCTGCACAGCGGCAACGTGGTCTCGCCCGGCAGCGGCACGGTCGTCGCACACGACAGCGGCGCGATGACCCTGAACGGCACCGCCAACAAGACCGGCGTGTTGTTGATGCTGACCGTGCTCACCGCCGTGTTCGCCTGGAGCCAGTCGCTCTCGGTCGACGCCGCGGGCAACGAGATGATCGCCCCGGGCGTGGCCGGCTACGCGCTGGGCGGCGCCATCGGTGGCTTCATCCTGGCCCTGATCACGATCTTCAAGAAGGAATGGTCGCCGATCACCGCGCCGCTGTACGCGCTGGTGGAAGGCTTCTTCCTGGGCTCGATCTCGGCGGTCTACGAGCACCGCTTCAACGGCATCGTGCTGCAGGCGGTGCTGCTGACCTTCGGCACCTTGTTCGCGCTGTTGTTCGCCTACCGCAGCGGCATGATCAAAGCCACCGAGAACTTCAAGCTGGGCGTGGTCGCAGCCACCGGCGGCATTGCCCTGGTGTACCTGGCGACCATGGTGCTGGGCTTCTTCAACATCCAGATTCCCTACATCCACGCCTCCGGCACGGTCGGCATCCTGTTCAGCCTGTTCGTGGTGGTGGTGGCGGCGCTGAACCTGGTACTGGACTTCGACTTCATCGAGAGCGGCGTCGAACAGGGCGCGCCCAAGTACATGGAGTGGTACGGCGCGTTCGGCCTGATGGTTACGCTGGTGTGGCTGTATGTGGAGTTCCTGCGCTTGCTGTCGAAGCTGCAGTCGCGGAATTGAAGCCGGGAGTCGGGAATCGGGATTGGGGAATCGTAAGAGCGACTCCCCTTGACCGATCTGCAGATGTGGTTTCGGACAACTTCCGAGCAAAAGAAAGGGCGCCCTGGGGCGCCCTTTCTTGTTTGCGATCTTCCGACGCGCTCAGAGGCGGCTGGCGATGGCCTTGGCGAAGCCCATGGTGTTGCCACTGCCGCCCAGGTCCGGGGTCAGCCCGTCCTTGGCTTCCAGCGTGGCGACGATGGCGTTGCGCAGGCGCTCGGCGTTCTGCGGCTGGCCGACATGGTCCAGCAGCTGCGCCGCACCCAGCAGCAGCGCGCACGGGTTGGCCTTACCCTGCCCGGCGATGTCCGGGGCCGAGCCGTGCACGGCTTCGAAGATCGCCGCGTCCACGCCGATGTTGGCGCCCGGGGCCAGGCCCAGGCCGCCGACCAGGCCGGCGCACAGGTCCGACAGGATGTCGCCGAACAGGTTGGTGGTGACGATGATGTCGAACTGCTCCGGGCGCATCACCAGCTGCATGCACGCGTTGTCGACGATCATTTCCTGGAATTCGATCTCCGGGTAGTTCGCCGCCACTTCGCGCGCCACCTTCAGGAACAGACCCGAGGTGGACTTGATGATGTTGGCCTTGTGCACCGCGGTGACCTTCTTGCGGCCGGTCGCACGGGCCAGGTCGAAGGCGTAGCGCACGATGCGCTCGGAACCCTTGCGGGTCACCTTGGCCATGGACAGCGCGGTCTCGCCGTCGGCCGACACTTCCTGGCCTTCGCTCAGGTAGGCGCCTTCGGTGTTCTCGCGCACGGTGATCAGGTCAACGCCGGCGCCGAAGCGCGACTTGGTGTTCGGGAACGACTTGGCCGGACGCACGTTGGCGTACAGGTCGAACTGGCGGCGCATGGCCACGTTGATCGAACTGAAGCCCTCGCCCACCGGCGTGGTCAGCGGGCTCTTCAGCGCCACCTTGTTCTTGCGGATCGACTCCAGCGTGGCGGCCGGCAGCAGGTCGCCGTGCTTCTCCAATGCCACCAGGCCCGCGTCGGCGTATTCGTAGGTGAGGCCGGCGTTCAGCGCGTCGAGCACGAACAGCGTGGCGTCCATGATCTCCGGGCCGATGCCATCGCCACGGATGACCGTGATTGTCTGCGTCATAGGGTTGCGGTTTCCGTACAAGAGGGGGGAGCGCCGCCCGGGAACCGGGGCTGCAGGCGCAAGGAGGTTTCAGCGGTAATTATGCCCGAAGCCGGTGAAGGCGCCCAAAACCGGGCGGCCTCCGGCGCGGGCGCCGGCGGCCTTGGGGGCAGCCCGAGGCGGGCTCAGTCGTGGGCGTGCTGCGCCGGCGCGGCGGCGCCGGCCTCCAGCGTGTCGAGGAAGTCCACTGCGCGGCGCAGGTGCGGGATCACGATCGACCCGCCGACCACCAGGCCGACCGAAAAGGTTTCGAAGAACTCCTCGCGGCTGACCCCAGCCTCCTTGCACTGGGCCACGTGGTAGCTGATGCAGTCGTCGCAGCGCAGCACCAGCGAGGCGACCAGGCCGAGCAGTTCCTTGGTCTTCACGTCCAGCGCGCCAGCCTGGTAGGTCTGGGTGTCCAGCGCGAAGAAGCGCCGCACCACCTGGTTCGGCTCGGCCAGAATGCGCTGGTTCATGCGCTGGCGGAACTCGGTGAACTCGCGTACCCGGTCCTCCCCTGCCGCGGCGCCCTCGCCCGTCGCGGCGCCGCTCATGCCTGCGCCTCGGGGGCGCGGCCGTCGAGCAGCGGCTCCAGCTTGCCGGCGCGGTGCAGCGCCATCATGTCGTCGTAGCCGCCGACGTGGACGTCGCCGACGAAGATCTGCGGCACGCTGGTGCGCCGCGCCAGCGCGACCATCTTCTCGCGCTCGGCCGGATCCAGGTCGATCCGTACCTCGTTCCAGGTGCGGCCCTTGCTCTTGAGGAAGTTCTTGGCCGCCACGCAGTACGGGCAGATCGCGGTGGAATAGAGGGTGATCGGCGCGCCGCCGGCCTGGCCGGTGTCGGCAGTTGGGTTGTCCACGGGAAACTCCGGGCGGTGTAGAAGGTCCAAGTCACTATGGTAGCGGCCGGGTGGATTTTCGAGGCCGCTGCCGCAACACTGCGAATCATCCCGGATTCACCGTCGTCCCGGGCGCCCCCCCGGCGTCCGCCTACCCTCTTGGAGCCCGTCTTGCGCCTGCTGCCGCTCGCCTTCGCGATCACCCTGGCCACCGCCTGCGCCGTGGCGCCGGCCCAGGAGAACAAGCTGCCGGACATCGGCTCCTCGGCCGGCGAGCTGCTGACCCCGGCGCGCCAGGCCGAGTACGGCAAGATGATGCTGGCCGAGCTGCGCAGCTACGGCTACGTGCTCGAGGACCCGCTGATCGACGACTGGCTGCAGACCATGGGCACCCGGCTCGGCGCCAACAGCGACCAGCCGCAGCAGAAGTTCACCTTCTTCATGCTGCGCGACCGCCAGATCAACGCCTTCGCCACCCTCGGCGGCTACGTGGCGGTCAACGCCGGCCTGGTGCTGACCGCCGAGCGCGAGGACGAGGTGGCCGCGGTGCTGTCGCACGAGATCGCCCACGTCACCCAGCAGCACGTGCTGCGCGGGGTGGAGCGGGCGCAGCGCGACCAGATCCCGATCCTGCTCGGCATGCTCGCCGCGGTGGTCGCGGCGCAGCAGGCCGGCGGGCGTTCCAGCGGCGACGCCACCCAGGCGGCGATCGCCAGCGGCCTGGGCCTGATGCAGCAGCGGCAGATCGACTACACCCGCTCCAACGAATCCGAGGCCGACCGTCTGGGCATCCGCACCCTGGCGCGCAGCGGCTACGACGTCGACGCGATGGCCGGCTTCTTCGAGCGCATGTCGCTGGCGATGCGCGGCAACCAGGGCGGCTACAGCACACCGGACTTCCTGATGACCCACCCGGTCACCACCACCCGCATCAGCGAGGCGCGTGAGCGCGCCGAGCAGATGAAGAAGAACACCCTGACCGTGACCACCAGCGTGCCCGGCGGCACCCTGAAGGAGCGGGTCGATCCGAACGACGTGTCGCTGAGCCAGCCGCTGGGCGCGCCCAGCAACCCGCTGCTGCCGGGCGGGCTGCAGTTGCCCTTCGCCAACTATGCGCGCGGTCCCAGCGGCCAGTTCGAGTGGGCGCGCGAGCGGCTACGGGTGTTCAGCGCCAACACTCCGGCCGATGCGATCCGCGAGTACGAAGGCCTGCGCCAGGGCAGCAAGCAGGGCCTGAGCGACGCCCAGCGCTACGGCCTGGCGCTGGCGCGGCTGCGCGGCGGCGGCAGCGCGCAGGACGTCGCGCAGACGCTGGAAAGCCTGCTGCAGGCGCACCCGGACAACTGGTGGCTGACCGTCGCGGTGGCCGAGGCCGAGGCCAAGGCCGGCCGCAACCAGGCCGCCGACCAGCGCTTCGAGGCGCTGGTCAAACGCATGCCCAGCAACCGCGCGGTGGCCCTGAGCTATGCGACCGCCCTCAACGAGCAGGGCGGCCGCCAGGCCGGCCAGCGCGCCCAGGCCGTGCTGCGGCCATTGCTGGGGGCGGCCGCGGAGGATCCGGTGTTCCAGCGCACCTTCGCCCGCGCCTGCGAACTGGCGGGCGACGACACCCGCGCCGGCGAGGCCTACGCCGAGGCCGCCTATCTGAACGGGCACCCGGAGCAGGCCCTGATCCAGCTCAGCAACCTGAAGAAGCGCAGCGACCTGGACTACGTGGCGCGCGCGCGTATCGACGCCCGCATCGCTGCGATCACGCCGACGGTGCTGGAACTGCGCCGCCAGGGCGTGCAGGACCCGGACATGCAACGGCGCTGAAACGCGCCCGTGTCAGGCGTCACTCAACCGTAATAAAACCGTAGTCTACTGGCGACCTTCCTCCCCAGTTCCACGGTGCCGTTGTGCAGAAACGCATCCTGATCGTCGACGACGAACCGGCCATCCGCGACATGGTCGCGTTCGCCCTGCGCAAGGGCGACTTCGAGCCGGTGCATGCCGGCGATGCCCGCGAGGCGCAGACCTCGATCGCCGACCGGGTCCCGGACCTGATCCTGCTGGACTGGATGCTGCCCGGCACCAGCGGCCTGGAACTGGCCCGGCGCTGGCGCAAGGATGCGATGACCCGCGAAGTGCCGATCATCATGCTCACCGCCCGCGGCGAGGAGAACGACCGCGTCGGCGGCCTGGAGGCCGGCGTCGACGACTACGTGGTCAAGCCGTTCTCCGCGCGCGAGCTGCTGGCGCGGATCCGCGCGGTGATGCGCCGCACCCGCGAGGACGACGAGGACGGCAGCGTCTCGGTCGGCAGCCTGCGCATCGACGGCGCGGCGCACCGGGTGTTCGCCGGCGAGGCGCCGGTGCCGATCGGCCCGACCGAGTACCGCCTGCTGCATTTCTTCATGACCCATCCCGAGCGCGTGTACAGCCGCGCGCAGCTGCTCGACCACGTCTGGGGCGGCAGCGTCTACGTGGAAGAGCGCACCATCGACGTGCACATCCGCCGCCTGCGCAAGACGCTGGAGCCGTTCGCGGTGGAAAACATGGTGCAGACCGTCCGCGGTTCCGGCTATCGCTTCTCTGCGTCCATCTGACCGCCAGCTTCGCCTGCTATAACGGCGGACGGATCACGATCCTTTGCGACAGAGTGCGTTCCCGATGCCCCGCCACATCCGCTCCGCCTGGTTGAAGACCCTCGGCACGCTCGCCGGCATGTTGTTGCTGGCGTTGCTGGTCGGCTGGATCGGCGGCCATGTATGGATGGCGCTAACCCTGATGTCGCTGGGGGTGATGGGCTGGCACTACTGGCGGCTGCGGCGGGTGCTGCGGCGACTGACCGCGCGCCAGCGCTGGGAGCCGCCGGCCGGCACCGGCGTATGGAACGAGCTGGATCGGCTGCTGTACCGCAGCCAGGCGGAAATGCGCGTGCGCAAGCGGCGCCTGCTCGACATGCTGCGCGCCTACCGCGCCGCCGCCGCGGCGCTGCCCGACGCGGTGGTGGTGGTGGACCGCAACAGCCAGCGCATCCAGTGGTTCAACGAGGCGGCCGGCACCCTGCTCGGCCTGCGCCACCCTGGCGACCTCGGCGCGCCGGTGGTGGAGCGCTTGCAGCCGATGCCGCTGGCGCACTGGCTCAGCGGCGGCCGCAACGCCGAACCGATGCTGGACATGCCCTCGCCGGTCGACGACCGCCTGCGCCTGAACCTGCGCCTGATCCCCTATTCCGACGACCACTGGCTGCTGGTCGCGCGCGACGTCAGCAAGCTGCTGCAGCTGGAGCAGGTGCGCCGCGATTTCGTCGCCAACGTCTCGCACGAGCTACGCACGCCGCTGACCGTGGTCCACGGCTACCTGGACATGCTCGATCCGGAGGACTTCCCGGACTCGGGGCCGATGATCGCCGAGATGCGCAAGCAGTCGCAGCGCATGACCCAACTGGTCGAGGACCTGCTGACCCTGTCGCGGCTGGAATCGCAGGAGCACGCCAACGAGGAGTCGATCGCGATGGCGCCAATGCTGGCCACGCTGCGCCGCGAGGCCGAGGCGCACAGCCAGGGCCGGCACCGCATCGAGGTCCACGACGAGGCCGATTGCGACCTGGTCGGCTCCAACAAGGAACTGCACAGCGCCTTCTCCAACCTGGTCACCAACGCGGTGCGCTACACCGCGGCCGGCGGCACCATCCGCATCCGCTTCGCCCGCGAAGGCGACGGCGCGGTGCTGTCGGTGCGCGACAGCGGCTACGGCATTCCCGCGCATCATCTGCCACGGATCACCGAGCGCTTCTACCGCGTCTCCAGCAGCCGTTCGCGCGAGAGCGGCGGCACCGGCCTGGGCCTGTCGATCGTCAAGCACGTGCTCGGTCTGCATCAGGCGCGACTGGAGATCGAGAGCGAAGTCGGCAAGGGCAGCACCTTCTCCTGCCACTTCGGCGCCGGGCGCGTGCATCCGCGGCACGACCATGCCACCCTGACCTCCGTCTAACGAGTATCGCCATGCCCCGCCGCGCCCCTGCCCTGCCGCCCACGCCGCCACCGGACATTCCCAGCGACCCGCTGCGCGATCCCGCGCTGTACATCAACCGCGAACTGTCGCAACTGGACTTCAATTTCCGGGTACTGGCGCAGGCGCAGGACCCGCAGGTGCCGTTGCTGGAGCGGCTGCGCTTCCTGTGCATCTCCTGCACCAACCTCGACGAATTCTTCGAGATCCGCGCCGCCACCGTGCGCCACGCGCAGGAGTTCGGGCTGCCGCCGGCACCGGACGGGATGAGCCCCAGCGCCATCCTCACCTCCATCCACGACCGCGCCGCGCAACTGGTCGACCAGCAGTACCGCTGCTGGAACGAGGTGCTGCGCCCGGCGCTGAAGGACGCCGGCATCGGCGTGCTCGGCCGCCATTCCTGGAACGCGCGGCAGAAGCGCTGGCTGCGCGCCTACTTCCGCAACGAGATCATGCCGGTGCTGTCGCCGCTGGGCCTGGACCCGGCGCATCCGTTCCCGAAGATCCTCAACAAGTCGCTGAACATCGTGGTGGTGCTCAAGGGCACCGACGCGTTCGGCCGCGTCGGCCACCTGGCGATCGTGCGCGCGCCGCGCTCGCTGCCGCGCATCATCCAGTTGCCGGAAAGCCTGTCCGAGGGCGGGCAGAGTTTCGTGTTCCTGTCCTCGGTGCTGTCCACCTTCGTCGACGAACTGTTCCCGGGCATGGAGGTGATGGGCTCCTACCAGTTCCGCGTCACCCGGAACTCCGAACTGGTGGTGGACGAGGAGGAAGTGGAGAACCTGGCGCTGGCGCTGCGCGACGAACTGGTCAACCGCGGCTACCGGCCGGCGGTGCGGCTGGAGATCGCCGAGGACTGCCCGAAGTCGATCGTGCGCACCCTGCTGCAGAACTTCGAATTGCCGGAGAACGCGGTCTACCGCATCAACGGCCCGGTCAACCTGAGCCGGGTCAACCAGGTCTACGACCTGGTGCAGCGCCCGGACCTGAAGTATCCGGCGATGAACCCGCGCACCCTGCGCGACAGCGAAGGCATCTTCGAGATCGCCGCCGCCGGCGACGTGCTGCTGCACCACCCGTTCGACGCCTTCACCGCGGTGCTGGACCTGATCAAGCAGGCCGCGATCGACCCCAACGTGCTGGCGATCAAGCAGACCCTGTACCGCACCGGCAAGGACTCGGCGATCGTCGATGCGCTGGTGCTGGCCGCGCGCAACGGCAAGGACGTCACCGTGGTGGTGGAGCTGCGCGCGCGCTTCGACGAAGAGGCCAACCTGGGCCTGGCCGACCGCCTGCAGGAAGCCGGCGTGCAGGTGGTGTACGGCGTGGTCGGCTACAAGACCCACGCCAAGATGCTGCTGATCGTGCGCCGCGAGGGCCGCAAGCTGCGCCGCTACGTGCACCTGGGCACCGGTAACTACCACAGCGGCACCGCGCGCGCCTACACCGACCTGAGCCTGATCACCTCCGACGTGGACATCGGCAATGACGTGCACCTGCTGTTCCAGCAGTTGTCCGGCCTGGCACCGAAGATCCGCCTCAAGCGCCTGCTGCAATCGCCCTTCACCCTGCACCCGGGCGTGCTGCACCGGATCGAACGTGAGACCAAGCTGGCGCACGCCGGCCGCCCGGGCCGCATCATCGCCAAGATGAACGCGCTCAACGAGCCGCAGGTGATCCGCGCGCTGTACGCCGCCTCGCAGGCCGGGGTCAAGATCGACCTGATCGTGCGCGGCGCCTGCACCCTGCGCCCCGGCGTGCCGGGCGTGTCCGACAACATCCGGGTGCGCTCGATCGTCGGCCGCTTCCTCGAGCACAGCCGGGTCTACTGGTTCGGCAACGACGGCGCGCCGGAACTGTTCTGCGCCAGCGCCGACTGGCTGGAACGCAACCTGCTGCGGCGCGTGGAGACGGGCTTCCCGATCCTCGATCCGGACCTGGTCAAGCGCATCCACCGCGAGGTGCTGCAGAACTACCTGGCCGACAATCTCAACGCCTGGGAACTGGACGCCGACGGCAACTACCGCAAGCTGGCCCCGGGCCAGGACCAGCCGCCGCATTCGGCGCAGCTGGCCCTGCTCGACGGGCTCTGAGCGCAGCGCGGCGTCGCGCCAACGGCGCGCGCCGCGCATCGGCTACCATTCCGCCATGCCTGCCACCTCCCCCACTCATCCGCCGCTGCGCGACGACGACCTGCTGGCCGCCATCGACCTGGGTTCCAACAGTTTCCACATGGTCATCGCCCGCTATCAGCTCGGGCAGCTGCGGGTGGTGGATCGCCTGCGCGAGACCGTGCGCATGGCCGACGGCCTGGACAACAAGGGCGGGCTGTCCGCCGACGCGCGGCAGCGCGCGCTGGAATGCCTGGCGCGCTTCGGCCAGCGCATCCGCGACCTGCCTTCGCTGCGCGTGCGCGCGCTGGCCACCAACACCGTGCGCCAGCTGCGCTCGCCGCAGACCTTCCTGATTCCCGGCGAAACCGCGCTCGGCCATCCGATCGAAGTGGTCAGCGGCCGCGAGGAAGCGCGCCTGATCTACCTGGGCGTGGCCCACGCGCAGCCGCCCAAGCCGGACGAACGCCGCCTGGTCATCGACATCGGCGGCGGCTCTACCGAGTTCATCATCGGCAGCGGTTTCCAGACCCTGGAACGCGAGAGCCTGCAGGCCGGCTGCATCGCCAGCACGCGACGCTTCTTCCCGGGCGGCAAGCTGTCCAGGAAGAAGTGGAAGGACGCGCTGACCGAGATCGGCGCCGAGTTCCAGCAGTTCGCGGGCCAGTACCGCGCGCTGGGCTGGCACGAGGCGCTGGGTTCGTCGGGCACGCACAAGGCCATCGGCGAGATCTGCGCGGCGATGAAGCTGACCAAGGGCGCGATCACCGCCGAGGCGCTGCCGCAACTGCGCGACCGCCTGCTGCTGGCCAAGCGCATCGAGGACATCGACCTGCCGGGCCTGTCCGCCGACCGCCGGCCGATCATCGCCGGCGGCGTGCTGGTGCTGGAGGCGGCGTTCCAGGCGCTGGGCCTGCAACGGCTGATGGTGAGCAAGGCGGCCATGCGCGAAGGCATTCTCTACGACATGCTCGGCCGCGGCGGCGAGAACGATCCGCGCGAAACCGCAATCGCCGCGCTCACCCAGCGCTACGGCATCGACGAGGCGCAGGCCGCGCGCGTGGAGCACACCGCGATGGCGCTGTTCGAGCAGGTCGCCGGCGACTGGGCGCTGGATGCCGACGACGCGCGCATGCTCGGCTGGGCCGCGCGCCTGCACGAACTCGGCCAGGCCATCGCGCACAGCCAGTACCACGTGCACGGTGCCTACGTGCTGGAGCACTCGGACATCGCCGGCTTCTCGCGGCAGGAGCAGCAGGTGCTGGCCACGCTGGTGCGCACGCACCGCCGCAACGTCTCCAAGACCGCGTTCGACGCGCTGCCCGACCGCCTGCTGCTCAGCGCCAAGCGCAAGGCCGCGCTGCTGCGCCTGGCGGTGCTGCTGCATCGCGCGCACGAGGCCGATCCGATCCCCGCGCTGGAACTGAAGGCCGACGGCGCCAACCTGCACCTGATCCTGTCGCAGCCGTGGATCGAATCGCGGCCGCTGCAGCGCGCCGACCTGATCGGCGAAGTCGAGGGCATGGCCGGGCTGGGGATCAATTTCCGGCCGTTTGTGGCTTGAGGGCCGGGATTCGGGATTCGGGATTCGGGACTCGGGACTCGGGACTCGGGACTCGGGACTCGGGACTCGGGACTCGGGACTCGGGACTCGGGACTCGGGACTCGGGACGGCAGCATGCTGTCCGCGGTCAAATCGCGGTCAAGCGATTTGATGAAAAAAGTGCCGGTTTTTGAAAGAAAAAGCCGCACTCTCTGAAGCCGCGACACCGCGGCTTTTGTGGGAGGGGCTTCAGCCCCGACGCCTTACCGATACCGCGTCGGGGCTGAAGCCTCTCCCACAGAAAAGCGGCACGGCGACGAACTTGCGAAAATCCCGAATCCCGAATCCCGGCTTCTGGCGTCATCGTTCCTACATGCGCTGGACATGTTCGCTTCACCGCCGTGCGCGAGGCTTTGCCAAACCGGAGCCCCCGCATGCGCTACGCGATCGTCACCGAGACGTATCCCCCTGAGGTCAACGGCGTGGCGCTGACCGTGCAGGGGCTGGAACTGGGGCTGCGCGCGCGCGGCCATAGCGTCGATGTGGTGCGTCCGCGCCAGGCCGGCGATGCCGACCCGGCGGATCTGCGGCTGGTGCGCGGTGCGGCGCTGCCGCGCTACCCCGGATTGAAGTTCGGCCTGCCCGCGCCACGGCGCCTGACCCGGCTGTGGCAGGCGGCACCGCCGGATGCGGTGTACATCGCCACCGAGGGCCCGCTGGGCTGGTCGGCGCTGCGCAGCGCACGGCGCCTGGGCATCCCGATCGCCACCGGCTTCCACACCCGCTTCGACGAGTACCTGCCGCAGTACGGCGCGGCCTGGCTGCAGTCGACCGCGCTGCGCTGGATGCGGCGCTTCCACAACCAGGCCCAGGCGACCCTGGTGCCGACCCGCGAACTGCGCGACTTCCTGGCCACCCAGGGTTTCGAGCGGGTACGCCTGCTGGCGCGCGCGGTGGACAGCAAGCAGTTCGAGCCGCAGCGCCGCGATCCGCAGTTGCGCCAGCAGTGGGGGCTGCAGGACGACGATTGCGCGGTGCTGTACGTGGGCCGCATCGCCTCGGAGAAGAACCTGCCGCTGGCGGTGCGCGCGTTCCGCCAGTTGCAGCAGCTGCGCCCGCGCGCACGCTTCGTCTGGGTCGGCGACGGCCCGCTGCGCGAGCGCCTGGCGCAGGAGAATCCCGACTTCATTTTCTGCGGCGTGCAGCGCGGCGATGCGCTGGCGCGGCATTTCGCCAGCGGCGACCTGTTCCTGTTCCCCAGCCGCAGCGAGACCTTCGGCAACGTGACCCTGGAGGCGATGGCCAGCGGCCTGGCCACGGTCGCCTTCGACTACGGCGCGGCGCGCGAGTACCTGCGCGACGGCAGCAACGGCGCAGCGGTGGCCGACGACGACGCCTTCATCGCCGCCGCCCTGCGCCTGGGCAGCGACGAGGCGCTGCGCCGGCGCCTGGGCGCGGCCGCCTGCGCTTCGATGCAGCAACTGCGCCCGGAGCGGGTGGTGGCCGATTTCGATGCCCTGCTCAACCAACTGGCGCAGACCCGGAGGACGCATGTCGACGCGGCTTGAGATCCTGCGCGGGCACGAGACCCGCTGGTGCCGGCGCGCCAACCACTGGTGCCGGCGGCGTTCGGTGCGGCGCTTCTTCTCGGTGATCAGTCGACTGGGCGACGGCGTGTTCTGGTATGCGCTGATGACCCTGCTGGTGCTGTGCGACGGCATGGACGGCGTGTTCGCCTCCGCGCACATGGCCGCCACCGGCGTGGTCGCACTGAGCCTGTACAAGGGCCTGAAGCGCTGGACCCGGCGTCCGCGCCCGTATGCCGCCGACCTGCGCATCCGTGCCTGGGTGGCGCCGCTGGACGAATTCAGCTTCCCCTCCGGCCACACCCTGCACGCGGTGTCCTTCGGCATCGTCGCCCTCGCCTACTACCCGTGGCTGGCGCCGCTGCTGGTGCCGTTCATCGCCTGCGTGGCGCTGTCGCGGGTGGTGCTGGGCCTGCACTACCCCAGCGACGTCCTCGCCGCCACCGGCATTGGCGCGCTGCTGGCGGGCGTGTCGCTGTGGTTGGTTTAAAGCTGGGAGTGGGGAATCGGGAATAGGGAGTGGGAACAGCCGGCGCCGTCCGGCCCCATGCGCTCTCTCTCCATCCTGACGCTCTCAAGACTGCTTCATCGTGCCTTGGCCGAGTCGCTTGCCCATGCGCATGGAGACGCGCCAAGAGGCTCGGCGCCACGGGCGAGAGACGGGCGAAGGTCCGAGTAGTTGATCTGGGTTGGCAGGTACGTCGTTTCGCCGAACGGTCCCGGCACCGTCACACGTCGATTCTTCAGCCGCGCGGGATCGGGCGGCGGCAAGCCGATCACCTGTGCACGAGACAGCAGGCCGAGATCCTGGATCCACATGCAGACCCGCGCCAGGTCGAGATGGACATGGTAGGCGCCGCCTTCCACTGTGCGCCGCCGAAGGGCCTCGGTCACACCGGCCGCTCCCAAGATCGCGGCCAGATAGTCGTTCAGCAGATAGGTCGGCGGCAAGCGGGGGCCATCGAACGCCCCCTCCTCCGCCGAAAACCCCGTGGCGGCGCAGGCGAGCTGATCGAACCCGCCGCGCTGAGACCAAGGCCCCGCCTTGCCCCAGCCATGGAAGTCGAGCACGACAATCCCCGGCCGGCGCTCGGCAAGCGCGAGCGGCCCGTACCCCTTGCGATCGAGGGAAAGATAGCTTCCAACATAGATGTCGGCATCGCCCAACAGCCGTTCGAATGCCGCACGTCCCGCCGGCTCGTTGAGGTCGCACCAGGCGCTTCGCTTTCCAATATTGGTCTCGACCTGCATCGCCTGCGGGTCGGGATAACGCGGTGTCGAAAGATGAAGGACCTCCGCTCCATGTTCAGCCATCAGTCGCGCCGCGATCGGCCCTGCTATGACATGGGTGTTGTCGAGGACGCGCAATCCATCCATCGGCAGCGCAGCCCTTCCCTCGGGCAGGGGCACCGGTGGGGTATCGCCGATCCTGGTGATCTCGATCAGCGGTCGGTCGGCAAGGTAGAGCCCTTGGGGATGGCTGCGCCATTCCGCCCGCGTCCGGACGGCAACGCATGTGCCCCCTACCCCGCTGATGGCGTCCTCCAATGCGAAAGCGTCCCAACGTGCGATCGCGTCGGCAAAATGCCGACGTGACGGAGGACAACCGAGCACCTGGCAGGCCAGCATCCGCAGATGCGGATAGGTCAGCAGCAGATAAACGTAACGGCCGTCGCCTGCACGATAGAAGTCGCTGTCCGCGAACAGGGAGGGATCCTCGAAGAGTCGTTCGGCAGGCACGCCGTTCAAGGTCGTCAGGAACACCGCCATCAGCTGCGCGATCGCATCCTCGACGTCGACGGTGACGGTCTGTCGTGTCCCGCCCCTCAACTCGCCGAGACTGCTCATGCCCGCGCCCAGCAAGCCGAGGGCCGCGGCGGCACCGTCCCCAATACGATGGACCGATGGCGTCACCGGGTCGTGGCCCGTCAGGACCACCGTGGTGCCGGCGTCAATTCCGATGGAATCTCTCAGATCGGCGTAGACCCCCTGTACGGTCCTCATGACGACCTCCTTCAAACGTTGAAAGACGATTCACGGCCGGAGCGCGCGATGGCGCCAGCAATGCGGTCACGCTAACAAACATTTCTATGTTGATGGCGTGAGATGCGTCGGCGTATCAAACAGTGCCTTGGCCGCGCTCACCTCGGCAAACGAAGGCCCTGCACTACCGACCAGAATCGCAGCGCCGCACAAAGCGACAGGACGGCAACGGGCCGCGACCCGGTAGAAGGAGGAACCGTAGTTCAACGTGCACGCTCACTGGTCGCCAGCCACCAGGGCGGTTTCGGTTCCAAGGCGGCGGCTGAAGCCGTTCCTACGCCAGGCACAACGACGCCAGTGCTCGCGGCTTCATCCAATCCCCAATCCCGATTCCCCAATCCCGGCCGTACTACAATGGCCGAATGACCACGCTGTTCATCTCCGACCTGCATCTGGATCCGGCACGGCCGGCGATCACCGCGCTGTTTCTCGACTTCCTGCGCGGGGAGGCGCGCCGGGCCGAGGCGCTGTACATCCTCGGCGACCTGTTCGAGGCCTGGATCGGCGACGACACGCCGTCCGAGGCGGCCGATGCGGTGGCGCTGGAGCTGCACGCGCTGCACGCGGCCGGGGTACCGGTGTTCTTCATGCACGGCAACCGCGACTTCCTGCTCGGTGCCGACTACGCGCAGCGCGCCGGCCTGCGCCTGCTGCCCGATCCCTGCGTGATCGATCTGTACGGCGAGCCGACCCTGCTGCTGCACGGCGACCTGCTGTGCACCGACGACACCGCCTACCAGGCGTTCCGCGCGCAGACCCGCGACCCGGCGTTCCAGCAGCAGTTCCTGGCGCAGCCGTTGGCCGCGCGCATCGCCTACGCGCAGCAGGCGCGCGCCGCCAGCCAGGCGCGCCAGGCCGACCTGAAACAGGGCGACCGCACGCAGTTCGAGACCGTCACCGACGTGGCGCCGGCCGAGGTCGCCGCCACCTTCGCCCGCTATGGCGTGGCGCGGATGATCCATGGCCACACCCATCGGCCGGCGGTGCATGCGCTGGACGTGGAGGGGCGTGCCTGCACCCGCATCGTGCTCGGCGACTGGTACGAACAGGGCTCGGTGCTGCGCGTGGATGCGCAGGGCTGCCGACTGCAACAGCTCTAGTACACGTGTCCGGCGCGGCCGCGCGCAGCCCGGCGACGCGCACAAGACCCGCCGCTCAGGGCAAGCCGCCACCGGTTTGCTGCTGCCGCCATTGCGCGTAATCGACGAAGTCGCCATCGACCACGTCGTACCAGCGGATCGCGCCGGAACGCTCGACGCGGAAACGGTCGCGGACCGGCTCGGTCTGTGGATCGCCCGGGCAACCGTCGCCGTGCTTCTCGCGCACCGCGATCTCGATCGCCGCCGGCGCGGAGGCCTTGGGTGCGGCCGGTGCAGAGGCTGTCGCGGAGGCCGCCTCGTCCTGCTCGTCCTCGATGGCATAGCCCAGGCACGGCAGGTCGGGATAGGCGTGATCGGCCGCCAGGCGCGCCTGCAGCAGATCCATTGCGCGGTTTTCGTCGAAGGTGTCGGCCGGCGGGGTCGCCCGCGGCGGGTCGGTCTTGGCCGTCGGCGACGGGCTATCGGCCTGCCGATCGGGGGCGGGGCCGCAGCCCGCGCTCAGCATCGCCAGCAGCAGTGTGGCCGGCAGTCGCATGCGCTTGAACATCGTCGATCCCAGGAAGTCAGTCGGCACCGACCGCGCCGGCGCCACTTCCCAGCATAGCGGAAGCGCACGCCACCGCGCCCGCTCCGCTCGTCTCCGTCACGCGTGGCGCAGGCGTGCGGCCTGCGCCACGCGCACGCCGGCTCAGCGGAACCCGGCCACCGTCGCCTTGGTGTTGACCAGCACACGCTGGTTGTCGGCGGTGCTGGCGTTGCCCATCGGCACGCCGTTGTAGGACACGTTCGGGTTGGACCAGTAGTTCAGCCGCGGGCAACTGCTGGTGCAGTTGTAGGCCATGATCGTTCGCCAGCTGTTGCCGTAGCGATAACCGTGGCCATAGGCGTACGGCGAGGTGCTGGAGTCGGTGGCCACATCGTGGCGCGCGCTCTGCAGATGGCCGATCTCGTGGGCGAAGCTGTAGTAGCCGGTGGCGCAATCCCAGTACACCGCCGCGAACGCGGTGGCGGCGGTGGAACCGATGCCCGAGGCGAGGCCGCAATAGGCGGAATTGTCGATGATCAGCACGCCGACGTCGGCCGCGGTGCTGTTGCGCGAGGTATGGATACTGTCCATGTAGCCGTCGCTGGTACCGCGGAAGCGGGTCAGGTCGGTGTTGAAGTCGCCGGACTCGGTGTAGTTGGTGGTCTCGTAGCCGGCCAGTTGCATGGTGATGCCGACGTTGCTGTTGGTGTAGCCCTGGTTGGACTCGGCCACCGCCAGTTGCACCAGCGACTGCATGTTGCCGCCGTAGCTGGTCACCGCCTTGTTGGTCGCCACCACCAGCACGCGAATGGTCGCGGGCGAACCGGACGAGGCGCCGGCGGCGGTCATGCGCTCGTCGATCACCGACTGCGGCATCTGCACGGTCGGCAGCAGGGCGTAGTCGGCCGGATGCTCGGCCGGCATGCGGCGTTCGTCGACTTCCACCAGCACATGGCCGCCGCCGGCGATCGGACGCAGGTGGAACAGCGTGCCGTTGCTGCGGATGCTGCCGGTGATGGTGTCGCCGCTGCGCACCAGGATCGCCGAGTTCAGCGGATCCAGGCCGGAGGGTGCGCGAGTCCGGGCCACCGCGGCATTGCCGAGGTTGCCGTACCAGATGCTGTTGCCGCCTTCCAACTGCTCGGTCTTCAACTGCGTGGCGGTGATGCGCTGGCCCAGCAGGTCCAGCTCGAGTTGCTGCTGTCCGGCGGTGACCGCGGCGGCGTTCACGCCAACGCGCTGCACCGCGCCGGTGGCGGGATTGGCCAGCAGGCGGCTCAGCGCCGGCTCGCCGGCGATGGACTTGGACACGTACTGGCTGCTCTGGAACAGGGGCGTTCCGGCCGCGGAGGCGGAACCGGCGACACACAGGGCAAGCATCGCGGTAAGGCTGCAGATCGACTTCATGTCGGACTCCTGGGTGGTGAGTAGGGACGAACGTCGCCCCGCGCGCGGCCGGAACGGGGAAGGCCGCGCGGGGGAGTTCGATTAGCCGCTCAGCCACCGTTCAGCGCAAGCAACAAATGCGGTCCAGGCATCAGTCGGAGATAGGCATCACGAAATCCACGCGACGCCCCTGGAATGTCGCCCACGTCGGCGCCTCGTTGCAGCACACGCCACGCCCTGTCGGCGGCGGCGCCTCAGCCGGCCTGTTGCTGCAGGGCCTGCAATTCGTCCTCGTCGAACCCGGCCAGCAGGCGCGCCTGCAGGTTGAACGGACCATGCAGGTAGCCGCCGGCGTATTCGCGCAGCAGGGCCGCGAAGCGGGCGCGCGGCTCGATCCCGGCCTGTGCGCAATACCAGCGATACCAGCGCGAGCCGGCGGCCACGTGCGCCACTTCCTCGCGCAGGATGATCTCTAGGATGTCGGCGGTGGCGTCGTCGTCGAGCGCGCGCAGCTTGGCGATCATGCCCGGGGTCACGTCCAGGCCGCGCGCCTCCAGCACCCGCGGCACCAGCGCCATCCGTGCCAGGCCGTCGTGCGCGGTCTTCTCGCACATCTCCCACAGGCCGTTGTGCGCGGCGAAATCGCCGTAGGCGTGGCCCAGCGCGCGCAGGCGGTCGCGCAGCAGCACGAAATGGCGCGACTCGTCGTCCGCCACCGCCACCCAGTCGGCATAGAACGCCGGCGGCAGGCCGCGGAAGCGGTAGACCGCGTCCCAGGCCAGATCGATGGCGTTGAGTTCGATGTGGGCGATGGCATGGATGAAGGCGGCGCGGCCTTCGGCGCTGCCGAGGCCGCGGCGCGGCAGCTCGCGCGGATGCACCAACAGCGGTCGCGGTGGCCGCCCGGGCATGCGGATCGGCTCGGGCGCCGGCGCCTCGGTCGGCATCGCCAAGTCGCCATGACGCCAGGCCGCGGCATGGCGCTGGGTCAGCGCGACCTTCTCGTCGGGGTCGGCCGCGTCCAGGCAGGCGCGCGCGGCCTGGTACAGGTCGCCGTTCACGGCGCCGCCGGCAGTTGCGCGGCCGCGGTCACCAGCGGCGCGCGACAGCCGCCGCACAACGCGGCCAGGCCCGCCAGCGCGCGCATGCGTCGCGCCCGGGCGCGGCCGCCGCGGGGCTCAGGCACGGCGCTTGCGCTTGGCCTCGTCCGAGCGCAACTGCATGATCCGCTCGAAATAGCCGGGCTCGATGCCGGTGGTGTACTGGCCGTTGAAGCACGAGGAGTCGAACGCCTTCAGTTCCGGATTGCCCTCGCGCACCGCGGTCTCCAGGTCTTCCAGGTCCTGGTAGATCAGCCAGTCGCAGCCGAGGAATTCCTGGATCTCCTGCTCGCTGCGGCCATGCGCCACCAGTTCGTCGGCGGCCGGCATGTCGATGCCGTAGATGTTGGGATAGCGCACCGGCGGCGCCGCGCTGGCCAGGTACACCTTGCGCGCGCCGGCGTCGCGCGCCATCTGCACGATCTGCCGGCTGGTGGTGCCGCGCACGATCGAATCGTCGACCAGCAGCACCACCCGGTTGCGGAATTCCAGGTGGATCGGGTTGAGCTTGCGGCGTACCGACTTCACCCGCTCGCCCTGCCCCGGCATGATGAAGGTGCGGCCGATGTAGCGGTTCTTGACGAAGCCCTCGCGGTACTTCACCCCGAGCACGTTGGACATCTCCAAGGCGGCGTCGCGCGAGGTGTCCGGGATCGGGATGATGGTGTCGATGTCGTGGTCCGGGCGCAGGCGCAGGATCTTCTCGCCCAGCTTCATGCCCATGCGCATGCGCGCCTTGTGCACCGAGACGTTGTCGATCATCGAGTCCGGGCGCGCGAAGTACACGTACTCGAAGATGCACGGGGTGTGGTCGGTCGGCGAGGCGCAGACCTCGGAGAACAGCTCGCCGCGGCCGGTGATGACCAGCGCTTCGCCGGGGCGCACGTCGCGCACGCGGGTGAAGCCGAGGATGTCCAGCGCCGAGGACTCGGAGGCGACGATGTACTCGTCGCCCTCCACGCTCTCGCGCTTGCCCAGCACCAGCGGGCGGATGCCGTGCGGATCGCGGAACGCGACCAGGCCCAGGCCCAGCACCACGCTGACCACCGCGTAGCCGCCCTTGCAGCGGCGGTGCACGCCGGCCACGGCGCGGATCGCCGCTTCCGGGGTCAGCATGCGCTGCGCGTCCAGCTCGTAGGCGAACACGTTCAGCAGCACTTCGCTGTCCGAATCGGTGTTGATGTTGCGGCGGTCGGCCTCGAACACCTGCTGGCGCAAGGATTCGGTATTGACCAGATTGCCGTTGTGGGCCAGTGCGATGCCGTACGGCGAATTCACGTAGAACGGCTGCGCCTCGTCCATGCCTTCCGAGCCGGCGGTCGGATAACGGCAGTGGGCGATGCCGACGCGGCCTTCCAGCACCGCCATGCGCTTCTCGTCGAAGACGTCGCGGACCAGGCCGTTGGCCTTCTGCACGCGCAGGCGGGTGCCGTCGGCGGTGGCGATGCCCGCCGCGTCCTGACCGCGATGCTGCAGCACGGCCAGGCCGTCATAGAGTTGCCCGGCCACGTTCTGGGTGCCGACGATTCCGACGATGCCACACATGTCAACGCTCTCCGCGGCGGGGACGCCGCTATTGGGAAGGTGGCCGTGCCTGGCCGTTGGGTTCGACCCGTGCCGGGTCGGATTGCGCCGGACGCGCCTGCGCCGGATCGATGTTCGCGGGCATCAGTTGCGACGGATCGCTCCCGGGCTGCGCGGACCGCACCCCGGGACGTCCCAGGGCCTTGGACATCATTTCCTGCAGCCCACTGGCCTGCAGGGCGTTGCCCAGCGCGGCATTATCGCCTGCCGCGGGCAAGTTGCCCAAATCCATCTGCGACACGTTCAGTTGCGGCATCTGCGACAGGTTCAACTGCGGCATCTGCGGCATGCGCCAGTCCGGCATCTGCGCGCGCATCCAGCCCACGCCGGGGCTGAGCACCGGCAGCACCATCGAATGCCGCCAGTCCGGCTCGCGGGTCAGCGGGGTGAAGCTCATCAGGAACGCCAGCACCGCGGCGAAGAAGCCGCCGCGCGCCGCGCCCAGGCCGAAGCCGAGCGCGCGGTCGGTGCCCGACAGCGCGGTCGAGCGCACCGCGGTGCGGATCACCATGCCGGTGATGCCGACCACCGCCATCACCGTCACGAAGGTCAGCGCGTAGCCGCCCAGGTAGTAGCTCATGCTCGGCCGTGAGCCGTTGGCCAACCACTGCCCGGCGTTGCCGCCGAACTGGAACGTGGCCCAGCCGGCCAGGAACCAGGACAGCGTGCCGACCACGATGCCGACGAATCCACGCAAGGCCCCGAGCAGGGCCGAGACCAGGATCACCGTCAACAGCACCATGTCGATCATGCGCGCCTCCCGCGGCCGAGCCGCTGCATCGCGCCGATCGCGCGTCGCGCCTGCCTTCCCTGGACCATCGTGCTACTCCATGGGCCGGGGCCCGATCAAGGATGTGGACGTACCATACCGCTGATGCCGACCTTGGCCGCCACCTGGGCGCGCAACTGCTCGGCATCGGCGCGGTTGGCGACCGGCCCGACCCGCACCCGGTTCAGCGCGCCCTTGTCGGTGCGCACCTGTTCGACGAAGGCGCTGAAGCCGGCCGCGCGCACCTTGTCGCGCAGGGCATTGGCGTCCTCGGCCTTGCCGAACGCGCCCAGCTGCACGGCGAAGCCGGTACCGGAAGCGGCAGGCGCAGCCGGCACGCTCGGCGCCGGCTTGGCGGCCGCCGTGGTGGCCGGCGTGGCCGCAGGCTTGGTGGGTTCGGGCTTGGTCACGGCCGGCTTGGCCGGTTCCGGCTTGGGCGCCGGCGGCGTCGCCGGCTTGGCGGTGGCGACCGGCTTGGCCGGCTCCGGCGGCAGCGCCTCGGTCTTGGCCGGGGCGGCGGGCGCGGCGGCGGCGACATGGCTGCCGGCGGCCGGCGTGGCGCTGGTCGGGGTCGCTTTGCTCGGCGCCGCGTCCAGGGTCACCACCTGGGCGTTGACGTCGTTGCGGACCTTGACCGCCTGCAGACGCACGGATTCGGCCTGGGCGCGATCGGCATACGGCCCGATCCGCACGCGCCAGGCCTGGCGCCCGCCGATGGTGGCCTGCTCGCGGAAGCCCGGCAGCTGCGCCTGCTTGAGCCGTGCGATCACCGCATCGGCGTCGGCGGCGGTGGCATAGGCGCCGAAGTTCACCGCGTAGTTGCCGGCGGCCACGCTCGGCGGCAACGGCTGCGCGGCGCTGCCGGCGGCCGGATCGGCCAGGTCGGCGGCATCGGGGTTGTTCTGGACCGGCGCCGGCGCGGCGGCGGCCGCGGGCGTGGCACCCGGCGACTTGGCCATGCCCACCGCCCCACCGCTGGGTGCATCGCCCGGGGTCACCAGCGGCAACTCGCGGGTCTGGAACTGGCCGTCGGCCGGCGCCTCGGGCGCCTTCAGCGGCACATTGGCCACGCCGCTGTCGGGCGCAGGCCCCTTCACCAGCATCGGCAGGAAGATCACGGCGAGCGCTACCAGGACGAGGGCGCCAATCAATCGCTGTTTCAGGACGGTATCCACGGAAAGGGTGAGGGGGCGGCGTGGCGGAGTGCCGTGCCGATTATAAGGTCGGCCCGCGCGAGGGCGGGATCAGCCGGCTGAATGCAGCCAGTGCAGGGCCTCGGCGGCGGTATGGAACGAGCCGAACACCAGCACGCGGTCGCCCGGCCGCGCCTGCGCCAGCACCGATTGCAGCGCCTGCGCCACGCTCTCGGCGGTGCCGGCCTCGGCGGCGGCCGTACCCGCCAGCCGCGCGCGCAACTGCGCACTACTCTGGCCGCGGCTGCCGCTCAAACCGGCCAGGTGCCAGGCATCGACCTGCGCGGCCAGCGCCTCCACCACGCCGGCGGCGTCCTTGTCGACCAGCGCCGCGAACACCGCGCAGGTGCGGCCGGCGACCGGCTGCGCCTGCAGCGCGGCGGCCAGCTCGCGCGCCGCCTGCGGGTTGTGGCCCACGTCGACCAGCACCTCCACGCCATCGCGCACGCACGGCTGCAGCCGTCCGCGCAGACGGGCGGCGGCGATGCCCTCGGCATAGGCGTTGCGCGGCAGCGACCGGCGCAACGCGCGCAGGGCGGCAATGGCGGTGGCGGCGTTGGCGCGCTGCACCGGCGCGCGCAACTGCGGCAACGGCAACTGCAGTTCGGTGCCGACGTCGCGCCAGCGCCAGCGTTCGGCGTCGATCGGCTCGTGGAAGAAGTCGCTGCCGGCGCGGATCGCGTTGGCGCCGATCGCGTAGGCGCGGCGCAGCACGCTGGAGGGCGGATCGATCTCGCCCAGCACCAGCGGCTTCCACGGCCGCGCGATGCCGGCTTTCTCCGCGCCGATCGCTTCGCGGTCGCTGCCGAGCCAGTCGGTGTGGTCGATGTCCACGGTGGTGATCACCGCCACGTCGGCGTCGACCAGGTTCACCGCGTCGAGCCGGCCGCCGAGGCCGACCTCCAGCACCGCCAACCCCAGCTTGGCCTGCTGGAACAGCCACAGCGCCGCCAGCGTGCCGTACTCGAAGTAGGTCAGCGCGGTCTCGCCGCGCGCGGCCTCCACTGCCGCAAAGGCAGTCATCAGGTCGGCATCGCTGGCCTCTTCGCCCTCGATGCGCACGCGCTCGTTGTAGCGCAGCAGGTGCGGCGAGGTGTAGCTGCCCACGCGCCAGCCGGCGGCACGCGCGATCGCCTCGATGAAGGCGACGGTCGAACCCTTGCCGTTGGTACCGCCGACGGTGATGACGTGTTTGGCCGGCCGGGTCAGGCGCATGCGCGCGGCGACCGCGCGCACCCGCTCCAGGCCCATGGCGATGTCCTGGGGATGTTGGCGCTCGATGTAGGCGAGCCATTCGGAGAGGGTGTTCATGGAGGCGATTGAACTCGACTGATGCGGCGACAGCACGCGTACCGAAGCCGCACTGCACTTTGCTGTTGTTAGGCGTCGGCGGTTGCTTGGCTTTGGCTTGGCTTTGGCTTGGCTTTGGCTTTTGCGGTTGATGTTGCTTTAGCTGTTCCGGATCCCGTGAGGCACGGCAAGCAGGCCGGACGAAAACCCCGCAGGGGCGGCGCGCAGGACGCGCGCCGTTTTTCGACGGCACATGGATGTGCCGCCGAAAAATGTCCGGCCTGCTTGCGCACCCGGAGCGCGCAGCGCGGAGGGCATGCCGCCCGGGTGTGCTTGACCAGCCTTCGGCTGTGGTAAAGCGCTTCTTTTGGTTACTTTGTTCAGCCTCTGGCTGCTGTAAAGCCTTCTTTGCACAAGCAAAGAAAAGTGACTCGCGCGCCAAGCGCGAAAGCATTTGATCTTGCCTTTGCATCAACTCAGCAGACCGTCGCAACGACCGGAAAACCTACAACGCCCGATGCTTCGCCTCGCCGAAGAACGGCGTGTGATGCGCGCAATCGTTCAGCCGCACCACTTCCAGATGCTCCACGTCCGGCCCTTCCAGCAGGTTCAGCGTGGTCGGCGCCTGGCGGAAGCTCCACAGCCGCGCGATCGGCAGGCCCAGCACCCGGCACAGGATCACCCGGTTGACCGCATCGTGGGCGACCACCAGCAGCGTGTCGTATTCGCCCAGGCCCTCGGCGGCGCGGGCCAGGCCGCGCCAGGAGCGCTCCAGCACCTGCCGCAGCGACTCGCCGCCCGGCATCAGCACCGTATCCGGCTCCTCGCGCCAGGCGCGCAGGCGCGCAGGATCCTTCTCGTTGATTTCGCTGGCCAGCAGACCTTCCCACTCGCCATGGGCGATCTCCTGCAGGTCCGGATCGGTCTGCAGCAGCGCCTCGCGCTCGGCGCCCAGGGCGAAGCGCGCGGTGCGTTGCGCGCGTGCCAGCGGCGAGGCCACGGCGCGGGTCAGCGGCACCTCGCGCAGGCGTGCGCCCAGCGCCTGCGCCTGGGCGTCGCCGACCGGCGACAGCGGGATGTCGATCTGGCCCTGGTAGCGGCCTTCGGCGTTCCACGGGGTTTCGCCATGGCGGGCGAGCAGAATGCGCATGCGCTGGATTCCTTGGGGGAAGGGCCCGTCTCGCAAACGAAAACGGAGCGGCATGATACCCGCTCCGTCGCCGGAAACCCTGCGCCGCATCCCGCGCGCCGCCGCAGCGCGCCGGGGCGGACACGCGGACGGCGGCCATGGCCGCCGTCCGTCGGGCCTGGCTCACTTGGCCAGGTTCAACTCCTTCAACAGCCGCGGCGCCGGCATCACTTCCTGCATGATCCAGTGCAGATAACGCGTGTCGACCGCGATCATCCGGGTCATCGCCGGGTCGAACACCCAGTTCGAACTCACCGACTCCCAATTGCCGTCGAAGGCCAGGCCGACCAGCTTGCCGTGCGCGTCCATCACCGGCGAGCCGGAGTTGCCGCCGGTGATGTCCAGGTCGGACAGGAAGTTGACCGGCACCGTGCCCAGCCGCTTGTCTTCCAGCCCGCCGTAACGCTTGGCCTTAGCCGCATCCAGCAGCGCCTTGGGCGAATTGAACGGCTCCACGCCGGTGTCCTTGGCGACCACGCCTTCCAGCGTGGTGAACGGGGTGTAGGCCACGCCGTCCTTGGGCACGTAGCCCTTGACGTTGCCGAAGGTGATGCGCAGCGAAGAGTTGGCGTCCGGATACACGGACTCGCCCTGGCTCTTCTTGTAGTCGGCCACGGCCTGCAGGTAGCGCGGACGCGCCAGCAGTTCCTCGCCCTCGCGGCGCTTCTGGTCCTGCTCGATCTGCAGCAGGGTCGGCATCAGCGCCACCGCATAGCGCAGCGCCGGATCGTCGCTGGCCTCGAACGCGGCGCGGTCGGCATGCAGCCACTTCAGGCGCGCATCGGTGTTGCCCAACTGGGTACCGGCCAGGCGCGCGGCGGCGGCCTGCGCATCGGCACCGGCCAGCCACTGGTCCAGCGCCGGCAGGCGCTGCGCCTTCGGCAACTTCAGGTACTGGTCGAACCAGTAGCGCTGCAACTGGCTGTCCATGGACGCGACGTAGCGGCGCTCCATCTGCTTCATCGCACCCTCGATCTCGGGCAGGTCGCGCTCCTGGTAGCCCGGCTCACGCTCGGCGTCCGGCTTGGCGCGTTCGATCGACAGGCGGTACAGCGACACCGCACTGCCGAGCGCGCCGGTACGCTGCATCTGCCGCAGCACCAGGTCGCGATCGCGCGTCGCCTTGGCCTGCTCGCCCAGCGCAAGCAGTTGCGCATGCGCCTGCAGCGCGGCCTTGCCCTCGCCGCCCTGGCGCTTGAGCCAGTCCAGCACCGCGCGTTCCTCGGCGTGCTTCTTGGCCGCCGCATCGATGCGCTTGAAGCCTTCCAACTGGCCTTCGTAGTTCTTGGCGACGTTGTTCCAGCTGGCCATGGTCGCCGCGTACTTCACCTGGATGTCCGGGTTCTGCTTGCCGGCCTGCTCGACCAGCGCGATCAGATCGCGGTACTGGCGCGCCGCGGTCGGATAGCCCCAGTCGGCGGTGGCGTCGAATTCGGAGGCCAGCGCATAGCGGTTGGTGCGGCCCGGGTAACCGGCGACCATGACGAAATCGCCGGCGCCCAGCGGCTGGTCGGCGAACTTCAGGAAGTGCTTGGGCTGGTACGGCACGTTGTCCTTGGCATAGGCGGCCGGCTTGCCGTCTTTGCCGACGTAGGCGCGGTAGAACGAGAAGTCGCCGGTGTGGCGCGGCCACATCCAGTTGTCGACGTCGCCGCCGAACTTGCCGATGCCCGACGGCGGCGCGTAGGCCAGACGCACGTCGCGGATTTCCAGGGTGCGGAACAGACGGTAGGTGTTGCCGCCGGAGAAGCTGTACAGCGCGCAGCGGTAGCCGGCATCGGCTTCGCACGCGGCGACCTGGGTCTTGTCGAAATCCTCCAGCGCCTGCGTGCGCTTGAGCGCGTCCTTGCCGGCGGCGGCCATCGCCGCCTTGGCCTGCGCGGTGACGTCGGTGATGCGGTCGAGCACATAGATGCGCGCGTTCGGGCCGGCACTCAGCTCCGCACCCTGGCTGGCGGCGCTGAAGCCGTCGCGGATCAGGTTCTTCTGCGGGGTCGAGTTGAGCTGGATCGCGCCGTAGGCGCAGTGGTGGTTGGTCACGACCAGGCCCTGCGGCGAGACGAAGCTGGCGGTGCAGCCGCCCAGCGAGACCACCGCGCCCATCGGGTCGCCGGTGAGGTCGGACAGTTGCTGCGGCGACAGCTTCAGGCCGGCCTGCTGCAGCGGCCCGGCGATGTCCGGCAACTGCTGCGGGACCCACATGCCCTCGCCGGCCTGGGCGGTGGAGACACCGGACAGGGCGGCCACGGCGGCGATGGCGACAGCCAACGAATTCGAACGCATCGAATAGCTTCCTTGATGACAGACGTTAGAGTGTAACGGCTGTCATCAATCGCCCGGACCGTGACCAATGGCACCCTGGGGCGTGTCGCCCAGTCCCGGGCACGTCCTGACCGCGCCGCAACATGGGCGCGCCGGCCGGGCGCTTATACTGCGCGCCCTCTTCCCATCGAATCTGCACCGACATGGCGCAAACAATGAAGGCGCTGGTCAAGCGCGACGCCGCCAAGGGCATCTGGCTGGAACAGGTGCCGGTGCCGGTCCCCGGCCCCAACGAGGTGCTGATCAAGCTGGAAAAGACCGCGATCTGCGGCACCGACCTGCACATCTACCTGTGGGACGAGTGGAGCCAGCGCACCATCAAGCCCGGCCTGACCATCGGCCACGAGTTCGTCGGCCGCATCGCCCAGCTCGGCTCGGCGGTCACCGGCTACGAGGTCGGCCAGCGCGTCTCGGCCGAAGGCCACATCGTCTGCGGCCACTGCCGCAACTGCCGCGGCGGACGTCCGCACCTGTGCCCGAACACGGTCGGCATCGGCGTCAACGTCAACGGCGCCTTCGCCGAGTACATGGTGATGCCGGCCTCCAACCTGTGGCCGATCCCCGACCAGATCCCCTCCGAACTGGCCGCGTTCTTCGACCCCTACGGCAACGCCGCGCACTGCGCGCTGGAGTTCGACGTGATCGGCGAGGACGTGCTGATCACCGGCGCCGGCCCGATCGGCATCATCGCCGCGGGCATCTGCAAGCACATCGGCGCGCGCAACGTGGTGGTCACCGACGTCAACGACTTCCGCCTGAAGCTGGCCGCGGACATGGGCGCGACCCGCGTGGTCAACGTCGCCAACACCTCGCTCAAGGACGTGATGGCCGACCTGCACATGGAAGGCTTCGACGTGGGCCTGGAGATGAGCGGCAATCCGCGCGCCTTCAACGACATGCTCGACTGCATGTACCACGGCGGCAAGATCGCCATGCTCGGCATCATGCCGCGCGGCGCCGGCGCCGACTGGGACAAGATCATCTTCAAGGGCCTGACCGTGCAGGGCATCTACGGCCGCAAGATGTACGAGACCTGGTACAAGATGACCCAGCTGGTGCTGTCCGGCTTCCCGCTGGGCAAGGTGCTGACCCACCAGCTGACCATCGACGAATTCCAGAAGGGCTTCGACCTGATGGAAGAAGGCAAGGCCGGCAAGGTCGTGCTGAGCTGGTAAGGCGCGCGCCGCGGCAACGCGGCGATACCGGAAAAACACGAAGGGCGCCTTGCGGCGCCCTTCGTCGTTTCACGAGACGATGCGATCAGAACGCGATCGTGCCCGAGACCACCACGCGGTGACCGGCCAGGCGCTCGGTGAAGTTCTCCGGGCCCTTGTTGTCGGTGTCGTAGTAACCCACGCTCAGCGCCAGCGGGCCGACCATCTTGCCCACGCTGACGTTGTAGTCGGTGTAGTCCTGGTACGCGGTCAGCGCGCTTTCGTAGGTGGTGCGGCCGACGTGCGCGCCGACGCTGAAGCCCTGCGGCAGCGCCCAGTTCCCGTCCAGCGCGTAGTAGAAGCTGTCGCGGTCGAGGTTGTACACGTTGTCGGTGTACGCCACGGTCAGGGTGTAGGTCTTGAGGAACTTGGTCTTGGTGATCAGTTCGTTGTAGTTCGACTTGCCGGCGCCCGGGTAGCCGTAACGGTTGACCATCACGTCGAAGTTCCAGTCCGGCGAGAAATCGACGTTGTAGCCGACGAAGCCGTCCACTTCCCAGTCCGGATCGCCCGCGCCGAAGTCGACGTTGGAGCCCCAGGTGCCCACGTACAGGCCGAACGGCGAGGTGTAGGTGAGGCCGGCCTGGAACGCCGGGCCCTTGTCGGTCTGGGAGACGCCGCGGAACACGTAGTCGCTGACCACGCCGTAGGAGCCGGTGATCGGCGAAGCCGGTTCGTCCTGGGCCAGGACGGTGAACGGCGAAGCGGCCAGTGCGACGGCCAGGGCGAGAGTGGTCTTGTTCACCGGTCATTCTCCTGTGGGTTGACGAGGGTGGGTTGCCGCAGCGGGACGCATGCGCTTTCACGCTTTTTTAACTGCTTTGATCTTGCAGTGCAACAACTTTTCGCCCAGCGCATGCCATGGCCTGACACAAGCCTGTCCTTTTGCGTCACGTGCGGACACGGCCGGCGCGCCGGCGTTGGCCTCGGACTCGACAGGCATGGACCCGGCCAGCGACCTGGCGGTCACGTCGAGGCCGATCGGGCCAGCCGCTGGTGGCACCGGCGCGCAGCCGCGCCAGTAGGCGATCGGCATGGCGCGATGGCGCCTCAGTCGGGCCGGGCGAACACCCCGAAGCGGCGCGCGCGCAGGTGCAGCGGCTGGCCCGGCGTGTAGTCCGGCACCCCCTCGCCCGCCGGCAGCTCCACCTCCACCTCGTCGTGGCCGTGCGCCAGTTGCGCGCGCAGGCGCAGGCGCGGGCCGCTGCGCTGGATCGACAGCACCGTCGCCGCCCAGCCCTCGCTGCCGGGCGCCAGGTCTTCCGGCCGGACATACAGTTCGACCGGGCCGCTGGATAGCGGCGTCGACGGCACCGGCAAGGCCAGCCCGCCGACCTGCACCGCACCGTCGTGCAGACGTGCCGGCAGCCGGTTCACCGCGCCCACGAAGGCGTACACGAACGGCGAGGCCGGCTGCTCGTAGACCTGCGCGGGACTGCCGATCTGCTCGATCCGGCCGCGGTTGAGGATCGCCACGCGATCGGCCAGTTCCAGTGCCTCTTCCTGATCATGGGTGACGAACACCGTGGTCAGGCCGGTGCGTTCGTGCAGTTCGCGCAGCCAGCGCCGCAGGTCGCGGCGGACCTGCGCGTCGAGCGCGCCGAACGGTTCGTCGAGCAGCAGCACGCGCGGCTCGATCGCCAGCGCGCGGGCCAGCGCCACGCGTTGGCGCTGGCCGCCGGACAGTTGCGCCGGGTAGCGCCGCTCCAGGTCGTGCAACTGCACCAGCGCCAGCAGCTCCTGCACCCGCGCACGAATGCGCGACTCGCTCCAGCGCGCCTCGCGGCGCACGCGCAGGCCGAAGGCGATGTTCTCGTACACGCTCATGTGCTTGAACAAGGCGTAGTGCTGGAATACGAAGCCGACCCGGCGCGCCTGCACCGACAACGCGGTGGCGTCCTCGCCGTGGATCAGCACGCGGCCGCGATCGGCGTGTTCCAGCCCGGCGATCACCCGCAGCAACGTGGTCTTGCCGGAGCCGGACGGCCCCAGCAGCGCCAGCAGTTCGCCCTGGCGGATATCCAGGCTGACGTCGTCGAGCGCGGCGAAATCGCCGAAGCGCTTGCCCAGGTGCTGCAGGCGGATGGTCATCGCAACCTCAATGTCGGTGAGTGGCGGCCAGCGCCGCGCCGTGGCGCCAGTGCAGCCAGGACTTCACGGCAAGCGTCAGCAGCGCGGTCAGCGCCAGCAGGCTGGCGCAGGCGAAGGCGGCGCTGTAGGCGTATTCGTTGTAGAGGATCTCCACATGCAGCGGCAGCGTATTGGTGCGCCCGCGGATGTGCCCGGACACCACCGACACCGCGCCGAACTCGCCCATCGCCCGCGCACTGCACAGCAGCACGCCGTACAGCAGGCCCCAGCGGATGTTCGGCAAGGTCACCCGGCGAAAGGTCTGCCAGCCGCTGGCGCCCAGGCTCAGCGCCGCCAGTTCCTCGTCGTCGCCCTGCTGCTCCATCAGCGGCATCAGTTCGCGCGCGATGAAGGGGAAGGTGACGAAGGTGGTCGCCAGCACGATGCCCGGCAGCGCGAACACGATCCGCGGCAAGCGCAGCACCACCTCGCCCAGCAGCGGCAGGGACAGCCGCACGCCCTCGTCGATCAGCGGCCAGGCCCAGCCGTTGCGGCCGAAGATCAGAATGAACAGCAACCCGGCGACCACTGGCGACACCGAGAATGGCAGATCGATCAGGCTCACCAGCAGGCGCTTGCCGGGGAAGCGGTGCTTGCTCACCGCCCAGGCCGCGGCCACGCCGAACACCAGGTTCAACGGCACCACGATCGCCGCGACCAGCAGGGTCAGGCGGATCGCCGCCAGCGCGTCCGGATCGGAGATCGCACGCCAGAACACGTCGGCGCCGCCGCGCAGCGCCTCGGTGAACACCAGCAGCAAGGGCAGCAGCAGAAACGCCAGCAGGAAGACGAGCGCGCCGCCGATCAGCAGCCGCTGCACCCAGCGCGGCTCGTCGACCACCGAGGCCTGCGCGTGCGCGGCGACGGCGGCAGCGCCGGCCTGCCCCGGGACGTGCGCGGCCAGCGCGGACACGACCGACGCCATCACGCCACCGCCCTGCCGCGCCGCGCGAACCAGGCCTGTGCCGCGTTGACCAGCAGCAACGACAGCAGCGACAACAGCAGCATCGCCGCGGCGATCGCGCTGGCGCCGCCGTAGTCGAATTCTTCCAGGCGGATGGTGATCAGCAACGGCGCGATCTCGGTGGCATTGGGCAGGTTGCCGGCGATGAAGATCACCGAACCGTACTCGCCGACGCCGCGCGCGAAAGCCAACGCGAATCCGGTCAGCACCGCCGGCCACAGCGTCGGCAGCAACACCCGGCGCACCGTCTGCCAGCGCCCGGCACCGAGCGTCGCGGCCGCCTCCTCCAACTCACGCTCGGCCTCGGCCAGCACCGGCTGCACGATCCGCACCACGAACGGCAGCCCCACGAACACCAGCGCCACCACGATGCCCAGCGGCGTGTAGGCGACCTTGACCCCGCCGGCGCCACTGCTCTGCATCAGCCCGGCATAACCGATCAGCAGGCCGCCGACGCCCAACGCGGCCAGGCCGAGCACGGCGACCGTGCCAAGCAGGCGCTGCAGTGCGCGCAATGGTGCCGGCAGCAGCGACTGGCTGCGCCGCAACAACGCGTAGCCGGTGGCCGACAGCGCCAGCAGCAACGCCAGCCGCGGCCACCACCAGGCCAGTGCCGGCAGGCTGGCCGCCAGCGCCTGCGCCGGCTGCTCCAGCCAGCGTCCGATCCAGCCGTTGCTGCCGTACAGCGCAGTCAGGGCGATGCCGGCCACCGCGGTCGGCAGGGCGAACGGCAGGTCGATCATCGCGTCGAACAGGCGCTTGCCGGGAAAGCGATAACGCACGAACACCCAGGCCACCCAGGTGCCCATCACCGCATTGAACGCCGCCGCGGCCAGCGCGGTGCCGAAGCTCAAGCGCAACGCCGCCAGCACCCGCGGCTCGCTCCACACCCGCCACACGCCGTCCCAGCCCAGCCCGCTGGTCTTGAGCAGCACCGCGAGCAAGGGGATCAGCACCACCAATCCCAGCCAGGTCAGGGTGATGCCCAGGCTCAACCCCAGGCCCGGCATCACCCGGCGCTGGCGCGGTGCACGGGCAACGGCGGCGGCGGTCACGGCCATCGCGTCACTTGCTCGCCTGGATCTGGTCGAACAGGCCGCCGTCGTCGAAGTGCGTGGCCTGCGCCTTGGCCCAGGAACCGAACGCCTGCTCGATGGTGACCAGGCGCACCTTCGGCAGCCGCGCCAGATCGGCGCGGTCGGCGTACTCGGGATGGCGCGGCCGGTAATAGTGCTTGGCCGCGATCTTCTGTCCTTCCGGCGAGTACAGGTACTTCAGGTATTCCTCGGCGACCGCGCGGGTGCCGTGCTTGTCCACGTTCCTGTCGACCAGCGCCACCGACGGCTCGGCCAGGATCGACAGCTTCGGCACCACGATCTCGAACTTGTCCTGGCCCAGTTCCTGCTGCGCCAGGAACGCCTCGTTCTCCCAGGCCAGCAGCACGTCGCCGATGCCGCGCTGGACGAAGGTGGTGGTGGCGCCGCGCGCGCCGGTGTCCAGCACCGGCACGTTGCGGAACAGCGCGCGCATGTAGGTGAGGATGCGCTCGCGATCGCCCTTGAAGATGTGGTCGGCGTAGGCCCAGGCGGCCAGGTAGTTCCAGCGCGCGCCGCCGGAGGTCTTGGGATTGGGCGTGATCACCGACACGCCGTTGCGCAGCAGGTCGGGCCAGTCCTTGATCCCCTTCGGATTGCCCTTGCGCACCAGGAACACGATGGTCGAGGTGTACGGCGCGCTGTTGTCCGGCAGGCGCGTGGCCCAGTTCGCATCGATCAGCTTGCTCTTGGCGGCGATCGCATCGACGTCGTAGGCCAATGCCAGCGTCACCACATCCGCCTCGACCCCGTCGATCACCGCGCGCGCCTGCTTGCCGGAGCCGCCGTGCGAGGTCTCCACCGCGACCTGCTCGCCGGGATGCAACTGCGCCCAATGCTTGGCGAAGGCGGCGTTGTAGTCCCGGTACAGCTCGCGGGTGGGATCGTAGGACACGTTGAGCAATTGCGTCTCGGCGGCGACCGCGGCCCCGGCGAACACGCACAGCGCGAGCGCGAGCAGCGGGCGCCAGCGGCGCGGCGGAAGGCTGGACATGGACGGTTCTCCGAAAACACACAGGCCGATGCCGCGGCCGATGCCCGCCGCGGACCATGACGCATGCTGCGCAGCGGCAGGCGGCGGGTGAAATGACTTCACGGCAGCGGCTCATGCCATTTGCGCATGACGGCCCCGGCCTTCGCGGGCGCCGCGGTAAAATCGCCGCCTCTTTCCGCCGCGCGTGCCCGTCATGACCGACTCCCGCCTCACCCAGCACTACGCCGAGGAACTGGACGCGATCCGCGCCCAGGGCCTGTTCAAGTCCGAGCGCATCATCGTCGGCCCGCAGGCGGCGGAAATCGTCCTCGCCGACGGCCGCCGCGTGCTCAACTTCTGCGCCAACAACTACCTGGGCCTGGCCGATCATCCGGCGCTGATCCAGGCCGCCAAGGACGCGCTGGACACGCACGGCTTCGGCATGGCCTCGGTGCGCTTCATCTGCGGCACCCAGGACCTGCACAAGCAGCTGGAAGCGCAGATCGCCGCGTTCTTCGGCACCGAGGACACCATCCTCTATGCCGCCTGCTTCGACGCCAACGGCGGCCTGTTCGAACCACTGCTGGGCGAGCATGACGCGATCATCTCCGACGCGCTCAACCACGCCTCGATCATCGACGGCGTGCGCCTGTGCAAGGCCAAGCGCTTCCGCTACGCCAACTGCGACATGGCCGACCTGGAAGCGCAGCTGCAGGCGGCCGACGCCGCCGGCTGCAAGACCAAGCTGATCACCAGCGACGGCGTGTTCTCGATGGACGGCTTCATCGCCCCGCTGGACGAGATCACCGCGCTGGCGAAGAAATACAACGCGCTGGTGCACATCGACGAATGCCATGCCACCGGCTTCCTTGGCGCCAGCGGCCGCGGCTCGGCCGAGGTCAAGGGCGTGCTGGACAAGATCGACATCTTCACCGGCACCCTGGGCAAGGCCATGGGCGGCGCGTTGGGCGGCTTCACCACCGGCCGCCGCGAGGTGATCGAACTGCTGCGCCAGCGCTCGCGGCCCTACCTGTTCTCCAACTCGCTGCCGCCGCACGTGGCCGCCGCCGGGATCAAGGCCTTCGCGATGCTCGACGCCGCCGACGACCTGCGCGCGCGCCTGGTCGAGAACACCGCCTACTTCCGCGAGCGCATGGCCGCCGCCGGGTTCGACATCAAGCCCGGCACCCATCCGATCTGCCCGGTGATGCTGTACGACGCGCCGCTGGCGCAGCGCTTCGCCGAACGGCTGCTGGAGGAAGGCATCTACGCGATCGGCTTCTTCTTCCCGGTGGTGCCCAAGGGGCAGGCGCGGATCCGCACCCAGATCAGCGCCGCGCACACCCGCGAACACCTCGACCGGGCGATCGAGGCGTTCATCCGCATCGGCCGCGAGCTGGGCGTCATCACCGCCTGAGATGCGCGCCGCGCTGCGCCAACGGCTGTTGCTGGCGGCGCAGACCGACGCGCAGGCGCAGCCTGCAGCCGGCGGCTGGCATAGCCGCTGCCTGCATTGCCGGCGACGCCTTGACTTGCGCGGCGACGGCGAGCCGCTGGGCCATTGTTCGCTCGAACATGTGGTGCCGCAGGCCTGGTTCGGGCGCCGCGCCGCGGCAGCGTTGTGCGCCCAGGTGGGCGACGATCCCAACGATGCACGCAACCTGGCGCTGGCCTGTGCCGGCTGCAATCACGCCAAGGGTCGCCACCACGATGCGCGCGGGCCGCAGGATGCGCGCGCCCGCGACGTCGTCGCCGCGTTGCTCAGCGCGCGGTTGGCACGCTGGCGTCCGCCGCCGGCGCCAACGCCGTGACTTCGGCGGCGCTGAGTTCGCGCCAGGCACCCTTGCCCAACTCGCCCAGCGCCAGCTCGCCGATCGCCACCCGCACCAACCGCAGCACGTCCAGGCCGAGCGCGGCGAGCAGCCGCCGGATCTGCCGGTTGCGGCCCTCGTCCAGCACCACTTCCAGCCAGGCATGGCGCTCGCCCTGGCGCAGCAGGCGCACCTGCTTGGCGCGGAGCGGTTCGCCATCGTCGACCACGCCGGCACACATCCGTGCCAGCAGCGCCGCGTCGGGCACCGCGTCCACCTGCACGTGATAGGTCTTGTCCGGGCCGCTGCCCGGATCGGTCACCCGCGCCGCCCATTGCGGGTCGTTGCTGAACAACAGCAGGCCCTCGCTGGCCTTGTCCAGGCGCCCGACCGGTGCCAGCCACGGCAGGCCGGCACCGTCGAAACAGCGATAAACGGTGTCGCGGCCGCGTTCGTCCTGCGCACTGGTGACCAACCCGCGCGGCTTGTTGAGCATCAGGTACAGACGCGCGGTGTCGGCCAGCGGCGCGCCGTCCACGGCCAGCCGGTGGCGGCCCTGCAGGATCGGGAATTCGGGATCGGTGACGATGCGCCCGTCGACGGCGACGCGGCCGGCGGCGATCCAGCGCGCGGCCTCGGTGCGCGAGCACAAGCCAAGCTTGGACAGGGTGCGGGCCAGGCCGTGACGCGGCGTGGCTGGCGCGGCGCCGCGCGCGGAAGGGCGCGGACGCGCGGGCACCGCCGGGGACGACGCCGGACGACGGGAACGCGGCGGCTTGGCCCCTCGCACTGCGCGAACGGGCGCGGCCGCAAGCGGCCGCGCGCCGGACTTACTGCTTGTTGGCGTCGGCCGGCGCCGGCGCCTCGGCGGCGGCGGCCGGTACCGGTGCCGGACGTGCCTTGACCACGCGAACGCCGCGCGCCTTCATCCAGGCGTCGAACTCCTCGGCGGTCATGCGCTTGCCGTTCTGGCTCATGTCGAACCGCCAGGGCGTGTTGTCGAAGGCGGTGGCCGGCTTGTACGCGGCCGGATCGTTCGGCTTCACCGCGCCCGGGGTGGCGTTGGCCAGGCTCTGGCAGCCTTCGGCGCGCAACCGCAGCAGCACGCGGTCCAGCGACTGGTCGCTGCTGTAGGACTGGGTCAGCACGCCGCTGGGCATGCCCAGCTGCACGTTGCGGCTGAACAACTCCGAAGCGACCGGCGCGGCCACCGTGGCCGGCAGCGCCAACGGCTTGGGCAGCAGATCGCCGGAGCAATCCGGTGCGGCGTGGGCCGCAGGAATCAGGGCGAGCGCAAGCAGGCTGGCCGTCACGATACGCAGCATCGGTTTTTTTCCATTCAGGCGAGTCGACGAGCGAGTGTAGGCAGGGCCCGGCGTGCTTTCAACTGTTACCGGCACTACATGCGCTAAATAATTGGGATTGCTGAAAAAATTCAGCTTTGACCGGCGGGCAATGCAGCTCATGCAGGAGCGGCTTCAGCCGCGACAGGCGTTCCTGGGAAGGCCCGTCGCGGCTGAAGCCGCGCCTACGGCAACACCGCATCCATTCGCCGTCCCCACAAAAACAAAGCCCGGCACGAGGCCGGGCTTTGCTTGAGACTGGAAGCGTCCGATTAGTTCTGGACGTTCAGCTCGGTACGACGGTTCTTGGCACGGCCTTCCGGATTGTCCGAACCATCCGGGTTGGTGTTCGGCGCAATCGGACGGCTCTCGCCGTAGCCGATCGGACCGACCAGACGCGAAGCGTCCACGCCGTTCTTGGTCAGGTAGTCGTACACGACGCGGGCGCGACGCTCGGACAGCTTCTGGTTGTAGGCTTCGGTACCCTTCGAGTCGGTGTGACCGGCAACCTCGACACGCAGGTCGGGGTAACGCTTCAGGATCTCGGTCGCTTCACCCAGGATCGCCACGGCGTCCGGACGCAGGTTCGCCTTGTTGAAGTCGAAGTTGACGCCCTTCAGGTCGATCGACACCGGCACCGGGCAGCCGTCCGGACCGATGGTCTGGCCAGGCTGGGAGTTCGGGCACTTGTCGTCGCAGTTGTTGACGCCGTCACCATCGTCGTCCAGGTCGGCGCAGCTCGGCGCAGCGGCCGGCGGCGGCGGCGGGGCGACCGGGGCAGCCGGCGGCGGGCCCAGCGGGATCACGACGCCGACCGAAGCCAGCACGTCGCCGAACCAGTTCTGCGACGGAGCGGCAACGCTCTGGTCGTCGAAGTCAGCGCGGTAGGCCACTTCGGCACGCACGGCAACGCGCTTGTCGAAGGTGGTCTGCAGACCGACGCCGGCCTTGGCGGCAAAGTTGCCGTCCTTGCGCTGGCCCGGGGAGACCGGACCGCCGGTGTCGAACTCTTCTTCCGAGCGCTGGTAGCCCAGGCCGAACAGCAGGTACGGGTTCCAGCCGCGGCCTTCCTGGATGAAGTGGCGACGCAGGTCGAACGAGATGCCGTACTGGCTCCAGTTCAGGTCCTGGTTCTTGTCGAAGTTCGGGTTCTGATAGTTCAGCTCACCGTCCAGCGACCAGTTCGGGTTGATGAACTTGCCCAGGCCCAGGGTGACGAAGGGCGCATCGTTGGTGGTGCGATCCTTGTCCTGGAAGTTGAAACCAGCCGAACCGGTCAGGTACCAGCGGTCGTCGAATTCCTGCGCGGACGCTGCCTGGGCGACGGCCAGACCGCCCAGCAACGCGGCGGTGAGAATTTTCTTGTTCATTAATACAACTCCTTGTTTCGGGGAGATAGAAACCGGTAGAGGCATGGTTCAGTACAGATGTCTCGTCACATCCAGACGGCCGTTTCCGCACGCCATCGCCGCGCACATTATGCGCGGCATAGTGAAGATGGCGTTAACGGGCACGTAACATGTGAAAGTCAACGCCAGCCGCTGCAAGGCCGTGGATACACCCTATACAGGTTGATGAAATCCCGCAATGCGGCGGGGAGATGACCGTTTGCGGTCGTAGACAAGCGCCCACAGGGCGACCCAGTTCTCACCGCGGCCGCGCCCAGGGCGGCGGGTCGGCCAACTCGGCCTGCATGAACTCGACGAAGGCCCGGACCCGCGGCGGTACCAGTCGGCGCTGCGGCATGACCGCGTAGATGCCGGTCTCGGTCAGCGGGAAGTCGGCCAGCACCTGGCGCAGCCGCCCCTGCCGCAGGTCCTCGGCCACGTGCCATTCCGAATGCAGGGCGATGCCCTGGCCGTTGACCGCGGCGTCGCGCAGCACCTCGCCGAAGTTGGTCTCCAGCGGTCCGGCCACGCGCACGGCGATCTCGCCGTCGGGCCCCTGCAGCCGCCAGGTGTCCTGCCTTCCGTCGCTGCCGGTCAGCAGCAGGCAGGCGTGCGCGGCCAGGTCGGCCGGCGTGGCCGGGGTGCCATGGCGGCGCAGGTAGTCGGGTGAGGCGCAGAGCATGCGCCGATTGCCGGCCAGGCGCCGCGCGACCAGGCTGGAATCGCGCAGGTTGCCGATGCGGATCGCCAGGTCGAAGCCTTCGCTGACCAGGTCCACGACGTTGTCGCTCAGGTGCACGCTCAGCCGCACCTGCGGGTGCAGCGCCATGAACCGCGGCAGCAGCGGCGACACGTAGAGCCGCCCGAACGCGGCCGACATCGTCACCCGCAGGGTGCCGGCGGCGGCGACGCCGGCCTGGCGCAGGCCGCCGGCCAGCGATTCCAGGTCCTCGACCAGCGGCCGCCCCTGCTCGGCCAGTTGCAGGCCTTCCGGGGTCGGGTGCAGGCGCCGCGTGGTCCGGTGCAGCAGGCGCACGCCGAGCGCGCGTTCCAGCCGCTGCAGCCGCTGGCTGGCCACCGCCACCGAGATGTCCAGGCTGCGCGCGGCGGCGCTGATCGAGCCGAGGTCGAGCACGCGCAGGAACAGGGCGATATCGCCGATCCGGTCCATTGTGTGGATTCCATTGAAAGTTGTTCAATATTTTTACTGTTTTTGCTGAGAACCTGCAGGCCTAGGCTGCCGTCCTCCCGCCACTTTCGGAGCCGCCGCATGGCCGCCTCGCTTGCTCCACCTCCCCACCCGCCCGCCGCCGGGCGCACGCCGATCGCGCTGTTCGCACTGACCGCCGGCGCCTTCGGCATCGGCACCACCGAGTTCGTGATCATGGGCCTGCTGTTGCAGGTCGCGGCCGACCTGCGGGTCAGCGTCCCCGCCGCGGGGCTGTTGATCTCCGGCTATGCGCTGGGCGTGTTCCTCGGCGCGCCGCTGCTGACCGTGGCCAGCCGGCGCTGGCCGCGCAAGCGCGTGCTGCTGGCGCTGATGCTGGTGTTCACCGCCGGCAACCTGGCCTGCGCGCTGGCGCCGACCTATGCGGCGCTGATGGCGGCGCGGGTGATCACCTCGCTGGCGCATGGCACCTTCTTCGGCGTCGGCGCGGTGGTGGCCACCACCCTGGTGCCGCCGCAGCGCAAGGCCTCGGCGATCTCGACCATGTTCACCGGCCTCACCGTCGCCACCCTGCTCGGGGTGCCGGCCGGCGCCTGGCTGGGCCTGCAGTACGGCTGGCGCGCCACGTTCTGGGCGGTGGCGGCGATCGGCGCCCTGGCCACCGTGGTGATCGCAGCACTGGTGCCGGCCGACCGCGACGCCCCGCCGGCGCCGCCGCTGCGCGAGGAACTGCGCGCGGTCGGTCGCGCCCCGGTGCTGCTGGGTCTGGCGACCACGGTGCTGGGCTATGCCGGCGTGTTCGCGGTGTATACCTATGTGCAGCCGCTGCTGACCCAGGTCACCGGGGTGGCCGACAGCGCGGTGTCGCCGCTGCTGCTGGTGTTCGGCGTGGGCATGATCGTCGGCAATGTGCTCGGCGGACGCCTGGCCGACCGCCGCCCGCGGCAGGCGCTGCCGCTGAGCCTGGGTGCGCTGGCCGTGGTGCTGGCGGCGCTGACCTTCGCCTTGCCGTCGGCACCGGCGATGGCGCTGGGCATCGGCCTGCTGGGCGTGGCCGCGTTCGCCACGGTGGCGCCGCTGCAGGTGTGGGTGCTGGGCAAGGCCGGCGAGGCCGGCCGGCATCTGGCCTCGAGCCTGAACATCGGCGCGTTCAACCTGGGCAATGCGCTGGGCGCGTGGCTCGGCGGCCTGGTACTCGGCCACGGCGGCAGCCTGTCGCAACTGCCGTGGGTGGCGGCACTGCTGACCCTGGCCGGACTGGCGGTGGCGCTGGCCGCACTGCGGCTGTCGCCGGCCACCGCCGTGCCCACGCCCGATACCGGCGCCGGCTGCGCCGCTGGCGGTGCGGCATGAGCCGGGCGATGGCAAGGGCCGCGCTGGCGACGGCCCTGCTGGGCACGCTGGCGCTGCCGGCCGACGCGGCGCCGCGCGACTGGGTCGCGACCTGGCAGGCCAGCCCGCAACCACTATGGGCCGCAGACTTCCCGTTCCCGACACAGACGCCGTTCCACCTGTGGCGGCAGACCGTGCGCCAGGTGGCGCGGGTCAGCCTGGGTGGCAGCGAGGTGCGGGTGGAGCTGAGCAACGCCTATGGCGACACGCCGCTGCACATCGGCGCCGCGTCGCTGGCGCTGGCCGGCGACGGCGCTGCGACCCTGCCCGGCTCGCAGCGGCCGCTGCGCTTCGGCGGCAAGACCGAGGTGACGGTGCCACCGGGCGCGCCGGTGCTCAGCGATCCGGTGGCGCTGAGCGTGCCGGACCTGGCCCGGCTCAGCATCAGCCTGTATCTGCCGCAGCCGACCGCGCCGTCCACCTTTCACTGGGAAGGCCTGCAGAGCGCGTGGCTGGCCGAGGGCGAACGCACTGCCGACGCCACGCTGGCCGACGCCACCGCGCTGCCGGTGCGGCTGTTCGTCAGTGGCATCCAGGTGCGCCGCGCCGATGCCGCCGGCGCGGTGGTGGCGCTGGGCGACTCGATCACCGACGGCGCCGCCTCGACGCCGGGGCAGGACCGGCGCTGGCCGGACCAGTTGGCCACGCGGCTGGCGGGACAGCGGGTGGCGGTGCTCAACGCCGGCATCTCCGGCGGCCGCGTGCTGCGCGACCGCATGGGCCGCAACGCGCTGGCGCGGCTGGACCGCGACGTACTGGCGCAGCCCGGCGTGCACAGCCTGATCCTGTTGATGGGCATCAACGACATCAGTTGGTATGCCACGCCGTTCGCACCCGACGATGCACCGGTGTCGGCCGAGGAGCTGATCGCCGGCTACCGGCAGCTGCTGCAGCGCGCGCAGGCACGCGGCCTCCGGGTGATCGGCGCCACCCTCACCCCGTTCGAGGGCGCGTTGCCGGACTCGCCGATCCCCGGCTACTACAGCGCGCAGAAGGAGGCCGTACGCCAGCAGGTCAATGCCTGGCTGCGCGCCGGCAACGGCTTCGACGCGATCCTGGATTTCGATGCGCTGCTGCGCGACCCCGCGCACCCCACGCGGATGCGCGCGGACGTCGACTCGGGCGATCACCTGCATCCCGGCGACGCCGGCTACGCGGCCATGGCACAGGCTGCCGCGCAATTGCTCGGCGCCAACGCGCCCGCGCGCCCTCCTGCTCCCGCCGCTGCGGGCGCGGTCGACACCGACACCGCGGCGCGCTGACGCCGTCTCTCCCATCCCCTTCCCCACCATCAGGAGTTCTCCATGGAATACCGTCATCTCGGTGCGTCCGGCTTCAAGGTCCCCGTGCTCAGCTTCGGCACCGGCACCTTCGCCGGCACCGATCCCTTCTTCGCCACTTGGGGCAATTCGGACGTGGACCAGGCGCGGCGCCTGATCGACATCTGCCTGGAGGCCGGCGTCACCCTGTTCGACAGCGCCGACGTCTATTCCGGCGGCGCCGCCGAATCGGTGCTGGGCGCGGCGATCAAGGGCCGCCGCGACCAGGTGCTGCTGTCGACCAAGGCCGGCTTCCGCTTCGACCGCGCGGTGCCCAACAGCGTCGGCTCCTCGCGCTTCCACCTGGTGCGCGCGGTGGAAGCGGCGCTGACCCGCCTGGGCACCGACTACCTCGACCTGTTCCAGCTGCACGGCTTCGATGCGCGCACGCCTGTGGAGGAGACCCTGTCCACGCTCGACGACCTGGTGCGTGCCGGCAAGATCCGCTACCTGGGCGTGTCCAACTTCTCCGGCTGGCAACTGATGAAGTCGCTGGCGGTGGCCGATCGCCACGGTTGGTCGCGCTATGTCGCGCACCAGGCCTATTACTCGCTGATCGGGCGCGACTACGAAGAGGAGCTGATGCCGCTGGGCCTGGACCAGGGCGTGGGCGCGCTGGTGTGGAGCCCGCTGGGCTGGGGCCGGCTGACCGGCAAGCTGCGCCGCGGCCAGCCGCTGCCGGACAGCAGCCGCCTGCACGACAAGGCGGTCACCGAGGCCGGCCCGCCGGTGCAGGAAGAGCGCCTGTACCGGGTGATCGACGCCCTCGAGGCCATCGCCGCCGAGACCGGCCGCAGCGTGCCGCAGATCGCGCTGAACTGGCTGCTGCAACGACCGACCGTCAGCAGCGTGATCATCGGCGCACGGACCGAGGAGCAGTTGCGGCAGAATCTGGGGGCGGTCGGCTGGACCCTCGATGCCGCCCACGTGCAACAGCTGGATGCGGCCAGCGCAGCGGTACCGGTGTATCCGTACTGGCACCAGCGCGGCTTCGCCGAGCGCAACCCGCGGCCGGTCTGAGCCGCGGCCGTGCCCTCCTTTCCCTCACGTCCAGGAGCCTCCATGAAAGCGGTCGCCACTCTCCAACCCCTGCCGATCGACGATCCGCAGTCGCTGCACGACCTCGACCTGCCGACACCGCCCGCGCCCGGCGGCCACGACCTGCTGGTGCGGGTGGAGGCGGTGTCGGTCAATCCGGTGGACACCAAGGTCCGCGGCAACGCATCGCGCGACGCCCAGCCCAAGGTGCTGGGCTACGACGCCGCCGGCGTGGTCGAGGCGGTCGGGCCCGAGGTCGAGGGCTTCGAGCCGGGCGACGAGGTCTACTACGCCGGCGACATCACTCGCGCCGGCAGCAACGCCCAGTACCAACTGGTGGATGCGCGCATCGTCGCGCGCAAGCCGGCGACGCTGGACTTCGCCCAGGCCGCGGCGCTGCCGCTGACCACCCTGACCGCCTGGGAGCTGCTGTTCCAGCGTATGCCGTTCGACTTCGACGACGCGCACAACCGCGGCCGCCGCCTGCTGGTGATCGGCGGCGCCGGCGGGGTCGGCTCGATCGCGATCCAGTTGGCGCGGCATGCCGGCTTCGAGGTGATCGCCACCGCCTCGCGGCCGCAGACCCGCGACTGGTGCCTGCAACTCGGCGCGCACCACGTGATCGACCATCGCCAGGCGCTGGCGCCGCAGCTGCAGGCGCTGGGCATCGACCAGGTGGACGCGGCGCTGAACCTGGCCGACACCGACCGCTACTGGCAGCCGCTGGGCGAGCTGCTGGCGCCGCAGGGCCACGTCGGGCTGATCGTCGAGCCGAGCGGTCCGCTGCACATCGGCGACCCGTACAAGGCCAAGTGCATCGGCATCCACTGGGAAATGATGTTCGCGCGCGCCCGTTTCCGCACCGAGGACATGATCGAGCAGCACCGCATCCTGGCGCGCACCGCCAGCCTGGTGGACGCGGGCGAACTGCGCACCACCCTGACCGAGACGCTCAACCCGATCAACGCCACCACCCTGCGCGAAGCGCACCGGCGCCTGGAGTCGGGCAGCACCATCGGCAAACTGGCATTGGTCGGCTGGGGCTGAACGGCCGCGCAGTGATCGGAACATTCGCACGATCGCCCCGCCGACCGTAACTGCTGTTGCTGTTGCTGTTGCTTCCGCTTCTGCTGATGTTGCTTCTGCGTTTGCTGTGCTTTTGATCTACCGGGCCCCCTCGGCGCGGCAGACGCGGCGGGCGAATACCCGAAGGGCGACGCGCAGGATGCGCGTCGTTTTCCGCCGGCACATGGGTGAGCCGGACAAAGGCGAAGCACTGCTTCGCCCCGGCGAACGGGCAGGCGCCGTGAGGCGCCTGCCCCGGGCTTGGCCGCGTAGCGGACAAGTGCCGTCGGAAAATGCCCGACGTGGCTGCGGACCCGGAGCGCGCTAGCGCGGAGGGCGCGCTGCGGGGTGTGTTTCTTTTGGTTACTTTTCTTTGCACAAGCAAAGAAAAGTGACCCGCGTCAGCGGAAGCTGTTGCCTTTGCTTCAAAGCTTCCTGCTTCAGAATCCCCGCGCCATAGCCAAGGCAACCTCAAAGTCAGCGTAAAGGCACGAAGGCAACGTCCCTCTTGCCGTAGCCCAAGTTTCACGGCACCCTGCGCGCTTCCGTACGCCTGCGTATCCACGCCATGTCGCCCGCCCCCGGCCAGCCCGAATCCGCCTCCGCCGCCTATCCGCACCTGTTCGCCCCGCTGGATCTGGGCTTCACCCAGTTGCGCAACCGCATCCTGATGGGCTCCATGCACACCGGCCTGGAGGACCGCGCCCGCGACTTCCCCAAGCTGGCCGCGTATTTCGCCGAGCGCGCCGCCGGCGGCGTCGGACTGATCGTGACCGGCGGCTTCGCGCCGAACGTGGTCGGCTGGCTGAAACCGTTCGGCGGCAAGCTGTCCTGGCCGTGGGAGGTGCGCCCGCACCGGCAGGTGACCGCCGCAGTGCATGCGCACGGCGCCAAGATCTGCCTGCAGCTGCTGCACGCCGGGCGCTACGCCTATCACCCCTTGTCGGTGGCGCCGTCGAAGCTGAAGGCGCCGATCAACCCGTTCACCCCGCGCGCGCTGTCGGCGCGCGGCGTCGAACGCCAGATCGATGCCTACGCGCACGCCGCCAAGCTCGCCCGCGAGGCCGGCTACGACGGCGTCGAGGTGATGGGTTCGGAAGGCTATCTGATCAACGAGTTCATCGCCCCGCGCAGCAACCGCCGCAGCGATGCCTGGGGCGGCGACGCGGCCAAGCGCATGCGCTTTGCGGTGGAGATCGTGCGCCGCATCCGCGCCGCTTGCGGGCCGGACTTCATCATCGTCTACCGGCTGTCGCTGGTGGACCTGGTCGAGGACGGCAGCGACTGGCAGGAGATCGTGATGCAGGCGCAGGCGATCGAGGCCGCCGGCGCGACCATCATCAATTCCGGCATCGGCTGGCATGAGGCACGCGTGCCGACCATCGCCACCTCGGTGCCGCGCGCCGCCTTCGCCGCGGTCACCGCCAAGCTCAAGCCGCACGTGCGGCTGCCGCTGATCGCCACCAACCGCATCAACATGCCCGACGTGGCCGAGCGCATCCTCGCCGGTGGCGGCGCCGACATGGTGTCGCTGGCGCGGCCGCTGCTGGCCGATCCGGAATGGGCCAACAAGGCGCAGCGCGGCCAGGCGCAGGCGATCAACACCTGCATCGCCTGCAACCAGGCCTGCCTGGACCACGTGTTCGAGAACAAGACCGCCAGTTGCCTGGTCAATCCCCGCGCGGCCGCCGAGACCGAACTGAACTACCTGCCGACGCGCGCGCCCAAGCGCATCGCCGTGGTCGGCGCCGGCCCGGCCGGGCTGGCCTGCGCGACCGTGGCCGCGCAACGCGGCCACCGCGTCACCCTGTTCGACAGCGCCAGCGAGATCGGTGGCCAGTTCAACGTGGCCAAGCGGATTCCCGGCAAGGAGGAATTCCACGAGACGCTGCGCTACTTCCGCTACCAACTCGAGGCCACCGGCGTGGAGCTGCGCTTGCAGACCACCGCCGATGCGGCGCTGCTGGCCGACTTCGACGAGGTGGTACTCGCCACCGGCATCGTGCCGCGCACGGTGGAGTTCCCCGGTGCCGATCATCCCAACGTGGTCAGTTATCTGGACGTGCTGCAGGGCCGGGTGCAGGCCGCGGACAAGGTGGCGATCATCGGCGCCGGCGGCATCGGCTTCGATGTCGGCGAATTCCTGGTGCACGCCGGGGAGTCGACCGCGCTGGACCCGGCGCGGTGGATGGCCGAGTGGGGCGTGGACCCGCAGTTCGAAGGCCGCGGCGCGCTGTGCAAGCCGCGTCCGGAGCCGCCGGCGCGCAGCGTGTGGCTGCTGCAGCGCAGCCCGGGCCGGCCCGGCGCGCGGCTGGGCAAGACCACCGGCTGGATCCATCGCGCCACGCTCAAGGCCAAGGGCGTGACCATGCTCGGCGGCGTCGAATACCTGGGCGTGGACGACACCGGTTTGCGCATCCGCGTGGACGGCGCCGAGCAACTGTTGCCGGTGGGTACGGTGGTGGTCTGCGCCGGCCAGGAACCGCGGCGCGACCTGCAGGCGGCGTTGCTGGCCGCCGGCCGCAGCGCGCACCTGATCGGCGGCGCCGATGTCGCCGCCGAACTGGACGCCAAGCGCGCCATCGCCCAGGGCAGCCGGCTGGCGGCGCAGTTGTAGGGCATGCGCTGACCTGACAGGCCGTCGGCGACCATCGCCGACAATGTCGCGCCGATGCACGCGGCGCTAGGCCGGGCGCGGTCGGTGATCGTCCTCGCTACCGGCGTGCAAGGCGGACGTCGTCTGCGGCAGGCATGCCTGTACGCCACCAACTACGGGCCTGCAAGCTCAACGTGCCGTGCAGGGGAACGCCGCGTGCAGCGCATGCTCCACCGGAACCGCCGCGCGCTGCCGCAACTGCGCCGGCGGCAGCGCGGCCAGCGCGGTGAACACGCGATCGACCAGTTCGTGCGCCAGCACGCCCTGCGCGCCGGCGCACCACTGCGTGCCTACGTTGGCGTCGGCGACGCCGGCGATGTACAGCCGCGCCATCGCGCTGGCCTGGGCGCGGCGCTGCTCGGCGCTGCCGACGAGCGGCGTCGCCACGGCCTGCGCATCGCCGCGCAGCAATCGCAGCAGATCGCCAGCGGACAGCTGATGCACCGCCTCCGGGCGCGCGGCCACGGACGCGGCGGCAGGCGCGCTGCAGGCGGCCAGACACAGGCACAGCAGCCGGGGCAATGACGATGACAGCGACATCGGCGGACTCCTTTGGCAACCAGGACCAGCGCTGTCGATCCCAGCAAGCCGGCGCGGCGGACTTGGTGCTGTCGCATCGTGCGGCTATAAGCCTGGGCATGCCATGCGCCTCCCCCCTGCCTACCCTGCCCCGCCTGCCGCACGCGGCGCTGGCGGCGTATGCCGGCGCGCATTTCGGCAAGAGCCTGCTGTGGTACGCCGGCGAACTGCTGCTGATCTATTCGCTGACCGAACACGCCGGCCTGCGCGCGATCGCGGCCGGGTTGGTGCTGGCGCTGGGCCTGCTGCTCAGCGCCGCGATCGGCCTCGGCGCCGGCTGGGGCCTGCGCCGACGCCTGCGCGACGTGCGCAACGCCGGACGCCTGCAATGGCACGGCCTGGCCGCCGCCGCGCTGGCGCTGCTGCTGGTGTTCGCTACGCCGTTGCTGCCGTCGCCGTGGCGGCTGGGCTACGTGCTGGCGGTGAGCCTGCTGTTCCGGCTGGCCTACGCGGCCTGCGACGTGGCCCAGAACACGTTGCTCAGCCTGGCGCAGTGGCCGTGGCGCGGCCACGACGGTGCCAGCGCGCTGCGCCTGGCCGGCAGCGGCGCCGCGGCGCTGCTGATCAGCAGCGTGGTCGGTGCGGTGCTGGCCCGCGGCGCCGATGGCGGCGGCCTGGCGCTGCAGGCCAGCGCGGTGCTGGCGGCCGTGGCGATGCTGTGCGCCTGGCAGTTGCAGCGGGTGCTGCGTCGTCCCACCGCCAACCACCCGGCACCGGCCGACGCGACGGCCGCAGCCGCGACCGACACGGCGCCCTCGTGGCGCGCGATTCCCTGGCAGCCGCTGGCGCTGATCGCGGCGGTCTCGCTGACCTTGCCCGCGTTCACCAAGCTCGCTCCATACGTGGCCGCCTACGGCCTGCTCTCGCCCGGCTGGGGCAGTGCGGTCCTGATCGCCTATGCGCTCGGCACGGTGCTGGTGCAGCCACTGGCCGCGCGCTGGGGCCGACAGCGCACGCCGGCGCAACGGCTGGCCTGGCTCGGCAGCGCCCTGCTGCTCTGCGCGCCACTGTTCGCGCTGGCACTGCCGGCGCAGCCGTTGCTCAGCCTGGCCGCCGCGGCCTGCATCGGTGCGATCGGCGGCAGCGGCGGACAACTGGTGTGGGCCTGGCACGCACAACGCACCGCCACCCGCGCCGTCGCCCAGCACGCGCTGAGCTTCGCCGCGCTGACCGCCGCCGCGCAGGTGGCACTGGCCGCCGGCGTTGTGCTGATCGGCCTGCTGCTGGACGCGCTGGACTACCGCGACGGGCACTGCCTGCTGCTGTGCTGGGCGATGGCGGCCGGTCCGCTGTTGTGCGGGGCGCTGTGCCTGCTGCTGGCGCTGCTCACCGGGCGTCGCCGGCCATTGGCTGCCGACGCCGGCATGGCGGCGACCGCCAACGGCGGTTGAGGCGTTGGCACAGGGTCGGCGGCAGCGCCGCCGCCGCCGCTGCGGCCCCGAAAGGCCACGGATCTGACGCAGGATCGCCCGCCACGCAGCGGCATCGGCCCTGCGGCGTAGCGCGCGCAGTCGTGCGCTAGGCGAAGAAGGCGCGCTGCAACGGCATCAACGCCGCGCCCAGGGTCACCGCGTCGCCGACGGTGCGGGCGATGCACAGCTGCGGCAGCGGCGGCGCCAGGCCATGCCGGTTGGGCGCGCGCGGGATGCGGATGCGCTCGATCAGGCGCGCGCCGATCGTGGCCGGCAGGCGCCCGCCGATCACGATCGCCTGCGGATCCAGCGCATAGGCCAGGTAGGCGCACAGCTGCGAGAACGGCGCCTCGGCCATCTCCAGCCAGGCGTCCACGCCCGGGGTGTGCGCGTCGATCACGCCCAGCATCTGCTCGACCCCGGCGTAGTCCTGGCCGGCGGCGCGCACCAGGGACAGCAGCGCATCCAGGTTCGGATAGGCCATGCCGCCGACGGTCCAGATGCCGCCGAACTCGCCGGCATTGCCGCGGTAGCCGCGGAACAGCCGGCCATCGGCGATGATGCCGCCGCCGAAACCGTTGGTCAGGTGCAGGTACACGAAGTCGCGACACTCGCGGCCGACCCCGTACAGGCTCTCGGCCACCGCCGCCGCCGCGCCGTCGTTCTCGACCGTCACCGCACAGCCCAGCGCCTCTTCCAGGATCGGCACCAGGTCCACCTGGGTCCAGTCCTCCAGCGCCGGCGGCCCGGCCATCTGCCGGCCCTGGCCGGTGAAGAACGCCGAGATCGCCATGCCCACGCCGACCACCCGCGCCGGGTCCACCCCGGTCTCGGCCAGCAGCTCGGCACGGAATCGCTGCAGTTGCGCCAGCACCGGCGCACGGCGCATGTCGGCCAGGCCGATGCGGCGCTGACCACGCACGTTGCCGGCGAAATCCACCAGCGCCAGCGCCACCACGTCGCCCATCAGGCCGATGCCGAAGGCGTAGGCGTAGTCCGGCGCCAGCCGCACGTCGACGCTGGGATTGCCGCGGCCCTCGGCGGCACGGGCGCTGAGCTGGACCATGCGGTCCTGCACGAAACCCTGCAGCAGGCGCGCCACGGTGGGCTGCGACAGATCCAGGTCGCGGCTCAGCGCCGCCTGGGTCTGTACCCCGGTCTTGAACACACGGTCGAGCAACTGGCGGCCGCCGGCACTGACGCGCGGCGGGAAATCGGGATGCGGCATAGGCGGACAGAAGCGTGATGGATGCACAACCGCAACAACCTAGCATGTGGACACAGAAGTTTCATACATGGTAAATAGTATTACCCCCACATTCTTTTACTGGGGGTCTTCATGCGTACCGTTCATCCGCACCCGAGCCTGCTGGCGATCGCGCTCGCGTCCATCCTCGGCAGCGCCACTGCCGTCCATGCCGAGGACGCGCCGGCACCGCCGGCCGATGCCACCACCACGCTGGACCAGATCGTGGTCACCGGCACGCCGCAGGGCCAGTCGCAGAAGGACGCACCGTTCGCGATCAGCGTGGTGTCCAAGGAACGCCTGGAGCGCAGCACCCCGAGCAGCAGCGTGGACATGCTGCGGGCGGTCCCTGGCTTCTCCGCCGAACCCTCCGGCGGCCAGGGCGGTGGCCAGAACCTCTACGTGCGCGGCCTGCCCGCAGGCGGCTGGTACTACGTGCAGTACCAGGAAGACGGCCTGACCCTGTTCGACGAGCCGCAGGAAAGCTTCTTCAACGTCGACACCCTGTTCGCGCTGGACATGATGACCGAGCGCCTGGAAGTGGTGCGCGGCGGCACCTCGCCGCTGTTCGCGACCAACGCGCCGGGCGGCACGGTCAATGCCATCACCCGCCACGGCACCGCCACGCCCGAGGGCGCGGTGCGCATGACCGTCGGCAGCGACGGCCTGCGCCGCGAGGACGCCTACAGCGCCGGCCCGCTCAGCGAGAACGTGCTGTACAGCATCGGCGGTTATCACCGCAGCGACGACGGCCTGCGCCGTACCGGCTACACCGCCGACCAGGGCGGCCAGCTGCGCGGCAACCTGACCTTCCTGATGGGCGATGCGATCCTCGACGTCGACGCCAAGTACCTCAACGACCGCACCGCCTTCTACAACCCGATTCCGCTCGCCGACCCGCGCAATCCGTCGCAATCGCTGTCGTCGCTGCTCGATCCGCTGGACGGCACACTGCTATCCAACGACCTGCGCCACACCACGGCGCTCACCTTCGACGGCAACGGCCCGCTGGCGCGCAACCTGGACCTGGCCGACGGCATCCATAACAAGGTCAAGCAACTCGGCACGCACCTGGAATGGGACCTGGGCGATGGCCTGACCCTCAACAACCGCATGCGCTTCGTCGATGCGGAAGTGGACTACACCGCGCTGTTCTCCGGCGCCGCGCCCTACGACGCCGGCGCCTACCTCAACACGCAGCTCGGCCGCGCGCGCAGCGGCTTCGGCGCGCGCGTGGCGCGGGTCGGCTACGTCACCACCCGCAACGGCGCCGCCTACGATCCGGCCGCGGCCGACGGCCTGGTGCTGGAGAGCGGCCTGTGGAATGCGCGCACCCATCTGCGCACGCTGTCCGACGACCTGCGCCTGAGCAAGGCGTTCGACGACACCGCGCTGGGCAAGCACACGCTCACCGCCGGCCTCAACGTGCAGCACGTCGAATTCCGCCAGGACCGGCTGCAGAACACCGTGCTCACCACGCTGCAGAACAACGCGCAGCGCCTGGACGTGCTGGCCTACGACGCCGCCGGCAACGTGGTCGGTTCGGTCACCCAGAACGGTTTCGTGCGCTACGGCAACGGCGTCACCAGCGGCTTCGCCAACGCCACCTACCTGTCGCCGTACCTGTGGGATTCGGTGCGCTTCGGCCGCCTCGGCCTGGATGCCGGCGTGCGCTACACCCGCTACAACGCCAACGGCGGCGTGTACGCCAACACCACGCGCAATCTCGGCGATCCGACCACGCTGGCCGACGACAACGTCGGCGGCCTCAGCGGTGCGTTCAGTCCGCGCACCGATCACCGCCATGCCACGCAGTGGACGCTGGGTGCCGAGTTCGCGCTGACCCCGCAACTGCAGACCTTCGCCCGCTACACCCAGTCGCAGCGCCTGCCGCGGCTGCAGAACGTCTACCAGACCCAGAACGCGGACGTCACCGACATCGACCAGGCCGAAGCCGGCCTGCGCGGCAGCTTCGGCGACACCTTCTCGTTCTCCACGGTCGGTTTCTGGAGCCGCTTCAACGACCTATCGATCAGCGCCATCGTGCTCGACAACACCGGCGCTGTGCAGAATCTGGCACTGGTCGGCAAGACCCGCACCCTGGGCCTGGAGTCGGAGTTCACCTGGCGGCCGTCGCCGCTGTTCGGCATCACCGGCTCGGCCACGCTGCAGGATCCGCAGACGCGCGGCCTGAGCAATGCGACCACCGGCCTCAGCTACGGCGACCTGGACGGCAAGCAGATCTCGCGCATTCCCAAGTTCATGGCGTCGATCAGCCCGACCCTGTACTTCGACATCGACGGCCGGCCGGTGGAACTGTCGGCCACCGCCTATCGCATGGGCCAGCGCTACGTCGATTACACCAACGCCACCGCCCTGCCCGCCTACACCACCTACGACCTGGGCCTGTTCGCGCGGCTGAGCGAGCACCTGGAACTGCAGCTGCACGCGGCCAATGTCAGCAACGCGCTTGGCCTGACCGAAGGCAATGCGCGGGTGGACACCTTGTCCGGGCAAGGCACCGCCGACGCGATCTACGCGCGGCCGATCTTCGGCCGCAACTACAACGCATCGCTGACCTGGAGGTGGTGAGCATGCACTGCCGGAGACTGTTGATGAGCGCAGTGCTGTCGCTGCCGATCCTGGCCCTGGCGGCCACGCCGAGCCTGCCCGACCGCCTGCGCGACCCGCACGGGCCGCCGCTGGTGGTCTCGCACCGCGCCTGCTGGAAGTTCGCGTCCGAGAACACCCTGGACGGCATTGCTGCCTGCATCGCACGCGGCGTGGACATGGTCGAGATCGACGTGCGCACCACCCGCGACGGTGGGCTGGTGCTGATGCACGACGAGACCGTGGACCGCACCACCGACGGCCACGGCGCGGTGGCCGATCTGACGGCGGCGCAGATCGCCGCCTTGCGCGTGCGCAGCCAGGGCGGCGGGCGCGACAGCACGCTCACCGCGCGGCATCCGCCGACACTGGCGCAGGCGCTGGCCGTGGCGCGCGGCAAGGTGCTGGTGAACCTGGACATCAAGGCCGCGGCGCTGGACCAGGTGATCGACGCGGTGGAGGCCGCCGGCGCGCAACGCGACGTACTGCTCAACGTGCCACTGGACGTACCGGCGGCGGTGCTGCAGCGCGCGCGCAAGGCCGATATCGCGGTGCAGGCGCTGTACCTGCAGCGCGATTCGGCGCTGTCGCCCGAGCAGGCCTTGCGCCGCGCCGCGCGCCTGCGGCCGGCGGTGGTGCAGTTGATGTTCGACGACCCGGCGGTGCTGGACATCGCGCAACGCGAACTGGCGCCGCACGCGCGGCTGTTCGTCAACACCATGACCAACGACATCGCCAGCGGCAGGCCGATGCGGCTGTCGGCCAACTACACCGACCAGCGCGCGCTGCGCGATCCGGCCGCGGTCTGGGGCGGGCTGCGCAAGCACGGCGTGAGCATGATCCAAACCGACGAACCGTTGGCATTGCAACGCTACCTGCACGGCACGGACACGTCCCGGTAGCCGGTCTCGTTCCCAATCCTGGCGACGCGGCGCGATCGCCACGCGCCGCGTCGCCAGGAGTCCAGTTTCAGACGGGCGGCATGCACTGCCAGGACGATGCCCGTCGCTTCGAGCACTGCACCACTGACGACCGCGCTCACTGGCATGGCGGCGGCGGCGCGTTGCGTTCCTTCACTTCATTCCATCAACCCCGAACGGAAGAGAGCACATGAAACTGCCCAAGAAACCCGCCAAGGCCCTCGCCCTGGCGCTGGCCTGCGTCTCGCTGAGCGCGCTGTCCGGCATGGCGTCGGCCGCCAGCAACTGGAACCCGGAACACATCCTCAACGTGATGAAGAATCCCTACCAGGGCAATCACGCCGACGTCGTGGTGATCTCGCATCGCGGGCTGGTCGGCAACGGCTGCGCCGAGAACTCCACCTGCTCGATCCTCGATACCTACAACGAGAACATCGAAGCGATCGAACTGGACGTCAAGCAGGCGTCCGATGGCGTCCTGTGGCTGTTCCACGACCAGAATGCCGGCCGCGTCATCGACCACAACCCGGGCTTCAACATCTTCCAGCCGGCAGCCAATCCGTCGGGCTGGAATCCGGACATCAGCACCCTGAGCAGCCATGATCTGATCAACATGTACCTGCGCGACAAGAACTTCGCCAAGACCAACGACCATCCGGCCTCGCTGGGCATCGCACTGGATGCGGTGAGCCACTATGCCAACCACATGGTGGTGGTGCTGGATCTGAAGTCGCTGGACGCGGTGTCGCGCGCGGCCGACCAGGTCAATGCGTTCAAGATGCAGAACCAGGTGGTGCTGAAGTTCAGCGCCTCGCTGCTGCCGAAGACACCCAGCGACATCACCCGCTTCACCAAGGGCGTGCCGTTCGCACCGACCGTCTATGCGGGCGACATGGACAGGATCGCCGACAACTACGTCGGCCTGTGCGGCTTCACCGCGCCCAATACGCCGCAGTGCCGGGTCAGCGCGTGGATCACCGAAGTGCGCAAGCAAAGCGGCTTCGCCTGGCTGGAAATCGGCAACAAGCAGCCCCGCCGCGGCGACCCGACTGCCGAGCTGCTGGCCGCGAACCAGGCGCAGAAGCAGGCGATCGGCGCCTTCTCGCCGGTGCCCGAATACCGCCTCAGCAGCCATGACGGCCAGCACTTCGTGCGCAGCAACGGCACCTGCTGCGCATCGCTGGACGACTACCTGACGAAAACCAAGTACTTCGGCAACGAGACCGCCGACGACCGTCCGAACTTCCGCGCGCAGGTCACCGCCGGCTTCACCAGCATCATCACCGACGATCCGCTCGGTGTGATCCGCGCCAACGTCCCGCGCAACACCGCGCGCTACAACTGACCACTGGATGGTCGCGCCGGGGAGTGCGCTCCCCGGTCCTGCACGGCGCCCTTGCGCCGTGCAGTCCGTCGTCCGCCTTCAGGAGCTCCCATGCGTTCCGCCCCACGTCCCCGCCATCTGCTTCTCGCGCTGCTGGTCGCCGGCGCGTGCGTGCCGCTGCTGCAACGCGCGGCCACCGCCCACCGCGCGCAAACCGCAGCGCCCGCCTCTCTCGCAACGCACGCGCCTGCCGACCCGGCGAGCGCACAGACCCCGCTGCACACCGACGTCCCGTCGGTGAACCGCAATGCCATGCCCGGACCGCCCGCAAGTGCGGTGCTGGCCGCGGCGCAGGCGCTGCCCGCCGACTTCCAGGCCGATGTGCTGCTGCGCCTCGCCGCCTCCCCCGATCTGCAAGCCGATGGCGACCGTGCCACTGCCGCGCAACGGCTGACGCGACAGGCCGTGGCATTGGCCGAGCGCGCGCAACGGCGCATGCCCGGCCTGGCCCGTGTCGGCTACGTCAGCGAAGAGAACCCCGACGAATTGCGCGCAGTGCGCACCGCCGGCCTGGACCGGCTGACGCTGCAGACGCGTGCCGCGCAGCGCGCCACGCCGGCACAGGCGCAGGCGCTGTTCGCGACACTGCCGACACCGCAACCCGGCAGTTGCGATGCGGCCTACCTCGACGATCCCAGTCCGGTCTATGCGTTGACTACTGCACTGCAGCCGACACAACCGACGGCGCGCGCAGCCGCGGTGAGCGCACGTGTGGACGCGGCGCAACACGAAACCGACACCGCGCCGGCGCTGAAGATGGCACTCGCCGCTGCGCCGCTGGACAGCGCAGGACAGGCACAGCTCGCCGACAGCCTGACGCGCATGCTCGCGCGCATCCGCGGCGACGATGCCGGCTTCACCGCCACCGAACTGAGCGTCGCCGGCGACATGCCGCTGGTGCTGCAACAGCTCTCCGACACCGCGCTGCGCGAGCGGCTGCACAGTGCCTACCGCGGCTACGTTGCCGCGCACCTGGCGCAGACGCGGTGTCCGTCCAGCGTGCTCGGCAACCACTGGCTGCTGGAGCAGCGCTTCGTCGCCGAGCTGCCCAGCGAACGCATCCTGCCCGCGCAACCGGTCACGGCCCAGCCGGTGGACGAAGACGCGATCTCGCTGATCCGCCAGGCCGGCTACAACATCCGCACGCAGTTGCTGGATCCTGACGCTGGCGCCGACGCCCTTGCCACGGAAAAGGCCTCGCTGGATTTCCTCGACCAACTCGACCACGGCGTGCTGCAACAGACCGCGGCCAGCGACGACAGCGGCCGCGTGCAGCGCGCGCGCCTGCGCGAACTGCTGCGCTATCTCGAGTATGCGCCAGCCGGCACCGCGCGCGACCGCGGCATGAACCTGCTCGCCACGCTGTTGAGCGGACCGTACTACGCGCGCGATCACGACACCTGGTTCGGCGATCTGCACGTGCTCGCCGAGCAAGCGCAACGTTGGTCCGATCGCGAACAGCGCCTCGCGCAACTGAGCGGACATGCCGATCCGGTGGTCAAGGTGTACGCGATGCTGATGCAGCGCAAGCAGTTTCCCTGAGCCTGATGCGCCGCATCGCGGCGCTGCGCCATGCCGTCGCGCGGCCAGGCACGACGGCGTTGCCACAGTGCGAGATGTGAACCCTGTCAAGACTCGAGGTTCAGTTGCGATTCGGGAAGCGGCGCCTATTGTGCGCCCCTCTTCCGACCCGCCCATCTTGGCGGGTCCCGCCGGACTTCAGATTGCCGGCACCCGGGCGGCCCGTGACAGGCCGCCTCCCCATGACGCCAAGCCGCATCGCTTGCCGCGCCACTCCGGCGCGTCACCTCGACGACGGCCCATACGGAGCAAGGAGTACGATGAAACTGGCCTGGATCCTCTGGCTATCGCAATTGTTGCCGCAACCCGCTGCCGATTCGCTTTGCCTCAGCACCACCGTGTACCTGGAAGCGCGCGACCAGACGCTGCGCGGGCAGCAAGCCGTCGCCGAAGTCGCATTGCGGCGTCTGGACAGCGGTCTGTGGGGCGATTCGATGTGCCAGGTGGTCACCGCGCGCAAGCAGTTCGCGCCGGGCCTGGTGAAGCCGGGCACCGAGCTGAAGAACGACGACGCCTGGGCCGACGCGGTCAAGGTCGCCTTCGCCGCCGAGCGCAACTGGGCGCTGCCGCAGGGCCAGCGCAAGGAGATCGTGCCCGGCGCCAGCCACTTCGCCGCGCATGCCATCGCCAGCCCGAGCTGGCGCAATGCCTATCAGGTCGCGACCATCGGCGACCACACGTTCTATCGCGTGCAGAAGCTGCGCCCGCGCAACGCCTCCTGATCCTTCGCCACGCAGGCACATCCGACGCAAGCTCCCGCACGCCACGCACGGTGTGCCAGTGATCGCCAAGCGCCCCGCGCAGCGGGTACGCTCTGGCGTCCTGAATGATGCGGAGCCGCATGCCATGAAACTCTATTCCAAGCCCGGCGCCTGTTCGCTGGCCGATCACATCGCGCTGCGCTGGGCCGGATTGCCGTTCGAACTGAAGCTGCTCGATGCCGCCGCGATGAAGGCGCCTGCGTATCTGGCGATCAATCCGGCCGGCGCGGTGCCGGCGCTGCAGGTGGACGACTGGGTGCTCACCCAGAATTCGGCGATCCTCAACTACATCGCCGATCTCGCGCCCGACGCGCACCTGGCAGGCGACGGCAGCCCGCGCAGCCGCGCCGAAGTGCAGCGCTGGCTGGCCTTCCTCAACGCCGACCTGCATCCGGCCTTCCATCCGCTGTTCGGCAGCACCCGCTATCTCGACGATGCCGCGGTGATCGCGCGCACCCAGGAACACGCACGCGAGCGTGTGCGCACGCTGTATGCGCGCGTGGAGGCCGCACTGGAACAGCAGACCTGGCTGGGCGGCGCACGCCGCTCCATCGCCGACGCCTATCTGTTCGTCACCCTGCGCTGGGCGCGCGCGCAGCAGATCGCGCTCGGCGCCAACCTGCAACTGCATTTCGAACGCATGTCCGCCGATCCGCAGGTGCAGGCCGCGCTGCAGGCCGAAGGCCTGAGCTAAGCGTTGCCGCGAACGCCGGCGCATCTGCGCCGGCGTCGTCATGCGGCGTCAACCGCGCAAGGCGCGGCGAATCTCCTCCAGCGCACCGGGATCGTCCAGCGTCGACAGATCGCCCGGATCGCGCTGCTCGGCCAGTGCCTGCAGCGAACGCCGCAACAGCTTGCCCGAGCGCGTCTTCGGCAGTGCCTGCACCAGATACACCTGCGCCGGCCGCGCCACTGCGCCGAGCCGCTGCACCACGCACTGGCGCAGTTCCTCGACCACCGCCGCAGCATCCGGCGCGACATGCTTCAGCGTCGCGAACACCACCGGCACCTGCCCTTTCAATTCGTCGTGCATGCCGATCACCGCGACTTCGGCCACGTCGGCGTGGCCGGCGATGGCTTCCTCGATCTCGCGCGTGCCCAGGCGATGCCCGGCGACGTTGATCACGTCGTCGGTGCGGCCGAGGATGAAGGTGTAGCCGTCCTCATCGCGGATCGCCCAGTCCAGCGAGCTGTACAGCAGCGTGTCGAAGTGGCTGAAGTAGCTGCGCAGGAAGCGCGCATCGTCGTTCCACACCGTGGTCATGCAGCCCGGCGGCAACGGCGGTTCGATCACCAACACGCCCTTGCGCCCGGCCGGCACCTCCACGCCATGCTCGTCGACGATGCGCGTGCGGTAACCGAGATTGGGAAAGCCCGGCGAACCCGGTTTCACCGGCCGCAGCTCGACGCCCGGCAACAGGGTCAGCACCGGCCAGCCGGTCTCGGTCTGCCAGTAGTTGTCGATCACCGGCTTGCCCAGCGCTTCGCCGATCCACAGTGCGGTCGGCTCGTCCAGCGGCTCGCCGGCCAGGAACAGATAGCGCAGCGCGCTCAGGTCGCGCTCGCGCAGGTAGCGCGCCGGGTGCTTCTTGAGCACACGGATCGCGGTCGGCGAGGAGAACATGGTGCGCACGCGGTACTTCTCGCACAGCGCCCACCACACACCCGGATCCGGTTGCACCGGCAGGCCTTCGTACAGCAGCGAGGTCGCGCCGACGATCAGCGGGCCGTACACGTTGTACGAGTGCCCCACCGCCCAGCCCACATCGGAGGTGGAGAACATGGTCTGTCCGGGGCCGCAGTCGAACACCGTGCGCATCGACAGTGCCAGCGCCACCGCATGACCGCCGACGTCGCGCTGCACGCCCTTGGGTTTGCCGGTGGTGCCGGAGGTGTACAGCAGGTAGCTGGGCTCGTTGGATTCCAGCCACACCACGGGTACCTGCGTATCGCCGACCTCGGCGCGCAGCGCGGCATAGTCGACGTCGCGCCCGGGTACGCGCGGCTGCGCCGGATCCAGCCCACGCGAGACGATCAGCACCGTCGGTGGCGGCGCACTGGCTTCGGCGCACGCGGCATCGACCAGCGGCTTGTAGGGGATGCGCTTGCCGCCGCGGCTGCCGGCATCGGCGGCGATCAACAGCTTGGGCCTCGCATCGTCGATGCGCAGCGCCAGGTTGTGCGCGGCGAAGCCGCCGAACACCACCGAGTGCACCGCGCCGATGCGCGCGCAAGCCAGCATCGCGTAAACCGCCTCGGCCATGTTCGGCATGTAGATGACCACGCGGTCGCCGCGCTGCACGTCCAGCCGCTGCAGCACCGCGGCGAAGGCGTTGACCTCGCGGTGCAGCTGCGCGTAGGTGATCTCCTGGGTCTGCCCGGTTTCGCTGGACACCGCGACCAGCGCCAACTGCGCGGCGCGCGCGGGCAGGTGCCGGTCCACCGCGTTGTGGCACAGGTTGGTCAGCCCGCCGACGAACCAGCGCCGGAACGGCGGCGTGTCGTACTCCAGGATCGCCTGCGGCGGCCGCTCCCAGTGGATCGCCTGGGCCTGCTCGGCCCAGAATTCCTCGGGTTGCTCGATCGAACGTCGGTACAGCGTCGCGTAGTCCATGCCGCCCCTCCCAAGGCCGGTGCGCCGGCTCCGAGCATAGTCCTTTGGCGGGGAGGGCGTCGTTCCGACCTTGGTCGAAGGGGCCTAGACGGAGAACGCGGATCCGGCCTCGGTGCAGCACGCGCTATCGCACCTTTCAACGAAAAACTGCTGCGACGCCGCGTCAGCTCGAGGTGTCCTTGGCGAGCCAAGCCCTCATCGGCGCTATCGTCTCAGCGAAGCTCTGGAACCGTTCTTCGCGAATGAAATCGTCGTCGGGATATCCGAACCAGTAATGCACTGTCACCTGCTCGCCGCGACGCCGCACGTCCACAGAGTGCGTCTTCTTTTCGCCGAGAGCGAACAAGAGCGGCACCGTGCCATCCCACCTGCAATATGCGAAGTACCCTTCTGCAACCAACACGTTTACAAGGCGCTCGATCTCAACCGCGTCATCAGCGTGATGCATGCAGAACTCCTTAGCCACGATCCACGAGTGCTGCGAAACAGCATCGGCTCGAACGAGCTTCGTCAGGCGCGCTCATCGACCGCACGCAGCAAGACGATGTTCACACAGTCTTCCGACTCAAGTACCCAACCCGCGGCAGGCGTGTCGATCATGATGCCTTCGCCGAACTCGGACCGAAACCACTCTCTTGAGGCGACGTCTTCTTCCGGCGGAAAGTCGCCAGTGCTGACGACAAAGAGCACTTGCGATGGGCGTTCGTCGTCATGCCACCTGACCAGGTCCCCACGACGCACGGGAATCGTTGTACCCGGATAGCAGGGTCTGGCCATGCCTTGCCTCACGCCTGAATCGAGCCGCGCCGCAACGCGGCGTCGGCTGGACAAATCGCCGGATGCGGCACTACTTCCCCGGCACCGTAAACGTCACCACCACATTCTTCGGCGCCTGCTCGAAGCGCGCGACCACCGAGGCCTTGCTGAGTTGCACGATCTGCTCCAGCGGCTTGTGCGGGACGCCCTGGAAGTTGACCGTGACCTGGTCCAGGGCGCCGTTTTTCCAGTTGAAGCCGACCTGGGGCTTGCTGCCGACCGACGCTTCCAGGTCGGCAGCCACCTTCCGCGAATGCGCGTACGCATCCTTCACCGTGTCGACGGCATCGCATGCCGTGAGCGCCAGGAACAGCGGCGTCAGGAACAGGATCGATCGCATCGTACGCTCCCGGACCGCCCAGCTACTGCTTCTGCACCGCCGCGCTCGCCGCCGACGCCGCACGCGGCGGCGCCTGCTTCACGTAGCGGTCGAACCACTCCAGCATTTCTGCCACCACGTCCTCGTTGGACTCGCGCGCGGTGTACCAGTGCGGTTCGAACGGCAGCAGCACCAGCCGCGCGGTGCCGCCGAGGCCGCGGATGGCCTGGAACATGCGCGGCGCCTGGGTGGTCTCGGTGCCGGGGTTGGCGTCGTCCATGCCGTGCACCAGCAACAGCGGCTCGTTGATCTTGTCGGCGTGGAAGAACGCCGAGGCCTGCGCGTACACCTCCGGCGCGGCCCAGAACGAACGCCGCTCGTTCTGGAAGCCGAACGGGGTCAGGGTCTTGTTGTAGCTGCCGCTGGTGGCCACGCCGGCGCGGAACAGGTCGGTATGCGCCAGCAGGTTGGCCGCCATCAGCGCGCCGTGGCTATGCCCGGTGACGCCGATGCGGTCGCGGTCGACCACGCCCAGCGCCACCGCCTTGTCCACCGCCGCCTGTGCATTCTCCACCAGTTGCTGCAGGTAGGTGTCGTAGGCGGTCTTCGGGTCGCCGACGATCGGGAACGCGGCATCGTCGATGATCGCGTAGCCGGCCAGCAGCAACAGTTGGTAGGAATGCAGGCGGGTGAAGTCGCGGTCGTTGGCGCCGCTGACCTGGCCGGCCTTGGAGGCATCGGCGTAGTCCAGCGGATAGGCGTAGAGGATCGCCGGCACCCGCGTGCCTTCCTTGTAGCCGGGCGGCGTGTACAGGGTGAAGGACAGTTCCACCCCGTCCTTGCGCTTGTAAGTCACCAGACGTTTCTGGATCTGCCGCACCACCGGGGTCGGGTCGGGGAAGCGGGTCACCGGTGCCAGGGTGGAGGCGACCACTGCCTCGCCGGCCCCCGCGGCCGGCTGCGCCTGGCCCAGCGTGCGCAGGTACACGTTGGGCGGGTCGCTCGGCGACTGCCGCCAGGTCAGCAGGCGGCTGGTGTCGTCGCCGGCGAATCCGGCAAAGGCTTCGTCGACGTCGGCGCCGCTGCGGAACAGGCGCTGGGTCTTGCCGCTCGCCAGCTCGTAGCGGTCCAGGAACGGCCGGTCGCCGGCCGGGGTGGCGCCCTGTCCGCTCAGGAACAGCGCGCCGTTGTCCTCGCGCAGCACGTACTCGCCGTTTGGCAAGCGACGCAGCTCGGGCGTGCCCGGATCGGCGTACAGATCGTCGGTGGACAGGTCGAACAGCACCCGTCCGGCGCTGCCGGGGCGGTCCGCGTCCAACAGCGTGGTGCGGCGCCAGTGGCGGTTCTCGTCGTACTCGTCCAGCAACACCTGCCCACCCTGCGCGAACCAGCTCAAGCCGGCGTAACGCTGGGTCACCTTGGCCAGTTCGCGCGGCTTGCCGGTGAACGGCGCCGACAGGGTCAGCAGCTTGTCGCGGGCAGGAACGCTCGTCTTCCAGTCGCCGCCGTCCAGCGCCTCGGCCCAGACCAGGGTGGCCGGCTGGTTGGAACGCCAGCCGTAGGCACGCGGCCCGGTCGGCACGCCATGCACCGGCACCCGGTCGGCCACCGGCAGGTTGGCCAGCACGCGCTCGCTACCGTCGGCCAGGTCCAGCACCGCCACGTCGTGGGCGAAGCGGCCGTAGGTGGTGACGTAGGAATACGGGCGCTGCAGGCGCTCCACGCGCACGTGGCGGCCGTCCGGCGCGCCGTCGACCACCGAGTACACCGCCGGCTTGGCGATCGTGCGCAGTTTGCCGCTGGCGGCATCCACGGTGACCAACTGCGAAGTGGCGTAGTAGGTGAACTGGGCCTCGTCCTCGGGACTGGACAGGGTGTCGCGGGCCTCGTAGGTGCTGCTCTCGCCCTTGCCGCGGATCGCTTCCTTGACCTCCGGCCCCGGCGGCACCGCCGCCTTCACCGGCGCCGCGCCCAGATCCTGCGGCACCGTGCGCACCAGCAGCGTGTCGCTGCCGCCCAGCCACTGGATCTCGCCGCCCAACACGGGGTTGAGCTGCACGCCGTCGATGCGGCGCACCGCGCCGGTGGCGACGTCGCCCAGCCACAGTTCGACGCGGTCGGCCGCGGTGTTGTTGAAGGCGAAGCGGCGCCCGTCCGGCGACCACACCGGTTGTGCCGGACAGGCGCCGGCCGGCAGGGTGATCGCGGTCTGCTTGCCGCTGGCCACGTCGACCAGGCTGAAGCCGTCCAGGCAGGCGCGGATGCCGTAGCCGTTGGACATGTCGTGGCGCGCGTGGGTACGCGGCTCCACGCGCACCCCGGCCAGTTTCAGGTACGGCTCGGCGACGCGCGCGATCGGCGGGTAGGCCTGGCGCTCCACCAGCAGCAGGGTGCGCCCGGTCGGGTCCAGCCGCGGCGACGGATTGAGCGGCGCGCGCATCACGCCCAGCAGCGGCTCGGGCGGTTGCCGGTAACCGCTGTCGGCGGTGGCGGCATGGGCGGCAACAGGCAACGCACTGGCGAGCGCCAGCGCGCCGACCCAGCGGAACGGCATGAGCATGATCGAAACCCCCTTTCGAATGGCCCCGGCAACGTAGCACGGCCGCCGCGCAGCGGCCGAGCGCCGAAGGTCATGCCCGGCCGGACCGCGCCGCCCCGGCTCAGGACGGCGCCAGCGCCTGCTCGGCGGCCAGCGCCGCCACCACGCTGGGACGCTGCGCGATGCGCGCCGCATAGGCGGCCAACGCCGGATGCGCGGCCAGCGACAGGCCGAACCGCGGCAGCCAACCGAGTACGGTGAACAGGTAGGCATCGGCCACGCCGAAGCGCTCGCCGAGCAGGTACGGCCGCGCGCTTAGCGCGGTCTCGGCATGGCCATAGCGCTGCAGCAGGCGGGCGGCGACCGCGGCGCGCCGCTCCGGCGCCAGCCCGGCATCGAACAGCGGCACGCTGCCGGCATGCAGTTCGCTGTTGATGAAGGCCAGCCACTCGTACAGGCGATAGCGCGGCAAGGCGCTTGCCTCCGCCGGTGGCACCAATGCCGCCTGCGGACAGCGGTCGGCCAGGTACAGCAGGATCGCCGGCCCCTCGGTCAGCACCTGGCCGTCGTCCAGTTGCAGCGCGGCCACATAACCCTTGGGATTGATCGCCCGGAAATCCTCGCCCTCGGCAGTACGCTTGCTGCGGTTGTCCACCCGCACCAGCCGGAACGGCAACTGCAGTTCGCGCAGCACGATGTGCGGCGCCAGGGAACAGGCGCCAGGAGCGGCATAGAGGTGCATCGAAACGGTCTCGCAGGGGCACCGGACAGTCGGCGCGCGCAGTGTGCGTGGCACGGGGGCCTGTCGAGAAACAAGAATGTCAGGGCGCGCCAGTAGCGCTGCTAATGGCTTCGTCCAGGAACCCGCGCAGTTGCAGCGCGGCCGGCGCCACGTGCGCAGCGGCGACCAATGCGAAGCGGCGCTGCAGCCGCGGCTGCAACGGCAGGACCTGCACGCCGTCGCGCGCGGCCGGCAGCACCGACGCCGGCAGCAGGCTGACGCCCGCGCCATCGCGCACCAGGGTCCACGCGCTGGACCAGTCGCGCACCTGCAGGCGCAGGTCGGCGATCGTCAGTCCCTCACGCTCGGCCAGGCGCTGCGCATGCAACCAGCAACCGCCGGTAGCCAGTACGAACGGCAGCGCCAGCAGCTCCGTCAGGGCGATGTCGCGCGCCTGCGGACGCGCCAGCGCCGGCGGCAGCACCGCCAACCATTCGTCCGTGCCGAACACCGTAGCGTCGCGCTCCGGCGCCGGATCCAGCACCACGCCCAGGTCGACGTTGCCGGCCGCCAGCCAGGCCTCGACCTCTTCGTCGCTGCCTTCCAGCCAGACCACGCCCATGTCCGGATGCGCCCGCTCGAACGCGCGCAGGCGCGGCGCCAGCCAGGGCCGCGACGAGGCGAACCCGGCTACCCGCAGCGACGGCGCGGCGGGCGCACGTTGCGCCCTGGCCAGCGCCTGGACGTGCGCCAGCTCGGCCAGCATCGCCCGCGCATGCTCCAGCGCATGCGCTCCGAACGGCGTCGGCTGGATCCGCCCGCGCTCGCGCAGCAGCAGCGCTGCGCCCAGCACGTGCTCCATCTGCGCGATGGCCTGGCTGGCGCCGGACTGGGTGATGCCGCAGCGCGCGGCGCCTGCGCTGATGCTGCCGCACTCGACAACGGCGACGAACAGCCGCCAGTGGATCAGATTCATCATGTCGGTCTTCCCACAACGCGAAACGCCGGGCAGGGCCCGGCGTTCCGTGACGACGCGATCGCGGTGGCGATCAGCCCAGCAGGTGGGCCACGCCGCTGCGCTCTTCTTCCAGTTCGGCCAGGGTCTTGTCGACGTACTTCTGGCTGAAGTCGTCGATCGGCAGATCCTTGACGATGGTGTACTTGCCGTTCTCGGTGGTGACCGGGAAACCGAAGATCACGCCTTCCGGGATGCCGTAGGAGCCGTCGGACGGCACGCCCATCGTCACCCACTTGCCGTTGCTGCCAAGCACCCAGTCGCGCACGTGGTCGATGGCGGCGTTGGCGGCCGAGGCGGCCGAGGACAGGCCGCGCGCTTCGATGATCGCCGCGCCGCGCTTGCCCACGGTCGGGATGAAGGTGCCGGCGTTCCATTCCTGGTCGTTGATCGCATCGGCGATGGAGGCGCCGTCGGCGGTGGCGAAGCGGTAGTCCGGGTACATGGTCGGGCTGTGGTTGCCCCACACCACCAGCTTCTCGATGCCGCCGACCGGCTTGCCGAGCTTGAGCGAGAGCTGGCTCAGCGCGCGGTTGTGGTCCAGGCGCAGCATGGCGGTGAAGTTCTTCGGGTTCAGGTCCGGCGCCGACTTCATGGCGATGTAGGCGTTGGTGTTGGCCGGGTTGCCGACCACCAGCACCTTGACGTCGCGCTTGGCCACCTTGTTCAGCGCCGCGCCCTGCGCGGTGAAGATCTTGGCATTCTCCAGCAGCAGGTCCTTGCGCTCCATGCCCGGGCCGCGCGGACGCGCGCCGACCAGCAGGGCGATGTCGGCGTCCTTGAACGCGACTTCGGCGTCGTCGGTGCCGACCATGTCGGCCAGCAGCGGGAACGCGCAGTCTTCCAGCTCCATCATCACGCCCTTCAGCGCGGCCTGGGCCTTCTCCATCGGCAGTTCCAGCAACTGCAGGATCACCGGCTGGTCCTTGCCCAGCATTTCGCCGGAGGCGATACGGAACAGCAGGGCATAACCGATCTGGCCGGCGGCGCCGGTCACGGCAACACGAACGGGTGCTTTCATGGGGGATTCCTCTGCTAAGAAAGTGGGTGGGGTGGATCAGTAGACGCGATAGCCCAGCGGCTGCAGGTGCAGGTCCAGGGCGGCGGTGTCGTAGCCTTCGACCACGTGCTGGCCGATCACGGTGATTGGCACGCCTTCCAGGCCCAGCGCGGCGGCGGCCTGGCGGCCGGCCTCCTGCTCCACGTCCAGGACCGTGTAGCGGACCTGGGCGCGGGCGAAATCGGCCTGTTGCCGGCGGCAGTAGCCGCACCAGTCGGCGGCGAGCATGACGATGCCGTCGTCGCCGGTCAGCAGGCGCGGGTCGCCGGCAGCCAGTGCGGCCGACGGTGCCGAGGCCGCGCTGCGCCACCACGCGTGCACGCCGCCGCCGATCACGAGCAGCAGCAGGCACAACACAAGGGGGCGCATCGTCATCGGCGGTCGGGTGCGGCAGTCAACCGGGAAATGGTAGCACGCAGGGTCTGCGCGCCCGGCCGCAGGACCGGACGCGCGGACAGCGCCGGATCAGGCGTCGAGCGTGCGGTTCCACTCGGCGACGCGGTCGGCCTTGGCCGCCAGCACCGCGTCGGCGTCGCCTTCGATGGTGATCTTGTTGATCACGTCGCCCTGGGCGACGCTGTCGACCACATCCAGGCCCTCGAGCACCTTGCCGAACACGGTGTGCTTGCCGTCCAGCCACGGGGTGGCGGTGTGGGTGATGAAGAACTGGCTGCCGTTGGTGCTGGGGCCGGCATTGGCCATGGACAGCACGCCGCGGTCGTGGCGCACGCCGTTGTTGGTCTCGTCCTCGAAGCGATAGCCCGGGCCGCCGCGGCCGGAGCCTTCCGGGCAACCGCCCTGGATCATGAAGTCGGCGATCACGCGGTGGAAGTTCAGCCCGTCGTAGAAGCCGCGCTTGGCCAGGTTCACGAAGTTGGCCACGGTCAGCGGGGCCTTGTCGGGATACAGCTCGATCTTGATCGGGCCGCGGGCGGTGTCGAAATGGGCGATCAGGGACATGGGATTCCTTGGAAACGGGGGCGTCATGAGGGGCGCATAGGATACACGGCGCCTTGTTCAGGCTTCGCCCGCGCCCGCCGCCGGCGCCTGAACGGGCCTGCCCGGCCTGCCGCCGCCGGGCGCCGGCAGGCGCCACGGGATCCGGGTATACTAGGTGGCTTCCTTTCCTTCCTTCTGGCGCCGGCTGGCCCCCTTTCGCATGTCCATCGAAAATCTTCGCAATATCGCCATCGTCGCCCACGTCGACCACGGCAAGACCACCCTCGTCGACTGCCTGCTGAAGCAGTCCGGCACCCTGTCCGAGCGCACGGTGCTAGCCGAGCGCGTGATGGACAGCAACGACCAGGAAAAGGAACGCGGCATCACCATCCTGGCCAAGAACACCGCCATCACCTGGCAGGGCAACCGCATCAACATCGTCGACACCCCCGGACACGCCGACTTCGGCGGCGAGGTGGAGCGCGTGCTGTCGATGGTGGACACCGTGCTGATCCTGGTCGACGCGATGGACGGCCCGATGCCGCAGACCCGCTTCGTGACCCAGAAGGCGTTCGCGATGGGCTTCAAGCCGATCGTGGTGGTCAACAAGATCGACCGTCCCGGCGCGCGCCCGGACTGGGTGATCGACCAGGTGTTCGACCTGTTCGACAAGCTCGGCGCCACCAACGAGCAGCTCGACTTCCCGATCGTCTACACCTCGGCGCTGAACGGCTACGCCTCGCTTGACGACAGCGTGCGCGACGGCGACATGACCCCGCTGTACGAAGCGATCATGCGGCACGCGCCGAAGCCGGACGTGGACCCGGACGGCCCGTTCCAGATGCGCATCAGCCAGCTGGACTACAACAACTTCGTCGGCGTGATCGGCATCGGCCGCATCCAGCGCGGCGTGCTGAAGAAGAACATGCCGGTGGCGGTGATCGACCGCGAAGGCAAGAAGCGCCAGGGCAAGGTGCTGCAGGTGCTGGGCTTCCTGGGCCTGGAGCGCATCGAGCAGGACAGCGCGCAGGCCGGCGACATCGTCGCCATCTCCGGTATCCAGGAGCTGACCATCTCCGACACCGTGTGCGCGCTGGAGGCCCCCGAGGCGCTGCCGCCGCTGACCGTGGACGAGCCGACCATCTCGATGACCTTCCAGGTCAACAACTCGCCGTTCGCCGGCAACAAGGACCTGTCCGGCGGCAAGTTCCTGACCAGCCGCCAGCTCAAGGACCGGCTGGAGCGCGAGACCGTGCACAACGTGGCGCTGAAGGTGCAGCAGCTGGAAGACGCCGACAAGTTCCTGGTCTCCGGCCGCGGCGAGCTGCACCTGTCGGTGCTGATCGAGAACATGCGCCGTGAGGGCTTCGAGCTGGCGGTGTCGCGCCCGGAAGTCATCATCAAGGAGATCGACGGCAAGCTGATGGAGCCGGTCGAGCAGCTGGTGGTGGACATCGAGGAACAGCATCAGGGCGGCGTGATGGAAAAGCTGGGCACCCGCAAGGGCCAGCTGAAGAACATGGAGCCGGACGGCAAGGGTCGCGTGCGCCTGGACTACATGATCCCGGCGCGCGGCCTGATCGGCTTCCAGAACGAGTTCCGCACCCTGACCCAGGGCTCGGGCCTGCTGTTCCACGTGTTCGACCACTACGGCCCGAAGGAACAGGGCGCCATCGCCAAGCGCCAGAACGGCGTGATGATCGCCAACGCGCCGGGCGCCACCCCCGCCTACGCGCTTGGCCCGCTGGAAGAGCGCGGCCGCCTGTTTGCCGCCGAAGGCGACAACGTGTATGAAGGGCAGCTGGTCGGCATCCACTCCAAGGACAACGACCTGACCGTCAACGCGATCAAGACCAAGCCGCTGACCAACATGCGCGCCTCGGGCAAGGACGATGCGATCAAGCTGACCCCGGCGATCAAGTACACGCTGGAGCAGGCGCTGGACTTCATCGAGGACGACGAACTGGTCGAAGTCACCCCGAAGGAGATCCGCTTGCGCAAGAAGCACCTGACCGAAAACGAGCGCAAGCGCGCCGGTCGCGCAGGCTAAGCGGCAGCGCACGCCTATGGCCGCCGACAAGGCGTACAACCCGGATCCGCACGCGCATCCGGGCCTGCACCTGATCGCACTGCTGGAGGCCGGCAAGGGCCTGCTCGCGGTGTTGGCGGCCACGGGGCTGGAACTGATGGGTCCAGCCCCGCTGCGCGCGGGGGTGGACAAGCTGATCGTGCGCTTCAGCCTGGATCCGGACCACGGTGCCCTCCCCTCGCTGCTGACCATGATCAGCCCCGGCGCGGTGCACCTGGCCGCTGCCGGCATGCTCGCCTACGGCGTGTTGCACATCATCGAGGCCTGGGGCCTCTGGCGCGCCAAGGCCTGGGCCTCGCTGCTGGGCTGTATCTCCGCAGCCATCTACCTGCCGTTCGACGTCTACGCGATCGTGCGCCACCCCGGCTGGGCCTCTTGGGCGGTGCTGGCGATCAACCTCGCCGTGGTCGGCATCCTGGCCCGCGATCTGGTGCGGCGCCGGCGGCATCCTCGGGCCTGAGCTGCATTGCCCGATGCAAGAGGCGGGACGCCGCTCCCGCAGCGTGTCGCTCGACACGGCGCATCGCCACCGTCATTCGCCCAGCGCCTGGGTGTTGCCTGATACCAGACCAGCCGCCACGATTCCCTAATTCCCATCACGTTGTGCATGGACGCATTTCACGCAATGCGATTCTCGCTGCGCTAAAGCGTTCACTCGTCTACAGAATCGACCGCACCTGCCGATGCTGTTTTGGCGTAGTTTGGGCGCGTCCGGAACGCGTGCCATGGCAGCCAACCGGCCGATGGCGGAGACTGGTATAGGGGATTCACCGATGCGGTTCGCAGAAGCGATGGGATGGAGTGTGGCCGCACTGCTGTGCGCGGGCTTGAGTGCCTGTGGCGGTGCGATCGGCGACAAGGGCACCACAGCGTCCAACCGGACAAGGCAGCAGCCGACGGCCCTGGCTAATGGCACGGCCGCCACGGCAGCGGCCGCCGTACAGCACGCCGCCTTGTTCGACGCGAAAGACAGCGGCGCGCTGATCCGCTATACCAGCCGCACCCCGACCGGACACGACGGCGCGTTCGCCCTGTACCCGATCACCGTCAGCGAGGCGCATGCCATCAAGGCCAGCGTCGACGGCACGATGACGTTGCCCACGCCCGATGGAAAGAACCTGCGGATCGGCTTCCTGAGCCGGCGCGACGCCAAGGGCGGCATCTGGACCTGGGTCGGCCGGGCGGACGGCCAACCGCTGGGCAACGAAACGGTCATCAGCTTCGGCAAGGACGCGGTGTTCGGGTCGCTGGGCACCATCGATGGCATGACCTACCAGCTCACCACGATCGAAGGAAAGCCTTACATCATGGCGGCGGCCAGCGCCGACCTGCATTCCGCCGGAAGCCGCACGGACGGGCGGCGCCTGGCCGATGCGGTCATCCACCTGCCCGCCGGCGACACCGCACAGGGCTACATCGCCGGGTACAGCAGCCTGGCGCAGGTCAACGCGCAGGCGGGCAGCACCTCGACCAACACGATCGACGTGTTGCTCGGCTATACGCCCGGCTATCGGGACTACCGCGGCGGCATCACGGCGATCGACACCGTGCTCACCAATCTGGTGGAGACGGCGAACCTGTCCTTCGCCAACGCCAACATCAATGTGCGCTATCGCTTGGTCGGGACCGTGCAGGTCAGCTACCCGGACAACACGTTGAACGACAACACCCTCGACGAACTCACCGGGGTCAGCCAGGCCACCGCCGCGGCGCTGGTGCCGCTGCACGACGCGCGCGATCGCCTTGGCGCCGACATGGTTGGCCTGGTGCGACGCTTCAATGGTGCCCAGCAGAGCTGCGGTGTGGCCTGGCAATCCGGCGGCACCGATTCGCGCTGGGGATACGCGGTGATCTCCGACGGCGTGGACGGCGGTTACTACTGCACCCGTGGCACCCTCGCCCACGAGTTCGGCCATCTGCTCGGCTCCGGGCACCAGCACGAAACCGGCCAGGAGCCGGGCTTCAATTTCGGCCATCGCAGTGACGTGGGCAGCTTCCACACCACGATGGCCTACGCGATCAACGGGCAAAGCGAGATTCTGGTGTACTCGTCGCCGTCGATCACCACCTGCAACGGGCAAGCCTGCGGCGTGCCGGACCAGGCCGACAATGCCCGTGCCTTCCTAACCACGGTGCCCAACGTCGTCCAATACCGGCAGACCGTGGTGCCGCTGGATGATTCCAGTTCGCCCGGCCAGGTCATGGGCCCCTCCGGCAAATGCCTCGATGTCGCGGGTGGAGCGACCGGCAACGCCGCGGCCGTCCAGGTCTGGAGCTGCAACGGGTTCCGCCAGCAGAAGTGGTCGTTCCAGCGCGGCAGCCGCAGCCTGCGCGGGGAAGGCACCGACAAGGTCCTCGACATCAGCGGCGTGAGCCGCGCCAATGGTGCACCGATCCAGCTCTATCAATCGCTGAACACGGAGAACCAGGGCTGGCACTTCACCAGTTCCTCGCTCATCGCCACCGGCGGCAAGGTGTTGGACGTCGTGTCTGCCGGGTCCGGCAATGGCGCGCGACTCCAGCTCTGGGACAACCTCGGCGGCGCCAACCAGCGTTGGTCGTACATCCCCGCGACCGGCGAAATCCGGGTCTCGACCGGGCGCTGCCTGGACGTGGCGGAATTCGGCGTGACTACCGGGACGCCCGTACAGATCTGGGACTGCACCGGCACCAAGAACCAGATCTGGCAGCTCGGCAAGAACGGGTCGATCGTCGGCTATGGCGGCAACTGCCTGGAAGCGGTAAACCTGGCCCAGAACGGTACCGTCGTGCGCATGGCCGCCTGCACCGGCACGAGCGCGCAAGCTTGGCGGATCCGCGGCGAGATCCGCAGCGACTTGAACGGCAAATGCCTGGACGACTCGGCCGGCGGCACCCGCAATGGCGCCATCGCGCAGATGTGGGAATGCCTGGGCAACGTCAATCAGCTCTGGGAAGTGCAACCCAACTGACGTGATCGCCGGATAGGCCAAGCCGTCGCCGGCAGAGCACGTCCCCGGCGACGTGCTCTGCCGGGAACGTGCGCGCGGTGCTGCTTACCCAGCGCCGCGCTGAACGGCAGAAGCGCTGGCACCCGCCCCATCCTCCGCACCGGGCGAACGCATCGCATCGGAGTCGCTGGCGCGTATCGGCGGATGTGACAGCCGCACCGGCTCCGGCGCCACTTCGGCGCGCAGCAGCGGCAAGGCGTAAGGGTGCTCGCGCACCAGGAAGTCCAGCATGCGTTCGCGCACGATGCAGCGCAGGTCGAAGGCATCGCCGGAGTTGCGCGCGCTGACCAGCAGGCGCACCTGGATCGTGCGCTCGCTGGTATCGGTCACCTGGGTCACGCAGACCCGTCCGTCCCATAGCGGCTCGCTCTTGCAGATCCGCTCCAGCTCGGCGCGCACCTGCGCGATCGGCGTGCGGTAGTCCAGCCACAGGAACGCGGTCCCGAGCAGGTCGGCGCTGCTGCGCGTCCAGTTCTGGAACGGGTTTTCGATGAACCAGGTCAGCGGTACCACCATACGCCGCTCGTCCCAGATCCGCACCACCACATAGGAACTGCCGATCTCCTCGATGCGGCCCCACTCGCCTTCGACGATGACCACGTCGTCGAGCCGGATCGGCTGGGTCAGCGCGATCTGCAGGCCGGCGATCAGGTTGCCGAACACCGGCTTGGCGGCGATACCGGCGACCAGGCCGATGATGCCGGCCGAGGCCAGCAAGGTGGTGCCGATCTGCCGCACCGCCGGGAAGGTCAACAGAACGATCGAGGTGCCCAACAGGATGATCGTGCCCATCACCACCCGCGCCAGCACCCGCGTCTGGGTCTGCACGCGGCGCGCGGTGAGGTTGTCCGCCACCTCGATCGGATGGCTGCGCAGGATCGCCGTTTCCAGCGCCGCCACGCCGCGCACCAGCAACCAGGTCACGCAACCGATCATGCCGATGTGCAGCAGGTGCTGCAGGTCGGTCAGCGCCTTCTCGTCCAGCGGCGTGGATTCGAGCGCGAAGCTGAGCATCAGCATCGGCAGCAGGAAGGCGACCGGCACGCTGACCACGCGCACGATGCGCGCACGCCGGTAGTCGCGACCGCGCATGCGCTGGGCGATGCGCAACAGCAGCCACCAGGCCAGGAAGCCGAGAATCAATGCGGCGCCGATCGGCACCGTGTAGGCACGCCAGGGCACCCAGTGAAGATCGAGGGTCAAGTTGCGCTCCTTTGTTGGGGGGAGGAGTCGCGACAGTCTGGCAGTGCGGGGATTAGCGCAATGTCGAGCACGCACGGTGCGGCGCCGGGCAATGGCAGCCGCAGCAGGCGTCGGCGCGTGAGCGCACAATTCTGCGAAACGGGTTGTCAGTGCAGCGAGACGCCGCCACGCGCAGTGCATGCAGATGTAATGGCCCCGCACAGGTCCGTGCCCAGCGCCAGCGCAGCACCGACGCGCATACTGCGCGACGGCGCATGACGCCAACGACTACGCGAGCGGCGTGGCGACGTTGCGCCCGTTCTGCTTGCGCACGATCGCCATCGCGATCTCCAGCGACTGCTCGTAGTTCAAGCGAGGGTCGACACTGGAACGGTAGGCGCGCTCCAGGTCGCGCTCGGTCAGTTCGCGCGCGCCGCCGGTGCACTCGGTGACGTCCTCGCCGGTCAGTTCCAGATGCACGCCGCCCAGGCGGGTGCCGGCCGCGGCGTGGATGTCGAACGACTGCTCCACCTCGCCCAGGACGTTCTGGTAGCGCCGGGTCTTGTAGCCGTTGCTGGTGCTCTCGGTGTTGCCGTGCATCGCATCGCACACCCACAGCACGCGGCGGCCGTCGCGCTTCACCGCGTCCAGCAGCGGCGGCAGCTTCTCGGCGATCTGCGCCGCACCCATGCGGTGGATGAAGGTCAGCCGGCCCGGCTCGTCTTCCGGATTGAGCACGTCGATCAGCCGCAGCAACTGGTCCGGCTGCGCCGACGGCCCGACCTTGATCGCGATCGGATTGCGGATGCCGCGGAAATACTCCACGTGCGCGCCGTCCAGCGCCGCGGTGCGCATGCCGATCCACGGATAGTGCGTGCTGAGGTTGAACCAGCCCCACTGCCGGGGCACCTCGCGGGTCAGCGCTTCCTCGTAGGGCAGCAGCAAGGCCTCGTGCGAGGTGTAGAAATCGACGCGATTGAGGTTGTACAACTGCGCGCCGGAGAGGGTCTCCATGAAACGCACCGCATCGCCGATCGAGGACACCATCTTCTGGTAGTCGTCGGCCAGCGGCGAGCAACCGACCCAGCTCAGGTTCCAGTACTCGGGATGGTGTAGGTCGGCGAACCCGCCGTCGATCAGCGCACGCACGAAGTTCATGGTCATCGCCGAACGCGAGTGCGCGGTGATCATGCGCCGCGGGTCCGGCACCCGCGCCTGCGCGGTGAACTCCGGGCCGTTGACCACGTCGCCGCGGTAGCTGGGCAGGGTCACGCCATCGCGGGTCTCGGTATCGGCCGAGCGCGGCTTGGCGTACTGCCCGGCGTAGCGGCCGACCCGCACCACCGGCAGGCGCAGGCCGTGCACCAGCACCAGGCTCATCTGCAGCAGCACCTTGAGCCGATTGGAGATGGTGCCGGATTCGCAATCGCTGAAGTTCTCCGCGCAATCGCCGCCCTGCAGCAGGAAGCGCTTGCCTTCCTGTGCCTCGGCCAGCTGCTTCTTCAGCGCGAAGATCTCCCAGGACGTCACCAGCGGCGGCAACTGCCGCAACTCCGTCAGCGTGGTCTCCAGCGCCTGCGGGTCCGGATACACCGGCATCTGCAGCGCCGGCCGCTCGCGCCAACTGGCGGGCGACCAGGAGGACGAGGCGGATTCGGACACGGCGGCGGCGGACAGATTCATGAAAGGACTCCTTGGCAGTGTGCGATGTTCGCAGAGCCGGGGCGCGCCGCATAGCGCCGCACGCCGGTCATGCCGGCAGCGCCGCGACATGAATGGCAAGCAACACCGCGACGCCACCATGACTTCCGGCCTACGCCGGCGTTTTTGCGAAAGCACACTGTTATTAAGTAACAATTCCTTTCCCTTTGGTCCGCCTTGCCATGACACGTCGCCCCCTCTCCTCCGCCATCGCCCTGGTCCTGCTGGTCGCCCCCGGCCTCGCCCTCGCCGCAGACGCCGCTGCCGCCGACAGCACCGCTGCCACCGAACCGACCGTCGATCTCGATCCGGTCACCGTCACCGCCAAGCTGGAAGCCGTGCGCAACGCGCTGTCGCCGGACATCGGCAGCAGCCAGTACGCGATCACCGCCGAGGACATCGCCCGCCTGCCGCTGGGCGCCTCCACCCCGCTCAACCAGGTGCTGCTGCAGGCGCCGGGCGTGGTCCAGGACTCCTACGGCGGCATCCATGTGCGCGGCGACCACGCCAATCTGCAGTACCGCATCAACGGCGTGATGATTCCCGAATCCATCTCCGGCTTCGGCCAGACCCTGGACCCGCGCACGATCAAGAACATCCGCCTGCTCGACGGCGCGCTGCCGGCGCAGTTCGGCGACCGCACCGCGGCGGTGGTCGACATCACCACCAAGAACGGCGTGGAACTGGGCAACGGCGGCAGCGTCGGCATCACCGGCGGCTCTTACGGCACGCTCAATCCCAACGCCTCGTGGTGGGGCAGCGACGGCCGCTTCAGCTGGTTCGCCAGCGGCAACTACCTGCAGAACCGCATCGGCATGGAGAACCCGACCGACAGCGACAACCCGATCCACGACAAGACCCACCAGGGCAAGGGCTTCGCCGACCTCAGCTACCTGCTGAACGAGAACACCCGGCTCAGCCTGCTGGTCGGCTACGCCAACAACCGCTTCCAGATCCCCAACAATCCGGGGCAGACGCCGGCGTTCACCTATCTGGGCAACAACAGCTTCGATTCCGCGCAGCTCGACGAGAACCAGCGCGAGAACACCCGCTTCGGCACCCTGGTGCTGCAGGGCGCGCTCGGCGACACCAGCTACCAGCTGTCGGCCGGCCAGCGCTACAGCAGCGTCGCGTTCTCCCCGGACATCGCCGGCGACCTGATCTTCAACGGCATCGCTTCGCAGGTGCAGCGCGCCAACCGCGCCAGCACCCTGCAGGCCGACTTCTCCACGCCGTGGGGCAGCACCCACACCTTGCGCTACGGCGTGTACGGCAACTTCGAACACGCCAACGCCAGCAACAACGCCTACGTGTTCCCGGCCAACGACGACGGCAGCCAGAGCAGCGACGTGCCGCTGTTCATCCCCGACGGCAGCCGCTTCCACGCCAGCACCTACGCGGTGTACCTGCAGGACGAATGGCAGCCGAGCGATGCCTGGACCATCAACTACGGCGTGCGCGGCGATCGCTACAAGGCCTTCGGCACCACCGAGGGCCAGCTCAGCCCGCGCCTGGGCGTGGTCTGGCATGCCAGCGACAGCACCACCCTGCACGCCGGCTATGCGCGCTACTTCACCCCGCCGGCCACCGAGCTGATCTCCACCAGCGACATCGCCCTGTACGACGGCACCACCAACCAGCAGTCGGCGGCGGGCGGCCCGACCAAGCCGCTGAGCGAGCGCAGCGACTACTACGACCTGGGCATCTCGCAGATGGTCGGCGACCACCTGACCCTCGGCCTGGACACCTACTACCGCAAGGCCGACCGCCTGCAGGACGAAGGCCAGTTCGGCGCCGCCTACGTCTACTCCACCTTCAACTACCGCTACGGCCGCATTCGCGGCGCAGAGTTCAGCGCCGACTACAGCAACGGCCCGATCAACGCCTACTTCAACGCGGCCTACAGCAAGGCCATGGGCAAGCAGGTAATGACCAGCCTGTACAACTTCGACCCGGATGCGCTGGCCTACGCCAACGATCACTGGATCCACCTGGACCACGACCAGAAGCTGACCTCCTCCGGCGGCATCAACTACGCCCTGGCCGAGGACAGCCACGTCGGCGCCGACTACCTGTTCGGCAGCGGCCTGCGCACCGACGCCAACGGCGTGCCCAACGGCGGCGAGCTGCCGGCGTACTTCCAGCTCAACCTCAGCGCCGGCCACGACTTCGCCCTGGCCAGCAGCCACCCGCTGCACGCGCAGCTGGCCGTGCTCAACGTGCTCGACCGCCACTACCAGTTGCGCGACGGCGGCGGCATCGGCGTGTTCGCGCCGCAGTGGGCGCCGCGCCGTGGCGTCTACCTGAGCCTGCAGCAGGACTTCTGAGCAGGCGCGGCGATCGCCTGCGGCGTGCCACCCGGCGCACCGCAGGCCTCGCGCCGCAAGACGTGACGGGCCGCGGCCCGTCCGGCACCACAGCGAAGCCGCACGCCGCGTCGTGGCCGTGGCTTCGCCCCGCCCGAGGGAGGCGCCCCACCACGTCATCCCCGTGCTCCGGACCGCCGCCACGACGCGTTGCCATGCATCCCGTCCAGGCAGGTCTCGCGCATGCTCAAACACCTGTTCGCCACCATCGGCGCGGCCACCATTCTCGCCATCGCCGCACCGTCGACGGCACACGCCGAAAGCGTCACCGACTTCCGAATGCCGGTCGTCGTGCAAGGGGTCGACTACGATCTCGCCGCCCGCGTACATCGCCCCGCGGGCCCCGGCCCATTTCCGCTGATCGTCATCCATCACGGCACTCCGGCGGACAAGCGCAAGCTGGCCGACACCCGCCTCGGTTTCGCCCGCGCCGCGCGCTGGTTCGCCGCCCGCGGCTACATGGTGGTGCTGGCCTTACGGCCTGGCTACGGCAGTTCCAGCGGCACTTATCTGGAAGGCGCCGGCAACTGCCACGACGTCGATTTCGTCGTCGCCGGGCGCAAGATCGCCGCGGCCGAAACGGCGATCGTCGACGCCGCCGCACGCCTTCCCGGCGTGGACCCGCAGCGCATCGTGGTGGTCGGCCAGTCCGCCGGCGGTCTCGGCGCGGTGGCCCTGGCCGATGCGCCGCCGCCGGGCGTGCGTGGCGTCATCAGCTTCGCCGGCGGGCGCGGCAGCAATGGCAAGGAGGTCATCTGCGCCGGCGAGGACCGCCTGGTCGCAGCAGAAAAGACCCTCGGCGCGGCCAACACACTGCCGCAACTGTGGCTGTACGCCGCGAACGATCACTTCTTCCGGCGCGACCTGGCGCACCGCATGTATGCGGCCTACCGCGCCGGCTCGACGCCGCCGGTGACCTTCGTCGATCTGCCGGCCTTCGGCGACGATGGCCACAAGACCTTCGCCCAGGCCGATCCGTCGGTGTGGGCCAGGCCGGTGGCGGCGTTCCTGGCCCAGGTCGTCCCGCAGGCTACAAGCGCGCAGGCGCTGCCACAGGCCAGCGCGGCGTATTGAGGCAGACAGGCGAGAGAGCGGATCGCCAATCGGGGGACAGCACATCAGGACGTTGCCCAATCGGATGGACAACGTCGTGGCGCGGCGGCGTGCGTCCGCTCTGCCCATCTCGGCGTCAAGCAGCGCTGACGCCAATCGCCAGGCGCCATAACGCTGAGCGATCAGCGCACAGCAGGGGAACCGTCAGATCAGCGTGCGCCGCCGGCTCTTGAAGCCCGCATACAGCGCGAACACCGCCAGCAACACGAAGCAGATCAGGCACCACATCGGCATCGACAGACCGAGGAAGCGCCAGTCGATGTTGCCGCAGTCGCCGGTGCCGGTCAGCACCCGGCGCAGCACCTCGAACGGCCCCATGGTCTCGCGCAGGAAGCTCAGCGGCGGGCCGCAGGACGCCATCGGGTCCGGGAACAGCTGCACCGAGACGTGCTTGGTGGAGATGCCTGCGCCCACCATCGCGGCCAGGAACGCCAGGACGCCGTAGAGCTTGCGCCCGCCAGCGCTGCGCGGCCCGTGCAGGGCGCCGAGCAGGAACAGCACGCCCAGCGCCGCGAACGCGATGCGCTGGAAGATGCACAGCGGGCACGGCTCGATGCCCAGCCGGTATTGCACGAAAATCGCATAGCCCAGCAAGCCGGCGCAGATCAGAAAGCCGAGCAGGAACTGCGCGCGGAAACCCCAGCGTAACGGATTCATCGGACTCGAACTCGCATCGACGATCCGCGCATTATCCGCGATCGTGCGCCCCATCACCATGTGTCATGCGCTGGTGGTCGCCCTCGCCCGCACGGCGAGCGCTCCCAATCCCTAATCGCGACTCCCCAATCCCGGCCCCAACAACAAAAAAGCCCGGACATGCCGGGCTTCTTGCTGCTGCAGACGCGAACCGATTACTCGGCCACTTCCTCGGCCACAGCCGGGCGATCGACCAGTTCGACGTACGCCATCGGCGCATTGTCGCCGGCGCGGAAGCCGCACTTGAGGATGCGCAGGTAACCGCCCGGGCGCGCCTGGTAGCGCGGGCCCAGCGTGGTGAACAGGGTGCCGACCGCTTCCTTGTCACGCAGGCGGGCGAACGCCAGGCGGCGGTTGGCGACGTTGTCGACCTTGGCCAGGGTGATCAGCGGCTCGGCGACGCGGCGCAGTTCCTTGGCCTTCGGCAGGGTGGTCTTGATCAGCTCGTGCTTGATCAGCGACGCCGCCATGTTCTTGAACATCGCTTCGCGGTGGGCGCTGGTGCGGCTGAACTTGCGGCCGGATTTCTGGTGACGCATGGGTTGGGATTCCTATGGAAGAGTGTGACTGTTGGAGATCGCTGTCGCCGTCGTGGCGTTGAAAGTGGACTGCGGATGGTCCTTGCCGGCCGTCCCTGACCGGGCGACGCCGCGGGCTTTGACCCGTCGACGTGGTGGTGCGGATGACGCGAATGACATGCGGCCGATGCCTTGCGGCACCGGCCGGATGCGCAAACTCAGCCGAGCATGCCGTGCTGGGCGACACCGGCCGGCGGCCAGTTCTCCAGCTTCATGCCGAGCGACAGGCCACGCTGGGCCAGCACTTCCTTGATCTCGGTGAGCGACTTCTTGCCCAGGTTCGGAGTCTTGAGCAGCTCGACTTCGGTCTTCTGGATCAGATCGCCGATGTAGTAGATGCTCTCGGCCTTCAGGCAGTTGGCCGAACGCACGGTCAGTTCCAGATCGTCGATCGGACGCAGCAGCACCGGATCCACGCCGTTGCTGGCCGGCTTGGCCGCGCCACGGTCGCGATGGGTGAAGTCGCCGAACACCGACAGCTGGTCGCTGAGGATGTCGGCGGCGGTGCGCACGGCTTCCTCGGCATCGATCGTGCCGTTGGTTTCGATGTCCAGGACCAGCTTGTCCAGGTCGGTACGCTGCTCGACGCGCGCCGATTCGACCGCGTAGGCGACGCGGCGCACCGGCGAGAACGAGGCGTCCAGGACCAGGCGACCGATGGTGCGGGTCTCTTCGTCCGGACGGCGACGCGCGGCGGCCGGCTGGTAGCCGAAGCCACGCTCGATCTTCAGACGCATGTTGATCGCCGTGTCCTTGGTCAGGTGGCAGATCACGTGGTCGTTGTTGAGGATCTCGACGTTGTGGTCGGTCTTGATGTCGGCGGCAGTGACCGTGCCCGGACCCTGCTTGGACAGCGACAGCGTGGCGCTGTCACCGGTATGCATGCGGATGGCCACGTCCTTGAGGTTCAGCAGGACTTCCAGCACGTCCTCCTGCAGCCCTTCGACCGTGGTGTACTCGTGCAGCACGCCGTCGATCTCGACTTCGGTGATCGCGAAGCCGGGAATCGAGGACAGCAGCACGCGACGCAGGGCATTGCCCAGCGTATGCCCATACCCGCGCTCCAAGGGCTCGATCACGACCTTGGCGCGGTTGTCGGTAAGGCGTTCGATCTGCGGCCCACGGGGGCGCAGAACCTGGTTGGCGGTAACCGTCATGTTGCGGGTTCTCCTGACGAGCCTCCGTGGACCGGAGGCTCTCCGATGTGATTACTTCGAATACAACTCGACGATCAGCGCTTCGTTGATGTCGGCAGGCAGGTCCGCACGGTCCGGCACGGCCTTGAAGATGCCGCTGAACTTCTTCGAATCGACCTCGACCCACGACGGGTTCAGGTCGTGCGTTTCGGCAACGGTCAGCGCTTCCTGCACGCGAAGCTGCTTCTGCGCCTTTTCCGACAGGGCGATCGCGTCGCCGGCCTTGACCTGGTACGAGGCCAGGTTCACCGACTTGCCGTTGACCAGCACGCCACGGTGCGACACCAGCTGGCGCGCGGCCGGACGGGTGACGGCGAAGCCCATGCGGTAGACGACGTTGTCCAGGCGGGTTTCCAGCAGCTGCAGCAGGTTCTCGCCGGTGTTGCCCTTCTTGGTCGAGGCCTTCTTGTAGTAGTTGCGGAACTGACGCTCCAGCAGGCCGTAGATACGCTTGACCTTCTGCTTTTCGCGCAGCTGGGTGGCGTAGTCGGACAGCTTGCCCTTGCGGGCGGTCGCGCCGTGCTGGCCGGGCTTCTGCTCCAGCTTGCACTTGGAGTCCAGCGCACGCGCCGGGCTCTTGAGGGAAAGATCGGCGCCTTCGCGGCGCGCGAGCTTACAGGTAGGACCGATATAACGAGCCATTTCTTATCGCTCCTTTAGACGCGACGCTTCTTCGGCGGACGGCACCCGTTGTGCGGGATCGGCGTCACGTCGATGATGTTGGTGATCTTGTATCCGACGTTGTTCAACGAACGGACGGCGGACTCGCGACCCGGACCCGGGCCCTTGATGCGCACTTCCAGCGACTTCACGCCGTAGTCGAGCGCAGCGCGCCCGGCCTTCTCGGCGGCAACCTGCGCCGCGAACGGCGTGGACTTGCGCGAACCGCGGAAACCGGCGCCACCGGAGGTCGCCCAGGACAACGCATTGCCCTGACGGTCGGTGATGGTCACGATGGTGTTGTTGAACGAAGCGTGGACGTGGGCGACACCGTCGGTGACGACGCGCTTGATCTTCTTCTTGGTCTTTGCTGCTGCGGGCTTAGCCATGTCGGTCCCTTACTTCCTGATCGCCTTGCGCGGGCCCTTGCGGGTGCGGGCGTTGGTACGGGTGCGCTGACCGCGCAGGGGCAGGCCACGACGGTGACGCAGGCCGCGGTAGCAGCCCAGGTCCATCAGTCGCTTGATGGCGATGCCGATTTCGCGACGCAGGTCGCCTTCGACGATGTACTTGCCGACTTCGAGACGCAGGCGCTCGATTTCCGGCTCGGACAGGTCGCGGATCTTGGTGGTCGAGGTCACGCCTGCGGCTTCGCAGACCTTCTTCGAACGGGTACGGCCGATGCCGTAGATGCTTTGCAACCCGACCCAGACGTGCTTCTGGGCTGGCAGGTTGACGCCTGCAATACGCGCCATGACGCGGTTCTCCAACTGAGTGATGGCCCGACGGCGCACCACGGCGCCATCCGGCAGGATGGATCAAAAAGTGAACTTGTAAGTCTAGCAAGGTCTCGGGTTACATGGAAGCCTGCGGAACCTGAGGTTCCGCAAGCCCGGCATGGGGAGTGTGCCCATGCTCCGGCGCCGGACGTCGTTGACAGGGAGAAACCTCCGCCCCGCCGCCCGCGCTACTCCAGCGCAGGACCACCACGTCTCACCCGCGCACGAGACCGCTGCACGGGCCGCCCTTCAAGTCGGAAGACTGCGCCCGGGAACCGGGGGCGTCTTCGCGGAAGGATTCAAACAGTATAGCAATCAACCGCGGGCAAAACCGCCGCCGCGCGAGCCACCCTTGAGGTTGGCCTTCTTCAACAGGCTTTCGTACTGGTGCGACATCAGGTGCGCCTGGATCTGCGCGATGAAGTCCATCACCACCACGACCGCGATCAGCAGCGAGGTGCCGCCGAAGTGGAACGAGGTGCCGAGCTGGGCGCGCATCACTTCCGGCAGCAGACACACGATCACCAGGTACACCGAGCCGGCCGCGGTCAGGCGGGTCAGCACGCCGTCGACGTAGTCGGCGGTGGCCTTGCCCGGCCGGATGCCCGGAATCAGCGCGCCGGACTTCTTCAGGTTGTCCGCGGTTTCCTGCGAGTTGAACACCAGCGCCGTGTAGAAGAACGCGAAGCCGATGATCAGCGCAGCGAATACGATCATGTGCACCGGTTCGCCGGGGCCGAGCGCATTGGCGATGCGCTGCAGCACACTGCCGAAGGTGCTGTTGGAGGCGGCCTGGCCCGACCACATCGACAGCGTCGCCGGGAAGGCGAGGATGCTCGAGGCGAAGATCGGCGGGATCACGCCGGCCATGTTGAGCTTCAGCGGCAGGAACGAGGTCTGGTTCATGTACGCGTTGCGACCGCCCTGGCGGCGCGCGTAGTTCACCGTGATCCGTCGTTGTCCGCGCTCGACGAACACCACGAACAGGGTGAAGGCGAGGATGGTCAGCACGATCAGCAGCAACGCGATGAAGCTCAGGTTGCCGTCGCGGAAGGACTCCACGGTCTGGATCGCCGCTGCCGGCAGCCCGGCGACGATGCCGGCGAAGATGATCAGCGAGACGCCGTTGCCGATGCCGCGCTCGGTCACCTGCTCGCCGACCCACATCAGGAAGATGGTGCCGGCGGTCAGCGCGATCACCGCGGTGAGCACGAAGCCCATGCCGGGGGCGTACACCACCGGCGCGCCGCCCGGTGCGGTCTGGTTCTGCAGCGCCAGGGCGATACTGCCGCCCTGCACCACCGCCAGCAGCACCGCGCCGATGCGCGAATACTGGGTGATCTTGCGTCGGCCCGACTCGCCTTCCTTCTGCATCGCCTTCAGCGACGGAAAGATGTGCGTGGCCAGCTGGATCACGATCGATGCCGAGATGTACGGCATCACGTTCAGCGCGAAGATGCTGAAACGGTGCAGGGCGCCGCCCGAAAACATGTTGAACATGTCCACGATGCCGCCGCCCTGCGCCTGCATCAGCGCAAGCATGGCTTCGGGATTGACGCCCGGCACCGGCACGTAGCAGCCGATGCGATAGACGATCAATGCGCCGAGAACGAACAACAGGCGCTGGCGAAGTTCAGTGAACTTGCCGAGCCCGCCGCCGAGATTACCCATGCCAGCCTGCGCCATCTGCGTGTTACTCCTGCACGCTGCCGCCGGCAGCTTCGATTGCCGCCTTGGCACCGGCGGTCGCGGCGACACCCTTCAGCACGAACTTCTTGGTCAGTTCGCCCTTCAGGACCACCTTGGCCTTCTTGGCGGTGCTCGGGACCAGCTTCGCGGCGCGCAGCGCAGCGAAATCGATCTCGCCGGCCGGCAGGTTGTCGAGCTGGTAGGACAGCACTTCGGCGGTGTCCTTGGCCATCTTCGAACGGAAGCCGATCTTCGGCAGACGGCGCTGCATGGGGGTCTGGCCGCCTTCGAAGCCAGCCTTGATCTTGCCGCCGCCCTTGCGCGCGAACGAACCCTTGTGGCCGCGGCCGGCGGTCTTGCCCAGGCCGGAACCGATGCCGCGACCGACGCGGGTGCGCTCGGTGCGCGCGCCCGGCGCGGGCTTCAGATCATTCAGATGCAAAGTCATGGTCGATTACTCCTCAACCTGGACGAGGTACTGAACCTTGTTGATCAGGCCGCGCACTTGCGGGCTGTCCTTCAGTTCGCGCACATCGTTGAGCTTGTTCAGGCCCAGGGCACGCACCGACAGGCGGTGACGCGACTGGGTACCACGCAGGCCGCGCACCAGGCGCACCTTCACCGTCTTGGTGGATTCATTAGCCATGGGTCAGATCCTCCACCTTCTTGCCGCGCTTGGCCGCGATGCGCGACGGCGACTGCATGTCTTCCAGGCCGCGCAGGGTCGCGCGCACCAGGTTGATCGGGTTGCGCGAACCGACGGCCTTGGCCAGCACGTTCTTCACGCCCACCGCTTCCAGCACGGCGCGCATCGCGCCGCCGGCGATCACGCCGGTACCTTCCGAGGCCGGCATCATGAACACGCGCGCCGCGCCGTGGCCGGACTTCACCGGGTGCCACAGGGTGCCGTTGTTCAGATCGATGTTGAGCATGCCCTTGCGCGCATACTCCATCGACTTCTGGATCGCGACCGGCACTTCGCGCGCCTTGCCGTAACCGAAGCCGATCTTGCCGTTGCCGTCGCCGACCACGGTCAGCGCGGTGAAGGTGAACTGGCGACCGCCCTTGACCGTCTTGCTGACGCGGTTGACCGCGACCAGCTTCTCGATCATGCCGTCGTCGACTTTCTCTTCGCGGTTGCGGTCGCGATCACGACCCCGCGGTGCACGCTGTTCTTCAGCCATTGTGATGCCCTTGATAGAGGAAAAGATTTACGGCTTCGTTGCCGCTTGGAGTTGTGGTCTGGAGCCGTGTTCCCCGGGCGCGCGCAGAAGGCGCGCCAAGGTCCGATGCAACCCGCATCGACGGGACGGGCGCGGCAGTGCCGCACCCGCAAGGATCAGAACTGCAGGCCGCCTTCGCGCGCGGCGTCGGCCAGCGCCTTGATGCGGCCGTGGTAGCGGTAGCCCGAGCGGTCGAAGGCGACCTTCTCGACGCCCGCGGCCTTGGCGCGCTCGGCGATCAGCTTGCCGACCTTGGCGGCGGCGTCGCTGTTCTTGCCGTTCTTCAGGCCGTCCTTGACGTCGGCCTGCAGGGTGTTCGCCGCGGCGAGCACCTTGGAACCGTCGGCGGTGAAGACCTGCGCGTACAGGTGCTGGCCGGTGCGCAGCACCGACAGGCGGGCGACGCCGAGCTCGCGGATGTGAGCGCGGGTCGACTTGGCGCGACGCAGGCGGGCGATGTTCTTGTTGATGGTCATGTCTGTGTCCTACGGAAGCTGAAGGAAGCGAGGCGTTCGTGGGGAACCCGGCCTCGCAAGGCCGGACTCCTGGCGGAAGAACCTGGCTTAGGCCTTCTTGGCTTCCTTGCGAATGATGGCTTCACCGGCGTACTTCACACCCTTGCCCTTGTAGGGCTCCGGCGGACGGAAACCGCGGATCTTGGCGGCGACTTCGCCGACGCGCTGCTTGTCGGCGCCCTGCACCAGGATCTCGGTCTGCGTCGGCGCGGTCAGGGTGATGCCCTCCGGCGCGACGAACACGATCGGGTGCGAGAAACCGAGCGCCAGGCTCAGGTCCTTGCCCTGCATCGTGGCGCGGTAGCCGACGCCCACCAGCTCGAGCTTGCGCTCGAAGCCCGCGGACACGCCCTGCACCATGTTCGCCAGGATGGCGCGGACGGTGCCGGTGATGGCGATGTGCGACGGATCGTTCGCCGACAGCGTGGCGACACCGTTTTCCTGCTTGATTTCGACACCGGCCGGCTTGGCCAGCGACAAGGTGCCCTTCGGGCCCTTGACGCTGAACTGATCGGCCTGGACGGTGAGTTCGACGCCCTTCGGGAGGGAGATCGGCTTCTTGGCTACGCGGGACATGTGAGTGCTCCTTCCCTTAGGCCACGAAGCACAGGACTTCGCCACCGACGCCGGCCTGACGGGCCTGCGCATCGGTCATGATGCCCTTGGACGTGGAAATGATGGCAACGCCCAGACCGCCGAGAACCTTCGGCAGCTCGGTCTTGCCGCGATACTGGCGCAGACCCGAACGCGAAACGCGCTTGAGCGTATCGATGACCGGGCGGCCTTCGAAATACTTCAGAACGATTTCCAGTTCGGACTTGTTGTTCTCGATCGCGTTGACGCGCAGATCGCTGATGTAGCCTTCGGCCTTCAGCACTTCCGCGATCGCAACCTTGATCTTGGAGGACGGCATTTTCACCGTCGGCTTGCCAACCGCGGCCGCATTCTTGATGCGGACCAGCAGGTCGGCGATGGGATCAGTCATGCTCATGGTGTCTACCTTTGAGTGCACCGATATCCGCTTTCGCGAAAATCTTGTGTGGTGGAGCGGTGGAATGACGCAGGGGGTGAAGCGCGCAACCGCCGGAGAAACCCGCGGCGGCTGCCATACCCGTCCCTGCCGCGAGGCAAGGAGCGGGAGTATACGACAAAAAGTCCGACTTGCGTCGGACTCATTGTCTGAACGACACGCGGGCGGTCAGACCGCCCTGCCCGGCCCCGCGAACGGGACCGGCGCCGCTGGAATTACCAGCTGGCCTTGCGCAGACCCGGAACGTCGCCGTTCATGGTCGCCTTGCGCAGCATGTTGCGGCCCAGACCGAACTTGCTGTACACGCCACGCGGGCGGCCGGACAGTTCGCAACGGGTACGCTGGCGGCTCGGCGACGAATCGCGCGGCAGCTTCTGCAGCTTGGTCACGGCCTCGGCCTTCTCGTCGTACGAGGCGGTGCCGGAGGCGATGATCTTCTTCAGCGCATCACGCTTGTCGGCGAACTTCTTCGCCAGCTTCTTGCGCTTGATGTCGCGGTTGACCATGGAGGTCTTTGCCATCTGTAAATCCTCGGGATTCGAGATTGGGGATTTGAGATTTGCGGAACCCGGGGTGGCGGGCATGCGCCCTTCCATCCCGAATCCCGAATCCCGAATCCCGGCGTCAATCAGTTACGGAACGGGAACTTGAACGCTTCGAGCAGCGCCTTGGCTTCGGCGTCGGTCTTGGCGGTGGTGGTGATGGCGATATCCATACCGCGGATCGCATCGACGGCGTCGAAGTCGATTTCCGGGAAGATGATCTGCTCCTTCACGCCCATGTTGAAGTTGCCGCGGCCGTCGAACGAACGCCCCGAGACACCGCGGAAGTCGCGCACGCGCGGCAGCGAGATGTTGATCAGGCGGTCCAGGAACTCGTACATCTTGGCGCGACGCAGCGTGGTCTTGCAGCCGATCGGCCAGCCATCGCGGATCTTGAACGACGCCACCGAGATGCGCGACTTGGTCACCACCGGCTTCTGGCCGGAGACCTTGGCCATGTCGGCGACGGCGTTTTCCAGGATCTTCTTGTTCGTCGCCGCCTCGCCCACGCCCATGTTCAGCGTGACCTTGACCAGCTTCGGCACTTCCATCGGATTGGTGTAACCGAACTTCTTCATCAGAGCCGGTACCACTTCTTCCTTGTAGATCTTTTCGAGACGGGAAGTCATTGTGTCATTCCTCAGGCGTCGAGCGCCTCACCGCTGGAGCGGAACACACGCAGTTTGCGTCCATCCTCCAGCACCTTGAAGCCAACGCGCTCGCCCTTGCCCGTCGCCGGGTTGACGATCGCCACGTTGGAAATATGGATCGACGCTTCGCGCTCGACCACGCCGCCGGCGACGCCCGCCTGCGGGTTCGGCTTGGTGTGGCGCTTGACGATGTTCGCGTTGGAGACGACCACGCGGTCGCCGTCGACGCGGACGACTTCGCCCTGCTTGCCCTTGTCCTTGCCGGTGGTGACGACGACCTGGTCGCCCTTCTTGATACGGTTAGCCATGTGTATGTCCTCCGCTCACAGCACTTCGGGAGCGAGCGAGACGATCTTCATGAACTTCTCGGAACGCAGCTCGCGGGTAACAGGCCCGAAGATGCGCGTGCCGATCGGCTCCTGCTTGTTGTTGAGCAACACCGCGGCGTTGCCGTCGAAGCGGATCAACGAACCGTCCGGACGACGCACACCCTTGCGGGTACGCACGACGACGGCGTCGTAGACTTCGCCCTTCTTGACCTTGCCGCGCGGGATCGCGTCCTTGACGGTGACCTTGATGATGTCGCCAATGTGCGCGTAGCGGCGCTTGGAGCCGCCCAGCACCTTGATGCACATCACTTCCTTGGCACCGGAATTGTCGGCGACGTCGAGGTAGCTCTGCATCTGGATCATGATTCAGATCTCCCTTATTCGGCCGCGCGGGTGACGATTTCCACCACCCGCCAGTTCTTGGTCTTGGACATCGGCGCAATCTCGGTCACGCGCACGACATCGCCTTCGTTGCAGGCGTTGTCGGCATCGTGGGCGTGGAGCTTGGTCGAGCGCTTGATGTACTTGCCGTACAGCGCATGCTTGACCTGACGCTCCACCAGCACGGTGACGGTCTTGTCCATCTTGTTGCTGACCACACGGCCTTCGACCGTGCGCAGCGTCTTGCTTTCGTTATTGTCGCTCATCGCGGCCATCCTTACTTCGTGCTGCCGAGCAGGTGCTTGACGCGAGCGATCTCGCGGCGCACCCGGCGGGTTTCGTGAGTCTTCGGCAGCTGCCCGGTGACCTGCTGCATGCGCAGGGCGAACTGCTCCTTGCGCAGATCGGTCAGGTGGGCCTTCAGATCGTCGGCCGACTTCTCGCGGAGTTGTTTGATGTCCATCAGCGTACCGTCCGGGTCACGAAGGTGGTGGTCACCGAAAGCTTGGCAGCGGCCAGGCGGAACGCCTCGCGCGCGACATCTTCGCCGACACCTTCGATTTCATAGATCATGCGACCGGGCTGGATCTGCGCGACCCAGTACTCGACGTTACCCTTACCGGAGCCCATTCGCACTTCGATCGGCTTCTTGGTGATCGGCTTGTCCGGGAACACGCGGATCCACATCTTGCCGCCGCGCTTGACGTAGCGACTGATCGAGCGGCGCGCCGCTTCAATCTGGCGCGCGGTCAGCTGACCGTGCGCCGTGGCCTTCAGCCCGTACTCGCCGAAGCTGACGGCGTTTCCGCTCCACGCCAGGCCGTCGTTACGACCCTTGTGCATCTTGCGGTATTTGGTTCGCTTGGGTTGCAACATTGCCGTTACCTCGCTTCACGGGCCGGACGCGACGGACGGTCGCCACGGTCGCCGCGATCATTACGATCGTTGCGCGGGGAATCGTCCTGCTTTTCCTGGCCAACCTGGGAGAAATCGAAGATCTCGCCCTTGTAGATCCAGACCTTGATGCCGATGATGCCGTAGGTCGTCTTGGCTTCAGCGAAGCCGTAGTCGATGTCGGCACGCAGCGTGTGCAGCGGCACGCGGCCTTCGCGGTACCACTCGGAACGGGCGATTTCCGCACCGTTCAGACGGCCGGCGACGTTGACCTTGATGCCCAGGGCACCCAGGCGCATCGCGTTGCCGACCGAGCGCTTCATCGCGCGGCGGAACATGATGCGACGCTCCAGCTGCTGCGCGATCGACTCGGCGACCAGCTGCGCGTCCAGCTCCGGCTTGCGCACTTCGGTGACGTTGATGTGGGCGGGGACGCCCATCATCTCGCTCACTTCCTTGCGCAGCTTCTCGATGTCCTCACCGCGCTTGCCGATCACCACGCCCGGGCGGGCGGTGTGGATCGTCACGCGCGCGGTCTTGGCCGGACGCTCGATCAGGATCTTGCTGATGCCCGCCTGCGCCAGCTTCTTGCGCAGCATTTCGCGGACCTTGAGGTCGGCCGCCAGGTAACCGGCGAACTCGCCCTTGTTGGCGTACCACTTGGAATTCCAGTCCTTGGCGATACCCAGGCGGATTCCGATCGGATGAACTTTATGACCCATCGTCTTTTCCTTTCCGCTTACTTGGCGGCGCCCACAACCACAGTGATGTGGCTGGTGCGCTTGAGGATGCGGGTACCGCGGCCTTTCGCCCGCGCCATGAAACGCTTCAGGGTCGGACCTTCATCAACCGTGATGGTCTTGACCTTCAGCTCGTCGACATCCGCGCCCTGGTTGTTCTCGGCATTGGCGATCGCCGACTCCACCACCTTCTTGATCAGGTGGGCAGCCTTCTTGTCCGAGAACTTCAGCAGGTTGACCGCCCGCTCGGCGGAAAGACCGCGCACCTGGTCAGCGACCAGGCGGGCCTTCTGCGGGGAGATGCGCGCGGTGCGCAGGATTGCTTTCGCTTCCATCGTCATCTCTCCTTACCGGCTCGACTTCTTGTCGCCACCGTGACCCTTGAAGGTCCGGGTGACGGCAAATTCGCCGAGCTTGTGGCCGACCATGTTCTCGTTGACCAGCACCGGAACGTGGTTCTTGCCGTTATGCACGGCGATGGTGAAACCCACCATCTCCGGCAGGATCATCGAACGTCGCGACCAGGTCTTGATCGGACGCTTGCTGCCGGCCGCGGCCTCCACCTTCTTGACGAGGTGGTGATCGACGAACGGGCCCTTCTTGAGTGAACGTGCCATGGTCGATTAGCCCCTACGATCGCGGACGATGAATTGTTCGGTGCGCTTGTTATGGCGCGTCTTGTAACCCTTGGTCGGGACACCCCACGGGGTGACCGGATGCGGATTACCCTGACCGGCCTTCGCCTCACCACCACCGTGCGGGTGGTCGACCGGGTTCATGGCCGCACCGCGAACGGTCGGACGCACGCCGCGCCAGCGCTTCGCGCCCGCCTTGCCCAGCTTCTCGAGGTTGTGCTCGTCGTTGCCGACTTCGCCGATGGTGGCGCGGCACTCGGCCGGCACCTTGCGCATCTCGCCGGAGCGCAGACGCAGGGTGGCGTAGATGCCTTCACGCGCGACCAGCTGTACCGCGGCGCCGGCGGCACGCGCGATCTGCGCGCCCTTGCCCGGCTTCAGCTCGATCCCGTGGACGGTGGTACCGACCGGGATGTTGCGCAGCGGCAGGGTGTTGCCGGTCTTGATCGGCGCATCCGAACCCGCGATCACCTGGTCGCCGGCCTTCAGGCCCTTCGGCGCGATGATGTAGCGGCGCTCGCCGTCGGCGTAGCACAGCAGGGCGATATGGGCGGTGCGGTTGGGATCGTATTCGATCCGCTCCACGCGCGCCGGGATACCTTCCTTGTTGCGCTTGAAGTCGATGACGCGGTAGTGCTGCTTGTGACCACCGCCGACGTGGCGGGTGGTGATGCGGCCGTGGTGGTTACGACCACCGGACTTGCTCTGCTTTTCCACCAGTGCAGCGTGCGGGGCGCCCTTGTGCAGATCGGGCGTGACCACGCGCACGGCCGAACGACGGCCTGCGGAGGTGGGCTTGAATTTCATCAATGGCATGGGATGTACCTCAGGCCTTGGCCGTTACGTCGATGGACTGGCCTTCGGCCAGACGCACGTACGCCTTGCGCCAATCGCCGCGACGACCGCTGCGCGAACGGAAGGACTTGTTCTTGCCCTTGACGTTCAACACGTTGACCGACTCGACCTTGACGTCGAACAGCTGCTCGACCGCGGCCTTGACATCGGCCTTGGTGGCTTCGTTCGAAATCTCGAAGACGTACTGATTGGAGAGTTCCTGCAGGCGCGCGGTCTTTTCGGAGACACGCGGAGCGCGCAGCACGCTGAAGATTTTTTCGTTGCTGCTCATGCCAGCCACTCCTCGACCTTCTTGACCGCATCGGCGGTGATCACGACCGTATCGGCCCCGACCAGCGACACCGGATCCAGGCCCTGCACGTCGCGCACTTCCACGTAGGGAAGGTTGCGGGCGGACAGGTACAGATGCTCGGACGCTTCTTCGGTCACGATCAGCGGGCGCTTGCCCACTTCCAGACCCTTCAGCTTCTCGATCAGGCCCTTGGTCTTGCTGGCCTCGACGTCGAACGCGTCGACGACCATCAGGCGGCCCTGGCGGTTCAGTTCCGAGAGGATCGCGCAGATGGCCGCGCGGTACATCTTGCGGTTGACCTTCTGCTCGAAGCTGCGCGGCTTGGCCGCGAAGGTCACGCCACCGCCAACGAAGATCGGAGCGGTCAGCGCGCCGTGGCGAGCGCCACCGCCCTTCTGCTTCTTCGACTTCTTGGTGGTGCCGTTGACTTCCGAACGCGTCTTCTGCGCCTTGGTGCCGGCGCGGCCGGCGTTGCGATAAGCGACGACGACCTGGTGAACCAGATCCTCGCTGAAATCGCGGCCGAACACGGCGTCGGAGACCGAGACCTTGTTGTTGCTACCCGTGATAACGAGTTCCATCGTCATCTCTCCTTATGCCTTGCTAGCCGGACGCACGATCACGTCGCCACCGGCAGCGCCAGGCACAGCGCCGCGAATGGCGATCAGGCCACGCTCGACGTCGACCTTGACCACTTCCAGATTCTGCGTGCTCTGCTGCACCGCGCCCATGTGGCCGGACATCTTCTTGCCCGGGAAAACGCGACCCGGGGTCTGGCGCTGACCCAGCGAACCCGGCGCGCGATGCGACAGCGAGTTACCGTGGGTGGCATCGCCCATGCGGAAGTTGTGCCGCTTGATGGTGCCCTGGAAGCCCTTACCCTTGGTGACGCCCTGGACGTCGACCTTCTGGCCGACGGCGAAGATGTCCGCCTTGATTTCGCCGCCGACGGCGAACTCGCCCAGCTGCGCGTCCTCGACGCGGAACTCCCACAGGCCGCGACCCGCTTCGACCTTCGCCTTGGCGAAATGGCCGGACGCCGGCTTGTTGACCAGCGCGGCGCGACGGGCGCCCACGGTGATCTGCACGGCGCTGTAGCCGTCGGCTTCGACGGTCTTGAGCTGGGTGATGCGGTTCGGGGTCGCTTCGATCAGGGTGACCGGGATGGAGCGGCCGTCTTCGGTGAAGACGCGGCTCATGCCGGCCTTGCGGCCCACGAAGCCCAACGAATACTTCTTCGTCATGGTCGTAGTCCTCAGGTCAACTTGATCTGGACATCGACGCCAGCCGCGAGCTCGAGCTTCATCAGCGCGTCCACGGTCTTGTCGTTGGGGTCGACGATGTCGAGCACGCGCTTGTGCGTGCGGGTCTCGTACTGGTCACGCGCGTCCTTGTCGACGTGCGGGGAAACGAGGATGGTGTAGCGTTCGATCTTGGTCGGCAGCGGGATCGGGCCACGCACTTGCGCGCCGGTCCGCTTGGCCGTCTCGACGATCTCGCTGGCCGAACGGTCGATCAAACGATGATCGAACGCCTTCAGCCGAATCCGGATCTTTTGGTCCGCCATGACGGTGGGTTCCTTCGTTAAAAGAGCGACGGGCAAGGCCTCTGGGATACCTGCCCCGGTTGTTTCCTGATAGTCGTACCGCAGAGCATCCGGCTCGACGGGGGCATTCCTTCCGCCCCAAAAACTGGGGCAGACCAGTCGACCCGGCCTGCCCAGACGGAAAAGTATAATGCGCAGCTAGAGCAGCGTCAACAACCCGGGGTTGTTGAGTGCTCCATGCGACGCGACCTTCCCGGTCCTGCGAACACGAGCGGCGTCCTGCCTCTCTTTTCGCTGTCTTACCGGCGCCCTACCCAGGAACGCCGAGCCGCGCATTATAGCGACGACTTCACGCCTCCGCAACACCTCGCGGCAACAAATCGCCAGAACGTTCGCATGCCCGGAAACGACGAAGGGCCGGCTTGCGCCGACCCTTCGCGATGCCGACGACCGCAGTCGCTGGCGAATCCAACCGGCGGCCTTGGCCGCCGGAGGGCATTACTTGATGATCTTGGCCACCACGCCGGCGCCGACGGTCCGGCCACCTTCGCGGATCGCGAAGCGCAGGCCTTCGTCCATCGCCACCGGGTTGATCAGCGTCACCACCATCTTGACGTTGTCGCCCGGCATCACCATCTCCACGCCTTCCGGCAGCTGGCACGCGCCAGTGATATCGGTGGTGCGGAAGTAGAACTGCGGACGGTAACCCTTGAAGAACGGGGTGTGACGGCCGCCCTCGTCCTTCGACAGCACGTACACTTCGGCTTCGAAGTCGGTGTGCGGCTTGATCGAACCCGGCTTGCACAGCACCTGGCCGCGCTCCACGTCGTCACGCTTGGTGCCGCGCAGCAGCAGGCCCGCGTTGTCGCCCGCCTGGCCCTGGTCCAGCAGCTTGCGGAACATTTCCACGCCGGTCACGGTGGTCTTCTGCGTCGCACGGATGCCGACGATTTCGATTTCGTCGCCCACCTTGATGATGCCGCGCTCGATACGGCCGGTCACCACGGTGCCGCGGCCCGAGATCGAGAACACGTCTTCCACCGGCATCAGGAACGGCTTGTCCACGTCGCGCTGCGGCTCCGGGATGAACGAGTCCAGCGCGTCCACCAGCTTCAGGATCGCCGGCACGCCGATCTCGCTCTGGTCGCCTTCCAGCGCCAGGCGGGCCGAACCGTGGATGATCGGGGTGTCGTCGCCCGGGAAGTCGTACTTGCTCAGCAGCTCGCGCACTTCCATCTCGACCAGCTCGAGCAGTTCGGCGTCGTCGACCATGTCGGCCTTGTTCAGGAACACCACGATGTGCGGCACGCCGACCTGACGCGACAGCAGGATGTGCTCGCGGGTCTGCGGCATCGGGCCGTCAGCGGCCGAGCACACCAGGATCGCGCCGTCCATCTGCGCCGCACCGGTGATCATGTTCTTGACGTAGTCCGCGTGACCCGGGCAATCCACGTGCGCGTAGTGGCGCGTCGGGGATTCGTATTCCACGTGGGCGGTCGAGATCGTGATGCCGCGCGCCTTCTCTTCCGGCGCCGCGTCGATCGCGTCGTACGCCTTGAACTCGCCGCCGAAGCGCTCTGCGCCGATCTTGGTCAGCGCCGCGGTCAGCGTGGTCTTGCCGTGGTCGACGTGACCGATGGTGCCGACGTTGACGTGCGGCTTGGTGCGCTCGAACTTACCCTTTGCCATGTCTCTCTACCTCGTGATTCGTATTGGGGGAACAGAGAGCGGGATGCGGCGCGGACCTGGTCCGCCGCACGCATCCCGTCGCTCTAATCTCAGCTCTTCTTGATGACCGCTTCGGCGATGTTGGCCGGCGCTTCAGCGTAGTGGTCGAACTCCATCGAGAAGGTGGCGCGACCCTGCGACATCGAGCGCAGCGTGGTGGCGTAGCCGAACATTTCGCCCAGCGGCACCATCGCGTTGATCACCTTGCCCGACGGGCTGTCGTCCTGGCCCTGCAGGATGCCGCGACGACGGCTGACGTCGCCCATCACATCGCCCAGGTAGTCTTCCGGCGTCACCACCTCGACCTTCATGATCGGCTCCAGCAGCACCGGGTTGGCCTTGTTGAAGCCTTCCTTGAAGCCCATCGAGCCGGCGATCTTGAACGCCATTTCCGAGGAGTCGACGTCATGGTACGAACCGTCGATCAGGCGCACCTTGACGTCCACGATCGGGTAGCCGGCCATCACGCCGTTGGCCACCGCTTCCTGGATGCCCTTGTCCACCGCCGGGATGTATTCCTTCGGCACCACGCCGCCGACGATCGCGTTCTCGAAGGTGTAGCCCAGGCCACGCTCCTGCGGCTCGATCTCGAGCACGACATGACCGTACTGGCCCTTACCGCCGGACTGACGCACGAACTTGCCTTCCTGCTTGACCGCCTTGCGGATGGTCTCGCGGTAGGCCACCTGCGGCTTGCCGACGTTAGCTTCGACGTTGAACTCGCGCTTCATGCGGTCGACCATGATTTCCAGGTGCAACTCGCCCATGCCGCGGATGATGGTCTGGCCGGATTCCTCGTCGGTGTTGACGCGGAACGAGGGATCTTCCTGCGCCAGACGGCTCAGCGCGATGCCCATCTTTTCCTGGTCCGACTTGGTCTTCGGCTCGACCGCCATCGAGATCACCGGCTCCGGGAACACCATGCGCTCCAGGATGATGATGTTGTCCTGCGCGCACAGCGTGTCGCCGGTGGTGACGTCCTTCAGGCCCACCGCCGCGGCGATGTCGCCCGCGCGCACTTCCTTGATCTCTTCGCGGTTGTTGGAGTGCATCTGCAGGATGCGACCCACGCGCTCCTTCTTCGACTTGACCGGGTTGTACACCTGGTCGCCGGAGTTCAGCGTGCCGGAGTAGACGCGGAAGAAGGTCAGCGAGCCGACGAACGGGTCGGTCATGATCTTGAACGCCAGCGCCGAGAACGGCGCGGTGTCGGTGGCCGGACGGCTGTCTTCCTTGTCGTCCTCGTCGATGCCCTTGACCGGCGGACGATCGCTGGGCGACGGCAGCAGCTGGATCACGCCGTCGAGCATCGCCTGCACGCCCTTGTTCTTGAACGCGGTACCGCAGTACACCGGCACCACTTCCACCTTCAGGGTGCGCTCGCGCAGGCCATTGACGATCTCGGCCTCGGACAGGTCGCCCTCGTTGAGGTACTTGTCCATCAGGTCTTCGTTGGCTTCGGCGGCGGCCTCGACCATGAACGCACGCGCTTCGGTGGCCTTGTCGGCCAGGTGCGCGGGGATCTCACGGTACTCGAACACGGTGCCCTGCGAAGCGGTATCCCAATGGACCGCCTTCATCTTGATCAGGTCGACCACGCCCTCGAAGCCGTCTTCGGCACCGATCGGCACCTGCATTGGCACCGGGTACGCACCCAGGCGCGACTTCAGCTGCTCGACCACCTTGTCGAAGTTGGCGCCGGTGCGGTCCATCTTGTTGACGAACGCAAGGCGCGGCACCGCGTACTTGTTGGCCTGGCGCCACACGGTCTCGGACTGCGGCTGCACGCCACCGACCGCACACAGCACGAACACCGCGCCATCGAGCACGCGCAGCGAACGCTCGACTTCGATGGTGAAGTCGACGTGCCCGGGGGTATCGATGATGTTGAAGCGGTGCTGCGGCAGCGACTTGTCCATGCCGCTCCAGAACGCCGTGGTGGCCGCGGAAGTGATGGTGATGCCACGCTCCTGCTCCTGCTCCATCCAGTCCATCGTCGCGGCACCGTCATGCACCTCGCCGATCTTGTGGCTGACGCCGGTGTAGAACAGGATGCGTTCGGAGGTGGTGGTCTTGCCGGCATCGATGTGGGCCATGATGCCGAAGTTGCGGTAACGCTCGATGGGAGTGGTACGGGCCACAGGGAGCCTCTCAAATTTCTTGGATTTCGGATGGCCGAACGCCGCCTTGCGGCGGCCTTCGGATTTGTGCCGCGCGCGACGGCGCAGCTAGCAGCACTTCTAGATAGTGCTGACGGGCCCCGTTTCCAAGGCCCGGAAGGTCACCAGCGGTAGTGCGCGAACGCCTTGTTCGCTTCCGCCATGCGGTGAGTCTCTTCACGCTTCTTGATGGCGCCACCACGGTTTTCCGAGGCGTCGACCAGCTCGGCCGCCAGCTTGCGCGGCATCGAGTTCTCGCCGCGCTTGCGCGCCGAGTCGATCAGCCAGCGCATCGCCAGCGCCATGCGACGGGAGGAACGCACCTCGACCGGCACCTGGTAGGTGGCACCGCCGACGCGGCGCGACTTGACTTCGACCGCCGGAGCGACGTTGTCCAGCGCCTTCTGCACCAGCTCGACCGCATTGGGGTTCTTCTCGCCGATGACGTCCATCGCGCCGTACACGATCTTTTCGGCGACCGACTTCTTGCCGCTCAGCATCACCATGTTGATGAAGCGGGCGATGGTTTCGCTCCCGTGCTTGGGATCCGGGAGAACGGCGCGCTGCGGCGTATTACCTTTACGTGACATGTGTGCTTCCCTTAGCTCTTCTTCGGACGCTTGGCGCCGTACTTGGAACGACCCTGGCGACGCTTGGCGACGCCGGCGGCATCGAGCGAACCGCGCACGGTGTGGTAGCGCACGCCCGGCAGATCCTTGACGCGACCGCCGCGGATCAGGACCACGGAGTGCTCCTGCAGGTTGTGGCCTTCGCCGCCGATGTAGCTGATGACCTCTTCCTGGTTGGTCAGGCGCACCTTGGCGACCTTACGCAGGGCCGAGTTCGGCTTCTTCGGGGTGGTGGTGTACACGCGCGTGCAGACGCCACGGCGCTGCGGGCACTTGTCAAGCGCCGGAGAGGCGCTCTTGTAGGTGGTCGCCTGCCGCGGCTTGCGGACCAGCTGGTTGATCGTCGCCATCAGGTAGATTCTTCTGATTGAGGCCGTCGGGCCTGGATGCGTGAAAACGAAGGCAGGCCGAAGGACGGCCTGCCGAGACAGGAAAGTATAGCGGGCAAGTCAAAGCGCCGTCAACACAACGGAATTTTTACTTGCTGGCCCATCCGGGGCCGGAATACGGGGCGCGTCCGCTGCGCCCCCTTTCACTTAGAACGACGGTCCCGCGGACGGGACCGGTCCGGCTTGCTGCTTACTCTTCGCTGCCGGCAGCCGTCGGCGCGGGAGCTTCGACCGCCGGCTCGGCGCTGCCGCCGGACAGGGTCTGCATTTCCGACTCGGTCAGGCCGCTGGCATTGCGGCGGCGCAGGCTGTGGTACGCCAGGCCGGTACCGGCCGGGATCAGACGGCCCACGATCACGTTTTCCTTCAGACCGCGCAGCGTGTCGCTGGTGCCGCGGACCGCCGCCTCGGTGAGCACGCGGGTGGTCTCCTGGAACGACGCGGCCGAGATGAACGACTCGGTCGCCAGCGAGGCCTTGGTGATGCCAAGCAGCACCGGGTCGTACTTGGCCGGCAGTTCGTTGCGGGCCGCCAGGCGGGCGTTCTCCTCGATGACGCGCTGGCGCTCGGCCTGCTCGCCATTGAGGAACTTGCTGTTGCCCTGGTCGGTGATCTCGACCTTGCGCAGCATCTGCCGGGTGATGACCTCGATGTGCTTGTCGTTGATCTTCACGCCCTGCAGGCGGTACACGTCCTGGATTTCCTTGACCAGGTACGCGGCCAGCGGCTCGACGCCCAGCAGACGCAGGATGTCCTGCGGGCTCGGCTCGCCGTCCACCACGGTTTCGCCCTTGGCCACGTGCTCGCCTTCGAACACGATGATCTGGCGGTACTTCGGGATCAGCTCTTCGTGCTCCGACCCATCGGTGTCCTTGATGATCAGGCGCTGCTTGCCCTTGGTGTCCTTGCCGAAGCTGATGATGCCCGAGCGCTCGGCCAGGATCGCCGGATCCTTCGGCTTGCGCGCTTCGAACAGATCCGCCACGCGCGGCAGACCACCGGTGATGTCGCGCGTCTTGGACGCTTCCTGCGGGATCTTCGCGACCACGTCGCCGACGCCGACCGCGGCGCCATCCTGCAGGTTGACGATCGAGCGCGGCGGCAGCAGGTACTGCGCCGGCAGATCGGTGCCCGGGATGGTCAGGTCGTTGCCCTTGGCGTCGACGATGCGCACGATCGGGCGCAGGTCCTTGGCCTGGGTGCCGCGACGCTTCGGATCGGTGATTTCGCGCGAGGCCAGGCCGGTCAGTTCGTCGGTCTTCTCGATGACGGTGACGCCATCGATGAAGTCGATGAAGCGGATGAAACCGGCCACTTCCGACACGATCGGGTGGTTATGCGGATCCCAGTTCGCCACCGACTGGCCGGCCTTGACGGCGTCGCCGTCCTTGGCGGTGATGGTGGCGCCGTACGGCAACTTGTAGCGCTCGCGCTCGCGGCCGTGGCCGTCGAGCACCGACAGTTCGCCCGAACGCGACACCGCCACCAGCGAACCGTTGGCGTGCTCGACCGACTTGAGGTTGTTGAACTTGATCGAACCGGTGGTCTTGACCGTGATGTTGTCCACCGCCGCCGCACGCGAAGCCGCGCCGCCGATGTGGAAGGTACGCATGGTCAGCTGGGTACCCGGCTCGCCGATCGACTGCGCGGCGATGACGCCCACCGCTTCGCCGATGTTGACCAGGTGGCCACGGGCCAGGTCGCGGCCGTAGCAGCGTGCGCACACGCCGAACGCCGATTCGCAGGTGATGGTCGAGCGGACCTTGACCGACTGCACGCCGGCCTCTTCCAGCTTGGCCACCCACTGCTCGTCGAGCAGGGTGTTGCGGGTGACGATCGGATCCTCGTCGTTGCCCGGCAGGAACACGTCCTCGGCCACCACGCGGCCGAGCACGCGGTCGCGCAACGGCTCGACCACGTCGCCGCCTTCCACGATCGGGGTCATGGTCAGGCCGTCGGTGGTGCCGCAATCCGGCTCGGTGATCACCACGTCCTGCGCCACGTCGACCAGGCGACGGGTCAGGTAACCGGAGTTGGCGGTCTTCAGCGCGGTATCGGCCAGACCCTTACGGGCACCGTGGGTGGAGTTGAAGTACTCCTGCACGTTCAGGCCTTCGCGGAAGTTCGCCTTGATCGGCGTCTCGATGATCGAGCCGTCCGGGCGGGCCATCAGGCCGCGCATGCCGGCCAGCTGACGGATCTGCGCCTGCGAACCACGCGCGCCGGAGTCGGCCATGATGTACAGCGAGTTCATCGACTTCTGGTCGATGGTCTCGCCCTTGGCGTTGACCACCTTCTCGGTGCCGATGGTGTCCATCATCGCCTTGGCGATGCGCTCGTTGGTGCGCGACCAGATGTCCACGACCTTGTTGTAGCGCTCGCCGGCGGTGACCAGACCGGACTGGTACTGCTCCTGGATTTCCAGCACTTCCTGCTCGGCTTCGCCGAGGATGCCCTTCTTCTCCGACGGGATCAGCATGTCGTCGATGCCGATCGATACGCCGGCGCGGGTCGCGTAGGCGAAGCCGGTGTACATCAGCTTGTCGGCGAACACGACGCTGTCCTTCAGACCCAGCTGGCGGTAGCTGGAGTTGATCAGGCGGCTGATGTTCTTCTTGGTCAGCTCGGTGTTGGCCAGCGCGAACGGCAGGCCTTCCGGCAGGATCTCGGCCAGCAGCGCGCGCCCGATCGTGGTGTCCACGATCGAGGTCTTCTTGCTGCGGTTGCCTTCTTCGTCGATCACCGTCTCGGTGATGCGGACCTTGACCTTGGCGTGCAGTTCGACCGCACGGTTGTCGTAGGCGCGCTTCACTTCGGCGATGTTGGCGAACACCATGCCCTCGCCCTTCTTGTTCTCCAGGGCGCGGCTCATGTAGTACAGGCCCAGCACCACGTCCTGCGACGGCACGATGATCGGCTCGCCGTTGGCCGGCGACAGGATGTTGTTGGTGGACATCATCAGCGCGCGCGCTTCCAGCTGCGCTTCCAGCGACAGCGGCACGTGCACGGCCATCTGGTCACCGTCGAAGTCGGCGTTGAACGCGGTGCAGACCAGCGGGTGCAGCTGAATCGCCTTGCCTTCGATCAGCACCGGCTCGAACGCCTGGATGCCCAGACGGTGCAGGGTCGGCGCACGGTTCAGCAGCACCGGGTGCTCGCGGATCACCTCTTCCAGGATGTCCCAGACTTCGGCTTCTTCGCGCTCGACCAGCTTCTTGGCGGCCTTGATGGTGGTGGCCAGGCCGCGACGCTGCAGCTTGGCGAACACGAACGGCTTGAACAGCTCCAGCGCCATCTTCTTCGGCAGGCCGCACTCGTGCAGACGCAGGGTCGGGCCGACCACGATCACCGAACGGCCGGAGTAGTCCACGCGCTTGCCGAGCAGGTTCTGACGGAACCGGCCCTGCTTGCCCTTGATCATGTCGGCCAGCGACTTCAGCGGACGCTTGTTGGTGCCGGTGATGGCACGGCCGCGACGGCCATTGTCCAGCAGCGCATCGACCGATTCCTGCAGCATGCGCTTTTCGTTGCGGACGATGATGTCCGGCGCGTTCAGCTCGAGCAGGCGGCGCAGGCGGTTGTTGCGGTTGATGACGCGGCGGTACAGGTCGTTCAGATCGGAGGTCGCGAAGCGGCCGCCGTCCAGCGGCACCAGCGGACGCAGATCCGGCGGCAGCACCGGCAGCACGGTCATCACCATCCACTCCGGACGGTTGCCGGACTCGATGAAGGCCTCGATCAGCTTGATGCGCTTGGTCAGGCGCTTGAGCTTGGTTTCCGAACCGGTGCTGGCGATCTCTTCGCGCAGGCGGGTCATTTCCGACTGCAGGTCGATGGTGCGCAGCAGCTCGTACACCGCCTCGGCGCCCATGGCGGCGTCGAAGTCGTCGCCGTGCTCCTGGCGCGCGGTCAGGTACTGCTCTTCGGTCAGCAGCTGGCGGCGCTCCAGGGCGGTCAGGCCCGGCTCGGTCACCACGTAGGCTTCGAAGTACAGCACGCGCTCGATGTCACGCAGGGTCATGTCCAGCATCAGGCCGATGCGCGACGGCAGCGACTTCAGGAACCAGATGTGCGCGACCGGCGAAGCCAGGTCGATGTGGCCCATGCGCTCACGACGCACCTTGGCCAGGGTCACTTCGGTGCCGCACTTCTCGCAGACCACGCCACGGTGCTTCATGCGCTTGTACTTGCCGCACAGGCACTCGTAGTCCTTGATCGGGCCGAAGATGGCGGCGCAGAACAGGCCGTCGCGCTCGGGCTTGAAGGTCCGGTAGTTGATGGTTTCCGGCTTCTTCACTTCGCCGAAGGACCACGAACGGATCAGGTCCGGCGAGGCCAGCGCGATCTTGATCGCGTCGAAGTCCAGCGTCTGGCGCTGCTGGTTGAAGAGGTTGAGCAGGTCTTTCATTTGATTTCTCCGGGAATCGGGAATAGCGAATAGGGAATCGTTGGAAGCGGAGAGTCGGGACAGGAAACGCGGGCGGCCTGTCGGCACACGCCCGGGCGGTTTCCTAGTCCCGACTCCTCATTCCCTGCCCTCAGTCTTCCAGTTCCATGTTGATCGCCAGCGAGCGGATTTCCTTCACCAGCACGTTGAAGGACTCCGGCATGCCGGCGACCATCTCGTGCTCACCGTCGACGATGTTCTTGTACATCTGGTTACGACCCTGCACGTCGTCGGACTTCACCGTCAGCATTTCCTGCAGGGTGTAGGCCGCGCCGTAGGCTTCCAGCGCCCAGACTTCCATTTCGCCGAAGCGCTGGCCGCCGAACTGCGCCTTGCCGCCCAGCGGCTGCTGGGTGACCAGCGAGTACGGGCCGGTGGAACGCGCGTGCATCTTGTCGTCGACCAGGTGGTTCAGCTTCAGCATGTGCATGTAGCCGACCGTGGTGTGGCGATCGAACGCCTCGCCGGTGCGGCCGTCGTACAGCTGGGTCTGGCCGCTGATCGGCAGATCGGCGAGTTCGAGCATGTGCTTGATCTCGGCCTCGGTCGCACCGTCGAACACCGGGGTGGCCATCGGCACGCCGTCGGTCAGGTTCTTCGACAACGACAGCAGCTCCGCATCGCTGAACTGGTCCAGGTCCACGCGGTCCTCGCCCAGCTTCTGGTCGTGGTTGTAGATCTGCGCCAGGAACTTGCGCAGGTCGGCGACCTTGGTCTGAGCCTCGAGCATGTTCTGGATCTTGCGACCCAGGCCCTTGGCGGCCCAGCCCAGGTGCACTTCCAGCACCTGACCGATGTTCATACGCGACGGCACGCCCAGCGGGTTCAGCACGATGTCCACGGTCTCGCCGTTGGCCATGTACGGCATGTCCTCGATCGGCTGGATCATCGACACGACACCCTTGTTGCCGTGGCGACCTGCCATCTTGTCGCCGGGCTGGATGCGGCGCTTGACCGCCAGGAACACCTTGACCATCTTCAGCACGCCCGGGGCGAGGTCGTCGCCAGCGGTGATCTTGCCGCGCTTGTCGGCGAAGCGACGCTCGAACTCCTTCTCGTGCGCCTGGATCTGCTTCTGCGCGCGTTCGATCGCCTCGGAGGCGTCCTCGTCCTTCATGCGCAGCGCGAACCAGTCGGACTTCTTCAGGCCGTCCAGGTAGGCGTCGCTGATGGTGTCGCCCTTCTTCAGGTTCGGACCGCCGTTGGCGACCTTGCCGATCAGCTGGCCACGCAGACGCGCATAGATCGCGCTTTCCAGGATACGGAACTGGTCGTCGAAGTCCTTCTTGACCCGCTTGATCTCGTTTTCCTCGATCTGGCGGGCGCGCTTGTCCTTCTCGATGCCGTCGCGGGTGAACACCTGCACGTCGATGACGGTGCCGTCCATGCCCGGCGGCACGCGCAGCGAGCTGTCCTTCACGTCCGAGGCCTTCTCGCCGAAGATCGCGCGCAGCAGCTTCTCTTCCGGGGTCAGCTGGCTCTCGCCCTTCGGCGTGACCTTGCCGACCATGATGTCGCCGGCGCGCACTTCCGCACCGATGTACACCACGCCGCTCTCGTCCAGACGGTTCAGCGCCTGCTCGGACACGTTGGGGATGTCGGCGGAGATTTCCTCCGGCCCCAGCTTGGTGTCGCGCGCCACGCAGGTCAGCTCTTCGATGTGGATCGTGGTGTAGCGATCCTCTTCCACCACGCGCTCGGAGAGCAGGATGGAGTCTTCGAAGTTGTAGCCGTTCCACGGCATGAACGCGATCAGCATGTTCTGGCCCAGGGCCAGCTCGCCGATGTCGGTCGAGGGACCGTCGGCCAGCACGTCGCCGCGCGCGATCACGTCGCCCACGTTCACCAGCGGACGCTGGTTGATGCAGGTGTTCTGGTTGGAGCGGGTGTACTTGATCAGGTTGTAGATGTCGACGCCGGCGTCGGTGCCGCCGCCGATCTCGGCCTCGTTGACCTTGACCACGATGCGGCCGGCGTCGATCTGCTCGATCACGCCGCCACGGCGGGCGTTCACGGTCACGCCCGAGTCGCGCGCCACCGCACGCTCGATGCCGGTGCCGACCAGCGGCTTCTGCGCACGCAGCGTCGGCACGGCCTGGCGCTGCATGTTCGCGCCCATCAGCGCGCGGTTGGCGTCATCGTGCTCCAGGAACGGCACCAGCGCGGCCGCGATCGACACGGTCTGCATCGGCGACACGTCCATGAAGTGCACTTCCGCCGGCGGCTTCAGCAGCGACTCGCCCTGGTAACGGCACGGCACGAACTGCTCGGTCAGGCGGCTCTTGGCGTCGTGCAGCGCGTTGGCCTGCGCGATGACGTACTCGTTCTCTTCGATCGCCGACAGGTATTCGACCTCGTCGGTGATCTGGCCGTCCACGACCTTACGGTACGGCGTCTCCAGGAAGCCGTACTGGTTGGTGCGGGCATACACCGCCAGCGAGTTGATCAGGCCGATGTTCGGGCCTTCCGGGGTTTCGATGGTGCAGACGCGGCCGTAGTGGGTCGGATGCACGTCGCGCACTTCGAAGCCGGCGCGCTCGCGGGTCAGACCGCCCGGACCCAGCGCGGAGACGCGACGCTTGTGCGTCACTTCCGACAGCGGGTTGTTCTGGTCCATGAACTGCGACAGCTGCGAGGAGCCGAAGAACTCCTTGATCGCGGCGGCCACCGGCTTGGCGTTGATCAGCTCCTGCGGGGTCAGGCCTTCGGACTCGGCCATCGACAGACGCTCCTTGACCGCGCGCTCGACGCGGACCAGGCCCACGCGGAACACGTTCTCGGCCATTTCGCCGACCGAACGCACGCGACGGTTGCCCAGGTGGTCGATGTCGTCGACCACGCCGCGGCCGTTGCGGATCTCGGTCAGGACCTTGATCACGTCCAGGATGTCGGAGCTGTCGGCGTGCTCGGCGACCAGGCGCTTGGACTCCTCGTCGTTGCGCTCGCCGAAGTACTTCTTGTCGTACAGCACCGACTCGCCGGTGACTTCCTTGCGGCCGACACGGCGGTTGAACTTCATGCGGCCGACCGTGGACAGGTCGTAGCGCTCGAAGGTGAAGAACAGGTTGTGGAACAGGTTCTGCGCGGCGTCCTTGGTCGGCGGCTCGCCCGGGCGCATCATGCGGTAGATCTCGACCAGCGCCTCGAGCTGGGTCTTGGTCGGATCGATGCGCAGGGTGTTGGACAGGTACGGACCGCGATCCAGGTCGTTGACCCACAGCGTGCCCACGGCGTCGACGCCGGCCTTGCGGAACGCGGTCAGCTGATCTTCGCTGATCTCGTCGTTGGCGCTGGCCAGCAGTTCGCCGGTCGAGGCATCGACCACGTCGTGCGACAGGATGCGGCCGACCAGGTACTCGTCGGGCACGGCCAGCGCGGCGATGCCGGAGGCCTCGAGCTGCTTGACGTGGCGCGCGGTGATGCGCTTGCCGGCTTCGACGATGACCTTGTCGCCATCGGCCAGGTCGAAGTTCAGGGTCTCGCCGCGCAGGCGCTCGGGCACCAGCTCCAGCTGCACGCCTTCCTTCGGGTCGATGTGGAAGGTGTTGATCTCGAAGAACTCGGACAGCATCTCCTCGTTCGAGTAGCCGAGCGCGCGCAGCAGGATCGACACCGGCAGCTTGCGGCGGCGGTCGATACGGGTGAACAGCGCGTCCTTCGGGTCGAACTCGAAGTCCAGCCAGGAGCCGCGGTACGGAATGATGCGGGCGCTGTACAGCAGCTTGCCCGAGCTGTGGGTCTTGCCGCGGTCGTGGTCGAAGAACACGCCCGGCGAGCGGTGCAGCTGCGAGACGATGACGCGCTCGGTGCCGTTGACGATGAAGGTGCCGTTGTCGGTCATCAGCGGGATCTCGCCGAGGTAGACCTCCTGCTCCTTGACGTACTTGATCGCCTTGGTCGAGGACTCGCGATCGTAGATCACCAGGCGCACGGTCACGCGCAGCGGCGCGCCGTAGCTCATGCCGCGCTGGCGGCATTCACGCTCGTCGAACACCGGTTCGCCGAGCTTGTAGCCGACGTACTCCAGCGCCGCGTTGCCGCTGTAGCTGGAGATCGGGAACACCGATTTCAGGGCCGCGTGCAGGCCGTGGTCCGAACGCTTGTTCGGGTCGGTGTTCTCCTGCAGGAACTCGCGGTAGGAATCCACCTGGATGGCGAGCAGGAACGGCACTTCGAGGATCGAGCGCTGCTTGCCGAAGTCCTTGCGGATACGCTTCTTTTCGGTGAACGAATAAGACGTCATGAGGTATCACCTTGGCTGATGCGGGCCACGCGTCCGCGGCCCTGAGTGAACATAAATTGTCAGTTGGAAGTCGCTGGTATTGCCGGCACCAGCACGCCTTCTCCCGCTACTTCCAACTACCAACTCGATGAGAACGAGATTGGGGATGAGGGGATTCGGGATGGGTCGACGACCCTGCGAATCTCCGATGCCGAATATCCAATCCCGGCATTGCAACAACGGCCAAAGGCCGGGGGCTTTCGCCCCCAGCCTTCAGTGCATCGCCTTGAACGGCTGGCGATGCAAGGGACTGCTTACTTGACTTCGACCTTCGCGCCAGCGGCTTCCAGGTCCTTCTTGAACTTGTCGGCGTCTTCCTTCGACACGGCTTCCTTCAGCACGCCGCCGGCCTCGGTGAGGTCCTTGGCTTCCTTCAGGCCCAGGCCGGTGATGGCGCGGACGGCCTTGATGACGTCGACCTTCTTGGCGCCGGCGTCGATCAGGATGACGTTGAACTCGGTCTGCTCTTCGACCGGCGCGGCGGCCACGGCCGGACCGGCAGCGGCGACCGGGGCGGCGGCGGAGACGCCGAACTTGTCTTCGATGGCCTTGACCAGCTCCATCACTTCCATGAGGGTCTTTTCGGCGATTGCGTCGACGATCTGCTCGTTAGACAGGGACATTGTGATTACCTTTGGAATTTTTTCTGGATGAGGTTCTAGTGAACCGTTTCAGGTGTCGCGAACTTAAGCCGTTTCGGCCGGGGCTTCCGCTTCGGCGTCGGCGGGAGCGGCGTCGCCGCCACCCTGCTTGTCGCCCACAGCCTTGACCGCACGGGCGAACATGCTCGCCGGCTCGGCCAGGACGCGTGCCAGCATGGCCAGCGCCTGCTCGCGGGTCGGCAGCGACGCCAACACCTCGAGATGAGCGGCCGGATACAGCTGACCACCCAGCGACACGACCTTGGCCTGCAGCTTGTCGTTACCCTTGGCGAATTCCTTGATCAGACGACCGGCAGCGCCGGGTTCTTCCGTCGAGAACGCATACAGCAGCGGACCGACCAGCGCGTCCTGGACGCACTCGTATTCGGTACCGGCAACGGCACGCGCGGCCAGGGTGTTCTTGACAACACGCAAGTACACACCGGTTTCGCGCGCCTTCTTGCGCATCGCGGTCATTTGCGAGACCGTGATGCCGGCGTACTCGGCAGCAACCAAGGAGTGGGCCTTCGCGGCGACGTCGGCCAGTTCGGCGACGACTTCTTGCTTCTGGGACAGATTGAGAGCCATTGCACTCCTCCGTTAAAGCCGGGAGTTGAAATGCGCGACCTGGGATGCGTCAGGAGCGATACCGCCGCTCTTGCCAATCCCCAATCCCGAATCCCGAATCCCTGCTTCAAACTTACTCCGCTCGCGGCTCCTGCCGCTTGCGGTCCTGGGCGGCCTCCTTCCTGGATGCCGGGGATGCCGCATGGCATCCCAGTTGGTGGCCGTTCCAGACCTGGAGTGAGCGCGCCCGGAACCCCGGGTTGGCCTGCACCAGAAAAACTCCAGAAAGGCGGCACCATCTACGCCGGCGCGTCCCCGAGGGGACTGGATTAAGCGATCCCGCTGTACCGACGGCGACTCCTTGCCATTGCGAGCTTCCGTGCCCGTCGTCGGTGTGCGCAGACCGCGCCTGCGGTCTTTGACGGCTTCGCGTCGGGTTGCCCCTGGCGACGCCTTCAAAAGGGTGAAACCGGCGCCGCACCTCGCGGGCGGCACCGTGTTGCGATTACTTCAGGGACAGCGACGCCTGATCGACGGTGACGCCCGGACCCATGGTCGAGCTCACCGAGATCTTCTGCAGGTAGGTGCCCTTCGAGGTCGCCGGCTTGGCCTTGACCAGGTCCAGCAGCAGCGCCTGCAGGTTGCTCTTCAGCGCGTCGTCTTCGAAGCTGGCCTTGCCGATGGTGCAGTGGATGATGCCGGCCTTGTCGGTGCGGTAGCGCACCTGACCCGACTTGGCGTTCTTGACCGCTTCGGCCGGGTTGGCGGACACGGTGCCGACCTTGGGGTTCGGCATCAGGCCGCGCGGGCCCAGCAGGGTGCCCAGCTTGCCGACGACGCGCATCGCGTCCGGGGTGGCGATGACCACGTCGTAGTTCAGGTCGCCGCCCTGCATCTTCTCGGCCAGGTCGTCCATGCCGACGGCTTCGGCACCGGCGGCCAGCGCCTCATCGGCCTTGGCGCCGGCGGGGGCGAACACCGCCACGCGCACGCTCTTGCCGGTACCGGCCGGCAGCACGGTGGAACCGCGCACCTGCTGGTCGGATTTCTTCGCGTCCACGCCCAGGCGCACGGCCACGTCGACGGCTTCGACGAACTTGGCCTTGCTGGTGGTCTTGACGATCTTCAGCGCTTCGTCGATCGAATACGCCTTGCCCGGCTGCACCGCAGCACGGATCGCTTTCTGTCGCTTGGTCTGTGCCATTGCTTAACCCTCCACCGTCAGGCCCATGCTGCGGGCAGAACCCGCAATCGTGCGTACCGCCGCTTCCAGCTCGGCCGCCGTCAGGTCGGCTTCCTTCGCCTTGGCGATCTCTTCGAGCTGCTTGCGGGTCACCTTGCCCACCTTCTCGGTGTTCGGGCGCTTGGAGCCGGAGCTGACGCCCGCGGCCTTCTTCAGCAGCACGCTGGCCGGGGTGCTCTTGGTGACGAAGGTGAAGGTACGGTCCGAGTAGGCCGTGATGATGACCGGAGTCGGCAGGCCCGGCTCCAGCTTCTGCGTGGCGGCATTGAACGCCTTGCAGAATTCCATGATGTTCAGGCCGCGCTGACCCAGCGCAGGACCGACCGGCGGCGAGGGGTTGGCCTGACCGGCCTTCACCTGCAGCTTGATGTAACCGACGACTTTCTTTGCCATTTTAGTGTCTCCGGGTGCTAGCGCCTAAACCGCAGGCTCCCCATCGCGACGGGAAAATCACGTGTCCCGCCATCACGTTTTTGAAGTGCGCAGAAAGCCGCCTCGCGGCGGCTTCCGTTCTGCCCGGCGGCTTGCCTGGACAGGGAGCCGCGCAGTATAGCAGAGATTTTGGCGCCCCGGCGCAGCCGCGCCGGGGCGGGCTCAGGCCTTCTCGACCTGGCCGAATTCCAGTTCCACCGGGGTGGAACGGCCGAAGATCAGCACCGCAACACGCAGGCGGCTCTTCTCGTAGTTGACTTCCTCGACCACGCCGTTGAAGTCGTTGAACGGACCGTCGGTGACCCGGACCATCTGGCCCGGCTCGAACAGCACCTTCGGACGCGGCTTCTCCACGCCATCCTGAACGCGCTGTAGGATCGCATCGGCCTCTTCGTCGCGGATCGGCAACGGACGGTCGGCGGTGCCGCCGATGAAGCCCATCACCTTCGGCGTTTCCTTGACCAGGTGCCAGCTTTCGTTGTCGATGCGCGGAATGCCGCCCTCTTCGTGGGTCTCGATCTGCACCAGCACGTAGCCCGGGAAGAACTTGCGCTCGGAACGGCGCTTCTGGCCGGAGCGCATCTCGATCACTTCCTCGGTGGGGACCAGCACGTCGCCGAAGCGCTCCTGCATCTCGTCACGCACAATACGGTCGCGCAGCGCTTGGGCCACGGACTTCTCGAAGCCTGAATAGGCGTGAACGACATACCAACGCTTCACTGCTGCACTCTCCTCAACGGCTCACGAACCACTGCATCAGCTTCTGGATCAGGAAATCGAACCCGCCCAGCAGCAGACTCAGAATGATCACCACCACGATCACCACCCAGGTGGTGCGAATGGCTTCCTGACGGGTCGGCCACACCACTTTGCGCAGTTCGAAACGGGATTCGGACAGGAACTCGCGGCCTTCGCGACCCTTGGCGGTCATCAGGAATACCGCCGCGCCCGCAGCCAGACCCGCGATCACCGCCAGTGCGCGCAGCGGACCGGACCAGCTCCCCAGTTGTGCCGCACGGCTCGGCTCACCGAACCAGAACCAGACGAACAGGCCCGCGATCACCAGCAGCGCTGCGATGACGTACTTGACGATATCGCCGCCAGAAGACGCGGCGGGGCCTTTGGAATGCTCGATCTTGCTGTTCATCCGACTCTTGCTGCTATGCGACCGAGGTCACTGGATAGGGAGCGGCAGATTGGCACGCCAGGAGGGACTCGAACCCCCAACCTGCGGTTTTGGAGACCGCTGCTCTGCCAATTGAGCTACTGGCGTGTAGTAAGAACGACTGCACTTCCCTGAGACGGCGAAGGCGGACCGAAGGTTCCGGCCCGCCCTTCGCTGAACCCGGCGGCCGGAGCCGCCTGCACCTCGTCGGATTCCGGCGGCCGAGGCCGCCATCCTGCCGTCGAGCCCGGCGGCTTTCGCCGCCGGAGGGCATTACTTGATGATCTTGGCCACCACGCCGGCGCCGACGGTCCGGCCACCTTCGCGGATCGCGAAGCGCAGGCCTTCGTCCATCGCCACCGGGTTGATCAGCGTCACCACCATCTTGACGTTGTCGCCCGGCATCACCATCTCCACGCCTTCCGGCAGCTGGCACGCGCCAGTGATATCGGTGGTGCGGAAGTAGAACTGCGGACGGTAACCCTTGAAGAACGGGGTGTGACGGCCGCCCTCGTCCTTCGACAGCACGTACACTTCGGCTTCGAAGTCGGTGTGCGGCTTGATCGAACCCGGCTTGCACAGCACCTGGCCGCGCTCCACGTCGTCACGCTTGGTGCCGCGCAGCAGCAGGCCCGCGTTGTCGCCCGCCTGGCCCTGGTCCAGCAGCTTGCGGAACATTTCCACGCCGGTCACGGTGGTCTTCTGCGTCGCACGGATGCCGACGATTTCGATTTCGTCGCCCACCTTGATGATGCCGCGCTCGATACGGCCGGTCACCACGGTGCCGCGGCCCGAGATCGAGAACACGTCTTCCACCGGCATCAGGAACGGCTTGTCCACGTCGCGCTGCGGCTCCGGGATGAACGAGTCCAGCGCGTCCACCAGCTTCAGGATCGCCGGCACGCCGATCTCGCTCTGGTCGCCTTCCAGCGCCAGGCGGGCCGAACCGTGGATGATCGGGGTGTCGTCGCCCGGGAAGTCGTACTTGCTCAGCAGCTCGCGCACTTCCATCTCGACCAGCTCGAGCAGTTCGGCGTCGTCGACCATGTCGGCCTTGTTCAGGAACACCACGATGTGCGGCACGCCGACCTGACGCGACAGCAGGATGTGCTCGCGGGTCTGCGGCATCGGGCCGTCAGCGGCCGAGCACACCAGGATCGCGCCGTCCATCTGCGCCGCACCGGTGATCATGTTCTTGACGTAGTCCGCGTGACCCGGGCAATCCACGTGCGCGTAGTGGCGCGTCGGGGATTCGTATTCCACGTGGGCGGTCGAGATCGTGATGCCGCGCGCCTTCTCTTCCGGCGCCGCGTCGATCGCGTCGTACGCCTTGAACTCGCCGCCGAAGCGCTCTGCGCCGATCTTGGTCAGCGCCGCGGTCAGCGTGGTCTTGCCGTGGTCGACGTGACCGATGGTGCCGACGTTGACGTGCGGCTTGGTGCGCTCGAACTTACCCTTGGCCATGGCTGCTTCTTCTCGGTGATCGTAGAAAGATTTGACGACTGAATATGGTGCTCACGAAAGGAATCGAACCTTCGACCTCCTCCTTACCAAGGAGGTGCTCTACCGACTGAGCTACGTGAGCGTTGTTCTATTGTGACACAAGCGCGTTCAATGGAGCGGGAGACGGGAATCGAACCCGCACCATCAGCTTGGAAGGCTGAGGTTCTACCGTTGAACTACTCCCGCTACGGGATGCCGCACTGCCACAACAAAATAACTGGTGGAGGGAGGTGGATTCGAACCACCGAAGGCGTAAGCCAGCAGATTTACAGTCTGCCCCCGTTGGCCGCTTGGGTATCCCTCCAACTTACCCACTCGAACCCGGCTGCGAAGCCGAAATCAGAGAGGGGTGAAACAGCCCGCTATTCTTCCCTGACATCCCCGCCTTGTCAACAGTATTTTGACGCGATGTCGCAGGAAATCGTCGTTGCTCGCGCGCGCCCGGCCAGGACACGCGCACGCATCAGACGTTGAAGCGGAAATGCAGGATATCGCCTTCCTGCACGCGGTATTCCTTGCCTTCCAGACGCAGGCGCCCGGCTTCCTTGGCACCGGCCTCGCCCTTGTACTTGATGAAGTCGTCGTAGGCGATGGTTTCGGCGCGGATGAAGCCCTTTTCGAAGTCGGTGTGGATCACCGCCGCGGCCTGCGGCGCGGTCGACCCGGCCTTGACCGTCCAGGCGCGCACTTCCTTCACTCCGGCGGTGAAGTAGGTCTGCAGTCCCAGCAGGGTGTAGCCGGCGCGGATCACCCGGTTCAGGCCCGGCTCGTTCAGACCCAGATCGGCCAGGAACGCATCGCGATCGGCGTCGTCCAGCTGCGACAGCTCTTCCTCGATCGCCGCCGACACCGGCACCACCTCGGCACCCTCGGCGGCGGCATGCGCCCGCACCGCATCCAGGTGCGGATTGTTCTCGAACCCGTCCTCCAGCACGTTGGCGATGTACATCACCGGCTTGAGGGTGAGCAGGAACAGATCGCGCACCAGCGCCTTCTCTTCCTCGTCCAGGCCGGCGTTGCGCCCGGCCTTGCCCTCGGCCAGCGCGGCCTGCAGCTTGGCCAGCACCGGCTTGCGCGCCGCCGCGTCCTTGTCGCCGCCCTTGGCCGAACGCTCGGCACGGTTGAGCGCCTTCTCCACGCTATCCAGGTCGGCCAGGGCCAACTCGGTGTCGATGGTCTCGATGTCGGAGACCGGGTCGACCTTGTTGTTCACGTGGATGATGTCGCCATGCTCGAAGCAGCGCACCACGTGGGTGATCGCATCGACTTCGCGGATATGCGCCAGGAACTTGTTGCCCAGGCCCTCACCACTGGCCGCACCGGCGACCAGGCCGGCGATGTCGACGAACTCGACCGCGGTCGGCACGACCTTCTGCGGATTGATGATCGCCGCCAGCGCGTTCAGACGCGGATCCGGCACCGGCACCACGCCCACGTTCGGCTCGATGGTGCAGAACGGAAAATTGGCCGCGGCGATGCCCGCCTTGGTCAGCGCATTGAACAGGGTCGACTTGCCGACATTGGGCAGGCCGACGATGCCGCATTTGATGCCCATGTTTCAGTTTCCGGGATTTGGGATTCGGGATTGGAGATTCGCCCAGCCGCGCGGCCGCGAATCCCCAATCCCCAATCACGCATCCCTGTTCGTATGCAACCGCTTCATCGCCTCGTTGAAGTCGCCCTGCACGGCCAGCGGCAGCACGTCGATGGCGTCGTCGATGGCGCGGTCGATGAGGACTTGGTCGTCCTTGCCGGCGCGTCCCAGCACCCACGGCACCACCTTGTCCTTGTGGCCGGGATGGCCGATGCCGATGCGCAGGCGGTGGAAGCCGGCATGCCCGAGCAGGCGAATGGTATCGCGCAGTCCGTTCTGGCCGCCGTGGCCGCCGTCGAACTTGAGCCGCGCCGTGCCCGGCACCAGGTCCAGTTCGTCGTGCGCCAGCAACGCCTGCGCCGGTTCGATCTTCCAGAAGCGCAATGCGGCCGTCACCGACTTGCCGCTGAGATTCATGAAGGTGGCCGGCTTCAGCAGCCAGACCGCCTGCCCTGCGACCTCGATCTTGGCGGTCTCGCCGAACAGCTTGGCGTCCACGCTCCAGCGCGCGCCGGCCCGCTCGGCCAACGCGTCGACAAAACGAAACCCGGCGTTGTGCCGGGTGTTCGCGTGTTCGGCACCGGGATTGCCCAGGCCGACGATCAGACGCAGACCAGTCATGCGCAATGCATCGCCGCAGCGTCCGGACCGAAGCCCGGACGCCGCGCAGGCGATTACTTGCCGTCCTTCTTGGCCGGCTCGGCAGCGGCAGCCGCCGCATCGGTGGCTTCCGGCTCTTCCTCGACACGGCCGTGCTTGGCGATGACCACCGCCACGTCGTGCTCCTTGCCCAGCTTCAGTTCCGGCAGCTCGACGCCGGCCGGCAGCTTCAGGTCGGACAGATGGATCACGTCGCCGACCGACAGCGCCGACAGGTCGACTTCGACGAACTCCGGCAGGTCCTTCGGCAGGCACACGACCTGGATTTCGTTCAGCTCGTGGGTCACGACCACTTCGGCCGACTTGCCGGCCGGGGACACGTCCTCGTTGAGGAAGTGCAGCGGCACCGACGCGTGCAGCGCCTCGTTGTCGTTCACGCGCTGGAAGTCGATGTGCATGATCAGCTGCTTGAACGGGTGACGCTGCATATCGCGCAGCAGCACCTTCTGCACGTCGCCGTTCAGGCTCAGACTGAGGATGGACGAATAGAACCAGTCGTTCTGGCTGGCCAGCCAGACTTCGTTGTGGTCGAGCTGGATGTTGACCGGCTTCAGATCGCCACCGTAGACGATCGCCGGGATCAGGCCGTCGCGACGGAGGCGGCGGCTCGCACCCTTGCCCTCGACTTCGCGGCGCTGAACCTTGATTTCATGCGTGGTTGCCATTTGCGTTTACTACCTTGGTTGAATGAACCGCCTCGCGGCGGTTTTGATGACTCTTCCGCGACCAGAAGAGTCTGTGGGAAGCCGGGATTGGAGATTCGGGATTGGGGATTCGCCGAAGCGGCGCTGTTGCGAATCCCCAATCCCGAATCCCCAATCCCTGCCCTTAATCGACGTACAACGAGCTCACCGACTCGCCGAAGGCGATGCGGCGAATGGTTTCGGCCAACAGCTCGGCGACGCTGAGCTGGCGGATCTTGCCGCAGGCGCGGGCGGCCTCCGACAGCGGGATGGTGTCGGTGACGACCAGCTCGTCCAGCTGCGAATTGGTGATGTTGCTCACCGCCGGGCCGGACAGCACCGGATGCGTGCAGTACGCGGCGACCTTCAGCGCGCCGCGCTCCTTCAGCGCGGCCGCGGCCGCGCACAGGGTGCCGGCGGTGTCGACGATGTCGTCGACCAGCACGCAGGTCTTGCCTTCGACGTCGCCGATGATGTTCATCACCGTGGACACGTTGGCGCGCGGGCGGCGCTTGTCGATGATCGCCAGGTCCGCATCGTCCAGGCGCTTGGCCACGGCACGGGCGCGCACCACGCCACCCACGTCCGGCGACACCACGATCAGGTTGTCGGTGCCGTAGGCGCGCCAGATGTCGGCCAGCAGCAGCGGCGAGGCGTAAACGTTGTCGACCGGGATGTCGAAGAAGCCCTGGATCTGGTCGGCGTGCAGGTCCACGGTCAGCACACGGTCGGCGTTGACCGCGCTGAACATCTTGGCGGCGACCTTGGCGGTGATCGGCACGCGCGAGGAGCGCATGCGCCGGTCCTGCCGCGAGTAGCCGAAGTACGGCACCACCGCGGTGACACTGGCGGCGCTGGCGCGCTTGAGCGCGTCGATGATCACCAGCAGTTCCATCAGGTTCTCTGCGCTGGGCGCGCAGGTCGGCTGGATCACGAACACTTCCTGCCGGCGCACGTTCTCCTCGATCTCCACCTGCACTTCACCGTCGGAGAAGCTGGAGACCATCGCCTTGCCGGGGCGCACGCCCAGTTCGCGGCAGATGCTTTTGGCCAGGGGCTTGTTGGCGTTGCCGGAGAACACCAGCAGGTTGCGTTGGTCTTGCATGAGGGGTCTCTCGGGTGGCTGCAAAGAGCGTGTGGCGACGAAAACCGGACGAATCGAAAAAGCGAGGAAAAGCGATGCCTTTCCCGTTGAATCCCCGCACAGGGATGTGCGGGCGTTTGCAGAGGGATCTGCATACCCAAATGGCAGGGGCGGTAGGATTCGAACCTACGAATGCCAGGATCAAAACCTGGTGCCTTGGGCCTCTTGGCGACGCCCCTGCGTAAACCTGTGTCAAGCCTCCAGCGCGTCGAGCAGCGGCGAACGCGGGACGCCGCCTGCCACCCAGGCGCGCATCCCGTCCGGCAAGTCCGCCAGCGCGCGCACGGCGGCAGCGCGATCGGCAAACTCGACGAAACAACCGCTCCCCGACCCGGTCAGGCGTGGCGTACCAATCCGCGCCAGCGCCTGGAACGTGGCCTGGACGGCCGGTTCGCGGCGAAGCAGGACCGGCTCGAACGCGTTACCGAGCAGGAAACCTGAAACGAAGTCCGCTATTTTCGCGGGCGCAGCATCCCGCGTCAAATCGGGGGACTGGAACAGCGCCGCGGTGGGCACGTGCACCCCCGGATCGGCGAGCACATACCAGGCCGGCGGCAGCGCCAGGGCGGTCAATTGCTCGCCCACCCCCTCGGCCCAGGCGTCGCGCCCGCGCACGAACACCGGCACATCCGCACCCAGCGACAGGCCGAGGCCAGCCAGGGCGTCCTCGTCCAGCCCGGCGCCCCACAGCGCGTTCAGCGCCACCAGTGCGGTCGCCGCATCGGACGAGCCACCGCCGAAGCCACCGCCCGCCGGAATGCGCTTTTCGACGCGGATATCCACACCTTGGACGACATTCGCCGCTTTTTGCAGAAGCCGCGCGGCGCGCACCAGCAGGTCGTCGGCCTCGGCGACCCCGGCCACGGAGGGGCCGATCCGCGCCACCACCCCGTCCGCGCGCGGCCGCAGGTGCACCGTATCGCCCCAGTCCAGCAGGCGGAACACGGTCTGCAACTGGTGGTAGCCGTCTGCTCGGCGGCCGGTGATCTGCAGAAACAGGTTCAGCTTCGCCGGGGCAGGCCAGGACGACCAGCCCCCGTCGATGGCCGCGCTCATGGCGCCGGAATGTCCCAGTGATCCACCAGCAAGCGCACCTTGGCGTCGCCGTTGCGCGCCTCGATGCGCCGCGGCAGGGCCGGCTGGCCGTCGCTGGGCGGGTACCACTCCTGGAACTCGATGTCCCAGCCCATCTGCCGCAAGGTGCGCGGCCGCCCCTGGGCATCGTAGTCCACGTGCTCAGGCGCTTCGGTATCCCACGCCACCTGCCCGCGCACCCACTGCGGCAGCAGATTGACCGGGATTTCCCAGCCGGTCGCTTCCAGCAGCAGCTGTTCGGCGTTTTCGCCTTCGCGCGGCCCGCCCTCCATGCCTTCCAGGCGCCCGGCCTCGGAGTGGCTGTCGCCGATCAGGCGCCAGCTCTGCCGGGTCACCGGCGCGCTGAGCTGCACCTCGTACTGGCGATGCTGCTGCTTCCAGTCGATGCGGCCGCTGCCGCCATTGCGGCCGTTGCTGATCGCGACCCGTCCCTGGAACGACCAGTCCGGATGCGCCTGCAGCCACTGCGCGCGCGCGGCCTCGGCCTGCTGCGCGGCGGCATCGGGCGTGGCGACGGCGACTGGCGCCGGGGTGCGGGTCGGCAGCGCGCTGCAGCCGCCCAGCAGCAGCCCGGCCGCCAGCGCCCACGCAGCGCGCAAGCCAGGCCTCACGGGCTCACCTGTTCCAGGGCGCGGCGCAGCGCGCGATTGTCAGGATCGAGCTTGCGCGCCTCGTTGAAGTACTTGTTGGCCTCCTCGTGCTTGCCCTGCTCCCACAGCACCTGGCCGATGTGCGCGGCGATCTCCGGATCCTTCACCTGGCTCCAGGCGCGACGCAGCTGCACCAGCGCCTCCTGGGTCTTGCCGAGCCGGTACAGCACCCAGCCGTAGCTGTCGATGATCGCGGCATTGTCCGGATCGGCGGTGCGGGCGCGGTCGATCAGCTGCAGCGCCTCGCGATAGCGCTTGGTGCGGTCGGCCAGGGTATAGCCGAGCGCATTGAGTGCCGCCACGTTCTCCGGGTCGGTGACCAGGATCTTGCGCAGATCGGCCTCGGCGCGGTCGATGCGGTCGCGGCGCTCCCAGGACAAGCCGCGCGCGTACAGCAGTGCGTTGTCGTCCGGATACGCGGCCAGGCCACGCTCGAACACCTGCAGCTCGCCTGCGTCGTCGCCGCTGCGCTGGCGCAGTTCCGCCTCCAGCACATAGGCGTCGCGGCGCGCGGCATCGTCGGCCTCGGCATCGTCCTGCAGCGCGCGCGCCTCGGCGAAGGCCGCGTCCTTCTGGCCCAGCGCGTACAACGCGCCGGCCGCGCGCAGCCGCGCCTCGCTGCGCAGCGGGCCGCCCGGCACGCCGCGATACCAGTCCACCGCCTCCTGGTTGCGCTTGAGGAACTCGGCGATCTTGCCGAGCAGCAGGCGTCGCTCCGGATCGGGCCGGTCGGCGCCCTTGCGCAGTTCGTCGTACAGCGCCGTCAAGGCGGCGTTGTCCTGCAGCTTGGCCAGCATCGAGGCGCGCAGGCCATAGTTCTGGGTGGTCTGTGGCCCCAGCGCCAGCACCCGCGCCGCGGCGGCGGTGTCGCCGATGGCGTCGTAGGCATAGGCCAGCGCGGTGCGCAGCTCCGGATCGCCCGACACCTTGGGCTCCACGCCCTCCAGCAGCGCGCGCGCCTGCTCGGTCTTGCCCGCCTGCTGCAGCTGCGTGGCGTGCAGCAGCGCCACGCGCGGCTCCTGCGGGAAGCGCTTGACCAGTTGGTCGACGATGCGCTCGGCCAGCTTGGGCTGGTCCAGGCGCAGCGCCAGGCGCCCGAACTCCTGCCAGGCCTCGAGCTGGTCGGGGATGGCGTTGGCGTCGAGCAACTGGTCCAGGGCCTTGGCCGCCACCTCCGGATCGCGGTTGCCGCTGACCAGGGCAATCAGGGCGAAGCGCCAGCCGCGCGGATCCTTGTCGCGCAGCAAGGCCACCAGCAGGCTGCGCGCCTGGCGCAGGTTGCCATTGCGCAGGGCCAGCGAAGCCTCGGAGCTGCGCATGGCTAGCGACTCGGGCGCGCGCTGCCGCCACAGCGCCAGGGCCTGGGCGGCGGCGGCACTGTCGTTGGCCAGCATCGCGATGCGGGTGGCGCGTTCGGCCAGACCGGCGTCGCCGGGGCTGTCGTTGGCGGCCTGCAGGTACCAGCGCGAGGCGTCGGCCAGCTGCCCGGCCTGCAGGGCGAACTCGCCGGCCAGGACCGGGGTCATCACGTCCTGGGCGGGGCTCGGCGCCTTGGCCGCGGCCGGTGCGGCCACGGCGGCGATTGCGGACAGCAGCAGAAAGGTACGGATGCGAATCAGTGCGGGCATCGGAAGCGGCCGGGCCGTAAAATGGGGCCCTGAATGGCCAGCAGCTTATCGCAAGCAACTGAACAGATGACGTTGTGGGTGCTCGGATTGAACCACCAGACCGCGCCGGTCGACCTGCGCGAACGGGTGGCATTCGCCGGCGACGCATTGCCGCGCGCGCTGCAATCGCTGCGTGCGCTGCCCGACGTCACCGAAGCGGCGCTGCTGTCCACGTGCAATCGCACCGAGCTGTACGCCATTGCCGGCGATGCACAGCACCTGGCCGACTGGCTGGATTCGCACGCCGCCGGCCTGCACGGCTATCTGTACCAGCACCAGGATGCGGACGCGGTGCGGCACCTGTTCCGGGTCGCCACCGGGCTGGACTCGATGGTGCTGGGCGAGCCGCAGATCCTCGGCCAAGTGAAGGACGCCTGGTCGCTGGCACGCGAGCACGGGGCGATGGGCAGCCGCCTGGACCGGCTGTTCCAGCAGACCTTCTCGGTGGCCAAGCGCGCACGCACCGACACCCGGGTCGGCGCCAATCCGGTCTCGGTCGCCTCCACCGCGGTGCGCCTGGCGCAGAGCTCCTTCGCCCGGCTCAGCGAATCCACCGTGCTGCTGGTCGGCGCCGGCGAGACCATCGAGCTGGCCGCCAAGCATCTCAGCGAGGGGCGCGTGCGACGCCTGCTGATCGCAAACCGCACCCTCGCCCACGCACAGGAACTGGCCAGCCGCCACGGCGGCGTGGCGCTGCCGCTGAGCGAGCTGGAGCGTCACCTGCACGAGGCCGACGTGGTGTTCTCGGCCACCGCCGCGCGCGAGCCGGTGGTGACCCGGGCGCAGGTCGAGCAGGCGCTGCGCGCGCGCAAGCACAAGCCGATGCTGCTGTTCGACCTGGCGGTGCCGCGCGACATCGAGGCCGGCGTGGCCGAGCTGGCCGACGCCTACCTGTATACCGTGGACGACCTGGAGCGCGCGGTCGAGGACAACCGACGCGGCCGCCGCGAGGCCGCCGAGGCGGCCGAGGCGATCATCGACCTGCAGGTGGTGCGCTACATGGAAGCGCTGCAGGCCAGCACCCGCCAGGCGCCGCTCAAGCGCCTGCGCGCGCACGGCGACAGCACCCGCGACGACGTGCTGGCCAAGGCGCGGCAACAACTGGCGCACGGCAAGCCCGCCGACGAGGTGCTGGAGTTCCTCGCCAACACCCTGACCAACCGCCTGCTGCATCCGCCCACCGCGGCCCTGCGCGAGGCGGCGCTGCGCGGCGACGCCGACCTGGCCCGCGCCGCCGAGCGCCTGTTCCCGGAGAAGCCGGGCTACCACCATCCGATCATGAAGACCGATGACACCGACCCTGCGCCGTAAGCTGGAGGCGCTGGCCGAGCGTCGCGAAGAACTCGAACGCCTGCTGTCCGACCCCGAAGTGGTAGGCGACAACACGCGCTTCCGCGATTACTCGCGGGAGTTCGCGCAACTGGAGCCGGTCGCCGCCGCGCTGGCGGCCGAGGCCGCGGCCAAGGCCGACCTGGCCTCGGCCGAGGCGATGCGCGCCGATCCGGAACTGCGCGAGCTGGCCGAGGAGGAAATCGGCGCCGCGCAGGCGCGCCTGGCCGAACTGGATGCGGAACTGGCGCTGCTGCTGGTGCCGCGGGATCCGCGCGACGACGGCAACCTGTTCCTGGAAGTGCGTGCCGGCACCGGCGGCGACGAGGCGGCGATCTTCGCCGGCGACCTGTTCCGCATGTACGCGCGCTACGCCGAACGCCAGGGCTGGAAGGTGGAAGTGGAATCGGACAGCCCCGGCGAGCACGGCGGCTACAAGGAGATCGTGGCGCGCATCGTCGGCCGCGGCGCCTACTCCAAGCTGAAATTCGAATCCGGCACGCACCGCGTGCAGCGCGTGCCGGCGACCGAGTCGCAGGGCCGCATCCACACCTCCGCGGCGACGGTGGCGATCATCCCCGAGGCCGACGACGTGGAGGAGATCGCGATCAACCCGGCCGACCTGAAGATCGACACCTTCCGTTCCTCCGGCGCCGGCGGCCAGCACGTCAACAAGACCGAGTCGGCGATCCGCATCACCCATGTCCCCAGCGGCGTGGTGGTCGAGTGCCAGACCGAGCGCAGCCAGCACGCAAACCGCGACAAGGCGATGAAACGGCTCAAGGCGCAGTTGCTGGAGGCCGAGCGCAGCAAGCAGGCCGCGGCCGAGGCGCAGGACCGCAAGCTGCAGGTCGGCAGTGGCGACCGCAGCCAGCGCATCCGCACCTACAACTTCCCGCAGGGCCGGATCACCGACCACCGCGTCGAGGGCCTGACCCTGTACGACCTGCCGAACGTGATCGAGGGCGACCTCGATGCACTGATCGGGCGCCTGAGCCACGAGCATCAGGTCGACGAACTCGCGCGCCTGAGCGACAGCCCGTGAGCGTGCGCGTGCGCCAGGCCGATGCGCACGACCTGCCGGCGCTGGCAGCGCTGTTCGATGCCTACCGGCAGTTCTACGGGCAGGCCCCGGATGCGGCGACCGCGCACGCCTTCCTGGCTGCGCGCCTGGCCCGCGCCGAGTCGGTGGTGCTGCTGGCCGAGCGCGATGCGCAGGCCGCCGGCTTCGTCCAGTTGTATCCGTCCTTCTCTTCGGTGCGGGCGGCACGGCTGTGGATCCTCAACGATCTGTACGTCGCGCCTGCGCACCGCCGCCACGGCGTGGCGCAGGCGCTGCTGCACGCCGCCGAGCGCCACGCCGCGGACGATGACGCGGTGCGCATCGTGCTGGAGACGGCGCAGGACAATCTCTCCGCGCAGGCCCTGTACCGCGCCTGCGGCTGGCAGCAGGACCTGAGCGCGCAGCACTACGCCAAGGCGCTGGTGCCATGAGCGTGCGCGGACTGCGGTCGATCGCGGCCGCCACGGCCGCATGAACGGCGGCGGCGCCGACGAACGCCTGCACCTGCAGGCCGCGGTGCGGCGCGATCCGCAGGATTTCCTGGCCTGGGTGATGCTCGCCGACGCCGAACTCGGCGCCGGCGCGGTTGCCGCGGGCGAACAGGCTGCCGTGCGCGCACTGCAGCTGCGTCCGGAGCATCCGGAGGCGCTGGCGCGGCTGGGCCGGGTGCGCTGGACCCAGGGTCGCCATGCCGAGGCCGCGCAGGCCCTGCGCGCAGCGCTGCAACAGGCGCCGCAGCACCCGGGCATCGCGGTCTGGCTGGGCCACGCACTGGAAGACAACGGCGAGGCGGAAGCCGCGGCGCAGGCCTATGCGCACGCGCATGCCTTGCTGCCGCAGGAACCGTCGATCGCCGCCTACCTGCTGAACTGGCGCCGCAAGCTGTGCGACTGGCGCGGGCTGGACGCGCTGTCGCAACAGGTGCGCAGCGCGGTGCAGCAGGGGCACCCGACGATCGAACCGTTCGCCTTCCTCAACGAGGACGCGGGCGAGGACGAGCAGTTGCGCTGCGCGCGCAACCGCGCCCAGGCGCTGGCGCGCGCCCTCGCGCCGCTGCCTGCCACGCAGGTGCGCAGTGATGGCGCGCTGCGTATTGGGTTCCTGTCCAACGGCTTCGGCGCACATCCCACCGGCCTGCTGACCGTCGCCCTGTTCGAGCGCCTGCGGGCGCACCCCGACCTGCAGGTGCACCTGTTCGCGCTCAACCACGACGATCGCAGCGCGATCGGCGCGCGTCTGCAGGCGGCCGCGCATGCCTGGCACGCCGTGGCCGGGCAGCCGCATCGGCAGATCGCCCAGCGCATCCGCGACGCCGGCATCGACCTGCTGTTCGATCTGCGCGGCTGGGGCGGCGGCGGCACGCCCGAGGTGCTGGCGCTGCGCCCGGCGCCGGTGCAGTTGAACTGGCTGGCCTACCCCGGCACCTCCGGCGCGCCGTGGATCGACTACGTGGTCGGCGATGCCTATGTGTTGCCGCCCACCCTGGCCGCGCACTACAGCGAGCGGGTGCTGCGGCTGCCGCGCGCCTTCCAGCCCTCCGACGACACCCGCCATGTCGGCACCCCACCGGCGCGCCGCGACTGCGGCCTGCCCGAGCGCGGCACCGTGTTCTGCTGCTTCAACAACAGCTACAAGCTCGGACCGCGCAGCATGGCGCGAATGCTGGAGGTGCTGCGACAGGTGCCGGACAGCGTGCTGTGGCTGCTGTCCGGCCCGGGCCAGGCCGATGACCGACTGCGTGCGGCCGCTGCGGCGGCCGGCGTGGAACCGACGCGTCTGCGCTTCATGCCCAAGCTGGCGCATCCGGACTATCTGGCGCGCTACCGGCACGCCGACCTGTTCCTGGACACGCATCCTTACAACGCCCACACCACCGCCTCCGATGCCCTCTGGGCCGGCTGCCCGGTGCTGACCTGCCCCGGCAGCACCTTCGCCGCACGCGTGGCCGGCAGCCTCAACCATCATCTCGGCCTGGACGAAATGAATGCCGCCGACGACGCGGCGTTCGTCGCGACCGCGGTGCGCCTGGGTCGCGATCCTGCTGCACTGCAGGCGCTGCGCGAGCGGTTGCACGCGCGGCGCGCGGACAGCGGGCTGTTCGACATGCAAGGTTTCGCCTCCGACTTCGCCGCGCTGCTGCGCGGCACTGCGTCACGCCAAGGCTGGCAAGGCGCCGCGTCGGCCTGATTGAATCGGGATGCGCGGCAGCCGCGCGGCGCGCATGAACATGCGTGAGGCGCGACGGCGCATCACTTGTCGCCATCGACGTCGCTGATGGAACCTTTGCATCGCATCATTCGGTCTCTTCTCGCGCGCAACGCAACGACGCACCCCGCGATGAGGACGATCCATCGCTGCAGATCGCACCGAAGCGTCACAGACAATCAGCGAGTACGGCCTGTGCATGTCAGCGGATCGCCTACAACACTTGACCTCAAGCAAACTTGAGGTCCGACACTGCGCGCACGCTCCCTGTGCAGATCCCGCGATGTCGCTGTCGTTCCCCACGTCCACGCCCTCCTCCCCCGCGCCCACACGCAGCATGCTGCTCGCCGAGGCGTCCATGCCCGACCGGACCGCACTGCTCGAATGCGTGCGCGGCCTGTGCGACCACCGCCTGCACGCCCTGACCTGGATGGAATCCCTCGGCGACGCCCCCGATCTGCTGTACGCACGCTGCTGCTGCGACGCGGCACCGGAACTGCATGAATTGCTGCGCGCACGCCTGCCAGCGCTGCGGCGGACGCTGCGGCGCTACCGGCGCATTCGCAGCGGCGTGTCCGATCCGCACCGGGAAGCGTCGTGCGTGGTGGTCACACGCGTCCCGACACGCGATGCGGCGCAGGCGCAGCGCCGCGCCGACGCTGCCTTCGCCGCCCTGCAGGATGGCGCGCATGCGCTGCGGGGATTGATCGCCGCGCAGCTGTACCTGTCCGACGACGGCCGCACTCTGCTCGAATGCACCGAGTGGCACGGCGCCGACGCGCAGCGACGCGCGCTGCAGCGCGAGCCCGAGCGCCTGCCGCTGGCGGCCGATCGTACTGCCAGCGTCCATCGCTTCCGGCCGCGCACGCTGGCCCTGGCGTGAAATACCCGATCCTCCGCATGAAGCGGCTCGATCGCGCTTAGGCGCCGGGATCGGGCTCAAGCAAGGCCGACACGCCACGCGGCCTGCCTTATTGGGCGCGGGCCGGTCTCCATCCAGCAAGCAATGGCCCTGGAAGCACCGTAGCTGAAGCGGTGGCGCGGGCAGGCTATACGCCGGCCGGGCGAGCGGCTAGGCTGCCGGCATGAGCGCAAACGCCGACTTCATTGCCTTGAACCTGTGCGTGCTGACCGTCTCGGACACGCGCAGCCTCGACCAGGACAGTTCCGGCGACTACCTGGTCGCCGCCCTCAGCGGCGTCGGCCATCGCCTGCACGCGCGGGAGCTGCTGCCGGACGATCGCTACCGGATGCGCGCCACGGTCTCGGCCTGGATCGCCGATCCCGGGGTGGATGGCATCCTGGTCACCGGCGGCACCGGCTTCACCGGCCGCGATTCCACGCCCGAGGCCCTGCTGCCGTTGCTGGACAAGCAGATGCCAGGCTTCGGCGAGCTGTTCCGCGCGATCAGTGTCGAGGAGATCGGCACCTCCTCGCTGCAGTCGCGCGCCTTCGCCGGCCTGGCCAATGCCACCTTCCTGTTCTGCCTGCCCGGCTCCACCTCGGCCTGCCGCACGGCCTGGGAACGGATCATCGTCGCGCAGCTGGATGCCCGCACCCGCCCCTGCAATCTGGCCACGCTGCGCCCGCGGCTGAAGGAATGACCTGGACTCCCGCATGTCCCTGGACACCACGTTGCGCCTGCTGGCCAAAGCCAGCGGCATGAGCGCCGCGGACATCGCCGCGGCCATCCCACGCGCCGGTGCGGCCACGGTCAAGGCCTGGATGGCCGGCGAGAAGTTGCCCGGGCGCGCCCAGCTCACTGCGCTGGCGCGCACCTTCGGCGTCCCCGCCGGCGCCCTGCTCGGCGAACTGGCCAGCCAGCTGGACCCGGCGCGCACCCGCGGCGAACACGACTTGCTGCAGGCCTACCGCGCCCTCGACACCCGCCAGCAAGGCGCGCTGCTGGAAGTGGCGCGCAGCATGGCCGGCACCGGCACCCGCAAGCGGAGCAGCAAATGAGTCATCTGAAGCGCAAGCAGTACAAGGCCCTGATGCAGCCGCTGCAGTTGGAACTGATGGCGATGGCGCAGGCCGTGCAGCACAGCGGCGAGCGTGTGCTGGTGCTGTTCGAAGGCCGCGACACCGCCGGCAAGGGTGGTGCGATCCAGGCCATCGCCGAACACCTGAACCCGCGCCAGTGCCGGGTGGTGGCCCTGCCCAAGCCGACCGACCGCGAAGCCACGCAGTGGTATTTCCAGCGCCACATCGCGCACCTGCCGGCCGCCGGCGAGATCGTGCTGATGGACCGCAGTTGGTACAACCGCGCCGGCGTGGAGCGGGTCATGGGCTACTGCAGCGATGCCGAGTACCACGCCTTCCTGCGCCAGACCCCGCTGTTCGAGCGGCTGCTGGTGGACGATGGCATCCGCCTGTTCAAGTACTGGCTGTGCGTGGACCAGGCGCAGCAGGAAAAGCGTTTCGCCGAGCGCCTGCACGACCCGCTGAAGGGCTGGAAGCTGTCGCCGGTGGACCTGAAGTCGCGCAGCCAGTACGCCGACTACACCCGCGCCCGCGAAGCGATGCTGGAGGCCACGCATCGCGACTATGCGCCGTGGACCCTGGTCGACTTCAACGACCAGAAGCGCGGCCGCCTGACCCTGATCCGGCACCTCCTCGATCAGTTGCCGGAAACCCGCCTGCACGAACCGGACCTGGACCTGCCGCCGCTGAAGCACAAGCTGCACAAGGAAAAGTTCGGGCTGCTGCAGCCGATTCCGTCGTATGAGGCCGGGAGTGGGGATTAGGGATTGGGGATTGGTTGAGGCGCGCGGTCGTCGCCTTCCGACAGCGCCTCGCTTGGCGCGCCCACCCAGGGATAGTGCGTCGCGGCTGAAGCCGCTCCTACAGCGATTCGACCGCGATCTGAGGCGACCTGATGGCGCCTCCGCACGCACGCAAGCGCGCATTCCAATCCCCAATCCCGAAGGCCCAGTCCCAGGCGGCGACCACGCCGCCCAGCCAACCGACACCCTCACCCCGCCGCCTTCCCCTTGCCCTGACCGGGTGCCGGGCCACCGGCAGCGGCGATCGCGCTTTCGATGTCCTTCGCGTTGACCGGCCCCAGGAACTGCTTGGCGACCTTGCCGTCGGGCGCGATCAGGTAAGTCATCGGCAGCCCGCGCGGGGTGGCGAAGTCCGCCGGCGGCGCATAGGTGTCGACGATGACGATCGGGTAGGCGACCGGATGCTGCTTCAGGAACGCCTGCATCTCCGCCGGCTCGATGTCCTCGTAGGCCAGGCCCACCACCTCGATGTTGTCGCGCATGACATGCAGGGCCGACAGCTCCGGCATCTCCTTCAGGCACGGCGCGCACCAGGTGGCCCAGAAATTCACCACCACCCACTGCCCGCGATGCGCGGCCAGGTCGTACTCGCGGCCGTCCACCGCCTTCATCTTCAGGGTCGGCTCGGGGCGGGTCTCCTGCACCACGGACGGTCCGGCCGCCGGGGTGGCGGGGGCCTCCGGCGCTGGCGGAGCGGGCGGCGGCTTGGGCGCGGAGGATGGCGCGGTGGTCGCGGTGCCGTCGGCCGGCTTGGGCGTGGGCTGGCGGTCGCACCCGGCCAGCAAGGCGGCGGCGGCGAACAGCGGGAACAACAGGCGCATGGCGGTCATGCAAGGTCTCCGATCTCGGTGTAGAGGTCGCCGACGCGACGCTTGAGCACGTCGCGCAGCGGCAGGCGCAGTTCGTCCAGCGCGCGGCACGCCGCCTGGCCCAGGGCGTCGTCGCGGCACGGCAAATAGGTCTCGACGACGGGGATGCGCAGCTGGCAATTCTCGTACAGCTCGGCCACCGGCAGGTCGCTCAGGTCGCGGGCCAACAGCCAGTCGCCCTGCTCGGTACGGCGGAGCAGGCGGATGCGTTCCAGTTCGCACAGCAGTTGCTGCATCAACGAGTCGGTCAGCATCGGCTCCAACTGCAGGATCTGGTCCTCCTGCAGCCCGCAGCCCTGCTTGCGCGCCTGCGCGAAGCGCCCGAGCAGGCGCAGCAGGCCATAGATCTCGTAGCCGGCCGGCAGGCGCATCGAGGCCGGCTGGTAGCGGAACGCGGCGATCGAGGACGACACCGAGGCACCGAGCAGGATCGCGATCCAGCTCAGGTAGATCCACAGCAGGAAAATCGGCACGAACGCGACCGTGCCGTAGATCCGCTGGTACGACTGGAAGCTGCCCAGGTACAGGCTCAGCCCCCACTTCACCAGTTCCAGCAGCAGCACCGCCAGCAGCGCGCCCGGCACCGCGTGGCGCAGCTTGACCGTGTGGTGCGGCACCACCCTGTACACCAGGGTGATGCAGACGAACTCGATCAGCACCGGCGCCACGCTCAGCACCACCTGCGCCAGCAGCCGGCCCTCGCTGGTCTTGAACAGCGGCAGCGCGAAGAACCGTGCCGACACCGCCAGCGATGCCGCGGCCAGCAGCGCGCCGAGGGTCAGCACGGTCCAGTACACCAGGAAGCGGGTCAGCTGCGGCCGCGCCGACACCACCCGCCAGATCTGGTTGAAGGTCTGCTCGACGCTGTTGAGGGTGATCAGCAGCGAGACCACCAGCGCGACCACGCCGGCGGTGGTCAGTTGCCCGGCGCTGGCCGAGAACTGGCGCAGGTAGGCCTCCACCGAGCGCGCGGCGGCCGGCACGAAGTTGGAGAAGATGTAGTCGCTGAGCTGGTCGCTCCACTTGTCGAACACCGGGAACGCCGACAGCACCCCGAACACCACCACCGCCAGCGGCACTAGGGCGAAGATGGTGGTGTAGGCCAGCGAGGCCGCGGCCTGGAACAGGCGGTCGTCGATGAAGCGCCGCCACAGGAAGCCGGCGAAGCTGCGCATGCGCGCGCGGTCGCGCAGGCGATCGGCCCAGAGATTGACGGTGTCCAGCGGCTGCATCGGGCAAGGGTACCCGATGCGCATGGACGCCGGCATCGTCGATACTGGCGGTCGTTTCGATCCACGAGAGGGCCGCATGGCCGAGATTCTGGTCCTGTACTACAGCCGCGGCGGCTCGGTGGCGCGACTGGCGCGGCAGATCGCGCGCGGCGTCGGCGAGGTGCCGGGCATGGCCGCGCGCCTGCGCACCGTGCCGCCGGTGGCCGCGGTCACCCAGACCAGCGCACCGCCGGTGCCCGACAGCGGCGCGCCGTACGTGGATGCCAGCGACCTGCGCGACTGCGTGGGCCTGGCGCTGGGCAGCCCGACCCGCTTCGGCAACATGGCCGCGCCGGTCAAGCACTTCATCGACGGGCTCGGCGCCGACTGGGCCAGCGCCACCCTCGCCGGCAAGCCGGCGGCGGTGTTCACCTCGACCGCGTCGCTGCACGGCGGCCAGGAAGCCACCCTGCTGTCGATGCATCTGCCGCTGCTGCACCACGGCTGCCTGATCGTCGGCATTCCCTACACCGAACCGCTGCTCAGCAGCACCCGCAGCGGCGGCACGCCGTACGGGGCCAGCCACGTCGCTGGTGCCGACGACGATCCGCAACCCAGCGAGGAAGAAGCGCAACTGGCGCGCGCGCTCGGCCGGCGCCTGGCCGACATCGCGCAGCGACTGGCGGCACCATGAGCGGGGGGCGCCTGCGGGTGGCGCTGGGGGTGACGCTGCTGGCGCTGGCGGCGCTGTTCGCGGCCTGGTTCCACGACGATCGCCACCGTCTCGCCGCCCTGCTGGTGTTCGCGCTGCCGCCGCTGCTGCTCGCCGTGGGCGTGCTGCGCGGCTCGGCGCTGGCGCGGTTCTGGAGCGGCGTGGGCGCGCTGCTGTGGTTCAGCCATGGGGTGATGACCGCCTGGAGCCACCCGCCGCAGCGCGGCTACGGCTGGGCCGAACTGCTGCTGGCGCTGCTGGTGGTGGGCCTGTCCAGCGCGCCGGGCATCCGCGCGCGTTTCGCCCGCCGTCGCGGCGCCGCCGGGCGCGACTGAGCGGCCATCCCGCCGCGCCCGGTATCATGGACGGCCTGCGCGGCCACGGCCGCGTCCCGACATGCTTCTAGGAACGCCAATGGAAGAACTCCTGATCGTCACCACCGGCGGCACGATCGACAAGATCTACTTCGACGACAAGTCCGACTACCAGATCGGCGACCCGCAGATCGGCCAGATCCTCAAGGAACTGGGCGTGACCTTCCGCTTCACCGTGATCCCGATCATCCGCAAGGATTCGCTGCACATCACCGACGAGGACCGCGAGCTGATCCGCGCCACCATCGCCGCACAGTCCGCGCGGCATGTGCTGATCACCCACGGCACCGACTCGATGGTGCAGACCGGCAAGGTGCTGCAGGCGATCGAGGGCAAGACCATCGTGATGACCGGCGCGCTGAACCCGGCGCGCTTCCGCGGTTCCGACGCCGAGTTCAACATCGGTTGCGCGGTCGGCGCGGTGCAGTCGCTGCCGGCCGGCGTCTACATCGCCATGAATGGGCGCATCTGGGACCCGCAGAAGGTACGCAAGAACGTGGCGGCCAACCGCTTCGAAGCCGCCTGAGCGACCGCGATGTCCAAGGCGACGCGCGCAACCAAGGCGTTGGACGCGGCCGGCATCGTCTACCGGCTGCATCCCTACGACTACGCCGCCGAAGCCGGCGCCAAGGGCCTGCAGGCCGCGCAGGCGCTGGGCCTGCCGCCGGAGCGGGTGCTGAAGAGCCTGATGGCCTGGGTCGACACGCGCGCGGTCTGCGTGGTGGTCCCGTCCGATCGCCGGGTGCAGTTGAAGAAACTGGCCGCGGCCGCGGGCGGCAAGGCGGCGCGGATGATGGAGGCGGCCGAGGCCGAGCGCCGCACCGGCTACAAGGTCGGCGGCATCAGCCCGCTGGGCCAACAGCGGCCGGCGCCGGTGCTGGTGGAGCAATCGGCATTGGGCGCGGGCAGCGTGTGGTTCAACGCCGGGCAGCGCGGCCTGCTGCTGGAGATGGACGCCGCGCAGATCCTCGATGCGCTGCAGGCGCGTGCCTGCGATCTGTGCGAATGATGGCGACGCAGGAGCGAATGGCGTAGAGCGTGCTCCCGCCGATCGCCGTGCCGGGCAGCGTCCTGTCCGTGGCATTGGCACGCACCGAAGCCCACGCCGTCGTGCCAGCGGCCGGATCCGCACGACAAGTGCAGCGATGGCTGACATGGCGTAGCGCGGTGGCACGCCACGCGACAGCGAGCCCCTGCGCCCATAAAAAAGCCCCGCGCCGAAGCGCGGGGCGACCGAGAGTGGCAGCATCGGCGTCCTGCCGAGCGCTGCGATCCGGCACCGGGAGGTGCGCGGCGGCCATGGCGGCCGCCGCGACGGATGCCTCAGTAGTCGGCCTTCAGGCTGAGCCCGGAGAACGTGCTGTACGCCTTCACCCGCACGTAGTAGGTGCCGGCCTGCGGGGAGTTGAAGGTGCAGCTCTCGTTGTTGCCGTTCTTGTACGGACGGCAGTCGTAGGCCGAATCGGTCGGCGCGCTGCCGAAGCGCACGTACAGGTCGGCATCGCCGCTGCCGCCGGAGGTGGTGACCACCAGGCTGCTGGCACCGGACGGCACCTTGACCGTGTAGTTCAACGAAGAGCCGCTGTTGGCGCTGAGGTTGGTGACCGCCACGCCGTCCTGCAGCTCGTTGCTGCTGCTGCCGCCACCGCCGCCGCTGCTGCCGCCGTTCTGCGCCGCGGTGACCGCCGCGTTGGCATCGAGCAGGCCGGCGCCGCACCCCTGCGAGCAGGAGAAGCTGGCAGCGGTGTTCTTGATGGTGCTTTCCACCTGCGCCGGGGTCAGCGCGGTCGGCGCCACCGACTGCATCAGCGCAACCACGCCGGCCACGTGCGGGGTCGCCATCGAGGTGCCGTTGTACGAGGCATAGCTGGGGTTGCCCGGGGTGGTGGTGCCGTCGTTGAGGGTGGACAGGATGTTCGAGCCCGGCGCGGAGATGTCGATGCCCGCGCCGTAGTTCGAGTAGCTGGCCTTGGCCCGCGACGAGGTGGTGGCCGCCACCGCGATCACGTTGTTGCAGTTGGCCGGCACCGAGCTGGACACGTTGGTCGAGCTGTTGCCCGCCGCCACCACCACCGTGGTGCCGCGGCCGACCGCGCCGTTGATGGCGTTCTGGTAGGTGCTCGAGCAGGTGCCGCTGCCGCCCAGCGACATGTTGATCACTTCGGCCGGGTTCTGGTTGGCCGGCACGCCGCTGACGGTGCCGCCGGAGGCCCAGGTGATCGCATCGGCGATGTCGGAGGTGTAGCCGCCGCACTTGCCGAGCACGCGCACCGGCAGGATCTTGGCCTTGAACGCGGTGCCGGCCACGCCGGTGCCGTTGTTGGTGACCGCGGCGATGGTGCCGGCCACGTGGGTGCCGTGCCAGCTGGAATTGGAGGCCGGCGAACCGGAGTAGCACTCGCCGGCGGCGGCCCAGTCGCCTTCGTCGGACGGGTCGCTGTCGCGGCCGTTGCCGTCGCGTGCGGCATCCGCATCGCTGATGAAGTCGTAGCCCTGCAGGACGTTGGCGTTGAGATCGGGGTGGCTGGTGATGCCGGTGTCGATGACCGCCACGACCACGCCGTCGCCGGTGGCCTTGTCCCAGGCCGAGCGCACGTTGATGCCGGCATTGCTGGTGCCGAAGGCCCACTGGTCGCCCAGGCGCGGATCGTTCGGGGTCAGGGCGATGGTCATGCGCTGGTCGACCTCGACGTACTCGACGTTCGGGTCGGCGGCGATCTGCCGCATCAGCGTCTCGGCCTCGGCACGGTCCAGTGGACGGCTGGCCTTGACCACTTCCGGCCCCACCGCCAGGCGGCGCAGGCTGGTCAGGCCGAGCGCGCGGCCGTTCTTGGCCGGCAGCGCGGCGGCGGCCGATTGCAGCGTCGCGCGCAGCGCCGCCGAGGGCGCGGCAGCGGCCGCGGAGGCGCTGGAGATGCTGACCGGCGCGGCGTCGCGGGTCTTGACGATGAAGCGCTGCACGGTCGGTTCGGAAGACAGGCCGGAGAGGTTCACGTCACCGGCAAACGCTGGGGTGGCCAGCAGCAGCGAGGTGAGAGCAGAGGCGCCCAGCACCACCAGCCACGGACGCTGGCGCGAACCACGATGCGACATTTCGGACATTCGGACTTCCTTTCGGTTGAGTAGCCGCCTGACGGCGGTGTTCCGCGCTGCACCGGCCCGGCCTTAACCTGAACCTGGCATGCATTGCGAGCCCGGTCGACCCCTGTGTTGCCGACCATTCATCGAACCTAGCTCAGTACAAGTGCGTATGGAGCGGGCTGTGACGGAAATCCGTTGTACAAAACAATGAAATGCAATGGGATTCGATGTAATAAAGTGATTATTACCTCATTTTTGCTGCAGTGCAGCATGCCAAGACGCCAAATTTGGCAAATTCAGGGCAGCCTTTTGGCACTCGCGCGACGTCTCGGCAAGACAAGAGACAACAGATACAGACAGGCCGGGAGGGTCGGCAGGACACCTCGCCGCACCGGGATGGACACGAAATGTCCAGCGCGCGGACTCCTCCGTTGGAGAGGACAGGAGCGCGTCGGGCGCATGGACGGGGCACCGACGCCTCAGGCGCCGCGCCACCAGCGCGGATGCCGCGCGCGATGGTGGACGCCATCGCCGGACACCCCTGCGCCTGGGGCGCGAAACCCGCACGCCAGGGCGGCCGATGCCCCCCCGGCGTCGGGGGGCGGGGCTCAGCCCAGCCGCACCAGCCAGCCGTGGCGATCGGCCACGCGACCGTACTGGATGTCGGTCAGTTCCTGGCGCAGCGACAGCGTCACCGGGCCGGCCGAGGCGGTCAGGTCGCCGACGGCGAAGTCCTTGCCCTTGAGCTGGCCGATCGGGGTCACCACCGCGGCGGTGCCGCAGGCGAACACCTCGGCGATCTCGCCGGAGGCCACGCCGTCGCGCCACTCGTCGATGCTCACCTGCCGCTCCACCACCCGCATGCCGCGGTCGCGGGCCAGTTGCAGGATGCTGTCGCGGGTGATGCCTTCCAGGATGCTGCCCGACAGCGCCGGGGTGACCAGGCTACCGTCGCGCATCACCAGGAACACATTCATGCCGCCCAGTTCCTCGATGTACTTGCCCTCGACCGGGTCGAGGAACAGCACCTGCGAGCAGCCCTGTGCCTGCGCCTGCTGCTGCGGCAGCAGCGAGGCGGCGTAGTTGCCGCCGCACTTGGCCGCACCGGTGCCGCCCTTGGCGGCGCGCGCGTAGTCGGTGGACAGCCAGATCGCCACCGGCGCCACGCCCTTGGCGAAATAGGCGCCCGCCGGGCTGGCGATGACGTAGTAGCCTGCCTTCTGCGCCGCGCGCACGCCCAGGAACGCCTCGTTGGCGATCATGAACGGACGGAAATACAGGCTGGTCTCCGGCGCCGACGGCACCCAGGCCGCATCGACCGCGATCAGCTGCCGCAGCGATTCCACGAACAGCTCCACCGGCAACTCCGGCAGCGCCAGGCGCTGCGCCGAGCGCTGCAGGCGCTTGCCGTTGGCCTCCGGGCGGAAGGTCCAGATCGAGCCGTCGGCATGGCGATAGGCCTTGATGCCTTCGAAGATCTCCTGGCCGTAGTGCAGCACCGAGGCGGCCGGGTCCAGCGCCAGCGGGCCATAGGCACGCACTTGCGCGTCGTGCCAGCCCTGCTCGCGGCTCCATTCGATGGCGACCATGTGGTCGGTGAAATAGTTGCCGAAGCCCGGCGCGGCGAGGATCTGCGCGCGCGCCTCGGCGCTGCGCGCGGCGGTGGACGGGATCAGGCGGAACTGCGTGGACGGCTCGGTAGCGGACACCGGGAATTCCTGTGGTAGTCGAGGGATGGCCAGGGCCGCCGGGCATGGCGGCCGCGGCGGCGGCGCCCGATCCGGGCTCCGGCACGACGCGCGGGGCGTCGCGCGTGGGTCAGAGCATGCCGGTTTCCAGGCGCGCGGCCTCGGACATCATATGCCGGCCCCATGGCGGATCGAACACCAGCTCGACGTCGGCCTCTGCGATGGTCGGGATCATTTCCAGCTTGCTGCGCACGTCGTCGACCAGGATCTCGCCCATGCCGCAGCCCGGCGCGGTCAGGGTCATCTTGACCTCGACGGTGCGCTGGCCATCCTCGCGCGCGTGCATGGTCACGTCGTAGATCAGACCCAGATCGACGATGTTGAACGGGATCTCCGGGTCGAAGCAGGTGCGCAGCTGCTGCCAGATCAGCGCTTCGACCTGCTCGTCCCCGGCATCGTCGGGCAGTTCCAACCCCGGCGGCGGCTCCTTGCCGATGGCATCGCCGTCCTTGCCGGCGATGCGGAACAGGTTGCCCTCCACGAACACCGTGTAGCTGCCGCCCAGGGCCTGGGTGATATAGCCATAGCTGCCGGCCGGCAGGGTCACAACGTCGCCCTGCGGCACCATCACCGCCGCGCAATCGCGTTCGAATTGGACAGGTTCACTGCTGCGTGAGTACATGGGGGCGATATGGGGACGGGCCCCGCCGGTGCAAGTCGTGCAGTTTATCCGAGTGCGCGGGGCGCGCGCCGGAAGTATCCTGTACGCCTTCTCCGGGAACATCGAATGCCGCCTTCCTCCACGCCGGCCAGGCCCTCGCACTGGCTGTGGCCCCTGCTGCTCGCCATGGGCTGTTTCACCGCACTGATCGCCTGGTTGCTGGTGGCGCTGTCGCTGGGTCGCCAGGCCGGCTGGATGGCCGTGGTGGTGGCGCTGGAGAGCGCCTGGATGCTGCGCCTGGGCAACCTGCCGCGCGGCCCGCTGCGCATCGCGGTGGCGATGCTCGCCACGGTGCTGGTGATCGTCGCCGCCAACTGGGGCATCGCCGCCGCGCAGATGGGCGCGGGGCTGGGCCTGAACGTGTGGGATTCGTCGCTGAAGATGGGCGCCCAGTACGCCTGGACCCTGACGATGCTGGCCAATAGCCCCAGCGATCTGCTGTGGCTGGGCATCGGCGTGGTCACCGCGTACTTCAGCGCGCGCTGAGGCGGCGGGTCGCGGTAGACACCGCGCCTACGAGCGAGGCAAGCCGGCTGGCCGCGGCGACAGGCCTCTCTCATCCTCCCTGCTTTCGCCACGCACGACGTTGGCATTTGTAGGAGTGGCTTTGGCCGCGAGGGGCGTTACCGGTAACGCCCCTCGCGGCCAAAGCCGCTCCTACGGTTCCTGCGAGCGCACCTGCGATCGCTGTCCGAAACTTCCTTGAACGCGACAGCAGGAGAGGTCCCAGAGCGCCGTCCCTGCCTCACTGTCGCGCCCGCGGCACTCAATGCCCGCCGCCGTCCAGCGCCTTCAGTTCGCTGACCAGGGCACCGGCCGCCTCGGCGCCGTCGCCGTAGAGCATGCGGGTGTTGTCGGCATAGAACAGCGCGTTCTCGATGCCGGCGAAGCCAGTGCCCTTGCCGCGCTTGATGACGATGACGTTCCTGGAATTGACCACGTCCAGGATCGGCATGCCGTAGATCGGGCTGGCCGGGTCGGTCTTGGCCACCGGGTTGACCACGTCGTTGGCGCCGATCACCAGCGACACGTCGGTGCTGGCGAACTCGGGATTGATGTCGTCCATGTCGGCGATCAGATCGTAGGGCACGCCGGCTTCGGCCAGCAGCACGTTCATGTGTCCGGGCATGCGCCCGGCCACCGGGTGGATCGCGAACTTGACCTTGACCCCGCGTTCGATCAGCCGCTGCGCCAGTTCCCAGATCTTGTGCTGCGCCTGCGCCACCGCCATGCCGTAGCCCGGCACGATCACCACGCGCTCGGCGTAGGCCATCATCGCCGCCACGTCGCCGGCCTCGATCGGCTTCTGGCTGCCGGCGATCGCCTGCGTCTGACCACCGCCGCCGAAGTTGGAGAACAGTACGCCGCGGATCGGCCGGTTCATCGCCTTGGCCATCAGCCGGGTCAGCAGGATGCCGGCCGCGCCGACCATCATGCCGGCGATGATCAGCGCCTCGTTGCCGAGCACGTAGCCCTCGAACGCCACCGCCAGGCCGGTGAAGGCGTTGTACAGCGAGATCACCACCGGCATGTCGGCGCCGCCGATCGGCAGCGTCATCAGCACGCCCAGGGCCAGCGCCAGCACGAAGAACAGCACGATCGCCAGCGGACTGAGGCTGATCGCGGCCCACGCACCCACGCCCAGCATCGCCACGCATACCAGCAGGTTGAACGCTTGCTGCCCGGGGAACGTGACGCGCTTGTCCAGGCGCCCGTCGAGCTTGGCCCAGGCGACGATCGAGCCGGACAGCGACACCGCACCGATCGCCGAACCGATCACCGCCAATGCAAGCGTGGTCGCATCCGGCTGGCGTGCGGCCAGCGCGGCGATCGCGGCCTCGCTCCAGTGGGTCGTATCGCGGCGCATCAGGAACGAGAAGCGCAGCAGTTCCACCGCACCGATCGCCGCCGCCGAGCCGCCGCCCATGCCGTTGTACAGCGCCACCATCTGCGGCATGTCGGTGATCGCCACCTTCTTGGCCGAGATCCACGCCGCGGCGGTGCCGAGCGCGATCGCCAGCACGATCAGCGGCAGGTTGTGCAGGCCCGGCAGCAAGAAGGTGGCGGCGGTCGCCAGCAGCATGCCGAAGCCGGCCCAGCGGATACCGCTGCGCGCGGTCCTGGGCGAGGCCATGCGCTGCAGGCCAAGCAGGAACAGGGTGGCGGCGACCAGATAGCTGCTCTTGATCAGGATCGGCAACAGTTCCATCAGCAGGCGTGCTCCGAAAAAGGACATCTGCCCGAGCGGCAGCAAGTGGGAGAGAACGCCCGACGCGATGCCGAGCAGCAGCACGAGCAGGGCGACGGCGACCAGCGCCGCGACGATGCGCAGGGGCCGCGCATTCAATCCTTCGCCTTGGTCTTGGAGGCGTCCGGCTTGCTGGACTTGAACATGTCCAGCATGCGCTCGGTCACCACGTAGCCGCCTGCAGCGTTGCCGGCGCCGAGCAGCACCGCGACGAAGCCGATGGCTTTTTCCAGGGTGGTGTCGGCATGGCCCAGTACCACCATCGCGCCGATCAGGACGATGCCGTGGATGAAGTTGGAACCGGACATCAGCGGGGTGTGCAGGATCACCGGCACCCGCGAGATGATCACATGCCCGGCGATGGCCGCCAGCATGAAGATGTACAAGGCCACGAACCCGTCGCTCATCGCACCGTTCTCCCGGGCGCCGCGCCCGTCCGCCGCATCATAACCGCCTGCTGAACCGCTGTGCGATGCCGCCATGCGGTGGCGCAAAGACGCGCGGCGCCGGCCGGTCAACCGCGACCGCCATGGCGCGTTTACCACGGCATCCCCCTGCCAGGAAGCTAAGCTGTGCTGGTGAGCACGCCCGCCCTCGCACCGCCGTCGACCGATGCCGATCCCGAACAGCGCCCGTTGCCGGCGTCGCTGGATGCGTTCCTGGCCGAGATCGGGCCGCGCGCGTTCCGCTTCGCCGAAGCCGGCCTGCGCCAGCGCGAGGACGCGCTGGACGCGGTGCAGGACGCGATGATCAAGCTGCTGGCCTATCGCGAGCGCCCAGCGCAGGAATGGACGCCGCTGTTCTGGAGCATCCTGCGCCGGCGCATCATCGACCTGCAGCGCCGCCGCAACTTCCGCCTGCGCTTCTGGGCACCCAACAGCGAGCGCGATTCGGACAGCCCGCCGGACTGGGCCGACGACGGCCCCAATCCGTCCGAGCAGCACGAGCGCCGCCAGACCCATGCACGGCTGGTGACCGCCCTGCGCGCGCTACCGGCGCGGCAGCGCGAGGCCTTCACCCTGCGCGTGCTGGAAGAGCTGGACGTGGCCACCACCGCACGCGCGATGGGCTGCTCGGAAGGTTCGGTGAAAACCCATCTATCGCGCGCCCGCGAGGCGCTGCAGAAACATCTGGAGGACGTCCGATGACATCCGCTCCCACCCGATCCGCGGACTTCGATGCGCGCCTGCGTGCCGTCCACCAGGCAGGTTTGCAAGCCCTGCCCGCCCCGACCCTGGCGCGGCTACGCGCCGCACGCCAGCAGGCCAGCCAAGCGCACACGGCGCCGGGCCGGCGCTGGGGCTGGCTGCTGGCAGCGGTGCCGGCGCTGCTCGGTGCGGCGCTGGGCGTGCACCTGCTGCTGCGCCCGGCACCCTCGGTGCCGACCAGCACCGCCAGCGTGGCCACCGACACCACCGCCGCCGCGACCACGTCGGCGCGCGCCGGCGCGAGCACCGACACCGACCAGGCCGCGACCGCGATGCTGGACGAAAATCCCGACCTGTACCTGTGGCTGGGCTCCGATACCTCGCTGGCAATGGAATGAACCCGATGACTCGCTTGATCCGTCTTTCCCTGGCGCTGGCGCTGCTGGCAGGCAGCGCCGTCCCGGCCGTGTTCGCCGCCCCGCCCCCCCCGGGGCCGCCGCCACCGCCGTCCGCGGCCGATCGCGACGACGATGCCGGCCCGCCACTGCCCGACTGGGAGCATCTCAGCCCGCAGCAGCGCGAATTGCTGATCGCCCCCCTGCGCCAGCGCTGGAACGATGCCCCGCAGCAACGCCGGCGCATGTTCGAGCACGCGCAGCGCTGGCAGTCGATGACCCCGGAGCAACGCGACCGCGCGCGCAAGGGCGCCCGCCGCTATGAGGACATGACCCCGCAGCAGCGCGAAGAGGCGCGGGTGCTGTTCGACCGCATGCGCGCGCTGCCGCCGGACCAGCGCAAGGCGCTGCGCGACCGCTGGGAAGCGATGACGCCGGCACAACGCGCCGCCTGGATCCGCGCCAATGCAGGCCCGGACAGCGTGCCGCCGGTGGAGTCTGCCAGGTAAGCGGACGGCGCTTTCCCTCCGCGCCGGTCGAGGTTGATGCGCACGTCGCGCGGTGCCTTGCGGTACGTGTTGGGTGATGGCTTCCAGGGAGACCGTCGCGGGACAACCTGTAGGAGCGGCTTCAGCCGCGACGGCGTTCCCGGGAACGCCCGTCGCGGCTGAAGCCGCTCCTACATGGGAAAAGCAACCTGCGAGGTGCTGGATCAAGTGGCCTGCAATGACGCCTGCCAGTTCGCCCGGTGTAGTAACGCGGATATCGGCGTCTGGAATGCAGCCCCCCCTCTCACCGGCTCAACGACCCACAACGCCAGCTCACGCCGTCCAGCGCGTCTTCGCCAGCAGTTCGTCGTTCCAGTCGTAGGCGATCGCGCCGTCCTTCAGGAACAGCGCGACGAAGTTGTAGACGTTGCGCGCGTACATCTCGCTGGCGTGCACCGCGCCCATGCTGGCCAGGTCCAGCGGACCGGCGATAGTCACGCCGGCGTGTTCGATGGTCTCGCCCGGCCGGGTCAGTTCGCAATTGCCGCCGGTCTCGGCGGCCAGGTCCACCACCACGCTGCCGGGTTTCATGCCGGCGACCATCGCCGCGCTGAGGATCTTCGGCGCCGGCCGCCCCGGCACCGCGGCGGTGCATACCACCACGTCGATACCCTTCAGGTGCTCGGCGAGGCGCCGCTGCTGCTCCGCACGCTCGTCGTCGGTGAGTTGCCGCGCGTAGCCGCCCTCGCCGGCGGCGCTGACCCCGAGGTCGAGGAACTTGCCGCCCAGCGATTCGATCTGCTCGCGGGTTTCCGGGCGCACGTCGAAGCCCTCCACCTGCGCACCCAGGCGCTTGGCGGTGGCGATGGCCTGCAGGCCGGCCACGCCGGCACCGACGATCAGCACCTTGGACGGGCGGATGGTGCCGGCCGCGGTGGTCAGCATCGGGAAGAAACGTGGCGCCAGCTGCGCAGCGATCAGGGTCGCCTTGTAGCCGGCCATGCCGGCCTGCGAGCTGAGTACGTCCATCGCCTGCGCGCGGGTGGTGCGCGGCAGCCGTTCCAGCGGGAAGGCGACCAGTTGCCGCGCCTGCAGCGCCGCTGCACGCGTCGGATCGGCCTGCGGCTGCAGGATGCCGACCACGCCGGCGCCCTCCTTGAGCTGCTCCAGCGCCAGCGCCGGCAGCGGCTGCACGCACAGCACCAGATCCGCCTGCGCCGGGCTGTCGGCATCGGCCAGGCTGGCGCCGGCAGCCAGATAGGCCGCATCGACGAAGCCGGCCGACACGCCGGCCTGCGGTTCGACCCGCACCTGCGCACCCAGGGCGACCAGTTTCTTGACCGTCTCCGGCGTGGCCGCCACACGGCGTTCGCCCTGCGCCGACTCCTTCACCACCAGCACCTGCACTGCCATGCGATTCCCCGTGCCTTGCCCGTCGTCCGCGCCGATCCTACAGGGTCCGCACGCCAGGTGGAGGCGAAGCGCCCACTAGGCGGGCATCCGTGGACAGGCACGCTGGCGACGCGCGCCCGATAGCGCGGACCCACGCGCCGCAATCGGTACAAGCCAAGCAACGCGTGACCACGTTTGACGCCACGGCAGCGCTCATCCACGCCCCCGCGACGGCCCGCTCAGTGCAAGGTCGCGCTGTGCGGATCGAGGCGATCGATGACGCCCTGCATGGCGCTGTCGAAGGCACCGTCGTCGACGTGCGCGCGCAGCCGGCCCAGCCGCACCATCACCGCCAGTTCTTCCGGCGAGGCAACGCAGAAGCGCACGCCGCGCCGGTTGACGAACAGCAGCCGCGACGAGATCGGGCTCACCCACGACAGCTTGCCGGCCTGCATCTTGCCGTCGCGGTCGACGAAATCCAGCCAGGTGCCGATGGGCATCGCGCGGAAGCGGTCGGCGTCTGCATTGTCGAAATCGTCCATGGTCTGCGGCGGCGCCACCTCCACCGGCTGCGCCTCCTGCACCGGCGGCTGCGGCAGCGCCACCTGCGGCAGTTCCGGCAGCGGCCGCTCCAGTTCCGGGCGCAGTTCGGCCACCGCCTGCAGCGTGTCGTGCAGCGCATCGATCGCCGCCGTCGCGGCTTCGGCATGCAGGCCGACGCTGGCGAAGACCCGCTGCAGCGCCCCCTGCCAGGCCTGTAGCCAGGGCTTGCCGACGATGTGCCGCTGCGCCTCGGCGGCTTCCTCGAGCAGGCCGTCGGCCAGCGCCAGTGCATCGCGCACGCCGGGGCCGCCCTCGCCTTCGCGCAGCATCGCCATGGTCAGATGGTGTTGCCACGGCTGGCGCAGGAAATCCTGCAGCGCCTGCGGTAGTTGCCGGCCCTGCAGGCGCACCTGCAGTTCGGCCTCGGCGCGCTGCCGCGCCAGTTCCAGTTTCTCCTGGCCGCGCTGGGTTTCGGCGGCACGGCGCTCGGCGATCTCGATGCGGCGGCGGTGCTGCACCAGGAAATCGCGGAACTCCTCTTCCAGGGTCAGGAAGATCGCCAGGTTCTCGTTGAAATCGGCCACCAGCCGGTCGATGATCTCCTCGACCTTGCCCATCAGCACGCGCTCGGCCTGGCTCTCGCCGGTGTTGCCCTCGCAGGCCTCGGCCAGCGAGTTCAGCAGGCGCCGCGCCGGATGGGTCTTCTGTACGAACATGCGCCGGTCCAGCAGCGCGACCTTGACGAAGGGCACCACCAGCCGGCCGATCAGTTCGCGCGAGCGGCCCTCCAGGTCGCGCTCGTCGAGCATCACGTCGAACAGCATGCCGACCAGATCGATCGCGTCTTCGTCGACCGGATCCAGCCGCGCATGCGCCGGGTCCACACCGAACTGGGTGGCGTTGGACAGCACCTCGCTCTTGAGCCGCTGCGCCAGCGACTCGCTGTCGTCGCCGATCGCCGCACGCAGCGTGGCACTGGGCGTGGCCTGCAGCAGCGACAGCACCGACATCATCTCGCGCTGGCTCAGCGGCCGTTGCTGGCCGACCGCCGCAGTGGCCGCGGAGGTGGCGCTTTCGCGCGCGTTGCGGGTCTGCTGCAGCAGCTCGTGCAGCGCTTCCAGCAACACGCCCTGGCTGCCGCCGGGCAGGCGCGCCTCACCGTCGTCGTAGCGCTCGCCGGCCTGCAGGCCGCCGCGGCGCTCGGCCCAGCGGTTGACGAAACGGTTGGCCCAGGCCGGTGCGTAGTGTTCTTCGTCGTCGCCAAGCTCGGCACCGACGCCGGCATCGGCCGCCGCGCCGGCCTCGCGCGACGGGCGCGGCTCCGGCGGTGGGGCGCGCCGCGGCGGCGGTGGCGGCCGCGGCCGCGAGATCTCCGGCATCACCCCGGCCTGGGCGAGGCTGTCGTCCAGGTCCTGGTAGAGCTTGCCGACGCCGGCGGTGAAGTCGCGCTCGCACAGCTTGATCAGCACCAGCCGTACTTCCGGGGCCAGGTCGCTGGTGGAGAAGGCGGCATGCACGGCCACGCCGATGTGTTCGGGGCCGATCGGATTGGTGTCCGCATCCAGTTCCAGGCCGCCGGCGATCCAGCCCAGGCGCCGGTCGATGCGGGTCAGCAACGGCTTCCACTCGCGCAGCAGCACGCTGGCCAGGTTGCGCACCGCCAGCCGCGATTCCAGTTCGTGTTCGGAGATCAGGCTCAGGCCCTGCCCATAGCCGGCCAGCGCGACTTCCGCCGACAGCGGCGCGCCGGCCTCCAGCGCCTCCCAGGCGGTGTGCAGCTGCGCGCGGAAGCGTGCGGCGATCTCGTCGCGGCGACGGCGCAGTTCGCGCATGCCGTCCAGGAACAGCAACTGCGACGCGCCGGCGCTCTCGGCGCGGTCGAACAGCACGTCATCGAAATGCGCCAGCGCCTCGGCGAAGGCCTGGCCCAGCACCGGCAGCATGCCCTCGCGCGCCTGCGTCAACAGGCGCGGGTCACGCGCCGGGTGTGCGTGCGGGCTGGGGCTGAAACTCATGCGCAACGGCTCCGCGCCATGGACGACGCCAGATGAAAGAGTGGTGGAGGACGAACAGACGCGGCCCCTGTTTCCGCTCCTGCATGGTAGGCAAGGTAGCTGAATATCGACCGTGATGGGCTACGCATTTCTCGCTCCAGAACGTGACCCCGAGCAGAATCGTAGTGCTTGACGGCGTAACTCCGCGTGCAGCGCGGCCTGAATCCGCACGCGCTCAGGCCGCGACCGCCACCCGTTCCAGGCGGTCGACCACGCCCTGCATGGCGCTGTAGAAGGCGTCGTCGTCGCGATGCAGGCGCAGCCGATCCAGCCGCGCCATCACCGCCAGCGCCTCGGCCGAGGCGACGCACAGCCGCCCGCCGCGGCGGTTGACGAACAGCAGCCGCGCCGAAATCGGGCTCACCCAGGTCAGCTTGCCGGGTTGTACGCGGCCTTCGCGGTCGACGAAGTCCAGCCAGGTGCCCATCGGCAGGGTGCGGAAGTAATCGGCGGTGATGTGATCGAAATCGGTGGGCTGGGCCGGCTCCGGCAGCGCCGGCACCGGCTCGGCGGCGGGCGGTTCCGGCAACTCCACGCTGGCCGCGGGCAACGCGGCCTGCAGTGGCCGCGCGTGCGCCACGTCGTCCAGCGCCGTGTGCAGGGACTGCCAGGCGGCCTCGGCTGCCGCCGCGTCCAGGCCGACGCTGGTCCACAGCCGGGTCAGCTCGGCGCGCTGCGGCTGCAGCCAGCCTCCCGCGGGCGCTGCGCCCGACTGCGCCTGGCGACACTGCGCCAGCACCGCATCGCCCAGCGCCAGCGCCGCGGCAAGCACGCTGCCCTGGCCGTCGTCGCGCAGCGCCGACTGCTGCACGTACTGGCACCAGGACTGGCGCAGGAAGGCCTCGATCGGCGGCGGCAGGGTCAGGTCGTCGCCGGCCTGCTGCAACAGCTCGTGCACGGCCTGTGCGGCACGCTGCCGGGCGACCTCGCGGCGTTCCTCCGCTCGTTGCAGTTCGGCCGCGCGGCGCTCGGCGATCTCCACCCGGCGTCGGTACTGCTCATAGGCGCTGCCGAACTCGGCCTCCAGCGCCAGGAACACCGACAGGTGCTCGTCGAAATCGCGCACCACCCGTTCCACCGCCGCCTGCGCCTGCGCCTGCAACGCCTGCTCCGGGCCGGTGCTGCCGGCATTGCCGTCGCAGGCGTCGGCCAGCAGGTTGAGCAGGCGCCGGGCCGGATGCCCGTCGCGCACGAACAGGCGCCCGTCGATCAAGGCCACCTTGGCCATGGGCACCAGCATCTGCCCCAGCAGTTCGCGCTGCGGCGGCTGCAGCACGCATTCCTCGAGCATGACGTCGAACAGCAGGCCGACCAGATCCAGCGTGTCCGCATCGGCCGGATCCAGGCAGGTGCCCGCCGGGTCCAGGCCAAGCGAGGCGCCGACACCGGCGATCTGCCGGCGCAGGCCCTGCGCCAGCGGGCCGCCGTGCTCGCAGACGGCGGCGAATCCGGCCAACGGCATGGTCTGCAACAACGACAGCACCGACAGCAGTTCGCGCGGCGACAGGCAGCGCCGAGCCTCGCCCGGGCCCGCCTCCGGCTGCGCCTCGTGCAGCAGCGCGCGCAGCGCCGGCGGCAGCACCTCCTGCTCGTTGCGCGCGTGCGCGTCCAGCGCGCGCGCGGCGCGGCGCTGCGCGGCGGTCAGCGGTGCGGCGGTGTCCCAGTTCTCGAAGAAGCGGCTGATCCAGTCCGGCGCCGCCTCGTTGTCGCTGGCGCCCAGGCGCGGGATGGCACGGCGGCGTGGACGCCCACTGGGCAGCGCACGGGCGCGCGCGACCTCGTTCAGGCGCTGCTCCAGTTGCGCGTACAGCTCGCCGACGCGCTCCTGCAGTTCCTCCTCGCAGATCTTGACGATCGCCAGTTGCACCTGCGGCGCCAGCACCAGCCCGTGCAGCGCCGCGTACACCGCCGCGCCCACGTGCTCGGGACCGAACGGGTTGTTGTCGGCATCGATGCGCTGGCCGCCGGCGATGAAGCCGAGGAACCGGTTCAGCCGCATCAGTTCCGGCCGCCAGCGGTGCTGGATCGCGCCAGCCAGGTTGCGCACCGCCAGGCGCACGTCCAGCTCCTGTTCCGAGACCAGGCTGAGGTCGCCGCGCTCGCGCGCCAGGCTGCGTTCCACCGACAGCGGGCGGCCGGCCTCCAGCGCCTGCCAGGCCTGGGCCAGGTGCGCGCGGAAACGCGCGGCGATCGGCTCGCGCTGCTGGCGCAGCAACTGGATCGCCTCGAAATAGTCGTTCTGGGTCGGCCCGGCGCGCTCGGCCATGCGGAACAGCGCTTCGGCCAGCACGTCCAGCACCTCGCCGAAGGCGCCGGCGAGCGGCACCGACACCACATCCCGGACCTGCTCGAGCAGATCCGCGTTGCGGCTGGGCGACAACTCTTCAGCGTATTCAGCAAGGGTCATGGCAGTGTGATACGCAGGCAGCAGTGAGACCGACGTCAATTCGGAAGCTAGCGGCAGATCAGCAACACAATGTGATTGTCCGTGTAACCGCGGCATCCGCTGCCGCCTGCGAGCGCCCGACTATAATTTCGCGCCCGCCCCACGGAATCGAGACTATGCGCACAATTCATTCGCTGCAAGCGCTGGATGCGCGCCGTTCAGTGCCATCCAAGCAGCTCGGCGAGCCGGGACCGGACACGGACACGCTGCTGGCCATGCTGCGGTCGGCGGTCCGTGTCCCCGATCACGGAAAGCTGGTGCCGTTCCGCTTCCTGCGCATCGCCGGCCCGGCGCGCCAGGCGCTGGGCGACATCCTTGCCGAGCGCACCCGGGAGCGCGACCCGGGCGCCTCGCCGGCGGCGGTGGAGAAGGACCGCGAGCGTTTCGCCCATGCGCCCGTCGTGATCGCGGTGATCACCTGCCTGCAACGCGGGCACAAGGTGCCGGAAATCGAACAGTGGCTCACCGCCGGTTCGGTGTGCTTCGCGTTGCTGCAGGCGGCACAGGCCTACGGCTTCGGCGCGCAATGGCTGACCGGCTGGATGGCGTATGACGAAACGGTGACCGCACGGCTCGGCCTGGCCGAGCACGAGCACGTCGCCGGCTTCATCCACATCGGCACCGCCCGCCTCGACGTACCGGAGCGCGAGCGGCCGGATCCGCGCGCGCTGCTCAGCGACTGGACGCCGTGAACGCAGGGCTGCCCCTGTCGCGGCCGCTGTACCTGGTCGACGCCAGCCTGTACGTATTCCGCGCCTGGCATTCGATTCCCGACGAGTTCCAGGACGCGCAGGGCTGGCCGACCAACGCGGTGCACGGCTTCGCCCGCTTCCTGCTCGACCTGCTCGAGCGCGAACGCCCGCAGCACATCGTGATCGCCTTCGACGAAGCGCTGGACAGCTGCTTCCGGCATCGCCTGTACGCGGCCTACAAGGCCAACCGCGCGCCGGCGCCGGATGCGCTGCGCCGCCAGTTCGCGCACTGCAAGGCACTGTGCGCGGCCCTGGGCCTGGGCGTGCTGGCGCACCACGACTACGAGGCCGACGACCTGATCGGCAGCGCCCTGCACAGCGCACGCGGCGACGGCTTCCATGGCGTGATCGTCTCGGCCGACAAGGACCTGTCGCAGTTGCTGCTGGAGTTCGACGAACAGTGGGACTACGGCCGCGGCCAGCGCTGGGGCGCGGCCGGGGTCAAGGCGCGCCACGGCGTGCATGCGCACCAGATCGCCGACTACCTGGCGCTGACCGGCGATGCGATCGACAACATCCCCGGCGTTACCGGTATCGGCGCCAAGTCCGCGGCGATCCTGCTGGCGCATTTCGGCGACCTCGACACACTGCTGGCGCGGGTCGACGAAGTGGCGTTCCTGCGCCTGCGCGGCGCCGCGCAGATGGCCGTGCGCCTGCGCGAACAGCGCGAGCACGCGCTGCTGTGGCGGCAGCTGACCACCATCGCCCTGGACGCGCCCCTGCACACCGCCGCGCCGGGTTTCGCCCGTGGCGTGGCCGATGCCGACATGCTGCAGGGCCTGTGCGAGGCACTGCGCTTCGGGCCGCTGACCCGGCGCCGACTGCTGCAGGCGGCCGGCCTGGAGTTTGCGGCCGGCTGAGCGATGGCCTCGCCGTTGCGACCCGACAACACTGCCGAATCGAGGCCGGCGCGCCCTTCAAGGTCAGATGCTCCGGTTGTGCAAGGTCTGGCCTTGGCCGCTACGCCCCGGCGAACCACGCGACGCCGGCGCCGCGTCGCACCCGCCAACCGCAGGCCGCGTGGCGCACATCAAAACGACAGCGCACGCTCTACACTGCACCGCATCGCCGGACCGCGCCGCGCGCGACCGCGCCTTCTTCCTCCGCTACCTGCGAGCCGCCCATGCCCCGCCACGATTCCCCGCCCCGCGTCGTCTACGAAGGCAAGTACCAGCGCATGGTCGTGCGCGGCACCTGGGAGTATTCCGAACGCGTGCATGCCGGCGGCCTGGCCGCGATCATCGTGGCGGTCACGCCGGACGACGAGGTGCTGTTCGTCGAACAGTTCCGCGTGCCGCTGCAGGCGCGCACCATCGAGATGCCGGCCGGGCTGGTCGGCGACATCGATGCCGGCGAATCGATCGAGGTGTCGGCAGTGCGCGAACTGGAAGAGGAAACCGGCTGGACCGCCGACCACGCCGAGGTATTGCTGATCGGCCCGACCTCGTCCGGGGCCAGCAACGAAAAGATCGCCTTCGTCCGCGCCAGCGGCCTGCGCAAGGTCGGCAACGGCGGTGGCGACGCCAGCGAGGACATCACCGTGCATTCGGTGCCGCGCACCCGCGCCGCCGCGTGGCTGGTGCAGAAGATGGGCGAAGGCTACGAGCTGGACGCGAAGCTGTGGGCCGGGCTGTGGATGATCGAACACCACTTGGACGGCACGCCGCGTGTCTGAGCTGCACGCGTCCGCCCTGCCAGCGCTACTGGGCGCCGACGACCCGGCGGTATTCAGCGTCCACCGCCCGCACGGCACGTCGCCGTTCGTGCTGCTGGCCGACCACGCCGGGCAGGCGGTGCCACGCGCGCTGCACGGCCTCGGCCTGGCGCAGGCGGAACTGGACCGGCACATCGGTTGGGACATCGGCATCGCCGGCACCACCCGTGCGCTATCCGCGTTGCTCGACGCCTGGGCGATCGAACAGACCTATTCGCGGCTGCTGATCGATTGCAACCGCCCGCTCGCCTCGCCGACGCTGATCCCGTCCGTCAGCGACCGCACCGTGGTGCCGGGCAACGCCGCACTGACGGCGGCGCAGCGGCAGCAGCGCATCGACGCCGTGCATGCGCCCTACCACGCACGCATCGCCGCCGAGCTGGACGCACGCCGTGCCAACGCGCGACCCACCGTGCTGGTGATGATGCACAGCTTCACCCCGGCGCTGGACGGCGCGCCGCGGCCCTGGCATGCCGGCGTGCTCTACCACCGCGACACCCGCTTCGCCCATGCGCTGCTGCAGGCGCTACGCGAGGAAGACGACCTGCTGGTCGGCGACAACGCGCCGTACGCGGTCAGCGACAGCAGCGACTACGCGGTGCCCGTGCACGGCGAAGGCCGCGGCCTGCCGCATGTGGAACTGGAGATCCGCCAGGACCTGATCGCCGACGCCGCCGGCCAGCTGGCCTGGGCGCAGCGGCTGGCGCGGATCTTCAGCGCCTTGCAGCCGCAGTTGCTGGCGTTGGAGTAAGCCGAGGCGGACGCAAGCCCAGCGATCTCCCATGCCTCGCGCGACAGGCAGGGCGCTGCACCGCACGCGCCGCGCGGGTAGCGCAGGCACAACGCGATGACCACGCCCAGGACCGCGAACAGCGCAGCCCCGTACTGCGCCCGCGCCAACCCATCCAGCGCCGCCGCACTGGCGGCCAGTTGCGCGCCGCGCGCCACATTGGCCACCATCACCAGCACTGCCAGGCCCACCGCACCACCGATCTGCTGCGCGGTGGCGGCCATGCCCGAGGCCACGCCCTGCTGCGGTGCCGGCACGCCCTGGCCGGCCACCACCCACATCGCCGTCCAACTCATGCCCTGCCCCACGCTGAGCATGAGAATGCCCGGCAGCAACGGCCAATAGCCTGCGCCGTGCGGCAATGCGACGGTCGCTCCCGCGATGCCCAGCGCACCTGCGCCGAATCCCCAGGCCAGCACCTGCCGCGGCGAGCGCCGCTGCAGCAAGCGTTCGGCGATGCGGATGCCGACGGCGCAGACCACCGTCGGCGGCAGGAACGCCATGCCGGCCTGCAGCGGACTCCAGCCGTAGCCGTCCTGAAAGTACAGCGCCAGATGGATCTCAACGCCGTGCGCATGCTGGTGCAGGTGGCGGAGGCGCGCAGTTTCACCGTCGCCGCTGGCCAGCTCGGGGCCAGTCAATCGGGCCTGTCCCGCGCGATCGGCAGGCTGGAGGCGGCGCTCGGCGTCAAGCTGTTGCAGCGCACGACCCGCAACGTCGGGCTGACCCCGGACGGACGCCAGTTCGTCGAGCAGGTGGCGCCGTTGCTGAGCGGCCTGGACGAGGCCGAGCGGCAACTGGCGGACCGCTCCTGCACGCCGTCCGGCACGCTGAAGATCAGCGCGCCGTCGATGTTCGGCCGCAAGGTGCTGGTACCGCTGCTGGCCCCATTGCTGGCGCGGCATCCGCAGCTACGGGTGGAGACCGTGCTCAGCGATCGCCTGGTCGACCTGGTCGAGGAAGGTTTCGACGCCGCATTGCGCACCGGCCCCATCGCCGACAGGCGCATCGTCGCACGGCCGCTGCGGCCGCTACGCTGGGTGACCGTCGCCAGTCCCGCCTACCTGGCCGCACACGGCACGCCTACCGACCTGGAGACGCTGCGCGATCACGCCTGCCTGGCCATCCGCAATCCGCGCAGCGGGCGCCTGGCGAACTGGCAGTTCCTGCAGGACGGACAACGCTGCGGATTCGCGCCGCCGGCGCGGATGGTGTTCGACCACGGCGATCCACTGGTCGAAGGCGCCATTGCCGGCATCGGCATCGTGCAGGTGATGGATTTCGCCGTGGCCGATGCACTGGCCGACGGACGCCTGCAACGTGTGCTGCAGCCGTTCGAAGGCCGCAGCCGCACGCTGTCGTTGATCTATCCGCCGTCACGGCAGCGCTCGGCCAAGCTGCACGTGTTGACGGACGCGCTGCTGGCCGGGAGCTGGTGAAGCCCGCCCACCGCCGATGGCATGGCAACGCGCGGCAGAGACGGCGCACGCCAGGCGCACAACCCGTCGTCTATTTCAGCGTCGGCACCGACATCCACGGAAACGCCTTGTAGCCTTGCGCCTGCAAGGGGGCGCCAAGTGCGGCGAAGTCGGTCGCGATCGCCGTGGCGCGGCGACGATCCAGTGCCTCGCCTACTGTCAGCAAGCCGGCACGACAGGCGGCCAGCGCCTGCCCGATCGGCCAATCCAGCAGGCGCGCGACCTGCTGCGCCACCGGCTTCACGTGTTCGGGCGGGCAGCTTGCAAGCACCAGGTCGAACGAGGCAAAGATGCCTGCACCGACGCCAGCCGCACGCGCTGCCTCCCATGCGTCCTCGTCCGCCTCGCCGAGGGCTTCGTCCACGCCCTCGACCTGCAGGAACGCGTCGTACTCGGCGTAGTAGGCCAGTGCCTGCGCGTAGTCCTGCAAGGTCGACAACGGGCATTGCCGCTTCTGCACGTCCAGCACGTCGGCAAACGTTGCCGGCTCCAGGTACGGCGCCAGGCCCAGCGCGCGCGCCGCCGGCGGCGCTGCACCAGCGTCGTCGAACGCGGTAGCTTCGTCGGGCGGCAACCAGAAGCGCGCCTGTAGGGGTTCCTCGCCGGTGGCATGCACCCAGCCGAACGCCTCGCGCACGTGAGCGTCGTCGTTGCAGGCGGCAAAGGCGTCCAGCGTCTGGCGCAAGGTCAACAGCGGCATCATGCGTCGTCGGGCAGGCAGTGCGCGGCAGCGCAGTCTACGTCAGGCGTGCGCATGCCTGGCGCCGAGGCGCCGAGACCGGGCCATTCACTGTACTCCCCGGGCGACGCACCGCACGTGGACGCGCGGTGCCCGGTCGACGGCAGGCACTCGCTGGCTTGGCCACCGCCGACCACATCCGGCGCCGACCGCGCCGCGATGCGATCGCGGTGCCGCAGCGTGCGGCCCGACCCAACTGGCGCTGGCGATCCGCCAAGAACCCGATCGCCGCCGCGGCCCGGGACCCACGCCCGCCGAGGATGCCGAACAGGCGAGTGGGCGCCTTCACGCCCACCTGAGCGTGCGCTGCGCACTCTCGGACTACGCCGTCCACATCCGGACGTCCCGCCACGCACCGGACCGCCCATGCTCATTCGTCTCGGCTACGAGATCCGCTACCACTTCCCGCAGCCGACCCCGGTGCTGGCCATGCTCGATATCCACGACAGCCGTCGCACCGACATCGTCGTCGCCACCGCGCTGCAGACCGAACCGGCGATCCCGCTGCGCGGCTACCGCGACCAGTTCGGCAACAGTTGCACACGCATGCTGGCCCCGGCCGGCGTACTGACGCTGCGCGCCGACGCGGTGGTGCGCGACAGCGGCCTGCCCGACCAGTACCGCTACGACGCGCCGCAGACGCCGGTGGAACAGTTGCCGGACGACACCCTGGTGTACCTGCTCGGCAGCCGCTACTGCGAGACCGATCTGCTCAGCAGCATGGCCTGGGACCTGTTCGGCAGCGCGCCCACCGGCTGGGCGCGGGTGCAGGCGATCTGCGACTACGTGCATGCGCAGATCGAATTCGGCTACGCCCACGCGCGTTCGACCAAGAGCGCCGCGCAGGCGCTGCAGGAAGGCCGCGGCGTGTGCCGCGACTTCGCGCATGCGGCCATCGCGCTGTGCCGCTGCATGAACATCCCGGCGCGCTATTGCACCGGCTATCTGGGCGACATCGGCGTCCCCGTCTCGGACGCGCCGATGGACTTTTCCGGCTGGTTCGAGGCGTTCCTCGATGGGCATTGGTACACCTTCGATGCGCGCCACAACCTGCCGCGCATCGGCCGGGTGCTAATCGCGCGCGGCCGCGACGCCGCCGACGTCGCGATCAGCAACACCTTCGGCGACAACACCCTCGAATCGTTCGTGGTGTGGACCGAGGAAACCGACCAGGCGCGCCTGGACCCGCGCCCCGCCGCGGCAGGCACCGCCGGCACAACGGCACTGCACGACGCCGGCCTGCCGCTGTAGTGCGCTTGCGCTGCATGCCGTGCCCGGCGACGGCAGCGCCTGCACGGCGGAAACCCGCAACGACGCGCGCGCCTGAATCCTCCGGGCACGGCATGCGCCAGCGCCGGCGCACGCCGTTCCCGCGTCAGGCGAAGCCGTCGGTAGCGCGCACCAGTGCGTCGACGTTCTCGGGCTCGAACGCGGAATGGCCCGAGGCCGGCGTGATCTGCAGCGTCGCCTTCGGCCAGGCCTTGGCCAGGTCCCAGGCGTTGGCCAGCGGGCAGACCACATCGTAGCGGCCGTGCACGATCACCCCGGGGATGTCGGCGATACGGTGCGCGTCGCGCAGCAGTTGGTCCTCGACCTCGAAGAAACCGCCGTTGACGAAGTAGTGGTTCTCGATGCGGGCGAAGGCCAGCGCGAAATGCGGGTCTTCGTGGCTGTCGACGAAATCGGCATCCACATGCAGGAAACTGGTCGCCCCTTCCCACACGCTCCAGGCCTTGGCCGCGGCCAGGCGGGTGGCCTCGTCGTCGCTGGTCAGGCGTCGGTGGAAGGCGGAGATCAGGTCGGCGCGCTCCACCGGCGGGATCGCCGCGATGTAGTGCTCCCAGGCATCGGGGAACAGGCGGCTGGCGCCTTCCTGGTAGAACCACTCCAGTTCCCAGCGGCGCAGCATGAAGATGCCACGCAGCACCAGCTCGGTGACGCGCTCAGGATGCGTCTGCGCGTAGGCCAGTGCCAGGGTCGAGCCCCAACTGCCGCCGAACACCTGCCAGCGCTCGATGCCCAGGTGCGTGCGCAGCCGCTCGATGTCGGCGACCAGGTCCCAGGTGGTGTTGTCGACCAGGTCGGCATGCGGGGTGGAACGGCCGGAGCCGCGCTGGTCGAACAGCACGATGCGGTACTTGGCCGGATCGTGGAAGCGGCGCATCTTGGCGTTGCAGCCGCCGCCCGGACCGCCGTGCAGCAGCACCACCGGCTTGCCTTGCGGGTTGCCGCACTGTTCGTAGGACAGGGTATGCCGTGCGTCCACCGGCAACATGCCGCTGTCGAACGGCTCGATCTCGGGATACAGCGTGCGCATGGCGACTCCTGCGGGAAAACCGCGATTCTACCCATGCGCGCCACGATGGGCGGCGCCGACCGGCAACGGCCGGCCGCGAACGGACCTGGCGCAGCGCCGATCGGCCGGGGTCGGGATTAACCGAGAGCCGGCGCGCCTCTGCCGCCAGGGGCGTCCTGCAGCCGCTGCTGCGCTTCCATGGCCAGGTGTTGCTCGCGCTGCTGGTTGAACGCCTGCGTCTGCTGCACCGTCTCGTGCATCGGTGCCGCCGCCTGCGCCACGTCCGTGGCGGCGCGAAACCCCGGCGTGGTACCGGACACCCACAGCTTGTCGCCGGCCACCTGCACCCGGTCGATCTTGTCCGCGCCGGCGATGCCTGCCTGCTTGGCGCCGAGCATCGCCTGCGCGACGTGCGCATCGTCGATATGCGCCGGCACGTCCTTGCGGATGCGCGCGAACATGGCCTGATCGGACGCAGGCAGCGCGCCCAGGTTCTGCGCACGATCGGCCGTATGGCCGGCCGACGGTGCCGAGTGGGCTCCTGAAGCAGGCGTCGTCGCCGCGCCATGCGGATGCGTCGCGGCAGGCACCTGCGGGTGCGGCTGCGCGGGCGCGTTGGCCGGCGCGCTGCGCTGGAACCACTGCCCGGGATGGGTCAGCGTGTCGTAGGCCTGGCCCGCCGCGTGCTTGGCCGCATCGATGCCCTGCGTGGCGGTCTGTTTTGCGGTCTCGTACGCCTGCGTACCCACCCGCGCGGCGCTGTCGGCCGCTTGCTTCGCCGCATCATAGGCACTGGTGGCCGCACGTCCAGCTTGCTCCGCGCCTTCGGTCACTGCGTGTTTGGACGCGTCGTAGGTCTGCGTGACCGTGCGCTCGACATGCTCCACACCGCTTGCGACCACATGCTTCGCCGCGCCGTAGGTTTGAGTGGCCGCGCGCCCAACCTGCTCCGCGCCTTCGGTCACCACATGCTTCGCGGCGTCGTAGGTCTGGGTGGCGGCGCGACCAACCTGGTGCGCGCCTTCGGTCACCACGTGCTTGGTCGCGTCGTAGGTTTGCGTCACCGCACGTTCGGCGCGATCGATCCCATCGGAGACCGTTTGCTTGCCGAGTTGATAGGTCTGCGTGGCGGTTTGCGCCGCGACCCGCGCACCATCGTAGGCATCGACGATGTGATTGGCGACGTTGGCCACGCGCGCCTGTACACGAGGATCATGGATCTTCTCGACCACGGCTTCGGCCGCCGCGTGTGCGCCTCGCTCCACGGCGCCTTTGGCCGACTCGAGCCCGCCGCTCACCCAACGTGCTGCCGCATCCGTACCCTGGCCATGCAGACGGGCGGCTTCGCCCACCACATGTCCGGCAAATGGCGCCACGGGGATGAAGGGTCCGGTAAAGCGCCCACCCTCCCGCGCCACGATCGCTATGCGCTCATCCAGCGCTTGCACGTAGCGACCGCCGGCGCGCACGGCATCGGCGCCGGATTGCAGGCCATGTTGCACGCCCCGCACGACGCCGTTGCCTTCGATCCCGTCTCGAATGGGCTGCTCGGCATGCAAGGTCAGGTATTCGTTCACTTGCCGCTGGACCCCGGGGGGCAGCAGGCGCTGGCCATCGCCTGCCTGCATCTGCCGCAGCGCCAGCGACAGTTCCCCGCGGTGATGGGTGACATCGCTTTGGAACTGCGCGATGGCCGCTTCATGCGCCGCAGAGCGCTGCACCGCCTCTGCGAAGCGGGTGGGTTCCAGCATGTTGCCCGGACTCTGGCTGCCGAAGTGTTGTTGGCCGCCGTGATCGCCCAGGCGCATCGCGATCAGCACGTTCGGGGGCGGCGCGCCGGCCGGCGCGTCCAGGTAACGGCCAGCACGCAGGCTCTGGATGTCGTCCTGGCTGGCCAGCGATACCACCTTGCCGACGTGCGGGCTGGCCGCGCTCACCACATCGCCGGCCATGCGGTAGTTGGTGAGTTGGCAGCCGGGCTGCGGCGCACCGCCGGTGAGCTGTGCCGCGCCGTAGGCGTTGAAGGTGGCGCCGCGCAGCCCGTATCTGGCCGCCTCGATTTCCGCCAGCGCACCGCCGAGGGAATGGCCGGCGACCGAGACCTGGTCCCTGGGGATGCCACGGTCGGCCGCCTTGGCGAGCATCTCCGCGGTGAACGCATCGGCGGCGGCTTTTTGCGGATTGACGTTGTCGCGCACCATCTTGGCGTCGACAGCGATGTCCTGCAGCGTGGTCAGCGCATGGTCCCGTCTTTCCGCGCTGGTCGCTCCGGAAAACAGCGCCGGATCGGTGCCGCGATAGGCGATGACGATGTCATGCGGCGCCGCCACGTTTTGATAGGCGGTTGCATGAAAGCCGGTAATCGGGTCGCTCGCATATCCGAAGACGGTGTAGTCCTTGCCGTCCAGGGCAACGGCCTTGGACGTTTCGACATCGCGCTGCGAGCGGTTGACATAGGCGTCGTTGGCAGCATCGGCGCGCACCTGATCGATGTGGCTCATGGGATGACATCCTTGACGACGACGGTGACGGGAAAGTACGCATCGGGATGCTGGACGACGTCGGGATCTTCAGCGGTCAGGGTCTGCGCACCATGGCGCGCGGCGGCGGGGTCGCCGTACACGCTCTTCTTGAAATAGCTCGTCTGCAGGCCATCGCGCAGGAGGGTATTCAACGTGTGGCTCCAGTTGAACCTGACGCCCTTGGCGACCGCCGTGATGGCGACACTGGTCACGTCCCAGTGGCAGACGCCAAGTTTGTAGTAGTCCTCGTCCTGCAAGGCATCGCGATAGAAATACCCTTTCCACGTGTGCTCGTCCATGCGGGTCATTTCAATATCGACGCCAATGTTCGGCACGTCCTGCTCGCCGAGGAATGAGTCCATCGGCAAGCATTTCTTGTTGACCACGTCATATCCGATGTAACCCTCGATCGAATCCCACGGCCCGGGAGCCTGCGACGTGGCGATGACCTCGTAGCGCTTGACCGGGTGTGGATTCTTCGCGGGGTTTTTCGGACTGCCGTGCGTCATGGAACATCCTGCCGTCAGGGTGATGGAAAGGGTGAATGCAGCCAGAGCCATTCGGGTTTTCATGCGGGCACTCTACGCCGCGGCCGACAGGCGCGCCAACGCGATGGCGATATGGCGCTCCAGCCTGCCTCCCCCTCCCCGGCGCCGCTCGTAGCGGTCATGCACCGCGACAGCCCCAACCGTCTTGCAGGCAATATTCAACGTGCAGCACGGTACCGCGGCGCGTCGATTACACGCGAAGGCAGGCCGGCAGGCGTGGCCTGGGAAAGGTCCAGGCGGCACGGACATTCCTCACGCCGGTCTGCGACGGCGCTGCCCACAGGCCCCGCTGTTGATGCGAGGCGTCGTTGCCGAATCGGCGGATCACGTTTTGTCTACGAATAACGCGCGCCACCGCCCGAACCGAGCGCGCTCAAGCACGTCGCGGCGTTCCATCCACCGCTGCCGGCTTACGCCGCCAGGCGCTGCCCCAGCGTGACCCGATCCCGCGCTTCCAGGTCCTGGTAGGTCGCCACTTCGTCGAAGCCGGCTGCATCGAGCAGCGCGCGGACCGCCGGACCCTGGTCCCAGCCGTGTTCCAGCAGCAGCCAGCCGCCGGGCAGCAGATGCGCCGGCGCATCGGCGACGATCCGGCGCAGGTCGTCCAGGCCATCGGGACCGGAAGCCAACGCGCTGGCCGGTTCGTAGCGCAGGTCGCCCTGCTGCAGGTGCGGGTCGTCGGCAGCGATGTACGGCGGGTTGCTGGCGATCAGATCGAAGCGCTGGCCGACCAGCGGCGCCAGCCAGGGGCCGTGAGCGAAGGCGACGTTGCCCAGGCCGTGCGCGTGCGCATTGGCCTGCGCCACCGCCAGGGCGGCCGCACTGAGGTCGGTGGCCAGCACCTGCGCCTGCGGCCGCTCGCTGGCCAGGGCCAGGGCGATCGCGCCACTGCCGGTGCCGAGGTCGGCGACGCGGCGGCCCGGTGCCAGGTCCAGCCGCTCCAGCGCCAATTCCACCAGCCGCTCGGTGTCCGCGCGTGGGATGAGCGTGGCCGGTCCGACCGCCAGGTCCAGGGTCCAGAACCCGCGCCGGCCGGTCAGGTAGGCCACCGGCTCGCCCTGTACACGCCGGTCCAGCAGCGCCTGGAACCGGCCCGCCGCCTCGTCCGCCAGCGGCTCGCGGGCGTGCGCGAACAGCCATGCACGGTCACGCTGCAGGGCGTGCAGCAGCAGGGCTTCGGCATCGCCGCGCTCGACCTGGGTGCAGGCCGCGCGCAGCAGGGACTCGGGGGTAGGCGCATTCATCGCTGTCACGATGACGCAGCGAGCGCGGAAAAGCCAACGTGGTAGAACGGACCGACGCCCATGCGCCAAGGGTGGCTGGCGCCATCGTGCGGCAGTGCAGCAAAGAGCCAGGCTTGAGAATCGATAGAAGAAACCTATCTATTCAATTCCATCAATCGATTTGAGGGATCTATTGGCGCCCCCTATCATGAGGCTCGTTCCATCCCCCGACCCCTATTGCAACCACGAGGAAACTCCATGTCGTCTTTGATCAACACCCAGGTCCAGCCGTTCAAGGCCAACGCCTACCGCAACGGCGAATTCATCGAAGTCACCGACGCGGACCTGAAGGGCAAGTGGTCGGTGCTGATCTTCATGCCGGCCGCCTTCACCTTCAACTGCCCGACCGAAGTGGAAGACGCCGCCGAGCATTACGCCGAGTTCCAGAAGATCGGCGCCGAGGTCTACATCGTCACCACCGACACCCATTTCTCGCACAAGGTGTGGCACGAAACCTCCCCGGCGGTGGGCAAGGCCCAGTTCCCGCTGGTCGGCGATCCGACCCACCAGCTGACCCGCGCCTTCGGCGTGCACATCGAGGAAGAAGGCCTGGCCCTGCGCGGCACCTTCGTGATCAACCCGGAAGGCGTGATCAAGACCCTCGAGATCCACGACAACGCGATCGCCCGCGACGTCACCGAGACCCTGCGCAAGCTCAAGGCCGCGCAGTTCGTCGCCGCGCACCCGGGCGAGGTGTGCCCGGCCAAGTGGAAGGAAGGCGAGAAGACCCTGAAGCCGTCGCTGGATCTGGTCGGCAAGATCTAAGCCGCCCTCGCTCCCATCTCCGCCTAGCGCGGGGGTGGGGGTGAACCGCAGCCGGCATCGCCCGCCGGCGCCGGCTGCGGTTCATCCCTCCTCCCAATACGCGGCGCGCTGCTCCGGCAGCTCGCCTCCCCCTCGTTTTGCCCAACGTCAGGAGTCCGCCATGTTGGATGCCGATCTGAAAACCCAGTTGAAGGCCTACCTGGAGCGGGTCGTCCGGCCCATCCACATCACCGCGTCGGTGGACGATGGCGCCAAGTCGCGCGAGATGCTCGACCTGCTCGAGGACCTGGTGCTGCTGTCGGACAAGATCACCCTGGACGTGCACCGCGACAGCGGCGAACGCGCGCCCTCGTTCGCGCTGAACAGCCCGGGCCAGGACATCCACCTGCGCTTCGCCGGCCTGCCGATGGGCCACGAGTTCACCTCGCTGGTGCTGGCGCTGCTGCAGGTCGGCGGCCACCCGTCCAAGGCCACCGCCGAACTGATCGAGCAGGTGCGCAACCTGCCCGGCGAGTACCGCTTCGAAACCTATTTCTCGCTGTCCTGCCAGAACTGCCCGGACGTGGTGCAGGCGCTGAACCTGGCCGCGGTGCTGAACCCGAACATCCAGCACGTGGCGATCGACGGCGCGCTGTTCCAGGACGAGGTCGAGGCGCGGCAGATCATGTCGGTGCCGACCGTGTACCTCAACGGCGAAGTGTTCGACCAGGGCCGCATGACCCTGGAGCAGATCGTGGCCCGGCTCGACACCGGTGCGGCCAAGCGCGATGCGGCGGCGATCGCGGCCAAGGCGCCGTTCGACGTGCTGGTGGTCGGCGGCGGCCCGGCCGGCGCGGCGGCGGCGATCTATGCCGCGCGCAAGGGCATCCGCACCGGCGTGGCGGCCGAGCGTTTCGGCGGCCAGGTGCTGGACACCATGGCGATCGAGAACTTCATCTCCGTGCAGGAGACCGAAGGCCCGAAGATGGCGGCGGCGCTGGAGCAGCACGTGCGCCAGTACGACGTGGACATCATGAACCTGCAGCGCGCCGAACAGCTGGTGCCGGCCGGTGCCGACGGCCTGGTCGAGGTCAAGCTGGCCAACGGCGCCTCGCTGAAGAGCCGCACGGTGATCCTGTCCACCGGCGCACGCTGGCGGCAGATGAACGTGCCCGGCGAAGACCAGTACCGCAACAAGGGCGTGGCCTATTGCCCGCACTGCGACGGCCCGCTGTTCAAGGGCAAGCGCGTGGCGGTGATCGGCGGCGGCAACTCCGGCGTGGAAGCGGCGATCGACCTGGCCGGCATCGTCAGCCACGTCACCCTGGTCGAGTTCGACAGCAAGTTGCGCGCCGACGACGTCCTGCAGCGCAAGCTGCGCAGCCTGGGCAACGTCGACATCCTGGTCAACGCGCAGAGCACCGAGGTGCTGGGCGACGGGCAGAAGGTCACCGGCCTGGTGTACAAGGACCGCGTCGGCGGCGACGTGCATCGCGTGGCGCTGGAAGGCATCTTCGTGCAGATCGGGCTGTTGCCGAACACCGAATGGCTGCAGGGCACGGTGGCGCTGTCGCCGCGCGGCGAGATCGTGGTCGACGACCGCGGCCAGACCTCGCTGCCGGGCGTGTTCGCCGCCGGCGACGCGACCACGGTGCCGTACAAGCAGATCATCATCGCCATGGGCGAAGGCTCCAAGGCGGCGCTGAGCGCGTTCGACCACCTGATCCGCCACAGCGCACCGGTCGCCAGCGGCAGCGTCGCCGAAGCGGCCTGATCCGCACCCGTCCCGCGCCGCATTGCCGGCGCGGGGCCAGGGCGTGCCACCTCCAACGCGCACGCCCCCATCTGTCTCGCCGTCACGTGCACCACACGCTCTATGCTGTGACCCTGCGTCACCTCCCGCCGCTGCGTCTCAAGGACTCCGCCGATGAACCTGCGTGATCTGAAATACCTGGTGGCGCTGGCCGATCACAAGCATTTCGGGCGCGCCGCCGCGGCGTGCTTCGTCAGCCAGCCGACGCTGTCCACGCAGATCAAGAAGCTCGAGGACGAACTGGGCGTGCCGCTGGTCGAACGCGCCCCGCGCAAGGTCATGCTGACCCCGGCCGGGCGCGAGGCGGCCAGCCGTGCGCGCGGCATCGTCGCCGAGATCGAGCAGATGAAGGAGGCGGCGCGGCGCAGCCAGGATCCCGAAGCCGGCACCGTGCGCCTGGGCATCTTTCCCACGCTTGGCCCGTACCTGCTGCCGCACGTGATCCCGCGCATCCGCGAGCGCTTCCCGCAGCTGGAACTGCTGCTGATCGAAGAGAAGAGCGACGTGCTGCTGGCCCGTCTGCGCGAGGGCCGGCTGGACGCGGCGCTGCTGGCGCTGCCGCTGCACGACGAGCAATTGCACGCCGAATTCCTGTTCGAGGAACCGTTCGTGCTGGCGGTGCCCGAGCAGCATCCGCTGGCGCGGCGGCCGACCCCGCTGACCATGGACGAACTGCACGCGCAACGCCTGCTGCTGCTCGAGGACGGGCACTGCCTGCGCGACCAGGCGCTGGACGTGTGCCATCTGTCCGGCGCACTCGAGAAGGCCGAGTTCCAGGCCACCAGCCTGGAGACGCTGCGGCAGATGGTCGCCGCCAACGTCGGCGTGACCCTGTTGCCGTTGCTGGCGGTGCAACCGCCGGTGGCCAATCCGCCGAATCTGCGCCTGCTGCCGTTCGCGCCCGACGGCGGCCCAAGCCGGCGCATCGCCATGCTGTGGCGGCGCAGTTCGGCGATGGGCGCGTTCCTGCAGCAACTGGCGCACCTGTTCGGCGCGCTGCCCGAAGACCTGTTCACCCTGCCGGCGCAGGCCCCGCTGCCGAGCCAGACGCCGCGCCAGGTGGCCTGAGCAGGGCCGGCCTGGCCGCGGCGTCGCATCGGCGCCGGCTTGCTTGCACAATGGGAACGGGGGCGGCGCGGTGCCGCCCCCGTTCGTTGTGCCAACCAAACCGGAGCCTGTCCATGACCTCGCAACACCACAGCGGCCTGCCGCCCTCGTTGATCGTCTCCAGCCGCGACCTCGCGCGCCTGGAAGCCCTGCTCGACTCCCCTGCCTTGCACCAGCACCCGGCCGCGCTCGCGCTGGGCGCAGAACTCGACCGCGCCACCGTCGTGGCACCGGACCAACTTCCTCCCGGCATCGTCGCCATGCATTCCCGCGTGGAATGCGAAGACGAACTGCACGGCGAACGCCACCACCTGACCCTGGTCTATCCGCACGAAGCCGATGCCGCGCATGCGCGCATCTCGGTGCTGGCCCCGGTCGGCAGCGCCCTGCTCGGCCTGGCCGTAGGCCAGTCCATCGACTGGCAGGCGCCCGGCGGACGCCCGCTGCGCCTGCGCGTGACCGCGGTGCAGCGCGCCGACGACGACAACGCGCGCGCAGCGCGTTAACGTGCGCGGCCCTATCCTTGTTTCCACGCGTTTTCCCACTCGTTCCCGAGAGATACCGATGACCTCTTCCGCCCCCTCCAAGCTCGCCCAGTTGCGCGAGTTGTCCGTGGTCGTGGCCGATACCGGCGACTACGACGCGATCAAGCGGCTCAAGCCGGTGGACTGCACCACCAACCCGACCCTGGTGAAGAAGGCGCTGGACCTGCCGGTCTACGCCGACCTGATCGACGAGGCGCTGGCCTGGGCGCGCGGCCGGGATGGCGACCACGCCGCCCTGGTCGACGAGATCGCCGACCGCCTGACCATCGGCGTCGGCGCCAAGCTCAGCGCGCTGGTCCCCGGCCGCGTCTCCACCGAAGTGGACGCCGACCTGGCCCACGACACCGCCGCCACCATCGCCAAGGCGCACAAGTTCATCGCCATGTACGCCGAACATGGCATTGCCAAGGACCGCATCCTGATCAAGGTCGCCGCGACCTGGGAAGGCATCGAGGCCGCGCGGCAGCTGCAGAAGGACGGCATCGACTGCAACCTGACCCTGATCTTCAACCGCACCCAGGCGCTGGCCTGCGCCGAGGCCGGGGTGTTCCTGATCTCGCCGTTCGTCGGCCGCATCCTCGACTGGTACGTGGCCAAGGGCCAGACCCCGGCGACCATCGACGACGACCCGGGCGTGCAGTTCGTGCGCGGCGTCTACGACGAGTTCAAGCGCCGCGGCTCGCAGACCGTGGTGATGGGCGCCTCGTTCCGCTCCACCGCGCAGATCGAGGCACTGGCCGGCTGCGACCGCCTGACCATCTCGCCGGACCTGCTGGAGAAGCTCGACGCCGACCATGGCCCGCTGCCGCGCAAGCTCTCGCCCGGCCAGGCCGACGGCGCCAAGGTGGAACCGATCGACGCCAAGCGCTTCGCCGACGACCTGGCCGCCGATCCGATGGCCACCGAGAAGCTGGCCGGCGGCATCGACACCTTCGCCAAGGACCTGCAGACCCTGCGCGACACGATCCGGCACAAGCTGGTCGGCTGAGCGGCGCAGCCCCAAGCGCGGCGATGCCGCGCTTGGGTGCGGGAATGGGGAATCGGTAAAGCGGTCCCTGGCTCGCTGCCGCCGCCCTCTCGATCGGATGCCGCCGGTGCAGGCGGTCGCACCGCGCGAGTACCAATGCGCACTGCACACGGGACCCTGAAAACAGCCGCGGGCGCAATGCACCTCACCCACGATGCTTTCGACACCGCGTTGGCGCGGCCGCAACTTTCGCCGGGCTATGCTGCGCGCCCGAATGCAGAGGCAAGGCAATGGCAACGATCGCGGTAGTGATGGTGGACGGCGTGGCGGACTGGGAAATCGGCATCATCCTGCCGGCGGCACGGGCCTGGTTCGGCGACGAGATCCAGATCGCCAGCATCGACGGCAAGCCGGTCGGCTCGATCGGCGGACTGGACCTCCACCCCACCTACGCGCTCTCGGACCTGGCGCCGCTGGACGCCGACCTGTGGCTGCTGCCCGGCAGCGACCGCTGGCAGGCCGGCGAGATCCCGGGCCTGAGCGGGTTGTTGCAACAACGCCTGGAGGCTGGCCGCGGCGTGGCGGCGATCTGTGGCGCGACCCTGGCGCTGGCCTACGCCGGCCTGCTCGACACCCGCCCGCACACCAGCAATTCCGAAGCCTTCCTGCGCGAGCACGCCGGCGTCTATGCCGGCAGCGCGCACTACCAGGACCGCCGCGTGGTCAGCGCCGGTGGCCTGATCACCGCCCCGGGCACCAGCCCGGTCAGTTTCGCCGAGGAATGCCTGCGCCTGCTGCATCCCGAACGCGAGGAGCAGATCGCGCAGATGCGGCAGATGTTCGCGGCCGAGTTCGTTTGAACAACACGCGCGCCGCGTTCCGGCGCGCGTCGGTTCAGGCCTCCAGCCCGATCGGGCAACTCACCCCGGTGCCGCCTAGCCCGCAGTAGCCGCCTGGATTCTTCGCCAGGTACTGCTGATGCTCGTCCTCGGCGTAGTAGAACGGCGGCGCCGGGAAGCGGATCTCGGTGGTGATGGCGCCGTAGCCGGCGGCGTTCAGGCGCTGCTGGTAGGCGTCGCGGCTGGCCAGCGCGGCGTCGTACTGGGCCTGGGTGGTGCAGTAGATCGCCGAGCGGTACTGGGTGCCGGTGTCGTTGCCCTGGCGCATGCCCTGGGTGGGGTCGTGGCTCTCCCAGAAGGTCTGCAGCAACTGCTCGAAACGCACGGCCTGCGGATCGAACGCCACCAGCACCGCCTCGGTGTGGCCGGTCTGGCCGGAGCACACTTCGCGATAGGTGGCATTGGGCGTCTGCCCGCCGGCGTAGCCGACCGCGGTGCTGAACACGCCCGGCAGCGACCAGAACTTGCGTTCGGCGCCCCAGAAACAGCCCAGACCGAACTGCACCTGCTCCAGCCCGGCGAAGGCGTCGCGCAACGGATGGCCATTGACGAAGTGACGGTTGTGCAGCGGCAGCGGCTGCGCGCGTCCCGGCAGGCTCTCGCCCGGACGCGGCAGACGCTGCTTGAAGGCACCGATTCCCAACATGGCACGGACTCCTGGCAGCGACGGCGATGCCTTGTGGATGGCGCTGCCCGATGGCCGTTTCAAGGCCGGGATTGGGGAATCGGGATTGGGGATTGGCAAAAGCGGGATGCTGCCTTTGCGAATCCCCAATCCCCAATCCCGGCACCCAACCTACATCGCCCGCGTCACCTGCCCGCCCAGGCCTAAGGCCATCAGCACTTCCTGGGCCTTTTCCAGCAGTTCGTCGGCCACGCAGACCTGGACCACGCCGAACGGCAGTTCGCCCGCGCCGCCGAGCAGGGCCTCGCCGAACACGAAGGCGGTGATGCCGGCGTCCTCCAGTGCGTGCTTGGCCAGATGCGCATCGATCAGGTGCTGGGCACGGTAGGCGATCTGCATGATCGGCTCCTCAGCCGTGTGTGGCGACCGCACGCGCGGCGCGGCGCACGCCCGAGGACGGGCGCTTGGCGCGGATGACGAGGCTGAGCAAAGGCATGGCGCGTTCTCGCAGTGGAAGATCGGCAGAGTACGCCGTGGGCACAGGTCGCAACCAGCCGCCGGAAGCCCTTTTGCGTCAACAAACGTCAACATACGGTCAACTTTTGTTGACGCGAGTAGACTGTTGCGCACCCAATTTGTTGACGCGCGCATGTCCGACACCCCCGCCACCGACGTCTCCGCCCCGGCCGAGAAGAAAGACTTCATCCGCCAGATCGTCCGCGAGGACCTGGCCAGCGGCAAGCACACGGCCATCCGCACCCGCTTCCCGCCCGAGCCCAACGGCTACCTGCACATCGGCCACGCCAAGGCGATCTGCCTGGACTTCGGCATCGCCGCCGAGTTCGCCGGGCGCTGCAACCTGCGCTTCGACGACACCAATCCGGCCAAGGAAGACCCCGAATTCGTCGCCGCGATCCAGGACGACGTGCGCTGGCTGGGCTTCGACTGGGCCGAGTTGCGCCACGCCTCGGACTATTTCGAGGTGTATTACCTGGCCGCCGAGAAGCTGATCCGCGACGGCCACGCTTTCGTCTGCGACCTCTCCGCCGAGCAGGTGCGCGAGTACCGCGGCACGCTCACCGAGCCCGGCCGCGACTCGCCGTACCGCACCCGCAGCGTCGAGGAGAACCTGGACCTGTTCCGGCGCATGCGCGCCGGCGAGTTCCCGGACGGTGCGCGCACCCTGCGCGCCAAGATCGACATGAGCAGCGGCAACATCAACCTGCGCGATCCGGCGCTGTACCGCATCAAGCACGTCGAGCACCAGAACACCGGCAACGCCTGGCCGATCTACCCGATGTACGACTTCGCGCATTCGCTGGGCGATGCGGTGGAAGGCATCACCCACTCGCTGTGCACGCTGGAGTTCGAGGACCACCGCCCGCTGTACGACTGGTGCGTGGACAAGGTCGACCTGGCCGGCCACCCGGAGCTGCTGCAGCCGCTGCTGGACAAGGGCCTGCCGCGCGAGGCGGGCAAGCCGCGGCAGATCGAGTTTTCGCGACTCAACATCAACTACACGGTGATGAGCAAGCGCAAGCTGACCCAACTGGTGACCGAAGGCCTGGTCGACGGCTGGGACGATCCGCGCATGTACACCCTGCAGGGCCTGCGCCGCCGCGGCTACACGCCGGCCGCGCTGCGCCTGCTGGTCGACCGCGTCGGCATCAGCAAGCAGAACTCGGTGATCGATTTCTCGGTGCTGGAAGGCTGCCTGCGCGAAGACCTGGACGCGCATGCCGCGCGGCGCATGGCGGTGATCGAGCCGCTGAAGCTGGTGTTGAGCAATCTCCCGGAAGGCCACAGCGAGACGTTGACCTTCTCCAACCATCCCAAGGACGACAGCTTCGGCACGCGCGAGGTGCCGTTCTCGCGCGAGCTGTGGATCGAGCACGAGGATTTCGCCGAAGTCCCGCCCAAGGGCTGGAAGCGGCTGGTGCCGGGCGGCGAAGTGCGCCTGCGCGGCGCCGGCATCGCCCGCGTCGACGAGGTGATCAAGAACGACGCCGGCGAGATCGTGGAACTGCGCGGCTGGCTCGACCCGGAATCGCGTCCGGGCATGGAAGGCGCCAACCGCAAGGTCAAGGGCACCATCCACTGGGTCAGCGCCGCCCACGCGGTGGAGGCGGAGATCCGCCTGTACGACCGCCTGTTCTCGGTGGAGAAGCCCGACGACGAGTCCGACGGCAAGACCTACCGCGACCACCTCAACCCCGACTCCAAGCGCAGCGTGCGTGGCTACGTCGAACCCGCCGCCGCGCAGGCCGCGCCGGAGCAAGCGTTCCAGTTCGAGCGCACCGGCTATTTCGTCGCCGACCGCTACGACCACCGCGCCGACGCGCCGGTGTTCAACCGCAGCGTGACCCTGCGCGATACCTGGAGTGCCGGCCAGGGCGGCGCCTGAGGCGTTGCTGCGCGTGTGGTCCTCACGGCCGCACGCGTCAGCGCACGCCATCGCCTGCAATGAGTCAGCGCCGGCCACGACCGGCGCACGGTATGCGCCGCCACATCGCCAGGCGCACCGCAACCGACCCGCTCGACGCGTCCGTAGGAGCGGCTTCAGCCGCGACAAGGCGTTACCGCGAATGCCCGGTCGCGGCTGAAGCCGCTCCTACAACGGCGGTGCCCGCATCGGGATCTTGCAAAAAACCCCAATCCCCAATCTCAGCCCTTCCCCTCACAACTACCCGCGCGCTAGCGTAACGGGCATGTCCCCCGCCGCCTCCCTCAGCCTGCGCAGCTACGGCCGCGACGGCGCCGCTCATCAGCATGGCCACGTGCAGCTGGTGCTGCCGCTGCACGGCACGCTGGAACTGGAAGTGGACGGCCGCGGCGGCTATCTAGACCGCTTCCGCGCCGCGGTGGTCGCGCCGCAGACCCGGCATGCGCAGTCCGCGCTGGACGCAAACCGCTTCCTGATCGTCGATTGCGCCACCGATGCGTTCGGCGACGATGCGCTGGAACGCCTGCGGCGACAGCCCTTTCTCGACCTGCCCCCGCCCTTGCAGGACCTGCTCGCCGCGCAGGCGCTGTATCCCGACCTCGACCTCACCCATGCTCGCGCCGGCGCAGCCGTGCTGGCCTGGCTGCAGGCGGACACCGCACCCCGTGGCTGGCAGCGGCTGCAGGCGCTGTGCCGACGCGTCGAGGCCGCGCCCGGCCAGGACTGGCCGGTGCGGCGCATGGCGCAGGTGGCGCACCTGAGTCCGAGCCGCCTGCACGCGCTATTTCGCGCTGCATTCGGGCGCACGCCGCAGGACTGGGTGGCGGCGCGGCGGCTGGACTGGGTGCGCCAGCAACTGGCGCACGGTACTCGGCCGATCGCCACAATCGCCCAGGACAGCGGTTATGCCGACCAGAGCGCGCTGACCCGCGCATTGAAGCGCAGCACCGGGCAGACGCCGGCCGCCTACCGCCGCCGCCATCGTCCAGCACCAGGACAGGAGTCTGGGACAAGCCGGCGCCCGCCGCTGGCGGCATGCTGAGCCGACACCGCAGCAACGGAACCGGAACGCATGCGCGAACGTCTATGGGCAGGGGTCGGCAGCGGCATGGCCGCGGGCGCGCTGTGGGGACTGGTGTTCCTGGTGCCGCAACTGCTGAGCGCCTTCTCGCCGCTGCAACTGGCGGTCTCGCGCTACCTGGCCTATGGCGCCATCGCCGCCCTGGTGCTGCTGCCGCGCTGGCGCACCGCGACCGCGCCGCTGGGTGCCGCCGAATGGTGGGCGCTGCTGCGCCTGAGCCTGCTCGGCAACATCGTCTACTACGTGCTGCTGGGCAGCGCGGTGCAGTGGGCCGGCGGCGCCGCCACCGCGCTGATCATCGGCCTGTTGCCGGCGGCGGTCACCGTGATCGGCTCGCGCGCGGCCGGCGCAGTGCGGTTGCGCCGGCTCGCCGCGCCCTGCGCGCTGTGCGTGCTCGGCGTGGCGCTGGTCGCGGTGCAGACCCTGGCCGTCGCGCGGCCGCATATTCCGGCCAGCCTCGGCCTGCGCGCGGCCGGGCTGGCGTGCGCGGTCGGCGCGCTGGCGTGCTGGACCGCCTATTCGATCAAGAACGCGCGCTGGCTGCGGCGACGCCCGGACTTGTCCGGCCGCGACTGGTCGCTGCTGACCGGCGTGGTCACCGGCGCGCTGGCCCTGGCACTGGCGCTGCCGGCCTTCGCCCTGGCCGACACGACACATGCCGGCCCCGACTGGATGCGCTTCTGGGGCCTGGCCCTGGTGCTGGCGCTGTTCGCCTCGGTGATCGGCAACGCCTGCTGGAACCACGCCAGCCGGCTGCTGCCGCTGACCCTGGTCGGGCAGATGATCGTGTTCGAGACGGTCTTTGCGCTGCTGTACGGCTTCCTGTGGGAGCAGCGCTGGCCGAACCCGCTGGAACTGCTGGCGATCGCCTGCCTGCTCGGCGGCGTGCTGTGGTGCACCCTGGTGCATGCGCGGCCGCAATCCCCTGCGCACGAAGCCAAGCCCGGTTAAGCCACGCTGCCTAGACTGGCGCAGGTCCTCCCCACGGGAATCGCGCCATGCACACCGTCCTGCGCCGTAGCTGCCCCGCCCTCGCCCTGACCATCGCACTCGCCGGCTGCGCCTCCTCCCCCGCCTCGTCCGGCGCGGCGCCGGATTCAGCCGCCACCGCCAGCGCACCGGCAACGACCGGCAAGTGCGACGCGGTCCCCGACCACGCCTACGACCTGCCGGCCGGACGCTTCGATGAGGTAGCGCAGCAACTGGCCCACGCCACCGGCTGCATGGTCGTCTACCGCGACCCCAGCCTCGCGTCGCTGCCGGTCAACGCGGTGAAGGGACAAGTCAGCATCCGCCAGGCGCTGCACCAGGCACTGGACGGCACCGCGTTGCGGATCGCACAGGACAGCGCAGACGCGATGACCGTCGTGCGCCGCTGACCCGGCGGCGGCGCGGTGGGTTGCTACCATGGCCGCACTCCACCGCACGGAAGGTCGCCATGCCCCGCCATTTCGCGTCGTTGCTGTGTTCCCTGTGCCTGATCGCCGGCATGTTGCTGTCCAGCGCCTACGCGCGCAGCGAAACCGCCAAACCGTCGGAACCGGCGCCGGCACCCACGGCGTCCGCGCCAGGCCTGCCGATCAAGGTCGACAGCAGTTGCCGCACCGATGCCGACTGCACGGTCAAGAACGTCGGCAACTGCTGCGGCGCGATGCCGGCGTGCGTCAACCGCGACAGCCCCACCGATCCACAGGGGGTGATGGCGCAGTGCCAGGCCAGCGGGCGCATGAGCGTGTGCGGCTCGCGCGCCATCGCCGGCTGCTCCTGCGTGGCCGGGCAATGCAGCGCGCGCCCCGCCCAAGCCGATACACTGCGCGCCCCCCAGCCTGCCGAACCCGTCCACTGATGCTCTACGCGCAAGTCCACCTCACCCTGCCCGCCTGGATCCACGAGGCGGTCGATCCGCAGGCGATCTACGCCAGCGACGCCGACAAGGTCGCGCTGGCGGTGGAATTGTCGCGACTGAACGTGGACGCCGGCAGCGGCGGCCCGTTCGGTGCGGCGGTGTTCGGCCCGGACCACCGCATCATCGCCGTCGGCGTGAACCGGGTGGTGCCGCAGACCACCTCGCTCGCGCATGCCGAGAACATGGCCTACATGCTGGCCCAGCAGCGCCTGCAGACCCCGCGCTTGAACGCGGTGCTGTCGCCGGTGACCCTGGCCACCTCCTCGCAGCCGTGCTGCCAGTGCTACGGCGCGACCATCTGGGCCGGTATCGACCGCCTGCTGATCGGCGCCAGCGCCGAGGACGTGATGGCGCTGACCCCGTTCGACGAAGGTCCGCTGCCGGCGGACTGGGTCGGCGAACTGCAGCGCCGCGGCATCGAGGTGGTGCGCGGCCTGCACCGCGACGCCGCCTGTGCGGTGCTGCGCCGCTACGGCGAACTCGACAGCCCCCGCTACTGACGCCGCCGGCGAAGGCTTGCCCATGTCCTCCGAGAACGGCCCGCTGGTCCACGGCCTGCTGTGCTACTGCCGGCCCGGCTTCGAACCCGAACTGGCGGGCGAGCTCAACGCCCGCGCCGGCGAGGCCGGGCTCGCCGCCTACGCGCGCACCGAGCGCAACAGCGGCTATGCGTTGCTGCTCGCCGACACCGCAGTGCCGGCGCAGGCGCTGCCCTGGCGCGGGCTGATCTTCGCCCGGCAGAAGCTGCACCTGCTGGCCGAACTGCGCGACCTGCCGGCCAGCGACCGCATCGCACCGATCCTGCAGGCGCTGGCCGGGCAGCCGCGCTTTGGCGACCTGTGGGTCGAACATCCGGACTCGGACGCCGGCAAGCCGCTGTCGGGCCTGGCGCGCAGCTTCGGCAACGCGCTGCGACCCGCCCTGCGCAAGGCCGGCCTGCTCAGCGACAAGCCGCAGCCGCGGCTGCCGCGCCTGCACGTCTGCTTCGTGACCGGCACCCACGCCCTGCTCGCGGTGGCCGACAGCGAGGACAGCGCGCCGTGGCCGCTGGGCATTCCGCGCCTGAAGCTGTTGCCGGAGGCCCCCTCGCGCTCGGCACTGAAACTGGAGGAAGCGCTGCTGGCACTGCTGACCCCGCACGAGCGCGAGACGCTGCTGCGCCCGGGCATGCGCGCCGCCGACCTCGGCGCCGCCCCCGGCGGCTGGACCTGGGTGCTGACCCGCCAGCACCTGCACGTGACCAGCGTGGACAACGGTCCGCTGCGCCAGCACGTGCTCGACAGCGGCCTGGTCGACCACCTGCGCGCCGACGGCTTCCACTGGAAACCACCGCAACCATTGGACTGGATGGTCTGCGACATGGTCGAGCAACCGCGCCGTGTCGCCGAGCGCATGGCCACCTGGTTCCGCGAGGGCTGGTGCCGGCACGCGATCTTCAATCTGAAGCTGCCGATGAAGAAACGCTGGGATGAGACCCGGCTATGCCTGGACCTGTTCGCCGAACGCGCCGAGCGCCCGCTGCAGCTGCGCGCCAAGCAGCTCTACCACGACCGCGAAGAGATCACGGTGCTGGCGATACCGGGCTGAGCGGCGGCGCGTCCACATCCGGCGTTTCGTAGGCGCGGCTTTAGCCGCGATGGGCTTTCCCGATAACGCCCATCGCGGCTAAAGCCGCGCCTACCAAGAGCGCATTGGCTCCGCTCGCCGCTACAGCACGATCCGCGCCCCATCCGCACGCGCCGAACGCTGGATCGCCTCGACGATGCGGATGTCGCGCAGGCCTTCTTCGCCGGGCACGCGCAGCGGCGTGCCGTGCAGGATCGCCAGCGCGTCCTCGTCCATCTGCAGCGCCTGCTGGTGCCGCACCCGCGCGTCGAACAGGCGGCCGTCGCTGGCCCGGCCGCGCACGCCGTCGTAGGCCTGGAACGGCGCCAGTTCGTACCAGCCGTTCGCGCACTCGGCGCGCAGCAGGTTCATGGTGCGGCCGAAGCTGGCCGCGCAGGTGGCGGTCACCTCGTGCGGGAATTCCAGGGTGAAATGCATGTGCTCGTCGACCTCGTCGAACAGCGCCGGCCGCTCCGTGGAACGCCGCGCGCTGACCGCCAGCGGCTCGGTGCCGGTCGTGTAGCGCGCCGCGTTGAGCGGATACACGCCCATGTCGTACATCGCGCCGCCGCCATACTCCGCGCGCAGCCGCCATGGCCGCTGCGCCGGGTCGGTGTCGCCATAGCCGGCGTAGCCCGCCTCCGCGCGCACGCGGCGCATCGCCCCGAACGGGCGTTCGCCGGCCAGGGCAATGAGGCGTCGGGTATTGGGCTCGTGCTGCATGCGGTAGCCGATGCTCAGCCGCACCTTGTTGCGCGCGCAGGTCTCGATCATCGCCTGCGCCTGCTCGGCATGCAGCGCCATCGGCTTCTCGCACCACACGTGCTTGCCGGCGGCGGCGGCGCGGATGCTCAGCGGCGCGTGCAGGTGCGGCGGCGTGACCACGTAGACCACGTCGATGTCCGGGTTGTCGGCGATGCGCTCCAGGTCGTCGTAGCTGTAGACGTTGCGATCCGGGATGCGATAGCGCGCCTGCCACTGCGGGATCTTCTGCGGCGAGCCGGTGACGATGCCGGCCAGGCGACAATGCCTGGTCAGAGTGAGACCCGGCGCCAGACGGCTGCTGGCGTACTCGCCCAGCCCGACCAGGGCCACGCCCAGCGGCTTGCGCCGCCGCGATGGCGTCGCCGCCCACCCCATCGGTCCCAGCATGCCGGCACCGGCCGCGGACAGGCCGGCAAGCAACAGACGGCGGCGATTCGGCGAGGAAGGTGACATGCGCGACTCCAACCGGACGGTCTCTGCACCCTACCCGCATGCGCCGCATCGGCACTGTGAGCCACATCGCGCGATGCGCCATGGCCTCTGGCACACTGCCGCCTCCGCTTTTCCCGGAGACGCCGATGCGCTGCCGCCCACTGCTCGCCGCCCTCGCCCTGCTGCTGGCTGCCCCGGCCGGCGCGCAGGAGCCCCTGTTCCAGGCCCGCGACCTGGTCGGCGACGGCGTGTTCACCGACAAGATCGAAGGTCCTGCGACCGGCCCCGATGGTGCGCTGTACGTGGTCAACTTCGCCCACGACGGCAGTATCGGCCGGGTCCAGCGCGATGCCGAGGGCCGCGCGCAGGCCACCCTGTTCGTGGATCTGCCTGACGGCAGCATCGGCAACGGCATCCGCTTCGACCGCCGCGGGCGTATGTATGTGGCCGACTACGGTAAACATCGCATTCTGCGCATCGCCCTGCGCAGCAAGCGCATCGAGGTCTACGCCGCGCTGCCGGGCGCGTTCCAGCCCAACGACATCGCAATGGCGCCGGACGGCACCCTGTACGCCAGCGACCCGGACTGGAAGCACAATGGCGGCCAGCTGTGGCGCATCGACCGCGACCGCAGCGCGCATCTGATCGAGACCGGCATGGGCACCACCAACGGCATCGAGGTCAGCCCCGACGGCAAGCGCCTGTACGTCAACGAGAGCGTGCAGCGGCGGATCTGGGTCTACGACCGTGCCGCCGACGGTGCCGTGTCGAACAAGCGGCTGTTCGCCAGCTTCGCCGACGCCGGCCTGGACGGCATGCACTGCGACGTCGACGGCAACCTGTACGTGGCCCGCTACGACGCCGGCAAGGTGATCGTGCTGGCGCCGGACGGCACGCTGCTGCACGAGGTCGCGACCAAGGGCCGCAAGCCCACCAACCTGGCCTTCGGCGGCGCCGACGGACGCGATGTCGACGTGACCCTGCAGGACCGCGGCGCGATCGAGACCTTCCGCAGCGACCGCCCCGGACGCGAGTACGGACGCTGATGGGATGCGTATCGCAGCGGCGTCTCAGCCCGCGCAATGGCCACCTGGCATCCTGGCTGCACTGACTGGAGGGCCGCGCACATGCAGCCGATCGAACTGAACAACCCGGCCGGCTTCGCCGACGAATTCCTGCGCCTGACCCTGCTGCAGGGCTTCCAGTCGCTGACCAAGCGCGACCTGGAGCTGCTGATCTTCGTTTTGCTGGAACGCGACGGCGCGATCTCGCGCAGCGATTCCAACAACGCGGTGGCGATGCGCCTGCGGGTGACCCCGGCCAAGGTCAAGGGCCTGCGCCGCGACGGCTATGCGCGTTGGCGCGCGCTGGTGCCGGAAGAGGGCGAGGCGGCGCTTGAGCGCATCGTCGCCACCGTGCTCACCGAGGACAACCTGCGCGCCGGGGCCAAGCACGTCAGCGAGCGCAGCAAGAAGGACGGCTTCCTGGCGATCCGCATCGAGCATCCCGACGACCAGCAGCGCTTCGAACAGGCCATCGTCGACGTCGGCGCCATGCCCGTGTACGAGCGCAATCGCGACGTGATGGCGGTGCGCTTCGACACGCTGCTGAAGATCGCCGAGCGCTGGGGCTACCTGCAGCCGGACCCGGAGAAGATCACCCAGGAGTTGCAGAAGCTCGCGCCGGCCGCCGAAGAGGTCGCCGACCTGTTGAAGAAGGACGTGAGCAAGCTACGCTGGGAGGATGTGCGCCGCGCGCTCAACAGCCTCGGCGCCAAGGCCGTCGCCAGCACCGCCGAGGGCGGGCTGAAGGGCCTGTTGAAGCTCGCGTTCCCGTTCATCCCCGGCTGAGCGCCGGGGCCGCCATTCCATCGCTGTCCCGGAGTTCCGTCGTGTCCATGTCCTGCCGTTCCCTCGCCCTGCTCTGCTGTCTGTGCGCCTGCGCCGCACCGGCAGCGGCGCAGAACCTCACCGCCACCTCCAGCGCCACCACCGAGCCGCTGCGCGATGCGCCGATCAACGTGCGCGCGCAGCCGCTCAGCAACGGCGTGGTGACCCACCAGGTGCAGTTGCCGGCGACGCCCGGCGAAGCGCAGGTCACCGTGCGCAGCATCCAGCCCGACCGCGTCGCCGGCAGCTACCGTATCGACTTCGAGGCGCTGGACACCGACCACGACGGCTACATCAGCCGCAGCGAAGCGCAGGCCAACCCGTCGCTGGCCGACGAGTTCGACGCCTTGGACACCACCCACAGCGGCCGCCTCAGCCGCGCGCAACTGGCCGGCTGGCTGTAGCGGTGAACGGCATGCGTCCGGCGCCACCATGGCGGACGCCGGCGCACCGTCGGCCGCCTTGCGGACGCATTGGAAACGCTTGCTAAACAGCGCCGGCGCGCACGTGCGAATGCCCGATTTTTTTAGTGTCGATTAATTCGGCCAGGCCTATGGTCTTGACTCCTTCCCAGCAACAGGAGTCGTGCCATGAACCGCATCGTTCCTCGTCTCGTCCCGTTCGCGTTTGCGCTGCTTGCCGCGCCGGCGCTGGCCATGGCGCAGTCGGCGCCGGACGAAGTGACCCTGCACCAGAACGGCCAGATCATCAATGTCACCTCGGTCGAACCGAACTCGATCGTCGGCGACTACCACATCGACTTCGCCAAGCTCGACCGCAACCATGACGGCTACATCAGCCGCGCCGAGGCCAAGGCCGATCCCACGCTGTACGCCGAGTTCGACGCCGTCGACGTGCATCATCACGGCCGCCTGAGCAAGGCCGACCTGCAAGGCTGGATGTCGACGTGACGCGACCCACGCGTCGCACGACCCGCATCCTTTCCACCACACGCGCCGCCTGCGGCCTTCCCGCCGCAGGCGGCGCGACTGTTTTCTGAAGCGGCAACGCCGCAGACACCCGTCACGCGATGGTCGAAGCGTCGCGCAAACCATTCACTGCAGCTGCCGCCGCCATCGCCACTGCGTCGATCGCCGCGCCGCGCGCCTTATCCGAGCCTGGCCGTCCTGCCTCGCCCGCCGCGCTGACGACCGCTACAGCGTCCCTTCCTGCAGCGGCGCATCCTGCGCCCCACCCCACGGGTCGTCCAGCAGATAGCACGCCGACACCGGCTGCGTCGCCGGCACCAGGGTGAATCGGTAATACACTTCGTCATCGCCTTCGCAGACCTCGTAGTACAGCGCGTAGTCGCCGGGCTGCAGCGCCAGTGTCACATCGAAGGCCTCGGCGGCAGACGCCACCTGCACCCGCGCGTCCGGATTCACCCGGAACGGCACCTGCATGCGCCGCTGCGCGCGTGGGTCGGGCGCGAACGCCGTGGCCAGCACCAGGTGCACCTGCGCGCCGAACGCGTCCTCGGGCAGCGGGTCGAACACCACGTAGTCGCGGTGCAGGATCGCTCCCTGCTCCAGGTTGCGCGGCCCCCAGCGGCAGGCGGCCTCGTCGAAGTCGCGGGCGCGCAATTGCACCTGGCTGTGGGAAATCAGCAGATCCACTGTCTGTGTCGCGTCTTGCATCGTCATCCTCCATGGCAGGGACGCGGCCTGCGTGCTGCGCTTCGCGCCCTACCCTCACCCCAACCCCTCTCCCGAGGGGAGAGGGGCTCAAGCAACCAGCCGAAGCTGGCTCTTCCTTCTGCCTCCGGGAGAAGGTGCCCCGAAGGGGCGGATGAGGGTACGGGCGCCGCTCGGCGCGTGGTCGGATCCTGCGGCCGCCGCATCCGGCCGGAGCGTGCGCTTACACGCCGGAAGCGCGCTTCCAGAAACCGTGCATCAACAACGGCAGCTTGCCGGCCAGGCCCAGCAACGGGCCGCGCAGCAGGGTCAGGTGCAGATCGTCGTTGGAGAACAGGCGATTGATCGCATCGAAACCATAGGCGGCGACAGTGTTGTCGCTGCGGCGACCGCGCGCCCAGCGCGCCAGCCGCTGCGGCGCCGCCCAGTCGACCCGCTGCGCCTGCGCCTGCCGCACCAACGCCGCCAGCGCGGCGACGTCGCGCAGGCCCAGATTGACGCCCTGCCCGGCCAGCGGATGCACCACGTGCGCGGCATCGCCCAGCACCAGCAGGCGGCCGCGCTGGTAGGCCTCCACCAATTGCCGGCGCAGCGGGAAGCCCAGTCGCGGCGACAGCGCGCGCACCGCGCCCAGGCGGGCGCCGAAGGCCTGGGTCAGTTCGGCGCCGAACGCCGCGTCGTCCAGTGCCAGCACCCGCGCCGCCTCGGCCTCGGGCAGGGTCCACACGATCGAACTGCGGCCATCGGCGAACGGCAGGAACGCCAGCGGCCCGCCCGGCAGGAAACGCTGCCAGGCGGTGTCCTGGTGCGGCTGTTCGGTCTGCACGAAGGCGACCACGCCGCGCTGGCCGTAGTCGTGCGCCGGCGCGTCCAGTCCGGCCAGCCCGCGCAGCGTGGAATCGGCGCCGTCGGCGGCGATCGCCAAGCGCGCGTCCAGGCGGCTGCCGTCGTCCAGGCGCAGTCGCGCGCGCTCGGCCGAAGGCTCCAGCGCCTCCACGCGCGCCGGGCAATGCACCTGCACGCCGGCCGCCGGCAACGCCGCCCACAGCTGTTCGACCAATAGAGTGTGTTCGACGATCCAGCCGAGCTGGTCGCGGCCCAGGGTGTCGGCGTCGAAGGCCAGCTCGCCACCGCCGCCGGCATCCCACACGCGCATGCGCCGGTACGCGCTGGCGCGCTGCGCCAACACCTGCGGCCACACGCCCAGGCCCTGCAAGAGGGCCGCGTTGTCGGGGGCGAAAGCGTACACGCGTAGGTCCGGCGTGTCCGCCGACCAGCGTGGCGGCTCGCGGCCCTCGACCAGGGCCACCGCCAGGCCTTCCGCAGCCAGGGCCAGCGCGCAGGCCGCGCCGACCACGCCGCCGCCGACCACCACCACATCCAGCACGCCGCGCCGGCTCATGCGCGCGCCTCCCGGCACAGTTGCGGCACGTCGCCGCGGAAGCCCATCGCGCCGCCGACCAGGAACGACTGCAGCGGCGCGGCCTGCGCCGCCGCCAACAGGCCCAGGCTGCGCAGCGGGCGCAGCAGCGGTGTGGGATTGGCGGTCAAGCGCGCCAACCCGCCGGAGAACGTCACCGTGCGCTGGCGATCCTGCTCGCGGCGCTGCGCGTACTGCTGCAGCAGCGCCGGCGCGCCCGGATCGGTGCCGTCGCGCTCGATCAGCTCGGCCAGGGTCAGCGCATCGCGCAGACCCAGGTTGAAGCCCTGCGCGCCCAGCGGGTGCAAGGTTTGCGCGGCATTGCCCAGCAGCACCGCGCGCGCGTCGGTCAGCCGCTCGGCCAGCACCTGCACGATCGGGTAGGCGCTGCGCTCGCCGCTGCCCAGCAGGCGACCGACGCGCCAGCCCAGCGCGTCCTGCAGCCGCTGCAGCCAGGCGCCCTCGTCCAGCGCGGCCACCGCCGCGGCGTCCTCGGCGGCGACTGCGTGGATCGCGCCGTAATGGCGATCGCCGCGCGGCAGTAGCGCGGTCGGGCCGTCGTCGCGGAAGCGCTCGTAGGCGGTGCCGTCGGGCTGGCGGCTGCCGCGTACCCGCGCCACGAACAGGGTCTGTTGGAAATCGTGTCGCGTTGCGGCGATGCCCAAGGCCTCGCGCACCGCGCTGGCGCTGCCGTCCGCACCGACCAGCAGACGCGTGTGCAGGACCTCCTCGTTGCCGTCGCGCACGATGCGCAGACGGCGCACGCCGTCTTCGGCGTCGGCCTCCAGGGCCACGAACTGCGCCGGGCGGTAGCGGGTCAGCCGCACCGTCGCCGCCAGGCTGGCCTCCAGCGCCTCGCCGAAGTCGCGCGCCACCACCACCTGGCCGAAGGCCTCGCGCCCGTAGTCGGCAGCTTCCAGCCGCACCCGGCCGAAATCGCCGGCACGGCTGACGTGGATGCGGCGGATCGGCCCGGTCGGCGCGCGCAGCCGCTGCATCACCCCGAGCGCGCTCAGCGCGTTGACCGTGGCGGCGGCGAAGCTGAGGTTGCGCTGGTCGAACACCGGCGGCAACGCGCCCGGCGGCGCAGCCTCGACCAGGCCCACGTCGATCCCCAGCCGGTCCAGGGCGATGGCCAGGCTGGCGCCGACCAGGCCGCCGCCGACGATCACTACGTCATGTCGTTTGCTCATCCGGCCATGATACGACCCGCACCCGTCTGCCCGGTGAGCGCCGCCGCCCGGCTTGCGCAGCGCAAGCCGCCCCTGGCGCGCGGCACTCGCGGGCGCCACGCTTCCAGTAGAATCCGGGGTCTTACGTGCACCGGTGCCCGCCGCCATGACGCCTTCCGCCCACCGCCTCCCCGCCCTGCTGCTGTTGACCGCGCTGCTGGCCGCGACCCGTATCAACCACTTCGGGGCGATCCCGGACGCGTCGTGGGCGGTGTTCTTCGTCGGCGGCTTCTACCTGCGCAGCTGGACCCGCTGGGCCTTCCCGCTGCTGATGGCGCTGGCGGTGCTGGTCGACTACCTGGTCATCCGCGGCCAGGGCCTGGATTTCTGGCAGCACTACTGCGTGTCGCCGGCCTACTGGTGCCTGATCCCGGCCTACTTCGTGCTGTGGGCCGGCGGCGCGTGGCTGGCGCGGCGCTATCGCGGTGCCGACTGGCGCGCGCTGGGCCTGGCCGCCGCCAGCCTGCTGGTCACGGTGGCGCTGTGCCACCTGCTGGCGCAGGGCAGCTTCTACTGGGTCAGCCGCAGCGTGCCGAACCCGACCCTGGCCGGCTGGTGGCAGAACTACAGCGACTGGCTGTTGCCATACCTGGGCAGCGCCAGTCTGTACGTAGCGCTGGCCGCGGCGATCCAGGTCGGCGTCGAGCAGCTGGCGCGACTGGGCCAGCGCGGCCAGCCGGTCGGTCACTGACCGGGATGGGCAACCGCCTCTCCAAGATCTACACCCGCACCGGCGACGACGGCAGCACCGGCCTGGGCGACGGCAACCGGGTCGGCAAGGACTCGGCGCGGGTCGCCGCCTACGGCACCGTGGACGAGGCCAACTCGGCGATCGGCGTGGTCCTGGCCTGCGCGCTGGCCGAGGACGTGCGGCAGCTGCTGACCGCGATCCAGCACCAGCTGTTCGACCTCGGCGGCGAGCTGTGCATCCCCGGCCACGCCGCGATCCATGCCGCCGACATCGACGCGCTGGAACGGCACCTGGACCGCTACAACGACGCCCTGCCGCCGCTGCAGGACTTCATCCTGCCCGCCGGCGGCGAGGCCGCGGCGCGCTGCCACCTGGCCCGCACCATCGTGCGCCGCGCCGAGCGCGAGACGGTGGCGCTGTCGCGCCAGGACGCGGTGCGCCCGGAAGCGGTGCGCTACCTCAACCGCCTCTCCGACCTGCTGTTCGTGCTGGCGCGGGTGCTGGCGCGGGCCGACGGCCACGGCGAAGTGCTGTGGCGCCACGACCGGCGCCAGGCCTGAGCGAGGCCCGGGCCGCGGCCGCGCATGCTGATCTACACCCATCCTGCCTGCCTGGGTCACGCGCCGGGACCCGAGCACCCGGAACGGCCGGAGCGCCTGGACGCGGTGACGACCGCACTGCGCGAGGCGTTTCCCGCGCTGGAATGGCGCGAAGCGCCGCTGGCCAAGCTCGGCGACCTGGCCCGGGTGCATGAGCGCGACCTGATCGATCGCGTCCTGGCCGACCTCGACGGCCCGCAGATGCTCGACGTGGACACGGTGATCTCGCCCGGTTCGCGCGCCGCCGCACTGCGCGCCGCCGGTGCCGGCGTCGCCGCGGTGGACGCGGTGATGCACGGCGCCAGCGACACCGCGTTCTGCGCGGTGCGCCCGCCCGGCCACCACGCCACCGCCGACACCGCGATGGGCTTCTGCCTGTTCAACAACGTGGCCGTGGCCGCCGCCCACGCCCGCGACGCGCACGGCCTGGAGCGGATCGCCATCGTCGATTTCGACGTGCATCACGGCAACGGCACCCAGGCGATCTTCGAGCGCGAGCCGAAGGTGCAGTACCTCAGCACCCACCAGTCCGGGCTGTTCCCGCACACCGGCGGGGTCCACGACCGCGGCGTCGGCAACCTGCACAACGCACTGCTGCCGCCGGGCAGCGGCGGCTTCCGCTTCCGCAACACCTGGGCCGACCAGATGCTGCCGCTGCTGGACGCGTTCAAGCCGCAGCTGCTGCTGATCTCGGCCGGCTTCGACGCGCACATGCATGACCCGCTGGCCGATCTGATGCTGGAGACCGAAGACTTCGCCTGGCTCACAGCAGAATTGCGCGCAGTGGCACAGCGGCATGCCCGTGGCCGGATAGTGTCGCTCCTGGAAGGCGGCTACAATTTGGGCGCGCTTGCAGAATGCAGCGTGGCTCATGTCAGATCATTAATCTCTTAAACGTTGAAGGAAAAACGATGAGAACCATGAAATTTATTTTCGGAGCATTTGCAATTGCATCCGCTTTTGCAGCCAATGCTCAGTCAGCGAGCGTGCCGCTTATACGACCGATTTTCCCCGGCCAGCTTAATCAAGGGAAAGTAATGGTCCCAGAAGAGACAATCAATTCCCCATCCGGAACTTACTCGCTAAGATTCAATTCAGACGGCTCGCTAGGACTTTACCAGAATAGTAACAATTCAAGAGTCTGGATTGCCAAGGGAGACAGTGGCACATCATTCGGCGACACGGTTTCTTTTCTGCAAGACACCCCTCAATACGGCAAAAAATGGACTCAATGCTTCGGCATGGGTAAAAACGGCAGCTATGTCAACAAACTCTTCAAGAGCTGCCAAACTTCATCAGTCCGCGGACTAGCCGGTGGAGAGGCTTACCTCGCTGTACAGGATGATGGAAATTTAGTTGTTTATGCAATGAGTCAAGCATGGAAAGCTGACGGAAAATACATTAACGGCTATGAAGGCATAGCATTTCCTATGGGCACAACCTTTTCCAAAGGCAGCAGCTTCTCTACCTCCAATGGAGCAGCCAGACTCGATTTCAGCACAACTGGAAATTTAGAAGTCTATACCAATGGCGCACTGACTTGGCAATCCGGAACTGGTGGCTCCGGAGAATCTGCCGTCATGCAGGGTGACGGAAACTTCGTCATTTATAATGCTGCAGGAAATGCAATTTGGAATACGAACACAAGCGGACGAAAAGACGCTTATCTGGCCTTAGCATCAAATGGAGCTCTAAATGTCATTGCCAGAGTCGAAGGTAGCCAAGGAGTTCTTTGGCACCGATAGCTGTGACAAGCCGGCAAGGCAACCTCTAAGCCCTACATAGCATCTTGGCATTCGATGCTAAAAATGACTCCCAGTCCGCCACTCCTTCGACTCTGTTCAGGCATGGCGGGCTGGGCGCCATTCTTCACGAACAACTTATTGCTCCTATGGGCATGATGCTGCAAGCTACTTGCTGCTTCTAACAAGATACTGCGCGTGCATCGAGTTCTTCGCCTACTGCCGTTGCCATTCAGCATCGCCCTGTGCCTGCCGGCCGTGGCGGCTGAAAAGCCGCCGAACTGGGGCCTGTGCCCAACCCCGGACGTCCTGCCCAAGTTCGACGACGCGCAGCAGCCGGACCCCAAGCTCGCGCAGAACCGCGACCAGCAGCCGACCAATATCGAAGGCGACCAGCTGTCGGGCACCACCACCATCCCGAACTACACCGGTAACGTCGCGCTCAAGCGCGGCGACCAGTTCATGGGCACCGACAGCCTGCGGGTGGACACCGAGACCGGCAACTACATCGCCGAGGGCCACGTGCGCTACCAGGATTCGTCGATCCGCATGATCGCCGACCGCGCCGAGGGCAATCAGGACACCGATACCCACAAGATCACCAACATCCGTTACCAGCTGCTGGCCCGCCGCGGCAACGGCAAGGCCGACTCGGTCGACCTGCAGGGCGCGCTGGGACAGATGCACCGCTCCACCTACACCACCTGCGACCCCTCGCAGCGGGTGTGGGAGCTTCACGCGCCTGAGATCGACGTCGACAACGACGAAGGCTTCGGCACCGCGCGCAACGCGATCCTGAAGATCTACAACTTCCCGATCCTGTACGCGCCCTGGTTCAAGTTCCCGATCGACGATCGCCGCACCAGCGGCTTCCTGTTCCCGGCGATCGGCATGTCCAGCCGCAACGGCTTCGACTACCTGCAACCGTACTACCTGAATCTGGCGCCGAATTACGACGCCACCCTGTATCCGCGCTTCATGGCCCGGCGTGGCCTGATGCTGGGCAGCGAATTCCGCTATCTCTACGACGGCGGCAAGGGCGAACTGCAGGCTGCCTACCTGCCCGACGACAAGCTGCGCGACAAGGATCGCGGCCGTTTCGGCTACCAGGGCTACCACAACATCAATTCGCAGTGGCAGGCGCGCGCCTCGCTGGCCTGGGTCAGTGACGAGCGCTACACGGAGGACTTCTCCAACCGCCTGCTCGGCAATGCGGTATCCAACATCCAGAGCCAGATCGGCATCTACGGCACCGGCGACACCTGGACCGCAGGCCTGATGGCCGACCGCTGGCAACTGACCGACTACACCCTGACCGAGGACGCGCTGCCGTACAACCGCCAGCCGCGCGCCTTCTTCAATTGGGACCAATCGTTCGGCAACTATTTCGAAGCCGGCCTGTACAGCGAGGCAGTGCGCTTCGTGCACGACGACATCCATGAGAAGACCACGGACGGTACTTATGAACGTACCGGCAATGTCATCGAGAAGCCCGGCGGCTCCCGCCTGGACCTCAAGCCCTACATTTCGATGCCACTGGCCGGCGCCGCCTGGTTCCTCAAGCCGACCCTGGCCTGGCGCTACACCGCCTATCAGTTGGACAAGGACCTGGCGGCCACGCTCGGCGGCGACACCACGCCCTCGCGCAGCCTGCCGATCGCCACGGTCGATGCGGGCCTGTACTTCGACCGCGATACCAAGTGGGGCAACACCAATTATCTGCAGACCTTGGAACCGCGGCTGTTCTACCTGTACACGCCGTACCGCGACCAGAACGACCTGCCGATCTTCGACACCCGCGAGTTCACCTTCAGCTGGGGCCAGTTGTTCCGCGATTCGCGCTACACCGGCGCCGACCGCCAGAACGACGCCAACCAGCTGACCATGGCGCTGAGCTCGCGCCTGCTGCGCCAGGACGACGGCAAGGAGAAGCTCTCCGTCAGCCTCGGCCAGATCCTGTATTTCAGCGATTCGCGGGTCAGCCTGCCCAACAGCAACACCAGCATCGAGCAGGGCAAGTCGGCCTGGATCGCTGACGCCAACTACATGCTCAACGACCGCTGGACCATGGGCGCAACCTACCAGTGGGATCCCAAGTACCGCCGCAAGGACCTGGCCAGCTTCCGCACCCGCTACCTGCTGCCGGGCGACGGCATCGTCAACTTCAGCTACCGCTTCCGCCGCGACCTGCTGGAACAGGCCGATGTGTCGTTCCTGTACCCGATCAATCCGACCTGGAGCGTGGTGGGCCGGCATTACTACTCGCTGATGGACAAGAAGCCGCTGGAAAGCATCCTCGGCGTGCAGTGGGACAGCTGCTGTCTGGCGGTGCGAGCGCTGGCGCGGCGCTATGTGCGCAACCGCACCGGCGCGTTGGATACCGCGTTCCAGATCGAGTTCGTGCTCAAGGGCCTGTCGTCCCTGGGCCAGGACACGGACCGCGTTCTGCGCCGTGCTATCCTCGGCTACAACCGCGACGACCTGTACTTGGTCCCGCCCAGCAACACCACGACCGATCCGGACGCTTACGATCCGAACCAGATTCCATGACCAAGACCCTTTCTGCTTTCCTCGCCGCTCTGCTGGCGATCGCCGGCGTGTCCGCTCCGGCCGCCGCGCAACAAACCCAACCGCTGGACCGCATCGCCGCGGTGGTCGACGAGGATGTCGTCCTGCAGAGCGAGCTGGATCGTGCCGTGCGCAACGTCAAGGCGCAGTATGTCGGCCGCGAGGCGCAGCTGCCGCCGGATAACGTGCTGCAGCGGCAGGTGCTCGAGCGCCTGGTGCTGGTCAAGCTGCAGGTCGCGCGTGCCAACAGCACCGGCATCCGTGTCGGCGACGACGAGCTGAACCGTGCCATCGCCAGCATCGCCCAGCAGAACGGCACCGACGTGGACGGCCTGCGCAAGAAGCTGGCTGCCGACGGCATGTCGTACACCGACTTCCGCAACTCGGTGCGCGACGAAATCACCGTGCAGCGCCTGCGCCAGAGCTTCGCGCAGAGCCGCATCAACGTCAGCGAGAGCGAAGTGGACGCGGCGCTGGCGCAGCAGGCCACCACCGGCACCCAGTACCATCTGGCGCACATCCTGGTCGGCCTGCCGGAAGGCGCCACCGCCGAGCAGATCAAGACCGCCCAGGGCAAGATCGACGGGGTCAAGACCTTGATCGACAAGGGCGAGATCGACTTCAACGCCGCGGCGGTGCGCTACTCCGACAGCCCCAACGCGCTGGAAGGCGGCGACCTGGGCTGGCGCAGCCTGGACGAGATTCCCAACGCGTTCGCGCAGATGATCCGCGACATGAAGCCGGGACAGGTCGCCGGCCCGCTGCGCGGCCCCAGCGGCTTCCAGTTGCTGAAGCTGGTCGAAGTGCGCGACGCCTCGGCCAACCCGGAAAAGAAGACGGTCACCGAGTACCACGCCCGCCACATCCTGATCCGGGTCAACGATGCGCAGCCCGACGCGGCCGCCAAGGCCAAGATCGAGACCCTGCGTGCCCGCATCGCCGGCGGCGCCGACTTCCAGGCCGTGGCCAAGGAAGCGTCGGAAGACACCAACAGTCGCAGCCAGGGCGGCGATCTGGGCTGGTTCCCGGTCGACGCGTTCGGCCCGGACTTCGGCCACCAGGTCGCGAGCCTGCAGGACGGCCAGGTGTCGCAGCCGTTCCGCACCGAGGCCGGCTGGCACATCGTGCAGCGCGTCGGCGAGCGTCAGACCGACGTGACCAGCGACACCCAGCGCGCCCAGGTCCGCGAGACCATCGGCCGCCGCAAGCTGGAAGAGGAATACAACCGCTTCCTGCAGGAAATGCGCGGCGAAGCCTACGTCGACCTGCGCGTGGGCAACACCGACGCGGCCACTGCGCCGGCGACCACGCCCGCGCCGGCACCCGCCGCCAAGCCCTGACCCATGCGCCCCTCGCTCGCGCTGGTGCCGGGCGAGCCGGGCGGGATCGGCCCGGAGCTGTGCGTGCGGCTGGCGCAACAGCCGCGCCACGATTGCCAGCTCCTGGCCTTCGCCGATCCCGAGACCTTGCGCGCCGCCGCCGCGGCGCTGTCGCTGCCGCTGCAGCTGCTGCCCGAATCCAGCCCCGCCCTCGCCCCTGGCGACCTGCGCCTGCGCACGGTCGCCAATGCCGTGCCCAGCCGCTTCGGCGCGACCCAGCCGGCCAACGCCAGCGCAGTGATCGCCGCACTGACCCAGGCCGCCGACGCCTGCCTGAGCGGCGAGCTGGCCGGGATGGTGACCGGCCCGGTGCACAAGGCCGCGATCAATGCCGGCGGCATTGCCTACACCGGCACCACCGAACTGCTGGCCCAACACGCCGGCCGCGAGGTGGTGATGATGCTGGCCAACGCCATCGTGCGGGTGGCCCTGGTCACCACCCACCTGCCGCTGCGCGCGGTCGCCGATGCGCTCACCCCGACCCTGCTGGAACGCAGCCTGCGCATCACCGAGGCCGCGCTGCGTCATGAGTTCGGCATCGCCGCGCCGACCATCGCCGTACTGGGGCTGAACCCGCATGCCGGCGAGGACGGCCATCTGGGCGTTGAAGAGATCCAGGTGATGCAGCCGGTGCTGGACGTCCTGCGCGCGGAAGGCATGCGCCTGCTCGGCCCGTTGCCGGCCGATACCGCCTTTCTGCCGCAAAAGTTGGCGGCCGTGGACGCGGTGCTGGCGATGTACCACGACCAGGGCCTGCCGGTTCTCAAGTACAGCGGCTTCGAGCAGGCGGTGAACCTGACCCTGGGCCTGCCCTATCCGCGCGTGGCGGTCGACCACGGCACCGCACTGGAGCTCGCCGGCCGCGGCGTGGCCGATCCATCCAGCCTGTTCGCCGCCACCGCGCTGTGCGCGCAACTGGCTGCGCGCCGCACGCAGGCTTAGCTGCCGGTCCGAGCGGCGCTCGGCGCGCTGCCGCAACCAGGCTCACGATCATGCCGGTCGCGGCTGAAACCGCTCCTATGCCGCTGCAGCGCGCGCCGCCCCACGCATGCCGATAAAATGCCCGTCATGACTTCCTCTTCCGGCTTCGGCGCCCCGGCCAAGAAATCCCTCGGCCAACACTTCCTCAGCGACCGCCACTACATCGACAGCATCGTCCGCGCGGTCGACCCCAAGCCGGGCGACCGGCTGGTCGAGATCGGCCCCGGCCAGGGCGCGATCACCTTCCCGCTGCTGCGCCGGCACGGCCAGCTGACCGTGATCGAGTTCGACCGCGACCTGATCGCGCCGCTGACCGCGGCGGCGGCCGGCGTCGGCGAACTGACCATCCTCAACCGCGACGTGCTGTCGGTGGATTTCACCGCCCTGGCCGAGGGCGCGCGCATCCGCCTGGTCGGCAACCTGCCCTACAACATTTCCTCGCCGATCCTGTTCCATGCGCTGGACCACGCCGCGGCGGTCGCCGACATGCACTTCATGCTGCAGAAGGAAGTGGTCGACCGCATGGCCGCCGACCCCGGCAGCAAGGTCTACGGCCGGCTCAGCGTGATGTTGCAGGCGTACTGCGAGGTGACCTCGCTGTTCGTGGTGCCACCGGGCGCGTTCCGGCCGCCGCCGAAGGTGGATTCGGCGGTGGTGCGGCTGGTGCCGCGACCGCCGCAGACGGTGGGCATCGCCGATCCGAAACGCTTCGCCGACGTGGTCCGCGCCGCGTTCGGCCAGCGCCGCAAAACCCTGCGCAACGCCTTGAACGGCGTCTGCGATGCCGCGCAGTTCGAGGCCGCGGGCGTGCGCCCGGACGCGCGCGCCGAGCAGCTCGAGGTCGCCGACTTCGTGCGTCTGGCCAACCTGCCCCTGGCCTGACGCTCGTGGGTGCGCCCCGCGCGTGCTCGCGGGGCGCACCCACGAGCGTGATGGGATGGCACACATGCCGGCACCGGCCCGGCCAACGCAGGCCTCGACGTGGCGACGACACACGTCTGCCTGTCCCCCTTGGTGGCAAGACGCACGACGCAGACCCTGCACGTCACGATCCGCGTTCCCGCAGGCCGCCCGCCCGCGGCACGACGCCGGCCATCACGGCACGCCCGGGCCGCGAACAAGGCCGCCACGGCGCGCCACCCGCCTCGCAGCGCGAACCGCTCACGCATCTGCCTCAAACGGCAAAACACGCTCTAAACTGTGGGGATGAACGATGACGCCCCCTATCGGATCGAGGTCGAAGTGTCGCCCCGATTCCTCGACGACCAATCGGCGCCGGAGGACGGACGCTACACGTTCGCCTACACGATCCGCATCCACAACCGCGGCCGCGTCGCCGCGCGACTGATCGCCCGGCACTGGGAGATCACCGACGGCAACGGCCGCATCGAACGCGTGGACGGCGACGGCGTGGTCGGCGAACAGCCGCGGCTGCGCCCGGGCGAGGATTTCCGCTACACCTCCGGGCTGGTGCTGGAAACCGAGCACGGCACGATGCGCGGCCACTACGACATGGAGGCCGACGACGGCACCCACTTCATCGCCGCGATCGCGCCATTCGTGCTGTCCGTGCCGCGGACCCTGCACTGATGGCGGTCTGGGCCATTGGCGACCTGCAGGGTTGCTACGACATCACCCAGCAGTTGCTGGAGAAGATCCGTTTCGATCCGGCGGTGGACCGGCTGTGGTTCTGCGGCGACCTGGTCAACCGCGGCGGGCAGTCGCTGGAGACCCTGCGTTTGGTGCACTCGCTGCGCGAACACAGCGTGGTGGTGCTGGGCAACCACGACCTGTCGCTGCTGGCGATCGGCGAGCGCAGCCCGGACGAACAGCGCAAGGTCAATCCGGACCTGCAGCGCATCGTGCTGGCCGAGGACCGCGACGAACTGCTGACCTGGCTGCGCATGCAGAAGCTGCTGCACGCCGACCGCCAACTCGGCTGGATGATGATCCACGCCGGCCTGGCGCCGAAGTGGACCACCGCGCTGGCCGAGAAGCATGCGCGCGAGGTCGAGCAGCAACTGCACGGCAACGGCTACCGCAAGCTGTTCCGCAACATGTACGGCGATCGCCCGGCCTGGTCGCCGGGCCTGACCGGCTACGACCGCTCGCGCGCGATCATCAACCTGTTCACCCGCGCCCGTTACTGCACCCCGCGCGGACGCATCGCGATCGAGGAAAAGGGCACCCCCGGCACCCAGGCGCAGGGCCTGTACCCGTGGTTCGAAGTGCCGGGACGGGTCGAGCGCGACCTGAAGATCGTCTGCGGGCACTGGTCGACGCTGGGCCTGACCATCACCCAGGGCGTGCACGCGATCGACACCGGCGCGGTCTGGGGCGGCAAGCTCACCGCCCTGCGCCTGGACAGCGAGGACCTGCAGGTGGTGCAGGTCCCCGGCCGGCCGGTGCAGGGGCCGCCGCCAGCGGCGCGCAGCGGCCCCCCGCGACGGCGCAGCGCGCCGCACCGTGGACAACAGGCGCCCGCTGCCTCTGCGCCCGAGCAGGAGTGAGGTCTCAGGCGATACGTGTAATGTCGTAGGAGCGGCTTTAGCCGCGATGGGCTTTCCCGGTAACGCCCGTCGCGGCTAAAGCCGCTCCTACGACAGCACCGGCATCCGCCAGCGGATCCCTACGCCGCGCCAGGCCGGCGCCGGTAATCCACGAAATCGAAGGCCAGCGGGTGCCGCGCATCGGCCGGATGCGCCTGCCGCGCCACCACCTCCCACTGCGCCGGATCGAACGCGGGAAAATACGCATCGGCGCCGTCGACCACGGTGTCGACATGGGTCAGGTACAGCACCTCGGCCAACGGCAGGGCCAGGGCGAAGATGTCGCCGCCACCGATCACTGCCAGCTCCGTGGCGCCGGCCTCGCGCGCGGCGTCGATCGCCGCCTGCAGCGACACCACCGCCTGCATGTCCGCGAACGGCACCTGCCCCGAACGCGTCATCACCAGGTTCAGGCGCCCCGGCAGCGCGCGCCCCAGCGACTGCGCGGTCTTGCGCCCCATCAGCACCGGCTTGCCCAGGGTCAGCGCCTTGAACCGCTTCAGATCGTCCGGCAAGCGCCACGGCAAATCGTTGTCGCGACCGATCGCATTGGCCAGATCCAGCGCCGCGATGAGGCTCAGCTGCAGAGGATGGCGCGTAAGCGGCGCCGCATCCGTCCCCGTCGCGACGGCGGCGCTCGCCGATTCCCGATTCCCCACTCCCGATTCCCAACTACTGTTCACACCGCCACCGGCGCCTTGATCGCCGGATGCGGGTCGTAGCCCTCGATGGCGATATCGTCGTAGGTGAAGGCGAACAGATCGGTGACCGCCGGGTTCAGCCGCAACCGCGGCAGCGGCCGCGGCGCGCGCGCCAGTTGCTCGCGCGCCTGCGCGAAGTGATTGGAATACAGGTGCGCATCGCCGAGCGTGTGCACGAAATCGCCCACGCCCAGGCCGGTGGCCTGCGCCACCATGTGGGTCAGCAGCGCGTAGCTGGCGATGTTGAACGGCACGCCGAGGAAGATGTCGCCGCTGCGCTGGTACAGCTGGCAGCTGAGCTTGCCGTCGACCACGTAGAACTGGAACAGGCTGTGGCACGGCATCAGCGCCATCTGCGGCAATTCGGCCACGTTCCAGGCGCTGATCACCAGCCGCCGCGAATCCGGGTTGCGCTTGATCTCGTCCACCAGCCACTGCATCTGGTCGATCTCGCGGCCGTCGGCGCCGGTCCAGCGCCGCCACTGCTTGCCGTACACCGGGCCGAGTTCGCCCTGCCCATCGGCCCACTCGTCCCAGATGCTGACCTTGTTGTCCTTGAGGTAGGCGATGTTGGTCTCGCCCTTCAGGAACCACAGCAGCTCGTGCACGATCGAGCGCAGGTGCAGCTTCTTGGTGGTGACCAGGGGAAAGCCGTCGTTGAGGTCGAAGCGCATCTGCCAGCCGAACACGCTGCGCGTGCCGGTGCCGGTGCGGTCGGCTTTCTCCGCGCCGCGCTCCAGCACGTGCTGCAGCAATTCCAGGTACGGCTTCACTTGGTCACCTCCGGCGGCGGCACCGGCTGCAGTACCGGCGCGCTGCGCGAGCGCCACAGCAGGAACAGGCCGAGCAGGACCAGCGGAATGCTCAACTGCTGGCCGCGGGTCAGCCAATGGAATGCCAGGTAGCCGAGCTGCGCATCCGGTACCCGCACGAACTCCACCGCGAAGCGGAACACGCCGTACAGCAGCGCGAACAGGCCGGACACCGCATAGCGCGCGCGCGGCTTCATCGAGAACGTCCACAACACCACGAACATCACCAGCCCTTCCAGCGCCGCTTCGTACAACTGCGACGGATGGCGGGCGTAGCGGTCCAGCAGGCCCGCGGCGTATTGCTGCTGCAGTTGCGCGGCGCTCTTCAGGCTCTCCAGCGCCGGCGCGTTGGCCACCCCGTCCTGTATCGGCGCGTGGGGGAAGATCACGCCCCAGCCGGCGTGGGTCAACTTGCCCCACAACTCGCCGCCGACGAAATTGCCGATCCGGCCGAAGCCCAGGCCCAGCGGCACCAGCGGCGCGACGAAATCGACGGTGTCGAAGAAATGCAGGCGCGCCTTGCGCGTCCACCACAGGCAGGCGGCCAGCACGCCCAACAGGCCACCGTGGAAGCTCATGCCGCCGTCCCACACCTTGAAGATCAGCAGCGGGTCGGCCAGGAAATCGGACAGCGCGTAGAACAGCATGTAGCCGATGCGCCCACCCAGCACCACGCCGAGCATCGCGTAGAAAAGAAGGTCGGAGAAACCATCCTCGTTCACCCCGGGCAGGCGACCGGCGCGGATGCGACGACGGCCCAGCCACCAGGCCGAGAGGAAGCCGGCCAGATACATCAGCCCGTACCAATGCACCTTCACCGGCCCGAACGAGAAGGCGATGGGATCGATCTGGTGGAGATAGGTCATGCGCAAGCGTCGGCCGGGGGGCAAAGAGTGCCTATTCTGCCACTGACTCCGCTGCTTGCCGCGATTTGCGGACGGTACAGCGGGGTGGCGCTTCATCTGCTGGCAGGCGCACGCGTCTGCCACCGACTCCGCTGCTTGCCGCGATTTGCGGACGGTACAGCGGGGTGGCGCTCATCTGCTGGCAGGCGCACGAACCCGCCGCCGACCGACCTCAAGACACATGCGCAGCCCAGACGCCACGTGCCCCCTCCTTCCTTGCGCGAGCGGCCCATGTGGCCCCGAGCCATCGCCTCGACGAGCAGAGCCATCTTGGTTCACTTCGGCACTGTCGCGTCGGGACTGAAGTCCCTCCCACAACATCACCGGATCGCACTGATGTGGGAGCGGCTTCAGCCGCGACGGGCACAGCCGTCAGGCTCCAACCCGGCACCGACGCTGCATCTCATCTGCTGGCCGGGCAAGCCCACTGCCGCAGCACACTCAGTCCAGCACCCGCGGCAGATTCGGCAATTCGTTCTCGCCCTGCTGACCCGGCTGCGCCGGGAAGTGCGCGGCCAGCAGCGCGGACACCGCACCGACGCCGGCGAGCACCGCCTGTTCGGGCTGGCCCGCGCGCATGTCGCGCTCGATCAGCGCGCAGACCTGGCGCCACTGCGCCGCATCCACCCGCCCGCGCAGGCCGCGGTCGGCGACGATCTCGATGTGGTGATCGGCCAGCAGCAGGTAGATCAGCACGCCGTTGTTGGCGTCGGTATCCCAGGTGCGCAACTGCGCGAAGGCCTGCTCGGCGCGCAGCCTTGGGGTCATGCCGCGCAGCACCTGCGCCGGCGCCAGGCTCGACTCCACCGCGAACATCACCTGCCCGCGATGCAAGCGCTCGCCCTCGGCGATCGCCGCGCCGATGCGTTCCAGGCTGGCCGCCGGGAACAGACGCTGGGCGGACGGCGCGAACAGGTGCCGGAGCAGGCGCATCACCAGCTCCCCGAGGCGCCACCGCCTCCGGAACTGCCACCGCCACCACCCCAGCCGCCTCCGCCGCCGCCCCAACTTCCACCGCCACCGCCGCCGCCACCGCCGCCCCAGCCACCGCCGAAGCCGCCGCCTCCCCAACCTCCGTCGCCCCAGCCGCCCCAACCGCCGCCGCCAGCCGAGCGGCCCGGCGCGATCCCGACAAACAGGCCCAGCAGCAGGCCGATCCCGCCGGTCAGCGCACCGATGAACAGCGACAGGCTCAGCAACAGGCCGACGCCACCGCCGACCACGCCGCTCAGCACGCCACGCACGGGACGCGACAACCGCGCGAACAGCACCTGCGCGACCAGCGCCGCGAACAGGCCGGCGAAGAAACCGAATCCCAGGCCGCCCCCGCGCGAGGCCGAGGCATGCGCACTGACCGGCGCCGGCAACGCTTCGCCGTCGATCAGCTTGACCAGCATCGCGGTGGCCTCGGCGATGCCACCGCTGTAGTCGCCGGCGCGGAAGCGCGGCGCCAGGTACTCCTGGATGATGCGGTTGGCGGTGGCGTCGGGAATCGCGCCTTCCAGGCCGTAGCCGGGCTGGATGCGCACGCGCCGGTCGTTCTTGGCCACCACCAGCAGGACGCCGTCGTCCACGCCCTTGCGGCCGAGTTTCCACTGGTCGAACACGCGCTGGGTGTATTGCTCGATGGTCTCGGGCGCGGTGCTCGGCACTACCAGCACCTGCAATTGGCTGCCCTTGCGCTGCTGCAACTGCACCGCCTGCCGGTCCAGCTCCAGACGCTGGTTCGCCGTCAGCGTGCCGGTGGTGTCGACCACCGGCGCGTCCAGTGGCGGGATCGGCGCCTCGGCCTGCGCCCAGGCCAGCCAGGGCAGCAGCGCCAACAGCAGCACCAGCCAGACGCCGGCGTGCCGGCGAGATACACGGCGAGCCGCACTGCGCGACGCCGCCGATGCGGTAGCGCGCTCAGCCGTCACGGATGTGGAACGCACGCCCGGGCCCGCCCGCGGCGGCGCTTAGTGCGCCGGCGCCGGTTGCTGCTGCGGCTGCGGTTGCTGCGGCGGCGCGGACGCCGGCTGGCCGCCGAAGTTCACCGCCGGCGCCTCGGAGATCTGCGCCTCGTTCTCCACCGAGAAGTTGGGCTTTTCCTTGTAGCCGAACAGCTTGGCGGTGAGCACCTGCGGGAAGGACAGGATGTAGGTGTTGTAGTCCTGCACTGCCTGGATGTAGCGGCCGCGCGCCACGGTGATGCGGTTCTCGGTGCCTTCCAGCTGCGCCTGCAGGTCGCGGAAGGCCTGGTCGGATTTCAGGTTCGGATAGTTCTCGCTGACCACCAGCAGCCGCGACAGCGCGCTGGACAGCTGGCCCTGCGCCTGCTGGAACTGCTGCAGCGAGGCGGCGTCGTCGGCGTTGACCTGCACCTGGCCGACCCGGGCGCGGGCATTGGTCACGTCGGTCAGCACCTGCCGCTCCTGGTCGGCATAGCCCTTGACCGTGTTGACCAGGTTCGGCACCAGATCGGCGCGGCGCTTGTACTGGTTCAGCACTTCCGACCAGCCGGCCTTGACCGCCTGATCCTTCTGCTGGATCGCGTTGTAGCCGCAGCCGGACAGCAACACCGCCAGCGCGGCCAGGAACAGGGAGCGGGACAACAGGCGCATGCGAGGACTCCGGCGAATGACTGCGCGCAGCTTGCCACGCGCCCGGTGAAAACGCAGCCTGCGCCGCTCAGCCGCTCACCACTTGCCGGCGCCGGGCACCTGGTGCGCGGCGGCGCGCCGGCGCATCAGCAGATTCAGCCACTCCACCAGCACCGAGAACCCCATCGCCGCGTAGATGTAGGGCTTGGGCACGTGCACGTCCAGCCCGTCCAGGATCAGCACCACGCCGATCATCAGGATGAAGGCCAGCGCCAGCATCTTCACCGTCGGGTTGGCGTCGATGAAGCGGCCCAGCGGGTTGGCCGCCAGCAGCATCACCGCCACCGCCAGCAGCACCGCGGCGATCATCACCGGGATATGCTGGGCCATGCCCACCGCGGTGATCACCGAATCCAGCGAGAACACGATGTCGATCACCGCGATCTGCGCGATCACCATCCAGAACACGCCCGAGGCCTTGCTGGTGGTGGGGTCTTCGTCCTCGCCGCCGGTGATCAGTTCGCGGATCTCCATGGTGCCCTTCACCAGCAGGAACAGGCCGCCGACGATCAGCACCAGGTCGCGGATCGAGATGCCCATGCCGGCCACGCTGAACAGCTCGCCCTGCATGCGCGCCAGGAACGCCAGCGACACCAGCAGCGCGATGCGGGTCAGGCAGGCCACGGCGATGCCGAACTTGCGCGCGGCCGGGCGCTGCGCTTCCGGCAGCTTGCCCACCGCGATGGAAATGAACACCAGGTTGTCGATGCCCAGCACGATCTCCAACGCACTCAGCGTCAACAGCGTCAGCCAGGTGTTGGGGTCGGCGAGAAACTCGAGGGCCATGGCGTCGGATCCTTTAACAGAAGAAGAAACGGGCGGCGATCACAGCAGGCGCGGCAGCAGGATCAGGCCCCAGCACAGCACCACGTTGGCCAGCATCACGAAGACCGCGGCCGAGCCCATGTCCTTGGCGCGGCCGGCCAGCTCGTGATGCTCGGGGCCGTAGCGCTCGATCACCGCTTCGATCGCCGAATTGAGCAGTTCCACCGCCAGCACCAGCAGCAGCGAGCCGATCATCAGCACCTGCTGTACCGGCCCCTGCCCCAACCACAGCGCCAGCGGCGCCAGGATCAGGAACAGGCACACCTCCAGGCGGAACGAGGACTCGTGCAGCCAGGCCGCGCGCAGTCCCTGCCACGACCAGCGCGCCGCCATCAGCATGCGGCGCGGCCCGCGCGGCAGATGCCCGAACTGGTCGGCCATGGCTCAGCCCCGTCCCAGGCAACGGGGACGCGACGACGACGGCCGGAAGGAATCGGTCATGGGCAAGGGCGCAGCGGGATAGGCCGCAATTTTGCCACAAGCCCCGCGGCGGCGCCGGCATCGCCGCGGATTTGCCTGCATGCGGCGCCTGCGGCACCATCGCCGCTCCCTTGCTTCGAGGAGGCGTCATGCCCCGTTCGCCGCTGCGCGCACCGCTGCTCGCCCTGAGTCTGTTCAGCCTGTCCCTGCTGGGCGTGTCGCCGGCACGCGCACTCACCCCAGCCGCGGCGCCCAGCGTGCCCGACCAGGTCTCCAATGCGGCCTGGGAAGAGGACATGGCGCGCTTCGCCAAGGACGATGCCGCGCATCCGGTCAAACCCGGCGGCGTGCTGTTCGTCGGCAGTTCCTCGATCCGCTTCTGGACCTCGCTGGCCACGGATTTTCCGGGCGTGCAGACCCTCAACCGCGGCTTCGGCGGCTCGGAGATCCGCGACAGCACCTGGTACGCCGACCGCATCGTGGTACCATACAAGCCGCGCCTGATCGTGTTCTACGCCGGCGACAACGACCTCAACAGCGGCCGCAGCCCGCAGCAGGTGCGCGACGACTTCGTGGCGTTCGTGACCCGCGTGCACCGCGACCTGCCCAAGACCCGCATCGTCTACCTGTCGATCAAGCCCAGCCCCTCGCGTGCGGCGCTGATGCCGAAGATGGCCGAGGCCAACGCGCTGATCCGCAAGGCCGCCGCCGGCCTCAAGCAGGTCCAGTTCGTCGACGTGTACACGCCGATGCTCGGTGCCGACGGGCAGCCGCGCGCCGAGCTGTTCGGCCCGGACAAGTTGCATATGAACGCGGCCGGCTACGCGCTGTGGCGCGACACGCTGCGGCCGTATCTGAGCCCCTGACACGACGATGAGCGGCGTGGCGCGCATGCACGAAGGCCGGGGCCCCGCCGGTGCGGCCAGCACGCGCCGGCGATCGCGCTCTGCCGCCTCCGGCAGGGAGTAAGCCAGGATGCCCAGGGCACTGGTCATCGAAGACGACGAAGTGACCGCCCGCGACATCGTCGCGGAACTCGGCGCGCACGGCTTCAGCGCCGACTGGATCGCCGACGGACGCGACGGCCTGCAGCGCGCGCTGGCCGATGGTTACGACATCATCACCCTCGACCGCATGCTGCCCGGCATGGACGGCATCGACGTGGTCTCCGAGCTGCGCAAGCGCTCGGTGCAGACGCCGGTGCTGATGATCAGCGCACTGTCCGAGGTGGACGAGCGCGTGCGCGGCCTGCGCGCGGGCGGCGACGACTACCTGACCAAGCCGTTCTCGCCCGATGAGCTGGTCGCGCGTGCCGAAGTGCTGGTGCGCCGCCATCGCAGCACGACCGCGACCGAAACCCGCCTGCACGTGGCGGACCTGGAACTCGACCTGGTCCGCCACAACGCCTTGCGCAACGGCCAGCCGCTGACCCTGCTGCCCACCGAGTTCCGCCTGCTCGAATTCCTGATGCGCAACGCCGGCCAGGTGGTGACGCGACAGATGATCTTCGAGCATGTCTGGGGCTTCCATTTCGACCCGGGCACCAACGTGATCGACGTCCACATCGGCCGCCTTCGCCGCAAGATCGACGGCAACGGCCAGCCGCCGCTGATCCGCACGATGCGCGGCTCGGGATATGTCCTTGCCCCCGCTGAGTGACGCCTGGCGGTCGGCCACCTCGCGGCTGATCCTGATCTACGGGTCGCTGTTCGCGATCTGGTGCATCGTGCTGCTGGGCATCGTGCAGTGGGAGTCCACCCGCTATCTTTCGCACGTGATCGACCAGATGCTGGTCGCGCGCATCCATTACCTGGAACACACCGACCCCGCGCGCCTGGCCGAGACGGTAGGCCAGGCCAACGCCATCGACATCCAGGGCTTCATGTGGGTTGGCCTGTTCGACGCGCAGGGACGCCGCATCGCCGGCAACATCGCCGAGGCGCCCAAGGGCATGGCCGCCGATGGCACCGTCGGCGTGGTCAGCGCCCGGCTGATCGACAGCGGGCGCAGCGGCCAGACCCGGGCGCGCGGCATCGCCCGGCACCTCCCGGACGGCCGCCGCCTGGTCGTGGTCAAGGCCAGCACCGTCATCGACGGACTGACCGCGATCATCTACCGCGGACTGCTGTGGGGACTGTCGTTGACCCTGCTGCCGGGCCTGCTCGGCGGCCTGCTCATCGCGCGCGGCCCGGCCCGGCGCATCCGCGCCATTCAGCAGGCCATGCAACCCATCCACGGTGGGGATCTCAGCGTGCGCCTGCCGGTGTCCCGGCGCGGCGACGAGGTGGACCTGCTGGCGGCCACGGTGAACCGGACGCTGGGCGAGGTCGAACGCCTGCTCGGCGAGGTGAAGGGCGTCACCGACAACATCGCCCACGACCTGCGCACCCCGCTGACGCGCATGCGCACGCGCCTGCACCGGCTGCAGCAGCAGTTCGCCGGCCGCCCGGAGGGCGAGCAGCTGGACGCATGCGTGAGCGAGATCGACACCGTGCTGACCCGCTTCCGCGCGCTGCTGCGCGTGTCGGAACTGGAAGACCGCCAGCGCAGCGCCTGCTTCTCGACCATCGACCTCGCCCCGCTGCTGCATGAGGTCCACGCGTTCTACGCGCCCGTGGCCGAGGACCGCGGCCAGGCTTTCGACCTTGTACTGGAGCCGCTGCCGGCCGTGCACGGCGATCGGCAGCTGCTGTTCGAGGCGCTGGCCAACCTGGTCAGCAATGCCATCAAGTTCACGCCCGACGGCGGGACGATCCGCCTGTCGGCAGGCGCCGACCAGGGCGGCAACGCGCGCATCGAGATCGCCGATAGCGGCCCCGGCATCGCCCCCGACGAGCGCCAGACGATCTTCCGCCGCTTCTACCGCGTCGACCAGACGCGTGCCAAGCCCGGCTGCGGACTGGGCTTGGCGATCGTCAGCGCCATCGTCCGCCTGCACGGCTATACGCTGCAGGTGGGCGGCGACGCGCGCGGGGCGGTGTTCTCGGTCCTCTGCCCGCCCGCCGCGGCCGCGCCGTCCGCGGGCCGTGCACCCTGCCCTGCCTGACACGGCCCGCACCCGGTGCGCGGTCGCGCGCATTCGCCCACGTCTCGCCGCGCGTGGAGTGGCAGCGCCGGACAGGCGGCGTGCGGCTTACGGCCCGGTCAGTACACAAGTCGTTGAACCATCGAGCATTTGCGGCGCCGGGGCGGATGTCTAAATAAATCTTAATGAAGCCCGGGAACACCCCCCAGGCAAAATCCGCCGCGACGCAACATTCGCGCACGGAACCGCTCCTCCATGATTGGCCTCGTCCGGATCGCACTGACGCGACCGTATACCTTCGTCGTCCTGGCCCTGCTGATCCTGATCGTGGGTCCGCTCGCCGCATTGCGCACGCCCACCGACATCTTCCCGGACATCCGCATCCCGGTGATCGCCGTGGTCTGGCAGTACAACGGCCTGCCGCCCGAGCAGATGGCCGGCCGCGTCAGTTCGCCGTTCGAGCGCGTGCTCACCACCACCGTGAACGATGTCGAGCACACCGAGGCCACGTCGATCCAGGGCTTCGGCATCATCAAGATCTTCTTCCAGCCCAACGTCGACATCCGCACCGCCAACGCGCAGGTCACCGCCGTGGCGCAGACCATGCTGCGGCAGCTGCCGCAAGGCACCACGCCGCCGCTGATCCTCAACTACAACGCCTCCACGGTGCCGATCATCCAGTTGGCGCTGTCCGGCAAAGGGCTCACCGAGCAGAACCTGGCCGACCTCGGCCTCAACATCATCCGTCCGCAGCTCACCTCGGTGGCCGGCGCAGCGATCCCGTATCCGTTCGGCGGCAAGACCCGCCAGGTGCAGATCGACATCGATCCGCCGGCGCTGCAGGCGCGCGGCCTCTCGGCGCAGGACGTGGCCAACGCGCTGGCGGCGCAGAACCTCATCACCCCGGTGGGCACGCAGAAGATCGGCAAGTACGAATACACGCTGCAGCTCAACAACGCGCCATCGGACATCGAGGAGCTGGGCAACCTGCCGGTGAAGACGGTCGACGGCGCCACGGTGTTCATCCGCGACGTGGCGCATGTCCGCGACGGCGCGCCGCCGCAGACCAACATCGTGCACGTCAACGGCGACCGCTCGGTGCTGATGACGGTGATGAAGAACGGCTCGGCCTCGACGCTGGCGATCATCGCCGGCATCAAGGACCGGGTCGCGGCGATGAAGGAGGCACTGCCGCCGGACCTGCGGATCGTTCCCATCGGCGACCAGTCGCTGTTCGTGAGCGGCGCGATCGCCGGCGTGGCGCGCGAAGGCGTGATCGCCGCGGCGCTGACCAGCCTGATGATCCTGCTGTTCCTCGGCAGCTGGCGCTCGACGCTGATCATCGCCATCTCGATCCCGCTGGCGATCCTCGGCTCGATCGCCGCGCTGTCAGCGATCGGCGAGACGCTGAACATCATGACCCTGGGCGGCCTGGCGCTGGCCGTAGGCATCCTGGTGGACGACGCCACGGTGACCATCGAGAACATCAACTGGCACCTGGAGCAGGGCAAGTCCGTGGAGACGGCGATCCTGGACGGCGCCTCGCAGATCGTGACGCCCGCCTTCGTCTCGCTGCTGTGCATCTGCATCGTATTCGTGCCGATGTTCTTCCTGGAAGGCGTGGCACGCTTCCTGTTCGTACCGATGGCCGAAGCGGTGATGTTCGCGATGATCGCGTCCTTCCTGCTGTCGCGCACGTTGGTGCCGACCATGGCCAAGTACCTGTTGCATCCGCATGCGCCGCATACCGACATGCACGGCGACGGCCATGGCCAGCCGCCGTCGCGCAATCCGCTGGTGCGCTTCCAGCGCGGTTTCGAAAAGCGCTTCGAGCGGCTGCGCGCCGGCTACTACGCCCTGCTCGAGACCGCGCTGCTGCGCCGCAGGGCCTTCGTGCCCGGCTTCATGCTGTGCGTGGCGCTGTCGTTCCTGCTGCTGCCGATGCTCGGCCGCAACTTCTTCCCGTCGGTGGACTCGGGCCAGATCCTGATGCACGTGCGCGCACCGGTCGGCACCCGCGTCGAGGAAACCGCGCACCTGTTCGCCGACGTGACCGGCGCCGTGCGCAGGCTCATTCCGCCGCACGACCTGGCCGGCGTCGTCGACAACATCGGCCTGTCATCCTCGGGCATCAACAACGCCTACAACAACACCGGCACCATCGGCTCGCAGGACGGCGACATCCAGATCGCGCTGAGCGAAGGCCACGCGCCCACCGCCGACTACGTGCGCACGCTGCGCCAGACCTTGCCGCGGCAGTTCCCGTCGGTGGTGTTCTCGTTTCCGCCGGCCGACATCATCAGCCAGATCCTGAACTTCGGCGCGCCGGCGCCGGTGGACCTGCAGATCCGCGGCCCGAACCTCGCCGCCAACTTCGCCTATGCCAACCGCCTGCTGCGCGAGATCCGCCGCGTCCCGGGCGTGGCGGACGCGCGCATCCAGCAATCGCAGGCCAGCCCCGGCTTCGCGGTGAACGTGGACCGCAGCCTCGCCCAACAGGTGGGCATTACCGAGCGCGACGTCACCAGCAGCCTGGGCGTGAACCTGGCCGGCTCCAGCCAGATCGCGCCGACGTTCTGGCTGAACCCGCAGAACGGCGTGTCGTATCCGATCGTGATGCAGACGCCGCAGTACAGCCTCGACAGCCTGCCCGACCTGCAGAACGTGCCGATCAGCCCCAGCGCCGGCCAGGGCGGCGCGCAGAGCCTGGGCGGGCTGGCGACGCTGTCGCGGACCGCGACCAATGCCGTGGTCAGCCAGTACAACATCAATGCGACGGTGGACATCTTCGCCTCCCCGCAGGACCGCGACCTGGGCGCGGTCGCCGCCGACATCCAGAAGATCCTCGACGCCAACCAGAAATTCCTGCCCAAGGGATCCAGCACGGCGCTGCTCGGCCAGGTGCAGACGATGAACAAGGCGTTCGCCGGCCTGATCTTCGGCCTGCTCGGCGCGATCGTGCTGATCTACCTGTTGATCGTGGTCAACTTCCAGTCGTGGAGCGATCCGTTCGTGATCGTGACCGCTTTGCCCGCGGCGATCGCCGGCATCGTCTGGATGCTGTTCGCCACGCACACCACCCTGTCGGTCCCCGCGCTGACCGGCGCCATCATGTGCATGGGCGTGGCCACGGCCAACTCGATCCTGGTGGTGAGCTTCTGCCGCGAGCGCCTCGCCGAGCACGGCGACGCGGCGAAGGCGGCATTGGAGGGCGGCTTCGTGCGCTTCCGCCCGGTGCTCATGACCGCGCTGGCGATGATCATCGGCATGGCGCCGATGGCGCTGGGCCTGGGCGAAGGTGGCGAGCAGAACGCGCCGCTGGGCCGGGCCGTCATCGGCGGCCTGATCTTCGCCACCGTCAGCACGCTGTTCTTCGTGCCGATCGTCTTCAGCCTCATCCACCGCCGTGGTTCCCAGCCGTCCTCGCCGACGGCGCACGCCTCCGGAGCGTCCCCGCATGTCGCCTGATCTGTCGCCCCCCGTTTCGCCACGCCGTCTCCGCCTGGCCGGCGTCATCGCCTCGATCGTGGTCCTGGCCATCGTCGTCGCCGGCATCGCCACGCGCGCCGGCGACGCGCGCCGGCTGCGTGCATGGACCGACGACCAGGCGGTGCCGACGGTCACCGTGGTGGCCCCGGAGACCGACCAGGGCACCGGCGTGCTCAACCTGCCCGGTCGCCTGGAGGCGTATGCCCGCGCGCCGATCTTCGCCCGGACCAGCGGCTACCTGAAATGGTGGAAAGCCGACATCGGCGCCAGGGTGAAGGCCGGCGACGTGCTTGCCGAGATCGAAACGCCCGACCTGGACCAGCAGTTGCTTCAGGCCAAGGCCGACCTGGCCAACGCCCGGGTCAACGCCGCCCTGGCCCAGACCACCGCCAAGCGCTGGCAGACCATGGGCCAGACCGAGGTGGTGTCGAAGCAGGCGGTGGACGAGAAGACCGGCGACTACGACGCCAAGCGCGCCCTTGCCCAGTCCGCACAGGCCAACCTCGAGCGCCTGGAGGCGATGAAGGGCTTCGCCAGACTGGTGGCGCCGTTCGACGGCACGGTCACCGCGCGCGAGACCGATGTCGGCGCGCTGATCAACGCCGGCGGCGGCGGCCAGGAACTGTTCGTCGTGTCGGACACGCACAAGCTGCGCATGTACGTGAACGTGCCGCAGAGCGATGCGCCGTCGGTGCGCGCCGGCAGCAAGGTGACGCTGACCGTGCCGGAGTACCCGGGGCAGACTTTCAGCGGCGTCGTCGACAGCGCGTCGGGGGCGGTCAACGCGGCCTCGGGCACCACGCTGGTCCAGGTCGCCGTGGACAACCAGGACGGCAGACTGATGCCGGGCGGCTACGCCAGCGTGCGCTTCGATCTTCCGGCCGACGCCGCGCTGGTGCGGGTCCCGGCCAGCGCGCTGGTGTTCGACGACAAAGGGCTGCGCGTGGCGGTGGTCGACGCGCACGACACGGTCGCCTTCAAGCCGGTGACCATCGCGCGCGACTTCGGCAAGACCGTGCAGCTCGGCTCGGGCATCGCCGCCGGCGACCGCCTGATCGAAAGTCCGCCGGACGGCCTGACCGACGGCGACAAGGTGCGCATCAGCGCGCCGAAGGCGGATGGCGGACACGCCAAGGCGTGAACGCGGCTGGCCGACGGTCTTTTCGAAGCACGCCGGCCATTGCAGCGCGCGGAACCGATGCGGGCCAACGCGCGGGCACCGGCCTGCACGGATCCGGAACTGCCGGCGCTCACTTCGCCGGAACGAACCGCACGGTTGCCAGGATGCCGCCGCCCTCGGCGCTTTCCAGCGCGACCTGCCAGCCGAAGCGCTCGCACAGCCGGCGCACGATCGACAGGCCCAGCCCGGCGCCTTGCGGGCGCTCCGGCTCGGCGCGGAAGAACGGCTCGAAGGCGTGTCGCAAGGCCTCCTCGGACATGCCGATGCCGGTATCGCGGATGCGGATGCGGTCGGCCTCGACCTCGACCTCGACGCGCCCTGCATCGGTGTAGCTGCAGGCGTTGCGCAGCAGGTTGCTGACCACCACGTGCAGCACCCGCGGCGGCGCATGCAGCGTCGCCGAGCCCAGCACGCGCACGCTCAGCGTCACCGGCTTGTCGGCCAGCAGCTCGCGCGCGTTCTCGGCCTCGTACGCGACCACGTCGGCGACGTCGAAGAGTTCGCTCTGCGGCACCACGTCCGCCTCGCGCGCCAGGATCAGGAAGGCGTCGATCACTGCCTCCATGTCGCGGCCGGCGCGTTGGATCCGCTGCAGGCTGCGCTGCAGGCGCGGCGGCAGTTCCAGATCGGTCATCGCGATGTCGGTGGCGACCCGGATCACCGTCAGCGGCGTGCGCAGTTCGTGGCTGGCATCGCGGGTGAAGTTGCGTTCGCGGGCGACGTGGTCGGTGACGCGCTGGGCCAGCGTATGCAGGGCGGCGGCCAACTGCCGCGCCTCGCCCTGCACATCGGCCGGCAGGTTTTCCGGAGCCAGTTCGGCGGCGACCGGATGCCGCGGATCCCAGCGCGAGACCCGCCGCGCCAGCCAGTTCATCGGCGACAGCAAGCGCCGCGACACCCGCCAGGTCAGCCAGGCCACCACCAGCACCGCGATCAGGGTCAACAGGGTCGGCACCACGCCGAACCAGAACGCCAGCCGCTGCGCCGGCGCGCGCAGGAACACCAGGTACAGGCGGCCGGACGGGTTCTGGTCGACCAGCACGATCTCGCCGCCGGGGCGGTCCTCGTGCAGGCCGGGCGCCAGCGTGCGCAGGTCGATGGGCACCGCCGCATCGGAGTGTCCGGCCGGCACCAGATAACCGCGCAGGCTGTGAGTATTGGGGGGCGGCTGCTGCGGCTGTTGCGCATGCAGGCGCCAGTAGTAGCGCGCCTCCTGCTTCAGGATCGAGCCGACCAGCGAGTGCTGCACGATCGCCACCACCAGATAACTGGCAAGCGTGACCACACAGCCCGCAAACACGATGCGGGCGATCAGGGCGAGGCGAAGTTTGCGCGGCAACCCGTGCGGCATACAGCATCCGTGATCGTTGCCGCGATTATAGGAAGGCCGATCGTGAGCCTTTCGTGCAAGCGGCCCCGTTTGCGGGGACCGCTGCGGGTTTCACGATCGCGCGCCGCCTCAGCTCATCGGCTGGGCGATGTCGGCGATGCGGTAACCGGCGCTCTGCACGGTGTGCAGCAGCGGGCGGTCGAACGGCTTGTCGATGATCTTGCGCAGGTTGTACAGATGGCTGCGCAGGGTGTCCGAGTCCGGCAGGCCGTTGCCCCAGATCTCGCGCTCGATCTCCTGGCGGGTGACCACGCGCGGCGATTCGCGCATCAGGATGGTCAGCAGGCGCAGGCCGATCGGCGACAGCTGCAGCTCGGTGCCGGCGCGGGTGGCGCGCATGCTCACCGGGTCCAGCACCAGGTCGGCCACCTTCAGCACTTCCGAGCCGACCTGGCGGCGCTCGCGACGGATCAGCGCGCGCAGGCGTGCTTCCAGTTCCTGGATCGCGAACGGCTTGGTCAGGTAGTCGTCGGCGCCAAAGCCCAGGCCGGTGAGCTTGTCGTCGAGCGTGTCGCGCGCGGTCAGCATCAGCACCGGGGTCGACTTGCGCGCGTCGTTGCGCAGGCGGCGGCACACTTCGATGCCGTCCAGGCGCGGCAGCATCAGGTCCAGCACCACCACGTCGTAGCTGTTCTCCGCCGCCAGGCGGTAGCCGTCCAGGCCGTCGCAGGCGTAATCCACTTCGAACCCGCGGCCTTCCAGATACTCACCGATCATCTCGGAAATGTTGCGGTTGTCCTCCACGACCAGCACGAGCCCGGATGTTTCCTTGGTCTGACGCATGATGCTTCCTCAGTCTTCAGCTTTGTGAAACATGCCGGATGTGCAGTGGTGGCGGCGTGAAGACCGCTTCATGTGCCTGAGTCATGAAAAAATTACTGCGCGATCAATGGCTTGAGCTGCGGCCACACGTTGTCCAGCACCTTGGGCTGGGCCGCGGCGGTCGGATGCAGGCCATCGCCCTGCATCAGCGCCGGGTTCAGCGCCACGCCGTCCAGCAGGAACGGCAGCAGGCCGGTCTGGTACTGCTTCGCCAGGTCCGCGTAGACCGCGCGCAGACGCTGCCGGTAGCCCGGTCCGTAGTTCGGCGGCACGTCGATGCCCAGCAACAGCACCTTCGCGCCGGCGTCACGGCTGAGCACGATCATCTTCTCCAGGTTGCCGCGCAGTTCGGCCGGGCTGAGCCCGCGCAATGCATCGTTGCCACCCAGCTCGATGACCACTACCGACGGCTTGTGTTTCTGCAGCAGCGCCGGCAGACGGGTCAGCGCGCCGGAGGAAGTCTCGCCGCTGATGCTGGCATTGACCACCGCCGGTGGCGCCCGCATCTGTTGCTGCAGGCGCTTGTCCAGCAAGGCCACCCAGCCGGACTGCACCGGGATGTTGTGCGCCGCGCTGAGGCTGTCGCCGAGCACCAGCACCGGCCCCGTCGCACCTTTGGCACAGGCGATGGCGGGCAGCAGCACCCACCATGCCAGCAACAGCCAGGCGCGGCGCATCCAGGCCCGCTTGCTTCTCGTCTCGTCGCCACGCATCCGGAGATTCCTCATCGACAGTCAGGCCCCCACTCTTCGCGCCGGTATCGCCATCGACGTACGCGATGTCGGCAAATCCGTCAGCGGACCGGAGGGCACGGTCCACATTCTCGACAAGGTGGGATTGACCATCGGTGAAGGCGACAGCGTCGCCATCGTCGGCGCCTCCGGGTCCGGCAAGACCACCCTGCTCGGGTTGCTGGCAGGCCTCGACCTGCCCACGCGCGGCGAGATCGTGCTGGCCGGGCAATCGCTCAACACGCTGGACGAGGAAGCGCGCGCCGCGCTGCGCGCGCGCGAGGTCGGCTTCGTGTTCCAGAGCTTCCACCTGCTGCCGTCGCTGACCGCGGCGGAGAACGTCGCCCTTCCGCTGGAACTGGCCGGACGCGAGGATCCGGCGCGGGTGCGCGAGGTGCTGGAGGCGGTGGGGCTCAGCGCGCGTGCGCGGCACTATCCGCGGCAACTGTCCGGCGGCGAGCAGCAGCGCGTGGCGCTGGCACGCGCGTTCGTGGCGCGGCCGCGGATCCTGTTCGCCGACGAGCCCACCGGCAGCCTCGACCAGGCCACCGGGCAACAGATCAGCGACCTGCTGTTCGCGCTCAACGAAGGCAGCGACACCACCCTGGTGCTGGTCACCCACGACATGCGCCTGGCGCAGCGCTGCGAACACCGCTACCGGCTCGACGGCGGCCGCCTGCGCGCCGCCGACGCGGCGGACGCCGCATGAACGTGCTGCGCCACGCCGCGCGCGCGCTGCGCCGCGAGCTGTTCGCCGGCGATCTGCTGACCGTGTTCGCGGCACTGGTGCTGGGCGTGGCGGTGATGACCGCGGTCGGCACCCTGGTCGACCGGGTGACCCTGGCGCTGACCGGCAGCGCCGCCGAGGTGATCGGCGGCGACCTCGGCGTCAGCGGACGCCAGGACATCCCCGCCGCCTTCGCCGAGGAGGCGCAGCGGCGCGGCCTGCGCAGCACGCGCCTGGTCAGTTTCCCCAGCGTGCTGTTCCACGGCGACGCCAGCCAGATGGCCAACATCAAGGCGGTGGGCGCCGGTTATCCGCTGCGCGGCGAACTGCTGGTGGCGCGCGACACCGTCGGCGCCGGCAGCGAACGCGCCGGACCGCCGCCGCGCGGCGAGGCCTATGCCGATCCGCGCCTGCTCGAAGCGCTGGGGCTGAAGCTCGGCGATGCGCTGGAGTTCGGTGCCGGCACGCTGCGCGTGACCCGCGTGTTGCGTGCCGAACCGGATGCCTCCGGCGAACTGATGCAGTTGTCGCCGCCGCTGCTGGTCAACCGCGCCGACGTCGATGCCGCCGGCCTGCTCGGCCCTGGCAGCCGCGCCTCCTATCGGTTGATGTTCGCCGGCGCGCCCGGCGAGATCGCCGCCCTGCGCGAATGGCTGGCGCCGCGCGCCAAGGCGTACCGCCTGGTCGGCATCGAGGACACCCAGCGCGGCGTGCGTGGCGCCTTCGACCGCGCCGGGCGCTTCCTGGCGCTGGCCGCGTTGCTGGCGGTGCTGCTGGCCGGCGTCGCCACCGCGCTGGCCGCCAACCGTTTCGCCCTGCGCCGCATCGACCAGGTCGCGGTCTTGCGCTGCCTGGGCGCACGCCAGCGCGACATCCTCGGCGCGCTGGCGCTGCAGTTGCTGCTGCTGGCGATCCCCGCCTGCGCGCTCGGCGTGGGCCTGGGCATGCTGGCCCAGGTGGGCCTGGTCGAAGCGCTGGGCAGCCTGATCCCCAACCGCCTGCCCTTGCCGCAGGCGACCCCGGCGCTGGCCGGCGCCGGCATCGGCCTGTTGCTGCTGCTCGGCTTCGGCCTACCGCCGCTGCTGCGCTTGCGCAACGTCCCGCCGATGCGGGTGCTCAACCGCAGCTTCGCCGCGCTGCCGCCGACCTCGCTGCTGGTCTACGCCGCGGCGCTGGTCGCCACCGTGGTACTGGCGGTCTACGCCACCGGCGACGGCCTGCTGGCGGCCTGGGTGCTGGGCGGCCTGACCCTGCTGGCGGCGCTGGCTGCTGCCGTCGGCGGCGTGCTGCTGGCGGTGTTGCGGCGGCTGCAGGGACGGCTGCGCGGGCCATGGAAGCTGGGCCTGGCGGCGCTGACCCGGCGCCGCGCGCTGAGCGTGGTGCAGCTGGTGGGCCTGTCGCTGTCGCTGTGCGCCCTGCTGTTGCTGGCGGTGATCGGCCCCGGCCTGCTCGGGCAGTGGCGCGACCGGCTGCCGGCGGACACGCCGAACTACTTCCTGATGAACATCCAGCCCGACCAGGCCGACCAGGTGCTCGGCACCTTGCGCACGCTCGGCGTCGCCGACGCGGCGGTGGAGCCGTTCAGCACCGGCAAGCTGGTGGCGATCAACGGCAAGCCGCCGCAGCGCCGCGCGCAGGGTCCGGACGACGAGGGCGACGGTAGCGACCGGCCCATCAACTTCTCCTGGCGGCATGAGTTCCCCGCCGCCAACCGGTTGCTGTCCGGGCGCTTCTGGGCCGCCGACAGCACCGCCGCCGAGGCCTCGGTGGAGGAAGGCTGGGCGCAGCGCTACGGGCTCAAGCTCGGCGACCGCATCACCTTGCTGCTCGGCGACCAGCAGCGCAGCTTCACCGTCACCAATGTGCGCAAGGCCGACTGGGATTCGTTCCGGGTCAACTTCTTCCTGCTGCTCAACGCCGGCGCAGTGCAGGATGCGCCGTACAACCTGATCTCCGCCTTCCATCTGCCGCGCGCCTCGGCCGCGCAGTTGAGCGGGCTCAGCCGCGCCTATCCGAACGTGTCGCTGCTGGACATCGACGCGATCCTGCAGCGCGTGCGCGAGGTCATCGACCGCGTCGCCCAGGCGGTGCAACTGGTGATGGGCTTCAGCCTGCTGGCCGGCGCGCTGGTACTGCTGGCCGCCCTGCAGGCCACCGCCGGGGAGCGTCGCTACGACAGCGCGGTGCTGCGCACCCTGGGCGCGCGCCGCGGGCAACTACGCGGCGCGGTGCTGGTGGAGTTCGGCGCGCTCGGCCTGCTCGCGGCGATCCTCGCGGTCGGGGCCGCGGCGATCATCGGCGTGGTGGTGGCCAAGCAGGCCTTCGACCTCGCGCTGTCGCCACCGTGGCCGGCGCTGCTGCTCGGCGGCCTGGGCGGCGTGGCGCTGAGCCTGCTCGCCGGCTGGTCGGGCACCAGGCGCATCCTGCACACGCCGCCGGCGCTGGCCTTGCGCGAGCCTTGAGTGGAGCCGGGATTGGGGATTGGGGATTGGGGATTCGGGATTCGGGATTGGTAGAGCGCCGCAGGCTGCGCGGACGTGACGCCGTTGGCGCTCGGCGGCGGTCCTTGGCGACGAGGGGCACGATGCGTGCCGCACACGGGTAAGATCGCGGCGCATCGAAAGGAGAAACGCATGAAATGGATTGTCGCCTGTTGCCTGCTGGCCCTCTCCACTGCGGCTGGCGCCGTGGTGGTCAGGGCGGACGTGGAGGAAACGCGCTACCGGATGCCGGCGGCGGCATTCCCGGCCCTGGTCGACCTGCCCGGCGAAGGGCACGGCGTGCTGATCGCGCCACAGTGGGTGGTCACCGCCGCGCACGCGGCACCGATGCAGATGCCGGGCATGGACCAGGACGTGTCCATTGGCGGCGTGGCGTACAGGATCAAGCGCGTCGTTCTCCATCCCGGCTACCGCAAGCCGGCCGATGCGCTGGTGCAGGAGGCACTGACGACGCACGACTTCTCCAGGTTCTATGCGGCGCTCGGCGCCGCCGACGATATCGCGCTGATCGAGCTGGCTGCGCCGGTGCCGGGAGTGGCACCGGTCGCGCTGTACCGCGGCGACGGAGAAGTCGGGATGACCGCCGAATTGATCGGCAAGGGCGCCACCGGCGACGGCAAAGCCGGCCAGGATCCCCACGGCGCCCATCGCGGCGTGCTGCGCCACGCCTTCAACACGATCGTCGGCGCCGACCCGCGCTACCTCTCGTATCGCTTCGACGCGCCTCCCTCCGCCCTGCCGCTGGAAGGCATCACCGGCAGCGGCGACAGTGGCGGCCCCTTGCTGATTGGCGAGGGCGACGCGCGGCAACTGATCGGACTGGCGTCGTGGGGCAACTATCCGCCGGACCATCCGTTCTGGGCGACCTGGACCGCGGGTCGTCCATTCGTGCAGGGTCTTTACGGCCAGATCGTGCACGCCGTGCGCGTGTCGCGCTATCTGCCGTGGATGACGCAGGTGATGGCCACATCCCCAGATGACACGTCGTCGCCAACGACGACGCCCGCACACGCGCACGACGCGGCACGCTGATACGCCTCGCGGCGCCGCGCTGGCGCCGGCCTTGCGTCGGCTTGCCTCCCGTTAGCGCACACCTGCGGCGCTCAGAGCGTGAGCCGTGCTCTGCACGCCATCCAGCGCCGAACAGGTTCTGCGGCGGCGCGACACACGCAAGAAAAAGGGGAAGGCGCCATCCCGGCCGCCTTCCCCACCCTGGCTAGTTGACGCCGCCGTCTCAGCGCGCGGCCGGCGCCGGTGCCGTCCATTGCGCGAACACCGCATCGAGTTGCGCATCGCTGACCGGCTTGCCCTGTTGCACCGCCTCGGCCTGGCCGAACAGCGGCATGATGATCGCCATGCCATCGACCTTGGTCTTCAGGTGCACGCCCGGCGGCTTGCCGAGCAGGCCGTCCCAGCGCGCACGCACCCTGGCCCAGTAGCCCTGGGTCGCGGTCCAGTAGGCGCGAGCCGGGCTGAAATCGATGGTCGTGGTCCTGACATAGTCGTTGAAGCCGAACTCGCGGGCGATGGCCTGCTGGCTGCCATCGGGCTTGCGCAGCACCTTGGTGTTGAACTGCTCGTGGGTCCAGCCGGCCGGAGTCAGCGTGTGCCGGTTGATCACCGCCAGCGCGTTGTAGTCGCTGCGCTTGGTGTACTCGCGGCGCGGCAACGGGCGCCAGCTCAGGTCGCTGGTCCAGGTCGGATGGCCATCGGCGTAGCCCCAGCGCCCGGTGCCGCAGTAGCGCGGCGCGTCGCTGACCTCGTACACGCACTGGGTCCAGGCGCCGCGGGTGGCCGCCGCATCGAGCCGACGCACCTGCCAGGTCTGGTCGGCGCTGAACTCGAAGCGCTGCGGCGCCTCGTAGATCCAGTCCTGGCGCCAGTGCTTGGTCACGTGGCCGCTCTTGGGTTCCACCAGCAGATGCTGCAGCACCACCTTGCGCGGACTGTCCTCGACCACGATCACTACCTCGTCGCCACCGCTGCGCATTGGCGCGGCGCGCGTGTAGCCGGGTTGCAGCAGCACGGTCTCGTCGAAGGCGAATGCCACCGTGTACTCGCCCTGCATCGCCAGGATGCTGGCACGGTCGCGCGCCGGATCGGCGTTCTCGGCGTGGACGGGAAGACTGCCGGCAAGCAGCAAGGCGCAGAACGGGAGTTGGACTTTCATCATCGAGAGGTGTGTGGGTAGTGATAGGAAATGAGGAAACGCAAGCGGCCGCTCACAACCGCAGCAGCGGCCACGGCCGGTCGGGATCGGGGCGCGGCGCAGGGCGTCCGGCGCGGGCGCAGCAGCAGTCGTCGACCAGCACATCGCCCTCGGCCGCTTCCAGGCGTGCGATGCGGCGGGCGATGCTGGCGCCGAGCGGCGACACGCCGGCGACGCTGGCCGCCAGCACGCCATCGGCCGCGTGCAGGCGCAGCGCCCGCGCGTGCCAGCCATCGCCGCGCAAACGGCCGGCGACGCGCCGCCACAGCCGCTCGGCGACGCCGCCGTCGGCGGCATCCTGCGCTGCGGGCAGCGCCGACAGCAGCATGTCCCAGGCGACGAAATCGCTGTCGGGCAGCAGGTACAGGCGCCAGCAGCACTGCTGCTGGCGATCGTAGAAGCGCAGGCTCTCCAGCACGCCATCGCAGTCCACGTCCAGGTGCGCGGCCACGCTGCAGGCGTGTCGCCAGCCGATCAGTTCGGCGCCGGTGCGGGCGCGGTACAGACACAACACGGTGCCCAGTGCGACCAGCTGCGCCGGGCGCGGCAGCGGCGCAGCGGCGATCCGCTCCGGGCCGGTACGCGCTGGCGCGGCCGTGCGCATGCGCGGCTACCAGTCCAGCGCCAGGCTGACCGAGACGTTGCGCCCGGCGCCGGTGTAGCGATCGAGCACGCTGCTGCTGGCCAGGGTCGCGCCAGGCAGCATGTTCCAGTCGATGTAGCGGCGGTCGGCCAGGTTGAACACGCCCACGTCCAGCCGCGCGCCTTCGGTGAAGCGCCAGTGCGCGAGCAGGTCCAGCGTCGCGTAGCCGGCCGGCGTGTAGTAGCTCGGCAGTTCCGGCCGGCGCTTCTTCGCCACCGCGGTGGCGACCAGTTGCGTGCCCCAGGTGCTGCGGTCGTAGCCCAGGCCGAGCACGCCGCGCAGCGGGTCCACCGAGTTGAGCGGCGTGCCGTCGGTGCGGTTGTCGCCACGCGCATAGGCGGCGCTGGCCTGCAACGACCAGCCGCTCCAGCGCGCATCGAGTGCGCCGAAGTCGATGCCGGCCTTGGCCTCCACGCCGCGGATGGTCACCCGGTCGACGTTGCGCGATTGATACAGCATCAAGCCGTCGGCGTTGAAGCCGACGAAGCGATAGGACTCGATGAAATCGCGGTAGGCGTTGCGGTAGGCGCTCAGTCCGGCGTAGACGGCCGGACCGGCGTAGCGCACGCCCAGTTCGGCGCCGCGACTGGTCTCCGGCTTCAGGTCGGGATTGGCGATCGCGGTGTAGCCGATCAACAGATTGGTGAAGCCGATATTGACGTCGTTGTAGGGCGGCGCGCGGAAGCCGTGCGCATAGTTGGCGTACAGCGACCAGGCATCGTCCAGGCGCCAGATCGCGCCGAGCTTGGGCGAGACGTTGCGGTCGCTGATCTTCTTCGCCGCCACGCCGGGATTGTCGGTGGCGAAGATCGCATCGACCTGCGGCGACAGCCGATAGTAGTCGGCACGCAGCGCCGGGATCAGGCTGAAACGGCCGTCGGCCAGTGCGATCTCGTCCTGCAGGTAGGCGCCGGCCTTGACCGTCTCGGTGATCGGGAAGTCGCGGACCGGGAAGGTCTCCATGCCCACGGTCTTGCTGATCGCGCCGGTGCGCAGCGTCAGCGTGTGGCCGTCGCGCTTTTCGTGGGTGTCGGTGTGCGACAGATCGATGCCGTAGCTGATGTCGTGCACGGCGCTGCCCTGCTCCACCCGCTTGTGCAGATTGGCCTGCAGGCCGTACAGGCGCTGGTCGAAGTCGTGCTCCATGTGCCGCAGCGTGCCATTGCTGCGGCGTTCGTCGGTGCGCTGCAGGCTCTGGCTATCCTGACGGTACAACTGCCACTGCAGGTCATCGGCGAGCAGCATGCCGAGTTGGTCGATCTCGTGTCCCAGCGACACGCGGGCACGGGTCTGATGGTCGCGGCCGCGCTGCGACAGGATGCTGGCGGTGACATTGCTCAGCGCGTCGATGCGGGAGTAGTCCTCGTTGCCTTCGACGGTCAACTTCCAACGTTGGTTGGCGCTGGGCGCGTAGACCAGCTTGCTGAGCAGGCTGCGGCCGTCGCTGCTGAGCGGATTGGGCGCGGTGCGGGCGGCGCCGGTGCTGCGGTTGTCGCCCTGGGTCTCGCTTTCCTGGCCCTGGCGATGGCTGACCGCGGCCATGCCGCTCCAGCGGTCGCCGCCGAAGGCGACCAGCGCGCCGGCGAACAGCCCCTTCCACTCGCTCTCGTAGCCGAACTTCAGGCCGACGTAGCGGTCCTTGCCCGGCGCCAGGTAGTCGGCCGGATCCTTGGTGACATAGGCGACCACGCCACCGAGCGCATCCGAGCCGTACAGGGCGCTGGCCGGGCCGCGCACGATCTCCACGCGCTTGAGCGTGTCCATGTCGACGAAGTTGCGGTTGGCATTGAGGTAACTGCCGAAGCTGAAGGTATCCGAGACCGGGATGCCGTCGGTCTGGATCAGCACGCGGTTGCCGTCCAGGCCGCGGATGCGGATGCCGCCGATGCCGCTGAAGCGGCCGCTGTTGCCGGTAGCAGATACGCCAGGCGTGTAGCGCAGCAGATCCTTCAGGTCGTGGACCAACGTGCGGTCCATCTGTTCGCGATCGATCACATCGACACTGCCGGGCACGTCGACGATGGCGCGCTGGGTACGGGTGGCGGTGACCTGTAGGCGGTCGAAATCGCGGATGGCCGCCGCCGCACTGGCGTCGTCGTCTGCGGCGGAAGCGGGAGCGGCATGCGCGCCGGCGGCAAGAGCCAGCCACAGCGCGCCGGTCAGCGGAGCGGTACGGAACATGGAGAGCATCGGTGGTCGCGGAAGACCCTCGACCGGCACGGCGCGGGGTCCGCGCCTGGCCGAGGGGGAGAAAAGGATCGCGACTGCGAGGCGGCCGCGACCGACGCGCAAGGGCGTCGGCCAGGTGGCGGCAGGTCGAGCGGGAGGCCGGCCGCGCGCGGCGGCCGGAGGGCATTACTTGGTCAGGATCAGCTTGTCGTTGCTGGTGTGGCGCAGGCGATAGACGCGGTCGCCGTGCTGGATCAGCACTTCGCGGCGGCCCTTGAGCAGCGCCTGGCTGCTGATGGTTTCTTCGGCCGGCACCGCGCGCGGCACGGTGCGCTCGCGCAGGCTCAGGGTGTCGGGGTGACGCAACAGCACGGGTTGAGCGGTCATGGTCGAACTCCATCCACGGGGTGCATCGAGATGATAATGATTCTCAATACTTAATCAAGACCCATTCTCGCCCGATTCGATTCGCAGTACCGATCAAAATGCAGATCCCGAAAGATTTCAAAGATCGACACGAACCCTCTCGCTTGCGCCGCCACGACATCGTGACGGGGCAAGCAAGTGCCGTCCTCAGCGCACGGCGGCTTCGACCCGCTCCCACCACGCCGCGTCGTCGCGCTCGGCCAATTCCAGCGCGGCCAGGTTCTCCAGCAATTGCGCGACCCGGCTGGCGCCAAGGATCACCGTCGAGACGTGCGGGTTGCGCAGGCACCAGGCGATCGCCAGCGACGCCGGCGCCACGCCCTCGTCGGCGGCCAGCGCGGTGAAGGCGCGCGCGCGCTCGACCCGGCGCTGCGCCGGCGGCCCGATGACCTCCTGCTGCAGCCAGGCATTGCGCTCCTGGCCCAGCCGCGAGGCCGGATCGATGCCGTCGTTGTACTTGCCGGTCAGCAGGCCCGAGGCCAGCGGCGACCAGATGGTGGTGCCCAGGCCCAGCTCGGCGTACAGCGGCGCGTACTCCTGCTCCACGCGCTCGCGATGCAGCAGGTTGTATTGCGGCTGTTCCATCGACGGCCCGTGCAGGCCCAGCGCGCGCGCCACATGCGCCGCCTCGCGGATGCGCTCGGCCGGCCACTCGGAGGTGCCCCAGTACAGCACCTTGCCCTGGCAGATCAGCGCGTCCATCGCGCGCACGGTTTCCTCCACCGGCGTGTCCGGATCGGGACGATGGCAGTAATACAGATCCAGATACTCCACCCGCAAGCGCTTGAGCGCGGCATGGCAGGCGTCGGTGACGTGCTTGCGCGAGAGCCCGCGCTGGGTCGGGCGCGGCGATTCCACGGCGCCGAAGTAGACCTTGCTGGACACGCAGAAGCCGTCCCGCGGCAGCCGCAGGTCGGCGATCACGTCGCCCATCACCTGCTCGGCGCGGCCGTGCGCATAGACCTCGGCGTTGTCGAAGAAATTGATGCCGTGGTCCCAGGCGGCGGCGATCAGGTTGCGCGCTTCGTCGCGGCCGGTCTGCCCGCCGAAGTTGATCCAGGCGCCGAACGACAGCGCGGACAGGTGCAGCCCGGTGGCACCGAGGCGACGGTAATGCATGGCAACTCCTCCTGCTGAGCGAACCCGCGGCAAGGCCGGCGGGTGGCCGCACAGTGTAGCGGCGCCGCGGCAAGGCCCCGTCGGCGGCAGCGGGGGCGCCCCGCTCTTGCGAATCCCCAATCCCGACTCCCGAATCCCCCGACTGAACACGCCTCGCCTTGCCGGCCGTCACCCCCTGCACTAGGCTTCCCGTCTTTGGTCGGGGACCGGGGACGCAGATGGTCGAGGGATTGGGAAGGATCGGCTTCGGCCTGTTCGGTTTGGCGGTGTTGATCGGGATCACCTGGCTGTTCTCCAACAACCGCCGAGCGGTGGACTGGAAGCTGGTCGCGACCGGCCTGGTCCTGCAGATCGGTTTCGCCTCGCTGGTGCTGCTGGTCCCGGGCGGGCGCGAGGTGTTCGACTGGCTCGGCCAGGTGTTCGTCAAGGTGCTGAGCTTCGTCAACGAAGGCTCCAGCTTCATCTTCGGCAGCCTGCTCGACACCAAGACCTATGGCTTCATCTTCGCCTTCCAGGTGCTGCCGACCATCATCTTCTTCTCCGCGCTGATGGGCGTGCTGTACCACCTGGGGGTGATGCAGGCGGTGGTGCGGGTGATGGCGTGGGCGATCACCAAGGTGATGCGCGTGTCCGGCGCCGAGACCACCAGCGTGTGCGCGAGCGTGTTCATCGGCCAGACCGAGGCGCCGCTGACGGTGCGCCCGTACATCCCGCGCATGACCGAGTCCGAGTTGCTGACGATGATGATCGGCGGCATGGCGCACATCGCCGGCGGCGTGCTGGCGGCCTACGTGGGCATGCTCGGCGGCGGCGATCCGGCGCAGCAGGCGTTCTACGCCAAGCATCTGCTGGCGGCCAGCATCATGGCCGCGCCGGCGACGCTGGTGGTGGCCAAGCTGCTGATCCCGGAGACCGGCACGCCGCTGACCCGCGGCACGGTCAAGATGGAAGTGGAGAAGACCACCAGCAATGTGATCGACGCCGCCGCCGCCGGTGCCGGCGACGGCCTGCGCCTGGCGCTGAACATCGGCGCGATGCTGCTGGCGTTCATCGCCCTGATCGCGCTGGTCAACGCCCCGCTGACCTGGCTCGGCGACGTCACCGGCCTGGCCTCCGCCCTGGGCCGCCCGACCAACCTGTCCACCATCTTCGGCTACGTATTGGCGCCGGTGGCCTGGGTGATCGGCACGCCGTGGCCGGATGCGACCACGGTCGGTTCGCTGATCGGCCAAAAGGTGGTCATCAACGAGTTCGTCGCGTATACCGAGCTGTCGCGTATCGTCCAGGGTCAGGTGCCGGGCGTGAGCCTGAGCGCGGAAGGCCGGCTGGTCGCCACCTACGCGTTGTGCGGCTTCGCCAACTTCAGCTCGATCGCGATCCAGATCGGCGGCATCGGTGGCCTGGCCCCCGAGCGCCGGCACGACCTGGCCCGTTTCGGCCTGCGCGCGGTGCTGGGCGGCTCGATCGCCACCTTCATGACCGCGACCATCGCCGGGGTGCTGTCGCACTTCGCGTGATCCGGCCGCAGCATCCGCCGCACCGGTTTTCTTTTTTTCCAGTTCCTGTCGAGAAGCAGTACATGCCTATGAGTTCGGTCATCGTCGTCGGTTCGTTCAATGTCGACCATGTGTGGCGTTGCGAGAATCTGCCCGCACCGGGGGCGACCATCGCCGGCCGCTACAGCACCGGCCCCGGCGGCAAGGGCTTCAACCAGGCGGTGGCGGCGGCCCGCGCCGGCGCACGTACCAGCTTCGTCTGTGCGCTCGGCGACGATGCCGGCGGCACGATGGCGCGTGGCCTGGCGGCGCAGGACGGCATCGCCCTGGTCGCAGAGGCCAGCACCGAGCCGACCGGCACCGGCGGCATCTACGTCGACGGCCACGGCCGCAACACCATCGTCATCGGCGCCGGCGCCAACGCCGCGTTGAGCCTGGACTTCGTGCAGGCGCAGCGCGCGCTGTTGGGATCGGCGCGGGTGTTGCTGGCGCAGCTGGAGTCGCCGATCGAGACCATCGAGGCCACCCTGGCGCTGGCGCGGGAGGCCGGCCTGACCACGGTGCTCAACGCCGCCCCGGCCAACGCGCAGACCAGCATCGGCCTGCTCAAGCTGGCCGACGTGCTGACCCCCAACGAAACCGAGTTCGCCGCTCTGCTGGCGCGCCATGTCGGCGCGCGTGTGGACGCCGACGACGTCGCCGCCACCGATGGCGGCAGCCTGCACGCGCTATGCCGCAAGCTGCTGCCGGGCGGCACCGTGGTGGTGACGCTGGGCGCGGTCGGCGCGTTCATCTCGCATCCCGAGGAGCGCCTGCGCGGCGACACCCAGCCCTACTACCGGATCGGCGCCGAGACCGCGCACACGGTGGACACCACCGGCGCCGGCGATGCCTTCAACGGCGCCCTGGTGGCCTCGCTGGCGCAGTCGCCGAACGCCGCGTTCGCCACCCACGTGCGTTTCGCCAATCACTACGCGGCGCGCTCCACCGAAGCCGAGGGCGCGGCGGCATCGATGCCGCGGCTGACCCCGGACCCCGCCTGAGCCTGCGCGCGGCGATCCGCATCGCCGCGATTGCCGCGTTTCCCTGACCACAACACCGCCGGCCGCCGTGCCGGCCGCATCCGACAAGGAGTTCCCGATGCCCCGTCATTCCCTGCTGCCGTTCGGCGCGCTGTGCGCGCTGCTGCTCCCGCTGTGCGCTGCCGCTGCACCGCGCTGCGACTGGAACAGCCTGGCCGCCGATGCCGACCGCGCGGCGGTGACCGTGTCCGCCGAGCGCCTGCAACAGGTGATCGCACCACGTTACGACGATGCCGAGCAGGAAGCAGGCGCCACGCTGGCGCGCACCTTGCTGCAGCGCGCGCAGACGCCGCAGCAGCCCGGCAAGCTTGAAGGCCGCTGGAAGGTGCGCTCGATCCAGGTCGACCCGCACTTCGCCTATGCCTATCCGTACTTCAAGGCCGAGATCCGCAGCGATGCCTGCGGCTATCACCTGAGCAAGACCAGCGGCTCGCAGCGCCGCAGCGGCACCCTGTATCCGCTGGCCGCCGGCAGCCACGAACTGGCCTTCCTCGGCGCCAGCACGGTGAACGACGAGCCTGAAGCGACCTACGCCCCTGGCCATGTCTCCGACGGCACACACGGCAACAGCGTCGGCCGCCTGGTCGCGCTGGGACCCAACGAACTGCTGCTGATCCTGGACGGCAAGGACAACGGCTTCGAGCTGTACCAGCTGATCCGCTGACGCGCGCGGCGTCTGCGGCCGCGGAGGGCGGCGCGACTGCGGCGCGACGATACGCATGCCCGCTACACTAGCGGCATGCGCATCGGCCCCTACACGATCGAACCGAAGGTGATCCTGGCACCGATGGCCGGGGTCACCGACAAGCCGTTCCGGCTGCTGTGCAAGCGCCTGGGCGCCGGCCTGGCGGTGTCGGAGATGACCATCTCCGATCCGCGCTTCTGGCAGACCCGCAAGTCGCTGCAGCGCATGGACCACGCCGGCGAGCCGGACCCGGTCAGCGTGCAGATCGCCGGCACCGAACCGCAGCAGCTGGCCGAGGCCGCGCGCTACAACGCCGACCACGGCGCGCAACTGATCGACATCAACATGGGCTGCCCGGCGAAGAAGGTGTGCAACGCCTGGGCCGGCTCGGCGCTGATGCGCGACGAGGCGCTGGTGGCGCGCATCCTCACCGCGGTGGTGAAGGCCTCGCCGGTACCGGTGACGCTGAAGATCCGCACCGGCTGGGACTGCGACCACCGCAACGGCCCGATCATCGCGCGCATCGCCGAGGACTGCGGCATCGCCGCGCTGGCGGTGCACGGGCGCACCCGCGACCAGCATTACAGCGGCCACGCCGAGTACGCGACCATCGCGCAGATCAAGGCGATGCTGCGCATTCCGGTGATCGCCAACGGCGACATCGATTCGCCGCAGAAGGCGGCACAGGTGCTGGCCGCGACCGGCGCCGACGCGGTGATGGTCGGGCGCGCGGCGCAGGGCCGGCCGTGGATCTTCGGCGAGATCGCGCACTACCTGGCCACCGGCGAACTGCGCCCGGCGCCGTCGCTGACGTTCGTGCGCGACACCCTGCTCGGCCACCTGCAGGCCCTGCACGACTTCTACGGCGAGGTGCAGGGCGTGCGCATCGCGCGCAAGCACCTGGGCTGGTACGCCAAGGACCGGCCGGAGAACGCCGCGTTCCGCGCCGTGGTCAACCGCGCCGAGAGCGCACAGGCGCAACTGGCGCTGACCGCCGACTACTTCGACGCACTGATCGCCGGGGTGCCGCCCGCCTTGTCCGCTGCCGCCTGACGCCTTCTTCCTGGAGCACCGCCATGAGCGCATCTGCCGAGACTCCGACCTATCTGCACGGCTATTCCGAGACCGAACAGGCACGCCTGCTGAAACAGGCGCGGCTGCTCGAAGCCACCCTGTTCAATCAGATCGACTACACCGGCGCGCGGCGCCTGCTGGAGGTGGGCAGCGGCGTCGGCGCGCAGACCGAAGTCTTGCTGCGGCGCTTCCCGGAGCTACACGTCACCGGCATCGACCTGAGCGAGGCGCAGCTGCAAGCCGCGCGCGACAACCTGCAGCGCATGCCCTGGTGCCAGGACCGATACACGCTGCAGCAGGCCGACGCCGGCGACCTGCCGTTCCAGCCGCGCAGCTTCGATGCGGCGTTCCTGTGCTGGGTGCTGGAGCACGTGCCGTCGCCGGCGCGGGTACTCAGCGAAGTGCGGCGGGTGCTGGCGCCGGGGTCGCCGGTGTACGTGACCGAGGTGATGAACGCCTCGTTCCTTTTGCACCCCTACTCGCCGAACGTGTGGCGCTACTGGATGGCGTTCAACGACTTCCAGTACGACCACGGCGGCGACCCCTTCGTCGGCGCCAAGCTCGGCAACCTGCTGCTGGCCGGCGGGTATCGCGACGTCAGCACCGAGATCAAGACCCTGCACCTGGACAACCGCGAGCCGGCACGGCGCAAGACCATGATCGGATTCTGGGAAGAGCTGCTGCTGTCGGCGGCCGACAGGCTGCTGCAGGCCGGCGCGGTGGACGCGGAGACCGTGGCCGGCATGCGCCGGGAGATGGCGCAGGTGCAAAGCGACCCGGACGCGGTGTTCTTCTATTCGTTCGTGCAGGCGCACGCGACGGTGTACTGAGCGGCGCTCACGGCGCCGCTGGCGATGCCTGCGTGCCGACCGGCACGGGCGACGCCGGTTCGACCCAGATCCGTTGCCACATCCGCGCCAGCGCTGCGCGAATCTGCCCACGTGCCACCGGCGCCCGGTACGCAGCCTGCAGTTGCCGCGGTGGAATCGCCTCCCAGCCGTCGCCCTGCTGCCGCGCCACCGCGAAGTTGAAGTTGTAGTCCGGCTCCAGGCCCATGCGCAGGTCGCTGAGCACCAGTTCGCCATCCTTGACCTGCGCGCGCATGAAGCCGCGATTGAACCACGTCAGCCGCTGCACTGCCGGCAGGTCGCGCACCTGCGCCAGCGCCTGGGTATTGGAGGGATAGCCCTGGAAGCGCATCGGCCCATGATCGGCGACCAGCGAGCGCTCGCCGATCACATAGCCGCTCGGCGTCATCGCCACCACCCGCCATAACAGCGTGTTGAACGGCATCGGCACCGAGAAGCGCGGCGCCTGCGCCAGGCCCATCGCCGCCAGCGCGCGGTCGGCCTGCCGGTCGACCAGGTGCTTGGCCAGCAGCGACCAGCCCAGGTAGGCGCTGCTCAGGATCAGCCCGGCCAGCAGCGCCTGCTGCGCCACGCGCCGCGCGCGGGCGAACCAGGCAATCGCGCAGGCCAGCAGCAGCCACAACGTGTAGGCGGGATCGATGATGAACACGCTCGACCACATCGTCGGCGACGGCCCTAGCGGCCACCATAGCTGCGTGCCATAGACGGTGAACGCATCCAGCAACGGATGGGTGATCAGCGCCAGCTGGATCGCCCAGAACCAGCGGCATGGCGCCTCGGCCACCCGCCCGTGGCCGAAGCGGCGGAACAACCACCAGATCAGCCAGCCGAGCAACGGCAGCACGAACAGCGAATGGCTGACGCTGCGATGCACCGTCATCAGCGTGACCGGGTCGCGGGTCAGCGGCAGCAGGATCAGCGCATCGAGGTCGGGCACGGTGCCGAGCGCGGCACCCGCAAGCAGCGCCGCGCGCCGATGCGCAGCTGGCGCGATGGCCGCGGCAACGGCGCCGCCGAGCACGATCTGGGTGAGGGAATCCATCGGGGGATGCTAGCAGCGATGCAGTGCTCGATGCGCAGCGGTGAGATACCCGCATTCTCGATGTGCCCGACAGGGAGAGGCGCCCCGTCGGGGACGCCTTTCTTTATTTCATCTGCACTGCCTGAAGCAGGATCAGGGGGAAATTTCTCCGGATGCGTAGAGTGGGAAATATCCCTGTGAAACCAGGATGCCAAAGGCCAAATACGAGGTGCCAGATGCCATTTCGCTGTCACCAAAGAGAAAGTAGCCCATCGCATCACTCGCTGCGACGATCGCCCAGCCCGTGTGCGGGGGCGCAGCCTGTCTCGATGAGGCGTCGGCCGCAAATTTGGACCAGTAGCGCGTGGAGTGCCTGACCACGCTCAGCCCACCCAGGACCAGCGCGCCGCTCTTCGACCTGGGATCGAGCCGCGCGATGCCTTCTCGTTCCAGTTCCTCGAATTGCACCGCCGCCGCGTCCAGGTCCTGGGCGTTCTGCACGATCTGGTCCATTCGCACGATGAACGAGAATTCGTAGGCGCTTAACTGCTGGCGCAGTACAGCCAGGTTCTCGGTCATCGGCCGGGTCGGGTCGATCGCATCCACCATGGGCTGCCGCGTGGCGATGAAGCGCTCCAGCGGCATGCCAGGGTTGTAGCCGCACTTCTCGACCAGCGCAGCGAGGGCCCCGTCGGGCGGGGCGTTGGTGTCCATCAGGCAGCCCAGGTACATGTTGTGCTGGATGCCGGCCTGTTCCATCGGATTCTCGGCCGCCAGCGCGGGGGCCGCGCCGAAGGCACTGCCGATCAGCAGGGCGGCGGTCGCGACAAGGAGTTTTTTGTTCATGAACATTCTCGTGCAATGGATGGAGAGAGAGGTGGCCAGGTCTCGACGTTCCTGCGCAGGCCCCGCAAAGGGCGACCACCGACGCACCGGCACATGGCGCAATGCGATACAGGGGAAGGCGCCCATCGGGCCTTCCCCCCTCGGCGTGCCTGGCCCGATCGGGTCTCCCGAAAGGCTGGCGGCAGATTGATCGACTCAGGGTTGCGGATTGGGAGTCGGGCTCGCCGTGTCGAAGATCACGTCGTGGGCCTGGCTGGAGACCGTGGCCGCCGCCCCGACGTCGTGATTCGAGAGGAAATAGCCACCCACGTCGCTCACGACGACGGCCAGCCATTTCCAGAACCGCCCTTTCGAAGTGACGCCGCTCTCGGCCGCCTGCTTGGACCAGTAGCCATTGGAATGCCTGGCCACGCTCAGCCCGCCCAGGATCAGCGCGCCGTTCTCGGACTTGGGATCGAGCCGCGCGATGGCCTCGCGCTCCAGCGCCTCGAACTGGGCCGCCGCGGCATCCATGTCCGCGGCGTTCTCGACGATCTGATCCATGCGAACGAGGAATGAGTACTCGTAGGCATTGAACTGCTGGCGTAGTGCGGGCAGGTTTTCCGTCAGGGACCGCGTCGGATCGATCGAGTCGACGATCGGCTGCTGCGTGGCGATGTACCGCTCCAGCGGCACGCCGGGGGCATAGCCGCACTTCTTGACCAGCAGGGTCAGCGCGTCCTCGGCCGTGGCATTCAGGTCCATCAGGCAGCCCAGGTACATGTTGTGCTGGATGCCGGCATGGTCCAACGGGTTCTCGGCCGCCAGCGCAGGGGTGCCGACGACGCTGCCCGCCAGCAGAGCGGTTGCGACAAGGAACTTCTTCTTCATGAGCGTTCTCTCGCTATATGGAAGGGATTGGAGATGGCTGGGATGCGTGCACCGCCCCCGGAGGAAGGCCACCGCCGCATCGGCACACGGTGCGATCCGGCGATTCCAGGCTAGGCAGGGCGACGGCGCAGCACGAGGGCGAAGCCGGGTCACCCATGGAATGAACCGGGTCGGATTGACGAAGCCCGGATACGAGCACCACCGGTCGCGGGCGCGCAATCCTGTGGCGCGGCACAATGCCGCCATCGAAGAATCAATGCGTTAGCCGGATTTGTTCCCGGTCTATACCCGTGGATGCGCTGGCATCGGCCGTCGCGTCACTCGTAGGCTGCGGCTTCCCTTCTGCGCATTGCGAGATTCCGATGCCTGCCTCCCGCTCCGTCTTTCATGCCGCCGTCGTCGCGGTCCTGCTGAGCTTGCCGCTGATCGCCCACGGCCACGACACCCTGCCGCCGGATTGGTGCCTGGAGCAGGACCAGGAACCGGAGGTGGTGGTGAAGTTCGATTTCAACGGTGAGCAATTGCGGCAGACGATGGACAAATGCGGCGTGGTCGATAGCCACGAGCCGTACACGAATACGCTGAACACCATCACCGCCTATTGCGAGGTGGTGGCCCCGTCGCGATCGGCCAAGCCCATCGTGCTCGGCCCGACGACCTTCCTGGCCCGCGACCACCACAGCACCTATCGCATGGAACAAGGCTTGAAGGGCGCGTGCGTGGTCTGCCCGGCCAAGCGCGGGCGCTGACCCACCGTGCAGGCGCGCTCGCTCCTCAGGGCGGCCAACGGCCGCCAGCAGGGCGGCCAGGCACGCTCAGCCGAGCGCGTCCCGTCGGGTGTAGGCCAGCACCGTGTCGATCCGCGACTGCAGCGCGGCGCGCGCCTCTGCCGAGATTCCCTCGCAGTGCGCGAGCACGAAATAGGCCGAGCGCAGCACGTCCCGCCAGCGTGGGTTGCTGGGCAACTTGGAGACCGCCAGGTAGCGCTCCATCGCCCGCGCGCGCAGGCGGCCGTCGTCGATGTTCACGCGCCAGATCCGGCTGCGCTCGGCCAGCTCCAGGCGACCGGTCGCGGTGGCGCGCTCCCAGGTGTCGATGACCGCCAGCATCAGGTCGACCAGCGCGCGCCGGAAGGCATCACGCAACGCAGGCGCGGCGGCGGCCTCCTGCGGATCCTCGGCCTGCGCAGCGTTCGACACGGCGCCAGCGTCGCGCTCCTGTAGGGCGAGAACGACCAGGCCATCGCCGCCCTGCCAGGGCGCGAAGGTGGCGGCGAGCGGGGTGCCGTGGCGTGCCGCGACTTCGAGGCGCTGCGCGGGGCTGTCTTCCATCCGCTCCAGCGCCGCCTGCAACGCCGGGCGGTCGCCCTCGGCAACGCAAGCGAACACCGTCTGCCCCACCGGTTCGGCATCGTCCGTGCCGCCAAGCAGCAGGCGGCCGGCACGATTGGCGGCCAGGACCTGGCCTTCGGCATCGAGCAGGCACAGCGCATCCTCGCGGCTGTCGAGCAAGGTTTGCAGCAGGCCACGGTCCTCGGCCAGTGCATTCGCCTCGCGCCGATAGCGGGCGAGTTGCTCCTCGTGGCGCACCCGCTGGGCAGCCTGCAGCACGCGTTCGCGCTGCCGGCGACGCTGCAGCAACAGCCAGACCCCCAGCACGGCGGCAACGCCGGACACCAGCGCCAGCCACAGCAGCAGCGTGCGTTGGCGCAGCTGGACCTGACGCAGGCGGTTTTCGCTTTGCAGGGCGTCGATGGTGCGCTGCTTTTCGGCGGTGTCGAAGCGGATCCGCAACCAGTCCAGTTGGCGATCGTGCTGCGCGCGCACCAATGCGGCGGCTTCTGCGTTCGCGCGCCGCAGGGTGGCGATGGTGGCCACCGTGTCGCCACTGCTTTCCTGCAGCCGTGCCAGTTCCTCCAGCAGTGGCACCCGCACCGGATCGCCGCCGGCGGCCGCGGCCAGCGCCTCGCGCAGGCGTGCCGCGGCCGCAGCGGCATTGCCTTCGAGCCGGGCCGTCCGCGCCAGTTGCAGTTGCAGCGCCGATGGCAGCGGCAGCGCCCACGCCTCGGCGAGCGCCAGCGCACTGGAACTCCAGCGTTGCGCCTGCGCCACATCGCCAAGCGCCAGCGCCGCACGGATCAGGCCGTCGTGGACACGCAGTTCGTACACCCGGCGGCCCTGCGCGCGGTACACGGCCAGGGCCTCCTGCAACCAGGCCAGCGCTTGCGGCGTGTCGCCGCTGTCGAGCGCCAGCTCGGCCATGGTTTCCTGCACGTGCGCGGCCTCGATGGCATCGCCGTGCGCGCGGTTGGCGGCCAGCGCATCGCGGTAGTAGCGCATCGCGGTGTCGGACTCGCGCAGTTCGCGATAGACGTCGGCGATATTGGTGAGCACCGACGCCGCTACTGCGCCGTGCGCACGCTGCAGGTCCAGGCTCAGCGTCAGGTTGCGCAGGGCGCCGCGAAAATCGCCGAGCCGGCGCAGCGCCGCACCGACGTTGTTCAGATCGCGCGCCTGCCCCACGCGGTCGTGCAGCGAGCGGGACAGCGTGGCCGCGCACTCGAAGCGCGCCAGCGCCTGCGGCAGGCGTTCGCGACGGAAATCGAGAATGCCGCGGCGGCGCGTGAGCTCGTAGCGCAATCGCGCGTCGCCGGCATCGCCGATATTGGCCTCGGCGCAGTCCAGCGCCTGCTCGGCGGCGTCGAAGCGGCCGCCGTCGAGCTGTTCCTTGGCCCGTGCGAACAACGCGTCCATCCGCGTGCCACCGGTTGTGTGCAAGGTCGACAGGCCGGCCTGCTGCAGGCACAGCATCGCATCCGGGAGTTTGCGCGGTGCCTCGGCATCGGTGCAGCCGTAGACCGTGTTCTGCGCGATCGCTGTCCCGCACGCCGCGAGCAGGACGCCCAGGCACGCCACTCCGACGCGTGCCCGCTGCCACGCGCGTGCAGTGGTGGCCTGGGCCTGGAGGGTCGTGCTGCAAGACGCCGACCAGATCGGGCTCAACCACGTCCATGCGGATCGCAGCGACCGGCCGCACACTGCCTTCCCTGGTTTCACGTGCTCCACGGCTCCAGAACTGATCGGGATGCGGCGCAGGTGCGCCGCAGCGATATGGCCCGGAGCGACAACCGGGCGCGGCCATGTGCTCCCGCCCGGGCGTATCGCTCCATCGCAACGCAGTAGACCCGATGCGCTGGAGGCCGGGCAAGCGCACGCCGCGGCGCTATCCGCACCACGTCGATCATCATGGAATGGACGTCACGCCGAGTTCTACGCCGCCGTCCAGTGCCACTGTGGCATCGCTGCGTCCGGTCGACCCGCACCGTGGTTGCGGCATGCGCAGTCCACGACGTGCTCAGAAACTCCGCAGAGAGCGGCGCAGCGTAGCCGCGCGCGAACCGTCCGCCTCAGGCCGCGCGCGGCCAGGCGTTCTCCTGCACCAGCCGCAGGCGCGGCGGCAGTTCGCGCAGCACGTCGCCGCGATGCGAGAGCAGGCGCAGCGTGCCGTCGGCCTCCTCGGCGAGCGCGGTGAGGCTTTCCACCCAGTCGCCGTCGTTGGCGTAGACCAGGCCATCGCGTTCGAACAGGCCGGCGCGGTGCACATGGCCGCAGATCACCCCGTCCAGACCGCGACGGCGCGCGTCGTCCAGGCCGGCAGTGACGAAGCGCTCGATGTAGCGCTCGGCCGCGCTGCTCTGCCGCTTCAGGTAGTCGGCCAGCGACCAGTAGCGCATGCCCAGGCGGCGGCGCACGCGGTTGGTCAGCTGGTTGCCGGTGAGGATGCGGTAGTACAGCCAGTCGCCGAACTTCTCCTGCAGGCCGCCGAACTGGGTCACGCTGTCGTAGTCGTCGCCGTGCACCACCAGCAGGCGGCGTCCGTCGGCGGTGGCGTGCACCGCGCGCCGGCGCACCTGCATCGCCGGCAGCGCCAGCCCGCAGAAGCGGCGGATCGGCCGGTCGTGGTTGCCGGGAACGTAGATCAGTTCGGTGCCGCCACGGGCCAGCGCATGCAGTGCATCGATCACGCGCTGGTGCGCCGCGCTCCACACCGCGCGGCGCTGCGCCATCCACCAGAAGTCGACGATGTCGCCGACCAGGTACAACTGTTCGCAGCGTAGGCCGCCGAGGAAATCGGCCAGTTCGCGTGCATGGCAATGCGGCGCACCCAGGTGCACGTCGGAGACGAACACCGCGCGGCGCGGCGACAGGCTGCTGACCGAATTCATGCCACCACCTCTGCTTCGTTGCGGGGACGTTCGAGGTAGCGCGCACGCTTCTTGCTGCGGATGCGCTGCAGGTCCAGCTCGATCAGGCCGTCGACAGCGTCGTTGAACGCCGGATCCACGCCGAAGGCAAGGAAGCGCGCGCCGCCGGGTTCGCACAGATCGGTATACTGCTTGTAGAGCATCGGCACCGCCGCGCCCAGCGCGTCGAGGTTGCCCTTGAGCACCTTGAAGGCGGTGTCGGCGTCCAGTTCGTCGAACGCCGACGGCGCTTCCGGATACGGGAACGGCCGCGCCGAGGCGGCTTCGCCGCTGGCGTCGCCGTAGTAGCGCGCGTAGTAGGCCACGATCTGCTCGCGTGCCTGCTGCGGCAACGCAGCGCTGATCGACACCGCGCCGAACAGGTAGCGCACCTGCGGATGGTCTTGCAGATAGGCGCCGATGCCCTGCCACAGGTAGTCGATGCTGCGGCTGCCCCAGTAATCAGGCACAACGAAGCTGCGGCCCAGTTCCATGCCCGCGGCGATGCGCGGCAGCATGCCCTCGCCGTAGCGGAACAGTTCGGCGGTGTAGAAACCGGCCAGGCCGCGCTCGGCCAGCACCGGCGCGCCGCGGGCGACCCGGTAGGCGCCGACCACGCGGGTGGCGGCGCCGTCCCACAGCACGATGTGCTCGTACCAGGTGTCGTAGTCGTCCAGGTCCAGGCGCCGGCCGGTGCCCTCGCCCACCGCGCGGAAGGTCAGCTCGCGCAGGCGGCCGATCTCGCGCAGCAGCGCCGAGCCGGCACGCAGCCGGCCGACGCGGATCTGCTTGCCGTCCAGGGTGTGGCCGAGGCTGCGCAGGCTCGCTACTTCCTCGGCCAGCTGCGCCGGGTCCTCGGCGGCGACCAGCGCTTCCTCGCTCGGCGCGGCCTGCCCGCCGCTGCGGCCGAGCGCATACAGCTCGCTGCGCAGGCGCCGCATCAGCTCGGCTTCGGGCAGGTCCTGCGGCAGCGCGCGGGCGCGGCCCAGGCTGAGCGCGATGCGGCGCTCGCGACGGGCGAACATCTCCCGCGCCAGCAACGCAGTCCCGGCCGGCTTGAACAGCGCCGAGGCGCCATAGAACAGCGCCGAGTTGCGCGCATGGATGCGCACCGGCAACACCGGCGCGGCACTACGCAGGGCGAAGCGCAGGAAGCCGCGGCGCCAGCGGCCGTCGGCGACGCCGCCCCAGCCCAGCCGCGAGACTTCACCTGCCGGGAACACGATCACACATTGCTCCTGCGCCAGCGCCTGCTCGATCGCCCGCACGCTGGCCGGCGACGGCGCACCGCCGAGGATGCGTACCGGCAGCAGCAGGTCGCGCAGCCCTTCCAGCGCCCACAGGAAATCGTTGGCGACGATCTTCACGTCGCGCCGCACCTGGCCGACACAGTCCAGCAGCGCCAGCGCATCCAGCGCACCGGAGGGGTGGTTGGCGACGATCAGCAGGCGCCCGCGCGCCGGGATGCACTCGGCGGCGGTCGGCCCGACCACGTAGCGGGCCTGCAGGAAATCCAGTCCGGCCTGGACCAGGGCGAACCCGCGCAGGTCGCGGTTGGCCTCCAGGAACGCGTCCAGCGCGTCCAGTCCCGACCATTTCTGCAGGCCGCGCAGCAATGGCCGGACCAGCCGCGAGCGGCGTCCGGCAAACCAATGCGGGTAGCGGTCCTGAAGACGGCGTTCGAGTGCGAGCACGGCAAGCCCCCTTGCTGACTGCGCACAGCTTCGGCCGCGGCGGCGACACCGATCTTGCAATCTGGCTACGGCAAGGTGACGGGCGCACCGTGGCGCGCCAACCGGTTAACCTTGGGCAACGTCAGCCCCGGGCACCATGCACGCCGCCCGGCGCCCGTGTATCATTCGCCTCCATCTTTTCATCCGAATACAAGGATATAGCCGCGATGTCCAGCTATCTCTTCACCTCCGAGTCGGTCTCCGAAGGCCACCCGGACAAGATCGCCGATCAGATCTCCGATGCGGTGCTCGACGCGATCCTGACCCAGGACAAGCGCGCGCGCGTGGCCTGCGAAACGCTGGTCAAGACCGGCGTGGCGATCGTCGCCGGCGAAATCACCACCAGCGCCTGGATCGACCTGGAAGCGCTGACCCGCAAGGTGATCCTGGACATCGGCTACAACAGCTCCGACGTCGGCTTCGACGGCGAGACCTGCGGCGTGCTCAACCTGATCGGCAAGCAGTCGCCGGACATCAACCAGGGCGTGGACCGCAAGAAGCCGGAAGAACAGGGCGCCGGCGACCAGGGCCTGATGTTCGGCTACGCCACCCGCGAGACCGACAGCTTCATGCCGGCCGCCATCCACCTGTCGCACCGCCTGGTCGAACAGCAGGCCAAGGTGCGCAAGAAGAAGAACTCGCCGCTGGCGTGGCTGCGCCCGGACGCCAAGAGCCAGGTCACCCTGCGCTACGAAGACGGCGTGGCGACCGCCATCGACGCGGTGGTGCTGTCCACCCAGCACGACCCGGACATCAAGCAGAAGCACCTGGTCGAAGCCGTGCGCGAGGAAATCCTCAAGCCGGTGCTGCCGGCCAAGTGGCTGCACAAGGGCACCAAGTTCCACATCAACCCGACCGGCAAGTTCGTCATCGGCGGGCCGGTGGGCGACTGCGGCCTGACCGGGCGCAAGATCATCGTCGACACCTACGGCGGCTGGGCGCGCCACGGCGGCGGCGCGTTCTCCGGCAAGGATCCGTCCAAGGTCGACCGTTCGGCCGCCTATGCCGCGCGCTACGTCGCCAAGAACGTGGTCGCCGCCGGTCTGGCCGACCGTTGCGAAGTGCAGGTCTCCTACGCCATCGGCGTGGCCGAGCCGACCTCGATCTCGGTCACCACCTTCGGCACCGGCAAGATCGCCGACGACAAGATCGAGAAGCTGATCCGCAAGCATTTCGACCTGCGTCCGTTCGGCATCATCCAGATGCTCGACCTGATCCACCCGATGTACCAGCAGACCGCCTCGTACGGCCATTTCGGCCGTACCCCGAAGGCCTTCACCTACACCGACGGCACCGGCGCCCAGCACCAGGCCACCGCGTTCTCGTGGGAGAAGACCGACCGCGCCGAGGCACTGCGCGCGGACGCCAAGCTGAAGTAAGCCGGCCTGCCGCGCTTGCGACACGGAACGGGCCGCACTGCGGCCCGTTCTGCGTTTGGGGGATGGGTGGTGCTGAACCGTCGACACAGACGCTGTCGCGGATGCGTCGTCGTAGGCCACCGCATCCGTGACTGGGCGTCACGACGAACGCCTGTCGCGGCTGAAGCCGCTCCTACAGGATCAGCAGCGCATCGCGGTCGCCGCGAGCAAAGGACACGGCATCGCAATACCGGGCAACGCGTCACCCATTCACGCGTCAGCACGCCGTCCGTCGTAGGAGCGGCTTCAGCCGCGACGGGCATTCCTGGGAAGGCCTGTCGCGGCTGAAGCCGCTCCTACGACGAGCAGACGAGCAGAAGAACTTCGTGCCTGCTCAGCCGCGCCGCTGCAGCGCGGCCTGCAGCAACGACTGGAACTTCGGCAGCGGGCACAGCCCGGTCGCTGGGTCGCTGCAACCCGGAATCTGCAGGGTCTGCAGCAGCGGCGGATGGCGCAGGCTCAGCGGGGTCAGTGCGCGCAGCTGGTCCAGCGACTGCGCCTGGTAGCGCACGCGCACGTAGCGCTGGCCGTTGCGTGCGTCGCGCACCTGCTCCACCACCAACGCGCCGCCCGGGGGCGCGTCGTCGCGGCCGAAGCCGGGCAGATGGAAGTGCAGGTCGAGCAGGCCGCTGAGCGCGGCGATGTGGGTGTCGCTGGCGACCAGCACGCTCAGCCGCGGCGCATCGGCCGTGCCCAGCGTGTCCAGCAGGCGGTGCGCCAGCGGCGCGCCCGCGCGCGCGGCCATGTACTGCGGCCGCGCATAGATCTCGAACAGCAAGGCATGCAGGCGCGACACCGCAGCGATGCGCGCCGGGGTCGCGCGGCCCCAGCCGACCTGGTCCAGCGGCATGCCTTCCGCGTATTGCAGGATGAACACCTCGGCCGTGCCCGAGGTCAGGTCCAGCGGTCCGTGCAAGGCCAGGCTGCGCCCGTTCGCGCCCGGGGTCAGCGACGAGGGCATGTGCACGAAGTCGCAGGTGTCGGTACAGCCAAGGATCTCCTGCATGGTCCGCAGTTCGCGCGCATACGGCGCCAGCACCGCACCCGGGCCGCCGGTCTGGCGCTGGATCGAGGCCACCGCGGCGGCGGCATCGAACTCCACCGCGCCGGCTTCCACCGGACGGAACAGCGGGTCGTCGCTGCCTTCGGTCTGATGGCCGGCCTGCAGATGGCAGCCGGGTGCGAGGGTGTCGGCGAGCAACTCGGCACTGACGATGGTGCGCTGGTCGGTGTTGGCATAGATGCTGACCGCCCCGTCGGCGGGGCAGCCCTGGGCCGGCAGCACGCCATCGCGCAGCAACCATTGCCGGGTGTAGTCGCCGCTGCGCTCCACCGCGGTGCGGCCATGCGCGGTAAGCAGGCTCGGCGGCGTGTCCCATACCGGCCAGGGCTGCGGCGCCAGCGCGGCGGCCGCGGCCTCGCCCGGCAACGGCGCGCGCACGCCGTGGCGGAACAGCATCCAGACCTTCTCCACCTGCAGCGCGGGTGCGGCCTTGGGCGCCGGCCGCGCCTGCGCGCCCAAGGCCGCCGCCAGCAGCACGACCCACAGCATCCAACGCGTACCTGTTTTCATCATCGTCCCCAACATGGAAAGTCTCACGGTGCGGTCGTGCCGCACGCGGCCGTGACCCGGTCGCAGCGCAGGCCCGTGTCGATACCGAGCCAGTAGCCCAGCCGCTGCGGATCCGGCGCGCCGGCGTAGTAATCGGTACTGATCCACTGCGCGCCGGCATCCAGCACCGCCTGCGCACGGCGCCGGTCGTGCGCACGTGCTTCGCGGCCTTCGGCATCGGCACGCGTGCGCACCACGAAACCCTGCATAACCAGCGCGCGGATCCGCGCCGCCTCGGCCAGCGGATCCTCGATCGACAGCACCGCCGCCTCCGGCTGGTCCGGCGCATACCAACCGAACATCATGCGTCCGCGCAGCGATGGATGCTCCTTTCGATACAGCGCCTCGTGCCGCGGATTGCCATCGAGCACGAACAACATGCGGCCACGCGCCTGCGCCACGCGCGGCCAGGCATGCGCCAGCACCGCGTCGCGCAGGCTCGGCGCGGCGCCGCGCACATCGTCGGGCACGATCAGGCGTGCGCGCCCGACCACCTCGGCGATGTCGCGGTCCAGCGCGTCCAGATCGTTGGCATCGAAGGCGGCACGGTGCGGCCACAGGCCCGGCACCGGATCGAAATCCACCGCGTTGACCAGCACCACCAGCGGCGCATGCCGCGGGTGCGCACGCGACCAGGCGGCAAGGAGCGCCAGGCAGTCGCGGAAGCGCAGGCAATGGCTGGCGTAGTCCAGGCCCGGCTGGTGCAGGACCTTGGCGCCGGGTGCGCGCATTCTCGCGCGGGTCGCGGCATCTGCGCGCGCATACGGCGCTGCATACAGGCCGCCGTGCGGATCGGCGGCCACGTCGAGTTCGAGTTGCCGCAGCCCCAGCGCGAGCTGGGCCTGCAGCGAAGGATGGCCATAGGCCAGTGCCGGCCATTCGGCGGCGTCGTGCGCCTGCAGGCGCTGCCGCACCTGCGCGGTCGGCACCGGCCGATAGCTGTTGTGCGAGCCGAGCAGTTGCACCTGGTCCAGGCGCAAGCCGTCGATCGGCACTGTCGCCGGTGCCTCTGCCGCGCTGGCCGCTCCCGGCAGGCCAATCAGCGCCAGCCAGACGAGCAGTAGCGCGCTGCACACAACGCCCCACTCGCCGCGCGGCACAGGGCCGTGCGGCGGGTGGGGACGTCCAGCGTGCGCAAGCGCCCGGTTCAGAACGTGTACTTCACGTTCAACAACGCAGTGCGGCCGGCATCGACGATGTCGGAGATCGCGGTGCTGTTGCGACCCACGTGCGCCCAGTAGCTCAGGCGATTGGTGAGGTTGGCCACCGACAGGTCGGCGCGCAGGTGCTCGTTGAAGGTGTAGCCGACGTGCAGGTCCACGCGGGTGATCGGCTTGACCCACAGGTCGTCCCAGGTCGCGCCGCGGTTGTAGTAGTCGTACACCGAGACGTATTCGCCGGAGTAGTGGTAGGCCAGGTTCACCGACAGCGGACCCTTCTCGTAGAACAGTTCGGCGTTGGCCATCAGGTCCGGCGCGTTCTGGATGCGCTCGTCGTGGAAGCCGTCCATGCCCAGGTCCACGCGGGTGGTCTGGCGGGTGAGGTTGGCACCGATGCCGAAGCCGTCCAGCGGAGCCGGCATGCCCTGCAGGGTCTGCCGCACCGCGGCTTCGAAACCGAGCACCTTGCCGTCGCCGCCGTTCTGCGGACGCACGTAGCGCACGTTGCCGGCGCCGGCGCTGCTGCCGGCGTTGGCCGGATCCGAGCCGCTTTCGTAGATGTAGTCGGTCAGGCGCTTGTAGTAGCCGGCCAGCATGGCGTGGCCGCCATGGCCGTTGTCCCACTCGCCGGACAGGTCCACGTTGAGCGACTTGATCGGCTTCAGGTCCGGGTTGCCCTCGGTGATGACCGTGGTGCCGTCGCTGGAGACGTCGTAGTTGGCGCCGCCGCCGAGCTGCACCAGCGCCGGCCGGGTGTAGCTGGTCCACACCGAGGCGCGGTACACCGCATTGCCGGCGCCCGGGCGGTAGTTCAGGAACACGCTCGGCAGCGGCACGTCGTAGCTGGTGCGGTTGCTGCTGAAGAAGCCGGGCAGTTCGTTGCCGTTGGCGTCCTCGGGCATGGTCCAGAAGGTGTTGCGGATGCTGGTGTGCTCGAAGCGCACGCCCGGGATCACTTCCAGGTCGCCGCTGCGGAAGGTGGCCATTGCATACGCAGAGGTGACCGCCTCGTCGCCGCGCATGGTCGCGCAGTTCTGGTTGTTGATCGCCAGGCTGCCGCAGGTGTCGAAGCTGGCCGCGGTCAGGTGCTGGGCGATCATCGCCTTCAACCCGCCGTTGCTGAGCTTGACCGTCGGCCACGCGTACTTGCCCGGGTACACCGAATCGTACTGGCCGACCACCAGGCCCGTGTCGCGCAGCAGCGTGCCGTCGGTGAACTTGCTGTTGGTCCAGTCGCGCGAGGTGAAGTCGCGGGAGCTGTCGACGTACTTCACGCCGAACTGGATGTTGCTCAGCGCGCCCTGGTCGAAGTCGTAGCGCACGTCGAACTTGGCGCCGCCCTTGGTCTGGCCGCTGTAGGACTTGGTCAACTGGCCGTAGCGGCGCGCATACAGGCCGCCGATGTCGCTGGCCTGGGCCTGGATCGCCGGGGTCAGCAGCGGCTTGGGGAAGCCTTCGCTGTCGTAGCCGGAGAAGGTGTTGGCGCCGCCGTACGGGAACTGGGTCGAAGCGTACTGGTCCACGCGCGCGGAAATTTCCACGTGGTCCGGACGATCGTTGTCGCCGTAGCTGTAGAACAGGTTCGGCGACAGCGTCCAGTTGCCCAGTTGCTTGTCGGCGCCGAACTGGAAGGTGGCCAGGTCCGCCACTTCCGGGTTGGTCTCGTACCAGTAGCGCACCGCCACGCGGTTGATCTGCGGCTGGTACACGCCGGTGGTGCCGATCTGCACCAGGCTCACGTTGGCCGGCACCAGCTGCGTATAACCGGTGTTCTGCTCGGTCTTGGCGTAGGCGTAGGTGGCGCGTGCGTACAGTTGCAGGCTCGGGTCGACGTGCCAGTCGAAGGACACGTTGCCGCCGTAGCGCTTGGTGTCGCCGGCGGAGTAGCCGATGTTGGCGCCGGTGGCCATCAGCAGGTCCTGCGGATCGTAGCCGGGCGCCGGCTGGCCGCTGGCGGTGGTACGCGAGAAGTACTTGCCCGACCAGTCGCCGCGCGAGGCGGCGGCGTTGGCCACTTCGCTGTTCACGTAGTGGCGCTCGTCGTAGTACGCGCTGGTGTAGATGCCGAACTGGTTGTCGGCGCCGAACTTGGCGTGGAACTCGCCGGACGCGCCCTCGCCCAGGCCGCTGTCGCCGTAGTCGCGCGCACGGCTTTCCATGCGGCCGCTGGCGGTGACGCTGCCGCCCATCGCCTCGCTGTAGTCGAAGCCGCTGGGGGTGCGGTAGTCGATGGTGCCGCCGATCGCGTCGCCGTCCATCGCCGCGGTGGAGGTCTTGTTCAACACGATGGTCTGCAGGCCCGACGGCGGCAGCAGGCTCAGCTGCACGCTGCGGCTGTAGGGCAGGCCCTGGGCGACGTTGACGCCGTTGATCAGGTTGACGTTGTACTCGGCGTTGAGGCCGCGCACCGAGGCGAACATGCCCTCGCCGCGCGCGGCGCCGTCGACGCCGCCGAAGTACGACTGCCCGGTGTTGACCACATTGACGCCCGGCAGCAGGCCCAGCGCCTCGGCGATGTTGTGCACGGCGGTGTACTTCAGGTCTTCGGCCGACAGCACGTTGGCCGTGTTGGTGGCCGCCATCTGCATGTCCGCGGCGTTGTAGCGGGTGACGGCGACGGTGATCTTGTCCAGGGTCTTGCCGCTGGCGTCGGACGCGGGGTTCTGCGTCTCCTGCGCATCCTGCGCCTGGGCCAAGGCCATCGGCGCGACACCGAGCAACGCTGCGGCGATCGCCCATGACAGGCGTTTGGGAAGATGGATCGAGTGCGACATGAAGAATCCGAGCGTAGGCGCGACCAACGGAATGTTCCGCAGGCCGGGCATGGTGGGGAGAGAGGCCGTGATCGTGTTCACGGCGGCGCGCATTGTTGGCGGGCGCGGCTGCAATTTGATGACAACGATGTCACCCGCCGCCATCGGCCATCGATCCGACGCATTTCCCGCGGAATTCGGCACAACCCCGACGATGCACGGCGCGGCGCTACGGGGCGTGGCGCCAAGGCGAGCGCGCCGCGTTGGGCGCGTCTATCCGAGTTGCGTGGAGATGGGGCTGCAGGGATGCGTCGCCCGCCTCTCGGTGGGTGCGGTGCGCGACGCAATGCCGCCGCTGCGCTTCGAGACGCTGGCGCGGCCGAGCGCCGCGGTGTCCTCAGCGCGGCGTTGCGGCGGCGTCGACCTGCAGCTGCGCGTGCAGGATGCGGCGGATCTCCAGGATCGCCTGCGGCGTCTCCTGCACGCTGTGGCCCGAGGTGATCACCAGTTCGGAGACCGCGCCAGGCAGATGTGCGCTGCGGTACGGCACCAGCCCATCGTCGGAATCGGCCAGCGGCACCGCCGGATCGCGGCGGGCGATGATGGTGTGGTAGCGCACCGCCGGCGCGATCGGCAACTCAGCCGCCGCGCGCACGAACGGATCGGTGTCGCGCAGGTTGTCGATGCTGTTGGGCACGCGCACCGGCGCGCCATCGGGCCCGTCGATTCCCTGCAGCAGAGTATTCAAGCGATCAAGCAGCGTCACCGGCAGGCGTACCAGGCGCCCGGCCAGGCGCCCGAGGCGGCCTTCGGCGAAGGTGGTGCCGCGTTGCGGCGCGGCGATGAAGATGGCGCGGTCCACCTCCGGCAACGGCGCGAAGCGCAGCAGCGGCTGCAACTGCGCCAGCGCCTGCGGATCCAGCGGGCGGCGGTCGCCGCGTGCGCCGATCAGCTCGTTCCACAGCGTGTCGCCGGAGTCGCTGACCAACAGGCGCCCGATCACCCCGCCCATGCTGTGGCCGATCAGCACCATGTGCTGCGAGGCCGGCGCCTGCCCCTGCGGATCGAAATGGCGCAAGGTCTGCTGCAGTAGCGCGTCGATCTGCGCACGGTTCCAGGCGATCGGCATGTTGGTCGGATAGTAGACCTGCCAGATCTGGTAGTGGCGGCGCAGCTGCTCGTCGCCCATCAACTCGTTGGCGACGTTGACCCAGGCTTCCGGACTGCTGGCCAGGCCGTGTAGCATCAGGATGATGCGCCGGTCCGGATCGTACGGCTGCATCAGGTACAGATGCGGCTGCTCGATGCCATCCTCGCGGCCGAGCATCGAGCGCAGCGACTGCCGCGCGAAGCCGGCACGGGCCAGCCACAGGCCGTAGGCGGCGGTGAAGTTGGCCGCCAGCGGCAGGCGTTGGCCGTGCACCTCGACCTCGCCGTCGCGGTACGGATCGTAGGGCGCGACCACCACGCTGCGGGTGTCCAGCACCTGCGCCAGGCTGTCGCCGTCGAAGCGCAGCAGCACCGTGGTCGGCGCATACGGCATCTCGCTGAAGGCCGGCGCGTGCGGGTCCGGCGCGGTCTTGGCCGCGGTTGCCGCGGTCGGGTCGCCGACCTTGGACGGTGCGATCTCCGCGACCAGCTCGGCGCCGAAGCCGTCGCGCCGGTAGGTGCTGCGCAGGCCATCGAAGCGCAGCGTCGACGCCGGCAGCATCGCGTCCGGCCGCGCCACCCCGCCGGGCAGGCGGAAACTGCCCATGTCCGCGCGCACCTGCCAGCCGGCCGTGCGCAGCATGTCGTCGTCGTGCAGTTCGCCGCTGGCGCTGCCGGCACGCCAGCGCAGGAACAGCTCGCCGACCACCTGCTGCACCGCGTAGTTGTAGTAGTCGCGCACCTGGGTCTGCCGGTCCTCGAACGCGCGCGCGCTGGCCGGACGCTGGGTATAGAACAGATAGGCGTAGGCGTAGCGCGCGGCCTCCAGCCAGGCCTGCAGCGTCGCATCGTCCAGCGCCCTCGCCTGCCGCGGCGTGCGCACGTTGGCCGCATGCACCCACAGCTCCGACAGGGTCGCCAGCCGCCGCTCCTGGTCCAGCCCCTGCAATGCGCGCAGCTGCGTGGCGCAGGCCGCAACGTCCGCCTCGCAGGTCTTGGGATCGAGCGCGAGCACGCGCAGCGTCTCCAGGCTGGCGTCGCTAAGCTTGCCGGTGCTGAGGACGTCGCCACGCTGGGTGGCGATGTAGTCGGCGGCGCTGCGCGACTGCACGCTGACCATCGCGCAGCCGGTGCCGAGCAGCAGCGCGGCAGCCAACAGCCCGGTGCCGGCGCACCGGGCAAGACGTGCGCGCAGGGTCATGGCGTGGCCGCCGGATCGTCGCCGGGAATGCCGGCGCGAATGCGCGTGGAGAAGTCGGCGTCAGCGCCCGCAACCCGCGCGCGTTCGCCGATACGGCCGCGCGCGCGCAGCGTGGCCAGGCTGTAGCCGGGCATGAAGCCGTGCTGCGCGTAGACGTAGGAAGGCAGGTAGCCGGACAGCAGCAGGCGGACGTCGAGCGGCAGCGCGGGATCGAGCTTGCGCGCCAGTTCGAACACGATGGTGGTGCAGTTGCTGGTGGCGGTGTTGTAGAACCGCGGCGTGCGCTGCAATTGCTGCGCCCGCGCCACGTAGCCCAGGAACAGCTGGCGCAGTTGCGCGCGCGAGAGGTTGAGCCGATACAGGTACACGTCCTCGCCGCGCACGTTGCTGCGCACCGCCAGAATGTCGCGTTCGTCGGCAGCCACCATCACCTGCTCGAAATTGCGGAAGAATCCGGCCAGCGCCGAGAACGCCTCGCCGCGCTCCTTGCGGATCTCCAGCGAGAACACCACGCGACGGCCGTCGTCGAAGCCGAACGAGACCAGGGTGTGGGCGATCGCCGGCCCCATCCAGTACGACAGCGCCAGGTCCGCCGAGGCCAGTCGGTCCAGATCGTAGCGGCGGGTCTCCCAGTGCGGGGTGTAGTCGTGGTCGCTGCGCCAGGCGAAGTTGCGCACGTTGTGCAGGGTCACCACGTGCCCGTCCACCTGCGGCTGCAGCAGTTGCGCGACATCGTCGGCCCAGTCGCGGTTCTGCTGCGGCTGCAGCGCCGACCAGCCCACCGCCATGCCCGCGCAACCGACCGCGAACAACAGCGGCAGTACGCGGTACTCGCGCGGATGCCGCAGGCCCCACAGCGCAGCGGCGCCGAGCGCGGCCCACAGCAGCGCCGAGCCGTAGCGCACCACGGCGCCGGTATGCGGCAGGTAGCTCAGGAACAGCGCGCCCCACAGGCTGGCGGCAAGGATCGCCAGCATCGCCAGCGCGCGTGCCAGCCGCCGCGGCCAGCGCCGTCTGGGCGCGCCCGTGTCCGCCGCGGCGCGCTGCCGCGCAGCGCCGGCAGCGCGGCTCACAAGTCCGCCGCCGCTGCGGGCGTGGCCAGGGCGTGGCGCAGCAGGCGGCACCCCCGCTGCGCCAGCGCCTTGCGCTCGGCTTCGTCGCTGCCACGCTGGCAGGCGCCGAGCATGTCCATCGCCAACCCCAGATCCTGGTCGTCCAGGTCGGCACGGCACAGGCCGGCGGCGATCGCACGCTGCAGGTACGGCAGCAGGATCGCCATCGCCCGCGCATGCGCCGCGGCGATCGTCGGATGCTCGCGCGGCATCGACCGCCAATAGTCGGCCAGCGGCGCCGACATCGCGATGTGCTCGGCGACGTCGTACAGCAGCAGGAACAGCCCGTCCGGCCGCGTGCCGATCTCGCGCGCGCAGCCCTCCAGGCCGTCCAGGCCGCGTTCCAGCAGGGCCGCCATCAGTTCGGTGCGGTCGGCGAAATGGCGGTAAAGGGTGGCGCGGCCGAGCCCGGCGCGCTCCACCACCAGTTCCAACGGCGCCAACACGCCATGCTCGCAGAACACCTCGTCGGCGGCGTCCAGCAACAGGCGGCGGCGGTGGGCGGTATCGGCTCGCATTTCCATGCGCGGCATTATCGGACAATTTTGTCCGCTTGCAAGCGGATCGCGGTCGGCAGCCGCCGGCATCGACCGGCGGCACCTTGAAACACTGGCCTCAGCCGGTGTTCTGCACGCCCTGGGCGACGCCGTTGACGCAGGCCACCAGCGCCCGCAGCAGGTCTTCGTCCTCGCCCTCGGTGGCGCGCCAGCGCTGCAGCAGGTCCACCTGCAGCACGCTGATCGGGTCGATGTAGGGGTTGCGCAGGCGGATCGACAAGGCCAGCCGCGGATCGTGCTGCAGCAGCGAGGTTTGCCCGGTCAGCGTCTTCACCCAGCCCTTGGTCAGCGCCAGCTCGTCGCGGATGCGCGGGAAGAAGCGCTCGTGCAGCGGCCCGGACAGGCGCGAGAACATCTCGGCGATGTTGAGGTCGCCCTTGGACAGGACCATGGCGATGTCGTCGAGGAAGGTGCGGAAGAACGGCCAGTCGGCGGCCATCGCGCGCAGCGCGTCCTCGTGGCCGGCGTCCACCGCCGCCTGCAGGCCGCTGCCCACGCCGTACCAGCCCGGAATCACCGCGCGCGCCTGGCTCCAGGCGAACACCCAGGGAATCGCGCGCAGGTTGGACAGCGCCGCATCCTGGCCGAGCCGCCGCGACGGCCGCGAGCCCAGGGTCATGCGTTCGATCACGTCGATCGGCGTGGCCAGGCGGAAATAACGCATGAACTCGGCATCGCCGACGAAGCCGCGGTACGCCTGGCTGCTGTGCTCGGCGACCAGGTCCATCACCGGCCGCCAGCCGGCCTCGCGCGCGTCGGCCGCACGCGGACGCAGGCTCGACAGCAGCACCGCGCCGGTCATCTGTTCCAGCGAGCGCAGCGCCAGTGCGCGGATGCCGTACTTGCGGTGGATCACCTCGCCCTGCTCGGTGACCCGCAGGCGTCCGTCGACGCTGCCGCGCGGCGCCGCCTCCAGCGCGCGCGTGGTCTTGCCGCCGCCACGCACGATCGAGCCGCCGCGGCCGTGGAAGAAGGTCAGGCGGATGCCCAGTTCGGCCGCCGCCTCCAGCAGTTCCACTTGCGCGCGCTGCAGGCCCCAGCGCGAGGCGGCGATACCGCCGTCCTTGCCGCTGTCGGAATAGCCGAGCATCACCATCTGCACGTCGTCGCGCGCAGCCAGGTGGCGGCGGTAGACCGGATCAGCCAACAGGTCACGCAAGGTCGCGGTGCCGCCGCGCAGATCGTCCACGGTCTCGAACAGCGGCACGATGTCCAGCGGCACCGCGCCGTCGTCATCGACCAGGCCGCCGCGGCGCGCCAGCGCCAGCACGGTCAGCACGTCGGCGCGGTCGTGCGCCATCGAGATGATGTAGCTGCCCAGCGCGTCGGCGCCGTGCCGCGCGCGCGCATCGGCGAGCGCGGCGAACACCGCGTCCAGCCGCGCATTGCCTTCGTCGTCGGCGGCCGGCAGTTTCTGCTCGCCGCCGGCATAAGGACCGAGCAGGCGCGCGCGCTCCTCCACCGCCCGCGCGTCCCAGTCCTGCGTGTCCAACGCGGCGGCGACCGCGCGCGCGTGCACGCTGGACTCCTGGCGCACGTCCAGCCGCGCCAGGTGGAAACCGAAGCTGCGCACCCGCCACAGCAGGCGCCGCACCGCGAACCAGCCGGCGTGCAGGCCCTTGTTGGCCTGCAGGCTGTCCAGGATCAACTGCAGGTCGCTTTCCAGTTCGGCCGGGGCGGCATAGGCACCCGGCGCGTCGTCCAGGGTCGCCTGCAGGCGCGCGCGCATCAGGTCGTTGAGCAACCGGTAGGGCATGTCGCCGTGGCGCGGCCGCGAGCGCGCGGCGGCCTCCGGCAGCAGTTGCCGGTAACGCTCCAGTTGCTCCAGCAGCGGTGCGCTGACCGCGACCAGGGTGGTCGACTGGCTGAGCAGGCTGGCCAGTTGCCACAGTTCCTTCAGATAACGCTCCAGCACCGCGCGCCGCTGCGCGTCGAGGGTGGCGGTGATGGTGGCGGCATCCACATTGGGGTTGCCGTCCATGTCGCCGCCGACCCAGGTGCCGAAGCGCAGCAGCCGCGGCAGGGTCAGCGCCTGCCCGTAGGTCTCCTCGATGGCGTGCTCCAGGGTCTCGTACATCACCGGGATCACCCGGTACAGCACCTGGGTCAGGTAGAAGCCGACGTGCTCGCGCTCGTCCTCCACGGTGGGGCGCACCGGCGAGGAGTCGGCGGTCTGCCACGAGGCGGTCAGCGCCATGCGGAAACGCGCCGCGTCGGTGGCGCGCTCGCCCGGGGTGCGCAGGCCGTCGAGGTTGTCGACCAGGCTGGCCACCATCAACTGTTCCTTCTCCAGCAGCGCGCGCCGCACCGCCTCGGTCGGGTGCGCGGTGAACACCGGCTCGACGTCGATGCGCGGCAGCCAGTCGCGCAGCTCGTCGATGCCGACGCCCTGCGCCTTGAGCCGGCGCAAGGCGTCGTGCAGGCCGTCCGGCTGCGGTGTGTCGGCGCTGCTGCGCTGGTAGTCACGGCGGCGGCGGATGCGGTGCACGCGCTCGGCGATGTTGACCACCTGGAAGTAGGTACTGAAGGCGCGCACCAGCGCCTCGGCGTCGCGCGGCGCGCGGCCGGCGAGCTGCTCGCTCAGCGAGGACAGCGGTGCGGCGCGCTCGCGGCGTGCGATCGCGGTGGTGCGGATGCGTTCGATCTCGTCCAGGAACTGCGCCGAGACCTGTTCGGCGAGCAGGTCGCCCACCAGGGCGCCGAGGCGGCGCACGTCGTCGCGCAAGGGAAGGTCGGGCGTGGCGAAAACGATACTGCTGCGGGACTCGTTCATCGGGAAACGCATGGCTCGGCAGTGGGGGCGCCGCAAGCCTAACCGAAAAGGGATCGCGTCCCGTCGGCCGCGGCGACGGTTTCAAAGCGAACCATTTGCGCCGCACGGCAGTGCCCTGTGCCACGGCTGCACGAAAACGTGCGGCCGTGGCACAGGCACGACTCAGCGCGACACAGCGCCTGCCGCAGTCGGCGTGGGCGCCGGCCCCAGATAGGTGCGCAGCCAGCGCTCGCTCTCGGCCAGCATCTGCATCACCGATTCGCGCGCACGGTAGGCATGCGCCTCGTTGGGCAGCATCACCAGCCGCGCAGTGCCGCCGTTGCCCTTGATCGCCGCGTACATGCGCTCGCTCTGGATCGGGAAGGTGCCGGAGTTGTTGTCCTCGGCACCGTGGATCAGCAGCAGCGGATCCTTGATCCGGTCGGCGTAGTTGAACGGCGACATGGCCTGGTACACCGGCTGCGCCTGCCAATAGGTGCGCTCCTCGGACTGGAAGCCGAACGGGGTCAGCGAGCGGTTGTAGGCGCCACTGCGGGCGATGCCGGCCTTGAACAGGCGGGTATGCGCGAGCAGGTTGGCGGTCATGAAGGCGCCGTAGGAATGCCCGCCGATGGCGATGCGATCGCGATCGGCGACGCCGCGCCGCACCACCTCGTCCACCGCCGCCTGCGCATCGGCGACCAGTTGCTCGACATAGGTGTCGTTGGGTTCGCGCGCACCCTCGCCGACGATCGGCATCGACGGGTCGTTGAGCACCGCATAGCCCAGCGCCAGGAACGCCTGCGGCCCCCAGTAGCCGATCGCATTGAACCGATACGGCGAATCGGTGACCTGGCTGGCGGCGTCGGCAGATTTGAACTCGCCCGGATAGGCCCACATCAGCATCGGCAGCGGGCCGTCGCGCTTGACGTCGTAGCCCGGCGGCAGCAGCAGGGTCGCGGTCAGTTCCACGCCGTCCTTGCGCCGGTAGCGGATCTGCTCCTTGTGCACGTCGCGCAACTGCGGCGTGGGATGGGTGAAGCGGGTCAGCGCCACCGGCTCGGCGTTCGCGCTGTCGAGCCGATAGAAATTGCGCGGCTCCTGCGGCGTCTCGCGGGTGATCAGCAGGCGCTGACCGCTGTCGTCGAGCAGAGCCTGCGGCACCGCGTAGTACGGCGCCTGCGACTGGAACAGGCGGGTGCTTTTCCGCGTGTCCAGATCGTAGCGGTCCAGGAACGGCCGATCGCCCTGCGGCGAGGCGCCTTCGCCGCGCAGGAACAGGCTGTGGCCATCGGCGGCGATCAACAGGCGCGGGTTGCCGGCGGCATCGCGCTCCGTCACCGGCGTGCCGGGATCTGCGTAGCGGTCCTCCTGCGAACGCTGCGCCAGTAGCTGCGGCGCCTGCGCGGGATGGTCCGGGGCCACGCGCCACTGCTTGGTCTGCCGCGTCTTCCACCAGAACTCGTCGATCAGGGCCAGATCGCCGCGGCCCCAGGCAATGCCGGCAAAGCGCGACTGCAGGCGCGCCAGCGTCACCGGCGGCGCCTTGAACGGCGCCGCCTGCATCATCACCGCGTCGCGCACGGCCGCTTCGCGCGCCGGGTCGCCGCCGTCCTGGGCTTCCGCCCAGACCAGGGTGGCCGGCGCGTCGCTGCGCCAGTCGATGTCGCGCACGCCGGTGCGCACCGCGTCGTTGCCGGTCGGCAGGCCTTCCACCAGCGGCAGCTGCGCCACCGTGTGCACCGGCTTGCCGGCGCGGTCGAGCACCTCGATGGTGCGCGGGAAGCCACTGGCCGGCACCAGGTAGGAGAACGGCCGCTGCAGGCGCTGCGCCAGCAGATAGCGGCCGTCCGGCGACGGCGCCAGCGACAGGTACAGGTCCGGGTTGGCGATGCGCTGCACCTGCCCGTCGACATCGACCAGCGCCGGCTGCGCGCGCAGTTGATCGTCGAACTGGCGCGCGTCGGCCTCGTTCTTCAGCAGGTCCTGATAGGTGCGCAAGGCGGTGGCGCCACCGCCCGCGGTCTGCTGCACCGCCGGCCCGGTCGGCACTGCATCGGCGGGCGGCGCCGCGCCCTGCTCTTGCGGCTGCAGCAGCACCAGCAACTGGTGGCTGTCGGGCATCCACGCGTAACCGTCGCCGGACACCGTGTTCAGCCGCTCGGCGACCCGCCGCGCTCGCTGCGCGGCGATGTCCACCACCCACAGCTCGTTGGCACCGTTGCGTGCGTCGATCCGGTTGAAGGCCAGATGACGCTGGTCCGGCGCCCAGGCCATGCCGGCGATCGACAGCGGCGACGGCAGGCCGTCGATGCGCAGCTCGCTGCCGTCGGCGATGCGCAGCAACCACAGTTTTTCGCCGAAGACGAACCGGCTCTGCGAGCGGGTGCGCGGATGGATGCGCAGCCCGGCGAGCTTGAGTTCCGGCTGCGCGACCTGGGCGATGCCGGGCAGCGCGGGGAGCTGCAGCATCGCCGCCAGATCGCGCCGGGGACTCAGCGACAACTGCGGCGGCCGCGGCGCATCGACGATGGCCTGCAGCGGCGCCGACGGCAGTTGATAGCCGCTGTTGGCCGGATCGGCGGTGGCCGCCGCCGCAGGTGCCGAGGCCGCGTTGGCGGCGGCGCTGCCGGCGGCGGCCAGGGCCGCGCACAGCAGGCCGCAGACCGGCCTGGCGACGCGGCGGCGCCCGCGCACTGTGATCTGGTTCATCTCTCCCCTCTCCTTCCCATCGAACGAACCGACGAAGGTTGCAGGGCCGGCGTCGAGCGCCCCCTGTCGATGGTTGGGCCTGGGCGTGTCATCCATGTTCTGACCGCGTGTTCAAGCGCCACACGCGGCAGCCGCTATAATCGGTTACCCCTTGCGCCGAGGGGCGCTGCGACCGGATCGAGACCGCGTTCCCCGTCTCCAGATCCGGCCAGGCTCGGCGCGAGGCTTGAGCGACAACGGCGCCCGGACTTCGCGAGTTTCTCGCCATTGACCGGAGCTTTATCGATGAACGCTGCACTCAAGCGCTTTTCCACCGAGGGCGACTACAAGGTCGCCGACATTTCCCTGGCCGATTGGGGCCGCAAGGAACTGGACATCGCCGAGCACGAGATGCCGGGCCTGATGTCGATCCGCCGCCAGTACGCCACCGCCAAGCCGCTGGCCGGCGTGCGCGTCACCGGCTCGCTGCACATGACCATCCAGACCGCGGTGCTGATCGAGACGCTGAAGGACATCGGCGCCGACGTGCGCTGGGCCTCGTGCAACATCTTCTCCACCCAGGATCACGCCGCCGCGGCGATCGCCGCCACCGGCACCCCCGTGTTCGCCTGGAAGGGCGAGACCCTGGAGGAATACTGGGACTGCACTCTCGACGCGCTGACCTTCACCCTGCCCGACGGCACCCAGACCGGGCCGGAGCTGGTGGTGGACGACGGCGGTGACGTGACCCTGCTGATCCACAAGGGCTACGAGCTGGAGAACGGCTCCAAGTGGGTCGACGAACCGGCGTCCTCGCACGAGGAGCAGGTGATCAAGAACCTGCTCAAGCGCGTGGCGGTGGAGCGCCCGGGCTACTGGACCCGCGTGGTCAAGGACTGGAAGGGTGTCTCCGAAGAGACCACCACCGGCGTGCACCGCCTGTACCAGCTGGCCGAAGCCGGCACCCTGCTGATCCCGGCGATCAACGTCAACGACTCGGTGACCAAGAGCAAGTTCGACAACCTGTACGGCTGCCGCGAATCGCTGGCCGACGGCCTCAAGCGCGCGATGGACGTGATGCTGGCCGGCAAGGTCGCGGTGGTATGCGGCTACGGCGACGTCGGCAAGGGTTCGGCGCACAGCCTGCGCGCCTACGGCGCCCGCGTCATCGTCACCGAGATCGACCCGATCTGCGCGCTGCAGGCGGCGATGGAAGGCTTCGAGGTCAACACCGTCGAGGACACCCTCGGCCAGGCCGACATCTACGTCACCACCACCGGCAACAAGGACATCATCCGCATCGAGCACCTGACGCAGATGAAGGACCAGGCCATCGTCTGCAACATCGGCCACTTCGACAACGAGATCCAGGTCGAGGCGCTGTACAAGCTGCCGGGCGTGCAGAAGATCAACATCAAGCCGCAGGTGGACAAGTTCGTGCTGCCCAACGGCAATGCGATCTTCCTGCTGGCCGAAGGCCGCCTGGTCAACCTGGGCTGCGCCACCGGCCACCCCAGCTTCGTGATGTCCAACAGCTTCGCCAACCAGACCCTGGCGCAGATCGACCTGTGGCAGAACAAGGACAGCTACGAGAAGCAGGTATACCGCCTGCCGAAGAAGCTGGACGAGGAAGTGGCGCGCCTGCACCTGGAGAAGATCGGCGTGAAGCTGACCAAGCTCACCGACGCGCAGGCCGCCTACCTGGGCGTGCCGGTCGACGGCCCGTTCAAGCCGGAGCACTACCGCTACTGAGCCGTTGGCAAGACATCGCCATGCAGACAAGAACGGGCGCCGCGAGGCGCCCGTTTTTTGTGCGGTCGGTGCTGCGAGCGCATGGTCGGGAGGCTAGGAACATGCTCGGGAGGCTAGGAATTCGTATCGAGCGAAAACTGCCGGCATCGCTGAGCCAATCCCTGCTCCAAACGGACTTTCCGCCAAGCTGACCGAAGGCGGCTGTCCGGCCAGGCCGCCTGTACCACACCTGTGCTACATTGATTCCACACCAATCGCCTGGAGCTCCCCATGAGCACCACCACCATCCGCCTGCCGGACGCGCTCAAGGCCCGCATCGCCAAGGCTGCGGAAGCGGCCGGCACCACGTCGCACAACTTCATCCTGGAAGCCATTGCCGAGAAGGCCGAGCTGGCCGAGCGGCGCGTCGACTTCCATGCAGAGGCCGAGCGCCGTTGGGGCCAATTCCTCGAGACCGGCGAGAGCATTCCCTGGGACGAGATGCGTCGTTATCTGATGGAACGCATTGAGGGCAAGGACACTCCCCCTCCCGTCCCCCGCAAGTTCGCGAAATAGCATGGCGCACGTCGAGTTCCTGCCATCTGTCAACGAGGACCTACGGCGCATCATCGGCCATCTGGAACAACACGAAGCCGAACATATCCAAGAGCGTCTGAGCGAGATCGTCAGCGCATCGAACGTGCTGACGGACAATCCGCTGATCGGCCGGCTGACGCGCCATGATGTGCGTGAACTGGTCATTGGCCAAGGCGCTCACGGATATATTGCCCTCTACCGATACGTGGTTGCGCTGGATACCGTCTTTGTCCTGGCGATCCGCGCGCAACGCGAGGCAGGCTATGCACGCAATGCCTAACATCAAGGCCGGCGCGCCAACCTGATCGATGCGATGCTGACAGGGACATGGGCGCGCGAAGCCCCACCCCGACTGATTTGCTACAACTGCGCCCCCTCGCGCCTGCTAGCGCGGCACTTCGCTGCCGGAAGATGAAATGCTGAGTGACTCCCGCAGCAAACTGGCGATCGCGAAGCCAATCGCACCGTGCTTGGTCGTGGCACGAGCGTCGACCAGACCAAGCACGATGCGGCGCGGCTGCAGGCGCGGTTCGCCCATGACACCAACGGTATCGACCGGTATCGCATCGGCATGGACACGCAGGCGCCAAAGGTGACATGGCCCCACTGCAGATTCCGCAACGCACACACCGGACATCGCCATCTAGTGCCTGAGACGGCGCAAGTCTTTCAGATCCTGCGCTCGCCAGCCGCCACGTACACCGAAATCTGGATGCGGCTGCGCGCGTGATACGGCGCACGTGCCCAGTCGCTCCAGCGCGCCTCAAGACGCAGGCCGGCGATCTGCGCCATCAGGTCCAATTCGGACGGCCACACGTAGCGGCGGCGCTCGCTGAAGATGCGCGTGCCGGACTCACCCAGCACCACCACGCGCTGGTCGATGCGTTGCTGCAGCGGATCGGGCTGCGAGCAGACCAGCATCACCGCCGCGCCGTCGCCGTCGGTATCCGGTACGTCCAGCACTTGGCTGACCTTGCCGCCGCCGTCGAACACCTCTGCGCCCGGCACCGCGGTCTGGATCAACAGACGCCCGTCCGGCGCCAGACAGCGCGCCGCGTTGACCATGCAACGCAACTGCTCGGCCTGAGTCAGCAGATAACCGAATGCCGCCACCGCATAGATCAGGCCGAACGGCCCGAACACGGGCATGTCGGCGAAGTCGGCGCAGACCAGTTGCAGGCGTTCGCTGCCGGGTTTGGCGCGCAACGCCTCGAGCATCGCCGGCGCGTTGTCGATGCCGGTGACCGGCACATCGCGATGCGCGAGCGGCAAACCGAGGCGGCCGGTGCCGATGCCCAGTTCCAGTGCCGCACGGCCCGCGGCCAGCTCGGCTAGGACACCGACGCACTGCTGCGTGACGACGTCGGGCCAGCGATCGTAGAACCGGTCGTAGATCGCGGCCAGGCGGTCGTAGTCGTGGGTCACGGGCATCCGTAGCCACTCGTTGCCGAAGTGGCGCGACGATAGCACGCACTGATGCGACGGGATGGCGCGTCGCACAGGGCAACGCCGTGCATACCAGGCGCTGCAATGAACGGCGGTTGCGTGCAATACACGGCACGGCGCCGCAGATGACATGGGCATTGCAGTTGGCCGCGCTTCAGTCTTTCGCTTGCGTCGCCACACCCAAGCAGGGATGCTTTTCCCGCGTCTGTCACGGTGACAGACGCGACAACCGCAACAGATCCCCCGTTCAATCAGGAGTATCGCCATGAAACGCCTTTTTGATTCGCTGTCGCGCTGGGTGCAGGGCCTCGGCGGCCGCAAGCTCGGCTACATCTACACCTACTGACCTTCCCGCCACCGTCGTGTGGCGTGCCTGTGCGAGAGGGGGCAATCGCCCCCCTCTCGCGGCGCTTTTCTTCGCGCGGCCACGCGCTTCGTTCGCGATGCGACACATGCAAGCTTCCGTCTCGCGGCGCGTCACCATGCGGATCTTCGCGTGACAGAAGCGCAGCGACTGCCACCAGGGCCGCGCGGGCACTGGGCGTTCGGCAATCGGCAGGCCTTCGCCGCCGACCCCCTGGAATTCCTGCAACGCAGCGCACGCGAGCATGGCGACGTAGTGCAGATCGCCGAGCGCACCTATCTGATCGCGGCACCGGCTGCCATTGCCACGGTGCTCGGCGACGACGGCAGCCTCTATGCCAAATCGGATCCGGATCCGCGTGCGCGCCGCACCGCATTCCCGGGATCGGTGATGAACAGCGAGGGCGAGGCCTGGCGGCACAAGCGCCAGGCACTGCAGCCCGCGTTCCGCGCCAGCCTGGTGCGCGACTACGCCGGGCAGGCGCTCGCTGCCACGCAAGCGTTGTTGCAAGCGAGCAATGACAGCGCCCACGCCCAGGATCTGCGCCTGACGATGACGGCGCTTTGTGCGCAACTGGGCGCCGGTTTCCTGCTCGGCGACACGGCGCACGCGCCGGCACTGCTGCGAATGCTGCCGATGGTCGATGCGATCCTGCAGCAGACGCGCACGCCGTCGGCGGCACCGGCCTGGTGGCCGAGTGCCGGCAAGCGGCGACTGCGTACCGCACGCGGCGAACTGGACAGCGCGCTGACGCAGATCCTGGTGTCGCCGCGTTCAGCAGGCACAGGCGCTTCGGTACTGGAGCTGCTGCAGCGCGACGATCCGCAGGGCCAGGGCGACTGGTGCCGCGACGAAGCGGCGGCGATGCTGATGTCGGCGCTGGAGCCGATGGCGGCCGGCCTGACCTGGACGCTGCTGCTGCTGGCCCAGCATCCCTCGATCGCGCAGGCGGTGGCGGAGGAAGCCGATGCCCTGCCCGGCCTCGACAGCGCGTCCGCCACGGCCTGGGACGACGCGCTGGTCGAACGCCTGCCGCTGGCCCGCGCCTGCGTGAAGGAAGCCATGCGCCTGTATCCGCCGGCGTGGATGACCGCGCGCATCGCGCAACGCGACACCACGCTGGAGGGCTTCGCGGTGCCGCGCGGCACCCAACTGGTCGTCAGCCAATGGGTGGTGCAGCGCGATCCGCGCCACTTCGCCGCGCCGGATCGCTTCATGCCGGCACGCTGGCTGGACCCCGCACATGCGCCGGCGCGCTACACCTACTTCCCTTTCGGCGGCGGCCCGCGCAGTTGCATCGGCAGCCAACTGGCGCTGGTGCAGATGACCGTGGTCGTGGCCGGCCTGCTGCGCGAGCGCATGCTGCAGCTGGCTGCGGATGCGCAGCCGCGGCCGTATCCGGCGCTGGTGCTGCGTCCACTCGATGTCCGCATCGCCCTGCGCCCGCGCACGGCAGCCCCGCCCCGCCAGTCGCCTATCGCGACGGCGCCCCTCGCTCCCACACCGGAAGCCCCGCATGGCTGATCCCGCCGCCTTCGCCAAGACCCGGGAATATCCCAACCGCTTTTTCGATTCGGCTGCCTGGAACGCGCTGGCCTTCCGCGACGGCGACATCGTCATTGCCAGCTACGCAAAGGCTGGCACCACCTGGCTGCAGCAGATCGTCGCGCAGTTGTTGTTCGAGGGCGCGGCGGACGTCGACGTATCGGCGATCTCGCCATGGTTGGACGGCGTGTACCCGGACCGCGCCAGCAAGCTCGCGCTGCTGCAGGCGCAGGCCCACCGGCGCTTCATCAAGACCCATTTGCCGGCCGATGCATTGGCGGTCAGCGATCGCGCCAAGTATCTGTACATCGGCCGCGATGGCCGCGACATCGCGCTCAGTCTGTACGACCACCAATGCGCGGTCAGCCAGGATGCGCAGGCGCGGCTGGACGCCGGCGCGGCCGAACCCGGCAAGCTGCGCGTGGTGCCGCCACCGAGCCTGCCCGTGGACGCCTATGTGGCGCATTGGCTGGCCCACGACGGCGCGCCGTTCTGGCCGTTCTGGGAAGGCGTGCGCAGCTGGTGGCAGCAGCGCGCGCAGCCCAATGTGCTGCTGGTGCACTACGCCGACCTGCTGGAGGATCTGCCCGCACAGGTGCGGCGCATCGCCACGTTCCTGGAGATCCCGGTACGCGAGGCGACCTGGGAGACGATCCTGGCGCACTGCCAGTTCGGCTACATGCGCCAACACGCCGCACGCTACGTGCCGCAGGGCGCCGGGCTGTGGCGCGAGGGCGGCAAGGCCTTCTTCAACCAGGGCCGCAGCGGCCGCTGGCGCACGCTGTTGCCGGCAGCCGTCGCCGCCGACTATGAGGCGCGCGCGCAGGCAGAGCTGGGCCGCGAGGCCGCGCAGTGGCTGGCGCAGGGCGCAGGGGCGTCCGCATGAGCCTGCGCATCATCGGCGCCGGCCTCGGCCGCACCGGTACCCTGTCGCTGAAAGTGGCGCTGGAGCATCTGGGCCTGGGCCGCTGCTATCACGCCATGGAACTGGCCGCGAACCTGCGCCAGGCCTTGCCGCTGTGGGACGCGGCGATCGACGGGCAGGCGGATTGGGAAGCGCTGTTCGCCGGCTACACCGCCACCGTCGATTATCCCGGCTGCTGCTTCTGGCCCGAGCTGGTCGCACGCTATCCGCAGGCCCAGGTGATCCTGACCGTGCGCGATGCCGATGCGTGGTTCGATTCTGTGCGCAGCACCATCTTCGCCAGCGACGGCAGCGTGCCGGCCTTGTTCGGCCCCGATGGCCAACGTCTGAGCCAGTTCCTGCGCCGCGGATTCGCCACGCGCATCGACGATCGCGGCTTCATGACCGACTACTTCCACCGCTGGAACCAGGCCGTCATGGCCAACTTCCCGGCACATCGCCTGCTGGTACTCGACACCGACGCGCAGAGCGGCTGGGAACCGCTGTGCGCCTTCCTCGGCGTGCCGGTGCCGGCACAGCCGTATCCGCGCGTGCATGCGCGCGGCAGCAGCGGCACGCAGGCGCGCCCGCTACCGAGCGACCCGGCACAACGCGAACAACGCCTGCGCGACTACCTGGACCGGCTCGCCGTGGAGGCGTTCGCGCCGTCCGTCGACGGCTGATCGCCACCCGGCTACAGCGAGAAATTGCGCTTGATGGTGAACGACCAGGCGCCGTCGATCGGATTGGTGACATGCACCCGGCCGTCGCCATCCCGTACGCCAGTGGTGTAGCGGCGGTAGACCCCGGCGCTGTTCCAGGCCCGCGAATAGGCCAGCCCGAACTCGGTGCCGCGCCAGGTGCGGCTCAGGCCTACGCGCGCGTCGGTCCAGCCGTAGTCGGCGAAGTTGCGCACGTGCTGATGGCCCGCATGCATGCTCGCCTGCCAGTCCGACGCCAGCGGTAGCGTGGCGTCCAGCGCCAGATAGCTGGAGCCGCGCGAGTGCTGGCCCTGGCCGACGCCCAGCGTGGCACTGTTGTAGCCGAAGTAGTCGCGCGTCCAGGTGCTGGCATAGGACAGCTCCACCGTCCGCCAGTGCCCGGCGACGATGGCTTCGCCGTAGTCGTAGCGGGTGCCGCTGGCGCTCATGCGCGCGCCGGGATACGCGTAGTGGTAGACGCCGGCGCGCCAGCCCCAGTCGCCGTGGCTGGCCGCATAGCCGGCATACACGTCCCACTCCACGTGCCCGCCTTCGATGAAGTACGAACTCACGCCCGACGCCCAGGTGCCGGCATACCAGCCGCTGTCGGCGGCCACGTCCAGCCCGCCCTGCAGCACCGGCCGGCCCCAGCTCTGTTCGAAGCCGCGCGAAACGTAGTTCGAGGTCGCCGCCAGATTCGCGCTGGCGGTCCCGGCCCAGGCCGGTGCAGCGGTGCCCAACGCCAGCAGCAGCACACCCGTGCGCACAGCCCTCACGACACCAGCTCCAGCCGCGTCCGGCCCGACGTCCCCAGGCCGCCCGGCGATGGTGCCGCGAGCTTGAACAACGCCACCGCGCGCTGCAGTTCCTCGGCCTGCTCCTCCATCGCCCGCGCCGCCGCGGTGGCCTCCTCGACCAGCGCGGCGTTCTGCTGGGTCACCTCGTCCATCTGCACGATGGTCTTGCCGACCTGTTCGATGCCGGCGCTCTGTTCCTGCGAGGCGGCGGCGATCTCGCTCATGATGTCGGTGACCCGGCGCACGCTGGCCACCACCTCGCGCATGGTGTCGCCGGCGCCGTTCACCAACGCGGTGCCGTCGTCGATCTTGCCGACCGAGGTGTCGATCAGGCCCTTGATCTCGTGTGCCGCGGTCGCCGACCGCTGCGCCAGCGCACGCACCTCGCTCGCCACCACCGCGAAGCCGCGACCCTGCTCGCCGGCGCGCGCGGCTTCCACCGCGGCGTTGAGCGCCAGGATGTTGGTCTGGAAGGCGATGCCGTCGATCACACCGATGATCTCGGCCATCTTCTTCGACGCGGCGGCGATGCCGGTCATGGTCTCCACCACCTGCTCGACCACCGCGCCACCGCGCGACGCCACACCGGCGGTGTCCTGCGCCAGGCGATTGGCCTGGTGCGCATGCTCGGCGTTCTGCTTCACCGTGGAGGTCAGCTCCTCCATCGAGGCCGCGGTCTCTTCCAGATTCGCCGCCTGCTGCTCGGTACGCCGCGACAGGTCGTCATTGCCGGCCGCGATCTCGCCGGCGGCGGTGTTGATCGCGGTGGTGGCCTGCTGGATGCGACCGACGATGCCGGTCAGCTGCTCCACGGTGGCATTGGCGTCGTCGCGCATCTGCGCGAACACGCCATGGAATTCGCCGTGCATGCGCGCGGTGAGGTCGCCCTGCGCCACGGCGCGCAACAGCGCCGACAAGGCCGAGAGATTGCCTTCGGTCAGCTCCATCAGCCGGTTCAGCCCGACCACCATGCCGCGGAAGTCGTACTGGAAGCGTTCGGCATCGCCGCGCCGGGAAAAGTCGCCGGAGGCCGCGGCCTGCGCCAGTTCGGTGATGGCCTGGTTGATCGCCTGCAGGCTGTGCTTGGTGGTGCGCATTGCCTCGGTGATCGCCGCCTTCTCGCCCGGCAGCGGTTCCATGTCCACCTGCATGTTGCCGATCGCGTACTGCGACATCACCTCGACCAGGCGCCGCTGCACGTCCACGTGCGCGGCGACCAGCGCGTTGGTGCCGTGGACCATGCGCCCGTATTCGCCGGGGAAGCGCTCGGCGTCCATCCGGTAACTCATCTCGCCGGCGTCGTGGCGCTGCGCCATCTCCGCCTGGGCCTGCATCACCGCCTGCAACTGCGTCTGCATGCTGCCCATCGCATCCAGCAGCTGGCCCAGTTCGTCGTCGCGACGGTGGCGGACCTGGCTGTCCAGGCGCCCGGCGGCGACCGCCGAGGACACGCGCACCGCCTCGGCCAGCGGATCGAGCACCTGCCGGCGCAGCAACAGGTACAGCGCACCGCTCAGCAACAACGCCGAGAGCAGGCCGACCGCGGCGATGGTCCACAACAGCGCACGCGCCTTGGCCATGACCAGCGCATACGGCACCGAGATACCCAGCGCGAACGCCTGCGGCGCATCGCCGATCTTCAGCGGCACGAACACGTTCAATGCATCCTCGCCGTCGGCGCGGCGATGGTCGAATACCACCTCGCCCTTGGCCACGCGCGCGAGCATGTCCTTGGACCAGGCGTCGTTGCGGGTCTTGCCGACCTGCTGCGGATCGCGGCTGGCCATCACCATGCCCAACGGCGACAACAGGCTGGCGTAGCCCTCGCCCATCGGCCGCAGCGCGGCGATGCGCTGCTGCAGCGTATCCAGGGTGAAGTCGACGGTAACCACACCCAGGAAGCGGCCGTTCTCCAGGATCGGCGTGGCCAGCGTGGTCATCAACGTGTCCTTGCCGGCCACCGGGTAGTAGTACGGCTCGATCACCACCGGCTTGTGCGTATTGCGCGCCAGCAGGTACCAGTCGCCGTCGCCGGGCTTTTCGTAGTCGCGCAGCGCCTCGCGCACCAGCTTGCCGTTCTGCCGCGACCACCAGGTCATGTAGCGGCCGGTGGCATCGTGGCCCTCGGCACCGACGAAGGCCTTGTCGTTGCCGTCGAACGCGTCCGGCTCCCACATCGTGCTGATGCCCAGCCATTGCGGATGCGCGTCGAGCTGGCTGCGCAACACCGCAGTGGCGGTGGCACGCGACAAACCAACGGCGTGCTGCACGCGGAAGCTGTTGGCCAGCGCGTCGCTGGCGTCGAAGGCAACGCCGATCTCGCGCGACACGCGCTGCGCTTCCAGTTGCGCCAGGTTCTCGATGCTGGTGCGCGAGGTCGACAGCAATGCATCGCTGCTGCGCCAGTAGATGATCATCGCGGTCAGGCCGAAACAGGCGAGCGCGAGCAGGCCGGTACCCAGCATCAGGCGTTTGGCGACGCTGCCGCGACGGCGATGCGGCGACGGAGTGGACATGAGGGCTTCCTTGGCGGGGAGAGGGAATACGGTCGCGGGGAACGCGCCACGCGGCAGCTCACCGCAGCGCGCGGCGCGAGCGCGCCGTGTCCGTTGCCGATGATCTGCCCGGGACGCCTTCCCCACCGGGCCACGACGCGCGGCCGGGCATCACGTCCCGGCGCGGCTGCATGGCGGCCCACCCCATCGCTATCGTCCCGTCGCCCGCAAACTTGATGGCCATCCCGCGCCAGGCCGATGAACGGACGGGTGTTCGCGTTCAAAGCGGCCGATCGCGCGTGGTTTTCTCCTGTATGCATGCGCCAGTGAACAGCTGCGTGCACTGGTGCAGCACTGCGTGTCGGCATACACAAGCGCGACGGCATGAGGGACGAGCCATGCGGATACCGGCGAGGTACGCGCGGTATGCGAGCAAGCCGCACGCGAACGGACGGCGCCCCCGGTGCGGCCACGGCAGCCCGGTGTTGCTGCCGGCACGACGGTGCATCGACAATGGCCCGTACAAGGAGAGAGGCCATGCACCCTGCCCGCGACAGCTGGACGTCCATCTGCGACACGGTTGCGCCCGAAGACCACGACCTGGGCGACGACGTTGCGCTCGCCGTGGAGGCGCCGGCGCGCTATCTGCAGCGGTTCGAAGAATCGCTGTTCGAGCGCGGCATCGAAGAGCCCCATCAGGTCACTCCGTGGCTAGCCCTGGTCGACGGGTTGATCGCCCGGCGCTTGTGCACCGAGGTGGATTGGAAAGTGGACGCCGCCGACCTCGCCCACGCGCTGGGCGAACTGCGGCCCCTGGCGGGCATGCGGAACGTGCTGTCGCCACTGGCCGCATCGCAGACACGCAACGAAGAGGCGCTGACGCTCGCGGCGCGCTGCCTGCACGCGCAGGGCATGGCACTGATCCATCTCGACATCGACAGCGACAGCTATCCGTTGCTGGTCGTCCCTGTGGACCGGGGCGAGGCGACGCGGCGGATGGCCGAAGCGTTGGGCGAACGCGCCGCCGCCCTGTAAGCCGCGACGCGCGTATCGCCGTCGCACGCATCTTCCGGCGTGCTGGGCATCGACACGTGCGAGCCGGGCTTACGGCCGCCAGTTGGCGTTGTATTCCCAGAACGCCACGCTGCGTCGATAGGCGTCGCGATCCAACGGAACGCCGGAGCCACCCTCCTCCACGCCCAGCGCATTGCGCAGCATGGTGATCGGCGCCATCGGGATCTCCTGCGGCTCGGCGGTGTACAGGCAACCGACCACGCCCCAGTCCGCCTCGATCGGCGCGCCCTCGTGGGCGAGTTGTTCGCGGCTGTAGAGGATGGGCAGCAGGTACTCCGCCACCGGCGGCTCGACCCCTTCGAACCAGCGCACCAGTACCGGCAGTTCCTCGCGACTGCGCGCCTCGTAGCCGGAACGCAGCAGGCGCCGGTTGGCGTCGGTGATCGGCACGGTCAGGCAGCGCGTCGAGGTCCAGTTGCGGTGCACGTGCAACTTGCAGAATGGCGCGTAGCCGTCGAGCACCTGCAGCGGCGCGTGCGCGTTGAGATGCTGCTCGAACTGTTCCGGCGTGCAGTCCTGGATCGCATTGCGGCGGCCATCGCGCGGGAACAGGCGCGTGCGGGCGAACGGCGTGAGGACGATGGACATGGCGGACTTGGCGAACGAGGGCGGACAAGCGTAGCGCGCGGCACGGCCGGTGCCCACCGTGCCGCCAGATCCCGATGCGTATCTGGCGCATCAGCCTCAGCATGGGAAACCAGGATAGGAGCGGCTTCAGCCGCGACGGGCGTTACCGGCAATGCCGTCGCGGCTGAAGCCGCTCCTACGGATGCTACGCACCACGCTTCCGGTTAGGGATGCGCCAAGGCGTAATCGATCGCCGCGCGCACCGCCGCCGCCTGCGCGGCATTGCACTGCTCCGGCGTCGCGCTGGCGCTGTCCGGGTATACCTCGGTGGTGGTGGTGTAGCGCGCGTCGGTGATGCCCGCGCACAGGCCCAGCCGCTTCACCGGATAGTTGATGACCCCCGGCGCGGCCAGCGGCGTGCCGATCAGTTCGCCGGCGGCATCGGCCGGTGCGATATGGGTGACCTGCGCCACCGCGGCCAGCACCGCCTGCTGGAACGCCGGCTGCGGATTCTCGCTGTCGCCGACCAGGTAGAACCCGTCGGGAATGCCGCCCGGCTCGTAGGCGATGCCATCGCGCGCGGCCAGCGCCGGACGGAACTCGGACTCGTCGCTGTCGGTGGTCTCGTGCAGGTCGATGTGCATGCGCACCCGATCGCGCAGCGGCGCCACCAGGCGCAGCAGCGCGGCCGACTCCTGCGCCGGGCTGTCGGCGCGGAACGAACGGTTGGGATCCAGCGCATCGGCGTTCCAGCGGTGAATGCGTTCGTACGCCCACGGGCTCACGCACGGCGCCACCAGCACGTTGGCGCGGCCGGCATACGCGTCGGCATGCTGCTGCGCGAACTGCAGCGCGCCATGCACGCCGCTGGTCTCGTAGCCATGCACGCCGCCGGTAACCAGCATGCACGGCAAGGCGTCGTCCCAGTTGCGGCTGCGCAAGGCCAGCAGCGGATAACGCTCCTGCGCATACGCCAGTTCCCCGTACGCGACCACCTCCCACTGCCCGCGCAGGCCTTCGATGGCGGCGACCACCTCGTCCTGGTAGCTGCGCCGGCGCGGCTGTGTAGCCAGCCAAGCCGCCTTCTCGGCGGGGCCCCAGGGCACGCCGGGGGTTCCGATCGGATAGAAGGCTGCGCTGGTCATGGTGCGGCTCCGCGTCGACAGGTGAGGGCGGCGACTGTAGCAAAGCGCACCCGCTGCGTTGCTGCACACGCCGGAACCCGGTATCGGCGGCGTGTCGGTGCGGAAACGGATGCCGATCCCGCTTTCGCGCGCTGTCGCCATGAATACGTATGTAGCGCGCGCATGTTGCGCCGCGATGCGCGCTTAGCATCCTCCCGCCGCATGCCAGCCCCGCGGCGACGTCACGCCCCTGTCCTGCAGGCGTTCCTGCCTGCGCCCACGCAACGAGGAGATCGAACGATGCGCGTCCCATCCGCCGCTGCAAATCGTCTGCTGCGCCTGCATCGCTGGCGCAGCCTGCTGCTCGGCCTGCTGCTGCTCCTGGCCACCGCCAGCGCCCAGGCCGACGTCATCCTGCATGCCTTCAACTGGCCGTACGCCACCGTGGAAGCGCGCGCCGCGCAGATCGCCGCCGCCGGCTACCGCAAGGTGCTGGTGGCACCGGCCTACCGCTCGCAGGGCGACGCCTGGTGGGCGCGCTACCAGCCGCAGGACATGCGCCTGATCGACAACCCGCTCGGCGACACCGACGCCTTCGCCAGCATGGTGCAGGCACTGAAGGCGGTGGGCGTGGAGACCTATGCCGACGTGGTGCTCAACCACATGGCCAACGAAGCGGCCACGCGCTCGGACCTGAACTACCCGGGCAGCGCGGTGCTCGGCCAGTACGCCGCCAATCCGCAGCGCTATGCGTCGCTGCGGTTGTTCGGTGACCTCTCGCAGAACTTCCTCAGCGCCAGCGATTTCGGCCCGGCGCAATGCATCACCAACTACAACGATCCCTACCAGGTGCGCACCTACCGCATCTGCGGCGGCGGCAACGATCCCGGCCTTCCGGACCTGGTCGGCAACGACTGGGTGGTGCAGCAGCAGCGCAACTACCTGCTGGCGCTGAAGGCACTGGGCGTGACCGGCTTCCGCATCGATGCGGCCAAGCACATGACCTTCGACCATTTGAACAAGGTGCTCGATGCGCAGGTGCGCTCCGGCGTGCTGGTGTTCGGCGAAGTCATCACCGGCGGCGGCAGCGGCAATTCCGACTACGACCAGTTCCTGGCGCCGTACCTGCAGGCCACCCCGCACGCGGCCTACGACTTCCCGTTGTTCAACTCGGTGCGCAACGCCTTCGCCTATGGCGGCAGCATGGACCAGCTGGTGGACCCGGGTGCCTACGGCCAGGCGCTGCCCGGCGCACGTGCGGTGACCTTCGCCATCACCCACGACATCCCCAACAACGCCGGCTTCCGCTACGCGATCATGGACCCGGTCGACGAGACCCTGGCCTACGCCTACCTGCTCGGCCGCGACGGCGGCGTGCCGATGGTGTACTCGGACAACAACGAGAGCGGCGACAACCGCTGGGTCAACGCCTACCAGCGCGACGACCTCAAGCGCATGGTCGGCTTCCACAACGCCGCGCAGGGCCGCGACATGCAGGTGCTGGCGCACGGCGCCTGCTACCTGCTGTTCCGCCGCGGCGACCTGGGCATCGTCGGCATCAACAAGTGCGGCACTACCGTCACCGCTGCCGTACCGATGAACGGCAGCGTGCTGCGCTGGAACGTCGACTACACCGATGCGCTGGGCTCCGGCAGCGTGGTGCGCATTTCCAGCGGCAGCTACACCTTCAGCCTGCCGCCGCGGCAGGCGCGGATGTGGAAGCGCTGAGCCTGCGAGCGGACGCGGCGCGCCCACCGGCGCGCCGCAAGGGGGCTGCGTCGCCGATCCGGGCGGCGCGGTGGCGGCTGACCAAGGTGCGGCCGCCACCGCCTATTGCATATCCATCCGGATGAAGAGATATACTGGCAACACCGCCCGCTGCGTTGCGCCCATGACCGCCATCAGCTTCGAGTTCTATCCGCCCAAGACCGACGAGCAGCGCGCGCAGCTCGACCGCACCGCCGCGCGGCTGAAGGCCTACGCCCCGGAGTACGTGTCCTGCACCTTCGGCGCCGGCGGCTCGACCCTGAGCTACACCTCCGAGACCGTGCGCCACCTCAAGCAGCACCACCGCTTCGAGGCTGCGCCGCACCTGTCCTGCGTGGGCGGCAGCCGCGAGGAGATCCGCGAGCTGCTCAAGCTGTACCGCGCCATCGGCTGCCGGCGCCTGGTCGCGCTGCGCGGCGACCTGCCGTCCGGCATGGGCCACCCCGGCGACCTGCGCTACGCCGCCGACCTGATCGCCTTCATCCGCGCCGAGCACGGCGACGCCTTCCACCTGGAAGTGGGCGCGTATCCGGAGACGCATCCGCAGGCCAACGATGCGCTCAGCGACCTGCGCCACTTCAAGGCCAAGGTCGACGCCGGCGCCGATGCCGCCATCACCCAGTACTTCTACAACGCCGACGCCTACTTTCACTTCGTCGACGCGGTGCGCAAGCTCGGCGTGCAGATCCCGATCGTGCCCGGCATCATGCCGATCTCCAACTTCAGCCAGCTGCGGCGTTTCTCCGAGCAGTGCGGCGCCGAAATCCCGCGCTGGATCGGCAAGCGCATGCAGGCCTACGGCGACGATGCCGAGGCCATCCGCGACTTCGGCGCCGACGTGGTCGCCACGCTGTGCCAACGCCTGATCGACGGCGGCGCGCCCGGGCTGCATTTCTACACGCTCAACCTGGCCAAGCCGACCACCAGCGTGCTGGCGCGCCTGCGCGGCGCCATCGCCGCCGGCTGAGTGTCGCCGCTCGGGATTGGGGATTGGGGATTCGGGATTGGCAACAGCGGCGCGCGCGGCCTCGCTTTGGCGAATCCCCAATCCCGGCCTTCGTAGGCATTCGCTCCGCGGTCACGCCGGCTGCCGCTACCCTGCGCCGATGCGCGCTCTTCCGCCGATCCTGCTGGTTCTGTGCCTGTGCCTGTACGTGTTCGCCACTCCCGCCGCGGCGCAGCGGGTGAACCGCTGCAGCGGCCCCGACGGCACCACCGTGTTCAGCGATCGCCGTTGCGAGGACGTCGGCGCGATCGACCGCCTGCCGCCACCGGCCGCGCCCGGCAATGTCGGCAGCAAGACCGCCGCCCTGGCGCCACCGCAGTGCGTGCGCCGGCTCAGCGTGCTGGTCCAGCAGATCCGCACCGCAGTCGAGACCCGCGACGTCAACCGGCTGTCGGCGCTGTATTGGTGGAACGGCGCTTCCGACGACGGCGCGCAACGCATCTTCGACCGGCTGGAGGCGATCGTGCGCCGCCCCCTGGTCGCGATCGTGCCGGTGGTGCCGGACACCAGCGGGACCAACGCTCCTGCAGCCGGCACGTCGTCGACAGTCGCGTCCGCGACAACGGCCACGTCGGCCGCGGCGGATGCCGGCAGCGGCGAGGCGCCATCGCGTCCGCATCCGACCGGCCTGCGTCTGCAGCAGACCCTCGCCGGCAGCATCACCCCCACCTCCACCGTGCTGGACCTGCGCCGGCAGTACGACTGCTTCTGGATCAGTTTCTGAGGAGCCGCGATTGGGGATTGGGGATTGGGAAATCGCAACAGCGGCGTCCCGTACGCTCCTCCCCCTCGCGCAGGAGCGGCTTCAGCCGCGACCTGTCGGAGATCCGCTGTTGCGGCTGAAGCCGCTACCACAGGTACGGCGCCAGCTTCGTCGGAGGATCACTGTGGGAGGGACTTCAGTCCCGACGCATTGCGCCATCGGAAGGCGCACCACTTCGCGCGCCGCGGCTGCATGACAGTTGACTCCTGCGGGAAGCGGTTGCCACCGCCCCGCTCACGCCACATCGGCCGCCAGCGGCCATAGTCCGCGGATCGCGGCGATGCCCTGGCCGCCGTGACGGCGTGCCTCGGCCACCTGGGTCGGTGCCAGGCCGCCGATCGGATAGATCGGTAGGGCGACCTGCTCGCGCAGGCGCTCGAACGCCTCCCAGCCCAACGGCGCGGCGCCGGGGTGGCTGGCGGTGGCCGCCAGCGGCCCGACCACCGCGAAATCGCAGCCGATGCGCTGCGCCGCCTGCAATTCTTCGAGACTGTGGCAGGACGCCGCGACGGGCTGGCCGGCCGGCAACGGACGCGCCTGCCAGTGCGGCAACTGCTCCGCGCCCAGGTGCACGCCCACGCCCAGTTCCTGCGCCAGCGCCACGTCGCGGTTGAGCAGCACCTGCGCGCCACGTGCCGCGCACAGCGCCGCCGCGGAACGCGCCAGCGGCGACCACTGCTCGGCCGGCAGGCCGCGCGCGCGCAACTGCACGCGGCGCACACCGCCATCCAGCGCGCGCTCCAGCGCCGCCAACCAGGGGCCCGGTTCGGCCGGCTCCGGCGTGACCAGGTAGCACGCGGGCTGGCGCAGCATCGCCACCACCGGCTGGTCGGCCGGCGGCATCGCGTAGCGGCCCAGCTTGTCGGCGCTCACCCAGGTCAGCGCCTGGCCCTCGCGGCCGCGTGGCGTGCCCTTCCACGCCGACACCTGGCGCACTTCCAGGCGCAGGCGCTTGTCCGGGTAGCGCTGCGGCACTTCCATCAGCCACTCGCCGACCACCGCGTCGATGCCCAGTTCCTCCTGCAGTTCGCGCACCAGCGCCTGCTCCGAGGTCTCGCCGGGCTCGCGCTTGCCGCCGGGGAATTCCCACAGACCGGCCAGGTCGCGGCCCTCGGTACGGCGGGTCAGCAGGATACGGCCGCGCGCATCGGTGATGACGCCGGCGACGACGTGGATGGATCTGAGCGGTTCGGACATGGCGCAAGCTTGCCGTTTCCGGCAGCGCCAACGCAATCAACCAGGGTCACATCGGCGCCGATCGGCCGCGGAGGCGGCATCCCGCGCGACCGGGCAATCCCCGGGGCGGGACCATGACCTGCACCCAGCGCGGCTTGAAGGCGCGGGCCTGTCGCGCCGACACCAAGCATCGCGCGCTGGTCCACATGCGACGCTGCGTGGCGTGCGCCGCTCATCGCGCTGCTGCGGTACGCATCGTGGTGGTTGGGCGCACTTCCGCAGCCCCGGTTGCGTTCCAGCCGGGACGGGCCTTCACGGAAAACCGCCACGGCTGAAGCCGCTCCCACGGAGACGGCTGCATTCCAGATCGCGGTGCCGATCATCCCCACTCCCACTCCCGACTCCCGCTCAGGCAACCAGGTCGTGGCCGATCCGCCACAGCACCCCGCCGGGATCGTGCAGGGTGAAGTCGCGCATGCCCCAGGGCCGGTCCTCGGGTTCGCCCAGGCGCGCGCCGTAGCGGGCGACCAGGTCAGCCGCGTGCAGCCGCCGCCACCAGGCATCGGCGTCCTCCACCCACAGGTGCAGCATCAGGTTGTGCGCTAGGGCTTGGTGGTAGCCATCCTGCAACAGGAACGCGCAGCGGTCGCCGTGGCGGAAGCAGGTCAGGCCGTCGCCGAGCGGCTCGGGCACGAATCCGACCTCCGCATAGAACCGCGCCGACACCCCGAAATCCTGCGCCGGCACGAAGACTTTCAGTTCCAGGCTATGCAAGGCTTCCATGGCACTTCCTCCAAAGCATGCGTGCGATTCGTGACCCAGCATGCCACGCTGCGACGGTACACGCGCGTCAGCACGAGCACGCGCAAGCCTCCCTCTCCCCGCCCTGGCCGCGGCATGGCCGCTGGAGCACGCCCCGGCCTTGCGTAAGGGCTTGGCAAACGCGCCCCGCACTCACAGCGGCTGGGTCAGATACCGCTGCAGCGTCTCTCCCAACACCCGCACCGCCAGCGGCCGGGTCAGACCCCTGGCCGGAAACTCCAGCACATAACGCACCAGGGCGAAGCCCAGCATCTGCGAGGCGATCAGAGTCGCGCGCGTCTCCGCCGCCGCGCCCGGCCCCAGGTGGCGCCGCACCGCTGTGCGCAACTGCGTCTCGAAGATCTCGGTGATCCGCGCCTTCGCATCGGCATGGCTCACCGCCGCGCGCAGCAAGGCCACCAGTTGATGCCCCGAGGGCGCGTCCTCCCAGACCGCGAAGAAATGCGCCGCCAGGCGTTCGCCTATTTCCTCGGCTGGTGTGTCGCGCAGATCCGGAAGGTGCAGGTCGAACTCCACCGCCGCCAGGAACAACTGCTCCTTGCTGCCGTAGTAGCGGATCACCAGCGCGACATTGGCCTGCGCCTGCGCCGCGATCTGGCGCACGGTGGCGCCGTCGTAGCCGTGCAGGGCGAACAGCGCCCGCGCCGATTCGAGAATGCGGTCTTTGGTGGCCTGCGAGCGTGTCACTGGGGTGTCCGTGGGAGGAACAGACGTAGCGCCTGTAAACGGAAGTTTACTCCACGCCGGAAACGGCGCAGGATGTAAACACACGCTTACTCAGGGAAGTGCGATGAACACGCATGGCGACATGCTATCGACGGACGTACTGATCGTGGGTGCCGGGCCCAGCGGGCTCGCGCTGCGCCTGGCCCTGGATCGCCTCGGGATCACCTCGCTCCTGATCGACCGGCATCCGGCAGGGCTGAACACCTCGCGCGCCGCGGTGATCCATGCCCGCACCCTGGAAGTGCTCGAACCGCTCGGGGTCGTGCCGCGCCTGCTCGCGGCAGGCGTGAAGACCACCCGGTTCCGCGTGCGCGACAGCGACCGGGTCCTGCTGCAGATCGGCTTCGACGACCTGCCCTCGACGCACCGATACGCGCTGATGTGCCCGCAGAGCGCGACCGAGGCGATTCTCGGCGACGGGATCGGGCCCGATTCCGCCACGGTGTGGCGGCCGGCACGCCTGCTGTCGTTCGCGCAGGCAGCCGATGGCATCAGCGCCGACCTGGAACTGCCGCAACAGCGCAGGCAGTTGGTGCGTGCGCAATGGATCGTCGGCTGCGACGGCGCGCACAGCACGGTGCGGCAAGGCGCAGGAATCGCATTCGAGGGCGGGGACTACACGGAAACCTTCGTGCTCGCCGACGTGCGCATGGCATGGCCGCTGCCGCGCGAGGAAGTCAGCCTGTTCTTCTCGCCGCAGGGCCTGATGGTGGTGGCGCCGTTGCCGGAGCCCGACGGTGCAGCCGGCGATCGCCACCGGATCGTGGCGACGGTGACGGATACAGCCGGGCCTCCGACCCTGTCGCAGATGCAGGCCTTGCTCGACGCGCGCGGACCGCGCAGTGCGCGCGGCCGCATCGACACGCTGCTCTGGAGTTCGGACTTTCATCTGCAGCATCGCGTGGCCGCGCAGATGCGACACGGACGCGTCCTGCTGTGCGGCGATGCGGCGCATGTGCACAGCCCCGCCGGAGGCCAGGGCATGAATACCGGCATCCAGGACGCGATCGCCCTGGCACCTGCGCTGCAGCGGGCACTCCACCAGCAGGATGACCACGACCTGGATGCGTGGGCCAGCCGCCGCCATCGCATCGCCCGCGGCGTGGTGCGCATGACCGATGCGATGACGCGTGCGGCCACCGCTACCGCGCCGGTGACACGTACTGTTCGCAATGGCCTGCTCGGCCTGATCGATCGTGCGCCCCCGATCCAGCGCAGGCTGGCGGCGCGATTGGCCGAGCTGGGCAACTGAGCGTCGGACGGTCGCTGCCCCGCAAGCGTGCGGGAGCAGCGTCCCCGGGACGCCGGAGACTAGGAAAGGGCCGGCGCCCACAGCGGCTGCGCACGTGCGCAGCGCTGCGGCGGGACCAGGCTCAGCTCAGCTGGCCGTGGCAGTGCTTGTACTTCTTGCCGCTGCCGCAGGGGCAGGGATCGTTGCGGCCGACCTTCGGCGCTTCGCGGGTCACCTGCGCCACGGTCGGCGCTCCCGCCTCGCCGCGCTGCACCTGCTCGGCTTCCTCGTCGGCGCCGTAACCGCCGGCGTCCTGGTGCTGGAACTGCGCCTGGCGCAGCTGCGCCTCCACCTGCTGGCGCTCCTGCGCCTCCAGCGCGGCCACTTCCTCCTCGCTGCGGATGCGCACCCGCGCCAGCAGGGTGACCACTTCGCGCTTGGCGTGTTCCAGCATCTCCGAGAACAGCTCGAAGGCTTCCTTCTTGTATTCCTGCTTGGGCTGCTTCTGCGCGTAGCCGCGCAGGTGGATGCCCTGGCGCAGGTAGTCCATGCGCGCCAGGTGCTCCTTCCAGCTCTGGTCGAGCACGGTGAGCATCACATGCTTCTCCAGCGCGCGCATGGTCTCGCCGCCGATCGCCGATTCCTTCTCGCGGAAATGGCGGTCCACTTCCTCGCGCACCTTCTCGACGATGCCATCCGCGTCCAGTTCCTCGTGGCGCTTGACCAGATCGGTGATCGACAGCGACAGGCCCAGTTCGCTGGCCAGCGTGGCTTCCAGGCCCGGCAGGTCCCACTGGTCGTCCACCGAGTTCGGCGGCACGAAGCGCGACACGATGTCGTAGATCACGTCGTCGCGGATGCCGTCGACGTTCTCCTTCACCGACTCGGCGTCCAGCAACTCGTCGCGCTGGGCGTAGATCACCTTGCGTTGGTCGTTGTTGACGTCGTCGAAATCGAGCAGGTTCTTGCGGATGTCGAAGTTGTGCGCCTCGACCTTGCGCTGCGCCTTCTCGATCTGCCGGCTGACCAGCTTGTCCTCGATGACGTCGTCTTCCTTCATGCCCATCATGCGCATCGCCTTCTGCACCCAGTCCGAGGCGAAGATGCGCATCAGGTTGTCTTCCAGCGACAGGTAGAACCGCGAGGAACCCGGGTCGCCCTGGCGACCGGAACGGCCGCGCAGCTGGTTGTCGATACGCCTCGATTCGTGGCGCTCGGTGCCGATGATGTGCAGGCCGCCGGCGGCCTTGACCGCGTCGTGGCGCTCCTGCCAGGCCGCCTTCAGGCGCGCGCGCGTCGCCTCGTCCGGCTCCTCGCCCAGCGCGTGCAGTTCGGCCTCCAGCGAGCCGCCGAGCACGATGTCGGTACCGCGGCCGGCCATGTTGGTAGCAATGGTCACCGCGCCCGGCTGGCCGGCGTTGGCGACGATCTGCGCTTCGCGCTCGTGCTGCTTGGCGTTGAGCACCTCGTGCTTCACGCCGGCCTTGCGCAGGTGCTCGGACAGCATCTCCGAGGTCTCGATCGAGGTGGTACCGACCAGCACCGGCTGGCCGCGCTTGGCGCAGTCCTCGATGTCGGCCAGCACCGCGTTGAACTTGCCCTGGCGGTTGAGGAACACCTGGTCCGGCCAGTCCTTGCGGATGGTCGGGCGGTTGGTCGGGATCACCACCACTTCCAGGCCGTAGATGCTCTGGAACTCGTAGGCTTCGGTATCGGCCGTACCGGTCATGCCGGACAGCTTCTTGTACATGCGGAACAGGTTCTGGAAGGTGATGCTGGCCAGCGTCTGGTTCTCGCGCTGCACCGGCACGCCTTCCTTCGCCTCCACCGCCTGGTGCAGGCCGTCGGACCAGCGCCGGCCCGGCAGGGTGCGGCCGGTGAACTCGTCGACGATCACCACCTCGCCGTCGCGCACGATGTAGTCGACGTCGCGCTGGTAGATCGCGTGCGCGCGCAGCGCCGCGTTGAGGTGGTGCACCACGCTCAGATTCTGCGCGCCGTACAGGCGGTCTTCCTCGTCGGTGAGGATGCCGGCGGCGCGCAGCAGCTCTTCGGCGTGCTCCATGCCCGCTTCGGACAGGTGCACCTGCTTGCCCTTCTCGTCGACCCAGAAGTCGCCCTCGCCCTCTTCCGATTCCTGCTTGACCAGCTGCGGCACGATGCGGTTGACGCGGATGTACAGCTCCGGCGACTCGTCGGCCGGGCCGGAGATGATCAGCGGGGTGCGCGCTTCGTCGATCAGGATCGAGTCGACTTCGTCGACGATGGCGTAGTTGAGCCCGCGCTGGAAGCGGTCGGCCTTGGACAGCGCCATGTTGTCGCGCAGGTAGTCGAAGCCGAATTCGTTGTTGGTGCCGTAGGTGATGTCGGCGGCGTAGGCGGCGTGCTTGTCGCTGTGCGGCATGCCCGGGTACACCACGCCCACGCTCAGGCCCAGCCAGTTGTACAGCTTGCCCATCTGCGCAGCGTCGCGGCGCGCCAGGTAGTCGTTGACGGTGACCACGTGCACGCCCTTGTCTTCCAGCGCGTTGAGGTACACCGGCAGCGTCGCGACCAGGGTCTTGCCCTCGCCGGTGCGCATTTCCGCGATCTTGCCCAGGTGCAGGACCATGCCGCCGATCAACTGCACGTCGTAGTGGCGCATGCCCAGCACGCGTCGGCTGGCCTCGCGGCACACCGCGAACGCTTCCGGCAGCACCTTGTCCAGGGTCTCGCCGCCGGCGATGCGTCCGCGCAGTTCCGGGGTCTTGGCCTGCAGCTGCTCATCGGAGAGCTGCTCCATCTCCGGCTCCAGCGCATTGATCTTGGCGACGATACGGTGGAGCTGGCGCAGTTGGCGCTCGTTGCGGCTACCGAAAACGCGAGTAAGCAGACTGTTGATCATTGAAGGAACCGGTTGGAAAGGAACGCCCGCGCGGCCCGATCCCCAGGGAATCGACGGGCCGCAAACGAAACAGGGCGCGAGGCGCCCTGTCGATGGCAAAGCACATTGTAGCTTGGGGCGGGGCCCGGCGATTCAAGCGCCGGCACGCCGCCCCCTGCCGGACTCAGCCGCGGCCGCGGCGACCCACCGGAATGGCGCCATCGCCGAGGAACTTGGCCGGGTTCACCACCACCCCGTCCTTCCACACCTCGAAATGCACGTGGGCGCCGGTGGACCGGCCGGTGGAGCCGGCCTTGGCCACTTCCTGGCCGACCCGCACCAGGTCGCCGACCTTCACCGACAGCCGCGAATTGTGCGCATAGCGGGTGACATAGCCGTTGCCGTGGTCGACCTCGACCACGTTGCCGTAGCCGCCGCGCACGCCGGAATAGCTGACCACGCCGTCGGCCACCGCCAGCACCGGGTCGCCGACATTGGCGTGGAAGTCGATGCCCTTGTGGTTGCCGGTGCCGCGGCCGAACGGATCGGCGCGGCCGCCGAAGGCCGAGGTGATGTAGCTGTTGCGGATCGGCATCCGCGAAGGCACCGCGTTCTGGTCCAGTTGATGGTCGAACAGCAGCGATTCGAGCACCGACAGCTGCTGGCCGGAGGTGGCGAACTGCTGCTGCAGCCCGTCCAGCTCCTTGCCGAGCTGCTGCGCGGGCATGTCGTGGCTGGGCTCGTCGTCGCCGCCACCGACGCCGACCGGCTGGTCGAAGTCGAACTCGCCGTCCTGCAGCTTGCCCATGCGGGTCAGGCGCTCGCCGAGCGCGTTGAGCCGGGTCGCCTGCGCCTGCAGCTCGCCCAGACGCGCGGCCAGGGCGTTGACCTGGGTCTGCGCGTCGCGGCGCACCTGCGCCAACTCCTGGTCCTGCCGCTCGAGCTTGGCGCGCAGTTGCGCCGAACCACCCCATCCGGCCGCGGCGCTGACACCGATGCCGAGTACCATGCCGAGACCGAGGACCGCGCCGAGCGCGGCCAGGGGGCGGCGATCGGCGAAATCGCGCAATCGCCACGGCAACGTCTTGACCCCCTTTTCACTGGAACGGATTACGATCTTCTTGAACGTCATATGAGTTTTCATGTCTAAGCGAAAGTCCGGCGAAGGCCATACCGCCACGCCGCAGCCGGCGTTGGACGCCGCACTGGCGGACAAGGCGGGCGACCCGTTGCGACGCGCCCTGTGGCTCGACGCGCTGGACCGGCAGTTACGCCCCCATCTGCCGCCGAACCTGGCCTCCCGTTGCCGGTTGGCCAATGTGAACGGCGAGCAGCTCGTTTTTCTCGTTGAGTCTCCGGTCTGGCACGCCCGGGTCAGGCTGGCCGAGGCCGACATCCTTGCTGCGGCCCGTTCCCTCGGGCTGAAAGCCACCAAAGTGACCGTCAAGACTGCGACTGCACCCGCGCATTCCCCAATGCAGCAGGCAAGAAGCAAGCCAGCTCCGGTTTCTGCGGCCACGCACAAGGGGCTGCGCGAGGCTCTGGCTTCCCTGCAGGACGTCGGCTCCGCGACGCCTGATGCGACCGCGGGCTCCGACCCCGGCCGTCGACGTACGTAGACACGCACGCCGCGACCCGACGCATCCTAGCGGGCGTCGGGCGTGAGGTCGTTACCGATTCGTTAAATCAATGTTAAGGGGGGAAGAAGAACCGGCCGATTGCCGATTCCGTGATCCCCACCCGGCCGTTGGCCGGGCTGAACGGATTCAGGCGTAAGCCACGGCCCCGTAGGCCACCGGCGCCTGCTGCGCGGCGGATTCGAAGCTGACCCACTCCCACGCCGCCTGTTCGGCGAGCAGCGCGCGGACCAGCTTGTTGTTCAGCGCATGGCCGGACTTGTAGCCCTCGTAGGCGCCGAGGATGGCGCCACCGGCCAGGTACAGGTCGCCGATCGCATCGAGGATCTTGTGGCGCACGAACTCGTCGGCGTAGCGCAGGCCGTCGTCGTTGAGCACGCGGAACTCGTCGAGCACGATGGCGTTGTCCATCGAACCGCCCAGGCCGAGATTGCGCTCGCGCATGTACTCCAGGTCGCGCATGAAGCCGAAGGTGCGCGCGCGGGAGATTTCCTTGATGTAGGCCATCGTCGAGAACTCGATCTCCTGGCGCGACTGCTTGGCCGGGATCATCGGGTGGTCGAACTGGATGGTGAAACCGAGCTTGTAGCCGCCGTCGTAGGGCACGAAACGGGCGATCTTGTCGCCGTCGCGCACTTCCACTTCGCGCTTGATGCGGATGAAGCGCTTGGCCTTGTCCTGCTCGACGATGCCCGCCGACTGCAGCAGGAACACGAACGGACCGGCCGAGCCGTCCATGATCGGCAGTTCGGCCGAGGACAGTTCGACGATGGCGTTGTCCACGCCGAGGCCGGCCATCGCCGACATCAGGTGCTCCACGGTCTGGATCTTGGCCTGGCCGCGGCTCAAACCGGTGCACAGCGTGGTCTCGGTGACCAGTTCGGCATCGGCAGGCACGTCCACCGCCGGATCCAAATCCACGCGTCGGAACACGATGCCGTGGTCGGCCGGTGCGGGGCGCAGGGTCATGTAGACCTTGTCGCCGCTGTGCAGGCCCACGCCGGTGGCGCGGATCGTGTTCTTGAGAGTGCGTTGCTGGGTCATGGCAGACAGTCTGGAAACGTCTGTTCGCACGGGAACTGAACAGACAACGAGAATATCACGCGTTTAGCCAAATTTTAACAAAGCGGTCACAGCATCCCATGGGTGCAACGCTGGCCCGCGCGGGCGTCGCGGTCGCAAAAACCTGCCGGGTCGCGAGGACCCGGCAGCAAGGGACACGGCGCGCCGACCAGGGAGGCGCTCCTGGACGGCGGTGTTGCGGGCCGGCGCGAACGCCGGCCGATGACGCATCGACCTCAGTCGGCCTAGCGGCGCAGGGCGGGCCGCTTGCTTGCGAAGCACTGCTTCGCGAGCGGCCCCGCGCCCGGCCATGGATGGCCGGGCAGGCTCATCCGCAAGCCGGACGGCTGCGCCAGGGACGGCATCAGTCGGCCTGGCGGCGCAGGAACGCCGGGATATCCAGGTAGTCGCTCGGCAGGTCCGCCGCTGCGGGGGTCGGCGCGGCCGCCGCCGGGCTCATCGACTCGCCGCTCGGACGACGCAGGCCCAGGCCCATCGCACCGCCGACCGCCTTGGACACGGCATCGCCGCCGTGCTCGAAGTCGCCGAACTCCGGCTGGCCGGTGGTGGCGTTGCGCACCAGCTTGATCGGCGCACGCTGCTCCGGACGCTGCGACTGGCGCGACACCGCGCGGTTCAGGCCGGTGGCGACCACGGTCACGCGCACTTCGTCCTGCATGTCCGGATCCAGCACGGTGCCGACCACCACGGTGGCGTCCTCGGAGGAGAAGCCCTCGATGGTGCGGCCGATCTCGTCGAACTCGGCCATGGTGAAGTCCGGGCCGGCGGTGATGTTGACCAGGATGCCGTTGGCGCCGGCCAGGTTGACGTCGTCCAGCAGCGGGTTCTGGATGGCGGCTTCGGCAGCGGCCTGCGCGCGGTCGTCGCCGCGGGCCGAGCCTGTGCCCATCATCGCCAGGCCCATTTCCGACATCACCGTGCGCACGTCGGCGAAGTCGACGTTGATCAGGCCCGGACGCACGATCAGGTCGGCGATGCCCTGCACCGCGCCCTGCAGCACGTCGTTGGCGGCGCGGAACGCCTGGATCATGGTGGCGTTGCGGCCGAGCACGGTGATCAGCTTCTCGTTGGGGATGGTGATCAGCGAGTCGCAGTGCTGGCTCAGTTCTTCGATGCCCTTCAGCGCCACCTGCATGCGGCGGCGGCCTTCGAACGGGAACGGCTTGGTGACCACGGCCACGGTCAGGATGCCCATTTCCTTGGCCAGCTGCGCCACCACCGGCGCGGCGCCGGTGCCGGTGCCGCCGCCCATGCCGGCGGTGATGAACACCATGTCCGCGCCCTGCAGCGCGTCCATGATGCGCTCGCGGTCTTCCAGCGCGGCCTGGCGGCCGACTTCCGGGTTCGCGCCCGCGCCCAGGCCCTTGGTGACGTTGGTGCCGAGCTGCAGCTGCAGCTTGGCGCCGCAGTTCTTGATCGCCTGCGAGTCGGTGTTGGCGGTGATGAATTCCACGCCGTCCACGCTGCTGCTGACCATGTGCGCGACCGCGTTGCCGCCGCCGCCGCCCACGCCAACGACCTTGATCACTGCATTGGGTGCCATCTTTTCAATCAGTTCGAAATGCGCCATGTCCGTGTCCTCTTGAGCCGGGATTGGGGAGTGGGGATTGGGGATTCGGAGAACTCCGATCCTTTTTTCCTGCCTCTCCGTCCGGCGAGTGTTGTTGTTTGGGTGCCGGGATTCGGGATTCGGGAGTGGGGATTCGCAAGAGCGACTACCCAGTTCCGTGACCCTTTCCGCGGCGGAATCACTGCAAAAAACCTATCGCCTGCCTACCTACCGCTCTCCACTCTCTCTACCTACCGCTGTTGCTCCACCAATCCCGAATCCCGAATCCCGGCTCCATCAAAATTCGCCGCGATACCAGTTCTTCAATTTCTTGAACAAGCTGCCGGCGCGGCCGGTCGGCAGCGACGGGCGGCGTGGGTGTTCGATCTGGCTGCCCATCAGCAGCAGGCCCACGCCGGTGGCGTGGACCGGATTGCCCACGACTTCGCCCAGGCCGGTGACGTGCTGGGGAATGCCCACGCGTACCGGCATCTGCACCATTTCCTCGGCCAGTTCGACCACGCCTTCCATCTTCGAGGCGCCGCCGGTCAGCACCATGCCGGCACGCACTAGTTCCTCGAAGCCGGAGCGGCGCAGTTCCGCCTGCACCATCTCGAAGATCTCCTCGTAGCGTCCCTGCACCGCCTGCGCCAGCGAATGGCGCGGCATGCGCCGCGGCGGGCGGTCGCCGACGCTGGGCACCTGGATGCTTTCTTCCGCGGTGGCCAGCTGCGCCAGCGCGCAGGCGTAGCGCACCTTGATCTGCTCGGCTTCCGGGGTGGGCGTGCGCAGCATGTGCGCGATGTCGTTGGTGACGTGGTCGCCGGCGATCGGCAGCGAGGCGGTGTGGCAGATCGCGCCCTGCACGAACACCGCCAGATCGGTGGTGCCGGCGCCCATGTCCACCAGCACCACGCCCAGCTCGCGCTCGTCGGCGGTCAGCACCGCCACCGAGGACGCCAGCGAGGACAGGATCAGGTCGTCCACCTGCAGACCGCAGCGCTGCACGCACTTGCTGATGTTGGCCGCCGCCGACTGCGCGCACACCACCAGGTGCGCGTGCACCTCCAGGCGCACGCCGGTCATGCCGACCGGGTTGCGGATGCCTTCCTGCGAATCGTCCAGCACGTACTCGCGCGGGATCGCGTGGAGGATGCGCTGGTCGGCCGGGATCGCCACCGCCTTGGCCGCTTCCAGCACGCGGTCCAGATCGTTCCAGGTCACCTCGCCGTCGCGGATCGGCACGATGCCCGGCGAGTTCTTGCACTGCACGTGGTTGCCGGAGATCGACGCGTACACCGAGCGGATCTCGCAGCCGGCCATCAGTTCGGCTTCCTCGATCGCACGCTGGATCGACTGCACGGTGGATTCGATGTCCACGACCACGCCGCGCTTGAGACCGCGCGATTCGTGCGAACCGATGCCGATCACCTCGATCGGGTTGCCGGGCGAGTATTCGCCGACCAGCGCGACGACCTTGGAGGTGCCGATGTCCAGTCCAACGATGAGGGATTTGTCGCCTTTGCGGTTCATGTCTTGGAGCCGGGAATAGAGAATGGGGAATGGGGAATGGAGAAGAGCGGGCTCTCGCGATGGGATGGAGGGTCGGCCAGTGCCGCGTGGCGCGTGGGCTGGGCCGGCGCCGCGGGTTTCTTCTCCTTGCCCGGCTCCTTACTCGGCTCTTTGCTCTCGGGTACCCATGCCACCGTGAATCCGTTGGTGTAGCGAAGATCGGCGCGCGCCAGCGGCGGCTGGCCCGGCTGCAGCAGTTGCGGCAGCACCCGGGCGAAGCGCTCCAGGCGCGCGCGCGCGTCGTCGCGCCCGACCACCACCTGCACGCCGTTGCCCAGCGCCAGCGACCAGCTGCCGCGCGCGTCCAGGGCCACGCCCTGCACCGGCAAGCCGACCGGAGCGAACAGCGCGCGCGAGGCGTTGTACAGCGCGACCACGTCGGCGGCCTTGGCGTCGGGACCGTCCAGGTGCGGCAGCGCCACGTCGCGCAGTTCGTTGGGCAGGGCGAAGATGCGCCCCTGCTCGGACAGCATGCGGTCCGCGCCCCAGCGCGCGAACGGACGATGTTCGGTGACGCGCACTTCCAGCACGTCCGGCCAGCGCTTGCGCACGCGCGCGCTCTCCACCCACGGCAGGCGCTCGATCGCGTTCTGCGCATCCTGCAGGCGCACCGCGAAGAAGCCGCGCCGCGCATACGGCAGCACCACCTGGCGCAACTGCTCGGCGGACACGCGCTTGAAGTCGCCGCTGACCTGCAGCCGGCTCAGCGGCCAGCGCTCGGCGCCGACCCAGCCGTTGAGCACGGCCACGATCGGCAGCGCGACCAGGGCCAGTGCCAGCAACCAGGCGAGGATGCGCAGGGAGGCGTTCATGGGCGCGCTCCGCGTGCGGGATTGGGGATTGGGCATTCGGGATTGGCGCAATGCGCGCAGCAGACCGCGCCGGCGGCGCGAAGCGCCGACGGTGCGAATCCCCAATCCCGAATCCCCAATCCCGGCTTCACAGCGTCTGCTCCAGGATGCGCCAGCACAGGCCGGCGAAATCCACGCCCAGCTGCGCCGCGGCCTTGGGCACCAGCGAATGGCTGGTCATGCCCGGGGCGGTGTTGACCTCGATCAGCTGCAGGCCGCGCACGCGGTCGCGCATCACGTCGACGCGGCCCCAGCCGCTGCAGCCGGCCGCGGCGAAGGCCTGCAGCGCGAGCTGGCGGATCCGGGTCTCGTCCTCGCCTTCCATGCCTGGGCACAGGTATTGGGTGTCCTCGGCGATGTACTTGGCGTGGTAGTCGTACCAGTCGCCCGCGGGCACGATGCGGATCGACGGCAGCGCGACGTCGCCGAGGATGCCGACGGTGTATTCCTCGCCCTGCACCATCTGCTCCATCAGCAGTTCGCCGCGGTAGTCGGCAGCGAAGGCGCGCACCGGCGCCAGGTCGGCCTCGGACAGCACGCGGAACACGCCGACGCTGGACCCCTCGCAGGCCGGCTTGACGAACAGCGGATAGCCCAGCGCGGCGGCCGCCGCGGCCAGGTCGGCCTGGGCGTCGATGCGGGCGAAGCCCGGAGTCGGCAGGCCGGCGGCGATCCACACCTGCTTGGTGCGGATCTTGTCCAGGGTCAGCGCGCTGCCGAGCACGTCGGGGCCAGTGAACGGCACCTGCAACGCGCGCAGCAGACCCTGCAGCACGCCGTTCTCGCCGTCGCCGCCGTGCAGGATGTTGAATACGCGGTCGACCTCGCCGGCGCGGATGCGCTCCAGCAAGGCGGGAATGCCGTCCACCGGCTGCGCGTCGACGCTGCGGCTGCGCAGCGCCTCGAGCACGTTGGCGCCGGAGTTCAGCGACACTTCGCGCTCGCTGGAGCTGCCGCCGAGCAGCACGGCGACGCGGCCGAACACGGCCGGGTCGGTGACGCGCGGCGGCGGCAGGGTCTGCGCGCTCATGCGTCCACTCCGCCGGCGAAGCCGTGCTGGGCGATGTGCTGGGCGACGTAGCCGATGTCGCCCGCGCCCATCATCAGCAGCAGGTCGCCGTCCTGCAGCACGTCCGGCAGCACGCTGTCGAGTTCGCCGACCTGGCCGACCACCACCGGTTCGCTGCGGCCACGTGCGCGGATCGCACGGGCGAGCGAGCGCGCGTCTGCGCCCGGGATCGGTGCCTCGCCGGCCGGGTAGACCTCGCTGAGCACCAGCGCGTCCACTTCCGACAGCACCGCGGCGAAGGCATCGAACTGGTCGCGGGTGCGGCTGTAGCGATGCGGCTGGAACGCGACCACCAGGCGCTTGTCCGGCCAGCCGCCACGCGCGGCAGCGAACACCGCGGCCAGCTCGCGCGGATGGTGGCCGTAGTCGTCGACCAGGCGCACGCGCGCGCCGCCGGCGGTGGTCACTTCGCCCAGGTCGTTGAAGCGGCGGCCGATGCCGGCGAAGCTCTGCAGCGCGCTGGCGATCGCCTCCGGCGCCACGCCCAGCTGCCAGCCGATGGCGGCGGCGGCGAGCGCGTTGAGCACGTTGTGGCGGCCCGGCAGCGCCAGGGTCACCGGGATGCTGCTGCCTTCCGGCAGGCGCAGGGTGAAGCGCATGCGCGGGCCGTCCTGGACCACGTCCTCGGCGCGCACGTCGGCGTTCTCGCTGAGGCCGTAGCTCATCACGTGACGCGGGGTCTTCGCTGCCAGCGCGGCCACTTCCGGATCGTCGATGCACAGCACCGCCAGGCCGTAGAACGGCAGGCGCTGCAGGAACTCGGCGAACGCGGCCTGGACCCGGGCGAAGTCGTTGCCGTAGTTCTCCAGGTGGTCGGCATCGATGTTGGTGATGACCGAGATCAGCGGGTTCAGGCGCAGGAAGCTGCCGTCGCTCTCGTCGGCCTCGGCCACCAGCCACTGGCCGCCGCCGAGCTTGGCGTTGGCGCCGGCGGCGAGCAGTTGCCCGCCGATCACGAAGGTCGGGTCCAGCCCGCCTTCGCTGAGCACCGCCGCGGCTAGGCTGGTGGTGGTGGTCTTGCCGTGGGTGCCGGCCACCGCGATGCCGCGGCGGAAGCGCATCAACTCGGCCAGCATCGCCGCACGCGGCATGATCGGGATGCGCTGGCTGCGCGCTTCCATCAGTTCCGGGTTGTCTTCGCGGATCGCGCTGGACACCACCACGCAGTCGGTGCCGAGCACGTTGGCGGCCGAGTGACCGCGCATCACCCGCGCGCCGAGCTTGACCAGGCGCCGGGTGGCCGCGTTGTCGGCGTTGTCCGAGCCGGAGACCTCATAGCCCAGGGTCAGCATGACCTCGGCGATGCCGCTCATGCCGGTGCCGCCGATGCCGACGAAGTGCACGCGCGGGAACGCGCGGACCAGATCGCCGGTGTCGTGGAGACGGCGGATCATTGGGCACCTCCGGTGGAGGTGCCGGGATTCGGCATTGGGGATTGGAGATTCGCGTCGCCGGCGGCCGATGGCCGCAGCGCCGCACGTTGTACGGGTGTCTGCATGGTGTCCTGCTTGTGCTCCTGCTTTTTACCAATCCCCAATCCCGAATCCCGACTCCCGGCCTCTTCCAACACGATGTCCGCGATGCGTTCGGCCGCATCCGGCTTGGCCAGCTGGCGTGCGGCCTCGGCCATGGCCAGGCGCTGTGCGGGCTGTGCCAGCAGGTCGCGCAGCACGCGCTGCAGGTGGTCGGCCAGGGCATCGTCCTGCTTCAGCAGCACGGCGGCGCCGCGCTCGACCAGGTATTCGGCGTTGCGGGTCTGGTGGTCGTCGACGGCGGCGGCGAACGGCACCAGCACGCTGCCGATGCCGACCGCGCACAGTTCGGCCAGGGTCGAGGCGCCGGCGCGGCACACCACCAGGTCGGCCCAGGCGTAGGCGTCGGCCATGTCGCCGATGAAGGCTTCGACGCTGGCGGCCACGCCGGCATCGGCATAGGCGCGCGCGGCTTCCTCGCGCAGTGCTTCGCCGCACTGGTGGCGCACCTCAACGGCCACGCCGAGCGCGGCCAACGCCTGCGGCAGCGCCTGGTTGAGCACGCGTGCGCCCTGGCTGCCGCCCAGCACCAGCAGCCGCGGCGCGCCGTGGCGACCGGCCAGGCGCTGCGCCGGCGGCGCCAGCGCGGCGATCTCGGCGCGCACCGGGTTGCCTACCGCTTCCTCGCGGGTGGCGAAGCTGCCGGGGAAGCCGGTCAGCACGCGCCGTGCGACCCGCGCCAGCACCTTGTTGGTCAGGCCCGGCGCGCGGTTCTGTTCGTGCACCAGCAGCGGCAGCTTGAGCAGCCGCGCGGCCAGGCCGCCGGGACCGGCAGCGAAACCGCCGAAACTGATCACCGCGCGCGGCGCACGCCGGCGCAGCACGAAGCCGGCGGCGCGCACGGCGCGCATCACCCGCACCGGCGCGCCGAACAGGGCCAGCGCGCCCTTGCCACGGAGGCCGCCGATCTCGATGGTGTCCAGCTCGATGCCATGCTCCGGTACCAGCCGCGTTTCCATGCGACCGGCCGCGCCCAACCACACCACCGGCACGCCGCGCGCGCGCAGCACCTTGGCCACGGCCAGCGCGGGGAAGATGTGTCCGCCGGTGCCGCCGGCGAGGATCATCACCGGACGATCGCCCTGCACCGCGCTCATCCCAGCCTCCCGAACGTCGGTTCGACGCGCGGCTGCATGCGGCTGGTGCCGCGCCCCGGGGCGCCGCCCTGGATCGCCGCGGCGACCGCGCTGGCGCTGGCCTCGCGCGCGGCGTGCAGGTCCTCGGCGTTGTCGACGGTCTGCTTGACCGGCATCGCTGCGTCGCTGCGCACCAGCGCCACCTGGCGCTCGGCGCGGTTGAGTTCGTAGGACACGCGCAGCAGCAGGCCCATCGCCACGCAGGTCATCAGCACGCTGGAACCGCCGGCCGAGATCAGCGGCAGGGTCAGGCCCTTGGTCGGCAGGATGCCCAGGTTCACGCCGACCGAGACGAAGCTCTGCAGGCTGATCCACAGGCCGATGCCGAAGGCGATGTAGCCGGAGAAGTGGCGCTTCATCTCCACGCAGCGCATGCCCAGCCAGAACGCGCGGCCGACCAGCAGCGCGTACAGCGAGATGATCAGGCACACACCGACGAAGCCCAGTTCCTCGGCGATCACCGAGAAGATGAAGTCGGTGTGCGCTTCCGGCAGGTAGTTGAGCTTCTGCACCGAGCCGCCCAGGCCGACCCCGAACAGTTCGCCGCGGCCCACCGCCATCAGTGCGTTGGACAGCTGGTAGCCGGAGCCGAGCTGATCGGCCCAGGGATCGAGGAAGGAGGTGATGCGGCGCAGGCGGTACGGCTCGAGGATCGCGATGAAGGCGAACACCGGCAGGCCGATCACGATCGGCATCGACATGCGCGGCAGGTTCACCCCGCCCAGCACCAGCATGCCGGCGGTGATCGCCAGCAGCAGCGTGGACGAGCCGAAGTCCGGCTGCAGCAGCAGCAGGCCGACCAGCGCCACCGCCACGCCCAGCGGCTTGAGCATCGCCGGCCAGGTCGCGTTGACCTCGTCGCGGAAGCGCACCAGGTAGCTGGACAGCCACACGATGTACAACACCTTCACCGCTTCCACGGTCTGGAAGCGCGAGATGCCCAGGTTGATCCAGCGCCGCGCGCCATTGACGGTGCTGCCCAGGCCGGGCACGAACACCACCAGCAGCAGGCCGAAGCAGGCCAGCAGCAGCAACTGGTTGTACTGCTCGATGTTCTTCAGCTCGGTGCGCATCGCCCAGATCGCCAGGCCGACGCCGCCGGCCAGGAACAGCAGGTGGCGGCTCAGGTAATAGAACGGGCTGGTGGTCAGCTCGATCGAGCTGGAGCCGACCATGACCACGCCCAGCGACGCCAGCGCCACCGCGGCGCCGAGCAGCCACGGGTCGTAGCGGCCACCGATGGCCTCCAGGCGGGTCGCTTGGCGGGCGGTGTCGTTCATCAGCGCACCTTCAACGTGGCCAGGCCGACCAGCACCAGCACCACCGAAATGATCCAGAAGCGCACGATCACCCGCGGCTCCGGCCAGCCCTTCAGTTCGAAGTGGTGGTGAATCGGGGCCATGCGGAACACGCGCTTGCCGGTGAGCTTGAACGAGGCGACCTGGATCATCACCGACAGGGTCTCGATGACGAACACGCCGCCCATGATCACCAGCACCAGTTCCTGGCGCACGATCACCGCGATGGTGCCCAGCACCGCGCCCAGCGCCAGCGCGCCGATGTCGCCCATGAACACCATCGCCGGGTAGGTGTTGAACCACAAGAAGCCCAGGCCCGCACCGGCGATCGCCGCGCAAATGATGATCAGTTCGCCGGCACCGGGAATGGTCGGGATCTTCAGGTAGGCCGAGAACACCGCGTTGCCCGAGGCGTAGGCGAACACGCCCAGCGCGCAGGCCACCAGCACCGTCGGCATGATCGCCAGGCCATCCAGGCCGTCGGTCAGGTTGACCGCGTTGGAGAAGCCGACGATCCAGAAGTAGGCGATGGCGACGAAGCTGATCCCGGCCAGCGGCAGCGCGATCGACTTAAACATCGGGATGTAGAAGGTGATCGCCGCCGGCACGTCGGCGGTGTAGTACAGGAACAGGCCCGCGGCCAGGCCGAAGATCGACTGCAGCAGATACTTCCAGCGCGACTTCAGGCCGTTCGGGTCGCGGCGCACGATCTTGATCCAGTCGTCGTACCAGCCGATCACGCCGAACGCCAGCATCACCGCCAGCACCAGCCACACGTAGCGGTTGCGCAGGTCGCCCCACAGCAGCACCGACAGCAGCACGGTGAGCAGGATCAGCGAGCCGCCCATGGTCGGGGTACCGGCCTTGGAGAAGTGGGTCTGCGGGCCGTCCTGGCGGATCGGCTGGCCGCCCTTGAACTGCGCCAGCTTGCGGATCACCGCCGGGCCCAGCCACAGCGACAGGAACAGCGAGGTCAGCGCCGCGAGGATGCCACGGAAGGTCAGATAGCCGAACAGCCCGAACATGCTTTCGAGCTGCTGCAGCCAGCGGGCGAGTTCAAGCAGCATGCGGCGCCTCCTGTGCCTGGTTCAGCAGCGCGCGCACGACGGTATCCATGGCGCTGCCGCGCGAGCCCTTGACGAGGAGCGTGGCCGGGACCCGGGACCCGGGTCCCGGGTCCCGCGAAGGCGCGCCAACGGACGGCGCGCCGGTGTTCTCATGCATGTGCTTCACTTCCTGCTCTTGATCCTGCTGTTCCCGGGTCCCGGCCACGGCCGCCAGATCGCGCTGCAGCGCTTCGATCAGCGCCGCATGGCTGTCGAACACCCGGCCGTTCTCGCCGAACGCCTGTGCGGCATGGGCGCTGAGCGGGCCGAGCGCGTACAGCCGGGTCAGCCCGGCATCGCGCGCGCGGCGGCCGCCGCTGGCATGCAGCGCCTCGGCGCCGGCGCCAAGTTCGCGCATGTCGCCCAGCACCAGCCAACGCTCGCCGCCGGCCGCGGCCAGGGCGTCGATCGCCGCGGCCAGCGAGCCGGGGTTGGCGTTGTAGCTGTCGTCGATCAGCACCGCGCCATTGGGCAGCGTGTGGGTGATCTGCCGACCCGGCACCGGCTGCACCTGCGCCAGGCCGGCGGCGATGCGCGCTGGCGCCACGTCCAGCGCCAGCGCCAGCGCGGCGGCGGCCAGGGCGTTCTGCAGGTTATGCCGGCCCGGCAGCGGCAGCGTCGCCTCGACGTCGCCGCGCGGCGTGGTCAGCACGAACTGGGTGCGGTCGGCGGCCATGCGGATCTGCGCGGCACCGACCTCGGCGCCCGGCTGCAGGCCGAAGCGCAGCACCTGCGGCCGCGCCTCGCCCATCGGCAGGCGCTGCTCGAACCACAGGCCGAACGCGTCGTCGGCATTGATCACCGCGGTGCCCTCGGCCGGCAGCGCGGTGTAGATCGCGCCCTTGGTCTGCGCCACACCGAGCAGGCTGCCCATGCGCTCGAGGTGCGCGGCGGCGATGTTGTTGACCAGCGACACCTGCGGCGGCGCAATGTCGGTGAGATAGGCGATGTCGCCCGGCTTGCCGGCGCCCATCTCGTAAATCGCGTAGTCGGCGTCATCCGGCGCCTCGATCACCGCCAGCGGCAGGCCGATCTCGTTGTTGCGGTTGCCGGGGTTGGCATAGACGCTGCCGCCGTCGATGCGGCAGGCGTGCTGCAGGATCGCCAGCAGCAGCGCCTTAACGCTGGTCTTGCCATTGCTGCCGGTGATCGCGGCCACCCGAGTGGCGCGGCCGCGCTGCATGCCGGCAGCGATCCGTGCCAGCGCCAGTTGGGTGTCGGCGGCGACGATCTGCGGCAGCTCGATCTGCGGCTGCACACGTTCCACCAGCAAGGCGCTGGCGCCGCGCGCGGCGGCATCGGCAACGAAGGCGTGACCGTCGAAACGCTCGCCGCGCAGCGCCACGTACAGGCTGCCGGCGGCCAGGCTGCGGGTGTCGTGGCTGATCGCGTCGATCGCCACGTCGTCGCCATGCAGTTCGGCGCCGGCCCAGTGCGCGATCATCGACAACGGCAGGCGCTTCATCGGGCCACCTCCGCCGCATGCGCGCGCAGGGCCTGCGCGGCGACCTCGGTGTCGTCGAACGGATGCCGCACGCCGGCGATCTCCTGGTAGGGCTCGTGGCCCTTGCCGGCGATCAGCACGATGTCCTCGGCGCCGGCGTCGGCCACCGCCGTGGCGATCGCCTGCGCACGGTCGCGCTGCACCTGCACCGCCTGCATGCCGTCGAAGCCGGCCAGGATGTCGGCGACGATGCGGTCGCCGTCCTCGCCACGCGGGTTGTCGTCGGTCACCACCACGCGCTCGGCCAAGCGCTGCGCGATCGCCGCCATCTGCGGGCGCTTGCCGGTATCGCGCTCGCCGCCGCAACCGAACACGCAGGTGATGCGGCCCTGCACGTGCGCGCGCAGGCTCTGCAACGCCTGTTCCAGCGCGTCGGGGGTGTGCGCGTAGTCGACCACCACCAGCGGCTGCGCGCCATCGCCGCCCAGCCGGTTCATGCGCCCGCGGATCGGCTGCAGCTGTGCCAGGGTGGCGGCAATGCGCACCGGCGCCACGTCCAGCGCGTGCAGCGCGCCGGCCACGGCCAGCAGGTTGTCGACGTTGAAATGGCCCAGCAACGGCGACTGCAGCGGATGCCGCTCTTCGCCGATCGCCAGGGTGAAGCCGATGCCGCGCGCGTCCAGGCGCAGCGCCTCTGCGCGCACCTCGGCACCGTCCTGGCCGCGCGAGCTGACCGCGATGCGGGGCAGCGCCGGATCCAGTCTTTCCAGCAACGCGCGGCCGAACGCATCGTCCAGGTTGATCACCGCCGACTTCAGCCCCGGCGTGGCGAACAGGCGCGCCTTAGCCGCGCCGTAGCCCGCCATGTCGCCGTGGTAGTCGAGATGGTCGCGGGTGAGATTGGTGAACACCGCCACGTCGAAATGCACCGCGTCCACGCGGCCCTGGTCGAGCGCGTGCGAGCTGACTTCCATCGCCACCGCCTGCGCGCCGGCGTCGCGCAGCTGCGCCAGCAGCGCGTGCAGCGGCAGCACCAGCGGCGTGGTGAAACCGGTCGGCTGCACCTGCCCGTACAGGCCGGCACCGAGCGTGCCGATGCTGCCGCTGCGGGTGCCCAGCAGATGCCAGGCCTGCGCCAGCAGTTGCACGGTGGAGGTCTTGCCGTTGGTGCCGGTGACGCCGACCATGGCCATGGTCTGCGACGGATGGCCATGGAACTGATCGGCCATCGCGCCCATGCGCGCGCGCAGGCCCGGCACCGCGATCGCGTCGGCCGGCGCCGGCAGCTCGGCCGGGGCCGGCGGGTCGTACAGCACCGCGACGGCGCCGTTGGCGCGCGCCTGTTCGACGAAGCCCAGGCCGTGCGCGCCGAACCCGGCGATCGCCACGAAGGCATCGCCCGGGCGCACCGCACGGCTGTCCATCACCAGCCCTGACACCTGCACGTCGTGCGGCAAAGCCACACCCGGCAACAGTTGCGACAGCGACATCGCGCGGGTCACTGGCGGGTCTCCTGCAGCGGCGCCGGCAACGCGGCCGGCGCCGGCGGCGCCACCGCGCGCGCGCTGGGCAGCGCGGCATCGACCTCGGCGGCGGCGTCGGGCACGGTCGCCGGATCCGGTTCCACCGGCGCCGGCGGCGGCGCGTGGCCGCTCTTGCCGGCGGCCTGCGCGGCCAGCCACGACTGGATGTCGTCCGGCGGCACGTCCATCAGCCGCAGCGCGCCTTCCATCACGTTGTGGAACACCGGCGCCGAGACCAGGCCGCCGTAGTACTTGGCGCCCTGCGGGTCGTTGATCACGATGACCGTGGCGAAACGCGGGTTGCTCGCCGGCACCAGGCCCGCGAACAGCGCGTTGTAGTGGCCGCGCTCGTAGCCGCCGGGGCCGGCCTTGCGCGCGGTGCCGGTCTTGCCGGCGACGTGGTAGCCCAGGATCGCCGCGCCCTTGGCGCCGCCCTGGGTGACCACGGTCTCCATCATCGCCACCACTTCCTTGGCGATCGCCGGATCCAGCACCTGCTTGCTGTCCTCGTGCTGGCCCTTGACGAAGGTCGGGGTCACCAGGCGCCCCCCGTTGCCCAGCGCGCAATAGGCGCGGGCGATCTGCAGCGGCGTCACCGACAGGCCGTAGCCGTAGGACATGGTGGTCTTGGACGAGCCGCTCCAACGCGCCGGCGACGGGAACACGCCGGCCGATTCGCCGGGAAAGCCGCTGTGCGGAGAGCTGCCGTAGCCGTAGCTGTGGACCTGATCGTAGAAGGTCTGGTCCGGCAGCTTGGCCGCGATCTTGGCCGCGCCGATGTTGGAGCTGCGGGTGATCACCCCGGTCACGGTCAGCACGCCGTTGTTGCGCGGCACGTCCTTGATGGTGAAACGGCCCACGGCCATGTAGCCGGGGTTGGTGTCGATCAGCGTGTCCTTGGTCACCACCCCGGCCTTGAGCGCGGTGGAGATGGTCAGCGGCTTCATCGTCGAGCCCGGCTCGACCAGGTCGGTGACCGCGCGATTGCGGCGCACGTCCGGATTGACCCCGTTGACCGCATTGGGGTTGTAGGTCGGCAGGTTGACCATGGCCAGGATCTCGCCGGTGGCCACGTCCATGATCACGATCGAGCCGCCGGCGGCCTTGTTCTCGACCAGCGCGTTGCGCAGTTCCTTGTAGGCCAGGAACTGGATGCGGCGGTCGATGCTCAGGGTCAGGTCCTTGCCCGGCTGCGCCGGCTTGACCAGGTCGATGCTCTCGACGATCGCGCCCTTGCGGTCGCGGATCACCCGCTTGGCGCCCGGCTTGCCGCGCAGCCAGGAATCGAACGCCAGCTCCAGCCCTTCCTGGCCGCGGTCGTCGATGTTGGTGAAGCCCAGCACGTGCGCCATCGCTTCGCCCTGCGGGTAGAAGCGGCGGAATTCGCGCTGCGAGAACACGCCGGGGATGCCCAGCGCGACCACCGCATGCGCCTTGTCCGGGTTGATCCGGCGCTTGAGGTACATGAACTCCTTGTCCGCCTTCTGCGACAGCTTGGCGGTCAGCTCGTCGACCGGCAGCTCCAGCGCCTGCGCCAGTTGCGGGATGCGGTCCGGGCTGCGCAGCAGTTCCTGCGGATTGACCCAGATCGACTCCACCGGCGTGGACACCGCCAGCGGCTCGCCATTGCGGTCGGTGATCATGCCGCGCGAGGTGGCGATCGGCAGTTCGCGCAGATAGCGCGCCTCGCCCTGCCGTTGGTAGAAGTCGCTGTTGATCAGCTGCACGTAGGCCGCACGGCCGATCAGGGTCACCGAGCACAGGCCCAGCGCCGCGCCGACCAGCACCAGGCGGCCACGCAGGTTGAAGTTGCTGCGGGTGCGGTTGCGTCCGCTCTTGCTCACGGGCGCACCACCACGATGTCGCCGGTCTCGGGGAACTTCATTCCAAGCCGCTCGCGCGCGACCTGGTCGACGCGATTGCTCTCGGCCCAGGTCGCCTGCTCCAGCTGCAGCCGCCCGAACTCGATGTTCAGCTCGTCGCGGTTGTGCTCCAGCCGCGACAGCTCCACGAACAACTGGCGATGGCGATGGCGCATGTACACCACCCCGATCGCCGAGGCGATGGTGCAGGCGAGCAGGACGATCAGCAGCAACCGGCTCATTGGGCGTCTCCGTGCGGAGACGCCGGGATTGGGGAGTGGGGATTGGAGATTGGGGAGGAGCGCTCGTCGAATCCCGAATCCCGAATCCCCAATCCCAGCTTCTCCGCCACCCGCAGCACCGCGCTGCGCGCGCGCGGGTTCACCGCCAGTTCGTCGGCGTCGGCCTTGATCGCGCCGCCATGCAGGCGCAGGGTCGGCACGAACGTGCTGGCCTCGGGCAGGCGGCGGTTGCTCGGCGGGGCCTTGGCATGGCGCTGCATGAACTGCTTGACGATGCGGTCTTCCAGCGAGTGGAAGCTGATCACCGCCAGGCGGCCGCCGGGCTTGAGCCGGGCCAGCGCCGCGTCCAGGCCGGTCTCCAGATCGGCCAGCTCGCGGTTGATATGGATGCGGATGGCCTGGAAGCTGCGGGTGGCCGGGTGGGTCTTGCTGTCGCCGCGCGGCATCACGCTGGCGATCAGCTCGGCCAGCTCGGCGGTGCGGGTCAGCGCCTGCTTCTCGCGGCGGGCGACGATGGCGCGGGCGATGCGCCGGCTCTGCCGCTCTTCGCCGTAGGTCCACAGCACGTCGGCGATCTCGCGCTCGTCGGCGCGCGCCAGCCACTGCGCCGCGCTCTCGCCGGCCTCCGGGTCCATGCGCATGTCCAGCGGGCCGTCCTTGCCGAAGGAGAAGCCGCGTTCGGCCACGTCCAGCTGCGGCGAGGACACGCCCAGGTCGAACAGCACCCCGTCCAGGGCGGTGGCGGCGTCCCACTGGCCCAGCTCGGCAAAGCTGCCGCGATAGATGGACACGCGCGCGTCGCCGCCGAACGCATGTTCGGCTTCGGCGATCGCCTCGGGATCCTTGTCCATCACCAGCAGCCGGCCTCCTGGGCCGAGTTTGTGCAGCACCCCGCGCGCGTGTCCGCCACGCCCGAACGTGCCATCCAGATAGATTCCGTTTTCGATCACCTGCAGCCCGTCCAGGACCTGCGCGAACAACACCGGCACATGCGCCGCCGATGGTTGCGACACCGGGAGGTGACCGGCCTGCGCCTGTCCGCGCATCCGGACACCCCGACTCACAACTTCAGATCGAGCAATCCATCGCCCAGATCCTCGTCAGACAACGTCTGCTGGATCAGTGCGCGATGAGCCTGCTCGCTCCACAGTTCGAACTTGTCGCCCATGCCCAACAGCACGGCGCGCTTTTCAATGCCCACCGCAGCCCGATGGCTCGGCGGAATGGTGATGCGGGCGTTGGCGTCCAGCTCCAGCGCGGCCGACGAACCCACCAGCTTCTGCTGCAGGACCCGCACCACGCGCTGGGTATTGGGCTTGGCCATGACGTCGTCACGGACCCGCTCCCACTCCTTCTCCGCATACAGCCACAGGCAGCCGGCCTCGAACGGGTTGTAGGTCAGCACCAGCCGATTGCCGCTCACGCGCGCGACGAGGTCGCGGTACGCGGTGGGAACCGCCATACGCCCCTTGTCGTCCACAGTGATTGCGGTCTCGCCCTGAAACACGACGCCTGCACCTTTCCGAATCCGCCTGGGCGGTCATTGAACCACGAAAAACCACAAAAAACCCGGTTTCCCCTCAAGTGCCCACCTTAGCAGCGCGCAACAGGTTGTCAACAACTTTGCGAGCGGCAAATCGCTAGCGGGATCAATGGTTTGCAGCAATCTTTAGAGACTTGTTCAAGGCTTATCCACAAGTTACTGTTTCGTCTCAAATTTTGAGATTGAACGGAAATTCAGGCCTGTGTACAGGGCGTTAAGGCCATCGTCACCGGCCGTCGACACGGCACATGGACTCGCACCCGGTTGCGCAAGCGCGCACACTGCGGCGCATGTGTCTGGTCGTTCTCGCGCACGCTGCGCACCCGCGATGGCGCTTGCTGCTGGTCGGCAACCGCGACGAATTCCACGCCCGCCCGACCGCGCCACTGCAGCGCTGGCCGGCCCCGGCGCAACGCCTGCTGGCCGGGCGCGACCTGCGTTCCGGAGGTACCTGGGTGGGGCTGGACGAGGCCGGCCGCTGCGCCGTGGTCACCAATGTGCGCGACCCGCTGGCGGCGATGTCCGGCGCTTCGCGCGGCGCCCTGATCGCCGACTACCTGACTGGCGCGCAGCCGGCCGCCGCCTTCGCCGAGGCACTGGCGGCGCGCGCCGACGCCTATCCGCCGTTCAACCTGCTGCTGGCCGATACCGCCGGCGCCGCCTACGTCGGCAACCACCCGCCCGGCCGCAGCGCCCTGGCGCCCGGCGTGCACGGCATGTCCAACGGCGCGCTGGACGCGCCCTGGCCGAAGACCCTGCGCCTGCGCACTGCCGTGACCGCCTGGATCGCGGCCGGCGACGACGACCTGGCGCCGCTGTGGCGGGCGCTGGCCGACGAGACCCTGGCCGACCCGGCCGACCTGCCCGACACCGGGGTCGGCCCGGAACTGGAGCGACGGCTGTCGCCGGCCTTCATCCGCGGCCACGACTACGGCACCCGCGCCAGCACCATCGTCGCGGTGGACGCCGCCGGCCACGGCTGGATCCACGAGCGCCGGTTCGGCCCCGACGGGGTGTATCTGGGGGAGACGCGGCTGGAGAACCGGGACTCGTGACCCGGGATTCGGGATTCGGGATTCGGGATTCGGGAAGCATGGGATGAGGCGCGAAATCGCTGTCAGCGACCTGATACAAAAAGCGGCGATTTTCGTGGGAGGGACTTCAGTCCCTCCCACAATGCAATCGCAACCGCCCTGCACTCGCGGAAAAATCCCGAATCCCGAATCCCGAATCCCGAATCCCGGGCTCCGGCTTAACATGCGACAATGCGCGCGGCGGAGTCGGCCAGACAGTCGCGTCATCCCCTCGCACTTCGGTGCGGCGGGATGCCGAGGAAAGTCCGGGCTCCATAGGGCAAGGTGCCAGGTAACGCCTGGGCGGCGCAAGCCGACGGAAAGTGCAACAGAAAGATACCGCCTACGTCTGCGCAAGCAGGCCGGTAAGGGTGAAATGGTGCGGTAAGAGCGCACCGCGAGTCCGGTAACGGACCGGCACGGCAAACCCCACCTGGAGCAAGACCAAATAGGGACCTCATGGCGCGGCCCGCGTCGGGTCCGGGTAGGTTGCTCGAGCGTACCGGTGACGGTGCGCCTAGAAGAATGACTGTCCACGACAGAACCCGGCTTATCGGCCGGCTCCGCCGCTTTTTTCTACGCCCCCTGCCCACCGCTGGCCGGGGACAGCCGCCCGGCCTGTCCAGACGGGCCACTATTGCGCTGCGCCAGTCACCATGGCGACGAATTCGGGGCCGGTCATGTTCCTGGTGGGTTCGGCGAACGAGTAGCTGGCCGGCTTTTCGTCGATGAAGATTTGCGACGTCAACGCGAAGCCGGAAGGATCCTCGAAGAGGTGAACGGACAGCGCGTGGTGCGTCCCGTCCTTGGACCGCCACATCAGCGTACTGCCGCAGACCTTGCAGAAGCACCGCTCCCCCCATTCGGACGAGGCATACACGCCCACGTTCTCTGCGTTCTCGACCTCGACGTCGCGGCATTCCACCGCGAGGAATACGCCGCCGGACCAGCGACGGCACATCGAACAGTGACACGCCCCCATTTCGCGGGCGGAAAACGTCGCCTGCAGCCGAACGGCGCCGCAGAGACACGCGCCCTGCTCCTTCGCAACTGCTGTGCTCATGGTGTGCCCTTTCATCAAAGAAGCAGAAATGGAACGCCGCTACAGCCTGGCACGGGTGGTGCCGAACGCCCGGCCTACTGCCACGTCAGCCGCCGTACAAGGCCTTTCGCGAAGCACCGGTCAGTTCGGCGGCCAGCTTGGCGGCGGTGGACGGCGGCAGGTGCTCGCTGAGCTTGGCGTAGACGCGGCGGCCCTCGGCCAGTTGCGCGTCGGCGTCGTCGCCGGCGCCCTGCACCATCAGCACGAACTCGCCCTTGCGCTGGTTGTCGTCGGCCTCGACCCGGGCGTGCAGGTCGGCCAGGGTCCCGTCGAGCACGGTCTCGAACAGCTTGGTCAGTTCGCGCGCCAGCACCGCCGGGCGGGCATCCCCGAAAGCAGCGCGACAGTCGGCCAGGGACTCGGCGATGCGGTGCGAGGCTTCGTAGAACACCAGGGTGCGCGGCTCGCCGGCCAGACGCAGCAGGCGCTCGCGGCGCGCCGAGGCCTTGGCCGGCAGGAAGCCCTCGAAGGCGAAGCGGTCGCTGGGCAGGCCGGCCACGCTGAGCGCGGCGATCACCGCACAGGCGCCGGGCACCGGACTGACCCGCACCCCGGCCGCGCGCGCCGCGCGCACCAGGCGGTAGCCGGGGTCGCTGACCAGCGGGGTGCCGGCGTCGCTGACCAGGGCCAGCGACTGGCCCTCCAGCAGGCGCGCGACGATGCGCTGGGACAACGCCTCCTCGTTGTGTTCGTGCAGCGCCAGCAGCGGCCGCTCGATGCCGAAGTGGGCCAGCAACTGGCCGCTGCGGCGGGTGTCCTCGGCACAGATCGCCGCCACCGAGCGCAGCGTCTCCTGGGCGCGCGGCGTCAGGTCGGCGAGGTTGCCGATCGGCGTGGCGACGACATGCAGGGTTCCGGGCTGGGCGCTCATCTACGGCTTTCCATGGTCAAGGGTAGAATCGTAGCGGTTTTCCCCGGCGCGCCCGGCGTGCCCAGCCGAATGGACCAGAAATGAACAAGCGATTCGCAAGGATTTCCGCCCTGTCGCTGCTGGCGTTGCTCATCGCCGGCTGCGCCACCTCCAGCGTGACGCCGAGCGCCTCGCCGGCCCAATCGGCGGCGCTGGCGCTGCTGGACCAGGGCAAGCCGCGGGATGCGGCGCAGCAGCTCGAGGCGCAGGCCGCCGGCGCCACCGGCAGCGAGCGCAACCAGTTGCTGGGCGACGCCGCCTTCGCCTGGTACGAGGCCGGCGACGCCGCGCGCGCGCGCAGCCTGCTGGCACAGGTGCAGGTGCGGCAGTTGCCTCCGCTGAGCAAGGTGCGGGTGGCGCTGGTGGAAGCCGAACTGGCCCTGGCCGACCGCCAGCCGGCCAAGGCGTTGCAGGCGCTGGGCAGCGATCCGCAGGCGGTGCCGCAGAACCTGCGCGCGCGCTGGCACCTGGCCCGCGCGCAGGCGCTGGAAGGCACCGGCGACGCCACCGCGGCACTGGACGAGCGTGCCCGCGCCGACAACGGCCTCAGCGGCCAGGCGCGCAGCGACAACCAGCGCGCCATCGTGCGCCAGCTGGCCACGCTCAACGACGCCACCCTGCAGGCGCGCGCCACCGCGCTGCCGGCCGGCGACCCGCTGTACAACTTCGTCGGCCGCGCGCTGCTGAGCCGCGGCCTGGCGCTGCCGCGTCCGTTCGACCGCGGCGAGCAGTGGGGCTTCGACACCAGCAAGCGGCCGCCGGCCGAGCGTGACGGCTACCGCCCGCCGGCCAAGCTGGCAGTGCTACTGCCGTTGAGCGGCAACCTGGCCACCGCGGCCGCGCCGGTGCGCGACGGCCTGCTCGCCGGCTACTACGGCGAGACCCGGCGGCGTCCTGCGATCGACTTCATCGACACCACCGGCACCCCGGCCGGGGCGCTGGCCGCCTATCAGAAGGCGGTCGACGGCGGCGCCGATTTCGTGGTCGGCCCGCTCGGCCGCGACGAGGTCACCGCGCTGTTCGGGCGCGACGCGCTGCCGGTGCCGGTGCTGGCGCTGAACCGCGGCACTCACGCGCCGCCGGGCGGCAGCGCCGGTTTCTCGCTGGCGCCGGAAGACGACGGCATCGCCGCCGCCGAGTACCTGCTGGCGCACGAGCGCCACAACACGCTGGTGATCGGCAGCAACGACGACAACGGTCGCCGCGCGGTGGCCGCGTTCCGCGACCGCTTCAGCGAGCGCGGCGGCAAGGTCGCCGGCAGCGTCAGCGTGGCCGACACCCCGGGCGACATCGGCGCGCAGCTGCGCAACGCCGGCGCGGCGGACTCGGTGCTGCTGGCGGTCAAGGGCAACACCGCCCGCGCGCTGGCGCCGCAGCTGGCGCTGGCCGGTTTCGCCGGCAAGACCCGGGTGGCGACCTCGCAGCTGGTGCTGGGCACCGGCAAGCCGGAGGACGACCTGGTGCTGGACGGCATCGTCTACCCGAGCGAACTGTGGAACGTGCGCGGCGTCGGCGGCCTGCCGGCGGCGACCAGCGTGGCCGACATGCTGCCGACCGCACGCGGCCCGGCCGCGCGCCTGTTCGCCTTCGGCTACGACGCCTGGCAGATCACCGCGTACCTGGAGAAGCTGGCGACCGGCAAGGACAGCGGCCTGCGCGGCGCCACCGGCGTGCTGCACCTGGACGGCTTCGGCAACATCGTGCGCACCCCGGCCTGGTCCACCTTCAGCGGCGGGCGCCCGACCCCGCTGCCCGATGGAAACTGAGCGGCGCCGACGCGGCAACGCGGTGGAAGCGGCGGCGCGCGCCGAACTGGAGCGCGCCGGCCTGCGCCTGATCGCCGCCAACGTCGCCTTCCGCGGCGGCGAGCTGGACTTGGTGATGCAGCAGGCGCAGAGCCTGGTGTTCGTCGAAGTGCGCTACCGGCGCAGCAGCGCGTTCGGCGGCGGCGCGGCCTCGGTCGACCTGCGCAAGCGCCGCCGCCTGCTGCTGGCGGCGCAACTGTTCCTGGCCGCGCATCCGCAGTACGCCACCTGGCCGTGCCGTTTCGACGTGGTCGAGGCCGAGGGCGATCCGCCGCGGCTGACCTGGCTGCGGGACGCCTTCCGCGCCGAGGATTGCTGAGATGCCCAGCATCTTCACCCACGCCGCGGTGCCGCTGGCGCTGTGGGCCGCCGCCGACCGCGGGCGCATCTCCACGCGCCTGCTCGGCGCCGGCATCGTCGCGGCGATGCTGCCCGACGCCGACGTGCTCGGCTTCGCCCTGCATATCCCCTACGCCGACGCCTTCGGTCATCGCGGCGCCAGCCACTCGCTCTTGTTCGCCGCGGTACTGGGCATGCTCGGCGCGCTGCTGCACCGTCCCCTGCGCGCCGGCGCGTTGCAGGCGGCCGTCTGGATGTTCGTCTGCACCGCCTCGCATCCGCTGCTCGATGCGATGACTTCCGGCGGCCTCGGCGTGGCCCTGGCCTGGCCGTGGAGCGAGCAGCGCTGGTTCGCGCCGTGGCGGCCGATCCGGGTCTCGCCGTTCGCCAACGGCTTCTTCAGCGCGCGCGGCGTGGCCACGCTGCTGTCGGAACTGCGTTGGGTGTGGCTGCCGCTGGCGCTGGCGGTGCTCACCTGGAAACTGCTGCAGCCGCCCTCGCCCTCCGCTCCCTCTTCACCGCCTTCGCCATGACCACACCCCTCCCCGCCGCACTCACCGACACCCTCGCCGCGCTGCTCGGCGCCGACGGTTGGCGCACCGATGCCGACAGCCGCCGCAGCTACGGCGAGGACGATTCGCGGCGCTGGGCATTGGCCGACGCGGTGGCACTGCCGCAGACCCGCGAGCAGGTGCAGGCGATCGTGCGCGCCTGCCGTGCGCACCGCGTGCCGCTGGTGGCGCGCGGCGCCGGCACCGGCACCGCCGGCGCCGCGGTGCCGTTCAGCGGCGGCGTGGTGCTGTCGTTCGCGCGCATGAACCGCATCGTGCAGTTGCGCCCGGCCGACCGCTGCGCCGTGGTCGAACCCGGCGTGCTCAACGGCGACCTGCAGCAGGCGCTGGCGCCGCACGGGCTGTTCTGGCCACCGGATCCGTCCAGCGCGGAGATCTGCAGCGTCGGCGGCAACCTCTCCACCAACGCAGGCGGGCCGCGCGCGGTGAAGTACGGCGCCACCCGCGACAACGTGCTCGGCGTGGTCGCGGTGACCGGCAGCGGCGAGCTGATCCGCTGCGGCGGCGCCTACACCAAGGACGCCACCGGCTACGACCTGACCCACTTGCTGGTCGGCAGCGAAGGCACCCTGGCGCTGATCGTGGAAGCGACGCTGAAGCTGTCGCCGCGGCCGCTGGCACAGGCCGGCCTGCGCGCGCTGTACCGCGACGCCGCCGGTGCCGCCGCGGCGGTGTCGCGGCTGATGGCGCAGCCGAGCACGCCGACCATGCTGGAATTCATGGACCGCAGCGCGATCGCGCTGCTGCGTCGCAACGGCAGCGACGTGCCCGAGGCCGGCGCGATGCTGCTGATCGAGGCCGACGGCGACCACGACACCCTGCCCTACAGGCTGCAGGCGCTGGGCGCGGCGGCCGAGGGCGACGGCCTGCTGGCCCTGGACGTGGCCGCCGACGGCAGCGCACGCGACCGCCTGTGGGCCGCGCGCCGCGCGCTGTCGCCGGCGCTGCGCACGATCCGGCCCGGCAAGATCAACGAAGACGTGGTGGTACCGGTGTCGCGCATCCCCGAGCTGGTTGCCGGTGTGGAAGCGCTGGCCGCCGAGTTCGACCTGCCGATCGTCGCCTTCGGCCACGCCGGCAACGGCAACCTCCACGTCAACATCATGTACGCGCCCGACGATGCCGACGAGACTGCGCGCGCGCAGGCCGCCCTGCCGCAGCTGTTCGCCCTGGTGCTGTCGCTGGAAGGCACGCTGTCGGGCGAACACGGCATCGGCGTGGCCAAGCGCGACTACATGGATCAGGCCTTCGACGCCGCCACCCTGGACGCGATGCGCGCGATCAAGCGGGCACTGGATCCGGATGGGATTCTCAATCCGGGGAAGGTGTTGCCGGAGGCTTGAGCGGGATTCGGGATTCGGGATTCGGGATTCGTAACAGCGTCTTTCGCGTGCGGATCCATTGAAACGTCGACCTAATCCTGATTTCCGTCGCTGTCGGGCTGTGTCCGTCGCGATACGCCCTGTGGAGCGACTTCAGTCGCGACGGGCCTTACCGAAAACGCCGGGTCGCGGCTGCAGCCGCTCCAACGAACACCGGGCAAGGCCGACGCGACACATCACGCGGACGGACACTGCACGCCGATGAAGCGCAGCCCCACGCCCGGCTCGGTGGCGATGTAGCGCGGGGCCACGGCGCTGTCGCCGAGTTTCTGCCGCAGCTTGCCGACCAGGATGCGCAGGTAATGCGTGTCGTCCTGGTGGGTGGGACCCCACAGTTCGCGCAGCAGTTGCGGCTGCGTCACCACGCGGCCGCTGTGCCGCAGCAGCAGCGCGAGCAGCGCGTACTCCTTGCGGCTGAGCGGCAGCGCCTCGCCGTCCAGGCGCACCTCGCGCAGGCCCAGGTGGATGTGCAGGCGGCCGTCGTCGAACACCGGCTCGGCCTCGCCGGCCACCGGCTGCATGCGCAGCAGCACGCGGATGCGCGCCATCAGTTCCTGCACGCCGAACGGTTTGGTCACGTAGTCGTTGGCACCGGCGTCCAGCGCCTGCACCTTCTCGTCCTCGCCGGCACGCACGGTCAGCATGATCACCGGCACCGACGACCATTGCCGCAGTTCGCGCAGCACGCTGTGCCCGTCCTGGTCGGGCAGGCCGATGTCCAGCACCACCAGTTCGGCGCCGTGCGCGGCCAGTTGCGCCAGGCCGGCGGCGCCGGTGTCCGCCTGCAGCACGCGGTAGCCCTGCGCGCGCAGGCTGATGTCGAGGAACCGGCGGATCTGCGGCTCGTCGTCGATGACCAGCACGCGCGGCGGCGGAATCGGATCGGCGTGGGACTCAGTCGGCATCGGGGCGGGACGGCGGCGCGGCGGGTTCGATGAGCGGCAGGGTAATGCGGATTGTGGTGCCACGACCATCGGGGCCGGGCAGCGCCTCGACGCTGCCGCCGTGCGCGCCGATCATGCCCTGGCAGATGGTCAGGCCCAGGCCGGTGCCGTGGCGGCCGCGGTCGCCGCGCTCGACGCTGTAGAACATATCGAAGATGCGCGCGCGCTCGTCCTCGGGAATGCCCGGGCCGCGGTCGCTGATGTCGATGCGCAGGCGGCCCTCGACCATGCCCGCGGCGACGCGGATCGCCGCATCCGCCGGCGAGAACTTGGCCGCGTTCTCCAGCACGTTGAAGATCGCCTGCTCGACCAGCGCCGGGTGCACCCACAGCGTCGGCAGGTCCGCGGCCAGGGCGATGTCCAGGCGCACCTGCGGCTGGTAGCGCTGCAGGCGCCGCGCGGCCGAGCCGATCAGTTCGTCCACGCCGATCCAGTCGCGGTTCAAGGTCAGCCCGGTGTGGCCGAGCCGGGTCATGTCCAGCAGGTTCTGGATGTAGCGATCCAGGCGCTCGCCTTCCAGTTGGATCGTCTCGAGCAGGCTGCGGCGATCGTCCGCGTCCATCGCCTGGCCGTAACTGGACAGGCTGCTGGCCGCGCCGATCATCGCCGCCAGCGGCGAGCGCAGGTCGTGCGAGACCGAGGACAGCAGGGCCGAACGCAGCCGCTCGGTCTCGCCGCTGACCCGCGCACTCTCCAGGTCGGCGACCAGGCGCGTGCGCAGCGCGGCCTGGCCGATGTCCTCGACCATCGCCTCGGCCAGGCGCTGCTGCTCCAGGCCAGGGCGCTGCACGCCGGCGCCGAAGCGCAGGCCGACCACGCCGATGGTGCCGCGCTCGTGGCGCACCGGCAGGAACCACCAACTCGCGCCGGCCAGCGTATCGGTGAAACGGCCGGTGGCCTGGCCGTGGCGCTGCGCCCAGTCGGCGGCGCTGCGGTCCACCGCGGCCATCGTCGGCGCGTAGTCGTCGGCGCCGTCATGGGCGCGCTCCAGCGGCTGCAGGCGCAGCCAGGCCTCGGCGTCGAGCGTACCGGCGAGCGCGCGGCGCCCGGCCTCCAGCACCTGGCCGAGGTCGGCAGCGCTGGTCAGTTCGCGACCCAGCCGCTGCAGTGCGGTGGTCTGCGCATTGACCGCGCGCAGCGCCAGCACCTGCATGCGCAGGCGCGAGGCCAGGCGCCCGGCGACCAGCGCGGCGACCAGGAACAGCAGCACCGTGACCACGCCCTGGCGCGCGCCGATCTGGAAGGTGAAGCGCGGCTCGATGAAGAAGAAGTTGTAGCTGAAGAAGCTCAGCAGCGCCGCCAGGACCGCCGCGGCCATTCGCGTCTTCGACGCCACCATCACCACCGCGACGATGAACACCATCGACAGGTCGTCGATACCGACCCAACGTTCGGCGACCCAGGCCACCACCACCGCGAGGACGGAGGCCAGCGTGGCGAACACCAGGTCGTCGCGCGACAGCCAATGCCCCGGACTGCGCCAGCGCCGCCGCGCGCGCGCGCGCGCCTCCGGCGAACTGATGATCACCAGCTCGTAGTGCGCGCCGCGTTGCAGCAGTTGCTGGGTCAGGGTGCGGTTGATCATGCGCGCCAGCGGACGCTCGCGTGTGCGCCCCAGCACCAGCGTGGACACCCCGCTGCGCGCGGCATGGTCGAGCAAGGTATCGGCGACGTTGGCGCCGTGCAGGAGCGCGGCGTCGCCGCCGAGCCGACGCGCCAGCGCGAAGGCGCGGTCGATCTCCAGTTGCCAGTCGGCGTCGGGCTGCGCCTGGGTCTGCACGGTGACCACGGTCCACGGCGCGCCGCGGCGCTCGGCCAAACGCCGTGCCACGCGCACCAGATAGTCGGACTGGCCGCGCCCGTCGATCGCCACCATCACCGTGCGCCGCAGCGCGACGCTGGTGCGGCCCTGCGCGGCCTGCACATCGCGCAGATCGTTGTCGACGCGGTCGGCGGCGGTCTGCATCGCCAGTTCGCGCAGCGCGGCCAGGTTCGACGGCGAGAAGAACGCCTGCAGCGCCTGCCCGGCCTGCTCGGGCAGGTAGACCTTGCCCTGCTGCAGGCGCTCGATCAGTTCGCGCGGCGGCAGGTCGACCAGCACGATGTCGCGCAGGCGGTCGAAGATCGCATCCGGCACGGTCTCGCTCACGCGCACGCCGGTGATGCGGTGGACCACGTCGTTGAGGCTCTCCAGGTGCTGGATGTTGACCGTGCTGTAGACGTCGATGCCGGCGTCGAGCAATTCCTGCACGTCCTGCCAGCGCCGCTCGTGGCGGCTGCCGGGCGCGTTGCGATGGGCCAGCTCGTCCACCAGCACCAGCGGTGGGCGCAGCGCCAACAGCGCATCCAGGTCCATCTCGTCGAGGGTGCGGCCGCGGTACTCCAGGCGCCGCCGCGGCTGCACGGTGAGGCCCTCCAGCAGTGCCGCGGTCTCGGCGCGGCCGTGGGTCTCGACCACGCCGACCACCAGGTTGCTGCCCTGCTGCTGCAACTGCCGCGCGCGCGACAGCATCGCGTAGGTCTTGCCGACCCCTGGCGCCGCGCCGAGGAACACGGTCAGTCGCCCGCCGCGCTCGCGCTGCAGTTCGCCGATCAGGGCGTCGGCCTGTTGGGTGCGGGGGTCGGGCATCGAAGGGCCGGGATTGGGGATTCGAAATTGGGGATTCGCGAAGCGTACAGCGTCAGGCCATGCGCTCTACTGCTTTTGCCCATTCCCGATTCCCGTTTCCCCATTCCCGGCCGCGTCCAAGGCCAAATTCAGCGCCAGCACATTCACCCGCGGCTCGCCAAGCACGCCGAACTGGCGCGGCTGGGTCTGCGCGGCGACCAGGGCGGCGACGGTCTGCGGCGGCAGGCCGCGCGCGGCGGCGACGCGCGCCACTTGGATGTGCGCCGCATCGACGCTGATGTCCGGGTCCATGCCGCTGCCGGACTGGGTGACCAGATCGTCCGGCACCTGCGCCGGGTCGATGCCTTCGCGCGCGGCGACCGCCTGGCGGGTGTCGTCCAGGCGCTTGCGCAGGTCGGGGTTGCTGCGCGCCTGGTTGCTGCCGGCCGCCGACATCGGGTCGTACTTGGCGCCGGACGGACGCGGCTGGAAGTAACCGGCAGCGGCGAACGGCTGCGCCACCAGCGCCGAGCCGACCACGCGGCCATCGTGGGTGCGCAGGCTGCCGTTGGCCTGCGCGGGGAACAGCGCGCCGGCCAGCACGGTGGCCAGCAACGAGTACAGCGCCGCGGACGCGAGCACCAGCAACGGCAGCACCAGCACGGCGCGCCAGCGCATCGGCTCGCGGGGAGAAACGGAAGACACGGTCATGGGAGCGATTCCGGAAGGAGCGTCAAAATCGGCGCCGGGCTCAGCCCAGCACCACAAGCAGCAGATCAATGGCCTTGATCCCGACGAACGGCAGCAGCACGCCGCCCACGCCGTAGATCAGCATGTTCCGGCGCAACAGCGAGGTCGCCGAGGACGGGGTGAAGCGCACGCCGCGCAGCGCCAGCGGGATCAGCGCGGGGATCACCAGCGCGTTGAAGATCAGCGCCGCGAGCACTGCGTTGGTCGGGCTGGACAGGCGCATCACGTTCAGCGCGGCCATCTGCGGGATCGAGGCGGCGAACAGCGCCGGCAGGATCGCGAAGTATTTGGACACGTCGTTGGCCAGCGAGAACGTGGTCAGCGCGCCGCGGGTGATCAGCTGCTGCTTGCCCACTTCCACCACCGCCAGCAGCTTGGCCGGATCCGAATCCAGGTCGACCATGTTGCCGGCCTCCTTGGCCGCCTGGGTGCCGGAGTTCATCGCCAGGCCGACGTCGGCCTGGGCCAGCGCCGGCGCGTCGTTGGTACCGTCGCCGACCATCGCCACCAGGCGTCCGCCGGCCTGCTCCTGTCGGATGCGCGCCAACTTGTCCTCGGGCGTGGCTTCGGCGATGTAGTCGTCGACGCCGGCCTCGGCGGCGATGGCTGCGGCGGTGAGCGGGTTGTCGCCGGTGATCATCACCGTCTTGACGCCCATCGCGCGCAGCCGCGCGAACTTCTCGCGCACGCCGTGCTTGACCACGTCCGACAGCTCGACCACGCCCAGTACGTGCCGGCCCTCGGCCACCACCAGCGGCGTGGCGCCGCTGCGCGCGACCTGCTCGACCCGGCTCTTCAGCTCCGCCGGCACCTGCCCGCCCAGCGCGGTGACGTGGCGGATCAGCGCATCGGCGGCGCCCTTGCGGATCGAGCGCGGCGACGCCGTGCCGAATGCCGGCAGGTCGACGCCGGACATGCGCGTCTGCGCGGTGAAGGCGACGAACTCGGCGCCTTCCGGGTCGGCCGGCGGCAGGCCCTGCTCGCGCGCCAGGCGCACGATCGACTTGCCTTCCGGGGTCGGGTCGGCCAGCGACGACAGCATCGCCGCCTCGCGCAGTTGCGCCACGTCCACGCCGCTGAGCGCATGGAACACGGTGGCCTGGCGATCGCCGTGGGTGATGGTGCCGGTCTTGTCCAGCAGCAGCACGTCGACGTCGCCGGCCACTTCCACCGCCTTGCCCGACTTGGCCAGCACGTTGGCCGACAGCGCGCGATTCATGCCGGCGATGCCGATCGCCGGCAGCAGCCCGCCGATGGTGGTCGGGATCAGGCACACCAGCAGCGCGATCAGCAGCAGCGGATCCACGTGCACGCCGACGAAGCCGGCGATCGCCGGCAGCGAGGCGACCACGATCAGGAAGGTCAGGGTCATCGCCGCCAGCAGCATGGTCAGCGCGATCTCGTTCGGGGTCTTCTGCCGGTTTGCGCCTTCCACCAGCGCGATCATGCGGTCCAGGAAGCTGTGGCCCGGCTCTGCGGTGACCTTCACCAGGATCTCGTCGGACAGCACCTTGGTGCCGCCGATGACGCCGGAACGATCGGTGCCGGCCTCGCGCAGCACCGGCGCGGATTCGCCGGTGACCGCGGCCTCGTTGATCGTGGCCAGGCCGTGCACGATCTCGCCGTCGGCCGGGATCAGTTCGCCGGCCGAGACCACCACCAGGTCGCCCGGGCGCAGTTCGGCGGCGGGCACGCTGGCCTCGCCGTCCAGCCGCGCGCTGGCGACCCGGCGCGCCACCAGGTCCTTGCGTGCGCGCCGCAACGAGGCGGCCTGGCCGCGGCCGCGGGCCTCGGCCACCGCTTCGGCAAAGTTGCCGAACAGCACGGTGACCAGCAGGATCGCGGTCACCGCCCAGCCGAAGCCGGCCGGGCCCTGGCCGGACACGGTGATCAGCGCCGACAGCAGCGTGCCGGCGAAGACCACGGCCATCACCGGGCTGCCGAGCAGGTGCCGCGGCGACAGCTTCAGCACGCTGTCGCGCAAGGCCGCGCGCAGCGCCGCGGCATCGAACAGCCCAGGCCGGCGCGCCGGCGAAGAAGCCACGGAAGTAGAAGGAAGCGGGGTGCTCATCGTCGTCGTCTCAGTGCGCGGCCAGGGTCAGGTGATCGGCGATCGGTCCCAACACCAAAGCCGGCGTGAATTGCAGAACGGTCAGGACCGCGATGACCGCGATCAGGGTCAGCGCGAAGGTCGGGGTTTCCACCTGCAGGCTGCCGCCGGTTTCCGGCGCCACCCGCTTGCGCGCCAGTTGCGCGGCCACGATCAGCGGCACGATCAGCGCCGGATAGCGGCCCAGCAGCAGCACCGCGGTGCAGCTCAAATTCCACCACGGAATGCCGTCGCCCAGGCCCTCGAAGCCGGAGCCGTTGTTGGCGAAGGCCGAGGTGTACTCGTAGAACACCTGGCTGATGCCATGGAAGCCGGGATTGGAGGTCGCCGAGATCGATGCCGGCAGTGCCAGGGTGACCGCAGTGAAGCCGAGCAGCACCAGCGGCTGCAGCAGGATCAGCAACGCCAGCAAACGCACTTCCGGCGCCTCGATCTTGCGCCCGAACAACTCCGGGGTGCGCCCGGTCATCAAGCCGGCCAGGAACACGCTCAGCAGCAGATACACCAGGAACTGCTGCAGGCCGCAGCCGATACCGCCCCAGATCGCGTTGATCAGCATGTTGACCATGGCCACGCCGCCGGTCAGCGGCGCCAGCGAGTCGTGCATGGCGTTGACCGAGCCGTTGGAGGTCTGCGTGGTCAGCGACGACCAGGCGGCCGAGGCGTCCACGCCGAAGCGCACTTCCTTGCCTTCCATCAGCGCGGCGCTGCCGGGCGCGTGGCCTTCGGCCCACAGCGACACCGCGGTGGACGCCAGCGACATCACCAGCATGCTGCCGAACACCAGCGCGGTGAATTTGCGGCGCCCGGTGAACGGCCCGACCATGAACGCCACCGCCACCGGGATCAGCACGATGCCCAGCATCTCCAGCAGGTTGGAGAACGGCGTGGGATTCTCCAGCGCCATCGCGCTGTTGGGCCCATACCAGCCGCCGCCGTTGGTGCCGAGCTGCTTGATCGCCACCATCGCCGCGACCGGGCCGAGCGGGATCTTCTGCGTCTGCTGCCCGGCGCTGGCGTCCAGCGGCGTGGCCACCGGGCCGGCGGCCAACGTCGAGGGCACGCCCTGCTGGGTCAGCAGCAGCGTCCACAGCAGGCACAGCGGCAGCAGGAAGCGCAGGGTCGGACGGATCACGTCGGCCCAGTAGTTGCCGACGTCCACGTCCTGCGGCAACTCGCCGCCGGCCGCCGCGCGCGCCGCATCGTGGCCGCGCCCACCGAACAGGCCGCGCAGCGTCGCCGCGACCAGCGCCAGGCCCATCATCGGGGTGATGAACTGCAGGCCGACCACGCCCACCGCCTGCGACAGGTACGACAGCTGCGCCTGGCCCGAGTAGTGCTGCTGATTGGTGTTGGTCAGGAACGAGACCATGGTGTGCAGGGCCACGTCCCAGCGCATGTTGGGCACCGCATCGGGATTGAACGGCAGCCAGGCCTGGGTCACGAATAGCGCGAACACCAGCACGCCGAGCACCAGGTTGCTGGCCAGGAACGCGCCGGCATAGGCGCGCCAGTGCATGCCGCGCGCCGGATCGGTGCCGAGCAGGCGGTACAACGGGCGTTCGATCCAGCCGAACAACGCGTCGCCGCGCATCGGCGCCCCGCGCATCACCTTGGCCAGGTACAGGCCCAGCGGCCATCCCAGCAGCAGCGCGAGCGCATAGACAAGCAATGTATCGATCATGGAAGTGGCACTCGGCTCAGAAATCTTCGGGGCGCAGGATCACGTACAGCAGGTAACCGGCCGCGACGATCACCGCCACGCCGCAAACGAACGAAAGCCAACCGCTCATGGTCTCAACTCCGAAACAAAGGGACGGCCCGCCGCAGGGCAGGCCGCAATCACGTGGGAACACCGCCGCACGCGACACGCGCACGGCGGCAGAAGGGAAGCGCAACATGGCGAGGGACGCCGGGTCGGACAGGCCTTCTGGCCCAGGCCGGCATTATCGAAGCCGGCGCCATAAACTCTCCGTGGCGAAGCCGCGCGGCGCGCATAAATTCTGCGTAAAACCGTGCGGTGCCGACGATCACACCGCACGTTGCCGGCGTGTCGCCATGGTCGGCGCCGGCAGCGCACGATGACGCGCGACGCGGCCGGCGCCGCGTACGCCGTCCTCAGTAGTGCAGGATCACGTCGATCAACGCCGTCGCCTGATGATTGCGGCGGCCGCCGTCGTAGGCGGGAAAATCGTAGGCGTGTTCGTAGCGCAGTTCCGGGCGGATCTCCAGGTCCTGCGACACCCAATGAGTGAGGCCGATGGTGTGGCTGGAGTAGCGCGTGGCGAAACCGGTGCGCTGGCCGTCGTGATCGTTCACGAACTCGTTGCGGATCGCCAGCATGTCCGAGGCGCCGAGCTGGATGTTGACGTAGTTGACGATGGCGTCGGCGCTACTGCGGCCCAGCGGGAAGTCGGGCGCCTCGCCGAGCGCATAACCCGGGCGTCCAGTCGGCGCGTGCGATTGCGACGGATCGGTGGCCAGCGCCTGGTCGCGCACGTAGAGGTGGTAGGCCTCGGTGAGCATGTGCACCTTCGGCGAGAAGCGATGGCCCCAGGTCAGCACGAACTCCTGCAGGTTGTTGTAGGTCTGTGCGGCGTTGTTGTACGACTCCACGCACGGATACAGCATGTCGTCGTTGCTCTTGGACACCCAGCGCAGACAGGCCTGCGCGCTCAGGCGACTGGTCGCGTCCCAGATCGCCGAATCGTCGCCGCCGTGCACGCCGAGCTGCAGCGTCCACTGATCGTTGAGCTTGGTGGTGGTGAGGATGCCCATGTTGGTATAGGCATCGACCGTGTACAGGATCGAATGGGTCAGCAGGTAGTTGTTCGGCGAGAACTGCGCCTCGATGTCCGGCAGCGACAGGTAGCGGCCGACCGTGACCAGCATGCCCTGCGCCACCGACGGCAGGTACAGGTCCACGTGCGCGATCATCGGATCGTTGCCGTAGATCTTGCCGTTGAGTGCGCTGTTGGGCTGCGGGTGGTGCAGCAACTGATCGCTGGTGACCCCCTTCATCGTGGTGTAGTGGTAGTCGTAGCCATACAGGTCGTCGAGATGGAAGCCCCAGTCGACATGATCGGTCTGCACGGTGTCCGGCACGCGCTGCAGGCGGATCAGCGCCTGGTTGAACTCGCCGCGATTAGGCCGCGTGGAGTAGGACAGCGGATAGTTGGTGCGCGAGGACGTGCTGGCGTTGAGCGAGGGATTGATCCAGCCGTACAGCTCGATGCGGTTGCGCTGCATCCACTGCCCCACACGCGTGCAGGCCAGCGCCTTCTCGACCGGGTACTGCGCATTCTCGTTGGGCACGCCGACCGGGTAGTCCACGGCACCGAGCTGCCATTCGGCCGACGGAAACGGCGGCGAGGAGAACGGCGAAGCCAGGCCGCGGCGTGCCGGCGTCGGCGCATCGGGATCGGCCGGTTGCGCATCCTCGCGATAGGCCGAGGCCAGGCGCGAGAAGAAGCCATTGGCACAATCGGCGCTGCGCGCCAGCGGCGCCGTGGCGGCGTCCGACGCCGGCATCGCGTCCGACACGGGCGCAGCCAGACCCGCGGCGGCGGCATCGCCGGCGCACAGCAGGGTCAGTGACAGGAAAAGGGGGTGCAGCTTCATGGACATCGCGACTTCGGCTCTGCGACGAGCCGTCCTTGTTTGGGTGGAGGGAGACAACGACAGCGCGCCGCGTCACGCGCACGCGCCATCGCCGGCGATGCGCCTGGTGGCGCATCGTGGGGAGAGAGTTGGAATGCAGCGCCGCGCTGGCGGCTGTGTCAGACAGTCAACGCGCGTGCAGTGAGCGCGCGCGGCGGCGTGGCGGCGGACGCTGCAGCGCGCTGCGGCAGACATCGTGGCGTCGCACCGCACGTGGCATGACGGCCACGCTGATGCGGGCACCAGGCGAATGCGCGAGCGGAGGCGACATATTGCGCATGCAAGCGATCGTTGCGGTCAGCGACACGCTCAAACTTCCAGCCATCGATTCCACGCAAGCATCCCCGTCGTCAGCGCGGAAAGTATAGGAATCGCCGGATATCTTCGTTGCAAAGCGCGCGCCGGTTCGAATAAAACCTACGTAAATTCGTCTGCAGAATGGGCCGGTGCGCTGTGTGGCGATGCGTGGTTCCGTACCCTCATCCGCCCCTGCGGGGCACCTTCTCCCGAAGGGAGAAGGGAAGAGCCGAAGCCCCTCTCCCACCGGGAGAGGGGTTGGGGTGAGGGTACGGCGCGCGAAGCGTCGCCTCGACCTGATCATGCGAGGCTACGCCCGTACCCTCATCCGCCCCTGCGGGGCACCTTCTCCCGAGGGGAGAAGGGAGAGCCAAAGCCCCTCTCCCTCCGGGAGAGGGGTTGGGGTGAGGGTCCGGTGCGCGAAGCGTCGCGTCGACCTGATCATGCGAGGCTTCGCCCGCACCCTCATCCGCCCCTGCGGGGCACCTTCTCCCAGGGGGGGGAGAAGGGAAGAGCCGAAGCCCCTCTCCCGCCGGGAGAGGGGTTGGGGTGAGGGTCCGGTGCGCGAAGCGCCACGTCGACCTGATCATGCGTGGCTTCGCCCGCACCCTCATCCGCCCCTGCGGGGCACCTTCTCCCGAGGGGAGAAGGGAAGAGCGTAAGCCCCTCTCCCACCGGGAGAGGGGTTGGGGTGAGGGTCCGGTGCGAAGCGCCACGTCGACCTGATCATGCGAGGCTTCGCCCGTACCCTCATCCGCCCCTGCGGGGCACCTTCCCCCGAAAAGGGGGCCATGGTCCCGAGGGGAGAAGGGAAACGCTAACTGCCTCAGTGCAACGGCACGCTCAGGAACGACGGCGCGGCCGACGGCGAGCTGAAGCTCACCGTGCCGCCGAAGCGGCTGGCCGAGGTATAGCGCGGATCGGTGGTGTCCACCACCAGCACCAGGCGGCGACCAGCCGGGATCTCGACCGCGGTCGCCTGCAGCGCCAGGTCGAGCGTCACCGGTGACCCTGGCGTCGCATTGCGCAGGGTGTACGGCACGTGGCTGAGCAATTGCGCCGAACCCGAACTGTCCATGCTGTACAGATAGGCGAACAGCGACACGTTGGACTGACTCGGGGTCACCGTCAGCCGCAGCGACGGCGCGCCGGCCAGGCGCTTGTCGCTGGACAGCGCCGGGCCGCTCCACACTGCGGCACCAGCACGGCTGACCAGCGGGATCGAGGTCGTCACCGGCTGGCCGAGACCCTGCAGCAGGCCGCTCAACATCACCACGCCGGAGTCGGCCAGGGTCGGCACGCCGGTGGCGATGCGGTAGTTCCAGCCGCTGCTGTTGCCGGTGCTCAGCGAGCCGGTCGGCAACAGCAGGCCGCTGGGGCCGGTCAGGCCGTAGCGCGTGGCGCCGGCCTGCACGCTGTTCCAGTCGGCATAGCTGAGCCAGGTGCCGCCGAGGGTCGACAGTTGCACCGGCGCTTCGCGGTCCACGCCGTTGTCGCGGCCCTTCAGGTAGCGGTCGAACCAGCGCGTGGCCTCGGTATACACCTGGTTCGGCAGGCCCAACGCGCCCGGCAGTTCGGCGGTGGCGTGGTCGCCCTGGCTGAACATCAGGTGCTTGGGCACGCTGAGCTGGTTGTAGAGGTTGATGTACTGGTTCGGCGGGAACAGGCCGTCGTTGAACGCATTGGCCAGCAGCACCGCCGGGCCGTTGCGGTTGAGCGCCTGCACCTCGTTGATCACCCCGCGTTCGGCGGCCTTGGGCAGGAAGCCCTGCACCGCACCGTCGTAGTCGCCCACCGCCACGTGCGCGGTGATCTGCGCCAGTTCCGGACCGGGCCGGCCAGTGGCGACCCCGGCGGCGACCAGCATGCCCACGCCCTGCTGGCTGACCGTGCTATTGGCGTACAGCGACGCCTGCAGGTCGGCCCAGCCGCTGAGCGCGGCCACCGCCTTGATCCGCGGGTCGCGTGCGGCGGCGAGCAGACTGGTGCCGGCGCCGTAGGAGATGCCCGACACACCGATCGCCTTGGCGTCGGCCGGAGTGTTGGCCAGCGCCCAGTCGATCACCGCGCTGACGTCCTCCACCGTCGGCTGCCCGGCGATGTCGATCAGCCCCTGCGAGTCCCAGAAGCCGCGCGAGGTGTAGCTGACCACCACGTAGCCGTCGTTGGCCAGTTCGCTGGCGCGGCCCACGTACTCCAGGTTGGGCAGCGACCAGCTGGCTGGCATCACCACCAGCGGGAACGGTCCCGGGCCCTGCCCCTGCGGCACCAGGACGAGCGCGCCGAGCTTGGTGCCATCGAAACTGGAAATGCTCTGGTACTGCTTGCTGAAGCCGGCCGCGGCCGCGGCGGCGGAGAACACCAGCAACATCGCGCCAAGGGCGATGCGACGTGACACGGACATGCGCATGGACTGCCTCCCAAGCGGCGCCGAACCGGAATGGCCGGCTGCCGGAACGGTACTGCCAGAACGGTGACAAGCGCTCGACACGGGGCCGGGCAGGCGGACCGTACCACCAGGTACGGGCGATATTCACGCCGCAGTGCGGCACAGTATGGAAGGGGCGTCGGTCGGCGTTGGCCGGAGGGCCTCACGTCCTGGCGCCGCGGCCTGGGCCCGGCGTGCGCTCAGGCCACTTGGCTCAGCTCAAAAAGTGCTGGTAGCCGCTGCGCGGCGGTTGCCACGGCCGGCCGGCCGCATCGCGCACCACAATGCCGCGGCCGGCGACGATGCGCCCGATCGGCGTCGCCGTGACCCCGACCGCCTGCAGCGCCTGCACGATCGCAACGCGCTGTACCGGGTCGGCAGTGAAGCACAGCTCGTAGTCGTCGCCGCCGCCCAGTTGCCAGGCGTGCACCTGTGCAGGGTCCGCGTCGGCCGGGGCGGCGACCGCCGGCAGCGTGGCCAGCTCCAGTTCGGCACCGACGCCGCTGCGCACGCAGATGTGGTCCAGGTCGGCCAGCAGGCCATCGGAGACATCCACGCAGGCCCGCGCCAGGCCGCGCAGGCGCAAGCCGGCCTGCACCCGCGGTGTCGGCCGCAGCAGGCGCTGGCGCAGGTGTTCGTGCAGCGGATCGGCGGCTGGCGCGGTCACGTCCAGGCGGCCGCCCTGCCACAACGCCAGCGCCGCGGCAGCCTCGCCCGGCTGGCCGGTCACCCAGACCTCGTCGCCCGGCTGCGCGGCATCGCGGCGCAGCGCCGCCGTCGCCGGCACGCTGCCGATCGCGGTCACCGACAACGCCAGCGGCCCGCGCGTGGTGTCGCCACCGGCCAGGCCGATGCCGTGCGCGTCGGCCAGGGCGAAGAAGCCCTCGGCGAACGCATCGACCCAGGCCATGTCGACCTGCGGCAACGACAGCGATAGCGTGCACCAGCGCGGCTGCGCGCCCATCGCCGCCAGGTCGGACAGATTCACCGCCAGCGTCTTCCAGCCGATGTCGGCGGCCGCGGTTTCGGCCGGGAAATGCACCCCGGCATTGAGCGTATCGGTGGTGATCGCCAGCAACTCCCCCGCCGGCGGCAGCAGCAACGCCGCATCGTCGCCGATGCCCAGCGGCAGATCCGCACGCGCCCGACTGCGCGCACGCAGGCGCTCGATCAGATCGAATTCGGGCATTGAAGGGCCGGGAATGGAGATTGGGGATTGGGGATTGGCAAAAGCGCGTCCTCGGACGGGAATGTCGCTCTGGCGAATCCCCAATCCCGAATGCCCAATCCCGCGCCGTCAGGCGCCGCCGCCGCCCGACTCCACCGCGCGCCACTGCAGCGCGGCGCGATCCAGGACGCCGTTGACGTAGGTGTGCCCGTGCTCGGAGCCGAAGCGCTTGGCGGTCTCGATGGCTTCGTTGATCACCACGCGGTACGGCACGTCCATGCGGTGCAGCAGTTCGTAGGCGGCAAGGCGCAGCACCGCGCGCTCGATCGCATCCACTTCCTCCACCGTGCGGTCCAGGTAGCCGACCAGCGCCTCGTCCAGTTCGGCGCGGTGCTTGAGCACGCCCTCGACCAGGTTCTCGAAGTACACCAGGTCGGCGATCTCGTGCGCCTGTTCGTGCGCGAACTGCGCGATCACGTGCTGGGCGTTGCCGCCGGAAATCTGCCAGGCGTAGATCGCTTGCAGCGCACGCCGACGCGCGCGCGAGCGCAGGACCGGATCGACACCATCGCGGCGTGGGTGGTGCTTGTGGCCAGCGGGTTTGTTCACGGCAGCAACTCCAGCAGGTTGACCATCTCCAGCGCGCTCAGCGCCGCTTCCTCGCCCTTGTTGCCATGGCTGCCGCCGGCACGTGCTTCGGCATCCTCGACCTGCTCCACGGCGAGCACGCCGTTGAGCACCGGGATGCGGAAGTCCAGCGAGACCCGCAGCAGGCCCTCGGCGCAGCCATCGGCAACGTGTTCGTAGTGGCGGGTATCGCCACGGATCACGCAGCCCAGCGCGATGATCGCGGCGTGCTTGCCGGTCGCGGCCAGGCGCGCGGCGACCAGCGGCAGCTCCCACGCGCCCGGCACGCGGATCACGTCCACCGCGTCATCGGCGATGCCGTTGCCGGACAGGCTCTGCCGCGCGCCGGCGACCAGCACGTCGGTGATGCGGGCGTTCCAGCGGCTGGCGATGATCGCGAAACGCGCCGACTCGGGAGTGCGGAGGTCGCCTTCGTAATGGGACATGGCGGTGGCAGCTTGAGGGGGTGGGAGAGTTTAACAGGCAGGGAGGCCAGGGCCCGGAAAGCGATCCAGGGGAACCGCGTAGTCGGCCGAGCACCGCCAATGGCGAGAATCGCGCGGAATCAGCCTTTACCGATTCCCCAATCCCGATTCCCGATTCCCGGCTCAATGTGCTCCACCACCTCCAGCCCGAACCCGGCCAGGCCGATCTGCCGGCGCGGCGTCCCGAGCACGCGCAGCTTGCCCAGGCCCAGGTCGGCCAGGATCTGGCTGCCGGCGCCGTTGCGCCGCCACTGGCCCACGTCCTTGCCGTGCGCCGCCTCCGGCTGCGCGCGCAGCCGCGCCAGCAGCGCCGCACTGTCGCGCGGCGCGGACAGCACCACCATCACCCCGCGGTCGGCCGCGGCGATCGCGCGCAGCGCGTCGCTGGCAGCCACGCCGAAGTCCTCGCGGCGCCAGTGCAGCAGATCGGCGAGCGGATTCTCCACCTGCACCCGCACCAGGGTCGGGGTGTCAGCATCCGGGGTACCACGGACCAGGGCGAAGTGCAGGTCGTGGGCGATGCGGTCGCGGTAGGTGACCAGGGTGAAGCCGCCGAACTCGGTGTCGATGGGCCGCTCGTCGATGCGTTCGACGGTGTGCTCGGTGGCCAGGCGGTAGGCGATCAGGTCGGCGATCGAGCCCATCTTCAGGCCATGGGTGCGGGCGAACTCCTCCAACTGCGGACGCCGCGCCATGCTGCCGTCGGGATTGAGCACCTCCACCAGCACGCCGGCCGGCTCCAGCCCCGCCAGCATCGGCAGATCGCTGGCGGCCTCGGTGTGGCCGGCGCGGGTCAGCACACCGCCGGGCTGGGCGATCAGCGGGAAGATGTGGCCGGGCTGGCTGAGGTCGTGCGGCTTGGCATCGGGCTTGACCGCGGTGCGCACGGTGTGGGCGCGGTCGTAGGCGGAGATGCCGGTGGTCACGCCTTCGGCGGCCTCGATGCTGACGGTGAAGTTGGTATGGAACTGCGCGGTGTTGCGCTGGACCATCGGCGCCAGGCCCAACTGCGCGCAGCGCTCGCGGGTCAGCGACAGGCACACCAGGCCGCGCGCGTGGGTGACCATGAAATTGATGTCCGAGGGCTTGACCAGCTCGGCGGCCATGATTAGGTCGCCCTCGTTCTCGCGGTCCTCGTCGTCGACGATGACCACCATGCGGCCGGCGCGGAGTTCTTCCAGCAGCTCGGGGACGGAGGCGAAATTCAGGCTCGGGGTAACGGAAGGCGACATGCGGGGACTCGCGGAAAGACGGAGGGTGCCGCGCGCGACGCAGGCAGCGGCGTGGCGCGACGAAAAGGCGAAACGGATGCGGCCAGGATCAGTCCTGGCGGCCCTGCAGCAGGCGTTCGACGTAGCGCGCGACCAGGTCGATCTCCAGGTTCACCGCCGCGCCGACGGCGGTCTGCGCGAACGCGGTGTGCGCCACGGTGTGCGGGATCAGCGCGACTTCGAAGCCTTCCGCATCGACCGCATTGACGGTGAGGCTGACCCCGTCCACGCAGATCGAGCCCTTCTTGGCGATGTAGCGCAACAGCGCCGCCGGCGCGGCGAAGCGCCAGCGCTGCGCGCGCGCGTCGTCGTGGATCGACAGCACCTGGCCGAGCCCGTCGACATGGCCGCTGACCAGGTGCCCGCCGAGGCGGTCGCTGGGGCGCATCGCCCGCTCCAGGTTCAGCGCCGCGCCCTCGGCCAGGCGGCCGAGCGTGGTCAGCGCCAGGGTCTCGGTGGAGGCGTCGGCCTGGAACGAGGCGGCGTCGAACGCGATCACGGTCAGGCACACGCCGTTGACCGCGATGCTCTCGCCCAGGCGCACGTCGGCGAACGGCAGGCTGCCGGTGGCGAAGGTGAAGCGGATATCGCCGCCCTGCGGCTGGCGTGCGGCGAGATGGCCGACGCCTTCGATGATTCCGGTGAACATAGCTACGTTTCTCGCAATGGGGTGAGCGAAAAACGCCACAAGGCAAACAGGCACGCGCACAGCCGCAAGGCTGCGCGAAGGCCGTCTTCTTTCATCCGGACTATACCGTCGGCTCCGGCATCGCACCGGATCTGCTGACCTTCCCGATTTCGACGCGTCGCGCCTGCGCCGGGAAGCGCTCGCGGGCTCGTGCGCGAACGCACCTACCGCCGGTGGGGAATCGCACCCCGCCCTGAAGACGTTTGTGGTCGCCGGCGAACCGGCCCGCGCATTCTAGCAGGCGCGGCATGCGGGCCCGGCCTGCATTACCCATCGCGGCGGGACGCTGCATCACGCAGCCCGCCGCGAAGACAGGAATGTGAAATATATGTTAAGATGCTGTTTGCGACAGGAGACGTCGCCTGTGTGCCGCCCTGCATTGGGGCGATGACACTGCCATTCATCCGGAGAGCACCACCCATGCGCAACACCCTGATCCTGGCTGCCCTGTTGGCGGCCGCACCTTTTGCCGCGTCGGCCGAAGGCCTGAGCTACAACTATGTCGAAGGCGGCTGGAACCGCACCGACATCAACGTCAATGCGTCCTCCGAGAACGTCAACGGCGGTTACCTGCGCGGTTCCTGGCAGATCGCCGAGCCGGCGTATGTGTTCGCCGGCTACCAGCGCGCCAGCGAAGACTTCGCCCTGTCCGAGGTGTACAGCGGCAAGGTGACCGTGCAGCAGGCCAACCTGGGCATCGGCTACCGCCAGGAAATGACCGAGCGCGTCGATTTCATCGCAGACGCCAGCGTGTTGCGGATCAAGGCCGAAGCCGACCTGCGCGAGGACGGCGTGCGTCTTGGCCGCGGATCCGATTCCAGCACCCTGGGTGCCGTCAATCTCGGCTTGCGCGGCAAGCCCTCGCCGCGGACCGAAGCCTGGATCAAGGCCGGCTACATCGACGGCAGCGATGCCGACGAAGGCAAGTTCGTCGGCACCCTCGGCGGCCAGATCAACTTCACGCGCACCTGGGGCATGGTCGGCGAAATCGAATACATCGATGACGCCAGCCAGTACAAGGTCGGCGTGCGCGCAAGCTTCTGATCAAAAGCGCGGCGTTTTGCGCGCACAAAGGGCACGCCGGCATACACCGCCGGCGTGCCCTTTACGTTTATGCCTCACGTTGATGGACTCAGCCCACCAACGGGAGATAGCGCAAGCGCAGGTCCTGCCCCAGTTGCACCACGTCGGCAAGCTGCAGCGGCACGCGCTGCGCCATGGTCTCGATGCCGAGCCCGGCCAATAGAGGGCGGGCGGTATCGCCCAGCAGCAGCGGCGCCATGTACACCAGCACTTCGTCGACCAGGCCGGCGCGCAGCAGCGCGCCGCCCAGCGTCGCCCCGGCTTCGACCTGGACCTCGTTGATGCCGCGCTCGCCGAGCAGGCGCAGCGCCGCGTGCAGGTCGCAGCGGCCGTCGTGCAGCGGCACCGCGGCGAAGGCGGCATGCTCCAGCGTCGGCGGCACGCAGTCCGGCGCGTGCAGATACAGGGTCGGCGCGCTGCCGTCGCGGACCTTGGCCTGCGCCAGGCTGCGCAGTTGCGCGTCCAGCACCACGCGCAGCGGCGGCGCCACTTCGATCGCGGCATCCAGGCGCACGGTCAGTGCCGGATCGTCGGCCAGCACGGTCCCGGCGCCGGTGAGGATGGCGCCGACGCGGGCGCGCCAGTGCTGCACATCCTGCCGCGCCGCCGCGCCGGTGATCCATTTCGATTCGCCGCTGGCCAGCGCGGTGCGTCCGTCCAGGCTGGCGCCGAGCTTGATCCGCAGCCATGGCCGGCCGCGCTCCACCCGCGACAGGAAACCGCGATTGAGCGCGCGCGCCTGCGCCTCCATCAGGCCGGTCTGCACCGCGATGCCGGCGGCGCGCAGCAGCGCGAAGCCGCCGCCGTTGACCTGCGGGAACGGATCGGCCATCGCCGCCACCACCCGCGTCACCCCGGCATCGATCAGCGCCAGCGCGCACGGCGGGGTGCGGCCGTAGTGCGCGCACGGCTCCAGGGTCACGTAGGCGGTGGCGCCGCGGGCGCGTTCGCCGGCGGCGCGCAGCGCGAACACCTCCGCGTGCGGCCCGCCGGCGCGCTGGTGGAAGCCCTCGCCAACCACCACGCCGTCGCGCACGAGGACGCAGCCGACCATCGGGTTCGGGCGCGTGGTGTAGGCGCCGCGCTCGGCCAGGCGCAGGGCCTGCGCCATCCAGCGATGGTCGTCGGCGGAGAAGCCGGGAACGAGGTCGGCACTCATGCGGATGCGGCGGCAGCGCCGGCATCGCGGCGCATCACCACGATCTGCAGCGGCCCCAGCGGCAGGTCGGCGTGGCGCCGCCAGCCCAGGCGCTCGTAGAACGGCACCAGCACCGGCTCGCAGTACAGGTACAGCCACTGCACGCCGAAGCGCGCGGCGGCCTGCACGCAGTGCGCGACCAGGGCGGCGCCGACGCCGGCACCGCGTGCCTGCGGCCGCACGTACAGCGTGGCCAGCCATGGCGAAAACTGGCGGATGCGCGCGTCGTCGTTCTGCAGCAGGCTCACCGATCCCAGCCAGTCCTCGCCATCCAGCGCGATCCAGGTGGTGGGAATACGGCGATCGTCGCGATGGCTGCGCAGGTCGGCCTCGGCCTCCACCACGTTCCATTCCGGCAGCAGCGGGCCGAACGCCTGCAGATGTTCCTGCGCCAGCGCCGGGATGTGCTGCGCCGCCTCGGCCAGACAGACGATGCGCATGCGCTCAGCGCTTGCCGGTCTTGTCGCCCGGCTTGGCCGCGCGCACCAGGTCCAGCAGCGGCAACTGCTCGCTGCCCACCGGCAATTCGCGCTCGAGCTTCTCGATCTCCTCGCGGAAATCGGCCACGTCCTGGAAGCTGCGGTACACCGAGGCGAAGCGCACGTAGCCGACGTGGTCGAGCTTGCGCAGCTCGGCCATCACGTACTCGCCGACCCGGATCGAGGGCAGTTCGCGCTCGCCGGACATGCGCAACTGGTGCACCACCGCGCGCACCGCCGCCTCGATCTGCTCCTCGGCCACCGGCCGCTTCTGCAGCGCGCGGTCGAAGCTGGTGCGCAGCTTGCGCGCATCGAACGCCTCGCGGCCGCCGTCGCTCTTGATCACCGTCGGCAGCTTGAGTTCGATCGTCTCCAGCGTACTGAAGCGCTCACCGCAGGCCTCGCACTCGCGACGACGGCGGATCGTCGCGCCGTCCTCGGACACGCGCGAATCGATCACCCGGGTATCGGTGTGCTGGCAGAAAGGACAGTGCATCAGGGGCCGGGATTGGGAATTGGGGATTGGGGATTGGAAAAAGCGGGCGCCTCAGGACCGGAGCTTACGCTCCATCCCGAATCCCCAATCTCCAATCCCCGCCGCTCAGCCATACACCGGATACTTGCGGCACTGCGCGGTCACCGCGTCGCGCACGCGCGCCAGCACGGTGTCATCGGCCGGGGCGTCGAGCACGTCGGCGATCCAGTTGGCCAGGTCGACGCAATCCTGTTCCTGGTAGCCGCGGGTGGTGATCGCCGGGGTGCCCAGGCGCAGGCCCGAGGTCACGAACGGCGAGCGCGGGTCGTTGGGGACCGAGTTCTTGTTGACGGTGATGTGGGCCTTGCCCAGCGCCGCTTCCGCGTCCTTGCCGGAGACGTCGCGGCCGATCATGTCGACCAGCATCAGGTGGTTCTCGGTGCCGCCGGAAACGATCTTGTAGCCGCGCGCGATCAGGGTCTTGGCCATGGCCTGCGCGTTCTTCACCACCTGCTGCTGATAGGTGGTGAACTCCGGCTCCAGCGCTTCCTTGAACGCCACCGCTTTGGCCGCGATCACGTGCATCAGCGGGCCGCCCTGGATGCCGGGGAAGACGATCGACTGCAGCTTCTTGGACAGGTCTTCGAGCTTGTCGCCGGCGCCGGCGGCACTGGCGAGGATGATGCCGCCACGCGGGCCACGCAGGGTCTTGTGGGTGGTGGAGGTGACCACGTGCGCATGCGGCAGCGGAGTCGGATAGACGCCGGCGGCGACCAGGCCGGCCACGTGCGCCATGTCCACGAAGAAATACGCGCCGACCTTGTCGGCGATGGCGCGGAAGCGCGCCCAGTCGATCACCTGCGAGTAGGCGGAGAAGCCTGCCACCACCATCTTCGGCTTGTGCTCCACGGCCAGGCGCTCGACCTCGTCGTAGTCGATCAGGCCCTGGTCGTTGACGCCGTACTGCACGGCGTTGAACAGCTTGCCGGAGGCGTTGACCTTGGCGCCGTGGGTCAGATGGCCGCCATGCGCCAGCGACATGCCGAGGATGGTGTCGCCCGGCTGCAGCAGCGCGAAGTACACCGCCTGATTGGCCTGCGAGCCACTGTGCGGCTGCACGTTGGCGTAGTCGGCAGCGAACAGTTGCTTGACCCGATCGAGGGCCAGTTGCTCGGCGACGTCGACGAATTCGCAGCCGCCGTAATAGCGCTTGCCCGGGTAGCCTTCGGCGTACTTGTTGGTGAGCTGGCTGCCCTGCGCTTCCATGACCAGCGGGCTGCAGTAGTTCTCGCTGGCGATCAGCTCGACGTGGTCTTCCTGGCGGCCGGCTTCGGCGGCGATGGCGCGGGCCAGGTCGGGATCGTAGGTTTCGATGCGGGCGTCGCGCGGGAACATCGGGTCTCCAGGGGCATGGACAGAAGGCAGACCGCTAGTTTAAGCCCCGCGCAGGGCCCAGGGCGAACCAAAACGCAGACGGCCTCCCGAAGGAGGCCGTCTGCTGGTGCCGCAGCAAGGCTCAGCGACCGCTGAGCACCAGGTCGGCGATGATGCCGGTGGCGATGGCGACCAACAGCAGGTTGCCGGTGTCGTCGCGCACCCAGCGATAGCCGTGAGGCGGACGCCGGACCTGGTAGCGGTCGTAGTCGTAGACCACGTAGTTCGGGCCGTAGTAGCGCTGGCCGCGCGCCCAGCGCGGCGGACCCGGGCGGTAGTAGACGACGTCCGGCCCGGTGCGATAGCCGTCGCGGTAGCCGCGATCGTAGGCACGGCGGGCGTCGCGGCGGTCGCGCTCACGGTCGCGCCAGTAACGCTCGCGATCGGCGTCGCGGTAGCCGCGGTCGTACCAGCCATGGTCGCGCGGACCCGGTCCCGGCGGCGGAGGCGGCGGCCCCGGAGGACCCGGCGGGCCCCAGCCCGGACCCGGGCCGCCCGGACCCCAGGCGAATGCGGGTGGCGCCATGAAACCCAGCGCCAGCGCGGACGAGAGGGCAATTGTGGCAAGGCGTTTCATGTTCATGGCAACTCCGTCACGTGGTGTGGCGATTGCATTTAGGCCCTTGCCATCTGAACCGCCTCCTTCTGGAATCGGTTACGTATTCAGCTTTCCCGATCGGACTAAGAAAGCGTTCATCCATCAGGGTTTGCGGCCTGTGCGTGCAGGCGCAATAGCGCCGCCTGCGCTGTGTCATCGGCCGGCAAATAGACCACCAGACGGTTGCCGTTGCGCGGCGCCGACCACCAGTTGACCTGGTGCAGGCGCAGCTCGCCTTCCTGCGGATGGCGGAAGCGCTTGAGCTGGTTCTCAACACCCCGCACCTCGCGCCGCTGCCGCCACAGCGCATCGAACTCGGGCGAGGCGGCACGGTAGCGCGCCAGCAACGCCTCCCATTCCGGCTCGCCCAGGTGTTCGGCCATCGCCGCGCGCAGCAACGCCACCATGTGCTGCAGCACGTCCTGCCGATCGAGCAATGCGTCGCGCCAGCGCGGATTGGTGAAGGCCTGATAGACGCAGTTGCGATCGGTGTCGGGCAGGTCGGCCAGGGTCACGCCCATCAGCCGCTCGAAGGCCGGGTTGGCGCCGAGGATGTCGAAGCGCGGGGTCTGCAGCATCGCCGGCCACGGCCCGAGCTGATCGAGCAGCATGCGCGCGGTGCCGGTCAGGCGTTCGCACGGCGCCGCCGCCAGGGCGGTCGTGCCGCCCACGCCGGCCAGCGCCAGCACGTGCGCGGTTTCGACCTCCGAACACTGCAGGGCGCGGGCGATGGCGGTCAGCACGCGCGCCGAAGCGCGCACCGGGCGCCCCTGTTCAAGCCACGTGTACCAGGTCACGCCGACATCGGCGAGCAAGGCGACCTCCTCGCGGCGCAGGCCGGGGGTGCGTCGCCGTCCGCCGCGCGGCAGCGCCAGGCGCGCCGGATCCAGGCTCTCGCGGCGGGCGCGCAGGAAGGCGCCCAGCGCGCGGGCACGCTCGCTGGCCAGGGCCGGGCCCGACGACGCGGCAGGCGTGGCAGACGCGGCGGCCCGCTCCGGCCTGGAGGTGGAATGGGCGAGGTCCAGTTGCATCGTCTTCTCCGCTTCGTTGTCCGCCAGTGCCACGATCCCGTGCGACACACAGCGCTCGCTGCGCCGCCATTTCCCGTTACACCACCGGGGGACGTCGCACCCAAAGCAACCGCCCGAGATCCTAGGGAGGCACTACCAGTACCAGGATAAATGAGTCCTTGTACCAGTTTAGAGGCTCTCCATACTGCGCGCCATGACCACGCCCTCCCCCGTCTCCGCCATGTCCGCCACCGCCCCCACCCTGAGCCGCCGCGGCCTCGGCATCCTGCTGATCGGGCAGATGCTGCCGTTGATCGACTTCTCCATCCTCAATGTCGCGCTCGGCTCGATCGCGCGCACGCTGCATGCGTCGGCGATGCAACTGGAGCTGATCGTGGCCGTCTACGGCGTCGCCTTCGCGGTGGGCCTGGCAGCGGGCGGCCGGCTCGGCGACAACCTCGGCCGGCGCCGCGTGTTCGGTGCCGGCGTGCTGCTGTTCGCCCTGGCCTCGTTGCTGTGCGGCGTGGCCGGCTCGGTGACGGCGCTGCTGGCCGGGCGCACGCTGCAAGGGCTGGGCGCGGCACTGGCGGTGCCGCAGATCCTCGCCACCATCCACGTCAGCCTGCACGGCAAGGCGCACGCCCGGGCGCTGGCGCTGTACGGCTCGCTGGGCGGCATCGCCTTCGTCATCGGCCAGGTACTGGGCGGATCGCTGGTCAGCGCGAACATCGCCGGCTCCGGCTGGCGCAGCGTGTTCCTGATCAACCTGCCGTTCTGCCTGCTGGCGCTGGCCTGCCTGCGCGCCGTGCCGGAGACGCGCGCCGCGCGGCGGATGCCGCCCGACCTGGCCGGCGCCGGGCTGCTGGGGCTGTTCCTGGCCTGCCTGCTGCTGCCGTTGGCGCTGGGCCCGGCGCTGCACTGGCCACCGGCATGCCTGGCGGTGCTGGCCGCCTGCCTGCCGCTGCTGGCGGCACTGACCCGGGTCGAACTGTGGCAGGAACGCCGCGGGCGGACGCCGCTGCTGCCACCGGCCTTGCTGCGACTGCCCAGCGTGCGCTTCGCGCTGCTGGTGGGCGGGGTGTTCTTCACCTGCTGGAGCGGCTTCATGTTCGTGCTGGCGCTGACGCTGCAGACCGGCGCCGGACTCTCGCCGCTGCAGTCGGGCAACGCCTTCATCGTACTGGGCGCGGCCTACTTCGCCTCCGCGCTGGTCAGCGCCCGCGTGGCGGCGCGCTGCGGCCCGGTGCCGACGCTGCTGCTCGGCTGCCTGGTGCAGATGCTGGGCCTGCTGGCGCTGGGCTGGACGCTGCACGCGGTGTGGCCGCATCCGGGCGCACTCAACCTGGCTCCGGCAACGGCGCTGATCGGCGCCGGCCAGGCCTGGATCGTGGCCAGCTTCTACCGCATCGGCCTGTCGCAGGTGCCCACCGACCATGCCGGCGCCGGCAGTGCCATGCTCTCCACCATCCTGCAGGCGGCCATGGGCCTGGGGCCAGCGGCACTGGGCGCGATCTACGCCCACGCCCGCGGTGGCGGCAGCCTGGCCGCGATGCAGGCGGCGCTGCACAGCGAGTGGCTGGCGATGCTGCTGCTGGTGCTCTGCGCACTGTTCTATCTGCGCCGGCAACGTCGTGCCGGCACATCGGCAACGGCACCGAGCGCAGCGCTGCCGCCGATCGCCGAGTAGGCCGCGCGGCAACGCCCGCGCGTCTGGTGCCGCAACCGCGCGGCAAAGAATGCAGGCGGCCGTCCGGCTATAATCCGTCATCCCTTTCGACGCCCTCCGGCCGCCGGCCGGCGGGCGCCCTGCGCCTTTGGAGCCGCCATGTCGCAATACATCTACACCATGAACCGGGTCAGCAAGACCGTGCCGCCCAAGCGCCAGATCATCAAGGACATCTCGCTGTCGTTCTTCCCCGGCGCCAAGATCGGCCTGCTCGGCCTCAACGGCGCCGGCAAGTCCACCGTGCTGAAGATCATGGCCGGCGTGGACACCGATTTCGAAGGCGAGGCGCGCCCGCAGCCCGGCACCAAGGTCGGCTACCTGGCGCAGGAGCCGGAGCTGGACCCGAACAAGACCGTGCGCGAGTCGGTCGAGGAAGGCGTGGGCGAAGTGCTGCAGGCGCAGGCCGCGCTGGAAGCGGTGTACGCCGCCTATGCCGAGGAAGGCGCCGATTTCGACGCGCTGGCCAAGGAACAGGAGCGCCTGGAGGCGATCCTCGCCGCCGGCGATGCGCACACCCTGGAGAACCAGCTCGACGTGGCCGCCGACGCACTGCGGCTGCCGCCGTGGGACGCCAAGATCGCCAACCTGTCCGGCGGCGAGAAGCGCCGCGTGGCGCTGTGCCGGCTGCTGCTGCAGAAGCCGGACATGCTGCTGCTCGACGAACCGACCAACCACCTCGACGCCGAGTCCGTCGAATGGCTGGAGCAGTTCCTGGCGCGCTACAGCGGCACCGTGGTCGCGGTCACCCACGATCGCTACTTCCTCGACAACGCCGCCGAGTGGATCCTGGAACTGGACCGCGGCCGCGGCATTCCGTGGAAGGGCAACTACACCGAGTGGCTGATGCAGAAGGACGAGCGCCTGAAGCAGGAAGAGAACCAGGAGAAGGCGCGGCAGAAGGCGATCCAGAAGGAACTGGAGTGGGCCCGGCAGAACGCCAAGGGCGGCCGCTCCAAGGGCAAGGCGCGTCTGGCGCGCCTGGACGAACTGCAGTCGGTGGATTACCAGAAGCGCAACGAGACCAACGAAATCTTCATCCCGCCGGGCGAGCGCCTGGGCAACTCGGTGATGGAGTTCAAGAACGTCTCCAAGAAGTTCGGCGACCGCCTGCTGATCGACAACCTGTCGATGATCATTCCGCCGGGCGCCATCGTCGGCATCATCGGCCCCAACGGCGCCGGCAAGTCGACCCTGTTCAAGATGATCACCGGGCAGGAGAAGCCGGATTCGGGCGAGATCGTGGTCGGCCCGACCGTGCAGCTGTCGTACGTGGACCAGAGCCGCGACAAGCTGGAAGGCAACCACAACGTCTTCCAGGAAATCGCCGGCGGCCTGGACATCCTCAACATCAACGGCATCGAGATCCAGTCGCGCGCCTACATCGGCCGCTTCAACTTCAAGGGCCAGGACCAGCAGAAGATGGTCGGTTCGCTGTCAGGTGGTGAGCGCGGCCGCCTGCACATGGCCAAGACCCTGCTGCAGGGCGGCAACGTGCTGCTGCTCGACGAACCGTCCAACGACCTGGACATCGAAACCCTGCGCGCGCTGGAAGACGCGCTGCTGGAGTTCCCGGGCAACACCTTCGTGATCTCGCACGATCGCTGGTTCCTCGACCGTATCGCCACCCACATCCTCGCCTTCGAGGGCGACTCGCACGTGGAGTTCTTCCAGGGCAACTACCGCGAGTACGAGGAAGACAAGAAGCGCCGCCTGGGCGACGATGCCGGCCCCAAGCGTCTGCGTTTCAAGGCTCTGAAGTAAGCCGCAGCGCGTTCGTGCAGCACCCGCCACGGCCCGCCTCGCGCGGGCCGTGTGCGTTTTGCGGTCGTATCTGCGATGACGTTTGCAGGGACGCTCGTGGGAGCGGCTTCAGCCGCGACCGAGGCGCTACCGGTAACGCCCGGTCGCGGCTGAAGCCGCTCCTACGAAAAGCAGGTCGGTCCTGCGCTACAGCTCGTAAGACAGCACGTCCTCGAAGCCGAACTTGTCGAAGTCGCGGATGCGCGAGGGATACAGCCGGCCGATCAGGTGGTCGTGCTCGTGCTGCACCACGCGGGCATGGAAGCCCTCGGCCTCGCGCTGCAGCGGCGTGCCGTCCGGCAGCACGCCGCGGTAACGGATGTGCCGGTAGCGCGGGATCACCGCGCGCAGCCCGGGAATGGACAGGCAGCCCTCCCAGCCATCCTCCAGTTCGTCGGACAGCGGTTCGATCTCGACGTTGGCCAGGGCGGTGCGCGGCACCGGCGGCGCCTCCGGATAGCGCGCGCTGCGCTCGAAACCGAACACCATCAGTTGCAGATCCACCGCGATCTGCGGCGCGGCCAGGCCGACGCCGCGCGCGGCGTCCATGGTCTCGAACATGTCGGCCACCAGCGTGTGCAGCTGCGCGCTGTCGAAGTCGGTGACCGGTGGCGCCTGGCGCAGCAGACGCGGGTCGCCCATGCGGATGATGTCGCGGATCATGTGCGGACTCCTGGACGGGGATGCCCGCGATTATCCGCCGTGGCGGCGACGCGTGCAGCGGGGCTACGATGTACCGTGGCCCCAGCTACGGTCTGCAGCGGTGCATATCTGCATTCCAGCAAAGCGCCGACGCAACGTCGTAGGAGCGGCTTCAGCCGCGACAGGTTTCATGGGAACGCCTGTCGCGGCTGAAGCCGCTCCTACGACGGGAGCAGTGCGCCTGCCTCGCCCTACTCCGGCACGTATGGCGAGGCCAGCACCTGCGGGCGACGGCCGAGGCCGGCGCCGAGCCGGTCGAGCACGAAGCGCACGTAGAGGTTGGTGCTGAACTGGGTGTAGTCGCGGGCATTGTTGAACAGCAGGCGGCCGCCCAGGAACAGTTGCGGGGCGATCTGCCATTCGGCCGCGCCGGCGATGTTGTAGGACATGCCGGTCTTGCTCTGCCCGGCGTAGACCGGCGCGACGTAGCGGTCGGTCAGCCCCAGCAGCGCGGCCAGCGAGGCGGCATCGTAGGCGGCCTGCTGCATCTGCGCGCTGGTCGGGAAGTACGGGCTGTCGTCGCTGCGGAAGTGCTGCACGCCGACGCTGGCGTCCACGCTCCAGTTGACCGTGCGTCCGGCCGTGCGCCCGCTCCAGTGCACCGGGAAGCTCAGGTCCACGTAGTCCTGCGGGCTGAAGTAGCCGCCCTGGCCATACGTGTAGCCGCCCAGGTTCTTGTCGTACTGCATCGCGGTCAGGTTGAGGCCGGCGGTCAGCGACTGGTTCTCGGTGTCCAGCGCGTGCACGTACACGCCCAGGTCGACCTGGCGGTGGTCGTTGCTGGCGACGTTGCGGCCGACCAGGCGGTCGGCGCCGACGCTGGCGTAACCGCCGAGCAGGCCGTTGTCGAGGGTGGCCGACAGGCGCAGGCCGTTGCTGGTCACGCCGCCCCAGCCGAGCCCGGCGCGGCCATCGTCGACGCCGCCGAAGGACAGCAGGCTGTCGCTGACCGCACGCCGGAACACCTCGCCCGAATAGGTCAGGGTGTCGCCGGCCTGGCCGCGGTAGCCGACGCCGCCGACGATGCGCCGCTCGGGAAAGCCGACCGGGGTGCTGCCGAGGTCGGCGCTGAAGCCGCCGTTCTTGTAGGTCACCGCCATGCCGACGCCGCGCGCGTCCTGGTCCATGCGCCGCGCGCCGTTGCCGTTGGCGGCCATGGTGTACAGCGCCTGGCTGAAGCCGGCCGGGGTCAGCGTCGCGGCGGTGGGGTTGGCCGCCAGGTTGCGGAAGCGGGCGATGTCGGCGGCACTGAGGTCGGCGCTGCGCGAGGCGTCGCCGAGGATGGCGCTGGCCAGCGTGCCGATCGCGGTGTCGGCGGCGGTATTGCCGAGCAGGAACGCCGACAGCGGCTCGGCGTACAGCGCCTGCAGCGCCGCCGCCTCGCGCTGCGCGTTGGTCAGCGTCGGGTCGGTGTCGTTGAACAGCTTGTTGTACAGCCCGGTGTTGACCGCGTAGGTGCGCAGCGCGTTGCGGGTGGCGTTGCTGTTGCCCTCGGTGAGCAGCAGTTGGTACAGATCGCTGCCGACCAGGCTGTCGATCGGGGTGCGGTCGGCAGCCAGGGCATCGCCCATCGCCGCAGCGGGACCGGCGCCGAAGCGGCTGGCGGTGGCGTAGCCGGTGCCGAGCGTGCCGGCATCGAGCAGGGTCGGGGTGACGTCGACCTGCAGCTTGCCCTCGCCCACCGCGAACTCGCCATGCAGCGGCACTTCCAGATCGCGCAGGCGGCCCAGGCCGGCTTCGCCGTCGCGGGCGCGGTAGCTGGCGCCGGTGGCGACGCTGTCGCTGTTTTCGGCCTGCACTTCGCGCAGTTCGTCGAGCACGCTGGAACCGCCCGCGGAGGTGGCCGGTGCCGCCGGCTGGCGCAGGGACGCACGCGGCGTGTCGGCCAGCAATCCATCATCGGGCAGCGCGCGCGGCGCGGTGCGGGCTGTGGTGCTGCGCTGGCCCGGCACCGGCAGCGCGGCCAGGGCCACGCCCACGGCGCTGGCGCTGGCGCTGGCCGGCGGCGGCAGGTCGTCGCCGGCGGCCACGGGCGCAGACGCCGGCAACGCGGAGGCCGCGTAGGCCGGGGCCGGCACGCCGCCGCCGAGGCTGTCGGACACCACGGCGGCGCTGCGCGGCATGCGCCCGTTCATGCCGGCGAACGGATTGAGCGGGCGCCCGGCCGCGGCGTACGACGCCGGACCGTTGGCGGCCGGCAGGCCGTTGTCGTACTGACCCGATTCGTGCGCCTGCGCCGCCAGCGCGGCGCGGAAATAGCTCTCGGCCTTGCGGTTCTTGCCGGCGCTGCGATACACGCGACCGGCGGCGGCGAGCACCTGCGGCGAATCCGGCGCCTGCGCCAGCGCGCGCTGCAGGTAGTCCTCGGCGCTGTGCAGGTCGCGCAGTGCGGCGGCGGTGTTGGCCGCGGCGATCAGCGTGTCCAGGTCGTTGGGCGACTGCTGCAGTTGCTGCTGGTACAGCACCAACGCCTGGCGCTGGTCGCCGGCGGCGGCGTACAGCCGCGCCAGCGCGGCCACCGCCTGCGGGTCCTGGTTCTGCTGCGCCAGCAGCGGCGCGAGCGCGTCGTAGGCGGCTTCGAGGTTGCCGAGTTCGCGCAGGGCATCGACCTGGCGCAACACGTAGCCGCTGCGCAGCGCCTGGTAGCGGCGCTGCTGCTCGGCGCTCATCTCGGTGTCGCGCAGTTGGCGCAGGGTCGCCGCCAGCTCCGCGTCCTGATGCGCGCGCAGCAGCACGCCGGCGTACTGCAGGCGCGATTCGGTGGAGGGATTCTGTCCGACCAAGCGCTGCGCCAGGGTCAGCGCGCGCGTGTTGCTGCCGATATCGGCATAGGCGCCGGCCATCGCCGCCAGCAATGCCGGCTGCTCCAGCGCGTCGCCCAGCGCGGCCTCGGTGCGGCCCAGCAGCAACTGCGCTTCGCCGCCGCGGCCCTGTTGTTGCAGCAGGCGCGCCTTGGCCGCCTGTTGTTCGACCCAGGCGGTGTTGCGCAGCGCGCTCATCTCGGCGGTGCGCGCACTGGCCGGGATGCGCTCCAGGCTGGCGTAGGCGCTGGCCCAGTCGCCGCGTTCCTGCGCCAGCAGCGCGTTGGCGTACAGCGCCTCGGGCATGTCGCCATGCACCGCGAGCAGGCCGTCCATGACGCTGCGCGCCTGGTCCGGACGCCCGGCCTGCTGGTACAGGCGCGCCAGGTCCAGGCGCACCCATGGGTCGCCGGGGTTGTCGACCATCGCCGTCTCCAGCTCGCTCTGCGCGGTGACGGTGTCGCCGGCCTCCAGCGCCTGCTGCGCGCGGGCGCGCTGCAGGTTGGCTTTCAGTGCGGTCTCGCCGCCGGCCTGCTGGCGCTGCGCCGGGCTGAGCCTGGCGAACAGCGCATTGGCCTCGTTGGCACGGCCCTGACGGCTGTACAGGGCGATCAGGCCCTGCAGTGCGCCGGCATCGTCGGCATGCAGGCGCAGCGCCTCGCGGTAGCTCTTTTCGGCCGCGGCGGCATCGCTGGCCGACTGCAGGTCGCCCAGCAGCGCGTAGCCGGCGGCCTCCTCGGGCTTGAGCTTGACCGCCTGCTGGGCCAGGCGCAGCGCCGCGTCGTTGTCGCCGCGCGCACGCGCGGCCTGCGCCTGCTGCAACTGCAGCCAGTAGCGCGCGCTGTCCAACGCGCTGCGCCACTTGCCGTTGGCGGCCGCGGCCGGGCGCAGCAGCTCCTGCGCTTCGCCGAAGCGCTGCTGGCGCAGCCGCACCGAGCCCAGGCCGCCGAGTGCCTCGGCGTCGCGCGGACGCGCGCGCAGCACCTGCGCGAAGCGCTGTTCGGCCAGGGCCAGGTTGCCGGCGTTGAGCGCCTTGAAGCCCTCGCCCAGCTGTTCGCCGGCTGGATCGCCGCCTTGCGCGCGGCGCTCCTGCAGTTGCGCGGCCTTCCTGGCGATCTCGGCATCGTTCGGATTGGCGGCCAGGAACGCTTGGTACAGCGGCGCATCGGCAGGGCCGGCATTGAGCCACAGCAGGGCCTGACGCCAGCCGGCGCGCGCCGGGCCGGCGACATCGGCGCGCTTGCTCAGCGCGGCGAGCTGGGCGATGCCCTCGCGCCGGGACGGTTCGCGGTAGGTCTGCACCTGCGCCAGCGCCAGCGCCGCGGCGGTGTTGTCCGGCTGCGCGGCGGCCAGGCGGCGCAGGCCGTCGCGCGCGCCTTCCCAGCCCTGCGGCGTGCCGGCCAGCGCCTGGTAGTACTCCAGCGCCAGCGCGTCCGGCGGGCCCTTGCCATCGAACATCGCCTGGTAGGCGCGCACCGCGTCCACGTAGCGGCCGGCGGCGGCGGCGCGGCGCGCGTTGCGCAGGTCGACGTTGTCGCCGGTGCCGCCGATCGACATCGCCAGGCGCTGGGTCTGCGGTGCCTGCGGATGCGTCTTCTGCAATTGCGCCAGGCGCTTGCGCGCGTCGGTCTGGCGGCCTTGCGCCAGATCGATCTGGGCCAGGCCGAGCAGCGCGTCGGGCTGGTTCGGGTCGACCCGCAGCAACTTGCGCCAGGCGTCGGCGGCGAGGTCGTCGCGGCCCTGGTCGTGCCAGTAGTTGCCCTGGCTGACCAGTTGCTGGGTAGCGTCGGCGTTCTGCGCGTGTGCGCTGCCGGCGAGCAGGCACAGGTCGATCATGCCGGCCAGGTACAGGGGTTTGAGGTTCATGCGGAGCATTGGGTTCTCCAGGCGGGCTGCAGCGCGCCGTCTGCGGAAAAGCGGTAGCGGTTGTCGAGCCAGGCACGTCCGAACAGGATCAGCACCCGGTCGTAGTAGGGAAGCCGGGCCGCGGCGGCGTCGCCGGGCGCGGGAATGCGTTGCGCCTGCGCCTTGAGCAGCGCCGGTTCGCGCAGCGCGCTCAGGTACGGCAGCAGCGCTGCGGCGAAGCCGGGCGGGGCCTGGCCGCTGCCGACGCCCTGGCGGGTATCGATCTTCTCGTCGAGGCGGCCCTGCGCGCGCAGTTGCTGCAGCGGGCCGGACAGATCGTCGAGCAGCGCCTTGCGCAGCGGATCGGCGGCATCGAGCATGCCGGCCCACAGGTACACGCGGATCGCGTCGTAGCTGCCGATCGCACCCTTGTCCGGATCGACGCCGAAGGCGCGGCCGTCCCAGGCGATCCAGTCCGGCGCGAAGCCGACCGGCGCGCTGTCGCGCAGCAGGCGCGCGCTGCGCGTGGCCAGACCAGCCCACGGCCCCTTCGGATCGACCGCGGCGAAACGCCGCAGCAATTGCAGCGGCAGGTAGCTGGGATTGAGCGTCCAGCGCTGCGGCGTGACGAAGCCCTTGGCCGCCGGCAGCAGCATGCTGCCGAACCCGGGCAGTTCGACCAGCTCGGTGCGCCGCACCAGCGCCAGCATCTGCAGGCCGGCCTGGGTGTAGCCGGGCCGTTGCCACAGGCGCCCGGCCTCGAGCAGCACGTAGGCGATCCACAGGTCGGCGTCGCTGGCGCTGTTGCCGTCGAGCACGCGCCAACTACCGTCGCTGGCGCGGCCCCACAGCCAGGCCGGCAGCACCTGCTGCGGGCGGCCGCCGCACAGGTTGTGCCGGGTCCAGCCGAGCACGCGCTCGAACAGCACCTGGTCGTTGGCCACCAGCGCGAAGAACAGCGCGTAGGACTGGCCCTCGGAGGTGCTGCGCTGGTCGGCGTGCTGGAAATCGATCACCCGTCCGCTGGCATCGAGGTGCTTGGCGACGAACGCGGTCCACTCGCGCCACGGCGCGCAGGCCGGCGCCACCGTGAGCGCGGCGCGCGCCGGCGGCAGCAGCGTCGCCGCGCCGGCAGCGAGCAGGCCGCCGAGCAGGCGCCGGCGTTGGCCGGTGTGTCCGTTCACCGCCCTTCCTGCAGCCGTGCCGCCGAGTGCCGGCGCAGCACCACGCGCGCGGCCAGCGCCAGCAGCACGCTCAGCACCACCACCGCCAGGCCCAGCAGCAGCGGGTGCTGCGAGAAGTACCAGCGTGCCCAGGTCGGCAGCGGCAGGTGGCCGACGTAGTAGGTCTGGTTGCCGGCGAGGCTGCGCACCTTGCCTTTCTGCAACAGCACCACGCTGCCCTGGAAGTCCTTCAGCGTGGCCGGCTCGAGCCAGGCGTCGAAGAAGTCCTCGACGCTGGCCGGATCCTCGGCCAGCAGCGCGACCACGCTGCGCCCGGCCTTCAGCGGCGACTGGAAGCCCATCAACACCACGTCGCCGGGCGCCGGCTTCACCGCCACCTCGGCGGTGGTCGGCAGGTCGGTGCGGCGCGCATCGAACGACAGGAAGCCGGGCAGCTTGTCCAGCACCCAGTCGCTCATCGAAAAGCGCCGCCCGCTGGCGCCGTCGCCGATCGGCAGCGCCGCGCTCCAGCGCTGGAACAGCGGCTGCGAGCGCAGGCTGCCGAACACCAGCAGGTCGCTGTCGGCGTGCTTGTCGACCTCGGCGGCGTGGATCAGGGTCACCCGAAGCGCCGGGTAGCCGGTGGACGCGCCAAGCCGGCCGAGCAGCGTCAACAGGTTGGCCATGTCCTGGTCGCCGATCTCGTCCGGCACCACCACGGTGGACTCGGACAGGTCGGCCAGGCGCGTGAACGGGAAGCCGGCATTGCCGAAGGCGGCCAGATTCGGCATCGCGATGTAGTGATGGAACGAACGCAGGTCCACGCTGGAGTCGGCGTCGATCGCGCCGGACACATCGGGGAAGGTGTTCTTGCACGCCTCCGCCTGCGGGCGATCGAAGAAGAAGTGGAAGCGCAGCTGGCTGTTGGCCGAGAACGGCCCGGTCGGCAGCAGCAGCTTCTGCTCCACCGGCATCGCGCCCTTGGGCGAGAGCGCGTGCCACCAGCGCAGCGGCAACGACTCGGCATAGGCGTGGCCGTTGAGCGGCAGCGTGGTGACGAAGGCATCGTTGATGCTGACGTTGAGCGCCGACTTGTTCTGCGTCTCCGGCACCGTGTAGCGGTAGCGCAGATTGACCGGGATGCCGTCGCGCTGCCACACGAACAGGTCCGGCGGCAGCTGCAGGCCGACCCGGATCAGGTCGGGGTGGTAGCCGCTGACGTTCAACTGCGCGGTCTGCGCAACCAGGTCGCCGAAGCGCACCGGCTTGTCGCCGGAGATCCAGTTGGGCGCGTCGTAGGGCTTGCGCGGCTGCGCCTGCTTGAGTTCGCCGATGCGCGCCACCGGGCCGTTGAGCGGCGTGCCCAGGCTCAGCGCGGTGGCGGCCTGCTGCAGGTCGTCGTCGTCGCGGCCCAGCACCAGCAGCAGCTTGCCGGTGGCATCGCGCGGATTGGTGATCATCGCCAGGGTCGGGCCGGCGATCTCGCTCAAGCCGGCCTGGGTCGCCGCCAGTTCCGCCGGCAGGGTCGCGGCGGTGGCGAACAGCACCGCGTTGCCGGTGGCCGGCACGTCGCCGATGGCCACGCCGAACGCGGCGCCGCGGTAGCCCGCCTGCGCGCCGAACCAGGAGGCGACGATGCCGGCGCTGCGCAGCGTGGCCAGGTCCGGGCGCTGCGGGAACACGAACGGCAGTTCCAGGCGGCGCGTATCGCGCTTGTCGTAGAACGGCACCGGCAGCAGCGCCAGGTCGTTGCGCAGCACCAGCGGGGTGGCGGTCAGCGACAGCCGCGTGGACGGATCGATGTTGGCCCACAGGCTGGTGTGGTCCGGATCCTCGCAGTCGCGGGTGTAGTGGCCGATCAGCTGCAGGTTGAGCCGGTTGTAGTCGCTGATCAGGCGCGGATCGATCGGCACGTCGCTCTGCTGCAACTTGCCGGCGTTCTCGCGGCTGACCGGCAGGGCCGCCACGGTGACGCCGTTGACGCTGACCTTCAGGTGCGACAGGTCCGGCAGCAGCGCCGGCGAGTAGCTGTACACCAGATGCAGGTTCGCCGCCTGCACCACTTCGTCGGTGCGCGTGCTGAAGGGAATGCCGGCGCTGCCCTGGATGCCGCGCAGGGTCATCTCGTAGTCGATGCCGAGCTGCTTGAGCGTGGCCGAGCGCTCGCGTTCGGCCGGGGCCGGCAGCGGCACAGCGGTCGCGGCGGCCGGCGCAGTGGCAGGAAGGGTCGGCTCCTGGGCCAGCGCCAGGCCGGACAGGACCGTGAGACAACATGCAGCCAGGGCGGGTAGACGCATCGACGGCGACCGGAAAGAAAGGGAAGAGAGGAAGGAACGCAGCACAGCGGGACGACGACTCACGGCGCAGCCTCCTCGCCGGCGGTACGGCCGCGCCAGCCGCTGCGCGCGCTGCTGGCGACGTGCTGACCGAGACGCCGGAAACCGCGCACGCTGGCAGCGAACACGCGCCCCAGCGACACCCAGAAGCGATCGCGGTCGTGGCGGCCCCACTGCGACACCCAGATGTCGGCGCGGGCGAAGGTGCAGGCCACCAGCCAGCGCTCCTGTTCGATCGACATCGGCCGGAACTGGATGCTGATCTCGCCGTCGCGGTCGTGGCGCACCATCGCCGGCAGGCGCTTGGAACTGCCGCGCTGCGGCAGCGCGATCTCCACCGGCATATCCGGCTCCACCGGCACCGGCTCGAGCAGGCGCAACGCCATGCCGCCGGTGGAGAAGTTGACGGTGCGGCAGGCCAGTTCGCGGCCATCGGCCAGATGCAAGGTGGCCGGGATGTCCAGCGGCACGCGGTGCGAACGGCGCACCTGCCGCATCTCGCTGGCGGTGGCGATGGTGGCGCCGAGCAGCAGCACGTTGTAGGCGGTCCAGGCCAGGTTGAACCAGATGGTCTGCGCCTCGCCGCCGGCCTGCACGCTGAGCAGGCGCATCACCCCGGCGACCACGCCGGCCAGGTTGAGCACCAGCAGGAACAGGTAGGGCTTGGCGATCTGCCCGTCGAAATAGCTGCGCGGCACCAGGCCGCCCTTGGGGGTGACGTTGAACTTGCCGAGCTTGGGATTGAACAGCGCCACCAGCGTCGGGCGCAGGATGTACCAGGCCAGGGTGGTCTCGTAGACCTCGTTCCACAGCAGGTGGCGGAACTTGCCCTGGGTGCGCAGGTTGGTCAGGTTGGCCTGCAGGATGTGCGGCAGCGCGTAGGCCAGGATCATCAGCGCCGAGGCGTGGATCACGTGCGCGCCGAAGAACAGGAAGGCCAGCGGCGCGGTGAGGTAGACGATGCGCGGCAGCCCGTAGAAGAAGTGCAGCATCGCGTTGGCGTAGCACAGCCGCTGCGACAGGCGCAGGCCCTTGCCCAGCAGCGGGTTGTCCAGCCGCGCGATCTGCGCCATGCCGCGCGCCCAGCGGATGCGCTGGGCGACGTGGCCGGACAGGCTTTCGGTGGCCAGGCCGGCGGCCTGCGGCACCGCGATGTAGGCGCTGCGGTAGCCGCGGCGGTGCAGCTTCAGCGCGGTGTGCGCGTCCTCGGTGACGGTCTCCACCGCCACCCCGCCCACTTCTTCCAGCGGCTTGCGCTTGATCACCGTGCACGAACCGCAGAAGAAGGTGGCGTCCCACTGGTCGTTGCCGTCCTGCAGCAGGCCGTAGAACAGTTCGCCTTCGTTGGGCACCTTGCCGTGGTTGCCGAGATTGCGCTCGAACGGATCGGCCGAGAAGAAGTAGTGCGGCATCTGCACCACCGCCAGCTTGGCGTCGCGCAGGAACCAGCCCATCGCCACCTGCAGGAACGAGCGCGTGGGGATGTGGTCGCAGTCGAAGATCGCCACATACTCGCCGCTGGACTTCTTCAGCGCAGCGTTGATGTTGCCGGCCTTAGCGTGGAGGTTGTTGGTGCGGGTGACGTAGTGGATGCCGGCCTGCGCGCAGAACGCGCGGAACTCCTCGCGGCGGCCGTCGTCGAGCAGGTAGATGTTGAGCTTGTCGGCCGGCCAGTCCATCACGCTGGCGGCGAGGATGGTCGAGCGCACCACCGACAGCGGTTCGTTGTAGGTGGGGATGAACAGATCGACGCTGGGCCATTCGCGCTGGTCGGCCGGCAGCGGCAGCGGCCGCCGGTTCAGCGGCCACAGCACCTGGAAGTAGCCCAGCGTCAGGATCACGAATGCGTACAGCTCGGCCAGCAGCAGGCCCAGGCCCAGGCTCAGGTCGACCGGGCTGCTCATGCCCACGGTCTGGGTCAGGCGCCACCAGATGTAGCGCGAGGACACCGCCAGCGACAGCGCCATCATCACCAGGATCGCCAGGCGGCTGCCACTGCGCCGCAGCAGCATGGCCGCGGCGAACACCACCAGCGAGAACAGCAGTTGCTGCGGCACATCCATCGGGATGGCGACGACGAAGACCAGCAACACGGCGCCCAGCAGCCACAGCGACCAGTTGGCCAGGACATGCAGCGGGCGCGCGGCATGCGACGCGGAGGCAGCGCTCATCGGCGGTTCCTAAAAGGGGGAGGAGGCCGGCGCGTGGTCTTCCCCACCACGCGGCGACGGCAAACAGGTGCGGCGCCCGCAGGCGCCGCGCGACATCAACGATTCAAGAAGCGCTTGAGCGGACCGCCCGGCGCCGGCACGGCGGCCTCGCGGCCGGCCTCGAGCAGGCGCTGGAACAACTGCTGCAGCGGCGTGCCGGTGGCGGCGCCGGCGGCAGCAGCCGGTGCAGGTGCGGCAGGCGTGAGCGGCAACGGTGCAGCCGGGGACAGCGCGGCCGGCCTGGCCTCGATCGCGGCGCGTACCACCGACAGCACCGGCGCCGGTGCGGCGGGTGCTGGCGGCGGCGTGGCGGCAGCCGGCTCGGCGGCGCTGAGCCGGTCGGCGGAAAAATCCTGGTAGGCGGTGGCGCCGCTACTGCCGAGCTTGGCGAACAGGCTGGAGACGTCGTCGCCGGTTTCGGCACCCGTCTGCTTGGACTTTTTGGACATGACTCCCCTCATGACGATCAAAAAAAGTTCGGTGCGTCGCGCCGCGCTCAGCCGACCCGGGCCAGCACCAGGCGGCGCAGGTCTTCGTTCGCGGACGACAACGCACGCACGCCCAATCCGGCCGACATGCCGACCTGCACGAACCAGGCCTGGTACACCCCTTCCAGGAAGCCGTCGGCGCCGGCGGCCTGCCCGGCCAGGCCGATATGCAGCGGCGAACCGGCGTGCAGCAGGTCGACGCGGTCGGCATGTTCCTCGAACCGCGCATAGCCCCATTCCAGCCGGTCCCAGACGCGATTGGCCGCGTCCTCCAGCTCCTGCAGGGTGGCGCAGGCACCGACCGGATGTTCGGCGGCGAAGCGACGGCCGATGCGCGCCATCAGCAGCGCCAGATCCTCGGGGCCCAACTCCGCGGCGAACTCCTCCGCCAACGCGCGCAGGAAGCCCCGCCACTGCCGCGAACAGGCCTGGGTGCGGTAATGGGTCGGCAACGCGTGAGCGCTCATCGGGAAGTCTCTGGCCAGGGACGGAACGACAACGGCGTAGCGGCTGTAGCGCCTGGGCGGCCCATCCTGACCGTCACTATTGCGACACAGTTCTCACTTTCCCGTGCAGTGTATCTCACTCTTTCTTCACCGCAAAGCCCTGTTGCACCGAACGGCGACTCCTGCCCGGCCGCCCCGGCGACCGCTGCCGCATCGGCACCGGCAGGGTCATTGCAGGCTCAGGGCTGGTCCTCGGCCGGCACCTGGAACACCTGCCGCAGGTAGGCCAGATAGGCCGGGTCGTCGCACAGGGTCTTGCCGGGCGAGTCGCTGAGCTTGGCCACCGGCTGGCCGTTGCAGCGAACCATCTTGATCACGATCTGCAACGGCACCAGGCCCAGGTCGTTGGTCAGGTGCGTGCCGACGCCGAACGCGAGCATGCAGCGCTCGCGGAAATGCGCGTACAGCCGCATCACTTTGTCGATGTCCAGGCCGTCGCTGAACACCAGGATCTTGCTGCGCGGGTCCACCCGATGCTGCTGCAGGTGCGCCAGCACGCGCTCGCCCCACTCGAACGGATCGCCGGAATCGTGGCGCATGCCGTCGAACAGCTTGCAGAAATACAGATCGAAATCGCGCAGGAACGCGTCCAGGCCGACCACGTCCGACAACGCGATGCCGAGATCGCCGCGGTACTCGCGCGCCCACGATTCCAGCGCCGCCGCCTGCGAGTCGCGCAAGCGCGGCCCCAGCGCCTGGAACGCCTGCAGATACTCGTGCGCCATCGTGCCCAGCGGCGTCAGGCCGTAGCGGCGGGCGAAGTACACATTGCTGGTGCCGACGAACTGCTGGCCCAGGGTCTGCTGCAGCACCGGCAGCAGTTCGCCGTGCCACGCCCGCGAATAGCGACGCCGGGTGCCGTAGTCGGCGATGGCGCAGCCGTCGTAGCCCGGGGTGTCGCGCAGCAGCGCGATCTTGGCCTGCAGGCGGCGCAGGCCTTCGGCATGGTCGGCGCCGCCGGCGTTGCGGAACCACACCTCGTTGACGATCGCCAGCAGCGGCACCTCGAACAGGATGGTGTGCAGCCACGGCCCGCGGATGCGCAGCTCGATCTCGCCGGGCACGCTGGTCGAGGCCTGTAACTGCAGGTACTTGCGATCCAGGTGGAACAGCGCCAGGAAATCGACGAAGTCCGGCTTGATGAAACGCATCGCGCGCAGGTAGTCCAGCTCGTCGGCGCGGAAGCGCAGCGCGCACAGCGCGTCGATCTCCGCCGAGATCTGCGGCAGGTACTGCGCCAGGTCGATGCCCGGGGTGCGGCACTTGAAGCGGTACTCCACCTGCGCGCCGGGGTGCTGATGCAGCACCGCCTGCATCATGGTGAATTTGTAGAGGTCGGTGTCCAGCAACGAGTCGATGATCATCGCGCGATTATGCGCCCGCTGCGTTGCCAGTCCGTTGTCGCCGGTTGCGCGCGTCGCAATGCGGCCGCACACCTCAACGCTTGAGTACCGCCTGCGCCGGCTTGTGCTGCACGGTGAAATCGCTGTCGCGGGCGCCGCCGGCGCCCGGATCGGTGTACCAGCACCACAGTGCGATGCCGGCGATGCGCGGCTGCGCGTCGAGTACATCGCGCCACTCGCGCAGCACCTGCGCCTGCAGCGCGGTGTCGACTTCGGCGCTGCGCTGCTCCGGGCTTTCCCACGGCGCGGCGAGGCTGCCGCGCGCCGAGCGCAAGCCGAGTTCGGCCACCCACACCGGGCGGCCGCTGCGTTCGCCCAGCGCCTGCACCCGCGCCGCCGCCGCATGCATCTGCGCGCGCCGCTGCGCCGGCGCCGCGGCCAGCGCCGGGTACAGGCTGGTACCGACAAAATCGAAACGGTCCCAATAGCCGAAGCGCTCGGCCTGCTCCAGGCCGTCGGCGACGTAGCCGATCGGGCCGCGATAGACCTGGCGCACCGCCGCCAGCAGCGCCGGCCACTGCGGCGCATCCTGCAACTGGCGCAGTTCGGTGCCGACGATCAGCGCGCTGGCGCGCTCTTCGGCGGCGACCTGGGCCAGTTGCAGCAGCGCGCGCCGGTAGGCGGCGAACCAGGCGTCGCGATCGGCCGGCGCGGCCTCGCCGGCCCAGTGCCCGGGAATCCACAGATGCACCTTCAGCACCGGCTGCAGGCCGGCCGCACGCATCTGCCGCAATCCGGCGCGGATCAGCGCAGGACTGCTGTCACTGCCCAACACCGGCGCCGAGGACTGCGGCGACGCCTGCCAGACGAAGGCGACCAGCAGCGCGCGCGAGGCGCCGGCATCGGCCAGCTGCTGCAGCGACTGCTGTGCCGCGTTGCTGCCCCACGGCGCGCTGGGCGACACCTTGACGTTGGCACCCATCCACGGCGGTGCGGGCGCCGCACTGCAGCCGCCGGCGCTCAGCGCCAGCAGCAAGGCGGCCAGCAATCTCACGGCAATCGGCGCCATACCCGGTAGATGCCCTGGTGGTAGACCAGACTGTAGCCCGGCAGGCCCTGTTGCCATAGCTGCGGGAAGCGCCGGTTGAGGCTGTCGAGGGCACCGGTCTGGCTGGCCGGGTCGCTCACCACCACCTGCGCCGGCATCTGCCGCGGATCGACCAGCGCCTGCTTGAAGCGCGGATCGAACGGCAGGACCAGTTGCTTGGCGTCGCCGCGGGCAACGATCACCGGATAGCTGGCGCGATCGTCGAGCAGGGTCGGCAACCGCGCCTCGGCCAGCCACGCCCCCAACTGCGCGGCGTCGGCATGGCGCGGCGCTGCCGGCGCCTGCAGCGCGGCGATCCAGTCGCGGGTGGTGGAGGTGGCGGTGCGGGCGATCACCCAGCCGCTGGACACCGCGCCGGCCAGCAGCAACGCCAGGCCCAGCCAGCGCAGGTCGCGGCGCAGGTCGCCCAGCACCAGCGCCACCGGCACCAGCAGCAGGGCCAGGAAGTCCAGCGGCTGCGCAGTGAAGCGCGCCCAGGTGGCCAGCGTGCCGGCGCCGATCACCGTGGCGGTGGCGGCCAGCACGCTGCGCCAGGTGTCGCCGGTGCGGGTGTGGCGCAGCAGCAGCAACAGCGGCGCGCTGACCATCCCGGCCAGCAGCAGCCACAGCGGCGGCCACCACGGCTGCGCCGCGGCCTGCTGCAGCCACGGCTGCAGCGCCGCCTGCGCATAGATGCCGCGGAAGGCGGAATTGGCGTCGCGCACGAACAGCAGCGGGTCGCCGAAGAACATGTAGTTGAGGTACATCCAGGCCGCCACCGCGAACAGGAACGGCAGGTAGCACACCAGGTAGAAGGCCAGCGGCGCCTGCCGCATCAGGCGCGGCGGCGCGATCAGGAACAGCCACGGCGCCAGCCCCACCGCCAGGAAGCAGGCGCGCTCGTCGACGAAGAACAGCAGGCACAGGCTCGCGGCCAGCCGCAGGTAGGCGAAGGCTTCCGGATCGTCGCGGAAGTGGCGCAGCGCGCGCGCGGCCACGTAGAACACCAGCAGGCCCAGGCCCTGGTTGTTGCCGGACAGGGTCGGCCACAGGAAGAACGGCTGGATCACCAGCCCGGCGCTCAGCGCCCAGGCCCAGCCGCGGCCCAGCCCGGCGGCGATGTCGCGCCACAGCAGGGTCACCAGAGTCGCCCCGGCCAGCACGTCGACCAGGTATGGCAGCAGCGGCGTGGACAGCCCCGGCAGGCCGCCGATCAGCACGCCCAGGTACAGCGAGGCCTGCGCGTACAGGAAGCCCAGGTACTCGATGCGGAAGCCGGCCGCGTCGCGCAACAGCAGCAGCTTGGCGTACTGCGCCATCGCGTCGTCGCTCATGTAGCCGTGCGCGAGCAGCCGGTGGCACAGCAGCGCCAGCAGCGCCGCGGTGCACACGAACACCGCGGTGCCGCGCGCGCGGCGCGGCGCGTCAGTCGTCGAGCGCGGCGCGGCGCTCTTCGGCCATGTGCTTGCTGATGCCATGGGTGGTCTTTTCCCAGTAGAACGGGTTGCGGATGAGCTGCCACAGGCCCTTGTAGGCGGCGATGGACTGCAGCAGCCAGTACAGCGGCACGGTCAGCGCGTAAGGCGCCAGGCGGAAGTAGTCGCGCTTGAACGCCGCCACCAGGGTCATGTAGATCAGGAAGCCGTTGCCGAGCAGCAGGTTGAGCAGGCTCAGGTACAGCAGCGCCGGCGGGAAGAACGGATCGAAGAACTTCGACCCGACCGCCAGCCACAGCCCGTAGCTGAGCCACATCAGCGGCGCGGCCAGCGCGGTGAAGAAGGTGCCGCCGACGAACAGCTGGAAGCCCCAGAACCCGCGCGCGCCGGTGGAGCGGTACAACTGCAGCGGGTTGCGCATGTGCACCAGCCACGTCTGCATGTAACCCTTGAGCCAGCGCGAGCGCTGCCGGATCCAGTTGGGGATGCTGACGTTGGCTTCCTCGAACGTGGTCGAGTTGACCACGCTGACGCGGTAGCCCTGCTGGGTCAGGCGCACGCCCAGGTCGGCGTCCTCGGTGACGTTGTACGGATCCCAGGCGTGGACCTTGCGCAGGATGTCCAGGCGGAAGTGGTTGGAGGTGCCGCCGAGCGGGATCGGGATGCGCAGGGTCTCCAGCGCCGGCAGGTAGAAGTCGAACCACAACGTGTATTCCAGCGTGAACATGCGCGTGAGCCAGTTCTCGTCGGCGTTGTAGTAGTTCAGCCGCGCCTGGATGCAGGCCACGTCGGCCGGCGATTTGCGGAACGCGGCGACCACGCGCTTGAGCTGGTCGGGCTCCGGCTTGTCCTCGGCGTCGTAGATGGTGAGCATCTGCCCGCGGGCGAAGCGCAGCGCGTAGTTGCAGGCCTTGGGCTTGGTCTTGGGCTGCGACGGCGGCACCCGGATGATCTCGAAGAACGCCTCCAGGCCCAGCGCCTTGGCCGCCTCGATGGTCTCGGTGTCGTCGGCCTCCAGCACCAGCTTCACGTCCAGCTTGGAGGTGGGGTAGTCGAGCCGGCGCAGCGCGTTGGCCAGGATCGGCAGCACGTCCGGTTCCTTGTACATCGGCACCAGCACCGTGTAGACCGGCAGGTCCTCGTCGCCGAGCGCGGCCACTTCCTCGTCGCTGACCTTGATGTCGATGCGGCGCCGCGCGCCGCGCCAGGCCAGCACCAGCTTCAGCCCGAAGGTGGCCAGGAACGCCACCGCGATCAGCGTGTTGAGCGCGATCAGCGTGACCAGCGGCCACAGCGCCAGCGCCGCGGCCAGCACCACGGTCAGCGCCACCAGGAAGGCGGACTGCGCGCGGGTGATCACCTGCCGCGCCGAATGCTCCGGCGCGTGTTCGGCCAGCAGGTTCAGCGCGTCGTGGGTGAGCTGCGCGTCGGCGTGCTGCTGCAGGCTCCAGACGATGTCGAACTTGGAGGTGCCGACGAAACGCACCTGCTCGCCGTAGGTGGCGCGCGCCCAGGCGAAGATCTCCGGGCCGGGATCGGCCACCGCCAGCACGAGTTGGCCGTCCTCCTCGCGCCACGGCAGCACCAGGCGCTGCGCGTAGTCGGCCAGCCGCTCCGGCTGGAACAGCGCCGGGTCGATCGGCTGCTTGAGCAGATTGACGAAGTTCAGCCCGAAATGCTGCGCCAGCACGGTGTAGAAGCGCAGCGGCGCGACCCCGCGCTGGGCCAGCACCACGTCGCCCAGGCGCGAGCGCCAGCGCGCCTGCAGGGCCAGCGCGTTCTGCAGCAGCGGCGGGTCGATCACCCCCGCGGCGACCAAGGCCTCGCCGATCGGCAACTGAAGGCCGCCCTCGGTCGCAAGCCGCCCGAGCCGGCCGGGCACGCTCGCCTCGGCGGCGGCGCTGTCGTGTTCGCCGGACACGGTTAGAACCGCCACCAGGCGGCGACGAACGGGCCGCCCGCGCCGCCGGTGTTGCGCCCGGCCACCGGCTGCTGGTAGCCGAGCTGCAGCTGCGTGCCACCGGGCAGCGTGTACAGCACCGAGGCCTGCAGCTTGCTGAAATCGAAGTTGTTGCCGCGGATCGGCGTGTTGTCGCCGGGCGCGTAGATCCGGTTCGGCCCCTTGCCGTTGCCCAGGCTCTGGATCACGTTGAACTCCCCGATCAGCATCCAGCGCGGCGCCAGCGCCACGCCGCTGGACAGGTCCAGCCGCGCCTCGTCGGAGGCATCGCCGCCGCGCAGGCGCACCGCCGTGCCCAGATCGACATAACCGTCGTGCTCGCCCAGCCGGTAGCCGCGGCCGACGCTGTAGCGCAGCTCGGCGCCGTAGTCGCCCTGGCCCAGCGCCGGCCGTTCACCGTCGCGCTGGCGCGCGTAGCCGGGGACCAGTGCCAGCACCTGCAGCGCGCCCTGCCAGGGACCGTCGCGGCCGTCCGGGTCGAACCGGTAGCGCAGGCCGATTTCCTGATCCGACCAGCCGCTACTGTGGCGATCGCCATAGCCGCTGTCGTTGCGGTAGCCGACCTTGCTGAAATAGAAGTTGCCGACCAGGGTCAGGTCCGAAGTCAGCGCGTATTCGCCGTAGAGATTGAGCTGGTCCTGGCGGCTGCGCCCGGCATCGGGGAAGTTGCCGGACTGGCCGTGGCTGTTGAACACCGCGCCGCCATCGGTGTGGCTGGCCTTGAGGATCACCAGCCCGTGGCCGGCCTCGTCGACCCAGGCACTGGCGTAGCAGGGACCGGCGGCCAGCGCGAGCAGCGCCAGCGCCAGCCGCGCGCGGCGCGCGGGCGTGGCGCTGCCGGGAGCAGGCATGGGCATAGCGGGCGCGCAAGCGCGCGCGCGGGTGCGCGGACGCACGCCATCGAAATCATGCATGGTTGAGTTCCTGGTGGGGGTCCCCGAACCGGAAAAGCAGACGCGGCCCAGGGAGGAAATCGGCGGAACACGCCATTTGTTAAGTGACGCACTTCCCAATATAGCGAATTTATGTTGCTATGCCGCACGCGCGCGCAACGCGGCCGATTTCGTTCAGCCTGGGCGGCGCCAGCACAGCCGGGCGAAGGTGACCCAGGCATGCAGCCAGATCACCGCCCACACTGCCACCCGCACCGGCCAGGCCCGGGTCGGTGCCTCGAACTTGCGGAAGTAGCGCCACAGGCCGCGGTGCTTGTGCCACTCGACGAACCACGGCCGCTTGCGGCTGGACACGCCGCGTACGTGCAGCACGCGCAGGGTGTTCAGCACCGCCACCGTGGCCCCGGCCTGGCGCGCGCGGCGGCACAGGTCCAGGTCCTCGGCATGCAGCCGGTAACCGGCGTCCCAACCGCCAATGCGCGCGAACAGCGCACGCGGCAACAGCATCAGCGCACCGGACAACGCCGGTACCGGCTGCAGCGGCTGCGCCGGGTCGGCCGCCAGCGCCAGCCGCGAGCCGGCCAGCGGATGCCGCAGCATCGCCGCGAAGTCCGGATCGCGGCGCCGCACCGCGGCGTCGGCGCGGCCGTGCTCGTCGACCTGCTCCACGCCCAGCAGCGCCTCGCCGAGCGCGGCGGCCTGCGCGCGCAGTTGGGCCAGGGTGTCGGGCTCGACCATCAGGTCGGGATTGACGAAGGCCAGCCACGGCGCGTCGCTGGCCGCGGCGCCCTGGTTGCAGGCGGTGGCGAAGCCGGGGTTGTCGGGATTGGCGATGAAGCGCACCCGCGCATCGTCCAGCGCATGCCGTTGCACCACCGCCAGGGTGTCGTCGCGCGAGGCGTTGTCGATCACCCGGATCTGCGCCACTTCGGCCGCCGCGCGCAACCGCTGCAGACAGGCATCGATGGTGCTGCCGCTCTCGTAGGTCACCACCACCACGGCTATCTGCTGTTCGCTCATCCGCCAATTATCCCGCATGTCTCCCGTATGCGCCGCCCGCCACGCGCGCGGCGGGCATGGCGGCGGCGGCGATTGCCGCGCATACTCTGCGCCCGTGCGCTGCGCGGCCGCCTGCGGCCCCGCGCGTGCGGGAGACGGAGCGATCCGTGCCCTCTCCTTCGCCCAGTGCAGATGCCGGTCAGCGTTGTTTCCTGTCCCAGGCTGCCGCCCCACCCCGCACACCGCGCGCGCCACCTGAGCCCGCGCGCATGCCGAGATGCCGGCGGCGCCACCGTCCCCGCTCCCGATCGCGCGACCGGGCCCTCCGCCAGGCCTCCCCGCTCCTGGTCTAGACCAACCATCCGCGAAAGCCGCGCCGCAGCGCATTGCATGCCCGGCATGCAGCCGCCAACGTGGCGCACTGGGTCGCGCCGACGCCACGAGGCGCGCGCATGAGCGCCCGCCACCAGATGCACGGCATGGGCACGCAGACCGTCGTGGCCGACTGGCCGCCGCTGTCCGACGGCGAGGTGGAGGCGCTGCTGCAGCAGTACCCCGTGCCCGGTCGCCTGCGCGCCCTGCGCTGGCACAGTCCGCGTCCGTTCTCGGCGGCGGCGGAGGTCGAGACCACCGCGGGCACGCTGTTCGTCAAGCGCCACCATCGCCGCGTGCGCGACCTGCACGCGCTCGGCGAAGAGCACGCCTTCATCGCCCACCTGCGCGCGCGCGGCATGCCGGTGCCGGAGGTGCTGCGCGACCGCGACGGCGCCAGCGCGGTGCGGCGCGGCCACTGGACCTACGAAGTGCTGCGCGCCGGCGAGGGCGAGGACCGCTACCGCGAGGCGATGTCGTGGACGCCGTTCGCCGACACCGCCCATGCCGCCGCAGCCGGCCGCGCGCTGGCCGCGCTGCACCGCGCCGCCGCCAGTTACGCGGCGCCGCCGCGCACCACCACTGTGCTGGTCGCCAACCTGCGCCTGTTCGTCCAGCCGCAGCCGTTGCAGGCGCTGCAACACGACCTGGCGCGGCGCCCGGCGCTGGCGGCGTGGCTGCAGCAACGCGACTGGCAGGACGACCTGCGCGCGCACCTGCTGCCCTGGCACGCGCAGGCCTGGCCGCTGCTGCAGACACCGCCGCCGGCGCTGTGGACGCACGGCGACTGGCATGCCTCCAACCTGCTGTGGCGCGGCCATGGCCCGGCCAGCACGGTCAGCGCAGTGTTCGATTTCGGCCTGACCGACCGCACCTTCGCCCTGTTCGACCTGGCCACCGCGATCGAACGCAACCTGATCCCGTGGCTGCAATTGGACGACGGCGGCAGCGCGGTCGCCGACCTCGACCAGCTCGACGCGCTGCTGCAGGGTTACGCCTCGCTGCTGCCGCTGGACGCGGCGCAACTGCGCTTGCTGACTGCGCTGCTGCCGCTGGTGCATGCCGATTTCGCACTCAGCGAGATCGAGTACTTCGCCGGCATTACCGGCTCGGATGCGCACGCCGAGATCGCCTACCGCCGCTACCTGCTCGGCCACGCCGCCTGGTATGGCGAGGACGAGGGCCAGCGCCTGCTGCGACATCTGCAGCGGCGCGCCGCGGCCGCGCCATGAACCGCCGTCTCGACACCGTCACGCCTGTCGTCCGCGCACTGCGCGGGCGTGCCGCTTCCCTCTTTCGTTTCGTTTGCCCGAGGTCGTCCCGCATGCTTCCCACCCGCCGCTTCCCCGCCCCGCACGCTCTCACGCTGGCGCTGGCCATCGCGCTGCCGCTGCCGGCCCTGGCCGCCGACGCAGCGCCGGCATCCGCCGCGACGCAGACCCCGGTCGACCTGGACGCCGTCAACGTGCAGGGCCGCCAGCCGCACAACCGCAGCAGCCTGAGCGGCTACGGCGATGCACCGCTGCTGGATACGCCGATGGCCATCGACACGATCGACCGCACCCAGCTGTCCGACCGCCAGGTGCGCGTGCTCAGCGAGGTGCTGCGCGCCGACGCCGCGGTCGGCGACAGCTACGCGCCGATCGGCTACTACGAGAACTTCCTGGTCCGCGGCTATTCGCTCGACGCGGCCAACAGCTACCGCATCAACGGCCTGACCATCGCCGGCGAACAGAACGTGGCGCTGGAGAACAAGGAGCAGGTGCAGGTGCTCAAGGGCCTGTCCGGGGTGCTGTCCGGCATCACCACCCCGGCCGGGGTGATCGACTACCAGACCAAGCGTCCGCAGCACGTGCGCAGCCTGGTGCTGAGCGGCGACGACGACGGCAGCCGCGGCGCGGCGGTGGACCTGGGCGACTGGTTCGGCAGCGAGCGCCAGTTCGGCCTGCGCGTCAACGCCGCGCACGAGACGCTGCGCAGCTATGTCGACCACGCCGACGGCCACCGCAACTTCCTGTCGCTGGCCGCCGACTGGAACATCGATCCGCAATCGACCCTGCAGTTGGACGTGGAATACCAGGACCGCCAGCAGCGCTCGGTGCCGGGCTACCAATTGCTCGGCGGCACGCAGTTGCCGAGCGGGGTGTCCGTGCATCGCCTGCTCGCCTACCAGCCGTGGTCCAAGCCGGTCGGCATCGAGGCGCTGAATGCACAGGTGCGCTACGAGTACCGCTTCAGCGACGCCTGGAACGTACACGTCGCCGCATCGCATAGCCGCGCGCTGATCGACGATTACTCCAGCTTCGCCTGGGGCTGCTACGGCGCGGCCAGCTGCGCTGGCGACGCGGTGCCCAACTACTTCAGCCGCGAAGGCGACTACGACATCTACGACTACCGCAGCCCGGCCGACAGCCGCCGCAACGACGAACTGCAGGCGATCGCCAGCGGCAGCGCCAGCACTGGCGTGCTGCAGCACCAGTTCCAGGTCGGGGTCGACTATCTGCATCGCACCATCGACCGCCACGGCTCGATCAATGAAATGATCGGCAGCGGCAACATCGACGCCGATCCGCCGCTGCTGGCGCCGGCAGACGCCGTGCTCGGCCCCAAGCGTCGGCGCCTGGACAGCGAACAGACTGCCCTGCTGGCCAGCGACCGCATCGGCATCGGCGATGCCTGGCAGCTGCTGCTGGGCGCGCGCCAGGTGCGCTACGACGAACGCGCCTGGGACCGCGACGGCAACCTGACCCGGCAAACGCGCCGCTCGGTGCTGCTGCCGCAGGCGGCGCTGCTGTTCAAGGTGCAACCGTCGCTGTCGCTGTACGCCAGCTTCGCCAAGGGCCTGGCCCCGGGCGGCACCGCGCCGTGGTTCGCCAGCAACGCCGACAGCATCTTCGCCCCCACCAGCGCCTACCAGCGCGAGGCCGGCATGAAGTACGAGCGCGACGGCGTGACCCTGGGCGCGGCGCTGTTCGACATGCGCCAAGCCAACCAGTACGCGCAGCCGCAGGCCGACGGCAGTTTTCTGTTCGTGCAGCAGGGCCGCCTGCACAACCGCGGCATCGAACTGTCCGCCGCCGGCACGCTGGGCGCCGGGCTGCACCTGCAGGCCAGCGTCGCCGGCATCCGCGCGCGCGCCGAGGGCACCGGCACACCGAGTGACGAAGGCCACCAGGCACTGAACGTGCCGCGGTTGCGCGCCAGCGCCCAGGCCAGCTGGGACGTGCCCGGCGTCAGTGGCCTGGCGTTGCTGGGCGGCGCGCAGTACAGCGGCGCCAAGTACGCCGACCGCAGCGGCCAGGTCGCCGTCGGCGGCTACAGCGTCTACAACCTGGGCGCCCGCTACGCCACCCGACTGGGCACGGTGCCCACCACACTGCGGCTGAGCGTGGACAACCTCACCGACAAGCGCTACTGGCGCGACGTCGGCGCCTACGAAGGCGACGACTATCTGTTCCTCGGCGCGCCGCGGACTGCGCGGCTGGCGTTGCAGTTCGATTTTTGAAGGGCCGGGATTGGGGAATCGGGATTGGGGATTGGTAAAAGCCGAAGCTAGATGCGGATGCGTCACTGGTGTGGGAGCGGCTTCAGCCGCGACGCGCTGCCGCTGACCGGTCGCGGCTGAAGCCGCTCGTGCAACACCCACGATCCCATGCGTTTGCGAGATGTCCTGATTCAGATGCCTTGATCCACGATGACGTCATTCACCATCCCCTCTTCGAACGCCAACTGGGCTGAGGGCCGTTGTAGGAGCGGCTTCAGCCGCGACGGGCTTTCCCGGTAACGCCTATCGCGGCTAAAGCCGCTCCTACAAAAACGAGCGCAATGCTGCGCGCTCGCGCACCCCCTCCAATCCCGAATCCCCAATCCCCAATCCCCACTCCCCACTCCCCAATCCCGGCCTCCCACCCATGTCCCCCCTCGAACTCCTCGCCGTGCTGATCAACGTGTTGGGCGTATGGCTGACCGCGCGGCGGGTGCGCTGGTGCTGGCCGGTCAACGTGGTCGCGGTACTGCTCTACGCGTGGCTGTTCTATCAGTGGAAGCTGTACTCGGACATGCTGCTGCAGGGCCTGTACGTGGTGCTGCAGGGCTACGGCTGGTGGCGCTGGAGCAAGGGACTCGGCGACGACGGCAAGGTCCAGGTCGGGTCGCTGCCGTGGGGGGAAGCCGTGCGTTCGCTGCTGGCCGGCGCCGCCGGCGCGGCGCTGTTGGGTTGGTGGATGCACCGGCACACTGATGCCGCGCTGCCATGGCTGGACGCGGCGCTGTCGGCGTTCAGCGTGGTCGCCAGCGTCTGGGCCGCACGCAAGCGCATCGCCAACTGGGGCCTGTGGATCGTGCTGGACTGCGTCTACGTCGGCGTGTTTCTTTACAAGGGGCTGTATCCCACCGCCGCGCTATACGCCGGGTTCGTGGTGCTGGCGGTGTACGGCTTGCGGCTGTGGCAGGCGGATCTGCGCCGTGCACAATCCCTCGCCTGACGCGCCGCTCCCTTTTCGCTGGCTAGAGGCACAGCGCGCGCCTGCGTCAGGTCGGGTGCGAACGGCGCGCAGGAACCGCACGAGCCTGCGATGCTCACGCATCGTCCGCGTGCCGGCCAGAAGGTAGTCTTGTCAGCCACGCTTCACCACGCCCTGGACTTCGCATGAGCTTCGCCACCACCGCCGGCTTCGCCCAGCGCATTGCCGATGCGCTGCTGGCGCGCATCGCCGCTGGCGAATGGCGTGCCGACCAACGCCTGCCGGTGGAGCGCGAACTGGCCGCGCTGTTCGGCTGCACCCGCATCACCTTGCGCGAGGCCCTGCAGCAACTCGAATCGGACGGGCACATCTACCGCGAGAACCGTCGCGGCTGGTTCGTCAGCGCGCCGCGGGTGCGCCACGACCCCAACAGCATCGCCGGCTTCATGCAGTACGTGGCGGCACAGGGCGGCGTGCCGCGCACCGAACTGCTCGCCGCGCAGTGCCAGCCGGCCGGCCCGGCGCTCGCCCGGCACCTGCACCTGGACGATCCCGCGGCCGAGGTGTTCGTGCTGCGGCGCCGGCGCTGGATCGGGCGCCGCGCGGTGCTGCTGGAGACCAACGCGATCCTAGCGGCGTGGGCGCCGCGCCTGCTCGACCACGACCTGGCCGGCTCGCTGAGCGCGGTACTGACCCAACGCCTGGGCTTGCGGCAGGCGCGCAGCCGGCTGTCGATGTATCCGGCCACGCTCGATGCCGAGCAGGCCGCGTTGCTGCAGTCCACCGCCGGCACGCCTTGCTTCCGCCTGCAACGCGTCAGCTACGCCGCCGACGGCCGCGCCGTGGAATTCGACATCGAGTCCTGGCGCCACGACGTGCTGGAAGTGTCGGTGGATGTGTACGCGCCGCCGGAGTGAGGCTGACTCTGCATATCGCCGCGCAGACGCGCTGCCAGGAGTGGCTTGTATGGCCATCTGGGTCGCTCCCGCGTCACCACCAGAACCACAGGCGAAGATCGCCCCTGCCGATGCAATAGTCTCCCCGCCCCTTCGGGATGCCGTCGATCCCGTCTCGCAGGGCTGCAAGCCAGACCGCGCCAATGTCGAGTGCAGCCGGCGCTAGATCCGCTGGAAACGACCACAGATCATCGGTTGTCGAGAAGGTGAGGCGCAGCTTCTCCGGAGCAACCCACGCAGCGCGACCGCGCCGATTGTTTGGAACGGCAAGCTCGACCTTAGTGGGTGCTGTGATCGCGATAGCACGTGAACCGTCGCCATCGGTGACCAACGCATCAAGCAAGGCCAGCAGGGACTGGCATCCATCTGGATCTGCGCTGAGATGCCAGCCGGGGTAATTGCGCTCGTTCTCGAGATAGCGCCACAGCGAGATGCGGCCGGATTGCGTCCAACAATGCGCACGCCGCAGGTCGGGCGGCGCCAGGCTACGCATCGAACAGCGCGCGTTGCGGATCCGGCGGCGGCAGGTTGTCGTACAGGCGCTGCAACTCCTCGCGGCAGGCGCGCAGCGGATCGTGCATCAGGAACCCGGCCAGGCGCGCGTGCCAGGCGGGCCAGCGCGTGGCCAGCGCGTCCATGTCGCCGTCGGCGGCGCGGCCCTCGCCGCTGCTCGCGACATGCGCGGTCTCGCACAGCACGTTGCGCCAGCCGAGCCCGGCCATGCGCAGCGACAGGTCAGTCAGCGCCGCATACCAGGAACCGTAGCTGCTGGCGTCCAGGCCACCGGCGCGTTGCCGCGCCACCCCGCGCAGCACCACCGCATGGCACACCGCCGACGGCAGTTCCGGATGCAGCGGTGGCAAGGCCGCGCAGGCCCGCGCCAGGCGCTCGGGATCCTCGGGCAGCGGATTGATCTCGCCCAGCCGCGGCCACGCGCAGGCTTCGCCGGCATTGCTCCACGGCGTGGCGCTGGCGATGGCCGCATCGCGCGCCAGGCAGGCGCTCAACTGCAGCAACCAGCCCGGCCCGGGCTGCGCATCGGCAGCCAGCACCGCCACGTCGGCGTCGCCGCAGGCGCGCAGCATCTCGTCCACATGCGCGACCTCGCCGAGCATGCGCGGCCGCCGCGTGTAGTCGGCCTGCAGGCGCGTGCGCGCCAGCCAGGCCTCGATCACCCGCATGCCGCGCGGGCCGGCCTGCGCATCGTCGGCCAGCCACACCCGGGTGCCGGCCGGCGTGTTCGCCTCCAGTGCGCCCAGGCAGGCGTCCAGCGCGACGTCGTCGACGCCGACCGCCAGCAGCACGATAGGCAGGTCTATACAGACACCTGCAAGCCCGGGATCAAGCGCATATTCTGCCCATCACTCAATTCACGAAAAAATTATCGACATACACCATAGAAGGCACATTCTGCACTTCGCCCAAGTTGGTTACATAGTTCGATGTGTAGCCCGATATCGTGACCGTCACTTGCTTCCCGGCGTACTTCGACATGTCTATATTGCTCACCTGCCTGAACCTCGGACACGACTGTGTCACGGAACAGCTTTGCTGCTCCTGGTTTCTACCGCTGTAAGAAGCCAGGGACTCCGTCGCTCCTGTGGCCAAATCCTTGATCGTGACGTACAGGTATCCCGTCTCAAAAGTACGTGGAGTCGATGCGGGCTGGAAGATATCCCCGATCTTGTAGGCAAAGCTCAGTTTCGCCGCTACGGGAACGACGAAGGTCTGGGACACGCGCCCACACAGATTATTCGCTCCCACGTCTCCTCTATAGTCGAACGACACGACCGCCACATAACCATCGGCCGGACTCTCTGTGGCACCACCCAATCTCGCCCCACCCTGAGTGTAAGTCGCGTTCGCGCAACTCGAAAAAGCACCGGACTTGCCGAATGCGGCTTCCCATACCCAAGGCTGACCAGGCCTATTGAACGCTCCGTTCACTACTTGAGCATGCGCACTTAAAGGCAACACGCCGGAAACAGCAAAAAGCAGAAGAGCGCATTCTTTACGCATAAAAACTCCTGTAATTCATCTTGCTCGCCACTGAAACAGGACATTACATCAGACTGGATATCCACAGACTCCGTTGAAAGGCAGAAAAGGTGAGATCCTAGCGGCAGATCAAAATTGAGCCTCGCAACAGCAAAGATCGCACTCCACCATGCCTGACCGCATCCACATAAGATACTTGATCGGTTAGCGACTTGATCGTGTGCGCGGCCTGCGTTTCAGCAAGCCGCACACAGGAGTGTCCGCTTACTTCTTGCCGCGTGCCGGCAGCGGCTTCATGGCCTCGAATTTCTGCCCGTATTCGTCGGTGAGATTGCGCGCTTCCTGCGGGTTGCGCACGATCGTCGGGGTCAGCAGTACGATCACTTCGTTGCGGCTCTTGTCCTGGGTCTTCTGTCCGAACAGCGCACCGACCACCGGCAGCTTGCTCAGGTAGGGCACACCGTTGCTGCCGTCGGTGGTGCTGTCGCTGATCAGGCCGGCGAGCATGATGGTGTCGCCGCTCTGCACCGCGGCCTCGGTCTTGACCCGACGGGTGTTGATCGGGACGTTGCAGGCGGTGCTGGTGCCAGCGCTGGTGCCGCAATTTGTCGGCGCCGCACCGGGCGAGCTGACCTCCTGCACGATGTCCAGGAACACCATTCCGTCCTTGGTCACCCGCGGGCGCACCTTCAGGATCACGCCGGTGTCGATGTAGTTAACCGAGGAGTAGGTAGTGCCGGTGCCCAGGCCGGTGTCGACGCTGACCGAATTGATCGGAATGCGTGTACCCACATTGAGCGTCGCCTCGGCGTTGTTGCGCACAAACACCGATGGCGTCTGCAGCAGCTTGACGTTGGTGATCTGATCCAGCGCCGTGATCACCGCTGCGGCGTTCCTGCCTAGGAAAGTCCAGCCCAGGCCGCTGCTGCCGGTGATCTTACCGGCGATATCGCCCCAGATCTTGCGGCCCTGCGCACTGGGCAAGCCTGCTCCCGGTCCGAGACCGGTGGAATTGGACACGTTGGAATCGGCAGAGGCGTTGACCGAATTCTCGAAGAACCAGTTGACGCCATACTGCAACTTGCCGGTCAGGTTGACCTCGGCCACCTGCGCCTCGATGTGCACCTGCATCGGCATCACGTCGAGCTTCTCGACTATGTCGCGGATCGAGCGCCAGGCCTGCGGGGTCGAGCGCACCAGCAGGGTGTTGGTTTCCTCCACCGCCGACACGCCGACCTTGTCGCCCTGCACTTCCAGGGTCACGCTGCCGTTGCCGGCAGTGCGCGGCGACAGCTGCAGGCTGCCGTTGCCGAGGCCGCCGCTGCTGCTGCCGGAAGAACTGCTGCCGCCGCCCAGGCTGTCGCTGCTGCCACCCAGGCTCCCGCCCAAGCTGCCGCCGCCCAGGCCGCTGCTGTCGCTGCCGTTGAAGCCGCCCAGGCCGCCGCCGTTCAACTGGCTCATCTGCGAGCCCGGCATCAGCGAGGCGTTGGAATCGCCGCGGTTGCCGCCGCCGGCGCCGAACACTTCGGCAAGACGATCGGCCAGGTCCTTGGCCTTGATGTACTTGAGTTCGTAGGAGAACAGCCGCGCGCCGCCGCCGGCGCTGTCGATGCGGTCCAGCCACTCCTGGATCTGGTCCAGGTAGCGCGCCTGCGGGGTGATCACCAGCACCGCGTTGGCGTTCTCCAGCGGCATGAAGCGGAACATGCCGGCGCTGGGAGTCTTGCTGTTCTCGCCGAACACCTTCTCCAGGTCGGCCGCGACCTGCTCGGCCTTGCCCGACTGGATCGGGAACACGCCCACCGACATGCCCGACAGCCAGTCGACGTCGAAGATCTGCACGGTGCGCAGGTAGTTCTCCAGCTCGGCGCGGGTGCCGCCCAGGGTGATGACGTTGCGCGAGCCGTCGATGCCGACGATGGCGTTCGGTCGCGCGTACGGCTCCAGCACCTTCTTCATCTCGCTGGCGGAGATGTATTTCAGCGGCACCACGCGCACCTCGAAGCCGCGCGCGTTGGCCGGCGAGGCGGTGCTCGGTGCCACCGTACCGGCCAGGGCCTGGTCGGCGGGGACGATGTTGTAGCGGCCGCCGCTGTAGACCATGCGCGCGTTGTTCCAACCCAGCACCATCTCCAGCAGGTTCAGCGCCTGCGCCGGCGACACCGGCTTGGGCGTGGCCAGGGTCACCGTGCCCTGCACGCCCGGCGCGATCACGTAGTTCTGCCCGAGCATGTCGCCGAGGATGGCCTTGACCACCGCCTGCAGCGATTCGCCCTCGAAGTTGAAGGTGGCGCTGCCGCTGCTGGCGTTGCCCAGCGACGGTGCCGGCGCGGCGGCGGCCGCGGAATTGATCATGGTGCCGCTGCCGCGGCGGATCACCGGCGTGGCGCGCTCGGGCAAGGCATTGGGATCGGCCGGGCCGCCCTCGCCGTCGTTCTGGGTGCTGCCGGCCGCGCCGACCTGGGGATTGATCGCGGCGCCGCGACGGACGTCCGGCGAGGGCGTGGTGGCGCAGCCGGCCACCAGGCCGATGGCGAGGAACAGGGAAAACAGACGCGGCGTCATGCGATCACTCTTCAAGGGTTCTGACCTGAGGGGTTGTTCTGGCGCTGTTGCTGCAATTGCCGGCGCCGCGCTTCGATCCGCTCGCGGATGGCCTGCAGCTGCTCCGACGAGGGAGCCGGCGACGACGGCGCGGGTGCGCTCGGGGTCGGTGCCTGGTTCGGCACCGGGTTGGGGGCGGACTGGGTCGGCGGGCGCGGCGCGGTGGCGTTGGACTGGCCGTTGGGCGCGGACGCAGGCGGCGGCATCTGCCCTTGCCCGGCAGCCGTGCGCCCGGCCTGCCCGAGCACGGTCGGCGGTTGCCCGCCCTTGCCGTCGAACACCTTCAACTCCAGGGTCTGGGTGCCGCCGCTACCGCTGACCGTGGCCTGGCGCGGCGCCAACGACAGCAGCCGCCAGCCCTGCACCGCGGCGCCGCCTTCCTGCAGGCGCAGCGATTCGCCCTGCTCGGTGGTCAGCGTCGCCATCTTGAAGCCGTCGGTGAGCAGCACGCCGGTCAGGCGTACGTTGGGTGCGGCGGACTGGCCGCTGTCGGCGCTGAGGAAGAACGGATGCGGGCGGCGGTCCTCGGCGAACACCGGGCGCGCGGCGATCTCCCCGTACTGAGAGAAATCGCCCAGGCGCTGCGTGCTCGCCGCGGGCAGGCCCGGCAGCCGCTGCAGCATGGACGGATCGTCGGGCAGGGGCGCCACGCGCTCGCCGAGCCCGCCCAGGCCCAAGGCCCAGACCAGCAGCCCCCACAGCGCCAGCGTGCCCAGCCACACGGTGCGCAGGCCCATCGCTTCAATTCGCATGGCGGCCCTCCACCTGTTGCGGCAGGTCCGCCGGGGCGGTATTCGCAGCGCCGGGCGTGCCCGGCAGGTTGGTCGCGCTGGGCGCGGCCTGCGGCGCTGGCGCGGCAGCCGGCTCGCTCGGCCCGGCACCGGCGGAACCGCCAGCGTTCATCACCGGTGTGGCCGCGGCGGGTGCCGCCGCTGCAGCCGGGTCCGGCGTGGCGGACGCCGGCGGCGCCGGCATCGCGTTCGGGCGCAGGTAGCCGGCCAGTTCGAAAGCCACGTCCAGGCCGTTGCCGCTCTCGCCCGGCGAGAGCTGGTAGCGCTGCGCCATCACGTTGAGGTTGTCGACGAACAGCGCCGGCGTGCCGCTCTCCAGCGCATGCAGCACGGCGGCCAGTTCCGGCGTGCCGCAGCGCAGGCGCACCTGCACCGCGACGCGGGTGAAGCGGTCGCTGCGATTGTCGGCGGCCAGCGGCGAGCGGTTGCTGATCGCGCAGCTGCGGTTGCCGGGGCTGGCCGTGGCCACCGCGCTTTCCAGGCGCTGCACCAAGCCGGCCGAGGCCAGCTCGGCCGATGTCTCGCGCAAGAAGCCCGGGCGCGTGGCCAGTTCGCGCTGCGCCTGCTGCAGCCGTTGCGCCACCTGCGGCGCCTGCTGCAGCTGCATGCGCACGCGCAGTTCGCGCTGGCGCAGTTCCTGGATCTGCGTATCGACCTCGCGCATCGGCACGGTCCACCACGGGTGCACCAGCACCAGGTAGCCCAGCGCCAGCGCCGCCAGCAGCAGCCCCAGCGCCAGCCAGCGGTCGCGCTTATCGACCTGCACCGGCATCGGCGGCCTCCTTGCGCTTGGTCCCGGCCAGTTCGGCGGTGAGGGTGAAACGGTCGCGGTGGCTGCCCGGGTCGGCCTGCAGTACGCCGGTCAGCGACGGCGTGCGCCACAGCGGCGAGCCTTCCAGGCGCCCGACCAGCGACGAGGCTTCGCTGCTGAGGCCGATCAACTGCAACTGGTTGCCCTCGATCGAGAACTTCTCCAGATAGGTGCCCTCCGGCAGGCGCTTGCTCAGTTCGTTCCAGACCTCCACCGAGGCCGGGCGCTCGGCGCGCAACTGGTCGAAGAATGCGGCACCTTCGACCAGGTCGATCAGTTGCTGGCGCTGCGCGGCGACGGCGCGCGCGCGCTGCGCCCCGCTGTCCACCTGCGTGCGCAGGTGCTCCAGCGCGTCGCGGCGGTTGTCCAGCAGCTGCCAGCCGGCGGCGCACAGCGCCAGCAACGCGGTGACGGCGAGGATCGCGTTCCAGCGCCGCATCGGGTCGGCGCGGCGGTGGCGCTGTTCCTGCGGCAGCAGGTTCACCCCCAGCGGCGCGCCAGCGCTGCCGGCGACGTCGATGCCGGCCAGGGTCGGGCGCAGCGCGCCAGCGCTGGCCTGCAGGTCGTCCAGCACGCGGCGCGGCGCCACCACCAGTTCGGCGTCGAGCTGGGCGTCGTCGCGGCGGCCCTCGGCGCGCACGTCGTAGATCACCTGGTCGGCCTGGAACGGGGTCTGCCGGTCGATCTCGAACTTCACCACCTCGCGCAGGTGCTCGGCCGCCGCCGCCGGCAGCCGTAACCGGCGCTGCAGTGCCGCCTCGGCCGGCAACAGCCACACCCGCGGCAACGCCGCCAGGCGCGGCCCCAGCAATGCCTCCAGTTCGTCGGGCAGCAGCGGCCACGGCAGCGCCAGCGGCGCGCCCAGTTCGGACTCGACCTGCCGCGCCAGCATCAGCTGCTCGCCCTCGCGCCACAGCAGCAGCCGCGCCTGCGACCAGCCCAGTTGCAGCTGCCAGCGCGGCGGCAGCCACGCCATCAGCGAGCGCTGCCACCAGGCCAGCAGCCCGCCCGCACCGGGGGCGATGCGTACGCCAAGTTTGTCCATCGTGTCGCGCCACGCCGTCATCGCACCGTCGTTCCTTCTTCCCAACGCAACACAGTGTAGGCGGAGCCCGGCAGCGCCGACGAGCCTGGGCGCACCACCGCACGCAACACGCCCTCGCGGCCATTGCCCAGCCGCGCCCGGCTTTCGATGCTGTAGGTGCCGCCACCGCCCATGCCGACCATGCCGAGCTGGGTCTGGTCGGTGCGTTCGCGCTGCGCCAGCACCTGCTGCGCGTCCAGGCCGAGCGCGGTCAGCACCGGCCCCGGCGCGAAGTCCGGCGTTGGCCGCGACACGCCGCCGTACAGGGTCAGGTTGGGCAGCAGCTTGGCGTACAGCTCCGGGTCCATCCCCAGTACCAACTGCAGCTCGGCCAGGCTTTCGAACGGCGCATCCTTGGCGCCATAGGGCAGGCCGGCCGCGGCATAGTCCGGGTCCTCGGCGCCGTTGGGCTGGGTCAGGTTGTCCGGGTCGCGCCAGTCCACGATCGCCGCGGCGATGCGCTCGGCGCGCTGCGGATCCTCGCCGACCGCGCGCACCAGCGCCGCCAGCAGTTGTGCATCGGCCATGTTCAAATCGACCTTGCCGCTCTCGTCGGTGACCCGCAGGTCTACCGTGGCGCCTTCGTACTGCCAACGGTAGCGGCGTCCGTCGGCGCGCCAGCCCGGTTGGGTGGGCGTGCCGGCGAGCCGGGTCAGCGCGTATTCCAGGCCTGCGCGGGCGCGCTCCTGCGCCTCGGCGCCGTCGCCGAGCACCTTGCCCTGCAGGTTCTCGGTGCGCGCGGTCAGCGCGAAGGCTCCGATCAGGGCGGTCAGCAGCGCGATCAGCCACAGCACCAGCACCAGGGCGGCGCCGCGGTCGCGACGTGCCGCGCTCATTGCCGCATCTCCGCGCCGCCGGCCTGGCGCAGCGCCACCACCAGCGGCGGCCATGCCGTGCCGTCGCCGCTGCGCAGTTCGATCGAGACCAGCAGCGGCAGCGTGTCGGTGCGCTCCCAGCGCTCCTGCCAGGGGCCGATGGTGCCGCGCTCCGGGTCCAGGCCGCGATAGCGGAAGCGCACCTCGCGCAGGTCGCGCGCCAGCGGCTCGGGCGGACGCGGCGGGGTCTCGGCCAGTTGCTTGCCGGCCTGCACCTGCACCAGCGCGATCGCCAGTTGCCGATGATCGCCGTCGCCACTGACCCGCAGGTCGTGCAGATAGGGACCGCCGCGGCCGAGGTACTCGGGCAGATCGGCGACGAACTGCATGCGCTGCGGTTCGCCGACGAAGCGCACCGGCTGCAGGGTGTGCGTGTCGATGTCCAGTGGCAGCGACTGCGCGCCGCTCAGGCGCCGGCGCAGGAAACCCTCGACCGCGCGCATGCGTTCGCTGCGCCCGGCGATCGCTTCGCCGCGGCCGCTGATCGCCATCGCCGAGCGCAGCGTGGCGAAGGCCAGGGTCAGGCCGCCGACCAGCAGCACCGTGGCCAGCAGCACTTCGATCAGGGTGAAGCCGCGCGCAGTGGCGCGGTGCGGCGCGCGCGCGTTCATTGCGGCACCCCGTTGCCTTGCGGGGCGACCAGGCGCAGGGTCTTCCACTGCAGTGCCTGCGCCGGCGTATCGCCCCAGCGCACCTGCAGGGTCAACTGCAGCAAGGTCGGCGCGCCGGGCGTCACCGCGGCATCGGGCGGCCGCCGCGGGTCGGCGTAGGGCGCCACGTCCAGGGTCCAGCGGTAGCGGCCCTCGTCCAGCGTGCCCTGGCTGCGCCCCGGCTGCAGCGGCTGCTCCACGCCCTGCGCCGCCAGCAGCGATTGCGCATACAGGGTGGCGCGGCTCAGTTGGTCGGCGCGCTGCACCTGGCGCGCGGCACCGGACAGCGAGCCCAACAGCAGGGTCAGCGCCAGCGCCAACAGCGCGAACGCCACGATCACCTCGATCAGGGTGTAGCCGCGCTGGCGGTTCATGGGCCCGCCTGGTCCGGTGCACGCCCGACCGTGACCTCGCCGGTCAGCCAGGTCACATCCACGCGCCAGCGCGCCTGGCGCGCCTGCAGGTCGATGCGCCCGCCGGTGGAGGCGCCGTCCTCGAAGAACTGGATCGCGCCCTCGCCGTCGCGGCGCTGCGCCTGGCGCGCACCGGTGAAGCGAATCGTCAGCGACGGCGGGATCTCGCCGTGGCGGCCGTTGGGCGCCTGCCAGCGGTGCGCCTGCGGATCGATCAGGAAGCGCTGCGGCTGGCCGCTGGCGATCGCCTGGGTGCGGGTGTAGCGCAGTTGCGAGGCGATCTCCTTGGCCGCCGAGCGCAGGCGCATGCCGTCGATGCCGCCGGTCAGCACCGAGGCCGCCAGCAGCGCGGCGATCGCGATCAGGCCCACCACCAGCAGCATCTCCAGCAGCGACACGCCGCGCATGCGCGCACGCGCAGCCGGCGCGCACGCCGGCGCGCCGAAGCGCAGCGCGCCGGCAGGGGCCCGGATCACGGCGCCGGATCACTCGTACTTGATGTCGGCGTCGTAACTGCTGCCGCCGGGCTGGCCGTCCTTGCCCAGGCTGATCAGGTCGAACGGACGGCCTTCGCCGGGCACCTTGTACTCGATCGGGTGGCCCCACGGGTCGTTCAGTTCCGCCGGCTTGGCGTACGGGCCGAGCCAGCCGCTGACGCCGCCCGGCGCGGTGACCAGGTCGTCGAGCTTGGACGGCAGCTTGCCGGTATCGAGCTGGTAGTTGTCGATCTTGCCGGCCATGGTCTGGATCTGCGACTTGGCCAGGTTGGCCTTGCCGCGATCGGCGCCGCCGAGCACGCGGCTGCCGACCAGGGTCAGCACCGCGCCGATCAGCACGATGACGATGATGATTTCCAGCAGGCTCATGCCCGCCTGGCGTGCGGCGGACGGGGAACGGGTGAGGGAGCGGCGGAGAGTGCGCATTGCATGGATCCTTGCGGTGGAAGACCTATGTAGCCGAACACGGTGACGATGGCAGCCGGCGCCGGCCGGCGGTACAGCGGCGCGTCACGCACGCCGTCACACCTGGCGGCGGAGGATCCGTGCCGCGCGCACGCACGGCCGCGGCCGGCATGCGCGGCGCCGCTGGCAATGGGACAGGGACGGCGGCGGAAGGTTCCCGGCCGGAAACGCGCGGCGTCACAGTCCGCGAGGGCCGCCCGAGGCCCGGCCGTGGCCGGGCGTTCGGCGCCACATGCGCGATGGCGCGCCGCGCGGACGCACCAGGCAAGGCCGCTGCCGCCCATGGCGTCGCATTGCCGGCTCCGGATAGACCGGCCCGGCCATCCATGGCCGGGCGTTCGGCCATGCGCGAACCGGTGGTTCGCAAGCGCATGGCCTCCTTCGATTCATTCGGCCGCTGCGCCAGACGCACGCGCGGCCATCCATGGCGCAACATCACGGGCGCCGGAACCACCGGCCCGGCCATCTCTGGCCGGGCGTTCGGCGCCACATGCGCCATGGCGCATAAGCGTGGCGCCTCACCCAATCGCATTGGTGAGGTCGTAGAGGGGGACGAGGACGGAGATGATCACCAGGCCGACCACCGAGGCCAGGACCAGGGTGATCGCCGGCACCATCGCCGCCAGCAGGCGGTCGATGGCCTGGGCGGTCTCCTGCTCGAAGGTGTCGGCGGTCTTCAGCAGCATGATGTCGAGGGCGCCCGATTCCTCGCCGACCTGGATCATCTGCAGCGCCAGGCGCGGGAAGCGCTTGCCCTTGGACAGCGACGCCGACAGCCCGTGGCCGTTCTTGACGTCGTCGGCAGCGGCGCCGACGTCCGCCGTCAGCGCCAGGTTCGACAGCACGTTGCGGGAGATGCCCAGCGCCGCCAGCAACGGCACGCCGTTGCGCAGCAGGGTGCCGAGGGTGCGGGTCAGGCGCGCCGTCTCCAGTCGCGAAATCAGCACGCCGACGAAGCGCTGGCGCAGCAGCCAGGCGTCGAAACTGGCGCGGAATGCGGGGTCGCGGCGCTTGCGGTCCACCGCCAGGAGGGTCACCCCGGGCACCACCAGCAGCACGATCCACCAGTCGCGCACGAACAGGCCCACGCTCAACACCGCCTGGGTGAACCAAGGCAGGGCCACGTCCAGGCTCTCGTACATCTGCGCGAACTGCGGCACCACGTAGCCGAGCAGGAACAGCAGCGCGCAGCCGACCACGCTGACCAGGATCGCCGGGTAGATCAGCGCGTTGATCACCCGTCCGCGCAGTTCGCGGCTGCGCTCGAGGTACTCGGCCAGGCGCTGCAGGGTGTCGTGCAGGCTGCCGCCGGCCTCGCCGGCGCGCACCATGTTGATGTACAGGCGCGAGAACAACCCGTGCTGGCGCTCCAGCGCGGTGGACAGCGGCGCACCGCCGCGCACCGCGTCGCGGATGTCGCCGACGGTGCGCTTGGAGCGTTCGTCCTCGGGCAGTTCGAGCAGGATCGACAGCGCGCGGTCCAGCGGCTGGCCGGCGCCGAGCAGGGTCGCCAGTTGCTGGGTGAACTGCACCAGCGCCGCGCCGTCGAACGGCTTGGGCCGGAACAGCCCGCGCAGCGAGGTGCCGCCGCCCTCGGCGGCGAGCCGGGCCTGCATCGGCATGTGCCCCTGCTCCTGCAGGCGCAGCGCCACCTCCGCCTCGCTGGCGGCTTCCATCTGCCCTTCCAGGACCTCGCCGTGCGAGTCCAGGGCCTTGTAGCGATAGAGCGGCATCAGACGCGGGACCCGGGACCCGGGACCCGGAACCCGGAAAACAGCAATGCCGCATCGCGCGCGCGCCGACGCGACGCGCCGAACGAGCATGCGGGTGCGACGGACCTCCGCGGCAGCGACATCAGGTTTCCTCCGTCACGCGCAACACTTCCTCGATCGTGGTCTGGCCGCTGAGCGCCTTGGACAGGCCGTCCTCGTACATGGTGCGCATGCCGGCCTCGCGCGCCAGCTGCTCGATCTCGCCCATGCCGGCGTGGCGCATCACCGCGCGCCGCAGCGCGTCGTTCATCACCAGGAATTCCATGATCGTGGTGCGGCCGACGTAGCCGGTCGGCGCGATCGCCGAGGGCCGCGGGCGGTACAGGAAGATCTCGCCTTCCGGCTGCAGCCGGCGCAGTTCGAACTTCTCGATCTCCTCCGGCGAGGCCGCGTAGCGCTCGGCATGGGTCGGCTCCAGCCGCCGCACCAGGCGCTGGGCCAGGATGCCGTTGATGGTGGAGGTCAGCAGGTAGTCCTCCACACCCATGTCGAGCAGGCGGGTGATGCCGCCGGCGGCGTTGTTGGTGTGCAGGGTGGACAGCACCAGGTGGCCGGTCAGCGCGGACTGGATGGCGATGCGCGCCGTCTCCAGGTCGCGCATTTCGCCGATCATGATGATGTCCGGATCCTGACGCACGATGCTGCGCAGCGCATGCGAGAAATCCAGGCCGATCTGCGGCTTGGCCTGGATCTGGTTGATGCCCTCGATCTGGTATTCGACCGGGTCTTCGACGGTGATGATCTTGACGTCGGCGGTGTTGAGCTGGCTCAGCGCGGTGTACAGCGTGGTGGTCTTGCCCGAGCCGGTGGGGCCGGTGACCAGCAGGATGCCGTGCGGCTGCTCCAGCACCTTGCGGAACTGCGGCAGGAACGCGTCGGTGAAGCCGAGCCGGTGGAAGTCGAACACCACGGTCTCGCGGTCGAGCAGGCGCATCACCACGCTCTCGCCATGCGCAGTGGGCACGGTGCTCACGCGCAGGTCCAGTTCCTTGCCCTGCACCCGCAGCATGATGCGGCCGTCCTGCGGCAGGCGGCGCTCGGCGATGTTGAGCTTGGCCATGATCTTGACGCGGCTGATCACCGCCGCGGTCAGATTGGCCGGCGGGCTCTCGCCGTCGATCAGCACGCCGTCGACGCGGTAGCGCACCTTCAGCCGGCTCTCGAACGGTTCGATGTGGATGTCCGAGGCGCGCAGTTCCACCGCACGCTGGATCACCAGGTTGACCAGACGGATCACCGGCGCTTCGGAGGCCAGGTCGCGCAGGTGTTCGATGTCGTCGGCGGCGACGCTGTCGCCGTCGGCGGTTTCCACGATCGCGCCCATCGCGCTGCGGCCCTGGCCGAACCAGCGCTCGATCAGGTCGTCGATCTCCGAGCGCAGGCCGACCCGCGGCAGCACCTGCAGGCCGGTGGCCAGGCGCACCGCGTCGGCGGCATAGGCGTCGTGCGGATCGGCCATCCACAGTTCCAGCACGCCGTCGCGCTCGCCCAGCGGGCACACATGGAACTGCTTGAGGAAGCGCAGCGACAGCGGCTGCGCCTCGGGCAGGCTCTCCGGCGCGGTGGCCGGCAATTGCTTGGCATCGAGCAGCGGCAGGCCCAGGACCTCGGCGCTGAGTTCGGCGTGGTCGCGCTCGGAGACCAGGCCCAGGCGCGCCAGCAGCGCCAGCAGGCTGCCGCCGGATTCGCGCTGCAACTGCCGCGCGCGCGCCAGGTCGCCGTCCTTGAGCCGGCCCTTGGCCAGCAACGCCGCGATGATGCGGGTTTCGGGCGTCTCCACGGCGACGACAGTGTCCTTCACGAGCGCATTCACGCGATCCCTCCCAGATGACCGTGCGACTTTAGCAGTTCGGCATGACCCGACGCCGAATCCGACCCGCTCCCCTGCCGCTGTCTACCGGGCGGCCAGGAAGCGGGTGCAGGCAGGCCCGTCGCGGTCATCGGCCTGACATCCTGGCAGGACATGATGATAAGTTGCGTAGCGCACCATGGCGACCGCGGAGCAGGCCGCACGGCGCTGCCCCCCAGACGCAGGAAACCCGGCCGCAGCCGGGTTTCCTGGAACCGCATGGCGCTTCCCTGCGCCGCGTGCGCTTACTGGCGCGCGACCAGGCTCACGCCGTTGTAGGCGCTCTCGCCGACCAGCTTGATGTAGTAGGTGCCGGCCTGCGGCGCGGTGAAGCGCACCGTCTCGTTGTTGCCCGGACGGGTCGACTTGGCGTCGGCGTTGCCGGTACCCGGCTCCTTGCCGAAGCTGACATACAGCGACACGTTGCCGCTGCCGCCGTAGGTGAGGAAGCTCAGCACCGCACCGGCCTTGGCCTCGAAGCTGTACAGCACCTCGTTGCCCGCGGCACCGGCGAGGCCCGCCACCGCCACCTTGTTGGTCAGCGCGGTCGCCGGCGGCGCGCACTGCTCGGTGGCCGGATCGCACGGTTCTTCCAGCGCCTTGGCCAGGGCGGCCTTGGCGTCGACGATGCCGGTGCCGATCGGGGTGCTGGACGGGATCGACACCGGGAACGGACGCGCGGTCTGCTTGAGCAGGGTCTCCAGCGCCGCCGGGGTCAGCGGTGCCTTGCCCGCGGCGATCAGCGCGCTCTGCACCAGCGCACCGACCGCGGCCACGTGCGGCGAGGCCATCGAGGTGCCGCCCAGGCCCATGTAGGTGTAGCTGCCGGAGGTGGGCGTGGTCGCACCGTTGTACCCGTTCTGCCAGATGTAGCCGCCCGGGTTGCCGTCGACGCTGCCGCCGCCGCCCGGACCGGACAGGTCCACCTTGGCGCCGTAGTTGGAGTAGTAGGTGATGCCGCCGGTGATGCGGGTGGCGCCGACCGCGATCACGTTGTCGCAGCTGGCCGGGCTGAAGTTGGCGGCATTGGCGGTGCTGTTGCCGGCGGCCACCACCACGGTGGTACCGCGCGACACCGCACCGTTGATCGCCTCCTGGGTGGCGCTGTCGCAAGCGCCGCCGCCGCCCAGGCTCATGTTGATGACCTCGGCCGGGTTCTGGTTGGCCGGCACGCCGGACACGGTGCCGCCGGAGGCCCAGATGATGGCATCGGCGATGTCGGAGGTGTAGCCGCCGCACTTGCCGAGCACGCGCACCGGCAGCACGGTGGCGTTGGGCGCCACGCCGGCCATGCCGATGCCGTTGTTGGTGGCTTCGGCGACGGTGCCGGCGACGTGGCTGCCGTGCCAGGAGCTGTCCTCGGCCACCGAGCCGGCGTAGCACTCGTTGTCGTTCTCCACCCAGTCGCCGTAGTCCAGCGCGCCCGGCACGCGGGCGTCGGTCGGACGCCGCGAGGTCGCCGCGTCGGAGATGAAGTCGTAGCCCTGCAGCAGGTTCACCGCCACGTCCGGGTGGTTCGGCAGGATGCCGGTATCGAGCACCGCGACCACCACGCCGTCGCCCTTGGACACATCCCACGCGGCCGGCAGGTTGATGCCACCGGTGGCGTTGCTGTAGTGCCACTGGTACTGCGCGTACAGCGGATCGTTGGGCACCAGCTGAGGCTGCACCTGCGACGCGGCCCGCAGCACATCGACCGGGCGCAGCTTGGCGTCGACCTGCGCGTACTTCACCGTCGGGTCGGCGGCGATCTCCGCCACCACCTTGTCCAGGTCGGCCTTGCTCAGCTTGCCGGTCAGGCGGATCAGGTCCGCGCCGATGCCCAGGGTGCGCACGTACTCGGCGCGCACGCTGGCCGCGGCCGCGCGCGAGATGCCGTTGCCGCCGCCGAGGCTGGCGCGGCCCACCGCCGACTGCACGGTCGACAGCTTGGCGCTGCGGTCGCTGGCCGCGGCGGTGCCGGCGTTGTAGCGCACCAGGATGCGGTTGGAGGTCACCGCATCGGCCGGCGCGGACGTGCCCGGTTCCTTGACCGGCAGCGGCGCCGAAGCGCTGGCCGCGATCGCGCTCGAGGCTCCCAGTGACATCGCCAGCATGGCGGCGGCGATGGCATTGATACGAAGGTTTTGCTTGTCGATCACGTTGACGTCCTCTTCAAAGTTTCGTGGATCAGGCGACAGTTGCGGCCGTAAAACTCCCTCTACCGAATCCGTTGGCCGGCCCAGCCAAGGTCCTGTGGTCTGCCCCCTCAGGCCATTGCGTGGCGGACGGCGGCACGCGCCGCCGTCCGCGATGGATCACCAGCCGAAACCGGCACCGATGCCGATGGAGCTGTCGTCGCTGCTGAACGCACCGCCGATGGTCACGGTGGCGCGATCACTGAAGGCACGCTGGTAGCCCACCGACAGCGCCGACTCGCCGTTCTGGAAGCCGATGCCGGCGCCGACCCGGTTCTGGGTGCGGATGCCGGCGGCGCTGGTGGCCATGTTGAGCATGGCCGCGCTCATCGCGCCCTGGCGGTCGATGCGGCGGTCCTGGTCGCGCAACCGCGCATCGACGTCGCCGCGCAGCACCTCGAAGCTGTCGGCCATGGTGCCGAAGCGCGCATCGGTGTACGACTTGGCGGTAGCCACGCCGTTGTCGAGCTGGCTCTTGTTGACCGCATCGGTAGCCTGGGTGCCGGCGGCGACGTTGGCGAGCTGGCGCTCGTTGCCGGCGCTGCCGATCGAGACCGTCTGCGCACGATCGGCCACCGAACCCTGCCCCAACGCGACCGCACCCTGCGCCGTGGCGCTGGCGCCCTGGCCGAGGGCGGTGCCCGAAGCCGCGCTGACGCTGGCGCCCTCGCCCATCGCCACCGCATTGGTCGCCACCGCCGCGATATGGCTGTTGGCGCCCACCGCGGTGCTGCCGTCGGCATTGACCTTGGCGTTGCTGCCGATCGCGGTGTCGTTGGGGCCATGCGCATACGCGCTGCCGCCGATGGCGGTGCCGGTGACGTCGTTGGCGCGCGCGGCGGTCCCCACCGCCGTGGCACTGGAGGCCACCGCCACGTTTTCGCCGACCTGCGCAGTGCCGATGCTTCCGGACACCGGCGTCGCCGCTGCTGCAGTGGCAGCCGTCGCTGCCGACGCCGCAGGCGCAGCCTCGGCCTGCACGGCCACCGCACTGGTACCGACCATGCGTGCGCTGCGTGCCGCGGTGGCGCTGCCGCCGCTGCGCGCATCCAGTTCGCTGACCTTGCCATCCAGCGCTGCCAGCGCCGCGCCGACGTTGTTGTAGCTGGCACCCTGGATCACGTAGGTCGGCGCCACGAACAGGCCTTGCGCACCGAGCCCGGCACCGCCGCCCAGGAACGTGGCCATGTTGCTCAGCGACTGGTACAGCTGCCCGCCGTTGATCGCCTCGGTGCTGCCGGCGGCAAGGCTGCCGGCGGTCAGGTTGACGATGCGCCGGGTGGCCGGGCCGCCGCGGCCGTTGCCGCTGCCCAGCGACACGGTGTCGGCCTCGTACACGCGCGAGCCGGCGCCGAGCGCGACTGCGTTGTCCGCCGAGACGCCGGCATTGGCGCCGAGCGCGACGCCGTTGCTGCCGCTGTTGCGGACGAAGCTGTTGTAGCCCATCGCCACGCCGTTCTCGCCGATCGCGTTGGTCTGCAGGCCGATCGCGGTGCTGCGCGCACCGGTCGCCGAGCTGCCGGCACCGTTGGCGGTGGCACCGGCGCCGGCGGCGACGCTGCCCACGCCCAGCGCGGAACTGCGCAGGCCGCTGGCGGTAGCGCCGGCACCGGCCGCGGTGCTGTCCACGCCGCTGGCGCTGGCCACCGCGGTGCCGGAACTCTGGAAGCGCGCACTGGTGTCGCCGGCGGCCGTGGCCACCGCATCCAACTGCGCCTTGTTCACCGCATCGTTGGCGTTGACCGCGGCACCGACATTGGTGATGCGGCGCGTCGCCGGTGCGCTGACCCCGTTGCCGCCACCCACCGACACCACGTTGGCTTCGCTGGTGCGCGCGCCCGAGCCCAGGGCGACGCTGCCGGCGCCGCTGGCCGACGCGTTGATGCCCAGCGCCGTGGCATTGGTGCCGCCGAAGGCGAAGGCGTTCTGGCCGATCGCGGTGCCGCCCTGCGCCGTGGCCCAGGCGAACTGGCCGACCGAGGTGGTCTGCGCCGCCGTGGCCCAGGCCGAGGCACCGAGCGCGGTCGCATCTTCGCCGGTGGCGCGGGCGCTATTGCCCAGCGCCGACGCATAGGCACCGGACGCGGTGCTGCCCCACCCCAGCGCCGAGGCGTAGTTGCCTGCCGCCGCCGCACCGTAGCCGAACGCGCTGGTGCGGGTGCCGCTGGCGGCGCTGAAGGCACCGACCGCGGTGCTGTAGTCGCTGCTGGCGGCAGCCTTGTAGCCGTCGGCAGTGGCCTGCAGTCCGCTGGCGATGGCACCGGCGCCGCTGGCGCTGCTGAACGTGCCGCTGGCCTGCGCCCCCGCGCCCAGCGCGGTGGCGCCGGCGGCGCTGGCGGTGGTGGTGCCGTCGAGCAGCACGTTGCCCGACGCATCGGTGTAGTACAGCGAGCCGCCGATCGCGGTGCTGGATTCGCCGGTGGCCGTGGCGTTGTAGCCGGACGCGGTGGCGTAGCGGGCACCGGCCAGCGCACCGCTGCCGAACGCCGAGGCGCCGGTGCCGTAGGCGTTGCTGGCCTCGCCGGCGGCGGTGGCGTAATTGCCTTCCACGTAGCTGCCGACATCGTCGGCCGGATCGCTGCCGCCGCTGGCCTTGAACTGCTTGCCGGTGGCATCGGCGGACTGCTTCACCGCGTCGAGCTGGGCGACGTTGACCGCGTCGGTGGCCTCGGTACCGGCGGCGACGCTGGTGATCTGCCGCTCGTTGCCGGCACTGCCCACCGAGACGGTGTTGTCGCGCGCCGCCTCGGAGTTCGCCCCCAGGGCCACGCTGTTGACGCCGGACGCGTACGCGCCGTAGCCGAAGGCGCTGGCGCTGTCGGCGCTGGCGTAGCTGAGGCTGCCGAGCGCACTGCTGAAGTCCGCGGTGGCGCCGGCGCCGGCGCCGAACGCCGCGCTGTTGGCGCCCGAGGCCTCGGCCGGAATCAGGCCGAAGAACGAGGTGCCGCCGACCGCCACGCTCTCCTCGCCGGAGGCCACGCTGTACTCGCCCACGGCCACGCTGCCGCTGCCGGAGGCGGTGGAGGACACGCCGACCGCGGTGCCGTAGCTGCCGGATGCCAGCGCGCCATAGCCCAGTGCCGAGGACAGATAGCCGGTGGCCTCGCTGTAGCCGCCCAGCGCGGTGCCGCCGGTGCCCGAGGCGGTGCTGCGGAAGCCGGTCGCCGTGGCCTGGTTGTCCGAGGCCACCGCTTCGTTGCCGGTGGCGGTGGCGTAGGTGCCGCTGGCCTGCGCACCGGCACCGCTGGCGGTGGCGCCGATCTCGCTGGCCTGGGCGTTGCTGCCGATGGCGATGCTGTTCTCGCCCGACGCCTGGCTGGTGTTGCCCAGCGCAACCGCGTCGACGCCGCTGGACACGGCGTTGAAGCCGATCGCGGTCGCCCCGGCAGCCACGGCATTGGCGCCGCCGCCGAGCGCGGTGGCACCGTCGCCGGTGGCATTGGCCGCCTCGCCGGCGGCCAGCGCGTTGTCGCCGTCGACCAGCGCACCGGCATCGCTGTCGGCGCTGCCGCTGGCCTGGAAGTACTTGCTGGTCGTCGCCGCCGCCTGCTTCACCGCATCCAGCTGTGCGACGTTGACCGCGTCGGTGGCTTCGGTGCCGGCGGCGACGTTGGTGATCTGCCGTTCCTGCCCGGCACTGCCCACCGACACGCTGTAGGCGCGGTCGGCAACCGCCCCGGCACCCAGCGCCACCGCATTGGCGGCGGTGGCTTCGCTACCGGCACCGATGCTGATCGCGCTTTCGGCGTCGGCCACGGTGTTGGTGCCGATGGCGATGGTATTGACCTGGTTGCCCAGCGCCTGGAAGCCCATCGCCACGCTGTAGTTGCCGTAGCCGAAGGCGCCGCGGCCGACCGCGGTGGCGCTCAGACCCGGCGCCCAGCTGTTGAAGCCGATCGAGGTGGCGCCGCTGCCGCTGGCCCATGCACCGGTACCGAAGGCCGACGCATTGGCGCCGGTGGCCCAGGCCGAGGCACCGAACGCCGAGGCGCCGTCGGCAGTGGCCCAGGCATAGGCGCCGACCGCACTGGCGTCCTCGCCGCTGGCCCAGGCGTTGTCGCCCTGCGCCAGGCTGTAGTTGCCGGTCGCGCGCGCCTTGTAGCCGCCGGCGGTGCTGTGGTCGCCGGTGGCCTGCGCACCGTAGCCGGTGGCGGTGGCGACGCTGCCGGTGGCCTGCGCGCCCGCACCGAGTGCGGTGGCGTTCTCGCCTGCATTGGCGCCGACCAGCACCGGCTTGCCGTCGGCATCGACGATCGGCTGGTTGTACTGGTCGTAGGCCTGGCCGCGGCCGCCGATCGCGGTGCCGCCCGTGCCACTGGCGCTGCTGCCGTTGCCCAGCGCCACCGCGTCGTCGCCCATCGCCGCCGCGCCGCTACCGAACGCCGCCGCGCCGCTGCCGTAGGCATTGGCCGCATCGCCGGCGGCCAGCGCGCCCTCGCCGTCGGCATAGGCGCCGACCGCGCCGCCGCCGTGCGCGAAGAACTTGGAGGTGTCTTCGGCGGTGGCGCGCACGGCATCCAGCTGCGCGAGGTTGACCGCATCGGTGGACTGCGTGCCCGCGGCGACGTTGACGACCTGCCGCTCGCTGCCGGCATCGCCGACCGACACCGTATTGGCCCGGCGCGCCACCGCGTTGGCGCCCAGCGCCACGCTGTCGGCGGCCAGCGCGGTGCTGTAGTAGCCGACCGCGGTGCTGTTGGCGCCGCTGGCCCAGGACTGCGCGCCCAGCGCGCTGGCGAAGGCGCCCGGCGCATAGGCGAAGTAGCCCAGCGCGGTGCTCTGCAGGCCCGAGGCTTCGGTCATGCTGCCGTTGGCGGTGGCGTAGTTGCCCGAAGCGATGGCACCGGCGCCGAACGCGGCCGCATTGGTGCCGCTGGCCTGGGTCTGCACGAACAGGCCCAGACCCGGGATCAGGTCGGCCGGACCGCCGACCGCGACGCTGCTGGTGCCGGTGGCCGCGCTCTGCGTGCCGACCGCCGTGGCGTAATCGCCGGTGGCATTGGCCACTGCGCCGAAGGCCGCCGCCTGCGCACCGCCGGCGTAGGCGCCCACGCCCACCGCCGAAGCGGCGAAACCGCTGGCGTCGGCGCTGGCGCCCAGCGCGGTGCCGCCGACCCCGGCGCTGGTGGCGCCGGTGTCCACCGCCACCCCGCTCTTGGTGATCAGCGGCTCGCCGTTGGCATCCACCGCCACCCCGCCCACCGCTACCGCCGCCGGCCCGGTGGCCTGCGCGTTGGTGCCGAAGGCGGCGCTGTTCTGCCCGGCCGCGACCGCGCCGCTGCCCACTGCGGTCGCCCCGTTGTTGAGCGCATCGGCACCGGCGCCGAGCGCGGTGCTGCCGTTGCCGATGGCATTGGCGGCCTCGCCGGCGGCCAGCGCGTCGTCGCCTTCGACGTAGGCGCCGGCATCGCTGCTGGCACTGCCGCTGGCCTGGAAGTACTTGCCGGTGGTGGCCGCGGCCTGCTTCACCGCGTCCAGTTGCGCCACGTTGACCGCATCGGTGCCCTCGGTGCCGGCGGCGACGTTGGCGATCTGCCGCTCCTTGCCGGCAGTGCCGACCGAGACGGTATTGGCGCGATCGGCGACCGTGCCCTGGCCAAGCGCGACGCTGCCGCTGGCGGCGGCCTTGGCGCCGTAGCCCAGCGCGGTGGAATCGTCGGCCTGCGCCCAGGACGCGGCGCCGAACGCGGCGCTGGAGGCGCCGTCGGCCGAACTCAGCCAGCCGACCGAGGTGGAGAAGGCGCCATTGGCCCAGGCACCGGCGCCGAACGCGCTGCCGCCCTCGCCCTGCGCCTCGGTGGTGAACAGGCCGAGCACGCTGCCACCGACAGCGGTACTGGACGCGCCGCTGGCCAGGCTCGAATAGCCCAGCGCCACGGCGTTGCCGCCGCTGGCGTTGGCGCCGTAGCCGACCGCGGAAGCGAAGTCGCCACCGGCCTGGCTGAAGCCACCGTTGGCGGTCGCGGCCAGCCCGGTGGCCGCGGCGGAAAAGCCGGTGGCGGTGCTCTGCAGGCCGTCGGCGCGCGCCGCCGTGCCCAGTGCGGTGGAGAACGCACCATTGGCCTGCGCGCCGGCGCCAAATGCGCTAGCGCCCTGCTCGGCCGCGGTGGTGGTGCCTTCCAGCTGCACCTGGCCGTTCTCGTCGACGATCGACAGCGCACCGCCGACCGCGGTCGCCGAGGCGCCGACGGCGGTGGCGTTGCTGCCGACCGCGGTGGCATTGCCGCCCAGGGTGGTGGCGCCGCTGCCGAGCGCGCTGGCGCCGTTGCCGATGGCGTTGGCGCCTTCGCCGGCGGCGATCGCATTGGCGCCCTCGACGTAGGCACCGGCATCGCTGGCGTCGCTGCCGCTGGACTGGAAGTACTTGGCGGTGGTGTCGGCGGTCTGCTTGACCGCGTCCAGCTGCGCCACGTTGACCGCGTCGGTGGCTTCGGTGCCGGCGGCCACGTGGGTGATCTGGCGTTCGCTGCCGGCCTTGCCGACCGAGACGCTGTCGTCGCGGTCGGCCACCGCATCGGCGCCCAGCGCCACGCTGTTGCGGCCTTGCGCGACCGCGCTGTTGCCCAGCGCGGTGCTGTTGAAGCCGCTGGCGCTGGAGAAGCCGCCGACCGCGGTGGCGTACTCGCCCGTCGCGTCGGCCGCCACGCCGACCGCGGCGCTGGCGGCACCGGAGGCGATGCTCTCGGCGCCGAGCGCGGTCGCGCCATCGCCGCTGGCGGTGCTGTAGTAGCCGAGCGCGCTGGCCTCCACGCCGCTGGCTTCGCTGAGCGTGCCGCTGGCGACGCTGCCGTCGCCGCTGGCATTGCTGGCCGCGCCGGTCGCGGTGCTCTGCGCGCCGCTGGCGTTGCTCTCGGCGCCGACCGCGGTGGCGTACTCGCCGCTGGCGCTGGCGTTGTCGCCGATCTGCAGGGCCTGCGCCTGGGCGCTGGTGGGAAGGGCGCCGGCGCCCAGCGCCAGGGCGATCGCGCCGGCCAGGGCCAGGCCGTGTGCGCGTGCGGCGCGGCGGTCGCGGACGACGGCGCCGCGCGCATCGCCGCTGGCCAGTTCCGATGCCACGACCCACATCCCCAGTGCGTTGTTCCAGACCTTGCGATAAATCCGATTCATCGACGACTGCTCCTCAATTCGGCTGGTTTTGGTCAAAAAGCCACCCTCGCCCGGCGTTCCGGCCGGCCGACCCCCTGTCGGTTTTTGGTGCCGCACGTCCCTTACCGGGACGCGAGAGGCTCACGCCTGTCGCTGCTCGGAGCTGTAGATGAACCGAGGTGGAATGCGGAACTGACTCGAGTGTTAACTTGGCCTCGGAATTACGTCAAGTTTTTGACTTGATGCGACACGAGTCGTGACAAAAGCCGCGAATTCAGCCTTGTTTCGTTAATTTTTCGACAAATATCAATAAAAACAATCAGGTTTCGTCAATTTTTCGGCACGCACCTTGCCATTCTTGACATGCCGCCTTTCCGGCGATTTCTTTTTCTGTCAAGGACTTGACGCAAAGAGGTGGTAAGTACGCCCTCGGGCCGCCGACGCATGCCGAAGGTCGCACCAGACGGACGCGGATGGAGTCGATTGCGCGAAATGCGGCTCCCGCGATCGCGCGAGGAGAACCTGGAGCGCAGGCGACGACGCGTGCCGTGATTCGGCCCCAGCTCGAGAGCCGCGGATCGTTCGGCAGGACGGTGTTGGTTTGCGCACGGCGCAGACGGCGCAGGCATGCAGGGGCGTCGCCACGGCGATCAGCCGAGAGAGATGGTCAGACGCGCAACGCCTTTGCAGGAGCGGTCTCAGCCGCGACCACGCCCCCTCAGCACAGGCGGGCAGGCTGCATCGAGGAATCTCCTCGCGCACAAAACGACCGCATGCGGTCCCTCAGGCGCAGTGGCCAGCCTGGGCAATTCCCGCGTCGGCAGCTGCGGTGCCGCCCGCTCCGACACATGCGGACGTGACAGCACGCGCTGTCGTAGCGCGTGCCCAGCGGCCGGCCTTGTTTGCGCCCGGCAGCCGCGACGTCGTTCGCCGCAGCTCGGGTCGGGCATCGTCCATGTGTGGCAAGCGTGGCAAAGAATTCCGCGCAAGACACCAGGCTCGCTGCTCCGCCATCAGATGGCACGGTGCCACAGCAACGACGTGGATCGAAACCGGAAGGTCTTCTTCTCCCAGGAACGCAACACGGCAACCGCTAGAAGTAGAACCCGATGTTGAGGTTGAACCGCGAGTGCCACCTGGACCGGTCGCCGTCGTCGATCGCGATACCGTCGCCGCCTGCGAACCACATGTTCCTGCCGGCGATCCAGTCCAGATAGGTCAGCATGACGCCCTTCTTGATGCTGCACCCGCTGACGTTCTGCGAGGACGAACGCAGGTCGGGCCGATCGTGGGTGGGCAGGGTCATGCTGAAGTTGTTGTAGCAGGTCACGTCGTCCAGCCAGCGCCCCTTGCCGAACGAATACGCGATGTTGGCGGTGGGGACATCGGCTTCGGCGGCGATCTCGAACGGCGCAAGGAACGCCGACATCGCGATGCGATCGCTCGGTACCGCGTAGCGATAGCGCGCCCACTGCACCTGGCTGGTCCAGCCGCCGCTGCTCCACTGCGCGTGCAGCGCCGCGGCGCGATGCCCGTAACGGCGGCGATCCTCGACATCGAGTATCTGCCCGGAAAACGCCGACGCGCCAAGCAGGAGGCTGCCGTGCGCCAGGTCGACGCGGTGTTCGTAGCGCACATTCAGCCGATGGTATTCGCGATAGGGATAGCGCGCCGTCTCGGCGACATCGAACGAATAGCGCGCCGTGCGCGCACCGTCACCGTATTCGTCGCCCGAGAACCAGCCGACGTGCACGGTGTCGTTGCCGTTGGTGCGCATGAGTACCACGCCCGGATCGTAGTCGTCCTCGATGCCGAGGTAGTAGCCGGACCCGAACCAGAAACTGTTGGAGGCGGTCGGCAACAGGCCGAACGGCACCTGCTGGATGCCGGCCTTCAGCACCGTGCGATCGTCGACGTTCCAGCCCACGAACGCATGATGCACCGCATTGAATCCGTCGTACCAACGCTGTTGCGCAGAGACGAAGAACGGACCGTCTCCCGCATTCAGGTCGACCCGCAGCAGTTCCAGATCGAGGCCATGCGTGGGGCCGTAATCCAGCCAGCCGTAGTTGAAACGGACCGCTCCGCCGAGCTTGAAGTAGGTCTCGGTGTTCTGAGTGTCCTGTGCGCATACATTACCGCTTAAGGCAGCGGCCAGCACGAATAAAAGCCCGGAACGAAAGGACATGAGCGTGACCGCCTCCCTGGTGGTTGTCGCCAGACCAGTATCGGCCACGGCAGGCCCAGCATGAGCATGAAAACGGAGATCAAGTTTGGCGCGGGGACGTCGATACCTCAGCGCAGCGGTGTGCCCAGCAGGGTCGCCCATCATCCACAACGGGAGCAGCAATGAGCAGGACCCTCGTCCGCCGTCACAGCGTCGCCAGTCGTTTGATGATCGGCACCGGCATCATCGCCCTGCTGTGTTTCGGCATGACCGCCGCCATCACCTATTGGCGCAGCAGCCATGCCTTGCTCGACGCGTCGCATGCCATGCTGCGCGAAGCGGCGCGCCACGAGGCGAGCGAGATCTCCTCGGACATCGGCTCGGCCTTCGACGCCGGCGCGACCCTGGCCAACACCTTTCGCATCCAGCGCGGCGCCAACGGCGTGAGCCGGGACTCGGCCGCCGCCGTGCTGCATGAGCAGCTGCGTCTTCACAAGCGCTGGCTGGGGATCAGCACGCTATGGGAGCCGAACGCATTCGATGGACACGATGCCGCCAATGTCGACGCGCCCTTCCACGATGCGACCGGGCGCTTCATGGTGTACTGGTCGTACCAGAAGGGCGAGCTAGTGCGCGAGGCGCTGCACAGCTACGACAAGCCCGGCGAGGGCGACTGGTACCTCGCGGCGCGCAACAGCCACGCGCCGGTGGTGATCGAGCCCTACTACTACCCGGTGGCCGGCGTCGACACGCTGATGACCACCTTGAGCACGCCGGTGATGGACGGCGACAAGTTCCTGGGCACGGTCAACATCACCATGTCGCTGGATGCGCTGCAGAAACGCGTGGCGTCGCTGCATCCGCTGGACGTGGGCCAGGCGATGCTGCTGTCGCCGACCGGCGCGGTGATGGCCAGCGCCGATGCCAAGCAGGTGGGCAAGACGCTGTCCGATGCCCGCACCCAGGCCATGCTGGCAAACGTGCGCGCGGGACAGATCAGCAGCGACGAGGCCATGGTGGCCGGAGAGGACTGGTTGCGCGTGTTCGTGCCGATGCGCCTGGGCCAGGCGCCGCAGGTATTCGCGCTCGGCATCATGGTGCCCAAGCACCACGTGATGGCGCAGGCCCGCACCTTGCTGTGGGTCATCCTGGCGGTGGGGCTGTTCTCGGCCGCGTTGCTGGGCGTGTCGCTGTACCTGTTGCTGCGGCGGCAGGTGCTGGCGCCGCTTGCCGACGCGGTCAAGGTCTCCGCGGCAGTGTCCTCGGGCGAATTGAACAGCCGCATCGAACCGCGCCGCATGGACGAAATGGGGCAGCTGCTGCAGTCGATGGGCAGCATGCAGGCCCAGTTGCGCGCGGTGATGGACGCGCAGGACGACATGGCCAGCCGGCACGATGCCGGCGAGATGAGCTATCGCATGGATGCGGCGCGCTTCCCCGGCGAGTACGGCCGCATGGTGGCCGGCACCAACGACCTGGTCGATGCGCATGTGCAGGTGCAGCGCGAGTTGGTGGCGGTCATGTCGCGCTACGCCGTGGGCGATATGCAGCCCGACATGCGCGCCTTGCCCGGCGAGAAGGCGGCGCTCAGCGATGCGATGGCGGCGACCAAGCGCAATCTGCAGGCGATCAACCGGCAGATCCTCGCCCTGGCGCAGGCCGCCGCGGCCGGCAACTTCGCCACCCGCGGCGATGCGCAGGCGTTCGACCACGATTTCCGCGGGATGGTGGAAGGGTTGAACAACCTGATGCAGACCACCGACACCAACCTGGCGGAGGTGTCGCGGTTGCTGCAGGCGATCGCCACCGGCGACCTCACCGTGCGCATGAACGGCGAGTTCCGCGGCGTGTTCGCGCAGATGCGCGACGACGCCAATGCCACGGCCAGCCAGCTGGCGCAGATCGTCGGCAGCATCCAGACCTCGGCCGCATCGATCAAGGGTGCCGCCAGCGAGATCGCCGCCGGCAACCAGGACCTGTCGCAGCGCACCGAGCAGCAGGCCGCCAACCTGGAAGAAACCGCCGCCTCGATGGAAGAACTCACCTCCACCGTCAAGCAGAATGCGGACGGCGCGCGTCAGGCCAATCAGCTCGCCATCGGCGCGGCCGGCGTGGCCGCGCAGGGTGGGCAGGTGGTGGACCAGGTCGTGGAGACCATGCGCGGCATCGAAGCCTCGTCCAGGAAGATCGCCGACATCATCTCCGTGATCGACGGCATCGCGTTCCAGACCAACATCCTGGCCTTGAACGCAGCGGTGGAAGCGGCGCGTGCCGGCGAACAGGGCCGCGGCTTCGCGGTCGTGGCCTCGGAAGTGCGCATGCTCGCGCAGCGCTCCTCCGGCGCGGCCAAGGAGATCAAGGACCTGATCGAAGACTCGGTGCAGCGCGTGGCCGAAGGCTCCACCCTGGTGCACAGCGCCGGCGCGACCATGAGCGAGGTGGTGGCCAGCGTGCAGCGGGTCACCGACATCATGGGCGAGATTTCCGCAGCGTCGCAGGAACAGTCGGCCGGCATCGCCCAGGTCAACCAGACCATCACCAACATGGACGAGACCACCCAGCAGAACGCCGCGTTGGTGGAAGAAGCCACCGCCGCCGCGCGCTCGCTCGAGGACCAGGCGGTGCAGCTCACCGAAGCGGTGGCGGTGTTCAAGCTCGATGCCGCGCATGCGGCCGCGCGGCAGGCGGTTCCAGGCCCGACGGCACCGCCAGCCAAGCGTCCGACGGCCGGCCGCCCTGCCGCGTCCCGGTTGCGCGCTGTCGTGACCACGCCCGACAGCGACAGCAGTTGGAAGGAGTTCTGAAACAGGCGCGGGCGCGCGGTCGGCGCCCGCATGGTCCAACAGTGCCTGGCCTGGCCAGGCACTACGCGGCCGGCCTGTCGGCCAGGCGGACGCAGCGCGCGCGATGCGCCATCGCCTGCCCGCATCGCGTCGCGTCGCACCTGGGTGCTGAAGGCACAGAGGCGGCGCCCCGATCGGCACCGCGTCCCTCGAACAAGGCCTGATGTCTCCAGCGCGCTGCAGCGTCGCCGTCGCAGGGTGCAAGCACCCCTGCGGCGGATGGCTGCCGCGACCGCCCCCGACCCGCCACGCCCGCCACGCCCGCCAGGGGCGGACGTGGCGCAGGGGCGCTCAGCCCACCCACACCCGTGCATTGCGGAACATGCGCAGCCACGGCGCCTCGTCCGGCCACTCGGCCGGATGCCAGCTGAGGTTGAGCGAGCGCAGAGTCCGCTCCGGATGCGGCATCAGGATGGTCACCCGGCCGTCGTCGCTGGTCAGGCCGGTGATGCCGTCGGGCGAGCCGTTCGGGTTCAGCGGGTACTGCGTGACGACGGCGCCATGGCCGTCGACGAAGCGCAGCGCCACGCGCGCGGCCGCCTGGTCCACCGCACTGTCGAATTCGGCGCGGCCTTCGCCGTGCGCCACCGCCACCGGGATCCGCGAACCGGCCATGCCGCGCAGGAAGATCGACGGCGACTCCACCACTTCCAGCAGGCTGGTGCGCGCCTCGAACTGCTCGCTGCGGTTGCGCAGGAAGCGCGGCCAGTGCTCGGCACCGGGGATGATGTCCTTGAGCTGGCTGAGCATCTGGCAGCCGTTGCACACGCCCAGGGCGAAGCTGTCGCTGCGCGCGAAGAACGCGGCGAAGGCATCGCGCAGCGCCGGCCGTTCCAGGATCGAGGTGGCCCAGCCGCGGCCGGCACCAAGCACGTCGCCGTAGCTGAAGCCACCGCAGGCGGCCAGGCCGACGAAGTCGGCCAGGTTCACGCGGCCGGCGATCAGGTCGCTCATGTGCACGTCGAAAGCACGGAAGCCGGCGCGCTCGAACGCATTGGCCATCTCGATCTGGCCGTTGACGCCCTGCTCGCGCAGGATCGCCACCTTCGGCCGCTGGCCGCTGGCGATGAACGGCGCGGCGATGTCCTCGGCCGGGTCGAAGGCCAGCTTCGGCTTCAGCCCGGGCGCGGCGAAGTCGCGCGCCAGCGCGCGTTCCTCGGCGGCACTGTCGGGGTTGTCGCGCAACGTCTGCATGGCGTGGGTGACCGACCACCAGGCATCGAACAGCTCGTCCCAACGCCATTCGGCCAGGGTCTTGCCGCCCAGGCCCACGCGCACCGCCGCGGCGGTGCTGGGTCGGGCGATGCGCTGCGCGCACTCGGTCAGCGCGTGGCGCTCGACCAGGTCGGCGAACGCGGCGCGGTCTTCCTTGGCGACCTGCACCACCGCGCCCAGTTCCTCGTTGAACAGGCTGCGGAAGGGATCGTCGCCCCAGGCATCGAGGGTGATGTCCAGGCCTTGCCGCGACGCGAACGCCATCTCGCACAGCGCGGCGAACGCGCCACCGTCGCTGCGGTCGTGATAGGCCAACAGCATGCCGGCCTCGCGCGCATCGCGGATCAGCTCGAAGAACGCGCGCAGCCGCTGCGGATCGTCCAGGTCCGGCACCGCGCCGCCGAAGGCCGGCAGCGCGCCGTCGCCATGCACCTGCGCCAGCACCGAACCGCCCAGGCGCTGCTTGCCGCCGCCTAGCCCGATCAGCCACAGCTCACTCTCGGCCTCGCGCGCCAGCAACGGCGTCAGCTGCGCCCGCGCATCGGCGACGGGTGCGAAGGCAGAGACGATGAGGGAGACGGGGGAGACGCTTTTGTGGGTTTCGCTGACGCCGGGAGTGGGGAGTGGAGATTCGGGATTGGCAACAGCACTGTCCGTGCCCGTCGACCCGCTTCCACCAATCCCCAATCCCGCTCGCTCTTCGACGGCCGCAGGCCGGCCATCCCGAATCCCGGCCACACCCCACTGCGCCTGCATCGACAGCGAGTCCTTGCCCACCGGGATGCTCAGGTCCAGCTGCGGGCACAGTTCCATGCCCACCGCCTTGACCGCGGCGTACAGGCGCGCATCCTCGCCGTCGTGGTTGGCCGCGGCCATCCAGTTCGCCGACAACTTGACCTGGTCCAGCGCCTGCACCGGCGCCGCGCACAGGTTGGTGATCGCTTCGCCCACCGCCATGCGCGCCGCTGCGGCGGCATCGAGCAGGGCCAGCGGGGTGCGCTCGCCGATCGCCATCGCTTCGCCGGCGTGGGTATCGAACCCGGCCAGGGTGATCGCGCAATCGGCCAGCGGCAGCTGCCAGGGGCCGATCATCTGCTCGCGCGCGGTCAGGCCGCCGACGCTGCGGTCGCCGATGGTGACCAGGAAGCTCTTCGCCGCCACGGTCGGATGGGCCAGCACGCGCAAACCCGCCTCGCGCAGGTCCAGCGCATCGGTGTCCAGTTCCGGCCAGCGCGGCGCCGGCGGCTGCCGGGCGTCGCGGTGCATCTTCGGCGGCTTGCCGAAGAGGACGTCCATCGGGAGATCGATGGGGTGCGGGGATTGGGGATTCGGAATTCGGGATTCGTGAGAAGCGGGGGAGCCGGCCGACGTCGTGCCGTTACCAATCCCCAATCCCGACTCCCCAATCCCGCCGCCGAGGACGCCATAGCCCACGACGAGCCGCTCCTCGGCGGTCGCCACACCGACAGCGGCAAACGGACAGCGCTCGCGTTCGCAGATCGCGGCGAATTCGGCCAGGCGCGCCTGCGGCACGCCGAGCACGTAGCGCTCCTGCGATTCGTTGCACCACAGCTGCATCGGCGACAGCGACGGGTCGTCGCTGGGCACGCGGTCGAGGTCGATGAGGCCGCCCACACCGGAGTCGTGCAGCAGTTCGGGAATGGCGTTGGACAGGCCGCCGGCGCCGACGTCGTGGAACCAGCGGATCGGGTTGTCCGTGCCCAGCGCCACGCAGCGATCGATGACCTCCTGCACGCGCCGCTCCATCTCCGGGTTGTCGCGCTGCACGCTGGCGAAATCCAGGTCCTCGGCGCTGTCGCCGGAGGCCACCGAACTGGCCGCGCCGCCGCCCAGGCCGATCAGCATCGCCGGCCCGCCGAGCACGATCACCGCATCGCCGGGCTGCAGCGGAATCTTCTCCACCTGCACGCGGTCGATCGCGCCCAGGCCGCCGGCCAGCATGATCGGTTTGTCGTAGGCGCGGGTCAGGTCCTGCGTCTCCGGCAGCTCGAAGCTGCGGAAATAGCCGAGCAGGTTGGGCCGGCCGAATTCGTTGTTGAACGCGGCGCCGCCGAGCGGGCCATCCAGCATGATTTCCAGCGCCGGCGCCATGCGCGGGTTCAGCGGACGCGCGCCCTCCCACGGCTGCGGCAGGTTCGGAATGCGCAGGTGCGAGACGCTGAAGCCGGTCAGGCCGGCCTTGGGCTTGCCGCCGCGGCCGGTGGCGCCCTCGTCGCGGATCTCGCCACCGGCGCCGGTGGAGGCGCCCGGGAACGGCGCGATCGCGGTCGGGTGGTTGTGGGTCTCGACCTTGATGCAGAACGCCGACGGCGTCACCGCCTCGCTGCGGTACTCGCCGCTGGCCGGATCCGGGCGGTAGCGCGCGGCCGGATGCCCTTCCACCACCGCCGCGTTGTCGCTGTACGCGCTGAGCGTGTGCTGCGGGGTCTGCTGGTGGGTGTGCTTGATCATCCGGAACAGCGAGCGGTCCTGCTCCTTGCCGTCGATGGTCCAGCTCGCGTTGAAGATCTTGTGCCGGCAGTGCTCGGAATTGGCCTGCGCGAACATCATCAGTTCCACATCGGCCGGGTCGCGGCCGAGCTCGCCGAAGCGCTGGCGCAGGTAGTCGATCTCGTCCTGGGCCAGGGCCAGGCCCAGCCGCGCGTTGGCCGCCTCCAACTGGTCCAGCGGGATACGCTCGACCTCGCCACGCGCCGGCGCCTGGAACAGCGCCTGCGCCTGCGCGGCGCCGTCCAGCAGCGACTGGGTCATCGGATCGTGCAGCAGCCTGGCCAGCGCGGCCTGGTCGGCCGGCGCCGCGGGCCAGCCGGCCAGGTCCAGGCGGGTACCGCGCTCGACCCGGCGGATCGCCAGGCCGGCACCGCGGACCAGTTCGGTGGCCTTGCTCGACCACGGCGAGCGCGTGCCCAGCCGCGGCACCACGTAGCGCGAGCAGGTGCCCGCTTCGGCCGGCGCCGGCGCGTCCTGCGCCTGCAGGATGCGGCGGGCCGCGACCAGGTCGAGCGCTGCGTCGGGTTCGCTGTCGAGAAAGTAGACGTGCCAGGCGCCGGCGATGCGCACGCCGGGGACGATGGACTGCAGGCGGGTTTCGAGCCGAGCGCGACGGAACGGCGAAAGGGCGGAAGCGCCCTCGAGGACGATCATGTCCGGGGAACCGTGTGAGGAAACGGGCTGGCTATTGTAAGCCGGGATTGGGGATTCGGGATTTGGGATTGGTAAAAGCGGCGTTTCGCGCGCGGATGCTCATCAGGCAACGCCATGAAGATGGCCTGTCCGTGGCGGGGTTGCGGCAACGGGAGCGGCAATGGCAGCGCCCCGCGCGGGCACGCTCGCTAGGGACGCACCGAAGGCGTCCTGATCGCAGGGGGCTTAGAGATTCAGGCTCCCGGCTCGGGATGCGGGACGACCACGCGTTGGAGTTCGCCGCAGCAGCGCTCCAGCGAATCCCCAATCCCGAATGCCGAATCCCCGTGCGCGGCCCTTAACGGCTTCCGCCAGCCTTCGCCGCTTCCGCCGCGCGCTTGTCCAGCGCTTCGCGCATCTTGGCCGGGGGCAGGTAGCCGCCGATCTGGGTGCCGTCCGGGGCGAAGATCGCCGGGGTGCCGTTGACGCCCAGGCGCTGGCCCAGGTTGTACTGCATGGTCACCGGGTTCTTGCAGTTGGTCGCGCCCGGCACCTTGCCGCTGCTCTTGGCCTCGGTCAGCGCCTGCTTCTTGTCCGCCGCGCACCACACCGCGACCATGTCCTTGTAGTCCTGGCTGCCCAGGCCCATGCGCGGGAACGCCAGGTATTCCACGGCGATGCCCTGCTTGTTGAGCTCGCCGATCTCGCTGTGCAGCTTGCGGCAGTAGCCGCATTCGATGTCGGTGAACACGCTGATGGTGTACTTGGGATTGGCCGGGGCGAAGACGATGCGATCGGCACGCGGCGCCGACTCCAGCAGCTTGCGGCGATAGCTCAGCAGGCCCTCGCTGGAGGTGAGCTGCTTTTCCTGGATGTCGAACGGCTGCGCCTGGAACAGATAGCGGCCGTCGTCGGACACGTACAGCACCTGCCCACCGACCACCACTTCGCGGAAGCCCGGGAACGGCGCTGCGCCGATGTAGTCGGGCTTGAAGTTGGGATCCAGCTGCAACAGCGCCGAACGCACGCGCTGCTCTCCCGGCGCGCCGCTGGCGGCGGGTGCGGACTTGGCCGAGGCGGCCGCACCGGCCGGAGGCGTGGTGGACTGTGCGCAGGCGGAGAGCGAAGCCGCGCCCAACAGCGCGCAAAAAGCAAAACGGAGCATTGGCGATCCATGAGGGCTGCGAATCGCCCGATTGTCGCACACCCCCCGGCACGGTCCATGTAGACAGGCTGAGCGGCCAGCGCAGGCGCTGCGGCGGCGCTCAACCGCGCGGATGATGCTTGCGGTGCAGGCTCTGCAGATGTTCGCGCGCGACCAGGGTGTAGATCTGGGTGGTGGACAGCGAACTGTGGCCGAGCAGCATCTGCAGCGCGCGCAGGTCGGCGCCGCGGTTGAGCAGATGCGTGGCGAAGCTGTGGCGCAGGCCGTGCGGGCTGATCCGCGCCGGATCGATCCCGGCCACCGCGGCATAACGCTTGACCAGCACCCAGAACTGCTGGCGTGTCAGCGCGCGCCGCGCGGCGTCGATGAACAGCGGCACCACGCCGTCGCTGGCCGGCACCGGCTGCCCGGCCGCCAGCGCCGGGCGCGCGCTGTCCAGGTAGCGCTGCAGCCAGTGCTGCGATTCCTCGCCCAGCGGCACCAGCCGCTCCTTGCTGCCCTTGCCGGTGACCCGCAGCACGCCCTGGCGCAGGTTCACCGCATTGGCCGGCAGGTTCACCAACTCGCTGACGCGCAGGCCGGCGGCGTACATCAGCTCGAGCATGGCGCGGTCGCGCAGCCCGGCCGGCGCGGTCGCGTCCGGCGCCGCCAGCAGCGCATCGATCTGGCTCTCGGCCAGCGCCTTGGGCAGCGAACGCGGCAGCCGCGGCGGCTCCAGCAGCGCGGTCGGATCGTCGCCGCGCTCGCCGCGGCGCACGCGCAGCGCGAAGAACGCGCGCAGCGACGACAGCCAGCGCGCATTGCTGCGCGGCGAATAACCCAACTCGGTGCGCCAGGCCAGATAGTCGAACAGCGCCTGCCGATCGGCACCGGCCAGGCCGCCACCGGCGCCGTCGCGCCAGCGCGCGAAGCCCTCCAGGTCGCGGCGGTAGCTGTCCAGGCTCTGCCGCGCCAGCCCCTGCTCGGCCCAGGCCGCATCCAGGAACTGCTGGATCGCCACCGCATCGGCCTCGCGCAGCGGCGCGAGCCATTGCGTCTGCTGACGGCGTTCGGCGGGGGAATGCAGGGAGGGCATGCGGGCGGGATTGGGGATTGGGGACTGGAGACTGGGACTGGGACTGGGACTGGGACTGGGACTGGGACTGGGACTGGGACTGGGAAAAGCCTAGCCACTTTGCCTGGGTGTGCAAGGTCGACGTGGCCGGGCAGCGCACCGGGATGGCGTGCGCCAGCAGCACCGCTGCGATGTGCACGGTCCACCGCAACGCGCGCGACTGGCTCTAAGCTGTGCCGATGAGCGCATCGCCTCCCGCTTCCGCCCCCCATCCACGCGCGCTGCTGCTGTGGCGGCTGCTGGCACTGTTCTACGACGCCTGGCCGGTGCTGGCGCTGTGGTTCGTGATCTCGGCGCTGTTTACGCTCGGCTACGCGCTGGAGGGCCATGCGCCGCGCGAGAACATCGCGCCGTTCAGCACCCTGCAGTGGCTGCTGTGGCTGTGCTGCTGGGTGGTGGCCGGCTTGTACGCGACGCTGAGCTGGCGTCGCGGCGGCCAGACCCTGGGCATGCGCCCGTGGCGGCTGCGCCTGCACGGCGCCGACGGCACCACACCGAGCTGGGGCGCGCTGTGGCGCCGCTATCTGGTCGGCACCGTGTCGTTGCTGCTGGGCGGGCTGGGGTTCTGGTGGGCGCTGGTCGATCGGGAGCGATTGACGTGGCATGACAGAGCCAGCGGCACCACTCTGACACGACTGCCGAAAGCCAAACCCTGATCCCAGCACATGGGCGCGCCAAATGCGCCTGCCGCGTCGTGATCTCTGTGGCGCGACATGACCGCATCAGCGGCACACGGCTGACGCGTCAGCCCAAAACGAAATCCTGACCGCACTGCGCCGGCGCGCGGCGGTGCGCCGACAACTTATACCCGTCAGTGCCGCAGCGGCGCGCCCGAAGACGCACGCGGCGTTGCACAACGCCGCCATGGCGCATGACCCGACCGAGAGAACCCGGCATGCCGCGCCTGCGCCAATGCGGTGACCAGCGCGACGGTTGGCTAAACCTTGGTTTGTCCGGTCACGACCCGCTCGATGACCGCCAACCTGACCCTGTCCTCGGGCGAGTCGCTGAGATTCAAGAATCCGTCGACGCCATGCTTCGTGCCGTTGCGGAAATCCTGGAACGTGTCCAGGATCCGGGTCGGGTAGCGCTCGAGATGCTGCGCGTCCTTCAGGAAGACGGTGACGCAGTCGTTCCATTGGTCCAGATACTGATTGCTGACGTAGGACTCGAGCAGCACCGCATCGATCTTGTTCCACTTCGCCCAAGTGACCAACGCCTGACCGGCATCCGGATAGAATCGCCAGCAATCGACCGGATATCGATGGAAATCGCCGTTCGACGGCGTATTCAGGTAGCACAGCCCACCCGGCTTGAGGACTCGCAGGATCTCCAGGAACACAACCCAGAACATTTCCGAATGTTCGAGGCAACTGCTCGACAGCACCATGTCGATGGAGGCATCGTCGAACGGAAGCGAATACGGCGAATCCAGCACGACATCGACGCCATCGCCACTGGCAAAATCCACACCGATGTACTCGAACTGCTCCGGCGTGACCTGGCGCAAGGTGCCGTTGAAATTCCTGGATCCGATCTCGACGACCTTGACGCTCGATTGACTCTTGAATGGCTCGGAGTAAGCGTCAAAAAAACGCTGGCCATTGCTCATTGCAGTGGGATGCATCGAAAACCCTTCCAGGTGGCAATTACACGATTTCAGCCTTCATCGAGCCGACGGACAACGCCGCTCGAAAGACCGCCAATGATGGGGCACACAGGCACTGCCACCCCTGCAGAACGCGCACGATTATTGCCGCATCAGGCAGACGGGGTAAAGGGCGCCCGATGTCGACGACCAACGCCGATGCAGGCCCCAAACGGCTGCGGAACTCCAGGCTCGGCAGTGCCCGGAGCCGCATGGACGACATGCACTAACTGCTGCGTTTGCGGAACAGCAACCAGGACACGGTCAACATCACCAAGGGCGGCAAGGCGTAGGCGATGCGGTAGTCGAACTTCAGGGCGCCGGCCATGCGTCCGAAGAACAGCTGCAGGAGCCAGAACACCAGCGCGAACAGGATGCCCAGGAACAGGCGCTTGCCCATGCCGCCGCTGCGCAGCGCGCCGAACGCGAACGGGATCGCGGCGAAGCACAGCGCCAGCACGTTCAGCGGATAGAACCAACGGCTCCAGTACTGATCCTCGTAGTCGCGCGCGTCCAGGCCGTTGCGGCGGCGGTATTCGATGCTGGTGTGCAGGTCGCGCGCCGACAGGTTGCGCGGCTTGGCCAGGCCCGAGGCCAGTGCCGCCGCATCCAGGCGCGATTGCCACGGCAGGCTGTCGAACTTCTCGCGCTGCACCGAGCGCTCGGCGAAGGTGTCGCGGTAGGCCTGCTTGAGGGTCCAACTGCTGTGACGGTGCTCGGCGATGGCGGCGTGGGTCAGCGAGGCCAGCCGGCCGCTCTCGTCCAGCGTGTACAGGCGCACGTCGCGCAACTCCAGCCAGGTGCCGCCGTCGTCCTCCAGGTGCTCTTCGCCGGCCTGGGCATTGAGGAAGGTGTTGCCCTCGCGCGCCCACAGCCCGGAATAGCGGGCCATGCTCATGTCGCCGTTGTACTTGGCGTTGGCCTTGATCGCGTCGGCCTGGTTCTGCGCCCACGGCGCCAGGGTCTCGCCGTTGAACACCATGGCCACGGTCAGCACCGCCATGGTCGAGGCCGCGGCCAGGCTCAGCCGGCGCCGCGACAGGCCCAGCGCGCGCAGCGCGGTCAGTTCGGAGGTGGCGGCGAGCTGGCCCAGGCCCATCAGCACGCCGATCACCGCGCCGGTCGGGAACAGGGTGTAGGCGCGGCGCGGCACCGTGTAGGCCACGAAGGCAGCGGCATGGCCCAGGCTGTAGCTGCCGGTGCCGATGACCTTGAACTCGTTGGACAGGGCCATGATCACGTCCAGGCCCAGCAGCACCGCCCAGGTCAGCAGCACCGTGCCGAGCACGGCGCGGCCCACGTACACATCGTGCAGGTTCGGACGCAGCCTCATGCCGCCTGCCTCCGCGGCCGCGACAGCCGGCCATCGCGCAGGTACATCCACACCGACAGCGCCAGCAACGGCAGCGTCAGCCACCACAGGCCGAGCGCACGTGGCAGCTTCTCGGTGCTCAGCCACTGGGTGCCGAGGAACATCAGGTTGGTGCCGACCAGGTAGGCCAGGAACGCCAGCATGATCCGGCCGTAGCGCTGCTGCCGCGGCGAACTGCGCGACAGCGGCAGGGTCAGCAGGGCGAAGGCCAGCGCCAGCAACGGCGGTGCCAGGCGCGCGTGCAACTGCGCATTGGCCTGCGGGCGCGGATCGCCGATCAGCTTGCCGGTGGGCAGCAGTTCGGGGTCATCGTCCTTGCGCGCGGCGTTGCGGTCGGGCAGCGCCACGTCGTTGCTGACGAACCGCATCATCCGGTAGTCCAGCCCGTCGCCGGCCAGCGGCCCCTCGACCCGGTAGCCATCCTCCAGGCGCAGGTAGCGGTCGGCCTTGCCCTCGAAGAACATGGCGCCGCGCTGCGCGGTGACCACGTCCAGGCGGCCGTCCTTCTGGCGCTGCATGAACACCTTGCTGAGCTTGGTGCCGTCCCCGGACAGGGTGCTGATGTAGACGATGCCGCCATCGGACAGCGGGGTGAAGCGCCCCGCCTCCAGCCCGGCCATCAGCAGGCTGTGGTTGGCCTCGTCGATCAGCCGGTCGGAGGTGCGGTCGGCCCAGGGGCCCAGCCACAGCGAGCACATGCCGACCAGGGTCACCACCGGGATCACCAGCATCAGGATCGGCCGCAGCAGGCGCCGCGGACCGACGCCGATGGCGGTGATCACGGCCATTTCCGAGTCGCGGTACAGGCGCGCGAGCGCCAGCAGCAGGCCCAGCATCAGCGCCAGCGGCAGGATCAGCGGCAGGTACACCACGAACTGCAGGCCCAGCTGTGAAAACAACAACTTGGCCGGGATGCGGCCATCGGCGATGTTGCCCAGGATGTCCACCAGCACACCACCGACGCTGACCACCAGCAGCACGATCAGGGTGGCAGAGAAGCTCTGGACGAAATCGCGCAGCAGGTATCGATCGAGCTTCGGCATGGGGGTGGGTTGATTTAAACTCTCGGATTCGTTCGCGGCTGCCCCAGCCTATCCGACTGGGGGTAAAGAGTCCGCGATTGTACGGATTTGCCAACGGAATCTGATCAATGGCCCTGGAATTCACCCTGAACCACGACGCCCCGGCCACCGCGGCGTTCGACTGCATCGTCGTCGGCGTGTTCGCCGACAAGCGCCTGTCCCCGGCCGCCCAGGCCCTGGACGCGGCCAGCGGCGGACGCCTGACCGCCCTGGCCGAGCGCGGCGACGTCAGCGGCAAGACCGGCGCTACCGCCCTGCTCCACGACCTGCCCGGCGTGAAGGCGCCGCGGGTGCTGGCCGTGGGCCTGGGCGACGCCGCCAAGTTCGGCGTGCCGCAGTACCTGAAGGCGATCGGCGACGCCGCGCGCGCCCTCAAGAGCGGGCCGGCGGGCAGCGCGCTGCTGACCCTGAGCGAGCTGGAGGTGAAGGGCCGCGACCAGGCCTGGGCGATCCGCCAGGCGGTGATCGCCAGCGACCACGCCTGCTACCGCTACACCGCCACCCTCGGCAAGAAGAAGCCCGACGACAGCGGCCTCGCCCGCCTGGCCGTGCACGGCAACGACGCCACCGCGCTGGCCCAGGGCGAAGCGATCGCCGCCGGCGTGACGTTCGCCCGCGAACTCGGCAACCTGCCGCCGAACCTGTGCACCCCGGCCTACCTGGCCGAGACCGCGGCCGCCTTCGCCCAAGGCGTGGAGGGCGCCGAGGCCGAGATCCTCGACGAGACGCAGATGCAGGAACTGGGCATGGGCTCGCTGCTGGCGGTGGCGCGCGGCTCGGCCAACCGCCCACGGCTGCTGGTGCTGAAGTGGAACGGTGGCGGCGACGCCCAGCCCTACGTGCTGGTCGGCAAGGGCATCACCTTCGACACCGGCGGCGTCAACCTGAAGACCCAGGGCGGCATCGAGGAGATGAAGTACGACATGTGCGGTGGCGCCAACGTCATCGGCACCTTCGTCGCCGCCGCGACCGCGCGCCTGCCGCTGAACCTGGTGGTGGTGGTGCCGGCGGTGGAGAACGCGATCGACGGCAACGCCTACCGCCCGTCGGACGTGATCACCAGCATGTCTGGCAAGACCATCGAGGTCGGCAACACCGACGCCGAAGGCCGCCTGATCCTGTGCGACGCGCTGACCTACGCCGAACGCTTCAAGCCTGCGGCGCTGATCGACGTGGCCACCCTCACCGGCGCCTGTATGGTCGCCCTCGGCCACCAGACCGCCGGCCTGATGAGCAAGCACGACGACCTGGCCGCTGAACTGCTGGCCGCCGGCGAGCACGTGTTCGACCGCGCCTGGCGCCTGCCGCTGTGGGACGAGTACCAGGGCCTGCTGGATTCCAGCTTCGCCGACGTCTACAACATCGGCGGCCGCTGGGCCGGCGCGATCACCGCCGGCTGCTTCCTGTCGCGCTTCACCGAAGGCCAGCGCTGGGCGCACCTGGACATCGCCGGCGTGGCCAGCGACGAAGGCAAGCGCGGCATGGCCACCGGCCGGCCGGTGGGCCTGCTGTCGCAGTGGTTGCTCGACCGCGTTGCAGGCGGCGCGGCGTGATTGGGGAGTCGGGATTGGGGATTCGTGAAAGGCGCCTCCGTGTTCCCTTTCCGCGCCTCTTGCTCTGGCAGGCGACCGTGATCCGCGGTTGCCAATCCCCAATCCCGAACAACGAATCCCTGCCCTGATGCGCGCCGACTTCTATCTGATCGCCAAGCCGCGGTTCCTCAACGAACCGTTGCGACTGGTGTGCGAGCTGGCGCGCAAGGCCAACGACGCCAACCTGTGGACGCTGGTGCTGGCGCGCGACATGGCCCAGGCCGAGGAACTGGACGAGCTGTTGTGGGCGTTCGATGCCGACGCCTACATCCCGCACCAGATCGCCGACGCCGATGCCGACGAAGAAGAGGCGCAGGTGCTGATCGTCCCGCCCGGTGTCGACGCGCCGGAACGCCCGCTGGTGATCAACCTGCGCGATGCGCCCTACCTGGGCGCCTGCGAGCGCGTACTGGAAGTGGTCCCGGCCGACCCGTCCGCGCGCGAACCGCTGCGCGAGCGCTGGAAGCAGTACAAGGCCCAGGGCTACGCGGTCAGCAAGCACGATATGTGATGGAGCCGGGATTGGGGATTGGGGATTCGGGATGGGTCCCTGCCCCACCCCATCATCGGCACCGCACGGCAACGAATCCCGAATCACGACTCCCCAATCCCGGCTTCCCCATGACCACCCTCGCCTCCAGCTACGATCCCAAGTCCTTCGAATCGCGCCTGTACGCGCAATGGGAAGCGTCCGGTTACTTCGCGCCGTCCGGGAAGGGCGAACCGTATACCGTGCTGCTGCCGCCGCCGAACGTGACCGGCACGCTGCACATGGGCCACGCCTTCCAGCAGACGCTGATGGATGCCCTGGTGCGCTACCACCGCATGCGCGGCTTCGACACGCTGTGGCAGGTCGGCAGCGACCACGCCGGCATCGCCACCGAGATGGTGGTGTCGCGCAACCTGACCCTGGAAGGCAAGGGCGAGACCCGCGATTCGCTGGGCCGCGACGGCTTCATCGCCAAGGTCTGGGAGTGGAAGCAGCACTCCGGCGACACCATCGAGCGGCAGATGCGCCGCCTCGGCACCTCGGCCGACTGGTCGCGCAGCACCTTCACCATGGATCCGCAGCCGTCGGCGGCGGTGATCGAGGCCTTCGTGCGCTGGCACGAACAGGGCCTGATCTACCGCGGCCAGCGCCTGGTCAACTGGGACCCGGTGCTGAAGACCGCGATCTCCGACCTGGAAGTGGAGAACGTGGAGGAAGACGGCTTCCTGTGGTCGATCGCCTACAAACTGGAAGATGGCGCCAGCTACGAGCACGTCGAGCACGACGCCGACGGCCACGAGACCCTGCGCGAGACCCGCGACTACCTGGTGGTCGCCACCACCCGCCCCGAAACCCTGCTCGGCGATACCGCGGTCATGGTGCACCCCGAGGATGCGCGCTACGCGCACCTGATCGGCAAGACGGTGACACTGCCGCTGACCGGCCGCCGCGTGCCGGTGATCGGCGACGACTACGTCGACCGCGCGTTCGGCACCGGCGTGGTCAAGGTGACCCCGGCGCACGACTTCAACGACTACCAGGTCGGCGTGCGGCATGGGTTGCCGATGATCAACCTGTTCACCCCGACCGCCGCGCTCAACGACAGCGTGCCGGAGCCGTACCGCGGCCTGGACCGCTACGATGCGCGCAAGGCGGTGCTGGCCGACCTCGAAGACCTCGGCATCCTGGTCGAGACCAAGCCGCACAAGCTGCAGGTGCCGCGCGGCGACCGTACCGGCCAGGTGATCGAGCCGTACCTGACCGACCAGTGGTTCGTGAAGATGGACGCGCTGGCCAAGCGCGGCCTGGAACTGGTCGAGTCCGGGCAGATCCAGTTCGTGCCGCCGAACTGGATCAACACCTATCGCCACTGGATGGAGAACATCCAGGACTGGTGCATCAGCCGCCAGCTGTGGTGGGGCCATCGCATTCCGGCCTGGTTCGACAACGCCGGCAACTGCTACGTCGGCCGCGACGAGGCCGATGCGCGCGCCAAGGCTGGCCTCGGCGCCGACGTCGCCCTGCACCAGGACAGCGACGTGCTGGAGACCTGGTTCTCCTCGCAGCTGTGGCCGTTCGCGACCATGGGCTGGCCGGAGCCGCAGGCGATGGCCGAGCGCGGCTTCGACCGCTACCTGCCGTCGAGCGTGCTGGTCACCGGCTTCGACATCATCTTCTTCTGGGTGGCGCGCATGATCATGGCCACCGACAGCTTCACCGGGAAGGTGCCGTTCCGCGACGTCTACATCACCGGCCTGATCCGCGACAAGGACGGGCAGAAGATGTCCAAGTCCAAGGGCAACGTGCTCGATCCGCTGGACATCATCGACGGCATCAGCATCGAGGACCTGGTCGCCAAGCGCACCACCGGGCTGATGCAACCGCGCATGGCCGAGAAGATCGAGAAGGCCACGCGCAAGGAATTCCCCGAGGGCATCATCGCCCACGGCGCCGATGCGCTGCGCTTCACCATCGCCGCGCTGGCCGGCCACGGCCGCGACATCAAGTTCGACCTGGGCCGCGCCGAGGGATACAAGAATTTCTGCAACAAGCTGTGGAACGCCAGCCGCTTCGTGCTGATGAACACGCGCCAGGAAGATGCGGACGCGGCGACAATCACGAACGCGTCGCCACGCGCCCAGATGGCGAACCACGCGGACACCGCTTTGAATGCCGGTTCAGCCACGCAACAGCCGGTGACCGATGCCGAGAAGTGGATCCTGCTGCGCCTGCAGGCGGTCACTGCCGAAGCGCAGGCGCAGTTCGCCGCGTACCGCTTCGACCTGCTCGCGCAGTGCCTGTACGAATTCGCCTGGAACGAGTTCTGCGACTGGTTCCTGGAACTGACCAAGCCGGCGCTGAACGGCGACGACGCGGCCGCCGCCGACAGTACCCGCCACACCTTGCTGCATGTGCTGGAAACCCTGCTGCGCCTGCTGCATCCGCTGACCCCGTTCGTCACCGAGGAACTGTGGCAGCAGGTGGCGCCGCGCCTGGGCATCGCCGCGCCGACCATCTCGCTGCAGCCGTACCCGGATGCGGCGGCGATGGACGTGGCCGCCTATGCCGGCGCCGCGGCCGACGTGGAATGGCTGAAAGCGATGGTGTCGGCGCTGCGCCGCGTGCGCAGCGAATTGCAGGTGGCGCCGTCGCGGCAGGTGCCGCTGCTGCTGCAGGGCGGCCAGGCGCAGGACCGCGCGCGGGTCGAACGCTTTGCCGCGCAACTGCGCTTCCTGCTCAAGCTCGAGGCCATCCAGTGGCTGGACGACGGCGCGACCGCGCCGGCCGCAGCCACCGCGATCGTCGGCGAACTGAAACTGCTGGTGCCGCTGGAAGGCCTGGTCGACCTGGATGCCGAACGCCTGCGCCTGGACAAGGAGATCGCCCGCGTCGCGTCCGAGAAGGACAAGAGCGAAGCCAAGCTGGGCAAGTTCACCGACAAGGTGCCGGCCGCGGTGATCGAGCAGGAACGCCAGCGCCTGGCCGACTGGAGCGCGCAGCTGGACGGCCTGCGCGAGCAGCGCGCCAAGCTGTAACGCGAGCGATTGGGCCGCCTCCGCCCATCACGGCGGTGGCGGAGGCGTCGTCATGCAGCATCGCGCTGCGACGAACGCGCGATGTGGGAGGGACTTCAGTCCCGACGCGCTGCACCATCAAACGGCAAGCGGTGCTGTTTGTCGCGGCCGAAACCGCTCCTGCAGTGAGGCTCGTCGTTATTGGATCTGCCTGGAGTCGCTCCTACAGTTGGCTCCCACAACGCATCTGCAACGAGAGCGGCCAACGATAAAAGCGGCTCCGCGCCTGATCACTGACATTCCACGAACGCGCGCAACGCCGCCGCCCGGCCTTGCGGGCGGCAGCGCAGCGACGCACTCAGAGCTTGCCGGCGCCGGCCTTGGCCTTGACGTCCGCCGCCACCTTGTTCGCCGGCAGCAGCGAATAGGTGTACGGCGGGGTCCAGCCGATGTTGTTGTTCCAGGAACAGGTCAGCGCCTGGCCGTTGAGCAGCGAGCCGAAGTCGCGGTAGACGCTGCCGCCGTAATCGGCCGCGATCTTGTCGCAGCTGCTCACGCCGCTGATGTCGAACACGTTGTTCTCGGAGAAGATCTTCGATTCCTTGCCCACGCCGTGCGCGTAGGAGAACGGATACACCGCGTTGCTGGTGCTGCCCACGTGGTAGTTGTTGTAGAGGTGTACCTGACCGAAGCGCACCCGCGGCGCGCGCGCGGAGATGTTCTCGAACAGGGTGTTGTGGATGGTCACCTTGAGCTTGCCGCTGTCGGTGCTGGAGGCGCTGTCGCTGGAGCCGATCAGGTTGTTCTTCTCGTGCGACTTGAACGCCGAGTAGGACACGGTGACGTAGTTGGCGCCCTTCTTGATGTCCAGCGCGCCGTCGTGGTGCTGTTTGGGCCGGCCGTTGGCGGTGCCGTTCTGGTCGTCGGTGCGGCGGCCGTCGGTGAAGGTCACATGGTCCACCCACACGTTGCTGGCACCCTCGATGGTCATGCCGTCGTATTCGGAATTCCAGTTGCCGGCGCTGCCGTCGTTCGGATCCCACACCGGTTGCGGATCCCACGGATTCTCGATGGTCAGGTTGCGCACGATCACGTCGTTGGCCTTGACGTAGAAATAGCCCTCGCGGATCTCGGCGTTGCTGCCGACGCCGATCAGCGTGGTCTTGGTGGGCACGTCCAGGCGCGCGCGGCTCTTCATGTCCGCAGTGGTGCTGTACGGCGTGCCTTCGCTGATGTCGATGATGCCGTTGACCTTGATGATGCGGCCGTTGCTGCCGGCACTGGCCTTCAGCGCGGCCTTCAGCTGCGCCGCGGTGCTGACGCTGTAGACATCGGCGGCGGCGGCCTTGGAGCCGCCCTTGGTGCCGCCGTTCTGCGTCGCCCAGCCGGTGCTGGCGACCTCCAGGCTGGCGTCGGCATGGGCGGCGCCGGCGATGCCGGCCAGGCACAGGGCCAGGCCGAAGGTGCGCAGCGGCGAGCGCGGCGATGGAGCGATGCGGGACTGCGTGGTCATCCTGGAAACCTCGTGAGCATGCGTGGTTTGGACGCAGGCGCGCGCGTTCCGCAGCAGCGGAATGCACGGCGACGCCTGCGCGGTCGCTGTCCCCTCGGACAACTGCGGGTCATGCCTTCGTGGGAGGCAGGCGCCGAAGAGGCGCGCACTGTAGGGACCGCGCGGCGTGTGTAAAGGGACGATGTAGACACCCACGATCCAGCCGCACGATATGGGAGCCGCGTCGCACGAATTGCCTGCGCGCAACAGGGCGCCGCAGCGCCGTCGCTGCGGGACAACAACGCTGTCCCACCGACAGAAGGCGACATTGCACAGTTCGCCTGCGACGGCGCAAAAACGCCGCGAAAACCACAACAGGCGGGTGACGGCACACGTCGGTCATCGCCGATCGACGCGCGGCACGTAGCACGCAGGTGCACTGGCCGCAGCGAACACGACGCCGACATCGCCAAGCGCCTGCAGCGCGATCGCCTAGATCAGGTTGCGACGCGCACGCAGCGCAGTACATCGCACCGGCCAGACGCAGGCCAGCACTCACCCACACCGGCCGCTTGCGCCGGCGCCTTCCGCACACACGCGGCAGCACTGCTCGAATGAAACCGCACGTCGCCCGTGGCGGACGCGCAGAGGCCTCAGGACATGCCGTCGAAGAACAGCTCGATCGCCATCACCAGCGCGTCCTCGCGGCCGTTCGCGGCCGGGTAGTAGCGCGGGCGCCGGCCGATCTCGTTGAAGCCTTCGCTGTGATAGAGCGCGATCGCATTGGGATTGGATGGCCGCACTTCCAGGAATACCCGGCGCGCGCCGAGGTCGACGCCGTACTTGATCAGCGCGCGCAGCAGCAGTCGGCCGTAGCCGCGCGACTGCCGCTCCGGCGCCACGCAGACGTTGAGGATGTGCGCCTCGTCGGCGGCGACGCTGATCACCCCGTAGCCGACGATCGTGCCCTCCTCCACCAGCACCCAGCCCGGGTAACCGGCCTGCAGGCAGTCGCGGAAGATGCCGCGGGTCCAGGGGAAGGGATAGGCGCGGCGCTCGATCTCCATCACCGCATCCAGATCGGTTTCGCGCAAGGCGCGCAGCGTGGCCGCTGGCGCAGGCGCCGACCCGAGCGCGCTCATCGCGGCGTCCGCTTGCGCAGCGCGCGCAGTTGCGGCCACAGCGCGCGCTTGGCCGCGGCATTGCCGCGCAGTTCGTCCAGCGGCCAGGTCGCCATCAGCGCCTGCGTGGCCGGATCGTTGGGATTGAGGCCGGAAGCGCGCAGCAAGGCGATCTGCAGGCGATCGGGCAGGCGCAGGCCGACCCGACGCGCCGCTGCCGCAGGTGCCGCACGCACCGCGTCCGGCGCTTCCGCCGGTGGCGGCGGCGCCGACGCGCGGCGCCGTTCCGGCAACTCGGCGGCCGGCAGCTCGGCGGCGCGGCCTCCCCGCGGTGGCGCCGATCCGGGCGCCGACCGCTGTACCGGCGCTACGGGCTCCACCTCCGGCGTCGGCGCCGGTTCGATCACCGCCGCGGCATCCACGTACACGGTGTGGCCGAGCGCCTGGAGCCAGCCGACCTGCTCGGCCGACCACAACGGCGCATCCATGGATGCGTGCTCGCTCATGTCGCGTCCGGCACCTTGCGCCAGCGCCGCCACAGCCACAGACAGGGCCCGGACAGCGCGTACAACACGCCGATCGCCAGCAGCGCCCGCGCCAGGTCGATCACCAGCACCGCCAGCACGATCGGCGCCAGCACCAGCATCAGGAACGGCACCCGGTCGGTGCGCGGGCCCTTCTCGCCACTGCCCTTGAAGCTCCAGAAACGGATGCGGCTGACCATCAGCAGCGCCGCGGTCACGGTCAGGCCCAGCGCCACGTAACGCAGTTGTTCGCCGTCCCAGCCCAGCGAGCCGTCGGCGAAGGACCAGACGAAGGCCATCATCAGCCCGGCCGCGGCCGGGCTGGCCAGGCCCACGAACCAGCGCTTGTCGACCGTGCCGACCTGGGTATTGAAGCGGGCCAGGCGCAGCGCGGCGCAGGCCGCGTACAGGAACGCCGCCGACCAGCCGACCCGGCCCAGCATGCTGCCGTCGAACTTCAGCGCCGACAGCGACCAGTGGTACATCACCAGCGCCGGCGCCATGCCGAAGCTGACCAGGTCGGCCAGCGAGTCGTACTGCACGCCGAATTCGCTGCTGGTGCCGGTCAGCCGCGCCACACGCCCGTCCAGCCCGTCCATCACCGCAGCCACGAACACCGCCACGCTGGCGTGCACGAACTGGCCGTTGGCGGCGGCGATGATGGCGTAGAAACCGGAGAACAGGCCGGCGGTGGTGAACAGGTTCGGCAGCAGGTAGATGGTGCGCGAACGGGGGGGCGGTCGGGATGAGTCCATCCCGTCAGTCTAATCGACTTGCCAGGCCCGTCGGCGGGTGCTGCAATCGGCGCTCCCGCCGCGCCCCTGGAGACCGCGATGCGCGCCCTGCCCCGGTTTTGCTGCCTGCCCCTGCTCGCCGTCAGCGGCATGCTCGGCGCCACCACCCTGTACCAATGGAAGGACGCGCAGGGCGTCACCCACTATGCCGAGACCCCGCCGCCCGGCGGCAAGTACCAGGTCCGCAAGGTCGACACCCGCGGCGACGCCCCGGCCGAGACGCCCGAGGCGGCCCCGGCCGAGAACGGCCAGTGCCTGACCGCGCGCAAGAACCTGGACATCCTCAACAAGCCCGGCAGGATCACCACCGACAGCGATGGCGACGGCAAGCCGGACGGGGAACTGGACGAATCCCAGCGCGGCGCGCAGAAGGCCCTGGCCGAGGCCGCGATCAAGGCCTACTGCTCGCCGGCGGCCGCACCCGCCAAGTAACCCGAACGCGCGGCGCCGGCCGCGGGCAATGCCCGCAGCGCCGGCAATGACTGGCAAAATGGGCGACCCGCCGTCTGCGAAGCCCCTCGATGCGCCTTTCCCAGTTCCACCTGCACACCACCAAGGAAACCCCGGCCGACGCCGAACTGGTCAGCCACCAGCTGATGCTGCGCGCGGGCATGATCCGCAAGCTCGCCTCCGGCCTGTACACCTGGTCGCCGCTGGGCCTGCGCGTGCTGCGCAAGGTGGAAGCGGTGGTGCGCGAGGAAATGAACCGCGCCGGCGCGGTGGAAGTGCTGTTCCCGACCATCCAGCCGCGCGAGCTGTGGGATGCCACCGGGCGCTGGAGCAAGTTCGGCGGGCTGATGCTGCGCATGCAGGACCGCAAGGAGCAGGACTACTGCTACAGCCCGACCGCCGAAGAGGCCGCCGCCGATTTCGCGCGCCAGGAACTCAACAGCTACAAGCAGCTGCCGGTCAACTTCTACCAGATCCAGACCAAGTTCCGCGACGAGATCCGGCCGCGCTTCGGGGTGATGCGCGCGCGCGAGTTCCTGATGAAGGACGCCTACTCGTTCCACCTGAGCGATGAGGACCTGGCGCGCGAATACGAGAACATGAAGGCGGCCTACATCCGCATCTTCACCCGCCTGGGGCTGCAGTTCCGCGCGGTGCAGGCCGATTCCGGCGACATCGGCGGCGACGCCTCGCAGGAATTCCACGTGCTGGCCGAGTCCGGCGAGGATTCGCTGGCGTTCTCCACCGGCTCGGACTACGCGGCCAACGTCGAAGCCGCGGTCGCCGCGGCACCGGCGCCGCGCGCGGCGGCAAGCGAGGAGCTGCGCAAGGTCGCCACGCCCACCCAGAAGACCTGCGAGGCAGTGGCCGAGCTGCTCGGCATCCCGCTGCAGCGCACGGTCAAGTCGGTGGCGGTGATGGCCGGCGAGCGCTTCGTGCTGGCGCTGGTGCGCGGCGACCACACGGTCAACGAGATCAAGCTGGGCAAGGTCGCCGGCCTGGCCGGCTACCGCATGGCCAACGAGGCCGAGATCCTCGCGCACCTGGGCAGCGAGCCGGGCTTCCTCGGCCCGCTGGGTCCGCGCCAGCCGATCCGCGTGGTCGCCGACCGCGACGTCGCGGCGCTGGCCGACTTCGTGGTCGGGGCCAACGAACGCGGCTTCCACCTGGCCGGGGTCAACTGGGGCCGCGACCTGCCGGAACCGGACGCCGTGGCCGACCTGCGCAACGTGGTCGAGGGCGAACGCGCCCACGACGGTGGCGAGATCCGCCTGGCCCGCGGCATCGAGGTCGGCCATGTATTCCAGCTCGGCCGCCAGTACGCGCAGGCGCTGGATGCCACCGTGGTGGACGAGCACGGCAAGACCGTGACGCTGGCGATGGGCTGCTACGGCATCGGCATTTCCCGCATCGTCGCCGCGGCGATCGAGCAGAACCACGACGACGCCGGCATCCGCTGGCCGCAGCCGATGGCGCCGTGGACGGTGGCGGTGTGCGTGATCAATCCCAAGCGCGACCCGGCGGTCGACGCCGCCGGCGAGGCGTTGCTGGCGGAACTGCAGCAGGCCGGGCTCGATGCGGTGCTGGACGACCGCGGCCTGCGCCCCGGCGCGATGTTCGCGGATATCGAATTGATCGGCGTTCCGCACCGGGTGGTGGTCTCGGAACGGGGTTTGGCCGCCGGTACGTTCGAATATCGCGCGCGCAGCGGCGGCGATGCCGAACACCTGGACCGCGCCGCCTTGCTGGCGCGATTGCAGGGGTAATGTCTGGGGCCGGGAGATTATCCCGGCCCTTTTTCTTTACGCGCTCATCACGCTCGCAAGCGAATTCTCCGGATATCGCTGCAATTGAATACATCCCGTATAAGCGGATCGGGAAATGGTGCAGCGGTATCCCGCTTGCAGATGCCTGCCGGGAATAAGCCGAATATTTGTCAAACCGATAACACATCATTATCATTCTTCGCTGGCCAGGGAATGGCGGACGGCCACCACCCATTTTCCGGAGTAAAGATGACCATCGATCTCAGCGGCCTGTCGGCCAAGCAATTGGGCGCGCTCATCAAGACCGCCAAGAAGCAGCAGTCCATCGTCGCCAAGCGCCCCCCCATCGCCAAGGTCCGCACCCAGCTGACCCGCCTGGCCAAGAGCCACGGCTACAGCATCGAGGAAGTCTTCGGTGGCGCCGCCCCCGCCGCACGCGGCCGCAAGGCCGGCAAGCCGGGTCCGAAGCCGGGCCGCAAACTGGGCAAGGTTCCGCCGAAATACCGCAATCCCGCCAATGCCGCCGAAACCTGGACCGGCCGCGGCAAGCAGCCGCGCTGGCTGGCCGATCTGGTCGCCAAGGGCAAGAAGGTCGACGATTTCCTGATCGCCGGCGGCGCTGCCAAATCCGCCGCGCCGGCCAAGAAAACCGCCAAGAAGGCGGTCAAGCGCGTGGCCAAGAAGGCCAGCAAGAGCGCCGCGCCGAAGGCCTGATCCGCCTCGGTGACCGCAGTGAAAAACGCCGGCGCATGCCGGCGTTTTTTATTACCGGATTCAAAGATTCTTGCGCGCCGGTACCAGCAGATTGCCGAACAGCAGGCCGGCGACCAGCGCCATCACGATATTGGTCACCGTCAGCAGTGCCGATTGCCCGACGAGCACGTCCTGCTGCTGCACCAGGGTCAACAGTCCGCGCAGACTGGCGCTGCCGGGCACCAGCATGATGATGCCCGGCAACCGGACCAGGGCCCCTGGCCGGTGCACGATGCGGCCGAACAGATTGCCGGCCGCAGTCAACACCATCGCCGACAGGAAGATGCCGACCGGGCTGCCCCAGGCGTCGCCGGCGAAGCGCGCGATCGCATAACCGGCCACCGATGCGGCCATCACGAATGGATAATCGCGGCCGCTGGCCTTGAACAGCAGCGCGAACGCATAGGCGGCGACCAGCAGCGAGGCCCATTCCACCCAGCCGTGCTGCGGCCGCGACGCCCTCACCATCGGCTCCAGGCCGAGCAGTTGCGCCAGGGTCACCGCGATCACCGCGCCGACGGTCAGCTTGAGGACGGTGGTGACCGCGCCGGCGAAGCGCGCCGTGCCCGAGACCCAGTGCTGGCTGGTCAGTTCGTTGACCGCATTGGTCAGCGCCATCCCCGGCAGCAGCACCACCAGCGAAGCGATGATCACCGTATTGAGATTGAGCGGCGCCACGAAACTGGCCACCAGGGTCGCGACGAAACCGGCCAGCAGCGCCGCCAGCGCGTCGTTGGCTTCCTTGGTCGCCGGGCGCTTGTCGGTGAGCTGGGTCAGCACGCCGATCAGCAGGCCGATCACCGTGGCGGTGGCGATGTCCAGCCACGGCAGGCGCCACAGCCCGGCCACGCCGGCCGCGGCCAGGCCGAAGCCGAGCACCTGCATCGCCACCCAGCGCCGCCCCGGCGGCTGGTCCAGCTGGCGCAGCGCGGTGTGGCCCTGGGCCACGCTCATGCGCCCGCTGGCCACGTCGTCGGCGATGCGATCGGCGACGCTGAGCTTGTGCAGATCGTTGTCGCCCGGCGCCAGCCGCACCACGCGGGTGATGTCGCTGGAGCCGATCGCCTTGGTCGGGTCGCTGAAGCTGAGGATCAGCCCGGTCGGGTTGGACCAGGGTTCGCAATCCAGGTCCAGCTGCTGCGCCAGCGCCACCACCGCCGCCTCCAGCCGCTGCGCGGTGGTGCCATAGGTGTGCAGTCGTCCGGCGATGTCCGAGACGAAGGCGATGCGCTGCGCGTAGGTCGCGTTGGCGGAGGGACTGACGGTGGGAGCGGCGGGCATGTCGGCTAGTATGGCGCGAACGCCGCGCCCGGCCACCCCGTCGCGATCACCACATCTGCAACACGGGCGAAACAGGTATGCTCGCGCACCGGACGCCCCCATGATCGAACCGCAACCGCCCAAACTCAGCCAGGACGACCGAGACCCCTCGCGGGTGCGGCTGACCGGCAGTTGGACCCTGGCCACGGCCCTGGCCTCCTCGGAAGTGCTGCGCGGCATGCCGGCCGGCACCACCGGCATCGACGCCAGCGGCATCGGCCAGCTGGATTCGGCCGGGGTGCTGCAGCTGATGCGCTACGCCACCCGCAACGGCATCGCCCACGAGGCGCTGGATTTCCGCCAGGACCATCGCGCGCTGGTCTCGACCATCGAGGACGTCGCCGACGACCGCCCCAAGCGCAAGCGCGACTACGGTTTCGCCGCGGCGCTGGAACGCCTGGGCTACGCGGTGCACCGCAACGGCAAGGAAATCGTCGCCCTGGTCGGCTTCCTCGGCGAGACCCTGGTCAAGATGATGCGCCTGGTGCACGAGCCGCGGCGCTTTCGCCTGACCTCCACCGTGCACCACATGGAGCAGGTCGGCCTGGACGCGGTGCCGCTGGTGGCGCTGCTGTCGTATCTGGTCGGCGCGGTGATCGCCTTCCTCGGCTCGACCATCCTGCGCGACTTCGGCGCCGAGATCTATGTGGTGGAACTGGTCAGCATCGCCTTCCTGCGCGAGTTCGCGGTGCTGCTCACCGCGATCGTGCTCGCCGGGCGCACCGCCAGTGCGTTCACCGCGCAGATCGGCGCGATGAAGGCACGCGAAGAGGTCGACGCGATCCAGACCCTGGGCCTGGACCCGATGGACCTGCTGGTGATCCCACGGCTGGTGGCGCTGATGCTGATGCTGCCGCTGCTGACCTTCGTGGCGATGATCGCCGGCCTGGCCGGCGGCGTCACCGTCGGCGCCTTCGACCTCGGCATCCCGCCGCAGATGTACCTGGCGCGCATGCACGACACCATCGATATCCGGCACATGCTGGTCGGGCTGTCCAAGGCCCCGATCTTCGCCATCGTGATCGGCCTGATCGGCTGCCTGGAAGGGCTGCGGGTGGAAGGCACCGCGCAATCCGTCGGCGAGCGCACCACCTCCAGCGTGGTGCAGACGATCTCGCTGGTGATCATCATCGACGCGATCGCCGCGCTGTGGTTCATGAACATGGGGTGGTGATGGAGCCGGGATTGGAGAGTGGGTATTGGGGATTCGTTGAAGCCGGGCGCTACGCGCCTGGGCGGGAGCGGTTGCGTTGACCAATCCCGAATCCCAAATCCCGAATCCCGAATTGGCCATCTCCGTCCGCGGCCTGGTCAACCGCTTCGGCACCCAGACCGTGCACGAGGACCTGGACCTGGACGTGCGCCGCGGCGAGATCCTCGGCGTGGTCGGTGGCTCGGGCACCGGCAAGTCGGTGCTGATGCGCACCATCCTCGGCCTGCGCGACCCCGATGCCGGCAAGATCCAGGTGCTCGGCGTCGATACCGACTCCGGTCGCCGCGCCGATCGCCTGCACGTGGAGCGCAATACCGGCGTGCTGTTCCAGGACGGCGCGCTGTTTTCCTCGCTGACCGTCGGCGAGAACGTGCAGGTACCGCTGAAGGAGCATTTCGGCGAACTGCCCGACAGCTGGCATTACGAGCTGGCGCTGCTGAAGGTGAAGCTGGCCGGCCTGCCCGCGGATGCGCTGAACAAGCTGCCCTCGCAACTGTCCGGCGGCATGCGCAAGCGCGCCGGGCTGGCGCGTGCGTTGGCGCTGGACCCGCCGCTGCTGTTCCTGGACGAGCCCACCGCCGGCCTGGACCCGATCGGCGCGGCCGCCTTCGACCGGCTGATCCGTACCCTGCAGGAAGCCCTGGGGCTGACCGTGTTCCTCATCACCCACGACCTGGACACCTTGTACGCTATCTGCGACCGCGTGGCGGTGCTGGCCGACCGCAAGGTCATCGCCAACGCGCCGTTGGCCGAGATCGAGCAAGTGGACCACCCGTGGATCCAAGAGTATTTCCACGGCCCGCGCGCGCGCGCCGCGCGCGATGCCAAGACCGCCTGGACCGAGACCCCCTGAGCCCATGGAAACCAAAGCCAATTACGTGCTGATCGGCGCCTTCACCATCGTGGTGGGGATCGCGCTGCTGCTGTTCGGACTCTGGGCCGCCAAGTACTCCTCCGACCGCACCTGGCAGGAATACCGCGTGGTGTTCCGCGAGGCGGTGACCGGCCTGTCGGTCGGCAGCCCGGTGCAGTACAACGGCATCGCGGTGGGCTCGATCACCGAGCTGACCCTGGCGCCGAACGACCCGCGCCAGGTGGTGGCGCGGATCCGGGTCAACTCGACCACGCCGATCAAGAGCGACACCCGCGCCAAGCTGGGCATCACCAGCCTGACCGGCCCGTCGATCATCCAGCTCTCCGGCGGCACCCCGGAAGCGCCGTCGCTGACCTCGATCGACAACAGCGATGCGCCGATCATCCAGACCACGCCCTCGGCGCTGCAGAACATCACCGACACCGCCAACCGCATCGTCGAACGCCTGGACGAAGTGCTCAGCGACCGCAATGTCGCCAGCATCACCGCCACCCTGCACAACCTGGAGACCATCAGCGGCGGCCTGGCCGACCGCGACCAGGGCATGCAGTCGCTGATCGTCAGCGCGCGCGACGCCGCGCGCAACCTGGACACCACGCTCAAGACCACCAACGGCACCATCCAGCGCCTGGACCAGAATCTGGTGCAGCAGCTGCCGCCGATCCTGGACAAGCTGGAGGACACGCTGAGCAAGCTGGATTCGGCCGCGGGCAATGCCGACAAGATCCTTGGCGAGAACCGCTCGGCGATCAACAGCTTCGCCAACGACGGCCTCGGCCAGCTCGGCCCGACCCTGACCGAACTGCGCGGCCTGATCCGCGACCTGCGCCGGGTCAGCGACCGCCTGGACAACAACCCCGCGCGCTACCTGCTCGGCCGCGACGCCCCGAAGGAGTTCAAACCCAAATGAAGCCGATGCGCGCCTTCCTCCTGCTCGCCGTGCCGGCCCTGCTGCTGGCCGGCTGCTCGCTGCCCGGCGGCAACAAGGAGCCGGTGACGATCTACGCGCCGGACGTGCGGGTGACCGCCGACCCAACCTGGCCGCAGGTGAGCTGGCAACTGGCACTGACCAAGCCCAGCGCCGCGCGCGTGGTCGACAGTTCGCGCATCGCGGTGCGGCCGACGCCCGACGAACTGCAGGTGTACGGCGGCGTCAGCTGGGCGCAGCCGGCCACCGACATGCTCGAGGACATGCTGCTGCGCGGGTTCGAGGATTCCGGGCGCATCCCCGGCGTGGCCCGGCTCGGCACCGGCATTCGCGCCGACTACAAGCTGCTGCTGGACCTGCGCCGCTTCGAAGCGGACTACGCCGGGCGCGCGGTGCCGTCGGCCACCATCGAACTCAATGCCAAACTGCTGTACAGCGCCGACCAGCGCGTGGTCGCCTCGCGCACCTTCCTGGTGACCCAGCCGGCCGCCGGCATCGCCGAATCGCAGGTGGTCGACGCCTTCGGCCAGGCCATGTCGCAACTCGGCCACGATGTGGTCGGCTGGACCCTGCAGCAGGGCCAGGCCGACGCGGCGACGGCGATGGCCCCGAGCGTTCCGCCGCCGGCCAGCCCGAGGCCGCCGCGGCGCTGATTGCTCCCCTGATTGCTCCCCTCTCCCACCGGGAGAGGGGCCGGGGGTGAGGGTACGGCGGCTGCGGAGTCATCTCCCCAGAAACCTCTTTAGCAACCCGACCCTCATCCGCCCCTTCGGGGCACCTTCTCCCGGAGGGAGAAGGGATCAAGTCCCCCCATGACCGCTCTGCTCCCCTCTCCCACCGGGAGAGGGGCCCGGGGTGAGGGAGGGTACGGCGGCTGCGGAGTCATTTCTCCAGACACCTCCCTAGCGCCCGAACCCTCATCCGCCCCTTCGGGGCACCTTCTCCCGGTGGGAGAAGGGATCAAGTCCCCCCATGACCGCTCTGCTCCCCTCTCCCACCGGGAGAGGGGTCGGGGGTGAGGGTGCGGCGGCTGCGGAGTCATTTCTCCAGACACATCCCTAGCGCCCGAACCCTCATCCGCCCCTTCGGGGCACCTTCTCCCGGAGGGAGAAGGGATCAGGGCAAGGAAGGCGCAATGCGGCGGAACGTCAGGTTGATCCGCTCGCCGACCGGCTTGGCGGTGCGCGGTAGGGCGTGCCGGTACAGGCGCTGGGTGTCGCCCGCCATCAGCAGCAATCCGCCGGAGCTCAGTTCCAACGCCTGGCGCAGCGCCGGCTGCTCGCGATGGCGCAACACGAAGCGACGCGACGCGCCCAGGCTCAGCGAGGCGATCACCGGCGCCGGGCCGAGTTCGCGCTCGTCGTCGCTGTGCCAGCCCATCGCATCGCGGCCGTCGCGGTAGCGGTTGGCGAGCACGCTGTTGAACGCCACCCCGGTCTCGGCCGCCAGCCGCGCACGCAGCGGCAGCAGCGCCGGCGGCCACGGATGCGGCGCGAAGCGGGTACCGGAATAGCGGTAGCTGGCGTCGGCATCGCCGATCCAGCAGCTCAGCCGCGGCGAATCGACCAGCTTGCCGAACAGGCGGATCCGGTGCACTTCCCACGGCACCTCGCGCAACAACTGCGCGCACAGCGCCGCCGCCGCGGTCGGGTCCAGCCACTCGGGATACCAGCGCAGATCGGCGCCGGGCAGGTCCAGTTCCATCGCGCCACGCTAGCACGCCCGCCCCCACCATACGCCGGCGTGCGGAATTTGCCCCTTCACGCGCAAACCCTGAAAATGCAGGCAGCCAGAACGAGCCAACGGGAGCGGAACAGATGACGGGAACCGAGGGCGGCGCCAACGCGCCGCAGCCAGTGGAGCGCGACGTCATGGAGTACGACGTCGTCACCGTCGGCGCGGGCCCGGCCGGGTTGGCGTTCGCAATCCGGCTCAAGCAGCTCAACCCCGACATCTCGGTCTGCGTGATCGAGAAGGCCAGCACCATCGGGGCGCACATCCTGTCCGGCGCGGTGATCGAACCCGCGCCGCTGGATGCGCTGCTGCCCGGCTGGCGCGACAACCCGCCGCCGATCTGCGTGCCGGCGGCCGAGGACGAGTTCTGGTACCTGAGCAAGGACGGCGGGCACAAGTTCCCGATGGTGCCGCCGGGCATGCGCAACCACGGCAATTTCATCGTCAGCCTCGGCGCCATGTGCGCCTGGCTCGCACCCCAGGCCGAGGCGCTGGGCGTGGAGATCTACCCCGGCTTCGCCGCCGCCGAGACCCTGCACGCCGAGGACGGCACGGTGCTGGGCGTGCGCATCGGCGACATGGGCGTGGCCAAGGACGGATCGCACAAGCCGGGCTACACCGCCGGCATCGACATCCGCGCCAAGGTCACGGTGCTGGCCGAAGGCGCGCGCGGACACCTGACCAAGCGCCTGATCGCGCGTTTCGCGCTCGACGCCGGCCACGATCCGCAAGCGTTCTCGATCGGCATCAAGGAGCTGTGGCAGTTGCCCGAGGGCCGCGTCAGCCCCGGCAAGATCGTGCACACCCTGGGTTGGCCGGCCGACAGCAAGACCTACGGCGGCAGCTTCCTGTATCACCTGGAGAACAACCAGGTGGCGCTAGGCTACGTCAGCGGCCTGGACTACCACGATCCCGAATACCGGCCGTGGGAAGCCTTCCAGCAGTGGAAGAACCACCCGATGATGAAGTCGCTGCTGGAAGGCGGCAGCATCCTCTCGGCCGGCGCGCGCGCCATCGCCAGCGGTGGCTGGCAGTCGCTGCCGAAGGTGGAGATGCCCGGCGCGCTACTGATCGGCGACACCGCCGGCCTGCTCAACGTCCCCAAGATCAAGGGCACCCATCAGGCGATCCGCAGCGGCATGCTCGCCGCCGAACACCTCGCCGCCGGCGCCGCGCTCGACCCGGCCGGCTTCGACGCGCGCCTACGCGGCTCGGAGGTGATGGCCGAGCTGCGCCAGGTGCGCAACATCAAACCCGGCTTCAAGAAGGGCCTGTGGTTCGGCCTGCTCAACGGCGCCTGGGAGACCCTGGTCAAGGGCGCCTCGCCGTGGACGCTCAAGGTCGGCGCCGACTGGAAGAGCCTAGACCGGCTGGGCGAGCACGAGCAGCCCAAGCGCGACTACGTGCAGCGCGAACTGGCCCCGCGCGACCGCCTGCAGGGCGTGTACTTCGCCGCCACCGAGCACGACGAGGACCAGCCGGTGCACCTGCACGTGCTCGATCCGCAGATCTGCGTGACCCGCTGCACCGAGGAGTACGGCAACCCCTGCACGCGCTTCTGCCCGGCGGCGGTGTACGAGATCGTCGACGACGCGGCCGGCAAGCGCCTGCAGATCAACGCCGCCAACTGCGTGCACTGCAAGACCTGCGACATCAAGGATCCGTACGCGATCATCGACTGGGTGACGCCGGAAGGCGGCTCCGGGCCGAACTACCAGAACCTGTGAGCGCAGGCCTGCCCGCGCGCCTGAAAACCGCGCTGTACCTCACGCTGCGCGCGGGCTTTCGCGTCCTGCCGCTGGCGCCGGCGCAGCGCGATCGCCTGCGCGCGCGCTTCCTGGAGCGCCATGCGGATCTGGTGCCGCCGCCGCCGCGCGGGCGCGCCACCGACGGGCATGGCGAACGCCGGCCGCGCGCGCGCGCCGACGAACGCGCGATCGGCCATGTATCCGCGCAGCAGGTGACGCTGCCGACGCCACTGCCGGCGACCGTGGTGGCGTTCTACCTGCCGCAGTTCCATCCGATCCCGGAGAACGACGCCTGGTGGGGCACCGGCTTCACCGAATGGCGCAACGTCACCCGCGCGCTGCCGCAGTTCGAGGGACATGTGCAGCCGCGGCTGCCGGCGGACCTGGGGTTCTACGACCTGCGCAACCCGCAGAGCATGCGGCGGCAGGTGGCGCTGGCGAAGCAGTACGGCATCGGCGCGTTCTGTTTCTACTTCTACTGGTTCGGCGGCAAGACCCTGCTGGAGACGCCGCTGCGGCAGTGGCTGGACGATCCCACGCTGGAGCTGCCGTTCTGCCTGTGCTGGGCCAACGAGCAATGGTCGCGGCGCTGGGACGGCCGCGGCGACGATGTGCTGATGGCGCAGGCGCACAGCGCGCAGGACGATCTGGACTTCATCGCGCACGTCGCCGACTACCTGCGCGACCCGCGCTGCCTGCGCGTGGATGGCCGGCCGATGCTGCTGGTGTACCGCCCGCATCTGCTGCCGGATCCACAGGCCACCGCCACGCGCTGGCGCGACTGGTGCCGGCAGCACGGCATCGGCGAATTGCACCTGGCCTACGTGCAGGGCTTCGAGCGGCCGGACCCGCGCGACATCGGTTTCGACGCGGCGGTCGAGTTCCCGCCGAACATGAGCAATCCCCGCTCGCTGGCGGCCGAGCAGCACCTGCTCAATCCCGACTACAGCGGCGCCGTGCTGGATTGGCGCGCCCTGGCCGCGGAGATCGCCGCGCGCCCGCTGCCCGACTATCTGCTGTATCCGGGCGTCAACCCGGGCTGGGACAATGAAGCGCGCCGCCCCGGCGCCGGCCGCGTCTATCTGCACGCCTCGCCGCGCGGCTACGAGGACTGGCTGCGCACCACCATCCATACCCGGCTGCAGGGTCGCCGCGCCGAGCAGCGCCTGGTGTTCGTCAACGCCTGGAACGAGTGGGCCGAAGGCGCCGTGCTGGAACCGGATGCGCGACTGGGCCATGCCTATCTCGACGCCACCCGCCGCGCGCTGGCGCCACTGCCGGCACGCGACACGACGCCGCACGCGATCGTCCACGCGTGGTATCCGGACGTGCTGCCGGAACTGCTGGCGCAACTGGCCGCGAGCGCCCTGCCGTGGCGTCTGCTGGTCACCACCTCGCCCGACCAGGCCGATGCGGTGCGCGCGCACCTGCGCGCGTGCGCATTGCCGTCCGAGGTGATGGTGCTGGAGAACCGCGGCCGCGACATCCTGCCGTTCCTGCACGCCGCCGAGCGGCTGCTGCGCGATGGCGTGGACGTGGTGCTGAAACTGCATACCAAGCGCAGCACCCATCTGCACAACGGCGATGCCTGGCGCACCGAACTGCTGCAACGCCTGGCCGGCGCCGACCGTGCCGCGCGCGTGCTGCAGGCCTTCGCGCAGGAGCCTGCGCTCGGCCTGGTCGCGCCCGAAGGCCATCTGCTGCCGTTGGCCGAATTCTGGGGCGGCAACCGCGCGGTCGCCGACTACCTGCTGCGCCGGACCGGCCACAGCGACGCGCGCCTGGAGCAGGCGCAGTTCATCTCGGGCAGCATGTTCTGGGCACGCCTGGACGCGCTGCGGCCGCTGCTGGACAGCGGCCTGTGCCCTTCCGAATTCGAGGCCGAGCGCGGGCAGCTCGACGCCACCCTGGCGCATGCGGTGGAACGGCTGGCAGCGCCGCTGGCCGAGCGCGCCGGCTACCGGGTGGCCACCGTGGCCGACCTGCTCGGCCAGCCACCACCGGTATCCACCGCCGACTACGCCTACGCGCAGCGCAGCGCCTGAGCGGCGCAGCGCGCCCTTACCCGCGCCGGAACGGCACGCCGGTCTTGGCGACCAGTTCGGCCTCGTCCACGCCCTCGGCGGTTTCCACCAGCAGCAGGCCGCTGTCGGTGACGTCGAACACGGCCAGGTCGGTGATGATGCGATCGACCACGCCGACGCCGGTCAGCGGCAGGTCGCAGGCCGGCAGGATCTTGTGGCTGCCGTCCTTGGCGACGTGTTCCATCAGCACCACCACGCGCTTGACCCCGGCCACCAGGTCCATCGCGCCGCCCATGCCCTTGACCATCTTGCCCGGCACCATCCAGTTGGCCAGGTCGCCCTTCTCGCTGACCTGCATCGCGCCGAGGATGGCCAGGTCGATATGGCCGCCGCGGATCATCGCGAAGGAATCGTGGCTGCCGAAGTAGCTGGCGCCGGCGCGGGCGGTGACGGTCTGCTTGCCGGCATTGATCAGGTCGGCATCGACCTCGTCCTCGCTGGGGAACGGACCGATGCCGAGCAGGCCGTTCTCCGATTGCAGCCACACGTCCACGCCCTCGGGAATGTGGTTGGCGACCAGGGTCGGCAGGCCGATACCCAGATTCACGTAGGCGCCGTCGGTGAGTTCGCGGGCGGCGCGCTGCGCCATGTCGTCGCGGGTCCAGGCCATGTCAGGCGTCCTTCTGGCGCAGGGTGCGCTGTTCGATGCGTTTTTCGGGATGCGGGTTGTGCACGAGGCGGTCGACGTAGATGCCGGGCAGGTGCACCTGGTCCGGATCCAGGCTGCCGGTCTCCACCACTTCTTCGACCTCGGCGATGCAGAGCTTGCCGGCCATCGCGCAGGCCGGGTTGAAATTGCGCGCGGTCTTGCGGAACACCAGGTTGCCGGCGGCATCGGCCTTCCACGCCTTGACCAGGGCCACGTCGGCGCGCAGGGCGGTCTCCAGCACGTAATGCTTGCCGTCGAACTCGCGGGTCTCCTTGCCCTCGGCCACCACGGTGCCGTAGCCGGTAGCGGTGAAGAACGCGGGGATGCCCGCACCGCCGGCACGCAGGCGTTCCGCCAGGGTGCCCTGCGGATTGAATTCCAGTTCCAGTTCGCCGGCCAGGTACTGGCGTTCGAACTCCTTGTTCTCGCCGACGTAGGACGAAATCATCTTGCGGATCTGCCGCGTCGCCAGCAGTTGGCCCAGGCCGAAGCCATCGACGCCGGCATTGTTGGAGATCACCGTGAGGCCGCTGACGCCGCTGTCGCGCAAGGCAGCGATCAAGGCCTCGGGGATGCCGCACAGGCCGAAGCCGCCGACCGCCAGGGTCTGCCCGTCCGCCACCACGTCGGCCAGCGCCGTGGCCGCATCGGGGTAAAGCTTGCCGCGCCGCCCGCCCGCAAGGGTAGTGGTGTCGCCCATTCGCCAGCTCCGCGTTGGAAATAGGCGCGTAGTCTAGCCGCTCGCCGCGCCGGACCCCCGCCGCACCGCCGCAACGACCGATTAAGCGGCGGAACGTTACACTCGGGTTTCCCCCAACTAGGACCCTCTTCCTATGTCGCTTCCCGCATTCAAGGCCTACGACATCCGCGGTCGCGTTCCCGACGAACTGAACGAGGACTTGGCGCGCCGCATCGGCGTGGCGCTGGCGGGGCAGTTGCAGAGCGGCCCGGTGGTGGTCGGCCATGACGTGCGCCTGGCCAGCCCCGCGCTACAGGCGGCACTGTCGGCGGGCCTGCGCGCCAGCGGCCGCGAGGTCATCGACATCGGCCTGTGCGGCACCGAGGAAGTGTATTTCCAGACCGACCACCTGCAGGCCGCCGGCGGCGTGATGGTCACCGCCAGCCACAACCCGATGGACTACAACGGCATGAAGCTGGTGCGCGAGAACGCGCGCCCGATCAGCTCCGATACCGGCCTGTTCGCGATCCGCGACACCGTCGCCGCCGACACCGCGCCGGCCGCGGCGCCGACCGCCGCCGAGCATCACCGCCCGGACAAGAGCGCCTACATCGAGCACCTGCTCAGCTACGTCGACCGCGCCACGCTCAAGCCGCTGAAGCTGGTGGTCAACGCCGGCAACGGCGGCGCCGGTGCCATCATCGACCTGCTGGCGCCGCACCTGCCGTTCGAGTTCGTGCGCGTCTTCCACGAGCCGGACGGCCACTTCCCCAACGGCATTCCCAACCCGCTGCTACCGGAGAACCGCGCCGCCACGGCCAATGCGGTCAAGCAGCACGGCGCCGACTTCGGCATCGCCTGGGACGGGGACTTCGACCGCTGCTTCTTCTTCGACGCCGACGGCCGCTTCATCGAGGGCTACTACCTGGTGGGCCTGCTGGCGCAGGCGATCCTGGCCAAGCAGCCGGGCGGCAAGGTCGTGCACGACCCGCGCCTGACCTGGAACACGATCGAACAGGTCGAGGAGGCCGGCGGCATTCCGGTGCTGTGCAAGAGCGGGCATGCCTTCATCAAGGAGAAGATGCGCAGCGAAAACGCCGTGTACGGCGGCGAGATGAGCGCGCACCACTACTTCCGCGAATTCGCCTACGCCGACTCGGGGATGATCCCGTGGCTGCTGATCGCCGAACTGGTGTCGCAATCCGGCCGCTCGCTGGCCGACCTAGTCGAGGCGCGCATGCAGAAGTTCCCGTGCAGCGGCGAGATCAACTTCAAGGTCGCCGACGCCAAGGCGGCGGTGGCGCGGGTGATGGAACACTTCGCCTCGCATGCGCCGACGCTGGACTACACCGACGGCGTCAGCGCCGAATTCGCCGACTGGCGCTTCAACCTGCGCAGTTCCAACACCGAGCCGCTGCTGCGCCTGAACGTGGAAACCCGCGGCGATGCGGCGTTGCTGGAACAGCGTACCCAGGAGATCTCCGAGCTGCTGCGCGGCTGATCCCGACACCCTCCCCCACCCACAGACGCACTATGGAGTTCCCCCGCCCATGAGCGACGTCCTTCCCATCATCCTGTCCGGCGGTTCCGGCACGCGCCTGTGGCCGTTGTCGCGCGAGTCGTATCCCAAGCAATTCCTGCCACTGGTCGGCGAGCAGAGCATGCTGCAGGCCACCTGGCAGCGCGCGGCGCCGGTCGCCGCGCATGCGCCCATCGTGGTCGCCAACGAAGAACACCGCTTCGTCGCGGCCGAGCAGTTGCAACAGATCGGCGTGAAGCCGCATGCGATCCTGCTCGAACCCAAGGGCCGCAACACCGCCCCGGCGATCGCCGTGGCGGCGCTGGAGGCCTCACGCGATGGCGCCGATCCGCTGTTGCTGGTCCTGCCCTCCGATCATGTGATCGGCGACGAGGCGGCGTTCCAGGCAGCGGTGCGCGTGGCCGCCATCGCGGCCGAGCAAGGCAAGCTGGTGACGTTCGGGATCAAGCCGACCGCACCGGAAACCGGCTACGGCTACATCAAGGCGGCCGCCGGCGATGGCGCGCGCGCGGTCGAGCGCTTCGTCGAAAAACCCGACTTGGCCACCGCGAAAAGTTATCTGGCGTCGGGCGAGTATTACTGGAACAGCGGCATGTTCCTGTTCCGCGCCTCGCGCTACCTGGAAGAACTGCGCAAGTTCCAGCCCGCCATCGCTGATGCCTGCACCAAGGCGTGGCAGTCGGCAAAGCGCGACGCCGACTTCACCCGTCTGGACAAGGACGCCTTCGCCGCCAGCCCCTCCGACTCCATCGACTACGCGGTGATGGAAAAGACCGCCGACGCGGTGGTGGTGCCGCTAGACGCCAAGTGGAGCGACGTCGGCTCCTGGTCGGCGCTGCTGGACGTGTCGCCGCAGGATGCCAACGGCAATGCCCACCACGGCGACGTGATCGAGATCGATTGCCGCAACACCTACGCCTACGGCTCGCGCCTGATCGCGATGGTCGGCCTGCAGGACGTGGTGGTTGTGGAGACCGACGACGCGGTGCTGGTCGGCCACCGCGAACGCATCCAGGAAGTGAAGGACATCGTCGCCAGGATCAAGGCCAACGGCCGCTCCGAAGCCACCTGGCACCGCAAGGTGTACCGTCCGTGGGGCGCCTACGACTCGATCGACAACGGCCAGCGTTTCCAGGTCAAGCGCATCACGGTCAAGCCCGGCGCCACGCTGAGCCTGCAGATGCATCACCACCGCGCCGAGCACTGGATCGTGGTGAGCGGTACCGCCGAAGTCACCCGTGGCGAGGAAGTACTGCTGCTCACCGAAAACCAGAGCACCTACATCCCGCTCGGCGTGACCCACCGCCTGAAGAACCCCGGCAAGCTGCCGCTGGAGTTGATCGAAGTGCAGTCGGGTAGCTACCTGGGCGAGGACGACATCGTGCGCTTCGAGGACACCTACGGGCGCACCTGAGTCCGGCACACGCCACAACGCAAAGAGCCGGGCACTGCCCGGCTCTTTGCTTTTCGGCTGCGTGCTTTTTCTGCCGCGTACGGCAGGTCAGGCGGCCGGTGCTGCCGTGGCGAGTTCACCGATCACCTGGCGCAGGCCATCGCGCCACTGCGGCAGTTCCAGCGCGAAATCGCGCTGCAGGCGCGACACGTCCAGGCGCGAGTAGGCCGGGCGCTTGGCCGGGGTCGGATACTCCGCGGTGGTGATCGGCAGCACCCGCGGCGCGCGCGACAGCAGGCCCGCCGCCACCGCCTCGGCGAAGATCGCCTCGGCGAAGCCGTGCCAGGTGGTCTCGCCGGCCGCGGTCAGATGCCAGGTCCCGGACGGCAGCGTCGCGCGCTGCGCCAGCACGCGCGCAGTGACATCGGCGATCAGCGCCGCCGGAGTCGGCGTGCCGACCTGATCGGCGACCACCCGCAGTTCGTCGCGGTCGGCGCCGACGCGCAGCATGGTGCGCAGGAAATTGTGTCCGTGCGCGGCATACACCCAGGCGGTGCGGAAGATCAGGTGCTGCGCACCGGAAGCGCGGATCGCCTCCTCGCCGGCCAGCTTGGTGGCGCCGTACACGCCCAGCGGCGCGGTCGGTGCATCCTCGGGATAAGGCTGCGCGCCCTGGCCGTCGAACACGTAGTCGGTGGAGTAATGCACCAGCGGCACGCCCTGCGCCGCACACCAGGTGGCGATCGCCGCCGGCGATTCGGCATTGGCACGGCGGGCGGCCTCTGCGTCCTGTTCGGCGCGATCGACCGCGGTGTAGGCCGCGGCGTTGACCACCGCCGTCGGCCGCAGCCGGTCCAGCAGTTCGCCCAGCGTCTGCGGCTGGTCGAAATCGGCGCGCTCGCAGGCGCTGCCGTCGGGCAACTGGCCGCTGCGCGTGGTCGCGAGCACCGGCCCCTGCGCCGCCAGCGCGCGCAGCAGCTCCTGCCCGACCTGGCCGTTGCCGCCGAAGACCAGCACGCTCATGGCTGGTAGACCGGCAGGCGCTCGACCGGGATATCGGCCAGGAACGGCGCGACAGCGTCCTTGCCCGACAGCACCGGCTCGGAGATCGGCCAGTCGACGCCGATCGCGGCATCGTCCCAGCGCACGCCAGCGTCGGCTTCCTTGACGTACACGTCGGTACACAGATAGCTGAACACCGCACGCTCCGACAGCACGGCAAATCCGTGCGCGAAGCCTTCCGGAATCCAGAACTGCTTCTTGTTCTCCGCGCTCAGCACCACCGCGGCCCAGCGGCCGAAGTGGGGCGAGCCATGACGTATGTCGACGGCGACGTCGTACACCTCGCCCTCGAGGACGCTGACCAGCTTGCCCTGTGGCCGCGGCCACTGGTAATGCAGGCCGCGCAGCACGCCCTTGGCCGAGGTGGAGACGTTGCTCTGCACGAACTTGGTGGGCAGTCCGTGCTCGCCGAAACGCTCGGCGTTCCAGGTCTCGAAGAAATAGCCACGCGCATCGCCGAACACCGCCGGCTCGATCACCACGCAGCCGGGCAGATTGGTTTCAATCACTTTCACGGAACGGTTCCTCGTACAGCCAGTTCATGCAGATAGGTGCCATAAGCGTTCTTGCGCAGCGGAGCGGCAAGTTTCTCCAGCTGCGCCGCATCGATCCACCCGTTCCCGAAGGCGATCTCTTCCGGGCAGCAGACCTGCAGGCCCTGCCGCGACTGGATGGTCTCGATGAAATTGGAGGCTTCGTGCAGCGACTGGTGGGTACCGGTATCCAGCCAGGCATAGCCACGGCCCAGCGCTTCCAGATGCAGTTCACCAGCTTCCAGGTAACGGCGATTGAGATCGGTGATCTCCAGTTCGCCGCGCGGCGAGGGCTTCAGTTCCGCGGCATGGTCGCTGGCCTGGCCATCGTAGAAATACAGGCCGGTGACCGCATAGTTGGAGCGCGGCTTGGCCGGCTTTTCCTCGATGTCGATGACCTTGCCGGACGCGTCGAACTCGGCCACGCCGTAGCGCTCGGGGTCGTTGACCCAGTAGCCGAAGACGGTGGCCCCATGCTGCCGCGCATCGGCACGGCGCAGGGTCTCGGTCAGGCCATGGCCGTGGAAGATGTTGTCGCCCAGCACCAGGCAGCTCGGCTTGCCGGCGACGAAGTCGCGGCCGATCAGGTAGGCCTGGGCCAGCCCGTCCGGACTCGGCTGCACCGCGTACTGGATATCCATGCCCCACTGCGCGCCATCGCCCAGCAGCGCCTGGAACAGCGCCTGCTCGTGCGGGGTGTTGATGATCAGCACCTCGCGGATCCCGGCCAGCATCAGCACGCTGAGCGGGTAATAGATCATCGGCTTGTCGTACACCGGCAACAGCTGTTTGCTGACGCCCTTGGTGATCGGATACAGCCGCGTGCCGGAGCCGCCAGCGAGGATGATGCCCTTGCGTTGTGTCATGAGGTGCTTCCTATGGACGTCCGCATGTGGATGTGCGGACGCATGCGAGGGACGCGGGTTATGCCGCGGTGCCGATCCGTTCTAGCCGATAGCTGCCATCGAGCACGCCCTGCACCCAGTCCTGATGGCTCAGGTACCAGTCCACGGTGAGCGCGATGCCCTGTTCGAAGGTGTACTTCGGCTCCCAGCCCAGTTCGTTCTTCAGCTTGGAGGCGTCGATGGCGTAGCGGCGATCGTGGCCGGGCCGGTCGGCGACGTAGGTGATCTGGCTGACGCGCGGCTTGCCGTCTTCGCGCGGACGCCGTGCGTCCAGCAGCGCGCAGATCGCCTGCACCACTTCGATGTTCTGCTTCTCGGAATTGCCGCCGACGTTGTAGGTCTCGCCCACTTTGCCCTTGGCCAGCACGGTGCGGATCGCTTCGCAGTGGTCGCCGACGAACAGCCAGTCGCGCACCTGCTTGCCGTCGCCGTACACCGGCAGCGGCTCGCCGGCCAGCGCCTTGGCGATCACCAGCGGAATAAGCTTCTCCGGAAAGTGGTAGGGGCCGTAGTTGTTGGAGCAGTTGGTGGTCAGCACCGGCAGGCCGTAGGTGTGGTGGAACGCGCGCACCAGATGGTCGGAGGCGGCCTTGGACGCCGAGTACGGCGAGTTCGGCGCATACGGGGTGGTTTCGCTGAACTTGCCGGTCTCGCCGAGGGTGCCGTAGACCTCGTCGGTGGACACGTGCAGGAAACGGAACGCGTCGCGGCGGCCGTCCGGCAGCGCCTTCCAGTGATCGCGCACCGACTCCAGCAGGCCCAGGGTGCCGACCACGTTGGTCTGGATGAAGGCGCCGGGGCCATCGATCGAGCGGTCCACGTGGCTCTCGGCGGCGAAATTGACCACCGCGTCGGGCTGGTGCTCGGCGAGCAGACGGCTCACCAGCTCGCGGTCGCCGATGTCCCCGTGCACGAACACGTGGTCGGGATTGCCTTCCAGCGACGCCAGCGTGTTCAGGTTCCCGGCGTAGGTCAGTGCGTCCAGGTTGATCACACGGATGCCGCGCGCCACCGCCTCGAGCACGAAATTACCGCCGATGAAACCGGCACCGCCGGTTACGAGCCAAGTCGCCACTGTGTGTCTCTCCTGATTGGGCGCCGTCGGCGCCTAATGTCCAAACCACACAGGATATACGCTTTATATGAACCGGTCGTGGGCGCCGCACGCGGCGATCGCGTGCCCGCCGAGGGCGCCCACCATACGCCCTCGCATGGTCAAGCGCGCCCGGTTAGAATCCTCCGACTGCCCCGTGCCAGCCGCCGCGGCCGGGCCTTCCCGCACTGCTGAAGGATCTCGTACACGATGAAAATCCTCGTCGCCTACAAGCGCGTGGTGGACTACAACGTCCGCATCCAGGTCAAGCCGGACGGCTCCGGCGTGATCACCGAGGGCGTCAAGCTCTCCGCCAACCCGTTCGACGAAATCGCCCTGGAAGAGGCGCTGCGCCTGCGCGACGCCGGCATCGCCAGCGAGGTGGTGGTCGCCACCATCGCCCCGGCCGACGCCGCCGCGCACCTGCGCAACGGCCTGGCGATGGGCGCCAACCGCGCCATCCACGTGGTCGCCGATGCGGCAATCCAGCCGCTGACCGCCGCGCGCACCCTGCTCAAGCTGGTCGAGCAGGAGCAGCCGGACCTGGTGATCCTGGGCAAGCAGGCGATCGACGACGACGCCAACCAGACCGGGCAGATGCTGGCCACGCTGTGGGGCCGGCCGCAGGCGACCTTCGCCGGCAAGCTGGTGGTGGCCGACGGCAAGGCCACGGTGACCCGCGAGGTCGACGCCGGCCTGGAAACCCTGGAAGTGGATTTGCCGGCGGTGGTCACCACCGACCTGCGCCTGAACGAGCCGCGCTTCATCAAGCTGCCGGACATCATGAAGGCCAAGAGCAAGCCGCTGCAGACGCTGGCCTTCGCCGACCTGGGCGTGGAGGCCAACGACAGCCTCACCACCACCCACTACGCCCCGCCGGCCAAGCGCAGCCGCGGCGTGATGGTCAAGGATGCCGCCGAACTGGTGGCCGCACTCAAGCAGAAGGGGTTGCTGTAATGGCCAAGATCCTCGTCATCGCCGAACATCTCAACGGGCAGCTCAACGCCGCCACCGCCAAGTGCGTCAGCGCCGCGCAGGCACTGTCGCCGGACGCCATCGACATCGTCGTGCTGGCCGCCGATCCGGCCGCGGTGGCCGCCCAGGCCGCGCAGATCGCCGGCGTCGCCCGCGTCCTCACCGTCGCCAATCCCGCCAACGAACACGCCATCGCGCAGGTGCTGGGCCCGCAGATCGCCGCCCTGGCGACCGGCTACACCCACGTGTTCGGCCCCTCCACCACCTTCGGCAAGGACCTGATGCCGGTGGTGGCCGCCCTGCTCGGCGTCAACCAGATCTCCGACCTGATGGCGGTGGACGGCGAGTACGCGTTCAAGCGCCCGATCTACGCCGGCAACGCCATCATCAGCGTGCAGGCCCCGGCCGACCAGATCGTGGTGGCCACCGTACGCAGCGCCTCCTGGCCGGAAGCGGCGCAAGGCGGCAGCGCGGCGGTCGAAGCGGCCAGCGTGGACGCGCCGCTGCCGAGCCACACCCGCTTCGTCGGCCTGGCCGCCGGCAAGTCCGACCGCCCCGACCTGCAGAGCGCCAAGCGCGTGGTCTCCGGCGGCCGCGGCGTCGGCTCGGCGGAGAACTTCCAGATCGTCTACCAGCTCGCCGACAAGCTCGGTGCGGCGGTCGGCGCCTCGCGCGCGGCGGTCGACGCCGGCTACGTCCCCAACGAACTGCAGGTGGGCCAGACCGGCAAGATCATCGCGCCGGAGCTGTACGTGGCGATCGGCATTTCCGGCGCCATCCAGCACCTGACCGGCATCAAGGACGCCGGCACCATCGTCGCGATCAACAAGGACCCGGAATCGCCGATCTTCGAGATCGCCGACATCGGTCTGGTCGGCGACCTGTTCACGGTGTTGCCGGAGCTGGAAAAGGCGCTGGGCTGAGCCGTCGCGGAGACCCGGGAATGATGCCGCACGGCGCCGACGGCGTGCCCGCGCCGCGCCACCGTGCGGATCATCTGGCGCTGTTCGTCGTGCTGTTGTGCGGCGGCTACCTGGCCGCCCTGTGGTGGATCGATCGCGGCAACGGCACGTTCGCCCGGCTGGGTGCGATCTGGCCGTTGCTGGCGCTGGCGGTGCTGCCGGTCTCGGTCAGTTACCTGTTCCGCTTCTGGCGCTGGCGCTGGCTGCTGCAACGACAAGGCCATGCGGTCCCGTTCGGCCTCGGATGGGCCGCCTACCTGGCCGGGTTCGCATTGACCGCCACCCCTGGCAAGGCCGGGGAATTGCTGCGCATCCGCTATTTCGCCCGCATGGGCGTGCCGGCAGGTCGGACGCTGGCGGTGTTCGTGTTCGAGCGCGCCTCCGACCTGCTGGTGATCCTGGCGCTGTCGCTGCTGGCCGCACCGGTCTTCCCCACTCTGGGCACGCTCGCCGCAGTGGTGCTGGGCTTTGTCGCCCTGCTGTTCGGCGCCGCCGCCTGGCCGGCCCTGCTGGCGTGGCTGGAGGGTGTGGGCCGGCGCCTGCCCGGGCGCTGGCTGCGGAGGACGGCGCAGTTCGCCGTGTTCGCCGCCACGGAACTGCGTGCCTGCCTCGGAACGGCGCAGATGGTGCGCAGCCTGATCGCGGGGGCCGGCGCCTGGGGCCTGACCTCGGCGGTCTTCGTGGGGCTGTGCAGCGGCCTGGGCCTGGACCTGGATCCGCTGGTCGCGTTCGGCATCTACCCGCTGGCGATGCTGATCGGCGCGCTGTCCTTCGTCCCAGGCGGGGTCGGCACCACAGAACTGGCGATCGTGCTGATGTTGGACCGGCTGGGCGTCGCCACCGCCGATGCGATCGCGGTCGCGGTGGCGGCGCGGCTGGTGACGCTTTGGTACGCGGTCGCCGTGGGCGCCCTGGCGATGGGCGCGACGGAATTCCTGCAACGACGCCAGGCCGCCTGAACCGCTGGTTATAATGCGGCCCCGCTATGCATCACCAGGCCGCAGCATGTCCTTCCCCCCCAGTTCTCCCGCCGACCGCCCGGCTGTTTCAGGGCGTGCGCTCTGTGTGGATCTGGACGGCACGCTGCTGAATTCGGACATCCTCTACGAGTCCCTGCTGGCCCTGCTGGCGCGCAATCCGCTGTACGTGTTCCTGCTGCCGCTGTGGCTGCTGCGCGGCAAGGCCGCGCTGAAGCGCGAACTGGCCGCGCGGGTCACGCTCCCGGCCGAAACCCTGCCCTACAACGCGCACGTGCTGGAGCTGCTGCGTACTACCTCGCAGCGCCCGCGCGTGCTGTGCACCGCCTCCGACCAGTTGCTGGTCGCGCCGATCGCCGCGCACCTGGGCCTGTTCGAAGAGGTCATCGCCAGCGACGGCCAGCGCAACCTGTCCGGCCGCAACAAGGCCGACGTGCTGGTGGAGCGGTTCGGCGCCGGCAACTTCGACTATGCCGGCAATGGCCGCGTGGACCTGCACGTGTGGGACAAGGCCGGCGGCGCCTGGGTGGTCAACAACGGCAACGGGCTGCGCGCCGCTGCCGCGCAGCGCACCACGGTGCACGGGCATTGGCCGGCGCCGCCGCGCGCCCGCGCCTGGCTCAAGGCGCTGCGCCTGCACCAATGGCTGAAGAACCTGCTGGTGTTCGTGCCGCTGCTGACAGCGCACCGCTTCCTGGACGGCGAGTCGGTGCTGCAGTCGGTGATCGCCATGGTCGCGTTCGGGCTGTGCGCTTCCGGCGTCTACGTGCTCAACGACCTGCTCGATCTCACCCCCGACCGCCAGCATCCGCGCAAGCGCAAGCGCCCGTTCGCCGCCGGTCGACTGCCGCTGCTGCAGGGCCTGTTCGCCGCACCTGCCCTGACCCTGGCCGGACTTGCGCTGTCGCTGGCCTGCAACCTGCAGTTCACAATGGTGCTGCTGGCCTACTACGTGATGACGCTGGCCTACTCGCTGCGGCTCAAGCGCATCGTGATGATCGACGTGGTGCTGCTGGCGGCGCTGTACACCGTGCGCATCATCGGCGGTGCGGTGGCCATCGAACTGGAACTGTCGTTCTGGCTGCTGGCGTTCTCGATGTTCATCTTTCTGTCGCTGGCGCTGCTCAAGCGCTACACCGAACTGCACGCGATGCTCGGCAGCGGCAAGACCAAGGCCAGCGGCCGCGCCTATTCGGTGGAAGACCTGGTGCTGCTGCAGTCGATGGGCGCGGCGGCCGGCTACATCGCGGTCATGGTCATGGCGCTGTACATCAATAGCCCGGCCAGCGTGCAGCTGTATCGGCATCCCAAGCTGCTGTGGCTGATCTGCCCGGTGCTGCTGTACTGGGTCAGCCGGGTCTGGATCGTGGCGCACCGCGGCGACATGCACGACGACCCGATCGTGTTCGCCGCCACCGACCGGGTCAGCCAGGTGGTGGTGGTGCTGTGCGGGCTGTTCGCGCTGAGCGCCATCTGATGGCCGATGCCGGGCAGTCCTGGGGACGCTACCCGCGCGCGACGCAGACGCTGCTGCCGATCGCCGACCGGGCGGCCGCCCTGCCGGCCTTCGCCGGCAACGCGCTGCCGCGTGGTAATGGCCGCAGTTACGGCGACAGCTGCCTCAATCCGAATGGCACCCTGCTGTGCGCGCGCGGCCTGGACCGCTTCATCGGCTTCGACCCGGCCACCGGCCGGCTGCGCTGTGAGGCGGGAGTCACCCTCGCCGACATCATCGATCTGGCGCTGCCGCAGGGCTGGTTCCTGCCGGTGACGCCGGGCACCCGCTACGTCACTGTGGCCGGCGCCATCGCCAACGACGTGCACGGCAAGAACCATCACCGCACCGGCAACTTCGGCCACCACGTGCTCGCCTTCGAGCTGTTGCGCAGCGACGGCAGCCGCCGCCTGTGCACCCCGCACGACGATGCCGACGGCTGGTTCGCGGCCACGGTCGGCGGACTCGGCCTGACCGGGCTGATCACCTGGGCGGAGATCCAGCTGCGCCGCGTGCCTGGCCCGGCGCTGGAGACGGAGAACATCCGCTTCGGCTCGCTCGACGAGTTCTTCGCGCTGTCCGCCGCCTCGGCCGACAGCCACGAATACAGCGTCGCCTGGATCGACTGCCTGGCCAGCGGTCGCGCCCGCGGCCGCGGCCATTTCACCCGTGCCGATCACTGCGCTGGCCTGCCCGAGGAGCGCCCGGCCTCGCCCGGCAAGGGCCTGGCGATGCCGCTGACCCCGCCGGTCTCGCTGGTCAACAAGCTGTCGCTGCGGCCGTTCAATGCGCTGTACTACTGGCGCCAACCCGCGCGCAGCAAGCGCCGGCTGAGCCATGTGCTGCCGTTCTTCTATCCGCTGGACGGCATCCGCCACTGGAACCGCATGTACGGCCCGCGCGGCTTCCTGCAGTACCAGTGCGTGCTGCCGCCGGCCACCGCGCGCGACGGCGTGGACGCGCTGCTGGCAGAAATCGCCCGCAGCGGCAGCGGCTCTTTCCTGGCCGTGCTGAAGGAATTCGGCGACCTTCCCGCGCGCGGCATGCTGTCCTTCCCGCGCCCGGGCACCACGCTGGCGCTGGACTTCCCCAACGACGGCGCCGACGTGCTGCGCCTGCTGGAGCGGCTGGACCGCATCGTCGACGCCGCCGACGGCGCTCTGTACCCTGCCAAGGATGCGCGGATGTCCGCCGCCTCGTTCCAGCGCGCCTATGCCCGCTGGCAGGACTTCAGCCGCTATCTCGATCCCCGCTTTTCTTCCGGCTTTTGGCGCCGGGTCACGGAGTGAACATGCAACGCGTCCTCATCATTGGCGCCACCTCGGCCATCGCCGAGGCTACCGCCCGGCGCTACGCCGCGCGCGGCGCGGCCCTCCATCTGCTCGGCCGCCAGGCCGCGCGCCTGGACGCGATCGCGTCGGATCTCTCGGCGCGCGGCGGCAAGGCCAGTTGCGGCGTGCTCGACGTCAACGACAGCGCCGGCCATGCGGCGGCGTTCGATGCCGCCTGGGCCGCGCTGGGTGGCGTCGACGTGGTGCTGATCGCCCACGGCACGCTGCCCGACCAGGCCGCGTGCGACGCCTCGGTCGAACTGTCGATGCGCGAGTTCGCCACCAACGGCACCTCGACGATCGCACTGTGCGCCGCGCTGGTGCCGCGCCTGCGCGCGGGCGCGACGCTGGCGGTGATCTCCTCGGTCGCCGGCGACCGCGGCCGCGCCAGCAACTACCTGTACGGCAGTGCCAAGGCCGCAGTCAGCGCGTATCTGAGCGGCCTCGGCCAGCGCCTGCGCCCGGACGGCATCAACGTACTCACCATCAAGCCGGGCTTCGTCGATACGCCGATGACCGCCGCCTTCAAGAAGGGTGCGCTGTGGGCCAAGCCCGACCAGATCGCCAAGGGCATCCTGCGCGCAGTCGACGGCCGCCGTGCGGTCGCCTACCTGCCCGGTTTCTGGTGGGCGATCATGTTCATCATCAAATCCATTCCCGAATTCGTTTTCCGCAGGATCAAGCTCTGACATGACCGACAAACACGCCAAGATCGTCATCACCGGCGCCGCGGGCCTGGTCGGCCAGAACCTGATCGTCGAACTGGAGCAGCAGGGCTACACCCAGCTTGTGGCGATCGACAAGCATGCGCACAACCTGCAGATCCTGCGCGAGCTGCATCCGGCCGTGCGCGTGGTGGAGGCGGATCTGGCCGAGCCGGGCGATTGGGCGCACGAGTTCGAGGGTGCAGCCTGCGTTGCCCAGCTGCACGCGCAGATCACCGGCAAGACCACCGACCTGTTCACTCGCAACAACCTGACCGCGACCGCGCACGTGCTCGATGCCTGTCGCGCGGCGAAGGTGCCGTATCTGGTGCACATCAGCTCCTCGGTGGTGAACTCGGTGGCCAAGGACGACTACACCAACACCAAGCGCGCTCAGGAAGAAATGGTGGTCGCCAGCGGCCTGCGCCACTGCGTGCTGCGCCCGACCCTGATGTTCGGCTGGTTCGATCCCAAGCATCTGGGCTGGCTGTCGCGCTTCATGGCCAAGACGCCGGTGTTCCCGATTCCGGGCGATGGCCGGTTCATGCGCCAGCCGCTGTACGAGCGCGACTTCTGCCGCTGCATCGCCAAGTGCATCGAACGCGAACCCGACGGCGATGTCTACGACATCGTCGGCGACACCCGCGTGGACTACGTCGACATCATCAGGACGATCAAGCGGGTCAAGAAGCTGCACACCCTGATCGTGCATATCCCGATCGGCTTCTTCGCCTTCCTGCTGCGCGTGTATTCGCTCTTCAGTTCCAAGCCGCCGTTCACCGCCGACCAGCTGAAGGCGCTGAGCGCCGGCGACGACTTCAAGGGCGTCGATACCGAAGCGGTGTTCGGCGTGCGGCAGACGCCGTTCGAAGACGCGATCCGCGAAAGCTACACCGACCCGCGCTACAGCCACATCGTGCTCAAGCGCTGAACCGTCATACGAGACTAGAATCATGAGTACATTCGCGATCGTCGGCAGCGGCCCCATGGGCCTGATGGCTGCCATGGAACTGCTGAAGAAGGGCCACCAGGTCGACGTCTACGAACGCGACGACCGCATCGGCGGCATGTCCGCGGACTTCGATTTCGACGGCCTGCGCATCGAGCGCTACTACCACTTCATCTGCAAGACCGATTTCCCGCTGTTCAAGCTGCTCGAGGACCTGAAGCTGTCCGACCGCCTGCACTGGACGGACACCAAGATGGGGTATTACTACCAGGGCAAGCTGCACAAATGGGGAACGCCGTTCGCCCTGCTCGGTTTCCCGCACCTGGGGCTGGTCGACAAGATCCGCTACGCCCTGCACGTCATGCACACCAAGGGCATCAGCGACTGGACGGCGCTGGACAAGGAAAATGCGCGTGACTGGATCACCCGCTGGATCGGCCCCAAAGCCTACAAGGTGATGTGGGAGAAGGCCTTCGCGCTGAAGTTCTTCGAGTACCAGAATGACCTGTCCGCCTCGTGGATCGGCACCCGCATCAAGCGCGTGGCGCTGTCGCGGCGCAACCTGTTCAACGAAAGCATGGGCTATCTCGAAGGCGGCTCGGCCGTGCTGCTGGAACGCATGGCGGCGGAAGTCGCACGCCTCGGCGGACGCATCCTGCTATCGCAACCGATCGAGGAAGTGGCCTCGGTCGACGGCAAGGTCACCGGCATCCGCACCCGCGACGGCCATCATGCCTACGACGGCGTGGTGTCGACGGCGCCGATCCAGTACGTGCCTGGCATGATGCCGGGCCTGCCCAAGACCTTTGCCGATCAGGTCGCCGCGATCGAGAACATCCCGGTCGCCTGCGTGATCCTCAAGCTGTCCAAGCCGGTCAGCGAAAACTTCTGGATGAACATCAGCGACGACCGCATCGCCATCCCCGGCCTGATCGAATACAGCAACCTCAACCCCGGCAAGGGCCCTGGCGAGCACATCGTGTACGCGCCCTACTACATGCCCAAGACCCATCCGAAGTGGCAGTGGAGCAACCAGCAGCTGATCGACGAAGTCATCCGTTACCTGCCGATGATCAATCCGGACTTCAAGCCGGAGTGGATCCGCGCGACCCATTGCCATCGCTACGAGTACGCGCAGACCATCTGCCCGCCAGGGTTCCAAGACATGCTGCCGCCGATGAAGACGCCGGTGCAGGGCTTCTACATGGCGGATACGGCGTATTACTACCCGGAAGATCGCTCGATCAACGAAAGCATCGACGTCGGCAGGCGTCTGGCCGAGGTTGCGGCGACGGCATGATCAGCAAGCGGTTCTTCTTCTTCCTGCTGTCCGGCGGCATCGCTGCCGCCGCCAACTTCGGCTCGCGCATCCTCTTCAGCCATTGGCTGCCGTATGCCGCCGCGATCGTGCTGGCCTACCTGGTCGGCATGACCACGGCCTTCATCTTGATGCGCAAGTTGGCGTTCAAGGAAACCTCCAACACCCAACGCACGCAGATCGCCTGGTTCGTCGTGGTCAACGCCGTCGCTCTGCTGCAGACCCTGGCGATCAGTCTGTTGCTGGCGAAGTGGGTTTTCCCCTGGCTCGGCATCCGCTATCTGGACGAAACCGTCGCCCACGCGATTGGAGTCGCCGTGCCCGTCGTGACCAGCTACCTGGGCCACAAGTACCTGTCGTTCAAGAACTGATCCGCTTCCCGCCCGTCACCTCTGCATGGGGCGAAAGGCGTTCGACCACCGTGCCACCACTCTGCGAGCAATGGCGCCATGCCCACCGCACCACAACCGCCCTCATCCGGCGCCATGCACCTGGCCAAGAGGTTCCTTCTTCCTTGGTTGGCACTGACGCTCTTTCTAGGAGCGTTCTACCATTGGTCCGGGCTGAACATTCAGACGTTCAGGGCAGAATCCGGCCTATTTATCGCTTGGGCGTACAGCGGCGATCTCGCCCACTTTGTCGACGCGCACATTTATGCCTCCTACGGTGGCCATTACACGCCACTGTACTTCGCCGCGGAGCTACTGCAGGCAAGGCTGTTCAGTACCAGCGAGCACCTATGGTTCTGGCGGCAGATGCTGTTGCTCGGCCTGCTGGGTACCGCTCTGGCTTCACTCACGCGTACGACGCTGGAGGCCTTGGGCAATGGCCGCAGCGTTGCGCAGGTCGCCGGCTATCTGCTCGCCGTGGTGTTCCTGCTGCAACCAGCGATCGCGGAAATGGTGACCTGGCCGTTCATGGCCGGACAATTCCTGTGCATGGCGTGTGCCGCGATGGGGCTGCGCTATCTGATCCGCGCAAGCGGCTTCAGGGACGAACGCGCGTTGCTCTGGGCGATGGCCTGGAGCTACGCCTCGATGCATTTTCTCGGCGTGGGCTTCGTCATCAGCATCACCGCCCTGATCAGTTGCTGCGTGCTGATGTGGAGCCAACGGCTCGCGCCCCGTCATTGGCGCACCATCTGCATCTTCGCCGTGCTGACGGCGCTACATGGCGCGATGATGACTCGTGGCGTGCCGACACCGGAACTGGCGATACCAGTGTCGACGCTGGTAAAGCGGTTTGGTGCGCTGTACATGGGACTCGTGCATGGCGGGCTGCAGTCGCTGTGGGCCAGCGGCCGCTTCCGCTGGCCGGACGTGGACGCCTTCCCGGTCGACGCCGTCTATGGCCTGGCCTTGCTGGCCGCGCTGCTTGCCGCCGCGATCGCCATGGCCCAGCGCGCCCGCGCGCAGTACCGGCCGTCACTGATGTTGGCCAGCATCGTGGTGGGTTTCCCCACACTCGCGCTGGCATTGTTCAGCGCGCTCCCGGTGCTGCGAACCAAAGGCACGCTGGATCCGCATAGCCTGGATGGCTATCTGTTCGGTACCCGCTATCTGATCTTCGCTACCTTTTTCGCTTACCTGCCGATCAGCGCGCTCGTCGGCTTGGTTGCGCGCAAGCTCGGCAAACCGATGTTGGTACCGCTCCTGATCCTGTCGCTTGGATCGGCGGCCGGCACAGTCGCCTTTATCCGCATTACCGTTCCGCAGATCTGGCCTTACCTGCTGACGCCCTCGGACGTGCTATGGGCGAACGTGGTCAAGGAAGCCGCGACGCAGCAAAAGGCGCAGGGCTATGTGAAGGACCGCCCGCTGAGCGAACTCGACCACGAGTTCAATCCACCGATGCACATGTTCACTCCATTGATCGAGCGCGACCTCGGCTGCAGAAAGTGCATCCAGGTTGAGAGCAAACCCTGACTGCTGCGCCGGGCGTTGCTGCAGCGCCCGGCGCGCGATGTCGCATATGCTGACGCATCGGCGATCAGCGTGTGAATGGATACTCAGCGCTTATGGGTCACGCACCGGAATGCAGGCGTGTGACAGACAGGACAACACCGCTCGCGGTGAAACGGGGAGATGAGGCAAGCGTGTAGCTGTGCGTTGGTGCGGTGTTACCTGGTCGCAGCGAGGCAAGCGACCAACGCGCGCACCTCACGCAGGGTGGATGCGCGCGTTACGCAGCGCATCAACGCTGATACAGCATCAGATTGAGGACTTTGCTTTCAGGGTTGCCGTTGATCGTCAGCGACTCCTTGCCCTGGGCGGGGTACACCCAGACAACCAGCTTGTCACCGCCGGCCTCGCGTGCCAGTTCGTAGCGCACCACGCCACCGCTTTGCTGCAGCGCGAACTCGGATTCCAACGTGACCGGCAGGTAGTCGTTGTCCTTGGAGCCGGCAAGCTCCGCTCTTCCGATCGTGCAGCGCTCATCCTGGCAGAGCTTCAGGGCAATCTTGCCCTGCGCGGCGCCACCGCTGTTGCCGATCTGCACCGCCGCCCGCTTGACGTGCAGCGTGGCCGGAGGCGCGAAGGTGCCGGCAAGCACCTGCTGATCGTTCAACGGGATCGCCGCATTGGAAGAGTCGTCCATGGGCACGCGGACGGAGACGTCTGCTGCCGCCAGGTACTTTTCGCACTCGCTGGCAGGATACTGTCGGCACCCGGCCAGCACCCACAGGACGGAGGCCATGGTCAGCATGGTACGCACACGCATTTCGCTTCTCCTCGATTCCGCTTCAGGCCGGCGGCAGCAGGGCGTCGGCCCTTGCCCACAGCAGGCCAAGATTGATCAATAGCTGAAGGACGACGCATGCCAACGCGATCCGCTTGCTCATGCGATCCTGCATGAACTTCATCGCGAACACGCACAGCACGATGCCGATGGCTTGCAGGCCGTGGACTGCAGGAATCGCCGGAGCACTGAACACACCTACCAGCAGCGCACTGGGCAACACCACGAAGGCGAAGAGTTCCCTGGGCCGGCGATTGCCATACGTCCATGCGCCCGCATATGCCTGCGCGCTCACCAACACGCCCATGGCGCCGGTGATCGAGATCATCACTTCCTGGAACAGCTGGTTGGGCACCATCGGATAGGTGCCGAGATACAGCGGCAGGAACGTCCGTGCTGCGTTGGCGACGCGTACCCAGAGCAGATCGCCCAGGCTCGCCGAGCTCAACAGGTTCTGCGCCACCAGGTCAGACGGAATCTGCAAGTACCAGCGCGTCCACAACCACCAGGGCAGCACGCAGGCGACCAGCGCCAGCCCATAGGCAATCACGTTGCGCACGCACTGTGGTTTGAATCCGTCGCGCAGCAGGATGTACAGCCCGAAGCATCCCGCGAAGACGATTGCGTAGGGATGCGACCAATACGCCATGCCTGCCAGCACGCCCGCGGCCAAGGCGGAACGTCGCGACAGCAACGTATAGGCACCGAGAATGAGGAAGAAGCCGCCCAGGGATTTCGGCCAGGTGAACAGGGTCTGGGCAATGAAGTACGGGCTACTGACGACCAGCAGCAAACCGGCTAGCACATAGGCCCCACGCAATCCGGCCCGCATGAGCAGCAATGCCGCACCGAGCAACAACGTGCTGTTCAACACGATGCCGACCGCGAGGAACTGCCGGAAGGCAGCGTCGTCGCCCAGGCTTCCGACGTCGGGCCAATCCTGGCCGACGTACTTGAATCTGGGCAGCGCATGGATTTGCTTTGCCGGCGGATCCAGGGCCGCACGGAACGGCACATTCACCAGCGACATCAAAATGGGACGGTTCGACAGTTCCTGCCCGGGCATGAGCGGCCGTTCGAACGCGAACTGGATGTCCCGCAGCAGGAACTCGCTGGACAGGAACGGCAGGTAATTGTCTGCCGGGAACGCTCCCATCATCACCTGCACCTTGACGTGCAGATGCTGGTTCTTGATCACGTATGGCCCGTCCGGCAACTCGCCGGGAAAGCGGGCCGGCATCGACACGATCGCCATGCACGACAGCGCCATGCCGATCCACGCGGCGAAGCCGAGAACAGTCAGCCGCCAACGCCCCGTCAGCAGCTTGCCGAGCACGCCATGGCGATACCACTGCCAGCAAGAGAGCGCGTACAGCAGCGCAAACCCGATGCACGCATTGAGCTGATTGTCGCTCGGAAGGGAGACGACGAAGACGCCAAGCGCACCATGCCCGACCACGCCGACAGCAACGGAGTACGCCAGCAGTTCCAGGCCGTGCAGCCGCCTGCCGGCCTCGGTGAGCGACAGCAACCCCGCCCCCACTCCAAGCAACGACAACGCCACCGCAACGCAAAGCGCCAGGCTTCCCCACAACTCCACTGCCACGTTACTGCCTCCTCAGTACACGAACCACGTTCCCCATGCCCGACGACCGGCCATTGGCCAAGCTCGGCTTCCCCGTCACCGGCCTGCGCGCCACTCCTGCACATGTTCCAGCATCGTCTGCGCGCGGTGCAGATAGGTATGCTCGCGCAGCGTGCGCTGCTGGGCCGCCGCGGCGATCGACAGGCAGCGATTGCGATCGCCGACCATGGCCTCAACGCACTCGCGGAACTCGCGCACGGAGTTGTAGAGCAGGACCTCGGTGCCGGGCGCGTAGTAATCGACGATCTCCAGGCTTTCGACGAAGAACAACTGGGTCGTCCCCGCCATCGCAGCTTCGAAGGTGCGCGGCCCCGGCGTGGAAGGATCAAGCTTGAAGCGATCGTTGGCGTAGTGGTAGTCGCGCCCCATGTTGAGCGTGATCCATGCACGCGCATACCGATCCGAGAGCTCGTTGTTGGGCAGGCGCTGATTGCGGCAGAACGGCAACTCCGACTCCGGCCATCCATCGCCCAGCACCACCGCAGCGTGCTCCTGCAACGGCTTTGCCAGATCGCGCAGCAACTTGATTCGGTTACCGAAAGCGACGCCGCAGAAAAAGATGTTGACGTCCTTCGTCGCCGAGATCGGACGCCAGTGCGCTCGCTCGCTCGCTGCCAGCGGCAGGTGGAACGCGCGTGGATGATCGTAATGCTCGGCGCACCACTTGTCGTTGCTGAAGACAAGATCGGCGACGTCCTTGATCTTGTAGCTGAAATCGAATTCGTAGGGATCGTCGTGCAGCCAGAACACCAGCGTCGCACCGGTCTGCGCGCAGTAGCGCTTGATGCCGCTGTAATCGGCATCGTCCGGCATGCACGAACCGAAGCACACGACCAGTTCGGGCTTGGCCGACCATGCCTTGGCCGCGGCGTGCTCGAGCGGCACGTTCACCACCAACTCGACACCACGCAATTGCCAAAAGCCTTCGGCCACGTAACTGCGCAACACCACGTTACGATTCTGATTGTCCGGCGAGGCGCCGCAGACCAGGACGCGGGAGGGCGTGTTCATTTCGCGGCTCCAGAGAGGCGGCTCACGACTTTGGAGGCGAGCCTGCGCGCCGTGTTCACCGCGCCGTTCTTCCTGAAGTACCGATACAGCCGGCCCAACCTTCCCGGCTCCGGCGTCGGCACCAATTGAGCGACCTCGTTCACCACGACGGTCGCACCGCGCGGCTGGATGGTCCACACTCGATCCATCAACAACACGCCGATCTCCTTGAGCGTCTGCCCACGCGGCGGGGCCCCGGCGTCACGCGCACGCCACGGCGGCAACTGCGCCAGCAGGCCGTGATAGAGCCCGCTGAGCCACTGCGTATGTTCCTGGTGACCGACACCGAGGCCGGCATGAACGTTCGCACGCACGCGCTCGACCTCCGCGCGATCGGCGATCAGCCTCCGTACCAGCGAGACGATCGCGCCCGACTCTCCCATCGGCAGCTTGAACCCGTTGACGCCATCGGCCACCCGCTCGCCGAGCGCGCCCGTGTCCGACACGATCGGCACCAAACCCGCGCTCCACGCCTCGGACAGGCTGATGCAGTAGGTCTCGGGCCAGATGGAAAAATGCATCGACATCGAGAAGCCGGCCAGTATCTGCGGCAGGCTGCCAGGGCGGTAGGCGCCATGCACACGCAGGTTCGGGATCTTCAGTACATTGAAGATCTCGTTGTACGGCTCGGAAAGCCGCCCGATCACCGTGAATTCGACATTGTCCGTACGCAACTGGTTGAAGGCATGGACCAGTTGGTCGCCGCCCTTGTTCTTGGTGAAGTTGCCGACGATGGCGATCCGCAGCGGCGCATCCGGCATTTCCGGCGGATGCTGCGGTACCTTCGCACGCTCGTCGCCAAGGGGCATCGGCACGCCCATGACCCGCAGCTTCTCGCTGCCCTCCAGCAATGGATACATCGTCCTGAACAGCGATGCCACGCCCTCGGTATTGGCGTGGAGCGCGTCCATCGCCAACAGCATGCGGCCGTAAAAGGCCCGGCGCTTGGCTTGACTGCCCGCGGCCAGGCCATGCGCCGCATTCAGGCACACATCGCAGGTCTCCGCCGGCAGCGCCGGAATGTTGCAGTACACCCCTCGGTAGTCCAGCAGGTTGAAGCGCGAGCAGACGACGTAGTAGTCGTGCAGGCTCAGCACCGACGGAATGCCCAGCGCGGACGGAATAAAACCAAGGGACGGCACATGGCCGATCAGATGCTGGAAATGCACCAGATCGATCCGGAACTTCTCCAGCAACCCGGAGAACATTTGCTCGCGCTCGGGGCAGGACAGCAGCGCGTCGTCGAGCGGGGAGGCGCAGTCGAAGCTCTGGACCACCTGCATCGCTTCGTTGTAGACCACGTAACGCATGCCAACCGGCGTCACCGTCCGATCGGGGACGTAGAAGAACAGTTCGAATTCGTCCCTGAGCGCCTGGCGCATGGAGTCCTGATAGACCTCCACCCCGCCGTAGGGCTCCACGCCAAGGATGTTGTGCGACACCATCATTAGGCGCCGCCGCGCCCTGGGCGCCGGCTGCAGCGACGGCACCGGCGCCACCGCCAGCGCCTCCAGCTCCGTGAACAGGGTCTGCACCCGATTGGCGTACAGGTGTTCGGCCAGGGCGCGCTGCTGTGCGGCGCGGGCGATCGCGAGGCGCTCCTGCGGGTAGGCCAGGTAATGCTCCAACTTCTGGATGCACTCCTGCACGCTGGAAAAGCCGACGTACTCCTTGCCTTCGGTGAAGAAGTCGTCCACCCGAATTTCGGGGATGGAGGTGTCCACCAACTGGAAGCCGCCCGCCAAGGCCACTTCGAAGAAGCGCGGACCTGGCGTATGCGCGACCGGATCGTTGCCCGAGGAGGAGAACGCACGATGCAGGGTCAGCACCGAACGGCTGCGATTGGAGAACTTGGCGAACTCGGTGTTCGGCGTGCGCCAGTCGTATTCGCTCAGCTCCATGCCGAGCTTCGGCGCAGGAATGTACGGGTTGGCGGGCAACGCCAGCTTCAGGTGGATATCGGGAATCGCTGCCTGCAGCTTGCCGAGAAACTCCGCCCGGTTTGGCCAGGCCGTGCCGGCAAAGAAAAGATCGTAGAAGTAGTGCCCGTCGTCTACCTCGGGCAACGCATGGAAGTGGAAGTGCTCATCCGCGGCGAATGGCAGATGGCGCCCCTTTGCACCGTATCCAGCGACACTGCCGGCATCGTTCGTGAACACCAGATCGAACAGATCCGAATTCTTCACGTTGATGCTGCGCTCGTACGGATCCTCGGTGACCCAGAGCACAGCACGGCCGCAGACATCCACCAAGCGCTCGACTACGGAGCGATCCAACTCCTCGCCGTCGAAGGCAAGCAGCAAATTGCATCCATGCCGTTGCGCCTGCGCGATGGCCGACCCGTAGTCGGCCTTGATCATGCACTCGACACCGCCGTGTTGTGCGAGCGCCCTGGCGATGGCCAAGCAGATGTAATGGTTGGGATTACTCCGCTTGGTGTCGAGGAGCAGGACGCGCCATGGCTTCATTAAAAATTCCGGGTACTGAGATCCGTGCGCGCGGATCGATTACCACAATCTTAACATCATTGAGCACCCGTGAACATTCGCTTCATGGCTCGCAACGGCGCCATCAGGCGCCAGCTGAACGAGGCGCGCATGCGTTCCAGCGCCACCTCGTGCTGCTGTTTCTCCGCTTGAATGCGCTGCATCTCCGCCTCCTTGGCCGAAAGCATTTCGGTGAGCTGCAACAGCTCTTCCTGCAGGCGCCCCATCAGCACCGGCACTTCCGCCACCTTCGCCGAAAGCTCGGCGCTGTGCGCCACTTCGCTGCGATAAGCGGCAGCCTGCTCGTCCAGCTTGGACTGCAAGGCGGCGTGCGTTTCGCGCAAGCCGGCGAGGTCGGCGGACATGTCGCCCTTTGCCGCTTCGCTCTCGTTCAACAACCCCGCCAGCCTGCCCTGCTCCCGCGCGAGCGTGCCGATGTCCAGCTTGGTCGAGATCAGCTGCCCGACGTGCTCGAACAGGCGATTCACCAGGACCGGCGCCCCTTCCACTGCGGTGAACGCGCACAGCTGGCGCAGCGCGTCGGGCTGGTCTTCGCCTACCAACAACACGCCCAAGCCATGGGTATGCGTGAATTCGAACGACGGATAGCGCTGGCGGATTTCCGCCCAGTAGCGCCAAACGCCGAAATCGCGCTCCCTGACGTTGATGTCGTGAAACAGCACCACTGCGCGCTTGGACAGCTTGCTTGCCCAGGTTTCAAAATCATTGCGGACCGCATCGTAGGTATGCAATCCATCGATATGCAGCAGATCCACACTGCCGTCTTCGAAGTACTCGACGGCCTCCTCGAAACGCATGCGCATCAAACGCGAAAAATCGGCATAGTTGCGTTGGTGGTAGTCCAGCAACGTAAAGAACACCTCGTCGCCGTAGACACCCGCGTGCTCGTCGCCTTCCCACGTGTCGACGGCGTAGCACTTGGCCTGGACCCCGCAGCCCTGAATCGCCTGGCAGAACGCCAGGTAGGACGCACCGCGATGCGTCCCCAGTTCCACCAGGATTCCCGGGCGCATTTCCTCGATCAACCATCCTGCGAACGGGATATGCCCCAGCCAAGCACTCTCCGGAGTGCACTGGGGGTGCAGGAACATCGTATTGTTAATTGGAAAGTTGATCACGATTCTGCTCCGTACACGACATTCCCGAAGGGATATGCACACTGCGCATCACGCGGATGCACTACTGGAACTGGGCGATGAAGGCATCGACATCGTCCTTGCATAGCAGATGCTGGCAGGCATGAATCTTTTCGATCGGCCAATCCCACCAGCGGATGGTGAGAAGGGCCTCGATCTGCTGCTCGGAGAAACGCTTTCGAACGAGTTTGGCCGGATTGCCGGCGACGATCGCATAAGGCGGAACATCCTTCGCGACCACGGCACCTGCGCCGACGATGGCGCCATCGCCAATGCTGACGCCGGACAGCACCATCGCACCATGCCCCAGCCAGACGTCGTTGCCGATGCGGGTCGGTCCTTTGTTGGCCGGAAGGCCATCGCGCTTGGCGAGCGGATCGCCGAAGGCGATGCGCAGGGGAAACGTCGTCACCCAGTCGCTACGGTGTTCGCCACCGCCGAAAATGACCACATCGTCGGCGATCGAGCAGAACGCGCCGATGTCGATGGACTCGTCCTCGGCCCACACCTTCAGCTCCGGATTACCGTAGGTGAACCGCCCCACGCTGACGCGCGGATCGTCGCTGGCCAGCAGCGCGATCCTGCTCTGGAAGGTATCGTTCATTGGGATTCCGCAACCTTCATCTGCACGCGCTCGAACGGGATGCCGACCAATCCGTAGCGCAGCGTAGGCGAGGACACCTTGAGGATCACCGCATCGTGCAACCAGTGATGCTGCGTATTGGTCAGGGGATCGCCCTCGGCGACAGAGACCGTCATCGAGTAATCCCCGTTCGGCAGTAGTGGCAGGTGGAAAACGAACTCCGCTTCAAGCTGATTGCCCGCGGCCACGTCGAGCGGCGGCTGCACATGGGTGAAGGTGTGCTCGCCGAACAGGGATTGTCCCAGGCTGTCCTTGACGAAAAAGCCAAGGATGGGGCTCTTCATGTCGCGATGCACATTGGCGACGATGCGCAGCGCGACATGCTCGCCGCCGAAGAAATAAGGCCGGCCAGGATCGTCGAGGTTGGTGAGCGCCACCGACGCGATGCTGGCGGCGCCCGACTGCCAACCGTCGGAGTGGGCGATGTTGTCGAACAGTTCGAGCTTGATCTCCTCCACCGGCTTGGCCACCGGACGCGGCCCGATGACCTTGCCCTCGCGCTGATCGAGCGCCTGCAGCTTCACCTCGTCGCCGTAGCTTTCCTGCGCGCAATATTCGATATAGGCCTGGGTGGTTTCCTGGGCCGAGGCGTGCATGCGCATGACCCCCTTGTCCAGCCACACCGCCGACTGGCAGAAACTCAGGACCGAGCCGGTGTCGTGGCTGACGAACAGCAGCGTGCCGCGCTCGCGGAAAGCGCGCAGGAAGCGCATGCATTTCTGCACGAACACTGCGTCGCCGACCGCCAGCGCCTCGTCGACCACCATGATGTCGGCGTCCACGTGCGCGATCACCGCGAACGCCAAGCGCACGTACATACCACTGGAATAGACCTTGACCGGCTGATCGACGAAATCCCCGATGTCGGCGAACGCCAGGATGCGGTCCAGGCGCGCCTCGATTTCCGCATGGGTCAGGCCCAGGATGGACGCGCTCATGAACACGTTCTCGCGCCCGGTGAACTCGGGATTGAAGCCCGCGCCCAGTTCCAGCAAGGCGGCGACGCGGCCGTTCACCTGGATCGACCCGGACGTCGGCGACAGCGTGCCGCAGATCATCTGCAACAGGGTCGACTTGCCCGAGCCATTACGGCCGATGATGCCCACGGTGTCGCCGCGACGCACCTCGAAGGACACGTCCTGCAGCGCCCAGAACTCTTTGAAATACTTGCGCGAGGCAAGACCCAGCGAACGCCCGACCCGCGGGAACAACGCCTGCTTGATGCGGTCGTGCGGCTTGTCGTAGACCTGATAGCACTTGGAGGCGCCAGAGACGCGAATCGCCAATTCCGACATGATGGACCTTTGAATCGAAGCGAATGCTTCAGCGAGCGGTTAGACGACGTCCGCGAAACCGCGGCGTACCAATTGGAACCAGTAGTAGCCCACGTAGGCGACGATGAGGCTGCCGATGGAATACTTGAGCAAGCCCATCCAGTCCGGCGGCAGCCCCCACATCAAGACGTTTCTGGACTGCTCGATGATGAAGGTCAGCGGGTTGAGGTAGATCCACTTGCGCATGCCTTCCGGCAGCGAGGTGATCGGATACAGCGCAGGGCTCATGAACAGCAGTACCGTCGCCAGCAGACCGGTGATCTGGCCGATGTCGCGGTAGTACACCCCCAGCGCGGCGAAGAACCAGGTGACTCCCGAGGCGACCATCACCAACGGCGCGATCACCAGCGGGAAATAGAGCACCGTCAGCGGCAGCCGATGCAGCAGCAGGAACTGCGCGATCAGCAGAACCGCCAGGGTGATGACCATGTGGAACAGCGACGACGCAACCGCCGACCAGGTCAGGATCTCCAGCGGAAACACCACTTTCTTGACGTAACTGGCGTTGGCCAGGACCAGCATCGGCGCGCGACTGATGCACTCGGACAAGAAGCCGTGGACCATGATGCCGGCAAACAGGATGATCGCGAACTCGGCGCGATTGGATTCCACCGAGCCACCCCAGCGCGCATTGAACACGTAGGAAAAGACGAAGGTGTAGACCGCCAGCATCAACAGCGGATTGAAGAACGACCAGGCCAAGCCCGCGATGGAACCGCGGTAGCGGCCAAGTACCTCGCGCTTGGCGAGCTGGTAGATCAGCTTGCGGTGCTGCGCGAAGCTGCGCAGCGCCGATGCCGGCGAAAGAGAATTGCTCATCAGGAAGTCGCCTCGTGGAACAGGTCAGTTGTGGCGCACGGGCGCAAGCGCCTGCTCGAGGTCATGGCGCAAATCCCCCACATCCTCCACCCCCACGCTCAGCCGCACCAGCGCATCGCTGATGCCGAGCTGGTCGCGGCGCTGCACCGGCACCGAGGCATGGGTCATCACCGCGGGGTGGTTGACCAGGCTCTCGACGCCACCTAGGGATTCGGCCAGGGTGAACAGGCGGGTGCGCTCGCAGAAACGCTTGGCCGCGTCGAAGCCGCCCTTGAGCACGATCGAGACGATGCCGCCGTAGCCGGCCATCTGCCGGCCGGCCAGGGCGTGCTGCGGATGCGAGGGCAGGCCCGGGTAGATCACCTTCTCCACCGCCGGGTGCGTCTCCAGCCACTGCGCCAGGGCCAGGGCGTTGTCGCAGTGCGCGCGCATGCGCAGCGGCAGGGTCTTCAGGCCGCGCAGCGCCAGGAAGCTGTCGAACGGACCCTGCACGCCGCCCACCGAGTTCTGCAGGAACGCCAGTTGCTCGGCCAGTTCGGCGTTGTCGCCGACCACGGCCATGCCGCCGACCATGTCCGAGTGGCCGTTGAGGTACTTGGTCGCCGAATGCACCACGATGTCCGCGCCCAGCGCCAGGGGCCGCTGCAGCAGCGGCGAGGCGAAGGTGTTGTCGACCACCACCAGCAGGCCGTGCTTGCGCGCGATCGCGGCGATCGCCGCGATATCGACGATCTTCAGCATCGGATTGGTCGGGGTCTCGATCCAGACCATCTTGGTGGTCGGGCGGATCGCCGCCTCGAACGCAGCCGGGTCGGTCAGGTCGACGAAGCCGAACTCCAGCGCGGCGGTGCGTTTGCGCACGCGCTCGAACAGACGGTAGCTGCCGCCGTACAAGTCGTCCATCGCGATGACGTGGCTGCCGCTGTCCAGCAGCTCGATCACCGTGGCCGTCGCTGCCATGCCGGAGGCGAAGGCGAAACCACGGCTGCCGCCTTCCAGGGCCGCCACGCAGCGCTCGTAGGCGAAGCGGGTCGGGTTGTGGGTGCGCGAGTACTCGAAACCCTGATGCTCGCCGGGGCTGGACTGAGCATAGGTGGAGGTCGCGTAGATCGGCGGCATCACCGCGCCAGTGGACGGGTCCGGGTGCTGTCCGCCATGGATGGCCAGGGTCGCCAGCGCCAGCGCTGGGCCGTCGCCTTGGGGGTTCGACGTGTTGTCCGTCATGAAGGGGGTTACCGGAAAAGGGGCGTGATTCTAGCAGCGCGGTCTGAATGGCCCCATGCAGCGGGGCCGGCCAGCCGCGGGGAGTGTTACTGCACCCGGCGGCGCAGGTAGTTGAGCAGGTCGATACGGGTGATCAGGCCGAGGAAGGCGCCCTCGTTCATCACGATGGCGACCTGGCCGCGATCGAACACCGGCAGCAGGGCCTCGATCGGCGATTTGACGTCCAGCCGGTCGAGCTTGCTGACCATGGCCGTGGCCACCGGGTCACGGAACCTCGCCTCGTCGCCGTATACATGCAACAAGACGTCGCTTTCGTCGACGATGCCGACGAGTTGGTCGCCCTCCATCACCGGCAGCTGCGACACGTCGTACAGTTTCATGCGCTGGTAGGCGGTGGTCAGCAGGTCCTTGGGGCCGACCACCACGGTGTCGCGCTGGCTGTACGGGCGCAGGATCAGGTCGCGCAGGTCGCCGTGCTGCGGGCGCTCCAGGAAGCCGTTGTCCAGCATCCAGTAGTCGTTGTACATCTTCGACAGGTACTTGTTGCCGGTGTCGCAGACGAACACCAGCACCCGCTTGGGCTCGGTCTGTGCGCGGCAGTACTTCAACGCCGCCGCCAGCAGGGTGCCGGTGGAGGAGCCACCGAGGATGCCCTCCTTGGCCAGCAGCTCGCGCGCGGTGTGGAAGCTCTCGGCATCGCTGATCGAGTAGGCCTTCTTGACCCGGCTGAAATCGGAGATCGCCGGCAGGAAGTCCTCGCCGATGCCTTCCACCAGCCAGCTGCCGGACTTCTCGCTGACCGTGCCCTGCTCGATGTACTCGGTCAGGATCGACCCGACCGGGTCGGCCAGCACCAGCTCAGTGTGCGGCGAGGCGGCGGCGAAGGCACGCGACAGGCCGGTCATGGTGCCGGAGCTGCCGCAGCCGAACACGATCGCGTCCAGCCGGCCGTCCATCTGCCGCAGGATCTCCGGGCCGGTGCCGAACTCGTGCGCGGCCGGGTTGTCGGGGTTGCCGAACTGGTTGATGAAATAGGCGCCAGGGGTCTCGGCGGCGATGCGCGCGGCCAGGTCCTGGTAGTACTCCGGGTGGCCCTTGGCCACGTCGGAGCGGGTCAGCACGACCTCGGCGCCCATCGCCTTGAGGTTGAAGATCTTCTCCCGGCTCATCTTGTCCGGGACCACCAGGATCAGCTTGTAGCCCTTCTGCTGGGCGACCAGGGCCAGGCCGATGCCGGTATTGCCGGCGGTACCCTCGACCAGCACCGCGCCCGGCTTGAGGTCGCCGCGGCGCTCGGCCGCCTCGATCATCGACAGGCCGATGCGATCCTTGATCGAGCCGCCGGGATTGGCGCTCTCCAGCTTCAGGTACAGCTCGCACACCCCGGTGTCGAGCTTGCTGGCCTTGACGATGGGGGTGTCGCCGATCAGGTCGAGTACGGAGGAGTGAATGGCCATCGGGTCCGAATGCGTCGCGCCGCGGCAGCGGCTGGACCGGTCATTATCCCCGCTCGGGGATGGAAACGCGCGGCGGGGACGAAAAAAGCCGCGATCGCGGCTTTGGAGGGGGATGACGCGGACGGTGGCAAACCGACGAGGAGGCCAGCCACCGCCCGCGACAAGGGGGCAATAGTACGGTCAGTGCGGCTTCTGCTCGTAAAGGCGCAGCAGCTTTTCCTTGGCGGCGAGCTTTTCGCGCTTCATCTGCGCCAGGGTGACATCGTCGATCGGCAGCACGCCGAGTTCGGCGTCCATGCACTTCTTGTCCAAGGTCTTGTGGCGCTGGTAGAGCTGCTTGAACTCCGGATCGGACTTGATCAACGCGTCGATTTCGGTCTGCGGTTGCCCTTCGAACATAGGAATAGCCTCCTTCAGCTAGAAACAAGAACGCCCCGGCCGCTGCGGCACGGGGCGTTGCCTGGGAGCGGAAGTGCGCGAGCCGCCGGCTGCACCGCTGCAACGCCTGGAACCACGGTTCCTGCGACGTCGGACTGCGGTGTGCGCCACTGCGTCATCGGCTCGAACTCCTCCGTTGGCACCAGGCGGCGGGAGTGCCACCTGGAATACCGACCCTACGCTTCCCCACCGCCGCGGACAAGAGAAGCAGGCCCGCTTTGCCGCATTCAGTTGCTCGGCGCTCAGGCCCAGGGAAAAACCCCGTTAAACCGCCTGCGCAGGGCGCCCGCAGACCTTAGGGCGCGATCACAACTTCGGCCGAACGCGCCTTGGTCGAGGGCCCCTTCTTGCCGACCGCCTGCACCCGGTTGGCGGCGACGCCGCCGCTCACCAGGGCCGCGCGCAGGGCGTCGGCGCGCTTCTGCGCCACGCCGGCGTCGGTGTCGTAGGCCTCGATCCGCACCTTGCCCTTGCTGATCTGCAGATACTGCGACAGGGCCTTGGTCTGATTGGTGGCGTCGCCCGACAACGCGGCCTTGCCCGCACCGAAGGCCGCACCGGAGAAGGTGAAGACCTCACCGCGGGTCTCGAAGCGCGAGGCCGGCAGCTTGGTGCCGGCGACCAACTCGGCCTCCTCGCGCGCCAGCTTGGCCGACTTCTGCTGCGCGGCGCTGAGCTTGGCGGTCTGCTGCCCGGCGACGCTGGCCAGCGCGGCATCCGCGTCCGCCCGCGCGGCCTGCTCGGCTTCGGCGGCCTGGCGCAGGCTCTCGGCCTCCTCGGCCTGGATCTGCGCCTGCACGCGCAGGCGCTCGGCCTCCTGGCGGGCGCGGGCGGCCTCGCGACGGCTGGCCTCGATCAGCAGGTCGCTGCGGGTCTTCTCCAACTGGTCGACCCGGCGCCGAGCAATTTCGGCGCGGGCCATGGTTTCGGCGATCTCGACCCGGCGCTCGGCCAGGTAGCGCGCCTCGTCGCGCTCCTTGCGCTTGGCGTTGGCGAAGTTGGCCACCGCCTGCTGCGCCTGCAGGCGCTCGTAGGCGGCGACATCGGCATTGAGCGGATCGGCCTGCAGCGCCATCAGGCGCTGGTTGAGCACGGCCAGCTCGGGATCGTCGGCCGCGATCGCGCCCAGCGGCGCCAGCAGCAACGCCAGCAGGGCCAGGCGGCGCATTCCGTGCAGGACGCGGCTCATGGACGGCCCTCCCCGGTGCCCAGGGTCTGTTGCAGCTGGGCCACCTCGGCCTGGCGCTGCTTCAGTTGCGCATTGGCCACCGCCTCCTCGCTGCGCGCCCGCGCCAGATCGGCATCGGCGGCCACGCGCAGCGCCAGCTGCGGCGCGGTCTTGCGCTGGCGGCGGTCGAGCGCGGCCTGCTGCGCCTGTTCCAGGCCCTGGCGGGCACTGGCCAGCAGGTCCGGCGCGTACTGGTCGGCATCGGCCTGGATCGCGCGCTGCACCGCCTGCTGGGCAGACAGCAGCTCCGGCGAGGCCACCTGGGCGAACGCGGCCGGCGCGGCGAACAACGCCAATGCGCAGGCCATCACATACTGCTGACAACGGAAGTGTGCGAAGCTAGTTTTCATCTAGGGGGGCCGTGGACGGAGACGTCGGTCACGGCCATTGTCGGAAGCCTGTGGCGCGCTTGCAACGGGCGATTGCGGATCGTTGGGGAACCATTGCGCATGGATATCGGCTATTTCCTGAAGCTGATGACCGAAAAGAACGCCTCGGACATGTTCCTGACCACAGGAGCACCGGTCTATATCAAGATCGAAGGCAAGCTGTACCCGCTCGGTGCCACCGGCCTGCCGCCAGGCATGGTCAAGAAGATCGCCTACTCGCTGATGGACGAAGGCCAGGTGCCGCAGTTCGAGCGGGACCTGGAATTGAACATGGCCATCGCCCTGCAGGACGCCGGGCGCTTCCGCGTCAACGTGTTCAAGCAGCGCGGCGAGGTCGGCATGGTGATCCGCGCGATCCGCAGCAAGATCCCCAGCATCGAGGAGCTGCACCTGCCACAGGTGCTCAAGGACGTGATCATGACCCCGCGCGGGCTGGTCCTGGTGGTCGGCTCGACCGGCTCGGGCAAGTCCACCTCGCTGGCGTCGATGATCGACTACCGCAACAGCACCACCACCGGGCACATCCTCACCATCGAGGACCCGATCGAATACCTGCACAAGCACAAGCTGTCGATCGTCAACCAGCGCGAGGTCGGCCTGGACACCCACGCCTTCCACAACGCGCTGAAGAACGCGATGCGCGAGGCGCCGGACGTGATCCTGATCGGCGAGATCCTGGACGCGGAGACCATGGAGGCGGCCATCGCCTTCGCCGAGACCGGGCACCTGTGCCTGGCCACCCTCCACTCCAACAATGCCGACCAGACCATCGAGCGCATCCTCAACTTCTTCCCCGAGAACGCGCACAAGAACGTGCTGATGAACCTGTCGCTGAACCTGCGCGCGGTGATTTCGCAGCGCCTGGTCAAGGACAGCAGCGGACGCCGCCGACCGGCCTCGGAAGTGCTGCTGAACACGCCGATGATCCGCGACCTGCTGCGCCGCGGCCAGGTCCACGAGATCAAGCAGGCGATGGAGGAGTCGCTGGAGGAAGGCATGGAGACCTTCGACCAGTGCCTGTTCCGCATGGTCAAGCAGGGCCAGATCGAGCAGGAGGAAGCGCTGCGCGCGGCCGACTCGCGCGACGGCCTGGCCCTGAAGTTCCGCCTGTCCGAAGGCGGCAGCGGCGAGCACGACCCCTACGCCGACTACGACAGCCCCAGCGCCGCGCCGCGGATCACCCACGGGTTCGTCTGAGGCCTCGCCGCTTCGTCACAGCAGCGGCGAGGGCACGGCCGGGGCTTCGCAGGTCTGCGATCGCGATGCAGCCGCGGCAACAGTGGACCGACCGCCCATCGGCGGTCGCTGCCGCGTCGCCCTTGCCAGGGCAAACGCCACTTCCACGCAGTTACGCGCCAGGCCCGGCCCCAGCCACTGCGGGAGTCAACTGTCATGCAGCCGCGACGCGCGAAGCCAAAAGCCGACTGACACCCCCCGTCGTCGGGACTGAAGTCCCTCCCACAGTGCACCCGGCGAGTTCGCCGCAAGCTTCTATGGAAGCGACTTCAGCCGCGACGCGCGAAAGCCGGAGCGTCCGACACACTGCAGTCGGGACGGAAGCCCCTCTCATACCCTCACGCGCAACGATGCGGCGGTGGAGGGTGGTGGTGGCCGACCGGGCATCATCGGAAGCCCGGTCGCGACGGAAGCCGCTGCTACGGCGCAGCGCGACTCACTGCGCGTCGGGCTGGTTCTCCGGGCGCGCCGCCTCGAATGCCGGCAACGCCAGGCAGGCGCGCTCGATCCGTTTCAGGGTCGGGTAGACCTGCAGGTCCACGCCGAAGCGACGCGCGTTGTACAGCTGCGGCACCAGGCAGCAGTCGGCCAGGCCCGGCTGCTCGCCGTGGCAGAAGCGGCCAGTGTCGGGCGACTCGGCCAGCAACTGCTCCAGCGCGTCGAAGCCGGTCTGCATCCAGTGCCGCATCCACTCCTCGCGCTCGGGCTGCGGCACGTTCCAGGCGCTCTCGAAGAACTGCGCCACGCGCAGGTTGTTGAGCGGATGGATGTCGCAGGCGATCAGTTGCGCCAGGCCGCGCACGCGGGCGCGGTCGATCGGCGCGTCCGGCAGCAGTGGCGGCTCCGGCCAGCGCTCGTCCAGGTATTCCAGGATCGCCAACGACTGGCGGATCGGCTGGCCGTCGTGGCACAGGGTCGGCACCAGCTCCTGCGGGTTCAACCGCGCATATTCCGGCGAGTGCTGCTGCCCGCCGTCGCGCACCAGATGCACCGGCAACGACTGGTAGGCCAGACGCTTGAGCTCCAGCGCGATGCGCACCCGGTACGCGGCGCTGGATCGCCAGTAGGTGTAAAGCTGCAGTGCCTCGTCCATGCCCGCCTCCGTCTGCGCAATCGACAACGATACCGGTGGACAGCGGCGGTGCGGCGCCGCCGGTCGCCCCGGTAGCGCCGCCGGCCGGGTCAGGGCAGCGGTGCCTGCTCGATGCGCTGCTCGATCGCGCCGAAGATGCTCACTCCGTCACGGTCCAGCATCTCGATCCGCACCACGTCGCCGAAGGACATGTATGGGGTACTCGGCTTGCCGTCGCGCAGGGTTTCCACGGTGCGCTGCTCGGCGAAGCAGGAGGCGCCGCGTGTGGTGTCCTGGTTGGCGATGGTGCCCGAGCCGACCACCGCGCCGGCCGCCAGCGGCCGGGTCTTGGCCGCATGCGCGACCAGCTGCGCGAAATCGAACTGCATGTCCTCGCCGGCTTCCGGCGCGCCGAACCAGGCGCCGTTGATGTGGGTCAGCAGCGGCAGGTGCACCTTGTTGCCCTGCCAGGCCTGGCCCAGTTCGTCGGGGGTGACGAACACCGGCGACAGCGCCGAACGCGGCTTGGACTGCACGAAGCCGAAGCCCTTGGCCAGCTCCGGCGGAATCAGGTTGCGCAGCGACACGTCGTTGACCAGGCCGATCAGCTGGATGTGCGCGGCGGCCTGCGCCGGGCTGACCGCCATCGGCACGTCGTCGGTGACCACCACGATCTCGGCCTCCAGGTCGATGCCGTAGTCCTCGCTGACCACCTTGACCGCATCGCGCGGGCCGTAGAAGCCGGCGCTGACCGCCTGGTACATCAGCGGATCGGTGTAGAAGCTCTCCGGCACCTCGGCGCCGCGCGCACGGCGCACCCGCTCGACGTGCGGCAGGTAGGCGCTGCCGTCGAGGAATTCGTAGGCGCGCGGCAGTGGCGCCGCCAGTGCCGCCATGTCCAGGTCGAACTGGCCGTCGGCGCTGCCGTCGTTGAGCGACTCGGACAGGGCGTTCAGACGCGGGGCGAGGTTGCTCCAGTCCTCCAGCGCGCGCTGCAGGGTCGGTGCGATGCCGGTGGCGCGCACCGCGCGGGTCAGATCGCGGGACACGACGATCAGGGTGCCGTCGCGACCGCCTTCCTTCAGGGAACCTAGCTTCATGTCCGTCCAGTGCTGGGGGCTGAGCCGGCGATTGTACGGCCAGACGCCTGCTTGGTTTCAACTGAAACGGACACCACGTTTGTGCAGCGCGCCAATTCAGGTAGACTATGTCGGTCTGCATGCGGCCGTCCGTTTCCCTCAGGGACAGCCGGCGAGGCCAGGATCGCAACGATCCGACTCGCCCGCCCCGCCCGACGCCTTTCGTGGTGCCGACGAACCCCAGCCTCGCGCTGCGGGTTGATCCACCCTCTCGCAGCGCGGTTCACGGGAACGCTCCGAGCCTCACCTACTTGCGCCTGCGCGCCGGGTCCGTCCCGGCGTCGGCGCGTTATCCGGAGCATTCTCATGTCGTTCGAATCCCTGGGCCTTGCGCCCTTCCTGCTGCGCGCGTTGGCCGAGCAGGGCTACGAAACCCCCACCCCGATCCAGGCGCAGGCCATTCCCGTCGCCCTGGAAGGCCATGACCTGATGGCCGGCGCGCAGACCGGCACCGGCAAGACCGCCGCGTTCGGCCTGCCGCTGCTGCAGCACCTGGGCACCTCGCCGCAGCCGGTCAGCAGTGGCGGCCCGCGCAAGCCGCGCGCACTGATCCTGACCCCGACCCGCGAGCTGGCCACCCAGGTGCACGACAGCCTGCGCGGCTACAGCAAGTACCTGCGCATCCCCAGCACCACCATCTACGGCGGCGTGGGCATGGGCAACCAGCTCGACGCGCTGCGCCGCGGCGTGGACCTGCTGATCGCCTGCCCGGGTCGCCTGCTCGACCACCTGGAGCGTCGCAGCGTGGACCTGTCGGGCATCGAGATCCTGGTGCTGGACGAGGCCGACCGCATGCTCGACATGGGCTTCCTGCCGTCGATCAAGCGCATCCTCGCCAAGCTGCCCAAGCAGAACCGGCAGACCCTGCTGTTCTCGGCCACCTTCGAGGAAGGCATCAAGCAGCTGGCCCGCGAGTTCATGCACGACCCGCAGGAAATCCAGGCCACCCCGAGCAACACCGTGGCCGACACCATCACCCACCGCGTGCACCCGGTGGACGGCGCGCGCAAGCGCGAACTGCTGCTGCACCTGCTGGCCGCCGACTCGCGCAAGCAGACCCTGGTGTTCGCCCGCACCAAGCACGGTGCCGACAAGCTGACCATGTTCCTGGACAAGTCCGGGCTGAAGACCGCCGCGATCCACGGCAACAAGAGCCAGGGCCAGCGCCTGCGCGCGCTGAGCGACTTCAAGGCCGGCCGCATCACCGTGTTGGTCGCCACCGACATTGCCGCGCGCGGCATCGACATCGACCAGTTGCCCAAGGTCATCAACTACGACCTGCCGATGGTCGCCGAGGACTACGTGCACCGCATCGGCCGCACCGGCCGCAACGGTTCGACCGGCGAGGCGATCTCGCTGGTGGCGCAGGACGAGGCCAAGCTGCTGCGCGCGATCGCGCGCATGCTCAAGCGGGAGATGGACATCCGCGACGTGCCGGGCTTCGAGCCGGTCACGCCGATCCGCTGGGGCAACAACAACCCGCCGGACGAGCGTCCGGGCGGTGCCCGTCCGCCGCGTCGCGGCAGCCATGCCCGTCGCGGCCATGGCGATGCGCCGGCGCACGCGCATGCGCACGCCGGCAGCAAGAAGCCCGGCGGCAACCACGCCGACGGCGCACGCCGCCAGGGCCAGGGACGCCGGCAGGGCAACGGCGGCAACCGTCCCGCCGCGCCGCGCTGATCGCAGCGCCCGTACAGCGCTGCCGCGTCACTCGACAAGCCGCCCTTCGGGGCGGCTTTTTCGTTGCGTGGCCCCAGCGCGGGCACAGGCACGGCATCGCCGTGCGATGCCCGCCACGGGCCACCGCCGCTGCATCGCCTCGACCCGCGCGCGACCGCGCCGCTCCCGCCCCTGCCCGTACAATGCCGCCCATGGATATCTTCAAAGTCTTCACCCTCGAAGCCGCACACCGCCTGCCCAACGTGCCGCCCGGCCACAAGTGCGCGCGCTTGCACGGGCACTCGTTCCGCATCGAGCTGCACGTCAGCGGCGAACCCGGCGCCGAGAGCGGCTGGGTCATGGATTTCGGCGACATCAAGGCGGCCTTCCGCCCGCTCTACGACCAGCTCGACCACCATTACCTCAACGACATCGAGGGCCTGGACAACCCCACCAGCGAACGCCTGGCGGTGTGGATCTGGGACCGGCTCAAGCCGGCACTGCCGCTGCTGAGCGAAGTGGTGGTCCATGAAACCTGCACCTCCGGCTGCCGTTATCGCGGTCCGGGTTGAAAGGCTGGGAATGGGGAGTGGAGAATCTCAAGGGCGGCACCGCGGTGGCTGAGCGTTTGCAATGCCGCCCGCCCGTGCGTCGTAGCGCGCATTGGCGCTTGCCATAAACCCAGAGGCGCCTTGCCGAGCCCCGGAAAATTGCGCCAAGCCATTGATCCGAAAGGTAGATTGAACAAATCCTGAGCGGCTTCAGAAAATTTTGTTGCATCGCAGCAGAATGGGCGTATGTTGCACTGCAACAGCAGTCGGCATTCCAACGGAGTTGCATGATGTCCGCTCAATTCAACGATCAGTTCAGCAGCTACACCCAGCAGTTCGCCGCTGCCGCGGCGCGTGCCAACCGCCTGGCGCTGGAGAGCGCCGAGAGCGTGTTCGGCGTGCAGTTGAAGACCTTCGAGAAGAACGTGTCGGCCACCACCGGCTTCCTCGGCGAACTGACCGAGGCCCGCGATCTGGGCACCGTGCAGGCGCTGTGGCCGAAGGGCCTGCAGATCGCCCGCGACAACTTCGAGCGGCTGGCCACGGCCAACCAGGAAGTGTTCGGCCTGGGCCTGAAGACCTCCGAGGCGATCGGCCAGCTGGCCAAGCACCAGTTCGAGGCGGCGACCGAACAGGCTGCGCCCAAGGCCAAGCCCACCGCCAAGTAATACCGTTTTCGACGTCGCTGCGGTTCGCCGCCCGACGCACGCTCGGTCTGCATGGGTCCCTCCCCCCGTGCAACCACAGGCCCGGTAGATCCCTCCCTCTACCGGGCCTTTTTTATGGGCGGGATTCGGGAGTGGGGATTGGGGATTTGTCGATCTCGCGCGTCCCGGCGTTCCTGGCTTCCTTCATGGGAGAGGCTTCAGCGCCGATGCTCTGCTCGAAACCGGTAGATCTCTTCTTCTACCGGCTTATGCGCGCGCTTCGGGAGTGGAGCGAACATTCGGGACGAGCCGAACCCGCAGTCGGGATGCCTGTCTGTGGGAAGGGCTTCAGCCCCGACGCGTCATCGGCAAGGCGTCGGGACTGAAGTCCCTCCCACACAAGCCGGCAGCGCAGCGCGCGTCTCGGCAGCGGCTCAGTCCGGGGACATTCCCGCCCACGGCTGCAACTCCGCCGCCAACTGCGCGGCCTGCGGTTGCGGCCGGTACGGCAAGCGCCCCCAGCACGGCATCGGCAGACGCGCGCGCAGCATCGCCATGTTGTCGTCGATGCGCTCCATCGCCGGGTCGATCTCGTTGCCGATCCAGCCGATGCACTGCAGGCCGTCGGCGGCGATCGCCGCGGCGCTGAGCCGGGCGTGGTTGAGGCAGCCCAGGCGCAGGCCAACCACCAGCACCACCGGCAGTCCCAGCGCGCGCGCCAGATCGGCCTGATCCAGCGTCGCCGACAGCGGCGCCGCCCAGCCGCCGACGCCCTCCACCACCACCACGTCGGCCTGCGCACTCAGGCGTTCGAAGGCGGCGGCGATCGGCGCCAGTTCCAGTTGCACGCCGGCATCGGCGGCGGCCAATTCCGGCGCCAGCGGCAGCGGCAGCGCGTAGGGATTGAGATCGGCGTAGGCCGGCCGCGGCGTGCTCGCGTCCTGCAGGGCAAGCGCGTCCTCGTTGCGCCAGCCGTCGGCGTCGCGACTGCAGCCGCTGGCGACCGGCTTCATGCCCACCGCGCGCTGGCCACGCGCGCGCAAGGCATGCAGCAGCGCGGTGCTGGCGATGGTCTTGCCGATGCCGGTATCGGTGCCGGTGACGTAGAAGGCGGGAACAGCCATGCGAAAACCCTGTCGGTTGGCCGGCGGGACGCGCGGCGGCGCGCAGGATAGCCGGGCGCGCCGCGCGCGTCAGCCGCCGCGGTGCCGGCGGACGCAGCGCGCTGCTAGACTCGCGCGATGTTCGCCTCGTCCTCGCTCACCGGCAGCAAGCCGGAACAGTACGCCCAGTTGCTCGACCAGGCCCGTGCCCTGGTCGCCGGGGAGCCCGACCGCATCGCCAATGCCGCCAACCTGGCCGCGCTGGTGTATCACGCGCTGCCGCGGCTGAACTGGGTCGGTTTCTATCTCTACGACGGCAAGGAACTGGTGGTCGGCCCGTTCCAGGGCCTGCCCGCCTGCGTGCGCATTCCGTTGCACAAGGGCGTGTGCGGCGCGGCTGCCAGCAGCGGCCAGACCCAGCGCATCGACGACGTGGAGGCGTTCCCCGGGCACATCGCCTGCGATTCCGCCTCGCGCTCGGAACTGGTGGTGCCGCTGCTGCGCGACAGTGCATTGGTCGGCGTGTTCGACCTGGACAGCCCGGACCTGGCCCGCTTCGACGCCGACGACCAGCGCGGCCTGGAAGCGATCGCCCAGGTCTTCGTCGACAGCCTGCGATGAGCACGGCCAAGCTGCGCAACATCGGCCCCAAGAGTGCGGCCTGGCTGCGCCAGGTCGGCGTGCGCACGCAGCAGGACCTGGAGGCGGCCGGCGCGGTCGGCGCCTTCGTCAAGGTCAAGCGCGCCGGCTTCAAGCCCAGCCTCAACCTGCTGTATTCGCTGGAAGGCGCGCTCAGCGGCTGTCACTGGCAGGAACTGTCCGAGGCGCGGCGCGCGCAGTTGCTGGGCGAGCTGGAGACCGCGACGGCGGCGCTGCCGGCGCAGCGCGGCCTGCCCGTTGCCGGGCCGGTGGCGACCACCCATTTCGACCGCGACGACACGCGCGGCGACGACGCTGCCGACGGCGCCTACGCGCACGAGGCGCACGACACGCCGGTGGCCGACCATCACGGCGACGACGACGGCCACGGCACCCACGCCGACTAGGGCGTTGCCGCATCCCCAAGCATGCCGCGCCTTGATTGCGCATGCCTGTGACAACGCAGAACGTGGACGTGAGTCCGCGCCCGAGCGACGACGCGACCACGGACGCACGCGATCACAGCCCTTCGGGCGAGGTCTGGCCGGCATGTCGCCTGCGCCGCGCGGCCCGACCTGACTACCCGTCGGCGCTGCGCCACGCAACACCGGTGGCGCGCCTGCCAGACCCAAAGCCGCATCCCCGGGATGGATGGGCATGCCCTACCCCGCGCAGCCAGCGGCGATCGCGTACAATCGCGCCGCTTCAAGGTGACCCACCGGCTCCGGCCAGCGGGTTGAAACGGGAAGCCGGTGCGTCTTGCGACAAGGCCGGCGCTGCCCCCGCAACGGTAAGCGATCCGCGCTGACGACTTTCGCCACTGTGCCACGGCATGGGAAGGCGTCGCAGCCGGGAGGTCCGCCTCCCCGATCGCCAGCCCGGAGACCGGCCTTGCAGCTCACTGGTTGCGATGCGGAGGGCGTCGCGGCGTGCCGCGCCGCGTTCGGCGCCGTCCGCTTGCACCTTCCGTTCGCGACTCCCTCGCCGTCACAGCGCGCAGCCGCGCGCCGGAGTTGCCACCCATGTCGTCCCGCCTGCTTTCGGTCGCGATCGCGTCCGCCCTGTCCCTGCCCGCGCTGGCCCACGCCGCCGACGCCGCCACCGATCTCGACCAGGTCCTGGTCACCGCCACCCGCACTCAGATCTCGGTGGAGGACAGCGTGGTCCCGGCGCAGGTCATCGACCGCGCGGAGATCGAGCGCAGCCAGGCCACGTCGCTGGCGCAGCTGCTGCAGGGTCGCGCCGGCATCGGCATCTCCAATCAGGGCGGCCTGGGCAAGCTGACCACGCTGAGCCTGCGCGGCAGCGAATCGGACCACGTGCTGGTGCTGGTGGACGGCGTGCGCATCGGCTCGGCCAGCGCCGGCCTGGCCGCGTTCCAGGACCTGCCGCTGAGCCAGATCGAGCGCATCGAGATCGTGCGTGGCCCGCGGTCGAGCCTGTACGGCTCCGACGCGATCGGCGGCGTCATCCAGATCTTCACCCGCCGCGGCGGTCAAGGCTTCCAGCAGAACCTGAGCCTGGGCGGCGGCAGCCACGGCCTGCGCGAGGCCGGCGCCGGCTTCAGCAACCGCGGCGAGCGCGGCTGGCTGGCCGTGCAGGGCGGCTACCAGAAGACCGACGGCATCAATGCCTGCAACGGCTCGGCCACGCTGTTCGCCGGCTGCTTCGTCGACCAGCCCGACCGCGACGGCTACCGCAACGTCTCGCTGAGCGCGCGCGGCGGCTACGCGCTGACCGACACGCTGCGCATCGAAGGCCAGGCGCTGAACATCGACAGCCGCAACGAGTACGACGGCGATCCGCTGTTCGCCGGCAACGAGGCCGACAACACCCAGCAGGTGTTCGGCGGCAAGCTGGACTGGACCCCGTCCGATCGCCTGCACCTGGCCGCGCAGCTCGGTCGCAACGTCGACGACGCCGACAGCTACTATCGTGCCCCCGGCGCGCGCACCCGCAACTTCGTCAGCACCTTCGACAGCCGCCGCGACACCGCCGCGCTGCAGGGCGACATCACCCTGGCCGAAGGCCACCTGCTCAGCGTCGGCAGCGACTGGCAACGCGAGCACGTCACCAGCACCACCGCTTTCGACGTCGACAGCCGCGACAACACCGGCGTGTTCGCCGAGTACCAGGGCCGTTTCGGCGCGCAGCAGGTGCAGGCCAGCGTGCGCAGCGACGACAACGAGCAGTTCGGCGAGCACACCACCGGCAGCCTCGGCTGGGGCCTGGCGCTGGCGCATGGCCTCAAGCTCACCGCCAGCGTCGGCACCGGCTTTAAGGCGCCGACCTTCAACGACCTGTACTACCCGTTCGCCGGCAATCCGGAGTTGAAGCCGGAGCGTTCCAAGAGCGGCAACCTGGGCGTGGCGCAGTACGCCGACAGCTGGAACTGGACCTTCAACGCCTACGAGACCCGGGTCAAGGACCTGATCTCCTACGACGCGATCAGCTTCCTGCCGGTCAACGTGGACGAGGCGCGCATCCGCGGCGCCGAACTGACCGGCTATGCATTGCTGGCCGGCTGGGAACTGTCGGCGCAGCTGAGCCACACCGACCCGCGCAACCGCAGCGATGGCGACAACCGCGACAACTGGCTGGCGCGCCGCGCGCAGAACACCGCGCGCCTGGACGTGGATCGCGGCATCGGCCCGGTCAAGCTCGGCGTCACCGTCTTCGGCAGCGGCCACCGCTTCGACGACGCGGCCAACCGCGTACGCCTGGCCGGCTACGGCACCGTCGACCTGCGCGCGGAATACGCGTTCACCCCGGACTGGACGCTGCAGGCCAAGGCCAGCAACGTGTTCGACCGCGACTACCAGACCATCAACTGGTACAACCAGCCGGGCCGCGAGTACGCGCTGACCCTGCGCTACGCGCCGGCGGCGCGCTGAGTCGGCGTCCCGTGCTGCGCCGGCGGGCGTGGCGCGGGGCAGCCCGCACGGAAAACACGCGCGTCTTTTTTGTAGGAGCGGCTTCAGCCGCGACAGGCTTTCCCGCGAACTCCCGTCGCGGCTGAAGCCGCTCCTACGAAAGGCGGGATGTGCGACCACGTCGGATGCAGATGCGCGCATTCTCAACGCAGGCATGCGCCACGCATCGCGCAATTGGTCGCGCGCGATAAGGGCCGCTGGCTTTCGAACGCAAACACCCGCCTTCGTGCTCATGCATCGCTGCACAAACCTCACAGTTCGGCGCCCGCTACGCGCCCGTACCCTCACCCCAACCCCTCTCCCGGGGGGAGAGGGGCGTACTGCGTCATGGATTGTGGGAGTGGCTTCAGCCGCGCCGGGCTTTGCCGGGAAAGCCTGTCGCGGCTGAAGCCGTTCAACCGCATCCCGATCTTTGCGCTGCTCCGCGGTGCTTGAACCGCCGTCGTATCAACGCAGTTGCAGCAGCTCGCGCAGGTCGTCCATCAGCAGCACCACATCGGCGGTGGCCAGATCCAGATCGCGCGGATAGCCGTAGCGCACCAGCGCCACCGGCATGCCGGCGGCCTGCCCGGCCTGCAGGTCGGTCCCCGAATCGCCGACCATCAGGCAGCGTGCCGGCGGTTGCGCGAACTGCTGTGCCAGGTGCAGCAGCGGCGCCGGGCTGGGCTTGCGTTCGGGCAGGCTGTCGCCGCCCAGCACCGCAGAGAACAGATCGGCCACGCCCAGATGGCGCAGCAAAGGCGGCACCATCGCCGACGGCTTGTTGGTGCACAGCGCCAGCGTGACTCCGTCCGCGTGCAGTTGCGCGAGCGCCTCGGCCGCGCCGGGATACAGCCGCGGACTGCGCAACAGGCATTCGGCGTAGTGGCGCATGAAGGTCGGCATCACCGTCTCGAGCGGCGTGGCGTCGCCGGCATGCCGCCAGGCGATCTCGACCAGCTTGCGCACACCCTCGCCGATCCAGCCGAGCACGGTCGCCTCCGGCACGCGCGGCAGGCCGAAGTCGGCCAGCGTGCGGTTCAACGCCTCGGCGATGTCGGCGCCGCTGTCGACCAGGGTGCCGTCCAGGTCGAACACCACCAATGCGTAGGGGAACGTCATGTCGTGCCAATGCGGGAGGGGGAAGTGCGCATTGTAGGTGGGGCAAGGCTGGTATGCGGTCGCCACAAGGCCGATCAGCATGACCAGACGATGAAGTCGGTGTTCCAATCCTTGCAGCATGCCCCTGTGGGAGGGACTTCAGTCCCGACGCGGAAGAGGCGAAGGCCACGTTTCCGGTTCGCTCGCGTCTCCCTTGGCTTTCAATCCACGCCGGTAACCGTGCGACTGGAGCTGGTGCCTGTCTTGGCTGTCCCGGATCGGGTTTCAATCCACGCACACTTAAGGGCAGGACTGCGACAGACGCTGCCTATGGTGCAGCCGTTCCTATTTCGACCTCTGCACCCGTGAAGGTGCGGCTGCCAACTCGGCATCCTCGACGGCTACAACAACCCGTTTCAATCCATGCACCAGTAGAACACGATACAGCTTCCGCGCGCGACCAGCTCAACCGAACAAGCACCCCTGCGCCTGTCCCGGCTCGCGTTCGTGGAAGCCGGACAGGCCCACGCCGACCAGGCGATAACGGGTGGACGTCGGCAGGTCCACGCGCTCGCGCAGCGCAAGGGCGATGTCGATCAAGGCCTGCAGCGAATCCGGCGGCTGCTCCGGAGTGAAGCTGCGGGTGAGGATGCGGAACTGCGCGGTCTTCAGCTTCAGCACCACCGTGCGCGCGATGCGGTCGGTGCGGCGGGTGGCGTTCCAGGTCCTCTCGGCCAGTTGCCGGATCGCCGGCTCCAGTGCGTCCAGCGCCAGGTCTTCGGCGAAGGTGTCTTCGGAGGAAATCGACTGCACCGGCTGGTCCGACTCCACCGGGCGTTCGTCGATGCCGCGCGCACGCTGGTACAGGCGCAGGCCGAAGCTGCCGAAGCGCGCTTCCAGTTCGGCCTCGCCGCGCGCGCGCAGGTCGCCGACGGTGGCGATGCCCAGTTCCGCCAGCTTGGCCTCCATCACCTTGCCCACGCCGGGCACCTTGTTCACCGGCAACGGCGTCAGGAACGCGTCCACGCGATGCGGACGGATCACGAACTGGCCGTCGGGCTTGCGCCAGTCCGAGGCGATCTTGGCCAGGAACTTGTTCGGCGCGATCCCGGCCGAGGCGGTCAGCGCCGTTTCCTCGCGGATCTGCGCGCGGATGGTCTGGGCGATCTCGGTGGCCGTGCGCAATTCGCCCTTGGGCGCCGTGACGTCCAGGTAGGCCTCGTCCAGCGACAGCGGCTCGATCATGTCGGTGTGGCGCTGGAAGATCTCGCGCACCTGCCGTGACACCGCCTTGTAACGAGCGAAATCCGGCGGCACGAAGATCGCGTCCGGGCACAGCCGCTCGGCGCGCAGCGCCGGCATCGCCGAGCGCACGCCGAACACGCGCGCCTCGTAGGAGGCGGCGCACACCACCGAGCGCATGCCGCGCCAGGCCACCACCACCGGCTTGCCGCGCAGCGCCGGATCGTCACGCTGCTCCACGGACGCGTAGAACGCATCCATGTCGACGTGAATGATCTTGCGCATCGACCCCATACCCTACGCCTGCGAACGGTGTGCGCATGATAAGCCCCGCACTGCGCACGGGCTGAGAATGCGCGCCTTGATCCGGCGCAGTGCGCGCGCCGCCGCAGATGCCGACACTACGCGTGCGTACGGATAAAACGTTTGATTGAACGCGCAAGGCTCATGCACTCTTGCGCGCCTCGACTGTCTCGCCTGGGAATGTTCCGCTCATGAGTCGTCTGTCCTCCTATTCTCGCGAGCAATTGCTCGCCAGCGCACGCGGCGAGCTGTTCGGCGCCGACGCCGGGCGCCTGCCCAACGACCCGATGCTGATGTTCGACCGCATCGTCGCCATCGACGAGACCGGCGGCGCGCACGGCAAGGGCGTGATCCGCGCCGAACTGGATATCCGCCCGGACCTGTGGTTCTTCGGCTGCCATTTCATCGGCGACCCGGTCATGCCCGGCTGCCTGGGCCTGGATGCGATGTGGCAGTTGACCGGCTTCTTCCTGACCTGGCTGGGCGCACCCGGCCGTGGCCGTGCGCTGGGCGTGGGCGAGGTGAAGTTCACCGGGCAGGTGCTGCCCACCGCCAGGCAGGTGGTCTACGAGATCGACATCAGCCGGGTGATCAACCGCAAGCTGGTGATGGCGGTGGCCGATGGCCGCATGTCGGTGGATGGGCGCGAGATCTATACCGCCAAGGACATGCGCGTGGGCCTGTTCACTTCGACGGAGGCATTCTGATGCGGCGCGTGGCAATTACCGGGATGGGCATCACTTCGTGCCTGGGCAACGACCTGAACAGCGTGTCGCGCGCATTGCGCGAAAGCCAGCCCGGCATCCGCCATAACCCGCAGGCGGTGGAAGCCGGCCTGCGCAGCCAGGTCGGCGGCGATGTGCAGTTGGACCTGGACGCGGCGATCGACCGCAAGCTCAAGCGCTTCATGGGCGATGCCTCGGCCTACGCCTATCTGGCGCTGCGCGATGCGCTGGCCGATGCCGGTCTGGACGAGGCGGCGATCAGCGATCCGCGCATCGGCCTGATCGCCGGCTCCGGTGGCGGCTCCAGCCACTGGCAGGTGGAAGCGGCGGACCTGCTGCGCAACCGCGGCGTGCGCAAGGTCGGCCCGTACATGGTGCCGCGCACGATGTGTTCGGCGGTGTCGGCCAGCCTGGCCACCGCGTTCAAGATCAAGGGCGTGAGCTATTCGCTGTCGGCGGCCTGCGCGACCTCGGCGCACTGCATCGGCGCGGCGGCGGACCTGATCCGCCACGGCCAGCAGGACGTGATGTTCGCCGGCGGCGGCGAAGAGCTGGACTGGACCATGAGCCTGATGTTCGACGCGATGGGCGCGCTGTCCACCGGCTTCAACGACACGCCGGCGGTGGCGTCGCGGCCCTACGATGCCGCGCGCGACGGCTTCGTCATCGCCGGCGGCGGCGGCATGCTGGTGTTGGAGGACTACGAGCGCGCGGTAGCGCGCGGGGCGCGCATCCATGCCGAACTGGTCGGCTACGGCGTGACCTCCGACGGCGCCGACATGGTCGCCCCGTCCGGCGAAGGCGCGGTGCGCTGCATGCGCATGGCGCTGCAGGGCGTGGACACTCCGATCGACTACCTCAACACCCATGGCACCTCGACGCCGCTGGGCGACGTCACCGAGCTGGACGCGGTGCGCGCGGTGTTCGGCGATGCGGTGCCGCCGCTGTCCTCGACCAAGGCGCTGTCCGGACATTCGCTGGGCGCGGCCAGCGTGCACGAGGCGATCTACTGCCTGCTGATGCTGCGCGACGGCTTCATCGCCGGCTCGGCCAACATCGACACGCTGGATCCCCGCGCCGAGGGCTTCCCGATCGTCCGCGAGAGCCGCGATGCCGCGTTGCGCACGGTGATGTCCAACAGCTTCGGCTTCGGCGGCACCAACGCCGCGCTGGTGTTCGCCAAGGCCTGAGCCGGGCCAAACGCGCACGCTGCCAGGAGCGGCAGCGTGCCGCGCGTCAACGCTCCAGTTGCCTGACGTCGCGACGCCCGGCGTCGTGGTCCTTGTGCGCTTCCGGCTTGGCCGGTGGCGCTGAAGGCGGAGGCGGAGGCGGTGGTGGCGGTGGTGGCGGTGGTGGCGGTGGTGGCGGCGGTGGTGGTGGCGGTGGTGGCGGCGGTGGTGGCGGTGGTGGCGAACTCGGCTTCGGCGGATGCCGCTCGACCCATTGGATCGTCGCCGGCGACGGCGGCCACGACGGCGATGCCGATGGCGCGGACGCAGGCGGCGGCACGGGCATCAGTCCCATCGATTCGCGCTGGCGGCGGTCGTCGTCCTGGCGTTGCAACTCCTTCGCCAGTTCCTTGTTGTAGCGGGGATTGAGCGCGTCCGGCGGCGGGATCTGGTACATCTGCTCGCCGGGCGGCGTCCATTGCGGCGTGGCGCTCACCGCCTCGGACGCGGACGCAGGCGACGGCGGCGTCCGCCATTGCGGCGCCAACTGGCGCTGCAGCGGGGCAGGAATCTGCGCCGGGCCGGCCGCGGTCGCGGTGCTTTCCAGCGATCGATAGCGCGCGCGTTCGCGCGCCCACGGCTGACCGCGATAGTGCGTGTCCCAATAGCGGTCCAGCGCAAAGCCGACCGTGGGCACGCCGGGCGCAACGCCCTGTTCCTGGGCGTTGAAGTCGATCGCACCGGCCGGCAGCCAGCCGCGTTTCTCGCGCCAACTGACATCGCACCAGGCCCAGTCGCGGGTGCAGCCATGCACCCGCAGCGCCTCGTCGGTGACCGGGGTGACCACGCGCGGATACTCCGGTGCGGGGCCGGCACGCAGGCTGGCGCCGATGCGCACCGTGCCGCTGCCGTCCTGCGCCAACGCTGGCGCGGCCATGCCCAACAGCAACGGCGTCCACCACCCTGCTCGCTTCATGCGGTCCTCCTTGTGCGCAGCGGCCGCTCCTGCGCCGCGATCGCGGCGGCGAAGATCGCCGTGCCGCTGCGTTTTGTTCTAGCACAGAGGAGCCGGGATTGGGGATTGGGGATTGGGGATTGGGGATTGGGGATGACCAGCCTGTGGCTGTTGAAAGCGGGGATTGGGGATTGGGGATTGGGGGCGGCAACGTGCTGTGCGGAGCCAAACATTGGCAAGCCATTTTCTGCAGGAGCGGCTTCGGCGGCGACAGGCGTTACCGGTAATGCCCCGTCGCGGCTGAAGCCGCTCCTACAACAAAGCCAGAAGCGCGAGGAATGCCATGCACTCGCGAAAAATCACAAATCCCCAATCCCAACTCTCGAATCCCCGCTTACCCCGCCATGCCGCTGTGCCGCAGCAGCGCCTCCAGCTCCGGCGCGCGGCCGCGGAAGGCGGTGAAGTTCTCCAGCGCCGGACGGCTGCCGCCGCGCGAGAGGATCTCGCGCAGGAAGCGCGCGCCGGTGGCGGGCAACTGGTCAGGCGCTTCCTCGAACGCCGCATAGGCGTCGGCGCTGAGCACCTCGGCCCATTTGTAGCTGTAGTAGCCGGCCGCATAGCCGCCGGCGAAGATGTGGCTGAACTGGTGCGGGAAGCGATTCCAGGCCGGCGGCCGATTCACCGCCACTTCGTCGCGTACGCGCTCGAGCAACTGCAGCACGCTGTCGGCCTGCGCATCGAAGTCGTGGTGCAACTGCATGTCGAACAGCGCGAACTCGAGCTGGCGCACGGTGAACATGCCGCTCTGGTAGTTCTTCGCCGCCAGCATCTTGTCGAACAGTGCGCGCGGCAGCGGCTCGCCGCTGTCCACGTGGGCGGTCATCGCCTGCAGGCGCGGCCATTCCCAGCAAAAGTTCTCCATGAACTGGCTGGGCAGTTCCACCGCATCCCATTCCACGCCGTTGATGCCGGCCACGCCCAGTTCGCCGACCTGGGTCAGCAACTGGTGCAGGCCGTGGCCCATCTCGTGGAACAGGGTGGTGACTTCGTTGTGGGTGAAGGTGGCCGGCTTGCCGTCGCTGCCGCGGCCGAAGTTGCACACCAGGTACACCAGCGGGGTCTGCACGCCGTCGGCGCGCTCGCGGCGATTGCGGCAATCGTCCATCCAGGCGCCGCCACGCTTGCCTTCGCGCGCGTACAGGTCCAGATAGAACTGCCCGACCAGGCGCCCCTGCGCGTCGCTGAGGCGGAAGAAACGCACGTCCGGATGCCACACCGGCGCGCTGTCGGCCTCCACGCGCAAGCCGTACAGGTCGTGGATCAGGCCGAACAGGCCGTCCAGCACCTTGGGCTCGGTGAAGTAGCGCTTCACTTCCTGCTCGGAGAAGCTGTAGCGCGCCTGCTTGAGCTTCTCGCCGGCATAGGCCAGGTCCCAGGCTTCCAGCGTGTCCAGGCCCAGATGCTCGCGCGCGAATGCCTCCAGTTCGGCGCGGTCGCGCTGCGCGTAGGGCTTGGCGCGTGCGGCCAGATCGTGCAGGAAGTCGAGCACTTGTGCGGGATCCTGCGCCATCTTCGTGGCCAGCGAATACTCGGCGTAGCTGGCGAAGCCGAGCAGCGCGGCCAGTTCGCCGCGCAAGGCGAGGATGCGACCGATCGCCGCGCTGTTGTCCAGCGCCGCATCGCCGAACTCCGAGGCGCGGATCGCGTTGGCGCGGTACAGCGTCTCGCGCAGCGCGCGATCCTCGGCGTACATCTGCACCGGCAGGTAGCACGGCATCTGCAGGGTCAGCTTCCAGCCCGCCTGGCCATCGCGTTCGGCCGCTGCGCGCGCGGCGGCGATGCTGTCCTCGGGCAGGCCGGCCAGGCGCGCCTCGTCGTCGATCAACAGCGACCACGCATCGGTGGCGTCGAGCACGTTCTGCGAGAACTTGGCCGACAGCGCCGACAGTTCTTCCTGGATCGCGGCGAAGCGCTGCTTGTCGGCCTCGCTCAGTTCGGCGCCGCCCAGGCGGAAATCGCGCAACGCGTTGTCCAGCACCTTGCGCTGCGCCGGGCCGAGCGTTGCCGCCTCCGGCGATTGCGCCAGCGTGCGGTACTGCGCGAACAGCGCCAGGTTCTGCCCCAGCGCGCTGGAGAAGCGCGTCACCTTGGGCAGGTTGGCGTTGTAGGCCTCGCGCAGCGCCGGTGTGTTGACCACCGCCTGCAGGTGGCTCACCTGGCCCCAGGCGCGCCACAGGCGCTCGGTGGCGTCGTCCAGCGGCGCCACGAAGTTGTCCCAGCGCACCGGCGCCACGGTCTCGGCGGCTGCCACCGCGGCCTCGGCCTGCGCCAGCAGGGTGTCGATCGCCGGGCCGATGTGCTCGGGCTGGATCGCATCGAAGCGCGGCAGGCCGGAAAAATCGAGCAGGGGATTGGTCATCGCGGAAGTCTCGGTCACGGAAGGAAGGCCGGCGGCGCCGGCCATGGCAGTGAGATGGCGGTTAGTCCAGCGCGGCACAAGGCAGCGGCGGCAACCCGGCGCCGGCCACCGCCGCGGCCAGCTGCGCATCGGCCTGGTCCACGTCGATGCCGTGCTCGGCGTACCACTGCGGCCGGTAGTAGCTGTGCACGTAGCGCTCGCCGCTGTCGCACAGGATGGTGACGATGGCGCCGCTGCGGCCCTGCTCGCGCATGCGCGTGGCCGCCTGCAGCACGCCGACGAAGTTGGTGCCGGTGGAGCCGCCCACGCGCCGGCCCAGGCGCGCGCTGACGTAGCGCATCGCCGCCAGGCTCAGCGCGTCGGGCACCTTGACCATCGCATCCACGCAGCTGGGGATGAAGCTCGGCTCCACCCGCGGCCGACCGATGCCTTCGATGCGCGAGCCGCCGGTGCTTTCCAGGCCGGCGTAGTCGCGCCCGGCCAGCGCCTCGCGGTAGCCGTCGAAGAACAGCGACACCTCCGGATCCGCGCACAGGATGCGGGTGGGATGGCGCCGATAGCGCACGTAGCGCCCGAGCGTGGCCGCGGTGCCGCCGGTGCCGGGGCTGCACACGATCCAGGCCGGGATCGGGTGCGGCTCCTCCTGCATCTGCCGGAAGATCGATTCGGCGATGTTGTTGTTGGCGCGCCAGTCGGTGGCGCGTTCGGCGTAGAGGAACTGGTCCATGAAATGGCCGCCGGTCTCGCGTGCCAGTTGCACCGAATCGGCATGCAGGTCGCAGGCGCGCCCGACCAGGTGGCAGCGCCCGCCCTGGAACTCAATCGCGGCGATCTTTTCCGGCGAGGTCGTCGCCGGCATCACCGCGATGAACGGCAGCCCCAGCAGGCGCGCGAAGTACGCCTCGGACACCGCCGTGGAGCCGCTGGAGGCCTCGATCACCGGCCGCCCCTCGCGCAGCCAGCCGTTGGCCAGCGCGTACAGGAACAGCGAGCGCGCCAGGCGATGTTTGAGGCTGCCGGTGGGATGGCTGGATTCGTCCTTGAAATACAGGTCGATGCCGGGGAAACCGGGCAGGTCCAGCGGGATCAGATGGGTGTCGGCCGAGCGGTTGAAGTCGGCTTCGATCTTCTGGATGGCGGCGGCCACCCAAGCGCGATGGGTCATGGCGGTGCGGGAGCGGAGAAACCGCGCCCACGATACACGCCCGGCACGCGCCCGGGTCATGCGCGACCGCGGCCGCCACGCCGGCGTTCACCCGGCGTGGCGTGGCGCCGGGGCGGCGCTCAGCCGGCGGCCACGCTGAAACCGGCGTCGGCGATCGCCTGCTCCAGCGCGGCCACGTCGATGCGCGCGGGGTCGTAGTCGATGCCCACGCGCCCGCCCTCCAGCACCACCGTGCTGGCGCTCACGCCCGGACAGGCGTCCAGCACCCGCTGCAGCCGCGCGCTGCAGCCGCCGCAACTCATGCCGTGGACGAGGAGATCGAGATGTTGCATGTCAGGCTCCAAAGTGAAGAAATCGAACACGCGCTCACTGCGCACGCCAGCGATTCAGCAGCAGCGCGTTGCCCAGCACCGAGACCGAACTCAGCGCCATCGCCGCGCCGGCGATCACCGGGTTGAGCAGGCCGAACGCGGCCAGCGGGATGCCCAGGCCGTTGAAGACGAAGGCGAAGAACAGGTTCTGGCGGATCTTGCGCACGGTCGCCGCGGACAGGTCGATGGCGGCGGCGACGCCGGCCAGGTCGCCGTGCATCAGCACCACGTCGGCCGCCTCGATGGCGATGTCCGAACCGCTGCCGATGGCGAAACTGACGTCGGCCGCGGCCAGCGCCGGGGCGTCGTTGATGCCGTCGCCGACCATGCCCACGTGTGCGCCCGGCACGGCCTGCAGCTGGCGCACATGCGCGGCCTTGTCCTGCGGCAGCACCTCGGCCTGCACCTGCTCGATACCGAGTCGCGCGGCCACCGCCTGCGCCGCGTGGCGGTTGTCGCCGCTGAGCATGGTCACGGCGATACCGCGCGCCTGCAGCAACGCCACCGCCTCGGCGGCGTCCTCGCGCAGCGGATCGGCGATGGCGATGTAGCCGGCCACGGCGCCGTCCACCGCCACCCCGACCACGCTCTGGCCCTGCGCCTGCGCCGCCTCGGCCTGGCGGCGCAGCGTCGGGTCGGCCGGCACGGCGACCAGGCCGTCGAGCCACGCCAGCGCCCCCAGCGCGACCTCGCGCCCGTCCACGCGGCCGCGCACGCCCTGCCCCGGCAGCGTCTGCACTGCCTCGGCCAGCGGCGCCGGCACCGCCGCGCGCACGCCCAGGTCGGCGGCGCGCTGCACGATGGCGCGCGCCAGCGGATGCGCCGACCCGGTCTCCAGCGCCGCGGCCAGGCGCAACAGCGGCGCGGCCTCGGCCTCGTCGGCGACCAGCACCGCGGTCACCTGCGGCTGGCCCAGGGTCAGGGTGCCGGTCTTGTCGACCACCAGCGCGGTCAGCGCGCGGGCGCGTTCCAGCACCTCGGCGTCGCGGATCAGGATGCCGGCGCGCGCGCCGACGCCGGTGCCGACCATGATCGCGGTCGGCGTGGCCAGGCCCAGCGCGCACGGGCAGGCGATCACCAGCACCGCCACCGCGTGCACCAGGGCGTCGGCGAAGCTGCCGCCCAGCGCCCAGGTCGCGCCCAGGGTGATCGCGGCGATGGCCAGTACCGCCGGCACGAACACCGCGGCGATGCGATCGACCAGGCGCTGGATCGGCGCGCGCGAGCCTTGCGCGGCATCGACCATGCGCACGATCTGCGCCAGCAGCGTGTCCGCGCCAACGCCGGTGGCGCGCGCGCGCAACAGGCCAAGCTGGTTGACCGTGGCCGCATGCAGGCGGCTGCCCGGTGCCTTGGCCACCGGCAGCGCCTCGCCGGAGAGCATCGCCTCGTCCACGCTGGAGTGGCCGTCGAGCACCTCGCCGTCCACCGGCACGCGCTCGCCGGCAGCGACCACGAACACGTCGCCGACCGCCAGTTCCGCCGCATCCACCTCCACGATGACGCCGTCGCGCTCGACCCGTGCGGTGGTCGGCGCCAGGTCGAGCAGCGCGCGCACCGCCGCAGTGGTGCGACGCTTGGCGCGCGCCTCGAGCAGGCGCCCGAGCAAGACCAGGGTGATGACGCTGGTGCTGGCCTCGAAGTACACGTGCTGGTCGTGCAGGCCGGCCACGGTGACCACGGCGCTGTACAGATAGGCCATGCCGGTGCCCAGCGCGACCAGCACGTCCATGTTGGCGCTGCCGTTGCGCAGCGCGCGGTAGCCGGCGCGGTAGAAGCGCGCGCCGACCCAGCACTGCACCGGCGTCGCCAGCAGCCACTGCAGCCAGCGCGGCAGCGGCTCGGCGTGCGCACCGCGCAAGGCGTCGCCGTCCAGCATGCCGAGCATCTGCCCCCAGAACGGCAGGGTCAGCAGCACCGCCGCTGCGAACATTCCCAGCTCGCGCCGCCAGGCGCGGCGCTCGCTGCGGTCGCGCTCGGCCAGCTGCTCGGGGTCCATGGCCTGCGCGACGCGCGCGCCGAATCCCGCACGGGCGATCCGCGCGATCAGCTCCGCCGGCGCGACCGCACCGTTCACGATCTCCACCCGCGCCTTGGCCGAGGCCAGGTTGGCGTGGCCGGCGAGCACGCCCGGGGTCTTCGCCAGCACCGCGTCGATCGTCGCCACGCAGGAGGCGCAATGCAGGCCGCTGAGTTCCAGGGTCAGGGTCTGGGTCGGCACGCTGTAGCCGGCCTGCTGGATGCGCTGCAGCAGTGTCGGCAGGTCCACTTGCTGCGGGTCGTAGTCGACCTGCACGCGCGCGCCGGCGTAGCTGGCCTGCGCCGCGACCCCGGGCAGGCGCTGCAACGCCTTCTCCACGCCGGCCGCGCAGGCGGCGCAGGTCATGCCCTGCACCGGCAAGGTCAACGAGGCGGTGGCGCGGTCCGCGCTCATCGCCGCGGCTCGCCGGCGGCATCGCCGCGGACGTCGCCCAGGATCGGGCAGGCGTCCGGCACACCGCGGCCGGGACACTCCTCGACCAGCACCGCCAGGGTGTCGCGCATCTCGGTCAGTTCGGCGATGCGCCGGTCCAGCGCCTGCAGGCGCGCGCTGGCGCGCTGCTTGATGCCCTCCACGCCGTGCACGCGATCGTCCTGCAGCGCCAGCAGCTCGCCGATCTCCTCCAGCGAAAAGCCCAGTTCCTTGGCGCGGCGGATGAAGCGCACCCGCTGCACCGCCGCGGCGTCGTACTCGCGGTAGCCGGAGGCGCGGCGCGGGGCGGGCGGCAGCAGCCCCTGGCGCTCGTAGTAGCGCACGGTATCGATGGCGACGTCGGCCTGGCGGGCGAGCGCGCCGATGGTGAAGCGGACGGTGGCGGGATCGGATCGCATGCGCACACCCTACTCCCTGGAGTCGGGTCCAGAGTCAAGCCTTCCCGCGCGGCAGTCGCTTGCCGCCCACGCCGGCTTCGGTATCCTCTGCGCTTCCCGCCGTCACCCTGCCGCCTGTGCCGACCTTCGCCGTCCTGATGCGCCTGCTGCTGTGCCTGAGCCTGCTGCTCAACGGCACCGCGGCCGCCATGGCGATGCCGGGCATGGCAACGCACGGCCCCTCGACGCACGACACGGCTGCCACGATGGCCAGCGCGGCGCCGGCGCATGCGGCGATGCCCTGCCACGACGCGCCGCCACCGCCACCGACGGATCACGACGGCCCCTGCCACGACCATGCCGGCAAGCACGGCGGCTGCGGCGGCATGGCGGGCTGCCAATGTCCGCATGCGCAACCGTTGCCGGCCCTCCTGGCGATGCCGCTGGCACTGCCGCGCATGCCCCGCACCCTGGTCGCCGCCGCTTCCCAGGCCGCGCACGGTGCGCCCGGCCTGCCGCGGTTGGAACGCCCTCCCAGCGCCTGAGCGCGAGCGGCCGCCCCACGGGCGGTCTCCTGGCGGCGGCGCACAGACGCTGCCGCGTCCGTGCCTGCAGCGCCCCGTCGGCGCTGCGCGGCACATCGCATCCGCTTATGGACCTGACACATGAACGCATCTTCTTCCGGCCTGCCGGCGCTGCCGTCGCGGCGCCGCTTCGTCACCGGGCTGGCGCTGGGCGCCGCCGCCGGCCTCAGCGGGCTGCCGCTGCGCAGCGCCCAGGCCAGCGCGCTCGCCCGCAACGGCGCCGCACCCTACGTGCTGCACGGCACCGACCTGGACCTGAGCATCGGCAGCACCCGGGTCAACTTCACCGGGCGCGAGCGCCCCGCCATCGCCGTCAACGGCAGCGTGCCCGCACCGATCCTGCGCTGGCGCGAAGGCGACACCGTGACCATCCGCGTGGCCAATCGCCTGCCCGGCCACACCCAGACCTCGGTGCACTGGCACGGCCTGCTGCTGCCGGCCAACATGGACGGCGTGCCGGGCATGAGCTTCGACGGCATCTATCCGGGCGAGACCTACCAGTACCGTTTCGCCCTGCGCCAGTCCGGCACCTACTGGTACCACAGCCATTCGCTGCACCAGGAGCAGGCCGGGCTGTACGGCGCCATCGTGATCGACCCGCGCGACCCGCCGCCGTACCGCTACGACCGCGAGCACGTGCTGTTGCTGTCGGACTGGACCGACCTGGACCCGGCCGCGCTGTTCCGGCGGCTGAAGCAGATGCCGTCCTACGACAACCTGTACCAGCGCACCGTCGGCGATTTCCTGCGCGACGCGCGGCAGGACGGGCTGCGCGCCACCCTCGCCGACCGCGGCATGTGGGGGCGCATGCGCATGACCCCCAGCGACCTGTCCGACGTCAACGGCAACACCTACACCTACCTGCTCAACGGCATGACCCCGGCCGGCAACTGGACCGGGCTGTTCCGCCCCGGCGAGAAGGTGCTGCTGCGCTTCATCAACGCCTCCAGCATGAGCTACTTCGACGTGCGCATCCCCGGGCTGAAGATGACCGTGGTCGCCGCCGACGGCCAGTACGTGCATCCGGTGAGCGTGGACGAGTTCCGCATCGCCGCGGCCGAAACCTACGACGTGCTGGTCGAACCCAGCGGCCAGGACGCCTATACGGTGTTCGCCCAGGACATGGGGCGCACCGGTCACGCCCGCGGTACTTTGGCCGTGCGCGACGGGCTGCAGGCGCCGGTGCCGGCGAACGATCCACGCCCACTGCTGCGCATGCAGGACATGGGCCACGCGATGGCCGGGCACGCCGGCATGGACCACGGCGCGGGCACGGCCATGCACGGCATGGAGGGCGGCTGCGGCGCGAGCATGCCCATGGCCGGCATGCCGGGCATGGAGCACGCCGCGCACGCAACTGCAGGCGCTGCCGCGGCATCTGCGCATCCACGCAGCGAACGCGGCAATCCGCTGGTGGACATGCAGTCCTCCGCCACCGCGCCGCGGCTGGACGACCCGGGCATCGGCCTGCGCGACAACGGCCGCCGCGTGCTGACCTACGCCGACCTGCACAGCCTGTTCGAGGATCCGGACGGACGCGAGCCGGGACGCGAGATCCAGCTGCACCTGACCGGCAACATGGAGAAGTTCGCCTGGTCCTTCGACGGCATTCCCTTCGCCAGCGCCGAACCGTTGCGGCTCAACTACGGCGAGCGCCTGCGCATCGTGCTGGTCAACGACACGATGATGCAGCACCCGATCCACCTGCACGGCATGTGGAGCGACGTGGAGGATGCCGCCGGCCGCTTCCAGGTGCGCAAGCACACCGTGGACATGCCGCCGGGCACGCGCCGCAGCTACCGCGTGCGCGCCGACGCGCTGGGGCGCTGGGCCTACCACTGTCATCTGCTGTATCACATGGACGGCGGCATGATGCGCGAAGTGCGGGTGGACGCATGAGCCGCTCGCGCCTCGCTCCGCTCGCCCAGGCCACCGGCCTGGCGCTGCTGTTGGCGCACGCCGCAGCGCAGGCGCAGCATGCCCATGCTGCCGACACCGGCGCCGACGCAGCTGCCGCGCGCTGCGCCTGCCCTGCGTCCGCTGCCGCCGTGCCCATGGCGGACGCGGCGGCAGCGCAGCCCGACACGGCAACGCATGGCGCCATGGACCACGCAGCCGTGGGGCATGCCGCGCACGTGCCGGCCATGCAAGGCGCGCCTGCCACGCAGACCACGGCAGAGCACGCCGACGCCATGTCGCACGCTCGCATGGACCACGCCACGATGGACCACGCGCCCGCGCCGGCGTCGCAGGGCGATCACCGCGAACACGCGCACTCCGCGCACGACGGCATGGACCACGCGATGCCCCCCGCGCCTGCCCCGACAGCGACCGCGTGCCACTGTCCCGCGAGCGCCAACACGCCGCTGCCGCGCGAGCCGATCCCGCCGATCACCGCGGCCGACCGTGCGGCCGCGTTCCCGGTGCTGCGCGACCACGGCATGGCGCACGGCGCCTCGCGCACCGGCTATTTGCTGGTCGATCGCCTGGAGGGCTGGGACAACGCCCATGGCAGCGGCCAGGCCTGGGAAGCGCGCGGCTGGTACGGCGGCGACATCGACCGGCTATGGCTGCGCAGCGACGGCGAACGCGAGGGCGGCCGCACCATTGCGTCCTCGCTGGAACTGGCCTATGGCCGCGCGATCTCGCCCTGGTGGGACGTGCTGATCGGCGGCAGGCAGACGTTCGCGCCGGGCCACGCGCGGACCTCTGCCGCGTTCGGCGTGCAAGGCATGGCGCCGTACAAGTTCGAGGTGTCGGCCATGCTCTACGTCGGCGAAGGCGGCCATGCCAGCCTGCACCTGGAAGGCGAGTACGACGTGCTGCTGACCAATCGCCTGATCCTGCAGCCACGGCTGGAAGCCGAACTGGCAGCGCGCGACGATCCGGCGCATCGCACCGGCAGCGGCCTGACCACCGTGGAGGGTGGGTTGCGCCTGCGCTACGAAGTCACGCGCCGGTTTGCGCCGTATGTCGGCGTGGAGCACGTGCGCCGCTTCGGCGACACCGCCGATCAGCGTCGCGCCGCTGGCGAGGCCATGCGCGAGACGCGCTGGGTCGCCGGCCTGCGGTTCTGGTTCTGAGCCACGGCGGCGCGCCGTAGCACATGGCGAACGGCGGCGCAGAAGACGCGCCGCCTTGGCGAAACACGGCACCGCCGCTAGACCGGCGTTCGCGGTGCCCCAACTGCATGTGCGCCTATCGCCACCATCCAGGCACGAACAACGAAGACGTGCCTTTGTAGGAGCGGCTTCAGCCGCGAGGGGCGTTACCGGGAAAGCCCGTCGCGGCTGAAGCCGCTCCTTGTATCTGGACCTGGCGCCCCTAAACAGGCGTCATGTCTTCCGACTGATCATCGGAGGAGGTGTGGGAAGTCCAGTCGCTCCTGAAGCTTAGAGCTTGCATCGTAGATCGGCTCCC
>NZ_JACHOH010000004.1:0-457619 GCF_014199795.1 Xanthomonas sp. 3498
GTCGTGGGCCTGCTCGCCATCCTCAAGGCCGGCGGCGCCTACGTGCCGCTGGATCCGGACTATCCCGCCGCACGCCTGCAGCAGATCCTCGACGATGCCGATCCGGCCCTGCTGCTGGTCGATGCCGCCGGCCGCATCGCCCTCGGCGACGAGGCGCTGCCGGGCCGCCACGTGCTGGACCTGGACCACCCGCATCCGGCCTGGCACCAACAGCCGCAGACCGATCCGGATCCGCATGCCCTCGGCCTGCACGCCCGCCACCTGGCCTACGTCATCTACACCTCCGGGTCCACCGGAACCCCCAAGGGCGTAATGATCGAACATGGCTCGGTCTGCAATCAGATCTGGGCACTGAAAAGCCTCTACGGGCTGACTGCGCACGATCGCCTCCTGCAGTTCTCGTCGCCATGCTTCGACGTCTCGGTGGAGGAAATCTTCGGCGCGCTTTGCAGCGGCGCCACGTTGGTGCTGCGGACCGATGCCTGGCTAGCCTCCGCGTCCACGTTCAACGAGCTTTGCACCGCCCACGGCATTACTGCGCTCAGCCTGCCCACCTCGCTCTGGTCGCAGTGGGCCGACGCATGGAGCGAAGCGCGTGCGCCGCGGACGCTGCGCCACATCGTCATCGGTGGCGAAGCGACCAGCCGGCACGCGCTGCAGGCCTGGTTCGGCGACGGGGGCGTCAGGCCGACGCTGTTCAACTGCTACGGCCCGACCGAGACGACCGTCAACGCCACCAGCCAGGTGGTACGTGCGCAAGACCCGGCAACGCTCATCGGCCGCCCCGTCGCCAATACCCGCGTCTACATCCTCGACGCGCACGGTCAACTGGTGCCGCCCGGCGCGGTGGGGGAACTGTGCATCGGCGGCGTCGGCGTTGCCCGCGGCTACCTGAACCGTCCGGCACTCAGCGCCGAACGCTTCCTGCCGGACCCGTTTGTCGCCGATCCCGACGCGCGCCTGTACCGCTCCGGCGACCTGGCGCGCCACCTGCCTGACGGCAGCATCGAATTTCTCGGCCGCAACGACCACCAGGTCAAGCTGCGCGGCTTCCGTATCGAACTGGGCGAGATCGAGGCGCGTCTGGCCGCGCACCCCAACGTGCGCGACAACGTCGTGCTCGCGCGTGGCGAGGGCACAGACAAGCGCCTGGTCGCCTATGTCGTCCCCCGTGCGCACAGCGAACCGGGCAGCAACGACGGCACCTCCGAACTGATCGCGCGACTACGCGCGCACCTGGCCGCCGGCCTGCCCGACTACATGGTGCCAGCCGCGTTCGTCATCCTGCACACATTGCCGCTGACCCCCGGCGGCAAACTCGACCGCAACGCGTTGCCCGCGCCCGACGATGGCGCCTTCGCGCGCCACGACTACGTCCCACCCCGAAGCCAGGCCGAAACGCTGCTGGCCGGCATCTGGCAGGAACTTCTCGCGCTCGATCGCGTCGGGATGCACGACAACTTCTTCGATGTGGGCGGCACCTCGCTGCACATCATCGCGCTGCGGCAGAAGATCCACGACAACATCGGCGTCGACATCTCCATCACCGACCTGTTCGCGCACCCGACCATCGCCAGACTGTCTGAGCACATATCGGTCGGCACACAGCAACCGGCGGCGGTCGGCCCGACGCCGGAGCAGTCCGCCGCCTCCGACCCAGGATGCGCGATCGCGGTGATCGGCATGGCCGGCCGTTTTCCCGGCGCCAGCGACGTCGCGACCCTGTGGGCCAACATCGCCAACGGCGTGGAATCGCTGCGCCGCTTCAGCCGGGAAGAGCTGCTGGATGCCGCAGTGGAACCGGCCCTGCTCGACCATCCCGGGTTCGTGCCGGTGCGAAGCCTGCTGGACAACGTGACCGACTTCGACGCCGACTATTTCGGCTTCACCCCGCGCGAGGCGGAAGTGACCGATCCGCAGCAGCGCATCCTGCTGGAATGCGCGCATGAGGCGTTGGAGACCGCAGGCTACGGCGATGCCCGAAGCGAACGGCCGGTCGGCGTCTTCGTCGGCGTTGGCGAAAACCAATACGTGCTGCAACACCTGCTGCCGCAGCTGGACGCCTTTTCGGCGCTGGGCACCAGCATCGTGCACGCCAACAGCAAGGACTTCGCCGCCACGCGCATCTCTTACAAGCTGAACCTGTCGGGCCCGGCCGTCAACGTCAACACCGCCTGTTCCACCTCACTGGTGGCCGTGCACCTTGCCTGCCGCAGCGTTGCGCAAGGCGAGAGCCGGATGGCGCTTGCCGGTGCGGCCGGCATCGCCGAATTCGGTCCAGGCGGCTATCGATACGAGGAAGGCAACATCAACTCGCCGGACGGCCATTGCCGTGCGTTCGACCGTGACGCGCGGGGAACGCGGGCCGGCAACGGGGCGGGCGTGGTACTGCTCAAGCGGCTGGACCATGCTCTGGCCGATAACGACACCATTCACGCCGTGATCAAAGGGTCGGCGGTCAACAACGATGGCGCCGACAAGGTCGGCTACACCGCCCCGAGCGTGATCGGACAGGCGCGGGTCATCCAGCAGGCTCAGCGCAACGCGGACGTATCGCCGGCGAGCATCGGCTACGTGGAAGCGCATGGCACCGGCACCGTGCTGGGCGATCCGATCGAAATGCGCGCACTCAGCCACGCCTTCGCGGGCGAGCCTGCGCAACGCTGCGCGATCGGATCGGTCAAACCCAACATCGGTCACCTGGATACCGCGGCCGGCATGGCCGGCCTGATCAAGACGGTGGAGGCACTCAAGCACGGGCAGTTGCCGCCGAGCATCAACTACCTCCAGCCAAACCCCGAGATCGACTTCGCCGCCAGTCCGTTCTACGTGAATACCCAACTGCGCCCCTGGCCCACGCAGGACGGGCCGCGCCGCGCCGGCGTCAGCGCGTTCGGTATCGGCGGCACCAACGCGCACGTCGTACTGGAGGAAGCGCCGCCGGCGGCGAGCGACTCGGCAACGCGGCCGGCGCAGTTGCTGTTACTGTCGGCACGCAGCGCGGAGGCCTTGCAGGCGGCGAGTACGCGGCTTGCGGACTATCTGCGTAGCGACCAGGCGGCGCCGCTGGCAGACGTTGCCTACACGCTGCAAACCGGCCGCACGGCACACGCCTGGCGCCGCGCGGTGGTCTGCACGACGGCCGCGGACGCCGCCACAGCGCTGACCTCGGCCCCGGCCGAGGCGACCAACACGTCGGACCCGCATGCTTCGCTGATCTGGATGTTCCCCGGACAGGGAGCGCAGCACGCAGGCATGGCCGGCGAGTTGTACAAGACCGAACCGGTGTTCCGCGAACAACTGGACGCCTGTGCGGAAGGATTGCGTACCGCGCTTGGCCTGGACCTGCGCGAGTTGCTGTATCCACCGCACGAGGCACGCGAGGATGCCAACCGGCAATTGGTCCAGACCTGGCTCGCACAGCCGGCGCTGTTCGCCGTGGAGTACAGCATGGCCCGGCTGCTGCAGTCCTACGGACTCACTCCGGATGCGATGATCGGCCACAGCCTGGGCGAATACGTCGCCGCTTGCCTGGCGGGCGTATTTTCCCTGCAGGATGGATTGAGGCTGGTCGCAACGCGCGGCCGCCTGATGCAGGCAATGGCACCGGGGCGGATGCTGTCCGTGCGCGAGGACGAGGAACGCCTGCGGGCGAGGCTGTCCGACTGCGCTGTGGACATCGCCGCAGTCAACGCCAAGGGCAAATGCACGGTGTCCGGCGCTCCCGCCGCCATCGCTGCACTACGTGAAAAGTTGGTCGCCGAGGGCATCGACTGCCGGGATCTGGAAACATCGCACGCCTTCCATTCCGCGATGATGGAGCCGATGCTCGCTGCATGGCGCAAGACGCTGAGCACCGTGTCGATGCATGCGCCGCGCCTCGCCTACGTGTCGAACCTCAGCGGCGGCTTCATTTCCGCCGAGGAAGCGACCGACGTGGAATACTGGGTGCGGCACCTGCGCGGCACGGTCCGCTTCGCCGAAGGCATGGACGTCCTGCTGTCGCCGACCTCGCCACTGAGGAGCCGATGCGTCTTCGTCGAAGTGGGCCCCGGGCAGGCGCTGAGCGGCTTCGCCCGGCAGCGCGTGCATGCAAGCGCGCATACCGTGGTCCCGGCCCTCGGCCACGCCACCACATCGGATCACGACGCCCGATCACTGCAGCGTTGCATCGGCCAGATCTGGGTGCATGGCGCCGGCGTCATCGACTGGGCCGCCTATCACGCCCCCGCGCGCAGGCGACGCGTGCCGCTGCCGACCTATCCGTTCCAGCGCCGCAGGTTCTGGGTGGATACCCCCCGTCATGTTGCGCAGGCAGCACCGTCTGCCGACGCGCGCCGTCCGCATCAGCAAGACTGGTTCTACGCTCCGTTGTGGCGGTTGCGCGGCAGCAAGGCCAGGCCGGGCAGCGCTCACGCCACGCATCCGCTGACCTGGGTGGTGATGTCCGATCGCGGTGGAATCGGCGAGCGCCTCGTGCAGCAACTGCGTCACGCGGGGCAGCGGACGATCACGGTGTGCAATGGCGATCTATTCGCCCGTCTCGGTCCGGACGACTACGCGATCGTTGCCGACGACCCGCGCCACTATGGTGAACTTGCCGACAACCTGGAACGCGACGGTCTGCGCATCGACCGCCTGGTGCACCTCTGGTCGTTGGAGCGCTGCCAGGCGCAGACCGAACTGCTCGGCTTCGACCTGTTCCTGGCGCAGCAGCGCAACGGCTACTGCAGCCTGGCGTTCGCCATCGCCATCCTGATGGCGCGGCTGCAGGCCGACGACGCGGCGATGCACGTGGTGACGCACGACCTGTTTCGTGTGACCGGCGCGGAACTGCTCGCGCCGCACCATGCACCGATCCTCGGCCTGTGCAAGGTTGCACCGCAAGAACATCCGAACCTGCGCTCGCGACTTATCGATCTCAGTGACCCGTACACGGAAGACCGCAGCGAGGGCGCCCTGTCCGCGGCAAGCGCCAGCCTCTTCGGCGAACTGATGACCGAACGCAACGACAGCGTCGTCGCCTTTCGCAACGGAGCGCGCTGGACGCAAACCTACGAGCCCCGCAAGGTGCCGGACGAGCACCTGCAGCCACGCATCAAACGCGGCGGCGTCTACGTGATCACCGGCGGTCTGGGCAAGGTCGGATACGCGCTCGCCGAACACCTGTCAGCGATGTCCGCCAAGTTGGTACTGATCGTGCGCGACGAATTGCCGCCGCGTTCGCTATGGGCCAACTGGATTGCCGAGCGCAGCCCGAGCGATCCTGTGGTTCCGAAGCTGGGACGGCTGCTCGCGCTCGAGTCCAGGGGCGCGCAGGTCCTCGTCTGCCAGGCCGACGTTACCGACGAGGCACAGATGATCGATGCCTTCGAGCAGGCCGAAATCCGTTTCGGCAACATCGACGGCGTGATCCATTGCGCGGGCCAGGTCCGCGATTCGATGCACTCCCTGGCCGACACGACGCTCGAGCGCAGCCGCGCCCAGTTCCTTCCCAAGGTCAAGGGCACGATGGTGCTGCAGCGCGTGCTGAAACACCGGCACGTAGACTTTTGCGTCCTGATGTCATCGCTGTCGAGCGTGCTGGGCGGCCTGGGCTTTTCGGCATACGCCGCCGCGAACGCCTACATGGACGCCTTTGCCACCGCGCGGCATGCGCAAGGCGACGAGGCATGGCTCAGCATCAACTGGGACGGCTGGCACTTCGCCGGCGAGCCCGCCAAGGAAAACGCCCATGGCGTCGATGGCCGTGAAGGCGCGCAAGCGCTTGTATACGCCCTGTCCTGGTCGGATGTGCCGCAGCTCGTCCATTCGACCGTGGACCTGCAGGCGCGCATGGAGAAGTGGATCGACAAGTCGCCCCAGGACGCGGCGGGCATGCAGCTCTATGTCCGTGGCGGCGGCACCGCCTGCGTCGCGCCGAGCACCACCATCGAGTTCCAGCTCCTGGAGATATGGCAGCAACTACTGGGCATCCAGGACATCGGGGTGCGCGACGCATTCTTCGACCTGGGCGGTGACTCGCTGCTCGCCACGCTGCTGGTAGCCCGCGTCAACAAGGCGTTTAACGTGAACCTACCGATCCGCATCGTCTTCGAGGAGGAGACCATCGAGCGCATCGCGTTAAAGATCGACGATCTCACCAAGCGCCCGCCGCAGGGCAAGCCACTAGCGCTCAAGCGCAGCGGTGAACGTCCCCCCTTGTTCTGCATCCACCCCGGCAGCGGATTCGGGCGCCCGTACATGGCGCTGCTGCGGCACCTTCCCGCGGATCTGCCGGTCTATGCGCTGGAGGCGCGCGGACTGAACGACGACGACACGTTGCCGGAGACGATCACCGACATGTGCGCCGACTATATCGAGCAGATCCAGGTCATCCAGCCCATGGGGCCCTATCACCTGCTCGGCTGGTCGTTCGGCGCCATCGTCGCCCACGCCATGTCGGCCGAAATGCAGAAACGCGGCCTGGCGGTGGCCAAGCTGATCATGATCGACGGCGCACCGCTCTACGACGAGGAGTGGCCGCAGCAGGCCGTCGAAGAGCACCGCCTGGACCTCGAATCGCGCCTTTCCAGCTACAGGGACTACCAGACGGCGTCGGAGGACCTGAAGCAAACCATGATCGCGCGGATGAGCGCCATCCAGAGCAACAACATCCGCCTGGCCTACTACCGCGATCCATCCCCCTTCCATGGAAACGTACTGATGATCATCGCCAAGGACTCCGATCGCCCGGAGAAATACGAATTCTTCAAGAAGTACATCCGCGGGGACGTGACCGAGCTGAAGGTGCCATATCACCACAACATCCTGCTGACCAGCGAAGCCCTGGAAAGCTACGCGCCGGACATCTGCAGATTCCTCGACGCCAATACGTTGCGGCACGAGACCCGGCTGGCGACAGAGGCATAGGAACCACGGGACGAATTCCTGGCGCCCGCGAACGGTGCCTTGGTCAGCGATTGATGAAGGAGCGACGATGTTTGGCTACTACTTCCACCTTGGCTTGCGCAGCCTGATGCGCAATCCCGTGTTAACCGGCTTGATGGTGCTGTCGATCGCCGTCGGCGTAGCCGCATCGATGACCACCTATGCCGTATTCCGCGCCACCTCGAGCAACCCGATTCCGGAAAAGTCCGCACAGCTGTTCGTGGCGCAGATCGACAACTGGGGACCCACCGAAAACATCGAGAACGGTGGCGAGCCACCGCGTGCCTTGAGCTACAAGGACACCATCGCCCTGATGCGCGACCATCGCGCGATGCGGCAGACAGCGCTCTACCCGATCAAGGCATCGATCGTGCCCGCCGACATGGCGCTGCTACCGTTTCAGGTGAGCAGCTACGCGACCTACTCGGATGCCTTCCCGATGTTCGGCGTTCCTTTCCTCTACGGCGGGGGATGGTCGGCGGCCGAGGACGAGTCACGCGCGGCCGTGGCGGTGATCAGCCGCTCGCTCAACGACAGCCTCTTCAAGGGTGCAAACAGCGTCGGCAAGGAAATCAATATCGATGGCAGGAGCTACCGCATCCGCGGGGTGATGGATCGCTGGAATCCCCAGCCGCTGTTCTACGACGCGGCCAATACCGGAGGATTCGACAAACCCGCGCAGCTGTTCATCCCGTTCACCCATGCCATCAGCCTGCAATTGCCGACCAATGGCAACCGCAGCTGCTACAAGACGCCCGGCGCGGGATGGGAGGCATGGCTGCAGTCCGAATGCGCATGGATCGCCTATTGGGTCGAACTGCCCGACAAGGCGAGCGCGGAATCCTATCTGAACTACCTGCGCAACTATTCGGCACAACAGCAGCAGTCCGGACGCTTCAACTGGCCGCCCAACGCGCGCCTGCGCGACGTGGCGCAATGGCTCGACTACCTGAAGATCGTGCCGCCGGAGTCGAAGATATCGGCGCTGCTGGGCCTGGGCTTCCTGTTGATCTGCCTGGTCAACACCATCGGCCTGTTGCTGGCCAAGTTCATGCGCCGCGCAGCGGAGATCGGCATCCGTCGTGCGCTGGGCGCACCGCGCAGCGCCATCTACATGCAGTTCCTCGTGGAAGCCGGCACCGTCGGCCTGGCCGGCGGCGTGCTCGGTTTGCTGCTGACCGGCCTGGGAATGCTCGGCACCGACCTGGTGTTCGAGCCGGAAATCGCGCGCCTGGCCGAGCTGAACGTGTCTTTGGCGGCACTGACCCTGGTGGTGGCGACGCTGGCCACCGTCATCGCGGCGCTCTACCCGATTTGGCGCGCGGCACAGGTGCAGCCGGCCTGGCAACTGAAAGCGAACTGAGGCGACAACCATGCGACAACTTGCTCCCATTCTTGCCGCGCTCAAGAAACACAAGGCCGGCACCATCCTGATCGCATTGCAGATCGCACTCACGCTGGCAGTCGTCTGCAATGCGCTGTGCATCATCCAGCACCGCATCGAACGTATCTACCGACCCACCGGCCTGGCGGAACACGAGCTGCTGACGATCCAGAGCGACCGTGTTGGCGTTGCGCCCAAGGACATGCCGCCACTGATCGACGCTGATCTGATGGCGTTGCGCCGCTTGCCGGGGGTGGAGGACGCCACCGAAAGCAATTCGTTCCCCCTGGGCGGAGACAGCTGGCCAGAGGGCGTCCGTCTGGATCCGAATGCACGGGAACGAATGGCCCGCACCGAGCTGTACTTCATCGACGACCATGGTCTCTCCACGATGGGCGCCAGGCTGATCGCCGGACGCAACTTCCATCCGAGCGAAATCCAGACCGGCGACGAGCACGACTTCGCCTGGCCGGGCCAGGTGATCATTACCAAGGCGCTCGCGGACAAGGTCTTTCCGGACGGCGGTGCGCTGGGCAAGGCAATTTACCTGGGGAACACTGATCCAACGCCGAGCACCGTGATCGGCATCGTCGATCATCTACAGGCCTCGTGGTCCGGCGCCGACAGCTATGGCTACATGGACAACGTCACGCTGCTACCGATGCGGCTCACGCGCAGCGACAGCACCTACCTGGTGCGTGCCAAGCCGGGGCAGCTGGACGCGGTAATGCGCTCGGCGCCAGCGACCTTGGTCAAGCTCGATCGCATGCGCGTTTTCCCGGCCGAGCGAGGCGTTCGCACCTTCACGACGGTGCGCGAACAGGTCTATAAAAGCGACCGCGGAACGGCCTACTTGATGGGGGCCATCTCCCTGGTGCTGCTCGGCGTCACCGCGGCGGGGATCGTCGGGCTGACCAGCTTCTGGGTCGGCCAGCGACGAAAGCAAATCGGCGTGCGCCGCGCCCTGGGCGCGACCCAGCGCGACATCGTCAACTACTTCCTAACCGAAAACCTGCTGATCGGCATGATCGGCGTGGCGCTTGGCAGCGTACTCGCGATCGGACTGAACGTCTGGCTGATGAGCTCGTTCGAACTGACCAGGCTCTCTCCGCTCTACATCCTCGTGGGCATGGTCGTACTGCTGCTGCTCGGCCAGGGCGCGGTACTGGCGCCGGCATTACGCGCCTCGCGCGTACCGCCGGCGGAAGCAACCCGCTCGGCATGAAAAGCCTGCGTCAGCCATCCGGCGCCACGTCTCGTATCAGCGGCAATGCCACCCCATTGCCGCAACAGCAGGGAGCTTATTACGACATGAGCAACTCACTCCTCCTTTCAAGCGTCGCCGACTGGCGCCAGCGCATCGATGCCGCACGGAATGATCGCTGCGATCTCGACATCCTTCTGAAGGATACATGGCGCCACAAGATCGTCGTCAGGGACGACGGCCGCGACTTCGGTTCGGCGCATACCGTGTCGGCGGTGATAGAGCACGCCGGATATGCCAGCCTGATGGATTTCATCGCTGGCAATCCGGACACCTCGATAGCGGCGATGGCGCTGGTGAGCCTGCATAGGGTGCTGGAGGCCTATGGCAACGGTGCGCAGACGGTGGTTGGTTATATCCGTAGCAGCCGCGACGCAAGCGGCGACGCGCCACGGAGGCTGCAACCATCCATCATCGATCATCGGCTGCAATCGTCCCTGAGCTGTCTGCAGGCGACCCAGGAAATCGAACGCGACCTGCGCCAGGATGACGCGTTTGTCCTCGCGGACGCGCTGCTCGGTCAGGGCTGCTTCGACGCCGTCGTGCTCGACGCTGCCGATCGCCTGCCATCCTCGGCGACGGCCTTGCCGCTGGCGCTGCTCGTGCACGACGACCGTGCCGACCGCCGCCTGCAATTGCGCATGAGCTACGCGCCCGATCTGTTCGAAGACCAGACCATGCGCGGCGTTCTCGACATCGTCGTGGAAGTGCTGCACCAGATCGTGGCACGACCGCACGGCACGATGATCGATCTGGAATTGATCTCCGAAGACCAGAAGCAACAGCTGCAGCAATGGAACGCCACCGACGGCGACTTCCCGGAAGCTTCGCGCCTGGACGAGTTGTTCGAGCAAGCGGCCGGCGCATCGCCCGAGCGCTGCGCCGTTGTCTGCGGCCAGGATCGGCTTTCCTATAGCGAGCTGAACAGGCGATGCAACCGCATGGCGCATTGGCTGCTGCGGGAGGGCGTGAAGCCCGGCGAGATCGTCGGGCTGTATCTCGACAAGAGCTACAGGATCGTCGTCGCGACACTTGCGCTGTGGAAGGCGGGCGCGGCCTATACCCCATTCGATCCGAGTTACCCGCCCGAGCGCATCCAGTTCACCATGCAGGACACCGGTTCGCGGCGCATCCTGACCCATCGCCACTATTTCGATCGGCTTCGGGAGATGCTGTCCGACGCCGGCCTCGACGTCGAACTCGTCGACATCGAGCAGGCATTGCAGGACGACAATGTCACCGCCACGAATCCGAACCTGGGCCTCGGGTCCGATCAGGTCGCCTATGTCACCTATACCTCCGGGACCACCGGCGTTCCCAAAGGGGTGGCCAAGCTCCATCGCAGCGTCGTCAACAGCATCACCGACCTCTCCGAGCGCTACCGGATGCGTCATGCGGGCATCGAGCACGTCGCCCTGTTCGCTGCACTGGTGTTCGAGCCATTCATGCGGCAGACCTTGATCGCCCTGATCAACTCGCACACCCTGGTCGTGGTTCCGGACGACGTGAGGCTGGATCCGCTGCGCTTTCCCCGTTTCGTCGCCGACCACCAGATCAGCTACCTCAACGGGACGCGCTCTGTACTCCAGCATTTCGACCTCAGCCACTGCAGCTCGCTGAAACGTCTGCTGCTGGTGGGAGAGGAACTGACGCCATCGGGTCTGCGGACCCTGCGCGAGAAGTTCCAGGGCAGGATCGTCAACGAATACGCGTTCACCGAAACCGCATTCGTCACCGCCATCAAGGAGTACCCGCCGGGAGACGCCACCCGCAACGACCGCAGCATCGGCCGGCCGCTGCGCAACGTGAAGTGCTACATCCTCAGCCAGAACATGAAACAGGTGCCGATCGGCGCCATCGGCGAGTTGTACATCGGCGGTGCCGGTGTGGCGAGCGGGTATCTGAACCGCCCGGAGCTGACCGCCGAGCGCTTCCTGGCCAATCCTTTCCAGACCGAGCAGGAGCGGCTTGCGGGCCGCAACGCCCGCATCTACAAGACCGGCGATCTGGCGAAGTTCCTGCCCGATGGCCAGATCGAATTCATGGGGCGCAGCGATTTCCAGCTCAAGCTCAATGGCGTTCGCGTCGAACCTGGCGAAATCGAGGCGCGGGCACTGGAATTTCCCGGCGTTCGCCAATGCGTGGTGGTAGCGCGCGGCGACTCGATCGAAACCGGAAACTGGCGCCTGATCGGCTACTACGTCGCCGACACCGATCAGCCGGTCTCCGAAGCCGACCTGCTGGCCTTCCTCGAATCGCGCCTGATCCGCGTGATGGTGCCCGCACGCATGGTGCGCATGGACATCCTGCCGGTGAACGTCAATGGCAAGGTCGACCGTCATGCCCTGCCCGACGTCGGGCTGCATGCCCTGCCCACGTCGCTCCTGGACCAGGACAGCGCCGCGTTGGCGGAGGAAGGCGTCGTTGGCGTGTTGAAGGCTGAGTGGGGCGAAGTGCTCGGCATCCGTGCCGGCGAGATCGGCGAGGACGACGATTTCTTCCGCCAGGGCGGCCAGAGCATCAGTTGCCTGCAGCTGATCATGCGGATATGGCAGCGGATCCGCATCGCAGTCAGCGTCGAGGACGTATATCGGCTGAAGACGTTCGGCCAGTTGTCCCATCACCTGACCCTCAAAGTGGCGCAGGAGGCCGAAGCGCCGGTCGTCCCGCGCAGCGAGGACGGCGGCGACGGCAGCGACGGCGTCACGATGCTGGCCACCGGACTGCAGCAAGGCATGCTCTACCAGTGGATGAAGAGCGCGGCCACCAATGACGCCTACGTCATGCAGTCGCTTCACCACTACCACCGCGCCATCGATGCCGATGCCATGCGCCAGGCATGGAGTCTTGCGCAAGGCAAGTATCCGAGCTTGTCCCTGCGCTTCGAGTGGCGAGAAGAGGCCTTGCAGCGGATCGAACGCAACAATCGCTCACTGGCGTGGCGCTACATCGACCTGAGCCAGATGCACGACCGCGGCGAGCGCCACGCCTACCTGGCGGCGCTGCAGCGACACGACCGGATGGAACCTTACGAACTGGATCAAGGCCAACTGTTCCGGGTCTACCTGATCAAGCAGGAAGAGCAGCTGTACTCGCTTCTGTTCAGTTGCCACCACATCATCCTGGATGGCTGGAGCCTTCCGCTGCTGCACGACACCGTACACCGATTCTACATCCAGCTGCGGCGCGGCGAGTCGATCGAACTGCAGGAGGACACCGCCTACGTCGCCGCACAGCGCTACCTGGAATCGCATCGGCACGAGCACCTGCAGTACTGGCAGGAACAGTTCGAACGCCTGAGCGACAGAGGCGATTTCGCCGGCATCGTCAACGCGCAGCACCGCTACAAGGCCGATTTCGGCGACTACGACAGGATTCTCGAACACCGTACCAGGACCTTGTCCGTGGATGCGCGCTGTGTGGCCGCGATCAAGCGCTGGTGCGCGCAGAACCGGGTGACCATGCATTCGGTGCTGCAGTTCGCGTGGCACAAGGTACTGTTCGCGCTCGGCGGCCACCCCATCACCGCAGTGGGCACGGTCGTCTCCGGTCGCGGCTTGCCGGTCGATGGCATCGAGGATTCGGTTGGCCTCTACATCAATACCCTACCCGCGATCGTCGATCATGCCGAGCAGGCAGGCAAGACGATCGCCGCAGCACTGATCGACATCCAAGAAACCATCAACCGGATGAACAGCCGCAGTGCGGTAGAGCTGTTCATGGTCCAGACCACAGGCAGCAAGCGTCGCCTGTTCGAAACCTTGCTGGTGCTGGAAAACTATCCACGGCTGCTCGGAGAAGACGAAGCCGCGCTGCACCACGAGTACCTGCACTTCGAAAAGTCTTACGACGCAGACAAAGTCGATTATCCGATCGCCGTGGTTGCACGGGAACATGGCGACACGCTCGAAGTCGATCTGTGGTATGCCGGCGAACTGTTCGATGACGACACGATCGACAACTTGCTGGGAACGCTGGACGCCGTGTTCCAGCAGATTCCGCACGACTTCGAACGCCCCGTACAGGCGCTGGAGCTGATCAGCGACGGCGATCGCCGCCGATTCGAGGCCTGGAACCGGACTTGGACCGACTTTCCCGCCGAGCGCACCTTGCACGCGGCATTCGAAATCGCGGCGGAGCGCTGGCCGGACGCGATCGCGGTGGTGGCGGGCGAGCGGCGGCTGAGCTACCGCGAACTGAACCGTCGCGCAAATCAGCTCGCACGCCTGTTGCTCGCACACGTCGCGCTGAGGCCCGACGATCTGGTCGGCTTGGTGGTCGACAAGAGCGAGTGGATGATCGCGGCGATCCTCGCCGTGTGGAAGACCGGCGCGGCATACGTCCCGATCGACCCGTCCTACCCGGACGAGCGGATCCGCTTCGTCCTCGAAGACACCCAGGCGCAACTGGTCCTGGCCGACGTTGCCCACGCAGGGCGTCTGGACCAGCTCGTGGACGACCTTCACTGCCAGGTGCTTGGCCTCCAGGGCCTGCCTCTGGAACGCCATGCGGCGGACAACCTGGAGAGCCCCGCCGCCAGCACCGATCTGGCCTATGCCATCTACACGTCCGGCACCACCGGCCGGCCGAAGGCCGTGCTCATCGAGCACCGGGGCGTAGTAAACCTGCATGCGTCGCTCGAGCAGTTGTTCGGGCTGCGCAAGGACCAAGGCGACGAAGCCATTCTATCCTTCTCCAACTATGTCTTCGACCATTTCGTCGAGCAGATGACCGATGCCCTGCTGTCCGGGCAGACCCTGGTGATGCTCGACGACGCGATGCGCAGCGACACGTCACGGCTGTATGCCTACATGAACCTGCACGGGGTCACCTACCTGTCCGGAACGCCATCGGTGCTGTCCCTGTACGAATACGGCAGCATTCCATCGCTGAAGCGAATCGATGCCATCGGCGAGGACTTCACCACACCAGTCTTCGACAAGATCCGTTCCACCTTCGATGGCCTGATCATCAATGGCTACGGACCGACCGAGATCTCCATCACCAGCCACAAGCGCCTGTACCCCAGGCACGTACCGCGCCTGGACAAGAGTATCGGCCATCCGGTCGCCAATACCGCCTGCTACGTCCTGAACCCGGGCATGCAGCGCGTGCCGGTCGGCGGCGTGGGCGAACTCTACATCGGTGGCATCGGCGTGGCGCGGGGTTACCTGAATCGCCCCGAGTTGACCGCGGAGCGCTTCGTCTCCAATCCGTTCCAGACGGCTGAAGAGATGACGCAGGGAGTCAATGCACGCCTGTACAAGACCGGTGACCTGGTGCGTTGGCTGCCCAACGGCGAACTCGAGTATCTCGGCCGCAACGACATGCAGGTGAAGATCCGCGGCCAGCGCGTGGAGCTGGGCGAGATCGAGGCGACCCTGTCGTCCTATCCGGGCATCGCACGTGCGATCGTGCTGGCTCGCGAGTACGCGGATTCCGCCGCCAGCGACGCTTCGCAGAAGTATCTGGTCGCCTTCTACCTCAGCGCCGGCCAGTTGCAGGAGACCGAACTTCTGCAGTGGATGAGGGCCAGGTTGCCACAGGCCATCGTTCCTGTACGCATCATCCGGATTCCCGAGATTCCGGTGACCGGCAGCGGCAAGCTGGATGTCAAGCGCCTGCCGCCTACGGAGTTCGCGATTGGCACCGACACCGACTACGCCCCTCCCGCAAACGAGGTGGAGCGGGAACTCTGCCGGCTCTGGTCACATGTCATCGGTCTGGCCCCGGACCGGATTGGCAGCCGCGACGATTTCTTCGGCGTCGGCGGCGACAGCCTCCGCGCCATCAAGCTGGCGCAGGCCATTACCCAACATTTCGCGCAGAACTTCAATGTCGCCGCGGTGTTCGCACATCCGAACATCGCCGCGCAGGCCCGCTTCCTCAAAGCCAACGCACATGCCACCGGCACCGATCGTGCCTCGCCCGCCGGCCTGGCCGAGGCGTCCGGCGCGACGACGCCGGCTTCCCTCGCGCAGGAACGCCTGTTGTTCATCGACGACCTGGTCGATGGCACCGCCGCCTACAATATCCCCTTCGCCTTGGCGATCGACCTGGACCGCCCCACCGCACAGGACGACGTCGCAGCAGCGCTTCGCGCCCTGCTGCGACGCCATGCGGCGCTACGCACCCTCCTGCAAGGCACGGATGAGGGCCGCCGCATCCAGCGCATTCTCCCGGCAGAGCAAGCCTTGCTGCGGTTCGAACTGCGATGTTCCGATGTATCCGACCGCAATGCGCTGGATACGCTGCTCGTGGCCGAAGCCGGCCATGTGTTCAGACTGAACGAAGAACTCCCGCTTCGCGCCCACCTTCTTACCGTCGGCGGCATGCCCCATCGCATCGTGGCCAGCCTGGTTTTCCACCACAGTTGCTTCGACGGCTGGTCGTGGCGGATTTTCCGCGAGGAACTGCAGGCACTGCTGCAAGGAACAGCATACGACGCACTGCCACCACTGAAGGCGACCTACGCGGACTTCGCTCTCTGGCAGCAGCAACAGCTCACCGAGCAGCGCATGGACGCGTTGTTCCACTACTGGGAACGTTCGCTCGCCGGCTGGCAGCCGCTCAACCTGCCGATCGACCATCCGCGCCCAGCGCAATTCGACTATCTCGGCCGGGAGATCGTCTTCGACATCGACGTCGGCACCTCCGACCAACTGAAGGTCCTGGCGCAGACCACGCGCACCAGTTTCTTCAGCGTACTGCTCGCCGCCTACTACCTCACGCTCAAGGTCTACAGCGGGCAAGACGATCTGATCGTCGGCACCCCATCGGCCAACCGCAGGCACGCCGATTTCGATGGCGTGGTGGGGTTCTTCGTCAACCTGCTGGTGCTGAGGACCAGCATCGACGGCAGTGGCCGACTGCTGGACTACCTGCGAGACGTCGGCGGCGTCGTGCTGCAGGCGCAACTGCACGAGGACCTACCGTTCGAACAACTGGTCAAGCGCCTGGAAGTCGCCAAGGACACCAGCCGCCATCCTATCGTCCAGGCGGTCTTCAGCCTGCTGAACAGGGAGTCGGTGGAGACTGGTTGGTCGGCGATCCATGTGCACGTGCCAGAGGACGAAGGCAGAACCACGGCCAAGTTCGACCTATCCGTGACCGTTTCCGAAAAGGCCGACGGGCTTGGGGTCAACTTCACTTATGCCGCGTCGCTGTTTGATGCCGCGAGCATCGACGGCATCATCGCCACCTATCGGCATATCCTTCAGGAGTTCTGCCGTCTCGCGCCGATGGCCGAGTCCGCTGCGTTGTCCGACATCCGCTATGTCGGCACGGACCTGCGTGCACTGCCGGCGGCGCCCCTGGCCGTACCGCGACCGGCCGAGACCTTGCACGCCGCCTTCGAGCGGATCGCCGCAGACATGCCGCACGATGTCGCCCTGGTGCATGGCGACACACGCCTGACATATGCCGACCTCAACGCACGCGCCAACCAACTGGCGCATGTCCTGCTGAACCGCATATCGCTCGAACCCGACGATTTCGTCGCGCTGGTGCTGGACAAGACAGAGTGGTCCGTGATCGCCATTCTCGCCGCATGGAAGGCCGGCGCTGCCTATGTGCCCATCGACCCCGGCTACCCGGACGAACGCATCGCGTTCATGCTGGAAGACACGCGCGCACGGATCGTGGTGACGGAAGCCGCCCACGAACAGCGCGTCCAGCAACTGGCACGCCATCACGACATACCAGTCGTGAACGTGCAGACGCTGCCACTGCAGGACGCAACGTTGCCGAACCCGGCGACGACTGCCGACGGCGGCCACCGCGCCTACGCGATCTACACGTCGGGCACCACCGGCAGGCCCAAGGCCGTCCTGGTGAGGCACCGCAATGTGCTGAGCTTCCGCGATGGCCTGGCACGTCGCTACTTCGGCGATGCCGAGGCCGGATCGCCGCGCCAGGGTGTCCTCTTCCTCGCCAACTACGTGTTCGATTTCTCGGTGGAGCAGCTGGTGTTGTCGATCCTGAGCGGCAATACCTTGATCATTCCCGAGTCCACACTGGTGTTCGACGACGCATTCTATCGACGCATGAACCAGGAACGTCTGAGCTACATCAGTGGCACCCCGACCCACCTGCAACTGTTCGACCTGTCCCGATTCGATCACCTATGCGCAGTGCTTGTCGCGGGCGAAACATTTCGACGCCATCACTTCGAGAAGATCCGCCAGGAGTATCGGGGGCCCTTGTACAACGCCTACGGAACCACCGAAACCAGCGTTTACAACACCATCAGGTACTTCGCGCCCGGCGCGCCGTACCGCAACGACATTGGCCAAGCCATTCCGAACAGCGCGCTGCTCATCCTTGACGACACACTGCGCGAACTGCCGACGGGTGGCCTTGGCGAGATTCACTTGGGGGCCGATTGCGTCGGCGCAGGTTATCTCCACCGCGACGAACTGACGCGCGAACGCTTCATCGCCAATCCCTTCCAGAGCGCAGAGGATCGACAACAAGGGCGCAACAGCATCCTGTACAAGACCGGCGATCTGGCCCGGCGACGCCACAGCGGCGAACTAGAGTTCTTCGGCCGCAACGACCGGCAGGTGAAGATCAACGGCATTCGCATCGAAACCGGCGAGGTCGAGGAGGTAGCCGCGTCCTTCCCGGGCATGACGCAATGCGCCGTGATCGCCCGCTGCGACGACGAAGACGGAGGCGACAGGCTTGTCTGCTACTACGTCGCCGAACCAGCGCTCGACGAACATGCCTTGTCCCGCCATCTGCGTTCGAAGCTGCCAGGGGCGATGATGCCCTCGAGCCTGGTCAGGGTGGAGCATGCTCTACCACTGACCGTGAACGGCAAGCTCGACACCGGCGCGTTGGCGCGCCTGTGCCCAGAGGAACCCGGCGCAATCTATGCGGCGCCTTCGCAACGGATCGAATCGCGCCTTTGCCGCATCTGGAGCGACGTTCTGCATGGCCGGGCGGTTGGGATCCACGATAACTTCTTCCAGATCGGCGGCGACAGCATCGCCGCTCTGCACCTGACCAGCCAGATCCGCAGAAAGTTCGCTCATAAGGTCAGCGTGAAGCACATCTTCGACTTTCCCACTGTCTCCGCGTTCGCCGAACATGTCTTGAAGGATCCGTCAGACAGGTTGCCTGCGCAGGCCCATACGGCACCTGCCGGCGAATGTCCGCTGCTGCCCATCCAGGCATGGTTCTTCGCCAAGAACTTGCACGACCGTGGGCACTGGAACCAGTACCTGACCATCCGCACTCCTGCGCTGGACACCGACCGGCTGCGCATCGCGCTCGGCAAGCTGTCGCGACACCACGATGCATTCCGCCTCAGGTATAGAACCGCGACGATCGCCCCCACGGGCATCACCCAGTTCTACGCTCAGGACAGCGACATTCCGCTCCACGCTATCGATCTGCGCGTCTCCGGCGAAGACACACTGGCGTGGCAACTGGCTGCACTACAGGGCGGCTTCGACCTCGAGCGTGGGCCGCTGTGCAGGGCTGCCGTGGTACATGGATTCGCCGACGGTTCGGCGCGCATCTGGATGTCCTTGCATCACCTGATCGTGGATTCGGTGAGCTGGGAAATCCTGTGTCGCGATCTGGAAGCCCTCTACCATGGCGCAGAACTGGATCCGCCGGCGGGCGACATCCTCCGCTGGGCCCAGGCGTTGCAAGCGTATGTCCCGGCAGCCGGAGAAGTCCAGCATTGGCAGCAGATCGCGCAACAGGTCACGGCGGACCAGCCGGTGCTACGCGAGGACCCGTCCACAGCCGCCGGCCATCGCACGCGCTTTGCGCTCAGCGACGAAGACACGGCGGTGTTGATCGGCCGCGGGCGCAGAGTCGGTGAGGCGCACACGCTCGACCTGATGCTTGCCGCGCTGGCTCGAGCGCTTCGCGGCGTTACTGGCCGGACCCGTCATTTCGTTACCATGGAAAGCCATGGCCGGGAAATACTGCACGATGCCCCGGACGTACAGGACGTCTTAGGGTGGTTCACCGCCATGTATCCACTCGCCATCGTCGGCGAGGACGACATGGGGCAAAGCCTGGCGGCGACACGTGCGAACCGCGATTGCGTTCCCTCCAATGGCGTCGGCTACGGCGCGCTCCGCGGTGTCTACGGCAGCGACGCTGCTCCACTTCCCGAGATCAGCTTCAACTACCTGGGTAGCTTCGCCGATCCTGGCACCGCCGACGCAGGCGATGCGCACGATGGCACCGCGCGCTGGCGACTGGACCCGGCGATGTGCGGCATCAGCACGTCCGGCAGCGATCAACACGCGAGCGACTGCGTAATAGATATCACCGCACGCTGCATCGGGACGCGGATGGTAGTGGATGTGGACAGTCGCTTGGCTGACGAACAGGCTAGACAATTTTCCAGGTCGCTGGAAGCGGCGCTGCAAACGTTCTGCGCGTATGTGGGCAAGCACGCGACGCAACGCGCCGAACCCGCAAAGCCCTCCCCCGCGCGTCCCCGCACCGTGGATTTCGAGCCCTACTTCGTCATCAACGAAGCCACGGCCGGCCCCACGCTGTTCGTCCTTCCGCCCGGCGAAGGCGGCGCGGAAAGCTACCTCAACAACCTGGCGAAACAGCTCCCGACCCTGCGCCTGGTGCTGTTCAACAACGTGCACCTGCACAGCCCCATGCAGTCCTTCGAGGAAATCGCCAAGTACTACATGCACCACGTACGCCAGCTGCAACCAAGCGGCGCCTACAACTTCTTCGGATGGAGCTTCGGCGGCGTGGTCTCCCTGGAGATGTCGCTGCAACTGCTGCGCGAGGGTGAAGCGGTTTCGAATCTGCTCATGGTCGATTCGTTCTTCAACGTGGAGAAGGCGGTGGACGATCTATGCCTGCCTAAACATGCAAACTCGCTCGATCCGATCAATCACCGCTACAGACCAAATCAAAAGGCGCTGGCAACGCTAGCGGAAACCGCCGACAACATTGTGCTCTTCAAGGCCGTTGAGCCCATTGCCGACCATCGCAGCGACGAGCAGCGCAAGGTGTTCGAGTACTACGCGAGTTCGCCCTTCAACAATCTCGATACGTTGCTGCCGCCGTCGTCCTTCACACTGCAGACCCTCGGAGACAACAGCCATTTCTCCTGGATCCACGAGAAAGCGACCGTAGGCAAGGTGTGTTCGACGACGGCATCCCTGATCCAGGAAAGGGCGACCATCTAGACCCGAGCGCAACACGACATCCGCCTGACGCATCGACAACTTCCCTTAGCGACAGAGATGACCATGAACAGCCATGCAGACGTACCGGTGATCGACATTTCCAGACTCGCCGGCAGCGACCCGGCCGCCAAGCGCGCTGCCGCCGACGAAATAGACCGCGCTTGCCGCAGTTCCGGATTCTTCTATGCAGCCAATCACGGCGTCGATCTGGCAGCGCTGCAGAAGGTAACCACGGACTGGCACATGGCCATGTCCGAGGCAGAGAAATGGGCCTTGGCGATCAATGCCTACAACCCGACCAATCCGAGGAACCGCAACGGCTACTACATGGCAGTTCAGGGCAGGAAGGCCAACGAGTCGTTCTGCTATCTGAACCCATCATTCAACGCGGAGCACGCATCGATCAGGGAAGGACTGCCTTCCCACGAAGTCAACATCTGGCCCGACGAGGAAAAGCATCCCGGCTTTCGCCCATTCTACGAGCGCTACTACACGGACGTGTTCGACGTCGCATCCTTGGTCCTGCGCGGTTTCGCCATCGCTCTGGGCAAGGATGAAACGTTCTTTGAGCCCCACTTCACCGCGCAAGACACCTTGTCGGCGGTGTCACTGATCCGCTACCCGTACCTTGAAGACTATCCGCCAGTCAAAATCGCAGCCGATGGAACGAAACTCAGCTTCGAGCATCACCAGGACGTCTCGCTGATCACCGTCCTCTATCAGACCGCCGTTCCCAACCTTCAGGTCGAGACCGCAGAAGGCTATTTGGACATCCCGGCATCCGAAGAGCACTTCCTGGTCAATTGCGGGACCTACATGGCGCATATCACGCACGACTACTACCCAGCGCCGGTGCACCGGGTCAAGTTCATCAATGCCGAGCGGCTTTCCATACCCTTCTTTGCCAACCTCTCCTACAGAAGCACCATCACGCCGTTCGCCCCTGCGCAACATCGTCCCGCCTACACCAACAGGGCGCTCTCCTACGGCGACTATCTGCAGCACGGGCTTCTCGACCTGATCAAGGCCAATGGCCAGACCTGACCCACGTGACCCGAGCCGCACACGACATCTGCATATCACCAGCGCCGAGGCGACACACATGACCGACACCGGGATCCATGTCTTTGAACTGGATGAGCTCAAGCAGCGCATTCGCACCGATTCTTTACGCAAGTCTCTGTTCGAGACCGGCGTTTTCTACATCAGGGAGGACGACGACCTGAAACTACAGCATCGGAGGGCGATGGAGGCCGTCATGGACCTGTTCGAGAACGGCAGCGCGGAACAAAAGAACGCGCTGCGCAATCTCACCCCCAACATCCGACGGGGACTCTCCGACCTCGAGGCGGAAAGTACCGCAAAAATCACCAAAGGCGGCCAATACACGGACTATTCGATGGTCTACTCGATCGGCCTTTCGCAAAACCTGTTCCCCTCCAAGCCCTTCGAGGACGTCTGGACCGCTTACTTCGATCGTTTTTACGGCGTTACCAAGGACATCGCACGGTGCGCCCTGCAGGCCGCCGACGTGGATCCCGACGAGGGGCTGGATGCGTTCCTGGAATGCGATCCATTGCTGCGTTTCCGCTACTTCCCCGAAGTGCCTGAAGACCGATGCGCGGAACAGGAGCCACGCCGCATGGCGCCGCACTACGATCTCTCCATCATTACCACCATCCAGCAGACGCCCTGCGCCAACGGCTTCGTCAGCCTGCAGTGCGCCGTGGACGGCCGCTACGTCGATCTTCCACCGCTGCCTGGTTGCATGGTGGTGTTCTGCGGCGCAGTCGCTCCGCTCGTATCGAATGGAAGGATCAAGGCACCGCGGCATCAGGTCGCTTCGCCGTCGATCAGCCAGCGCAGCGGCAGCGCGCGAACTTCCAGCGTGTTTTTCCTGCGTCCGAAGCCAGATTTTCGATTCTCGGTCGCGCTTGCCAAGGCCGCCGGCCTGGACGTCGATTTCACCGGCGACACCGCCACGTTCGGCGAATGGATCGGCGGCAACTACGTCAATCTCCGCTCCGCGGCCAGCGGTTCGCTTGCCCCAGCCCTCGCTTGACCGTTGAAGCGACCCATCACAGAAGGAGTGCAAACGCATGAACGAACGGACCGTTCCGACTTTCGCGCTGGAAAACATCATGCGTGGCGAGCAGATGGAAGAACTGCGACGCTGCGCGAGCGAGCAAGGCGTCTTCTATCTCGAGGTGAACGGCCCACTGAACGATGCGCACGTCCAGGCCGGAAACGCCGCGATGACGTTCTTCGCCAATGCCGACGACGCTGCAAAGCAGGCTGTCACCAACAGTAGACCGAACATGCGCCGTGGCTTTTCTCCGCTAGGCTCCGAAAGCACCGCGCGCTGCACCAATACCGGCGAGTACTCCGATTACGCGATGGTCTACTCGATGGGAATCTCCGGCAACCTGTTTCCCACGCAGGACTTCCAACGGCTGTGGAGCAATTACTTCGACATCTACTACGCGATTTCGCAGCAGACGGCGAAAGCCGTGCTGCGGAGCATGGATGTCCATCTCCACACCGATATCGACACCCTGCTCGATTGCGATCCGGTACTGCGATTCCGCTACTTCCCCGATGTCCCCGAAGACCGTTGCGCCGAACAGCAGCCCAACCGCATGGCGCCTCACTACGATCTGTCAATCGTCTCACTGATCCTGCAGACCCCATGCCCAAACGGATTCGTCAGCCTGCAGGTGGAACTCGACGGGCACTTCGTCGAATTGGCGCCACGTCCAGGGTGCGTAGTGGTTTTCTGCGGGTCCATCGCGCCCCTGGTTTCCGATGGGAAGATCAAGGCACCGCAGCACCGGGTGGTATCACCGAGCAGGACGCAACGGATCGGCAGTAATCGCACATCGAGCGTGCTCTTTCTGCGGCCGCGTTCGGAATTCACCTTCTCGGTGCCGCTAGCCAAGGCGCTCGGCATGGGCGACGACCTGAGCGGCGAGCGTGCCACGTTCGGAGAGTGGTGCGGCGCCAATTACATGGAGATGCACGTCATGTCGCCTCAACCCTAGTACATTCGGCATGGCCACGCTATCAGTGCCCGCCAGCGCGCCGTCATCCCACCGGGAGTGCCCGTTCATGATTTCGCACATCGACGCGACGCACGTGCGTGAGCGCATGCTGTTACCGCCCTCCGTCGTCTATCTGAACGCTGGCTCATTCGGCCCACTTCCGCGCGCCGTATTCGACACAACCGCGGCGCTTCGGCACCGGCTTGCACAGGAACCAACTGACTTCCTGTTGCGCCAGGTGCCCGACCTGCTCTGGCGCGCACGCGAGCAGTTGGCCGAATTCCTGGATTGCGCGCCTAACCGCCTTGTTTTCACCGCAAGCGTCAGTGCCGCGACAAGCCTGGTGGCATCCTCGCTGGCGCTTGCCACTCCCGGCGAAATCCTGCTCAGCGACCAGGAATACCTGACCATGCGATGGTGCTGGGAACGCATTGCGGACCGGCACGGCCTGGCGCTTCGCACTTTCCAGGCTCCGCCCATGCCGTCGGACCCCGAGGAGATCGTGCAAGCGGCCGTTCACGCCATGGGACCGCGTACTCGCCTGCTCTTCTTCAGTCATATCGCTTCGGCAACCGGGCTGGTACTGCCCGCCCGGCGGATCTGCGAAGAAGCGCAAAAGCGCGGCATCATCAGCGTGGTCGACGGCGCGCATGCTGTGGCGGCCAGCGCACTGCGACTGCAACAGATCCCCTGCGATTTCTACGTCGGCAGTTGCCACAAGTGGCTGCTTGGGCCGAGCGGTGCCAGTTTTCTCTATCTGGGACGCGAGCGGGAAGAGCGACTGCAACCACTGACGATCAGTTGGGGGCACCACAGCGCACAGGCCGCATCGGCGCCAGACGAACGCGATCGATTCGGGAGCACACCTCGGCTGCGTCGGCTTGAATGCGAGGGAACACGCGACATCTGCCCATGGCTCGCCCTGCCGGAGGCCATCGCCTTCCACCGCTCTTTCAAGCCAGACCACGCCATCGCCCATATGCGCATGCTGGCCGAGTATGCGCGGGAACGCCTCGCAACGCTGGGCCTGATCGCTGCGACGCCCACCGACCCTTCGTTTAGTGGGCCAATGATCGCCTTCGAGCTACCTTCGGCGGCAACGCCGGCACAATTGCAAGGCGTGCTTTGGGACCGGTTCCATCTCGAGGTTTCCGTCATCGAGCGCCAGGACGTGGCACTGCTTCGGCTATCTCCTCACGTCTACAACACCTGTTCGGACATCGACTATCTGGTCGAATGCTTGGCTGCGCTCATGCGCAAACCGTCATCGAGGCGCCGATCGGCGGTCGTTTAGCCGGCACCGGGCCGCTAGCGCAAATGAGCCGCTTCCCTCCCGCTGCTTTTTTGTCCATCCTGTAGAACGCGAAAGCGGCACGATCCACGCAGTGGACGTGATCGCCACAATCTCAAGCAGGTAGGAAAAGGCAGGGTACAGACGATGAAGAGGCTTTTGGCCTTCTGTTTGCTTTTCGTTGCCGCCATCGGCAGCGCGAAGGACGTGCCCACTTCGCGGGCAGATGCGCAGAAGCAGCTACAGCACACCGTTCAGGCCTTCATGCAGCAGTACGACGTGCCCGGTGTGGCCGTTGCCATAACGGTCGATGGAACGGACTACTACGCCACCTATGGCGTGTCCTCGCGAACGACGCAGGCGAAGATCAGCAAGGACACCTTGTTCGAAATCGGCTCGATCAGCAAGACTTTCACCGCCACCTTAGCCGCCTATGCGCAGGTCAACCACAAGCTGTCCCTAATGGATCACCCCAGCAAATATCTGCCGGAGATGAAGGGTCACGACTTCGACAAGGTCACGCTGCTCAATCTCGCGACGCATACAGCAGGCGGCTTCCCGATGCAGATGCCGGAGGATGTCAAAAGCGACGCTCAGGTAACTGCCTATTTTCAGGCATGGAAGCCTCAGTACCCTGCAGGCACGAAGCGCACTTACGCAAACCCGAGCATTGGCATGTTGGGGGTGATCACGGCAAAAAGCATGCATGTCCCGTTTCGCAAGGCGATGGAAGGCATCCTGCTTCCCAGGCTTGCGTTGCCCAACACCTACCTCTACGTTCCGCCCGGAAAACAGGCGCTGTACGCGCAGGGCTACGACGAGAACAATGCCCCGGTACGCATGAAGCCAGGCGCTCTATGGGAACCGACCTACGGCATAAAAACCACAGCCAAGGATCTGCTGCGCTTTGTCGAAATCAATCTCGACCTGATCGAAGTGCAGCCTGCGCTGAGGCAAGCCATCAAAGACACTCACACCGGCTACTTCAAGCTCGGTGACATGACCCAGGACCTGGTCTGGGAACAGATTCCCTACCCCACCGACCAGAACGGGCTGTTGACGAACAGTTCCCAGAAGGTCATCTACGAGAGCAATGCTGTGGACACGCTAACGCCACCATTGCAGCCACAGCAGAATGTGCTGATCAACAAAACCGGCTCGACCAGGGGCTTTGGCGCATACATTGCCTTCAATCCGTCGGACAGGATCGGCATCGTCCTGCTGATCAATCGAAACATCTCCATGGAAGCGCGACTGCGCCTGGCCAATGCCGTGCTGGATGTCGCACGCGGCTTGCCAAACGGGCATTCACACTAAGCGCCTTTTCCGCTTCGCCGGGTGCACACGACATAAAAGCACATGCGAGCTTCGCTGATCGGCTCGATGGCCCTGAGCTCCAACATGCGCACGACGCACCGAGTGCCGTCCGGCCAATTGCTGAAGGAGCGACAGGTGCTTGTCGTGCTCTGTGGCCACCCGGACGAAGCACCGTCCAGCAGCGTCAAAGCAGCAACGCATCGCCAAGGAAGGCGTGATCGCAGATCGTGCTGATCTTCTCGCTGGGTGCGCTTGCGCCCGAGGCGTGCCTGCAGGTCCGCGGGAACGCGCAAACGAACGTAGTAGCGGCCAGTCTCGCCGCGCGTGAGGGAGTGCGCTACTCGCATGGAAGTGTCCAAGCGAGCGTCCAAGGTGGCCGAAAAGAAAAACGCCCACAAATCGTTGATTTGCGGGCGTTTCCTTGACACTGGCGGAGTGAGAGGGATTCGAACCCTCGATAGAGCTTTTGACCCTATACTCCCTTAGCAGGGGAGCCCCTTCAGCCACTCGGGCATCACTCCGGATTTCTGCGCTGCGGATATTTCCGCGACCGGGCGCGAAGAATACCGGGTTGTGGGGTCTCAGGTAAACCCTTTCGACGCATCAATCGGCAGATTGATCGCCGCCGTGACCGCCACCGTGCGAGTTCGGCTCGTCGCCGCGCTGGATGCGCTGGTAGATCTCTTCGCGATGCACCGCCACGTCCTTCGGCGCGGTGATGCCGATACGCACTTGATTGCCCTTGACCCCAAGCACCGTCACGGTGACCGAATCGCCGATCATCAAGGTTTCGCCTACCCGGCGAGTCAGGATCAACATTTTTAGAATTCTCCAGGGAACCGGTGGGCTTCACCGGCACGGCGCCCGCGCTGCGGCACGCCCCATAATGAAAGTGAAAAGAGGGGTGATGTTACGGGAAGCCGCGCCCTGCCAGCAAGGCGCGCCGCGCGTATGTTCAGGGGAGATGTTGCTTGACCCAGGCGGGGACGCCGGCGAGTGCAGGGGCAAGGGCGGGCCCGTCCTCGCCACCACCCTGGGCGAGGTCCGGGCGGCCGCCGCCCTTGCCCGAGATCTGACCGGCGATGTGGCTCAACAGTTCCCCCGCCTTGACCCGCCCCATTGGGCTGCCGTTCACGCCGGCAACCAGGGCGACCTTGCCCTCGCTGGCGCCGGCCAACACGATCACGCTGTTGCCCAACTGCTGCTTAAGGCGGTCCATTGCCTCGCGCAGGGCCTTGGCATCGAAGCCTTCCAGCCGCACCGCCAGGACCTTCACACCGGCGACGTCGACCGCCGATCCGGCCAGGTCGGCGGTGGCACCGGACGCCAGCTTGGACTTCAGCGCCTCCAGCTCGCGCTCCATGCGCTTGTACCGATCGCCGAGCTGACGGATCTTGTCGACCACGTCGTGGCTGTTGCCTCCGACCAGGTCGGCCGCCTCGCGCAGCCGGGCCTCCTCGGCCGCCACGTAGTCCAGTGCGCCCTGCCCGGTCACCGCCTCGATGCGGCGCACGCCGGCGGAGACGCCGCCTTCGCTGGTGATCTTGAACAGGCCGATGTCGCCAGTCCGCCCGACATGCGTGCCGCCGCACAGTTCGGTGGAGTAGTCGCCCATCTTGAGCACGCGCACGCGCTCGCCGTACTTTTCGCCGAACAGCGCCATCGCACCGAAATCCAGCGCTTCCTGCATGCCCATCTGATGGACTTCGACAGCGTTGTTGGCGCGGACCTGCTGATTGACCTTGCGCTCGATCAGCGCCAGTTCCTCGGCTCCGATCGGCTGGAAGTGCGAGAAGTCGAAGCGCAGGCGATCCGGTGCCACCAGCGAGCCCTTCTGCTGGACATGAGTGCCCAGCACTTCGCGCAGGGCGGCATGCAGCAGGTGCGTCGCCGAGTGATTGAGGATGGTGGCGCCGCGGCGCTCGGCATCGACCTGGCCGGCGAGCACATCGCCGAGCTTCAGGCTGCCTTCTTCCAGCGTGCCGACGTGGCCATGGAACTGGCCGGCGAATTTTTGTGTGTCGGTGACCGTCAGGCGGGTACCGGCGGCGGCCAATGTGCCGAGATCGCCGACCTGGCCGCCGGATTCGGCATAGAACGGGGTCTTGTCGGTCAGCACGATCACCGCGTCGCCGGCCTGGGCCGACTGCACGGGGCGGCCGTCCTTGAGCAGGGCGACCACGCGCAGGCCATCGGCCTGCAGGCTGTCGTAACCCAGGAACACGGTCGGGGCCAGGGTCGCCACCAGATCCGCCGGCAGTTGCACGCCGCCACCGAACTTGCCGGCCTCGCGCGCGCGCCGGCGCTGCTCGTCCATCGCGGTCTCGAAACCCCGCTCGTCCACACGCAGGTCGCGCTCGCGGGCGATGTCCTGGGTCAGATCCAGCGGGAAGCCATAGGTGTCGTACAGGCGGAAGGCATCCTCGCCGGCGATCACCCCATCCTGCGCCTTGGCGGCGACGTCCTCGAAGATCTTCATACCGGCGTCGAGGGTTTCGGCGAAGCGCTCCTCCTCGGCCTGCAGCGCGCGCAGCACGGTGTCCTGCGCCGCGGACAGTTCCGGATAGGCCTCGCCCATCAGGTCCACCAGGGTCGGCACCAGCTTGCTGAAGAACGGCTGGCGCACGCCGAGCATCCAGCCATGGCGCAGGGCGCGGCGGATGATCCGGCGCAGCACGTAGCCGCGGCCTTCGTTGGACGGCAGCACGCCGTCGACGATCAGGAACGCGCAGGCGCGGATGTGATCGGCGATCACGCGCAGCGACTTGTTCTCGAGGTCGGCGGTGCCGGTCAGCTCGGACGCCTTGCGGATCAGCGTCTGGAACAGGTCGATCTCGTAGTTGGTGTGCACGTGCTGCAGGATCGCCGCCAGGCGCTCCAGACCCATGCCGGTGTCCACGCAGGGTGCCGGCAGCGGCACCAACGTGCCGTCGGGCTGGCGATCGAACTGCATGAACACCAGATTCCAGATCTCGATGAAGCGGTCGCCATCCTCGTCGGGCGATCCCGGCGGACCGCCGGCGATGTGCGCGCCGTGGTCGTAGAAGATCTCGGTGCACGGGCCGCAGGGGCCGGTGTCGGCCATCTGCCAGAAGTTGTCGGACGCATACGGCGCGCCCTTGTTGTCGCCGATGCGCACGATGCGCTCGGCAGGCACGCCGATCATGTCGCGCCACAAGCCGTAGGCCTCGTCGTCGGTGTGATAGACGGTGACCAGCAGGCGCTCGGCCGGCAGCTTCCAGACCTGGGTCAGCAGCTCCCAGGCCCAGGCGATGGCGTCCTTCTTGAAGTAGTCGCCGAACGACCAGTTGCCGAGCATTTCGAAGAAGGTGTGATGGCGTGCGGTGTAGCCGACCGAATCGAGGTCGTTGTGCTTGCCGCCGGCGCGCAGGCAGCGCTGCACGTCCGCCGCGCGCACGTAGCTGCGCTTCTCGGCGCCCAGGAACACGTCCTTGAACTGCACCATGCCGGAATTGGTGAACAGCAGCGTCGGATCGTTGCCGGGCACCAGCGGTGCGGACGGCACGATGGTATGGCCCTTGCCCCTGAAGAAGTCGAGGAAGTCGCTGCGGATCTGGGAGGTGGAGAATTTGGCGGGTGCGTTCATGGGCTGGCTATAGACGAGCGGACGGGCTTCCTGGCATCCCTCGTAGATGAGGGCGCCCCGGAAACCGGACAAGACAACTCGCCAAGGGTAGCAGGCCCAGCCCGCTCAGTCCTCCGCAGCGTCGCGCACGGCGGCGCGGATGCTATCCCCATCGAAACCGCGCCGCGCCAGCAGATCGGCGGCCTTACGCTGCTGCGGCAGATCCATCGCCCCTGCAGCACCGAAACGGCGCCGGACCAGATCGCGGGCGTTTTCGGTCCAGTCGCCCTCGAAGGCGACCATCGCGGTGGCGATGGCCTCGCTGTCCAGGCCGTGGGTGCCAAGCTCGGCACGGATATGCAGCGGACCGTAACCTGCCCCGGCGCGGCTGCGCACCAGCAGTTCGGCGAAACGGCCGTCGTCCTGCCAGCCCTCGCCGGTCAAGCGCTCCACCGCTTCGGCGGCGGCGTCGGCTTCCACCCCACGCGCACGCAGTTTACGGGTCAGTTCCTTGCGCGAATGCTCGCGCCGCACCAGCAGGCCCAGCGCCTTCTGCAACGGAGTCTGCTCCGGTTGCCGGCGACGCCGGCGTGGTGCTTCTTGTCCCTGTTCGTCGCTCATGGGCCATGCCACCCCATTCAAATGCGCCGTCCCTGGCGCGCGCCCTCCTGGTTTGCTCAAGACTGCCGAGGGAGACAAGCGGCACTGACTCCACCGCTCCCCCGGCAGAAAACCATTACGCGTCGGCGTCTTCCGCCTCGGCCTCGCTCGGCGCGATTTCCGCGGGCTGGAACTTCTCGCGCAGCTCGCTTTCCAGCTTCGCTGCCACCTGCGGGTTGTCGCGCAGGTACTGGCGCGAATTGTCCTTGCCCTGGCCGATACGCTCGCTGCCGTAGCTGTACCAAGCACCGGCCTTCTCGACCAGCTTGGCTTCCACGCCCATGTCGATCAGTTCGCCTTCGCGGCTGATGCCCTCGCCGTACAGGATCTCGGTGATGACCTGCTTGAACGGCGGCGCCAGCTTGTTTTTGACCACCTTGATCTTGGTCTGGTTGCCGATGATCTCGTCGCCCTTCTTGATCGCGCCGATGCGGCGGATATCCAGGCGCACCGAGGCGTAGAACTTGAGCGCGTTGCCGCCGGTGGTCACTTCCGGGCTCTGGCCCGGCATCATCACGCCGATCTTCATGCGCAACTGGTTGATGAACACCACCAGAGTGTTGGAGCGCTTGATGTTGCCGGTGAGCTTGCGCAGCGCCTGGCTCATCAGGCGTGCCTGCAGGCCCGGCAACTGATCGCCCATCTCGCCTTCGATTTCGGCCTTGGGGGTCAGCGCGGCGACCGAGTCGACCACCACGATGTCCACCGACCCCGAGCGCACCAGCATGTCGGCGATTTCCAGCGCCTGCTCGCCGGTGTCCGGCTGCGACAGCAGCAGCTCGTCGACGTTGACGCCCAGCTTGGCGGCGTAGATCGGATCCAGCGCGTGCTCGGCGTCGATGAACGCGGCGGTGCCGCCGTTCTTCTGACACTGGGCGATGGCCTGCAGGGTCAGGGTGGTCTTGCCCGAGGATTCAGGACCGTAGATCTCGACCACGCGGCCCTTCGGCAGGCCGCCGATGCCCAGCGCGATGTCCAGCATCAGCGAGCCGGTCGGAATCACTTCCACCGCTTCGATGACGCGATCGCCCATCCGCATCACCGAGCCCTTGCCGAACTGCTTCTCGATCTGGCTCAGGGCGGCAGCGAGCGCGCGCTTCTTGTTCTCGTCCATTGTGGTGTCCTTGGAAGGTGAGGAGGATTTGCGGAGTGAGGTCAATGTAAAGGCCTGGTATCGCACGGACTGAGACAGTGCGTGGCGAGATGAAAATAATTCGTCCGGACCGGGCTGCGGCAGCGGCGAATGGCGATGTCTGGGGTCGGAAAAGTCCGGCCGGCACTGTAGTGCACGCCCTGCTCCCGGTACGGCATCAGCGGTTGGGACGCAGCAGGCCGCAGTACAGGCCTTCGATGGCGAACTCCTGGTCCGGCAACACCTCGATCGGCGCGTAGTCCGGATTGCGCGGCAGCAGGCGGATGCGGTCCTTGCCGATCTTCAGCAGCTTGACCGTGATCTCCTCGTCGATGCGCGCCACCACGATCTGCCCGGAACGGGCATCGCGGGTGCGATGCACGCCGATCAGGTCGCCGTCGAAGATGCCTTCGTCGCGCATGGAGTCGCCCTGCACCTTCAGCAGGTAGTCCGGCGCCGGCGAGAAGAACACCCGGTCCAGCACCACGAAGTCGTCCGAACCGATGTCCGCGCCGATCGGCAGGCCGGCCGCGACGCGCCCGAGCACCGGCAGGCGCAGCACGTCGGCGCTGTCCACCTGCGGCGCGGGCGCCGGCGCGGCGGCCCCACCGATCAGGCGAATACCGCGCGCCTGCCCGGGCACGCGGCGGATCGCCCCGGCCTGTTCCAGCGCTTCCAGGTGGTATTGGGCCGCGCGTACACCTTTGAAGCCGAAGGCACGGGCGATCTCGGTCTGCGATGGCGGCACGCCATCGTGTTCGATGCGCTCGGCGATCAGGTCGAGGATCGCCTGCTGGGTTTCGGTGATGTCCATGGTTAGTAGTAATACTACTAAATCGACTGGCGAGCAACTGGCGTGTGGATCCGGGGTGCCGGCGGGCGGCGTCGCCGGCCGCTGCGGCTGGGCCGCGCGGCAGTCTGCGATGGCAGCCCATCCTTGGCAGATGCGTCGCGGCCTCTCGCGTTCTTCCAGGTCGTTACAGAGTGTCGGAGCGATGTGTGCCGAGCGACTTGGTTACATCGCGTCGGGGCTGAAGCCCCTCCCACAGGGGAGGACGCGCGCGCCGGCACTCCTGTGGAAGCGGTTCGATTGGAAGCGGCGCGATGCTTGGCCAGCAGCCTCGACGCCTGCGGCGGACCGCGCTCGAAGGCTCGCGGCGCTCAGCGCCCGCTGCGCCAGATCGAAAACAGGATCCACACCCCCGACAGCGCCGCGCCGACGAAGCCGCAGACGCCGATGGCCAGCAGCCAGCGGCTGGAAATGCCGCCGACGCTGTTCATCACGATCGACGAACCGATGATCAGCGCGGCGGTGACGATACCCATGGTCAGGCGGTTGGCGGCGCGGTTGACCTGGTCGCCGAAGCCCTTCAGCGAGCCGGTCTCCACGTTCAACTGCAGGCGCCCGCGCCGCGCCGCCTGCAGCAGCCGGCGCGTATCGCGCGGCAGGTCGCCGAGCAATTCCAGCGCGCCCAGCACGGTGCGGCGGCCGCGCCGGGCCATCGCCCGCGGCGCGAACCGCTGCAGCATCACCCGCTCCAGGTACGGGGCGGCGGCGCCGGCCATGTCGAAGTCCGGATCGAGCTGGCGCCCTACCCCTTCCAGGGTCAGGAAGGTCTTGATCATCAGCGCCAGGTCGGCCGGCAGCGCCAGCGCGTGCTGGCGCAGCAGCGCGGTGACGTCGCCGAGCATGGCGCCGACCCGCAGATCCTTCAGCGGCACGCCGCGGTACTGGTCGACGAAGGCGGCGATCTCCAGTTGCAGGCGCGCCTCGTCGACCTCTACCTCGCCGTCGGTCCACTCCAGCAGGATGTCGGCGACCGCCTCGGCGTCCTGCGTGACCAGGCCGTGCAGCAGTTGCACCACCTGGTAGCGGCGCTGCTCGGAAATGCGCCCAACCATGCCGAAGTCGATCACCGCGATGCGCTCGCCCGGCAGATAGAAGATGTTGCCCGGATGCGGATCGGCGTGGAAACAGCCGTCCTCCAGCACCATCTTCAGCACGATCTCGGCGCCGGTGCGCGCCAGTTGCCGCCGGTCCAGGCCAGCGGCTTCGACTCCGGCCAGGTCACGGCCGCCGATGCCGGCAACGAAGTCCTGCACGTTCAACGTCTCGCAGGTCCACTGCCAGTGCACCCGCGGGATCACGATCTCGTCGTGTCCCTGGAAGTTGGCGGCGATGCGCTCGGCATTGCGGCATTCGCCGGCGAAATCCAGCTCGCGGCGCAGCGACAGGGTGAACTGGTGCACCACCGCGGCCGGGTGGTAGCGCTTCAGGTCCGGCGCGCGCGCTTCGACGATCTCGGCCAGCCGCGCCAGCAGCCGCAGGTCGGCCTCGATCACCTCGCGGATACCGGGGCGGCGCACCTTGATCACCACCGCGGTGCCGTCGTGCAGCCACGCCCGGTGGGTCTGCGCCAGCGAGGCAGCGGCCAGCGGAGTTTCCTCGAGCCTGGCGAAGATCGCCGTCGGCTCCTCGCCGAGCGCCTCGATCAACTGCGGCAGGATCTGCGGATAGTCCAGCGCCGGCGCGGCGTTCTGCAGTTCGCCCAGTTCGTCGATCCACTCCGGCGGCAGCAGGTCCACGCGCGTGGCCAGCACCTGGCCGAGCTTGACGAAGGTCGGGCCGAGGTCCTGCAGCGCGCGCCGCACCCGCTGCGGCGCCGACATGCGCAACATCTCCTCGGCGTTGTGCCAGTGCAGCAGGCGGCCGGCGCGTTCCAGCACGTCGGCCATGCCGATGCGCCGGACCACGTCGCCGAACCCGTAGCGGATCAGCACCGAGGCGATTTCCTGCAGGCGTCCCAGGTCGCGGACGGTGCTCAATGCCTCCCACATCGCGCTCATCCTCGGGGAAGGCGCGCGGCCACGATCACAACAGCGCGTCCAGACCGCGCAGGGCCGCGGCCACGGTCTGCCGGCGCACCGCGTCGCGGTCGCCCGGGAAATGGAACAACTGCGCGCTGGCGTAGCCGCCGCGGCGCTTCCAGCCCAGCCACACGCTGCCGACCGGCTTGTCCGGCGAACCGCCGCCAGGGCCGGCGATGCCGGTCACCGCGACCGCGACGCTGGCGCCTGAATTGACCAGCGCCCCGGAGACCATCTCGATCACCGTCTCGCGGCTGACCGCGCCGTGATGCTCCAGCGTCTGCGGGCGCACGCCCAGCAACGCCTGCTTGGCCTCGTAGCTGTAGGCGACGATGCCGCAGTCGAACCAGGCCGAGGACCCGGCGACGTCGGTCATCACCTTGGCGATCCAGCCGCCGCTGCAGCTTTCGGCGGTGACCAGGCGCTCGCGCGCGGTGCGCAAGCGGTCGCTGAGCGCGGTGGCCTGTTGCAACAACTCCGAATCGGTGGGAAGCGTCATGGCACAGCTCGGGAAACCAGTGCGCTTTGTAGCCCAATTCGCCGTGGCTGTCGCGCCTGTGCGCGCCGGCGGATGGCCGGCCGTCAGCCAACGCGGCGCATGGGCCGCGGCCGCGCCGGCCCGCCCGCGTCGACCGTGGCGACGCCGACGCGACACTCAGCGCCGTTGCCACTCCTCCTGCTCGCGCGGAGGCAGCAGCGCGCGGATCGGCGCGCCGTCGTCGGCGGCGGCCAGGCGCTCGGCCTCGGTGATCGGAATGTCCACCTGCAGCAGCCAGCCATCCTCGTCGGCCTGCTCGCTGCGGATCACCTGCAACTGGTGCAACTGCGAGCGCAGGCGTCCGGCGCTGGGCGGCAGGCGCAGGCTGCCCTGCACGTGGCGCAGGCCCAGACGCTGGCCGAGCACGTGCTGCAGCAGGTCCAGGCCGCGCCCGTCGCGCGCGGAGATCCACACCCGCTCGCGCCGCGCCGTGTCCGGCACGCCGTCCTGCGCGTCGTGGCGCACTTCGGCGCCGTCGATGCGGTCGATCTTGTTGAACACCAGCAACTGCGGCAATTCGCCGGCACCGACCGCGTGCAGCACCTCGTCGACCTGGGCGATGCGCTCCTCGCGCAGCGGGTCGGCCGCGTCGACCACATGCAGCAGCAGATCGGCCTCGCGCGCCTCGGACAGGGTCGAGCGGAACGCCGCCACCAGTTCGTGCGGCAGGTTGCGCACGAAGCCGACGGTGTCGGCCAGCATCGCATTGCCGCCGGGCAGCGCGATGCGCCGCACGGTCGGGTCCAGGGTCGCGAACAACTGGTCGGCGGCGTAGGCCTCGGCGCCGGTCAGCGCATTGAACAGGGTCGACTTGCCGGCGTTGGTATAGCCCACCACCGCGATCCGCGGCAGTTCGCTGCGCACGCGTGCACGGCGCATCTGGGTGTGCTGTACCTCAACCTTCTCCAGCCGCTTCTGCAGTTGCTCCACCCGCTTCTGCAGCAGGCGGCGGTCGGTTTCCAGCTGGGTTTCGCCGGGGCCGCGCAGGCCGATCGAGCCGCCGCGCTGGCGCTCCAGGTGGGTCCAGCCGCGCACCAGGCGCGTGGCCATGTGCCGCAACTGGGCCAGTTCGACCTGCAGCTTGCCTTCGTGGCTGCGCGCGCGCTGGGCGAAGATGTCCAGGATCAGCCCGGTGCGATCGAGCACGCGCCGCTCCAGGAGCTTCTCCAGGTTGCGCTCCTGGCCGGGACTGAGCGCGTGGTTGACCAGCACCAGATCCGCGCCGCTGGCGTCGGCGGCGGCCTTGACCTCCTCCAGCTTGCCGCTGCCGATCAGCGTCGCCGGACTCGGCTTGTCGATGCGCGCGGTCACGGTGGCGGCGATGCTGGCACCGGCCGAGCGCGCCAGATCGGCGAACTCCTCCAGCACATCGTCTTCCAATGGTCCGCCCGCGTAGGGCTGGATCAGCAGTGCGTGTTCGCCGCGGCGTGACCGATCAAACACCCGCGGCTCCGCGCTTGGCTACCGAACTACTCGACTTCATCATCACCCGCACTGCCACCTTCGTTCTGCTGCACATAACCGCCGCCGGGCCCCACGCGCACGTTGCGCGCCGGCACCACGGTGGAAATGGCGTGTTTGTAGACCATCTGGCTGACGGTATTGCGCAGCAGGACCACGAACTGATCGAACGACTCGATCGTGCCCTGCAGCTTGATGCCGTTGACCAGATACACCGAGACAGGGACCCGTTCGCGACGCAACGCGTTGAGGAAAGGATCCTGCAAGGATTGCCCCTTGGACATGCTTGACTCCCAAATTATTGTTTTTATGGTCCGGGACGGCACTGCAGCTCCCCTGCCGTGGTCCGGAACGTCGATGGTACACAACCGCGGGCGCCAGCGGCGCCGATCAGCCGAGGAAGTCGTCCAGCGCGGCCCTCAGGCGCCCGGCGTCGCGAGCGGGGTCGAACCAGCGCGCGTCCTGCTCGCCGCGCAGCCAGGTGAGCTGGCGCTTGGCCAGCTGCCGGGTGGCGGCGATGGCGCGGGCGCGGAAGTCGGCCGCATCGCCAACGCCGTCCAGGTACTCCCAGGCCTGGCGGTAGCCGACCGCGCGCACCGCCGGCAATTCCAGCGGCTGCGCCACCGCCTGCATCCCGGGCAGCGCACGCAAAGCGCGCACTTCGTCGAGGAAGCCCTGCCCCAGCATCGCGTCGAAGCGGGCTTCGATGCGTCCATGCAGCACGGCGCGATCGGCCGGCGCCAGCACCAGTTTCAGCACCCGCAGCGGCAGCCGCGGCGGGCCCGGATCTGCCTGCCATGCACTGATCGGCCGGCCGCTGAGCCGGTACACCTCCAGCGCGCGCTGGATGCGCTGGGCGTCGCCGGGTCGGATCCGCTGCGCGGCCAGCGGGTCGATCCGCTGCAGTTCCGCGTGCAGCGCCGCCCAGCCTTCGGCCTGGGCCTGCGCAACCAACGCCGCACGCAGCTGCGGGTCGCCCGCCGGCATCGGCGCCAGCCCCTCCAGCAGCGCCTGGAAGTACAGGCCGGTGCCGCCGGCCAGGATCGGCAGGCGGCCGCGGGCGACGATCGCCTCCAGCGCAGCGCGCGCGTCGGTGGCGAACTCGGCCGCCGAATAGGCCTGCCAGGGATCGCACAGGTCCAGCAGATGGTGAGGCACCCGTGCGCGCTCGGCCGCATCGGGCTTGGCCGCGCCGATGTCCAGGCCGCGGTAGACCAGCGCCGAATCGACGCTGACGATCTCGCCGCCGCAGCGTTCGGCCAGGGCGATCGCCGCGGCGGTCTTGCCCGAGGCGGTCGGGCCCATCAATGCGATCGCGCGCGGGCGCCGGTCGGCCGCCATCAGTCCTCGTCCGGCCAGCGGATCGTCGCCGCGGACGACGTGGCCGCACGCGGCAACGGCACCGCCTGCAGCGCATGCCAAACCTTCAGCGCGTCGACGGTAGCGGCGACGTCGTGCACACGCAGCAGCATGGCGCCGCGCTGCGCAGCCAGCAGATGCGCGGCGACCGAGCCGGCCACCCGCTGCTCCGGCGCCTCGCGCCCGGTCAGCTCGCCGATGCTGCGCTTGCGCGACAGGCCGGCCAGCACCGGCACGCCCAACTCGACCAGCCGCGCCAACTGCGCCAGTAGCTGCAGGTTGTCGGCGGTGCTCTTGCCGAAGCCGAAGCCCGGATCGACCACAAGACGCCGCTTGTCGATGCCAGCCATCTCCGCAGCGAAGATGCGCTCGGCCAGGAACCGGTGCACCTCGCCGACCACGTCGTCGTAGCCGGGCGCGCTGCCGGCTGCGTAGGCATCGGCGGGCATGTGCATCAGCACCACCGGTACTCCGAGTTCAGCGGCAATGTCCAGCGCGCCGGGCTGCCGCAGCGCCTGCACGTCGTTGATCATGCCGGCGCCGGCGGCGACCGCGGCGCGCATCACCTCCGGCTTGAAGGTATCCACGCTCAGCGGCAACGCGGTCTGCGCGGCCAGCCGCTCGATCACCGGAATCACCCGCCGCAGTTCCTCTTCCACCGGCACCGGCGTCGCGCCCGGGCGGGTCGACTCGCCGCCGATGTCCAGCAGGTCGGCACCCTCCGCGGCCAGGCGCAGGCCGTGCGCCACCGCCGCGTCCGCGCTGGCATGCGCGCCGCCGTCGGAGAACGAATCCGGGGTGACGTTGACGATGCCCATCACCCGTGGGCGATCGAGCACGAGCCGGTGGGCGCCGCACTGCAGGCTGGGCGAGGTGTCGAACATCGGTGGGTCTCCTGGTGGTGGCCGTGGCAGGCGGCGGGACGGCGCTGGCAGCGCCAGGCTGCATCCGCCGCACACGCAGGGCGGCGGCCGCGTGCGACGGCATTTCCGCGGCACGCACATCGCATCGACGCGACGAGCTGCGGCCAGCGCAGCGCCATTGTCGCCCACGCGCGCGCAGGCGGCGAGTCGGCATGGGCCGATGCGATCGACCCCGCACCGCTGCCAACAAAAAAGCCAGGGATCGCTCCCTGGCTTTTTCGGTGCCTGAAAGACCGACGCGCTTACACCTGTTCGGCAGGCCCGGCGATCGGCGGCAGCGGGCGCGAATTGCCCTTGTCGTTATTGCCGCCGTCCTTGCCGGACCTGTTCCAGCCCATCGGCGGCGGCGGATCGCGGCCTTCCATGATCGCCTCGATCTGCGGCGCATCGATGGTCTCGTACTGCAGCAGCAACTGCGACATGGTGTGCAGCTTGTCCAGATTCTCGGTGAGAATCTGCGTGGTCTTCGCATACGCCTTGTCGAGGATCGACCGCACCACTTCGTCGATGCGACGCGCGGTGTCGTCGGAGACGCTCTTGTGCTGGGTCACCGAACGGCCCAGGAACACTTCGTCGTCCTCCTCGCCGTAGGCGATCGGCCCCAGCTCGTCGGACAGGCCCCACTTGGTGACCATGTTGCGCGCCATCTTGGTCGCACGCTCGATGTCGTTGGACGCGCCGGTGGTGACCTTGTCGGTGCCGAAGATCAGCTCTTCGGCGACGCGGCCGCCGTACAGCGAGCACAGCTGCGACTCGATCGCCACGCGGTTCATCGAGTACTTGTCGCCTTCCGGCAGGTACATGGTCACGCCCAGCGCGCGGCCGCGCGGGATGATCGTGACCTTGTAGACCGGGTCGTGCTCGGGCACCAGCCGGCCGACGATGGCGTGGCCGGCCTCGTGATAGGCGGTGAGCGTCTTCTCGTCCTCGCTCATCGCCATCGAGCGGCGCTCGGCGCCCATCAGGATCTTGTCGCGGGCGCGGTCGAAGTGGTCCATGCGCACTTCCTTGACCGACTCGCGCGCGGCGAACAGGGCCGCCTCGTTGCACAGGTTGGCCAGGTCGGCACCGGAGAAGCCCGGCGTGCCGCGCGCGATCACCATCGGCTCGATGTCGTCGGCCAGCGGCAGCTTGCGCATGTGCACCTTGAGGATCTGCTCGCGGCCGCGCACGTCCGGCAGGCCCACCACGACCTGACGGTCGAAACGGCCCGGACGCAGCAGCGCAGGATCCAGCACGTCCGGACGGTTGGTCGCGGCGATCACGATCACGCCCTCGCCGCCTTCGAAGCCGTCCATCTCCACCAGCAGCTGGTTGAGGGTCTGCTCGCGCTCGTCATGGCCGCCGCCCAGGCCGGCGCCGCGGTGACGGCCGACCGCATCGATTTCGTCGATGAAGATGATGCACGGCGCGTGCTTCTTGGCCTGTTCGAACATGTCGCGCACGCGGCTGGCGCCGACGCCGACGAACATCTCCACGAAATCCGAACCGGAGATGCTGAAGAACGGCACCTTGGCCTCGCCGGCGATGGCCTTGGCCAGCAGGGTCTTGCCGGTGCCCGGCGGGCCGACCATCAACACGCCGCGCGGGATCTTGCCGCCGAGCTTGGTGAACTTGGTCGGGTCGCGCAGGAAGTCGACCAACTCGCCGACCTCTTCCTTGGCCTCGTCGCAACCAGCGACGTCGGCGAAGGTGATCTTGATCTGGTCTTCGCCCTGCAGCTTGGCCCGCGACTTGCCGAAGGACATCGCGCCCTTGGCACCGCCGCCACCGCCCTGCATCTGGCGCATGATGAACAGCCAGAAGCCGATGATCAGGATGACCGGCAGGAAGTTCAGCACCAGCGACCAGAAGCCCGGACCGTTGGCCGGCTTCTGCCGGGTCATCTCCACGTTCTTGCTGTACAGCACGTCGACCAGCTTGTCGTCGCGCGGCCCGTAGACCGTGCCCTCGCTGTTGTCGGTGCGCTTGAAGCGGATCGCGGTGACCGACTGCCCGGTGTCGTCGGTGAAGTCGACCGACTTCACCCGCCCGGCGTCCACGTCCTTCAGGAACTGCGTGTAGGTCACGGTGTCGCTGCCCGGGCCGCCCGCGAGACGCGGCGAGAAGCTCTGGAACACCACCATCAGCACGACGGCGACGACTACCCACAACAGCAGATTCTTGGTCAAGTCGTTCATCCTCATTGGCTCCGGTGTCCCTTCAACTCTGTCTCGATGCGTGGCATTGCGGGTTCAGCCTTGCGTTCAGCTTACTTGATCTGGGCGCGCTTGCCCTGTCCGAGGGCGTAGACCTCCGGCGAGCGCTTGCGCGACGCGGCCGGCTTGCGAATGGTCACCTTCTCATAGCGGCGGCGCATGTCGCGGATGTAGTCGTCGAACCCCACGCCCTGGAACAGCTTGATCAGGAACGCGCCATTCGGCTTCAGGTGGCTATCGGCGAACGCCATCGCCAATTCCGCCAGATGCATCATCCGCGGCTGGTCGACCGCATCCATTCCGCTCTTATTGGGGGCCATATCCGACAGCACAAGGTCTACCGGGGTGTCGCCCAGCATGGCCTCGAACTGCGATAGCACCGCGTCCTCCCTGAAGTCACCGTGAAGGAACTCCACGCCGGCCAGCGGCGGCATCTCCAGGATGTCCAGGGCCAGCACCCGGCCGCGGTCGCCCATCGACTTGCGCACCTGCTGCGACCAGCCACCCGGGGCGGCGCCCAGATCGACCACCACCATGTCCGGCTTCAGCAGCCTGTCGCGCTGCAGCAGCTCCTCCAGCTTGTAAGCCGCGCGCGAGCGCATGCCTTCGGCCTGGGCCTTCTTCACGAAGGGATCGGCGAAATGTTCGCGGAGCCAGCGTTGGCTGCTTTTGCTGCGGGTGGCCATGGACGCACGGTCGGAAGGGGCAGCCATGATACCCTGATCGCCCTTGCCAACCCTGCTCCCACCTGCATGTCGATCAGCCTGACCTCGGCCCAGAACCGCTTCCTGCGCGGCCTGGCCCACGACCTCAAACCCCTGTTGCAGATCGGCAGCAAGGGCGTCACCCCGGCCTTCCTGGCCGAACTGGACGAGGTGCTGGAGCGCCACGAACTGGTCAAGGTGAAGGTCGGCGGCGACGACCGCGAGGCCCGCGACGCCGCCATCGGCAGCCTGGTGGAGCAGTCGCACAGCGCGCTGGTGCAGCGGATCGGCCACACCGCGATCCTGTATCGCCCGGCCAAGGAAGACCGGCAGATCGTGCTGCCGCGCGCCTGAGCGCGCCTCCGGTGACCCCATGCAACTGACCCAGGACCTGCCCGACTACGCCTACGCCCTGCGCATGGCCGACGGCCGCCAGGCCAAGGTGAACGACCGGCTGCTGACGCGCAGCTTCATCCTTGCACCGGATACCCTGGTCGAGGACTGGCAGGCACTACCGGCCGGCGACCTGCAGCCGCAGCATCTGCAACCGCTGCTGGAACTCAACCCGGCCCTGGTGATCCTCGGCACCGGCGAACGCCAGGTGTTTCCGGCCGCGGCGGTGATGGCGCTGTTCCTGACCCGCGGCATCGGCATCGAGGTGATGAACAACGCCGCCGCGGCGCGCACCTACAACGTCCTGGCCGCCGAAGGCCGGCGCGTGGCGGTCGGGTTCCTGCTCGAAGGTTGAGGCGGAGCATGCCTGTGGACTGCGGCCCACGCAGTCCGCTGCCGTGCTTTCATCTGGGCTGCTTGAGCCGCAAGCGGACGTCGCCGACGGCGCGGTCGCTCCTACAAGGACAAGATTGACGCGCCGCGGTGAATGTCCTGCTCGCCCGGTGTCGCCGTCGTGGCGCATGCGTGATCGAAGCCCTCAGCCGACATTCGCTGGGTAGGAGCGGCTTCAGCCGCGACCGGACATTCCTCGGCGCCTCCGGTCGCGGCTGAAGCCGCTCCTACAAACGCACCACAGATTGCGTACGCGCGCTGCGCCGGGCCGGGCCGGGTATCCACCCACGTAACAACGCGGCCGGTTACTTCGGCGGCAGATACAGCAGCGGGTCGACCGGCTTGCCGTTGTAGCGGATCTCGAAGTGCAACATGTCGCGGGCCGCGCCGCTGTGGCCCATCTCGGCGATCTGCTGGCCGGCCTTGACGTTCTGGCCCTCGTTGACCAGGCGCTTGCGGTTGTGGCCATAGGCCGACAGCCACTGTTCGTTGTGCTTGACGATGATCAGTTCGCCATAGCCGACCAGGCCGGCGCCGGAATAGACCACCACACCGTCGGCCGCGGCGCGCACCGCTTCGCCGTTGCTGCCGCCGATGTCGATGCCTTGCTTGGTCGCCTCGCCGCCGACGAAACGGCTGACCACCACGCCATCGGCCGGCCAACGCCAGGAGAAGCCGCTGCTGACCGGCGCTGGGGCCGGCACAGACGGCGGCCGGGCCGCGGCGCCAGCACCAGCGCCGGATGTCGGCGGCGGCGTCACCGGACCGCTACCCGGTCGTGCGGCCACTGCCCCGCCCGGCGGATACAGCTTCAGCGACTGCCCCGGATAGATGGTGTACGGCGGCTGCAGGCCGTTCCAGCCCGCCAGGTCCTGCGGCGTGATGTTGTTGGCGCGGGCGATCGCGTACAGCGTGTCGCCGCGGCGCACGGCGGCGCTGACGCCGGGCTTGGGCACGGAGACCCGCGGCGCCGAAGCTGCAGCGCTGCCGCGCACGGGAGTACCGCCGGGCGTGCGTACCACCGTGGCGCTGCTGCAGGCGCCGAGCGCCACTGCGACCAGCATACCCAGGCCGCAACGCAGGCCGTTCCGCACAACCCGATCGACGCTCATCCGACCTTCGCTCTCCATATGACCCACACCACCAGCAACGCCAGGATCGCCGAGGCGACCCAGCCGAGCGGCTCGATCCAGCGGCGCAACGCGGCTTCCGCGCGCGGCCCGCCGAGGCGGATCGCCCCGGCCACCAGGTACACGCGCTTGCCGCGCCCCACCAGCATGCTCGCCAGGAACGGTAGCAGCGGCACTCCCACGATGCCTGAGGCCCAGGTGAATATCTTCAGCGGGATCGGGGTGAAACCGGCCAGCACCAGCAGCCAGAAGGCGCGCCACGGCGACTCGGCGATGACCTCGCGCAGGTGGTTCACCTGCGCATCGATCTTCTGCGTCCAGCCCAGCCATTCGATCAGCGGCTGCACCGCGGCGAAGGCGAAATGACCGAGCAGGTAGCCGATCACCGCGCCGGCCAGCGAGCCGGCCAGGCTCAGTGTGGCGAACCACAGCGCGCGGCGCGGCTGCGCCAGCGACATCGGCGCCAGCATCACCTCCGGCGGCACCGGGAACACGATGGCCTCGGCGAAACTGAGCCCGGTCAACAAGGCCGGCGCGCGGCGATGCCGCGACCAGCTGATGGCACGTTCGTACAACGGCCCGAAAATCTTCATCCAGTGCGGCTCCGAAAGGTCAATCCAGCATGCCCGACAGCAACGGGACGAAGGTCACCGGCGCCAGGACGTCTTGTTCGATCTGGCCGTCGGCAGCGCGGCGCAGGCGGATCAGCGATTGCGCGGACGGGCCGCCGACCGGCGCCACCAGGCAGCCACCCGGGGCCAGCTGCTCGACCAGGGCATCGACCAGCGCCGGCGCCGCGGCGGTGACCACGATCGCATCGAAGGGGCCGTGCTCGGGCCAGCCGATGCGGCCGTCGTCGTGCTTGCTGCGCACGTTCATGCCGAGCTGGCGGAAGCGCTTGCGCGCCTGCCGCAGCAGGTCGCCGATGCGCTCGACGGTATGCACCTCCAGGCCCAGCGCGGCCAGGATCGCCGCCTGGTAGCCGGAGCCGGTGCCGACTTCCAGCACCTTTTTCGGCGCCGCTTCCAGCACCGTCTCGGTCATGCGCGCCACCACCCACGGTTGCGAGATGGTCTGGCCATGGCCGATCGGCAGCGCGGTGTCCTCGTAGGCGCGCGAGGCCAGCGCCTCGTCGATGAACAGATGCCGCGGCACGGTGCGCACGGCGTTGAGCACGCTCTCGTCGCGGATACCGGCCTCGCGCAGGCGCTCGACCAGGCGGTCGCGCACGCGCTGCGAGGTCATGCCGATGCCGATGGCCTCCGGCTGCAGGCGCAACCGCGGGGTCATGCCGGGCGGTCCAGCGCGGCGGTCAGGCCGCCGACCCAACTGGCGACCTTTTCCAATGCCTGATAGCGGGTCAGATCGACCTGGATCGGGGTGATCGAGATGAAGCCGGTGCGCACCGCGTGGAAGTCGGTGCCGGGACCGGCGTCCTGCTCGCGCCCGGCCGGGCCGATCCAGTACACGGTGCCGCCGCGCGGGTCGGTCTGCGGCAGGCAGGGTTCGGAGCGATGGCGATTGCCCAGCCGGGTGACCTCGAAGCCCTTGATCTCCTGCCACGGCAGGTCGGGCACGTTGACATTGAGGATGGTGTCGGCGGGCAGCGGATCGGCCTTGAGCTGCGCCACGATCTCCACCGCCGCGCGCGCGGCGGTCTGGAAATGCTTGGGTTCGTGGTTGTGGGTGACCAGCGACACCGCCACCGCGGGCAGGCCGAGGAAGCGGCCTTCCATCGCCGCCGAGACGGTGCCGGAGTAGATCACGTCGTCGCCAAGATTGGCCGAATTGTTGATGCCGGAGACCACGATGTCCGGATCGAACTCCAGCATGCCGGTGAGCGCCAGATGCACGCAATCGGTGGGCGTGCCGGCGACGCTGCAGGTGTAGTGGTCGATGCGCTTGAGCCGGATCGGCAGATCCAGGGTCAGCGAATTGCTGGCGCCGGACCGGTCGCGGTCGGGTGCGACCACCGTCACTTCGTGGCCGGCGCCGCGCAACTGCTCGGCCAGCATGCGAATGCCGGGGGCGTCGACGCCGTCGTCGTTGCTCACTAATACGCGCATGGTGCTCCTCGAAAACCGGTGCATGATACCGGATGCGTCCGGTCAGGTCGCTGACGGCGGGCCGGCGCTCGCGGCGTTGACCTTCGCGTGGGACGCTGCAGGCGTAGCGCTTGGCGATTCGCTTGGCGATCCCGACGCGACTATTGCGCGCAGGCAAGGCCGCGGCACCCGACGTGCAGGTGCTGGCGGCGACGCCGCACTCACCTCAAACCGCGCGGCACGTTCTAAGCTGTGCGCATGGCGCATTCCGACGACGAAGACCCCGCCGCGCTGTTCCGCGCGGCCATCGGCAAGGTGGCCCCGCTCAACGCGACGCCGCCAGCCAATGCCAAGCCGCGCCCCAAGCCGCGCGCGCGCATGGCCGAGCGCGACGACGCCGAGGCGCAGGGCGAATTCCAGCGCCTGCTGCGCGATGCCGCACCGCTGGAAGCCGGCGATGTCGCCAGCTACCGGCGCGAGCACCTGCCGGCGCGGGTGTTCCAGCGCCTGCGCAAGGGCCAGTTCTCGGCCCAGGACGAACTGGACCTGCACGGCGCCACTGCGGCGCAGGCCGAGGCGCTGCTGCGCCAGTTCCTGGCCGAGGCGCACGCGCATGAGTTTGGCTGCGTGCGGATCGTGCACGGCAAGGGCCTGCAATCGGGGAGCGTGCCGCTGCTGAAGAACCTGGTGGACCGCCTGCTGCGCCAGCGCAACGACGTGCTGGCCTTCCATTCGGCGCCGACCGCGCAAGGCGGCACCGGCGCGATGCTGGTGCTGCTGGCGCGGCGCTGAGCGGCACGCAGTCCCGGGCATAAAGGCGCTCGGCCCGGGGAAGCAAACTGCGCACCGGCCAAGATCGCGGGCGCCGGATCGTCTCTACGCGAATCCTGCACCGCGCACTGACCTGTAACGCCCGTGTAGGAGCGGCTTCAGCCGCGACCGGCGTGAACGGGAAAGCCCCGTCGCGGCTGAAGCCGCTCCTACGTCAGCGCATGCACGTGATGTCACGCGCACCAACGCCCCGCCCGACCCCGGCCCGGTCGGGCCAGGACGCCGGTTGCACGACCGACCACTTCCCATACGGGTGCATTTCAATTTTCGCGCGCTGAAACGTCTTGTCAGAGAGTACCGCCCCTCTGCGAGCCGAACGTGACCGAAGCAACCACCGACTTCTTCCTGCAACCCACTGATCTGATGGACGTTTCGGCGGGTGCCGCCGCGTTCGAAACGATGTCGGCTCCCCTGGCCCGGCCGGCGCCGTCGCCGTCCCGGTCGAGCGGCACGACCGCACCGCCCCGCTGGTGGCCGCTGTTCCTGGCGTCGTTCCAGGGGCGGACCGACTGGCACGGCAACCGCCTGCAGCGCGGGATCAAGGCGGCCAAGTACCTGCTGCGTGCATTGAGCATGCCGACCGAGCACGGCCGTTTCCTCGACGCACTGCGCCGCGACCCGCGGATGCGCGGCTACGCCGAGCGCGATCCGCGCCTGCTCGAGCGCCACCTGCACCGTTTCGTCAACACCCGCTGGAGCAGCGCGGAGCGGTTGCGCCACCTCCGGCAGCACTATCGACTGATGCTCGATCGCCTGCCCGCCGCGTTGTTCGATGCCATCTACCGGCAAGGCCAGGCGGACCTGGGGACGCTGCCATTGCAAGATGGCAGCGCGCTGACGTTGTCCCTGCTGCCGCCGGCGCCGATGAGTTGCGAGGGCGAACTGTGGCTGCAGCTCAGCGACACGGCGCGGCGCCCGCTGTATCGCCTGGTGCTGACCGTGACCAGTGACGACGCCCATCCGACTGTGCTGATCGGCTGCCTGCAAGGCCCCAGCGGCGGCGATGCCCGGGACGTGGTGCGGACACTCACCAAGCAGATGCATGGGCTGCGCCCCAAGCAACTGATGCTGGCGCTGGCCTATGCCTTCGCCGAGCGCATCGGTGCGCGCGGTATCCGCGCCATCGGCAATGCGGCGCATCCACTGCAGCGCAAGCGGCAGGTGTTCCTGGCCGACTACGACGCGTTCTGGACCGAACAGGGCGCCGCACCCGGCGCCGACGGCTGGTTCGAGCTGCCGCCGACACCACCACGCAAGAGCGTGGCGGACGTACCCAGCCAGCACCGCTCGGCGTTTCGCCGCCGCGAGGCGTTACGGGCGCATGCGGAAGGTCTGCTGGCCGCGGCGCTGCCGGCCACCTGCGGTGCGGCGTCGCGTGACGGCCAGTGAGGCTGGCTATACTGCCGCGGCCGCTTCCCTCCAGGAGCACCAGCAGTCGTGAGTCGGGCCGAGCACACCGAGGGCGCGCCGTCGCCGGAGCAGGCGCCGGCGCACCACGTCGACGCGTTGTTCAAGGAGCATCACCGCGCCCTGCTCGCCTTCCTGCACTGCAAGCTCGGCTCGATGGCGGACGCGCAGGACGTGGCACAGGAGGCGTACATGCGCATCGTGACGCTTGAACGCCCGGACGCGCTGGCATCCCCGCGCGCCTACCTGTTCCATGTCGCCTCCAACCTGGCGGTGGACCGGCTGCGCATGCGCAAGGTCCGCGAGCATGCGGCCGTGGAGCTACCGGAGCACGACCTGCCGCTGCCGCCGATTCCGGAGCGGCACGCCACGGCCAGCGAGCAGTTGCGCGAGCTGACCCGGGCGCTGCAGGAACTTCCCGCCAAGACCAGCCGCGCCTTCGTGCTGCACGTGATCGAAGGCAAGGACTTCGGCGTGATCGCCAAGGCGATGAACGTGAGCGAACGGATGGTCCGCTACCATGTGGCCAACGCGCTCGCGCATTGCCGCAAACGCTTCGACGAAGCGGAGATTCCGTAATGGACAGCGGCATCGACCAACACATCCTCGAGGACGCCGCGCGCTGGTGGACCCTGCTGCGCGAACCCGACGGCAACGAGGACACTATCGCGCGCTGGCTGGACTGGACCGCGGCCGACCCGCGGCATCTGCAGGCGTTCGAACGGATCAACGCGCTTGGCGGCGACCTGGCAACGCTGGACGCAGCCGCGCGGGACCAGGTGGTACACCAGTTCGCGCCGCCGCGCTCGCGCTGGCGGCCGCTGCAGGTGGCGGCCTGCGTGGGCGTGCTCGCGCTCGGCGGTGCCCTGGCCTGGCGGCAGCTGAGCACGCCGCCGGTCACCCAGGTCTACAGCAGCGCGACCAACCGCCACCAGGACATCGTGCTGGCGGACGGCTCGAAGATCGCGCTCGGCGGTGCGTCGCGGCTGAGCACCCGGTTCAGCGCCGCGCAGCGCCACGTGGACCTGATCGCCGGCGAGGCCTTCTTCGACGTGGCGCATCACGCCGGGCGTCCGTTCGTGGTCGACGCCGGCGGCGTGTCGATCCTGGACGTGGGCACCGCCTTCGATGTCAGCCGCGACGGCAACCGCGTCGAGGTCGCGGTCACCGAAGGACGGGTTCGCATCTACGGCGCCGGCCAGGTGCCGGCCGACGGCCGCGGCGGACTGGAAGCGGTGGCCGGGCAGCGGGTGTCCTACGATCCGGCCAAGCCGGCCCTGCAGGTCAGCCGGATCGACGTGGAGCAGGCCACCGCCTGGCGCGATCACCGACTGGAATTCGTCGATACGCCGCTGGACACGGTGATCGCCCGGGTCAACCGCTACAGCGACCGCCCGCTGCGCCTGGCCGACCCGGCGCTTGCGCGGCTGAGCTTCACCGGCACCGTCGACACCCGGGCGACCGCACAGTGGATCGAGGCCTTGCCGCAGGTCTTCCCGCTGCAGGTGCGCCAGGACAAGGACGAGATCGTGCTGAGCCGCCGCTAGGCGATGCCGGTCGCCACCGCGGTCCCGCCGAGGCGGCGGCCGCGTCGGTCCGGCACCGCGTCGGCGATGCCACGCGTGGCATAATCCGCGCTTCCGCTGGGGGGCGACGGGCAGTGCGTGGGCTGAGGCGACTGATCATCTGCGGCAGCCTGGCACTGCAGCTCGTACCCTGGAACCGTGCCCTCGCCGCCCCGGCGTCCGAGGCACGGCAGATCGCCTTCTCGATCCCGCCGCAGGCGCTGTCCACGGCGCTGATCGCGTACGGCAAGCAGGCCAACGTGCAGGTGCTCACCGCCAGCCCGACCCTGGCCGGGCTGCGCAGCGACGGGCTGCAAGGCGTCTTCACCCCGGACGCGGCGCTGCAGCACCTGCTGCAGTCGAGCGGCCTCGCCTACCGCGTGCTCGATGCGAACACCGTGGCCATCACGCCCGCCGCGCCGGCGCCGGCCGACCCTGCCGATGCCGCCGATGCGCATCGCGCCGGCACGCCGCCCAAGCTGCTGGAACAGGTCGATGCCGCGGCGCTGAGCGAGCGCGCCATGGGCGACGTGCCCGCGTACGCCAGCGACGCGCTGCGCTATGCCGCCGACTCCATCGCGGTGCCGCAGTCGGTGAACGTGGTCGCCCCGCATCTGTTGGCCTCGCAACAGGTGCGCACCGTCGCCGACGCCCTGCGCAACGTGGCCAGCGTGCAGCAGATCGAAAACCCGTTGCGCGCGCCGCTGTTCAAGATCCGCGGCATCTACACCGGCAACGGCATGACCGACGGGATGCCGAACAGCTTCGTCGGGATCGGCGGCTATCCGCCGATGATCGGCGTGGAGCGGGTCGAGGTGCTCAAGGGCCCGGAATCGATCCTCGGCGACAGCAACGGCGGCGACATGAGCGGACTGATCAATGTCGTCACCAAGCAGCCGCTGCGCAGGCCACAGCGCGAACTGAGCTACGTCCTCGGCGAACGCGGCGACGTGCAGGCCGGGCTCGATGCGACCGGGCCGATCGGCGCCACGCCGCTGAGCTACCGGCTCGTCGTCTCCGGCCAGCATGCGGACTCGACCGCGCAAGGCTACGGCCCACGCAACGCCGCCTACCTGGCGCCGTCCATCGCCTGGCAGGGCGACGACAACCGTCTGGTGCTCGGCATGCAGCGCGTGACCGACCGCGAGCCGGCCGCCGACCACGCACTGCTGCTGCGCAATCGCGTCTCGGCGATGACGCCCCGGACCTTGCGTCTCGGCAATCCGCAGGACCACACCGCCTACCGCACCCAGCGCGCCTACTACCTGTTCGACCAGCGGCTCAGCGACCGCTGGCAACTGCGCAGCCGCGGGCAGTACGTGCACCAGGCGGTCGACGCGCGCAACTGGGGCATGTTGTCGCCTTCGCCGACCGGCCTGGTCCGTGCCTATGCCGAGGCCTATCGCAACGAAACGGCGTATTACACCGTGCAGAACGACCTGGTCGGCAGCTTCGGCGACGGGCCGCTGCGGCAGACCGTGACCCTGGGCGTGGACTACACGCGCGCACGCCTGGGCAGCAGCGATTACTTCATCCGGATGCACCGCAACCGCTACGACGTCTTCGGCAACGAGCGGCTAGGGCCGGTGCACTGGCCGCATTCGCAACGCGGGATTCTGCATTACCCCGGCAGCCCCTGGTCGAGCCGCAGCGGCCTCCTGCTGCAGGACCAGATCAGCGTGGGCGAACGCTGGGACGTGTTGCTGGCACTGCGCCGCTCCGCGTACGAGATTTCCAACTACGACGCCAAGGGCAAGCTGCGCCAGTTGCGCCGGCGCCGCTGGGTGCCCAACGTCGGCGTGGTCTACAAGCTGAGCCCGGAGGCGTCGCTGTACGCCAGCACCATGAACGGCTTCGCGCCGAGCGCGGTGCTCGGCAGGAACGGCCGGCCGCTGCCGCCCGCGTTGTCGCGACAGGTGGAGGTGGGGGCGAAGGTCGATCTGTTCGACCACCGCGCCCGGCTCAGCGTCGCGTATTACCAGATCACCGTCGACCGCAGCTTCGATCTGGTGCTTGCGCATCCGTCGTATTTCGCCAAGCCGATCGACAGCCAAAGCAACCACGGGCTCGACCTGGATTTCGTCGGCGCGCTCGCCCCCGGCCTGGAATTGAGCAGCAGCCTGGCGCTAGCCCGCATCGGCCGGCGCGACGGCACGCCCACCACCGGCGTTCCGCGCACGCGCTTCACCCTATGGAGCAGTTATCAGTTCCAGGACAGCCGCTGGAGCGGCTGGGGCGTGGCCGGCGGCATCCTGGCGCGCGATCACACCCTCGGCCGACGCCTGGCCGGCGGCTACTTCAAGATCCCAGGGCAGGCCAGCGTGGACGCGAACGTGTCCTACCACACCGAGACCTGGGGCGTGACCGTGGGCCTGCGCAACGTCTTCGACCGGCGACTGTATGCCGACGAGTTCGACGAGACCTTCGTGCCGCTAGCGGACGGCCGCAGCCTGCTCCTGAGCGGCGCCTACCGGTTCTAGCGCGCATCGCAGGACTTGCGTGCCGCGCTCAGGCCTCGGTGGACGCCTGCGGCGCCTCCTCGACCTGGCCGAGTTCGTGCAGCAGCGCCGTGGCGTAGCTGCCCGGCGGCAACGCGAAGCGCAGCTCCAGCGCGTCGCCCTGCCCGTCGAGCCAGCGCCACTGCAGGTCCGCCACACGCAGGCGCGTCGCCCGCCGCTCCTGTTTCAGCCCTTCGCGCTCCAGACCGTCACGCAGGCGCAGCGCGACCGCCTCGTCCAGCGCTGCCAGTTCCAGCGCACGCGCCGCCTCGGTGCTGCGCAGTTCGCCGGCGCCCCACAGCGGCGCGGACGGATGGATGTCGAAGCGCTGCAGGCGTTCGGCCAGCGCCTCCGACCACGGCTCCGGACCGAACACGCTGCGACTGCCGTCGAGCATCCACACTTCGCCGTCCAGCGCGCTGTCCCAGTTGCCGGCAGCCACGCGCGCGGCCAGCACCCGGTTGAACAGCTCCGAACGGGCCGCCGACAACAGCAGCGAGCGCTGCTCGCGGCGCACCCGGCGGCCACCGAACATCGTCAGCGCGGCGCCGACGTTGCCGCCGTCGCGGCCGAAGCGCTGCTCACCGAACCAGTTTGGAATCCCGCGTGCGGCGATCTGCGCCAGTCGCGCATCGATCGCCTCGCGCTCGCCGCGCACCTCGCGCAGCACCAGCACGAAGCCGTTGCCGGCCAGTGCGCCACGCGGCAGCTTGCGGTTGTGCCAGTGCGACTCCAGCACCTGCAGATCCGCGTCCTGCAGGCTCTCCAGCGCCGGGGCCACGCGCTTGGGCAGATGCACCGAGAAGCGCTGGGTGGTGACCGCATGGCGGTCCTTCATGCCGGCATAGCCGATCGCCAGTTCCGCGACTCCGGCCCACTGCGCCAGGCGGCGCGCGGCGAAGGCGGTGTTCATGCCGCGCTTGCGCACCGTCAGCAACAGGTGCTCGCCCTCGCCGCTGGGCGCGAACGCGGGCAGTTCGTCGACCTGGAAATCTTCCGCGGTGCTGCGCATGCGCGCCTGCAACGGCGCGGCGCCGTACGCGCGCGGCAACTCGCTCACAGTGCCACCAACAGGGCCACGGCCTGCGCCGCGATGCCTTCGCCGCGGCCGGTGAAGCCGAGCCTCTCGCTGGTCGTTGCCTTGACGCTGACGCAGTCCAGTTCGACCTGCAGCAGCGCCGCCAGGCGTTCGCGCATCGCCTGCGCGTGCGGGCCGACCTTGGGCCGTTCGCAGATCACGGTGACGTCGGCATTGCCCAGGCGCCAGCCGCGCGCATGCAGCAGGCTCACGCAGTGATCGAGGAACTGCGCGCTGTCGGCGCCCTTCCAGCGCGGATCGGACGGCGGGAAATGCTGGCCGATGTCGCCCAACGCCAGCGCGCCGAGCAAGGCATCGCAGAGGGCGTGGATCACCACGTCGCCATCGCTGTGGGCGAGCACGCCGCGCTCATGCGCCACGCGGACGCCGCCGAGCATGATGTGGTCGCCCTCGCCGAAGGCATGGACGTCGTAGCCCTGGCCGATGCGGAAGGGAGGAGCGGAAAGGGAATCGTGTGACATGGGAATCCTGTTCGTGGAGCGTCGACGCTGTCTGGCGGTCAGACGCCGGGGTGCAGCGTGCGCAGGTAAACCGGCAGGGCCTCGGACGCCGGCAGCGCGTCGTCTTCCGCGTCCGCTGCGCCCCACCGCGGGTTGAGCCAGTCGGCCTGGACGATGCGCTCGGCGATCGCAGGCAACGGCGTCTGCCGGATCGGCACACGGAACGGCAGGCGGCCGTGCGCCGACGACACCAGGCTGAAGCGCAGCTGCCGCGCCTGCCCGTCGTGCCAGCAGTAGAAGGTCATCGAAGGCGCGCCCTGCGCGCGCAGCGTGGCCTGGCGATGCTCGGCGACCGCATCCACGAACCACGCCACGCTCGCCACGTCGATCCCCGCGGATCGAGCGTCGCGTGGCGAGAACGCCCTCAGGTTGGCCTGGGCCTCGTGCTGGATGTCGTCGCCATCGATCGCGATCGCAGCGTCGGCGGCCTGCTGCAGCCAGGTCTGTGCCACCGCGTCTTCGAACCGCATCAGCCGCTCTGCCGCTGGAACAGTTCGAACTCGAAACGGGCCAGGTCGGCCGGCGTGGTGACCTTGAAATTGTCCTCGGCGCCCTCGACCAGCAGCGGGCGCAGTCCCAGCAACTCCATCGCCATCGCGTCGTCGGTGACCTCGATGCCGGCCGCGGCCGCCTGCTCCAACGCGCGGCTCAGTTGCATGCGCCGGAACAGCTGCGGGGTCAGCGCGCGCCACAGGCGCTCGCGCGGTTCGGTGCGGTCGATGCCGCCGTCGTCGCCGGCACGCTTGAGCGTGTCGCGCACCGGCGCGGCCAGGATCGCGCCGACCGGATCGCCGCGCCCCGCCTCCAGCAGCCGGTCCAGGTCGGACAGCGCCAGATTCGGCCGCGCCGCATCGTGCACCAGCACGAAGTCGTCCGCCTTCACCGACTCCGGCAAGGCGTGCAGCGCAGCCAGCACCGAGCCGGCACGGCTGCCGGCGCCCAGGCAGGTCAGCACCGGCTTGCCGGCCAGTTCGGTCCAGCCCGGCCACTGCGCATCGTCCACGCTCAGCGCGACCATCGCCCCGGCCACCGCCGGATGCGCCAGCAGCGCTTCCAATGCATGCGCCAACAACGTGCGCCCGCCCGCCTGCAGGTACTGCTTGGGCGTGGGGCTGCCGAAACGGGTGCCGCGGCCAGCCGCTGGGACCACGGCCCAGACCGTGGCCATCAGGGTTGCTCGCTCGGCGCGGGGGGCGTCGCCTGCTCGCCCGGCACGGTGCCGGCCGAGGCCGGAGGCACCGGCGCGTTTTCGACCACGCGGTAGAACTTTTCGCCCGGTTTGATCATGCCCAGTTCGCTACGCGCGCGCTCCTCGATCGCTGCCTCGCCGTCCTTGAGATCCTTGACCTCGGCGGCGAGCGCGGCGTTGCGTTGCTGCAGTCCTTCGTTGTCGCGCTTCTGGTGCTCGACCTGACTTTCGAGCACCAGCACTTCGCCGGAATTCCCCGGACCGAGCCAGAAGCGGTACTGCAGCCACGCCAGCAGTCCCGCCAGCACCAGCAGCAGCCAGCGCCAGTTGCGCACGGCTTATCGCTTGAGCGAGACGAACGCGTCACGCCCCGCGTAGCGCGCGGCGCTGCCGAGCGCTTCCTCGATGCGCAGCAGCTGGTTGTACTTGGCCACGCGATCGCTGCGGCACAGCGAGCCGGTCTTGATCTGGGTGGCGGTGGTGGCCACGGCGATGTCGGCGATGGTGGTGTCCTCGGTCTCGCCGGAACGGTGCGAGACGATGGCCGCGTAGCCGGCCTTGTCGGCCATGGCGATGGCTTCCAGGGTCTCGGTCAGGGTGCCGATCTGGTTGACCTTGATCAGGATCGCGTTGGCGGTGCCGGACTCGATGCCCTGCTTGAAGATCTTCGGGTTGGTCACGAACAGGTCGTCGCCGACCAGTTGCACCTTGCTGCCGATCCGGTCGGTGAGCAGCTTCCAGCCGGCCCAGTCGTCCTCGGCCAGGCCGTCCTCGATGCTGACGATCGGGTACTGCGCGGCCCAGTCGGCGAGGAAGTCGACGAACTGCTCGCTGGTCAGGCGCTTGCCCTCGCCCACCAGGTGGTACTTGCCGTTGTCGTAGAACTCGCTGGAGGCCACGTCCAGGCCCAGCAGCACGTCCTCACCGGCGGTGTAGCCGGCCTTGCCGATCGCTTCCAGGATGGTATCCAGCGCTTCGACGTTGCTGCGGAAGTCCGGGGCGAAGCCGCCTTCGTCGCCGACCGCAGTGGACAGGCCGTGGCCCTTCAGCACCGACTTCAGCGCGTGGAAGATCTCGGTGCCGGCGCGCAGCGCTTCGGAGAACGAGGCGGCGCCGACCGGCAGCACCATGAATTCCTGGAAATCGACGTTGTTGTCGGCATGCGCACCGCCGTTGATGATGTTCATCATCGGCACCGGCAGCGCCAGGTTGGCGGTATTGCCCGAGGCCAGCGACTGCCACAGCGGCTGCTTGCGCGAGGCGGCAATAGCGTGTGCGTTGGCCAGCGAGACGCCGAGCAGCGCGTTGGCGCCGAGGCGGCCCTTGTTCTCGGTGCCGTCCAGGTCGATCAGGCGGCGGTCCAGGCCCTGCTGGTCGGCGGCGTCGAAGCCTTTCAGCGCGCCGGCGATGGTGGTGTTGACGTTCTCCACCGCCTTGCGCACGCCCTTGCCCAGGTAACGGGTCTTGTCGCCGTCGCGCAGCTCGACCGCTTCCTTGGTGCCGGTGGACGCGCCCGAGGGCACCGCGGCACGACCGAACGAACCGTCCTCCAGGATGACATCGGCTTCCAGCGTGGGATTGCCGCGGCTGTCGAGGATTTCACGGGCGTGGATGCTGCGGATCGTACTCATGGGCGGGCCGGTTACCTGTAGGAAGAGGGGGCGGAAACGAATGCCGACTGATTATCCCCGGCCGCCCGTTGCTTGCCAAATGCCGCCTCAGCCGAGGCGCACCGCGCCCAGCGGGATCCCGCCGAGGAACAACAGGATCAGGACCAGCATCGCCAGCAGCAGGCCGGCGGCAATACCGGCCAGGACGCGGCCGCGCCGCAGCGCCCAGCCCAGTGCGGCGGCGATCAGGGTGCCGAGCGCGGCGACCGCCAGCACCAGCAGGCCGCCGACGATCCAGGGCTGCATGGCCAGGATGCCGTGATCGCCGTCGCCGGGCGCGCCGATCGCGCGCCTGAACGCGAACAGCACCACGCCCAACGCCGCCCAGGCCAGCAGCGACAGCAGCAAAGCACACAGCCCCCAGGAGCGGGAGCGGATCTGGCCGCGCGGGTTCACCTGCATCCCACTGCGCCAGGACGCGTCCGGCAGGACACTTCCCGCCAGGCGTCGCACGGATGCCGCGGCTGCAACCGGGGTCTCACGCGAAGCGCGAGAACCCGTGCTTCTTGGTGACCGCGTCCAATTCCATCAGCGTTTCCAGCAACGCTTCCATCTGGTCCAGCGGCCACGCGTTGGGGCCATCGGACAGCGCCTTGGACGGATCAGGGTGGGTCTCGGCGAACAGGCCGGCCACGCCCACGGCCACCGCCGCGCGCGCCAGCACCGGCACGAACTCGCGCTGGCCACCGGAAGTGCCGCCCTGCCCGCCCGGCAACTGCACCGAATGGGTAGCGTCGAACACCACCGGGCAGCCGGTCTCGCGCATCACGCTCAGCGAGCGCATGTCGCTGACCAGGTTGTTGTAGCCGAAGCTGGCGCCGCGCTCGCAGACCATGATCTGCTCGTTGCCGGTGGACTTGGCCTTGTCCACCACCGGCTTCATGTCCCACGGCGACAGGAACTGGCCCTTCTTGATGTTGACCGGCTTGCCGGCGGCGCACACGTTCTTGATGAAATCGGTCTGTCGCACCAGGAACGCCGGGGTCTGCAGCACGTCCACCACCGCCGCCACCTCGTGCATCGGCGTGTACTCGTGCACGTCGGTCAGCACCGGCACGCCGATCTGCGTCTTCACCGCCTCCAGCACCTTCAGCCCTTCTTCCAGGCCCGGGCCGCGGAAGCTGGTGCCGGAGGTGCGGTTGGCCTTGTCGAAGCTGGACTTGAAGATGAAGTTGATGCCCAGCCGGCCGGTGATCTCCTTGAGCCTGCCGGCGACGTCGAGCTGCAGCTGCATCGACTCGATCACGCACGGGCCGGCGATCAGGAACAGCGGCTGGTCCAGGCCAACGTCGAAGCCACACAGTTTCATTGGATCACCTATCGGTTGAGCGACGCCCAGCCGGGCGCGAGATTGGGGCGAGATTACTCCCCTCTGCCATCGGCAGGGGGTCGGGGTGAGAGTCCGGACGAAGCCCCTGGAATCAAGCCCCTCTCCCACCGGGAGAGGGGTTGGGGTGAGGGTCCGAGCGAAGCCTCATGGAATCGAGCCCCTCTCCCGCCGGGAGAGGGGTTGGGGTGGGGTGCGTGCGACGCCCAGGGAACTGAAACTACACGAAGCTTCGCCCGCACCCTCATCCGGCGCTGCGCGCCACCTTCTCCCGAAGGGAGAAGGAAGTTACGCGCGCGCTTCCTTCAGCAGCTTGCCGCCAGCCTTGCGCTCGCGCGCAGCGCGGACGAAGCCGATGAACAGCGGGTGGCCATCGCGCGGCGTGGAAAGGAACTCCGGGTGCGCCTGGCAGGCCAGGAACCACGGATGCGTCTCGCGCGGCAGCTCCACCATCTCCACCAGGGTGTCGTCCATCGACTTGGCGGCAATCACCAGGCCGGCGTCCTCCAGCTGGGTGCGGTAGCGGTTGTTGAACTCGTAGCGGTGGCGATGACGCTCGGCCACCACGTCCTTGCCATACAACTCGCGCGCCAGCGTGCCCGGCTTGAGCCGCTGCTCCTGCAGGCCCAGGCGCATGGTGCCGCCAAGGTCGGACTTCTCGTCGCGCTTTTCGACATCGCCGCTGGCGGTGCGCCATTCGGTGATCAGGCCGATCACCGGGTACGGCGACTGCCGGTCGTTCTCGGTGCTGTTGGCCGCATCCAGTCCGGCGACATGCCGCGCATAATCGACCACCGCCGCCTGCATGCCGTAGCAGATGCCGAAGTACGGCACGCCATGCTGGCGCGCGTAGCGCGAGGTCAGCACCTTGCCTTCGAAGCCGCGGTCGCCGAAGCCGCCCGGCACCAGAATGCCGTCCACGTCGGCCAGCGCCGCCATGTCGCTGCCTTCCAGGTCCTGCGCTTCCAGCCACTTCAGGTTGACCTTGGTGCGCTGGCGCAGGCCGCCGTGCTTGAGCGCCTCACCGACCGACTTGTAGGCGTCCTGATGGTCCACGTATTTGCCGACCACGGCGATGGTGACCTCGTCGAGCGGATGCTTGATCGCGTCGACCACCGCTTCCCACTCCGACAGGTTGGCCGCGCCGACCTTGTCGCGCAGCTTGAACTGCTCGATGACGATCTCGTCCAGGCCCTGCCGGTGCAGTTCCAGCGGCATGCCGTAGAGCACGTCGATGTCGGCGGCGCTGATCACCGCGCGCTCGGAGACGTTGGTGAACAGCGCGATCTTGCGCCGCTCCGAATCCGGGATCGCCTGCTCCGAGCGGCACAGCAGCACGTCCGGCTGGATGCCGATCGAGCGCAGTTCCTTGACCGAATGCTGGGTCGGCTTGGTCTTCAGCTCGCCGGCCGCGGCGATGTACGGCACCAGGGTCAGGTGCATGAACATGGCCTTCTCGGCGCCGCGCTCGGTACGCACCTGGCGGATCGCCTCCAGGAACGGCAACGACTCGATGTCGCCGACGGTGCCGCCGATCTCGACCAGGGCCACGTCGTAGCCGGCGGTGGCTTCATCCACGCAGCGACGGATCTCGTCGGTGATGTGCGGAATCACCTGCACGGTGGCGCCGAGGTAGTCGCCGCGGCGCTCCTTGCGGATCACGTTCTCGTAGATGCGCCCGGTGGTGACCGAATTCTTGCGCGACAGCCGCGTGCGCACGAAGCGCTCGTAATGCCCCAGGTCCAGGTCGGTTTCGGCGCCGTCGTCGGTGACGTACACCTCGCCGTGCTGGAACGGGCTCATCGTGCCCGGGTCGACGTTGATGTAGGGGTCCAGCTTCATCATCGTGACCGACAGGCCACGTGCTTCGAGAATGGACGCAAGCGAAGCGGCCGCGATGCCCTTGCCAAGCGAGGACACTACGCCGCCGGTAACGAAGATCAGGGGGGTCATGGCTCAAAGGCCTCCCGGAAAGCCATAGTTTAACGGGTGAAGCGGATTTGCCCAAGCGCTTTCGCGCAACAGCCGCCCCACAAAAAAGCGACGCCCCGGGCGACCGGGGCGTCGTGTGCAGGAAACCGTGCGCAGGCTCAGGGCTTGCGCGCTTCCTCTTCCTCTTCCTTCTTCGGCGCGGCCGCATCCTTGCCGGCCTTGTGCTCGGCGGCCGCGGCGGCGCGGCGCTTGGCCTTGGCGTCGGCCTCGGCCTTTTCCTTGGCGACCTGCGCCTCGTAGGCGGCAGCACCGGAGGCGGCCGGGTCGGCGCTCTGCGCCTGGGCCATCGCGACCGGCACGGCCACCGCGGCGGCGACCAGGGCGGCCAGGGTCAACAGCTTGCGAACGTTCATGGCGGACTCCTTTGGGACATGCGACGAAGATGTGGGCGACGTCGCGGTTTTTCCAGGGCCAGCGTAGCGCGGTGCCGCCGCACCCGCCCTGAACACCGGCGACGTGCAAAAAACCGCCGCAGACCGCACACTTCCGGATCTGCTTCGCGCCACCTGCTGAGACGCATGAATACCCGCTACAACGCCGCCGACATCGAAGTTCTCTCTGGCCTGGACCCGGTCAAGCGCCGGCCCGGCATGTACACCGACACCGCACGGCCAAACCATCTGGCGCAGGAAGTCATCGACAACGCCGTGGACGAGGCGCTGGCCGGCCACGCCCGGCACATCGAGGTGACGCTGTACAAGGACGGCAGTTGCGAGGTGTCCGACGACGGCCGCGGCATGCCGGTGGACATCCACCCGGAAGAGAAGATCTCCGGCGTCGAACTGATCCTCACCCGGCTGCACGCCGGCGGCAAGTTCAGCGACCGCAACTACACCTTCAGCGGCGGTCTGCACGGCGTCGGCGTCAGCGTGGTCAATGCGCTGTCCAATCGGGTGGAACTGTTCATCAAGCGCGAAGGCAACGAGTACCGCATGGCCTTCGCCGACGGCCACCCTGCCTCCAAGCTGGAGATCGTCGGCAGCGTCGGCAAGAAGAACACCGGCACCCGGCTGCGCTTCTGGCCGGACCCGAAGTATTTCGACACGCCGAAGTTCGCGGTGCGCGCGCTGCGCCACCTGCTGCGCGCCAAGGCGGTGCTGTGTCCCGGCCTGACGGTCAAGCTGCACGACGAAGCCACCGGCGAGCAGGACACCTGGTACTTCGAGGACGGCCTGCGCGACTACCTGCGCGGCGAACTCGCCGAGCGCGAACTGCTGCCGGCCGAGCTGTTCGTCGGCAGCCTGAAGAAGGACCGCGAGATCGTCGACTGGGCGGTGGCCTGGGTGGTGGAAGGCGAGCTGGTGCAGGAAAGCTACGTCAACCTGATCCCCACCGCGCAGCACGGCACCCACGTCAACGGCCTGCGCAGCGGCCTCACCGACGCGCTGCGCGAGTTCTGCGATTTCCGCAATCTGCTGCCGCGCGGCGTGAAGCTGGCGCCGGAAGACGTGTGGGACCGCGTCGCGTTCGTGCTGTCGCTGAAGATGACCGACCCGCAGTTCAGCGGCCAGACCAAGGAACGCCTGTCCTCCCGCCAGGCCGCCGGCTTCATCGAAGGCGCCGCGCACGATGCCTTCAGCCTGTGGCTGAACCAGAACGTGGAGACCGGTACGCGCATCGCGCAGATCGCCATCGATCGCGCCAGCGCGCGGCTGAAGACCGAGAAGCAGATCGTGCGCAAGAAGGTCACCCAGGGTCCGGCGCTGCCGGGCAAGCTGGCCGACTGCATCAGCCAGGACCTGTCGCGTACCGAACTGTTCCTGGTCGAGGGCGACTCGGCAGGCGGCAGCGCCAAGCAGGCCCGCGACAAGGATTTCCAGGCGATCCTGCCGCTGCGCGGCAAGATCCTCAATACCTGGGAAGTGGCCTCCGGCAGCGTGCTGGCCTCGGAGGAAGTGCACAACCTGGCGATCGCGATCGGCTGCGACCCAGGCAAGGAGGAGATCGACGGCCTGCGCTACGGCAAGGTGGTGATCCTGGCCGACGCCGACTCCGACGGCCTGCACATCGCGACCCTGCTGACCGCGCTGTTCCTGCGCCACTTCCCCGCCCTGGTGCGCGCTGGCCACGTGTTCGTGGCGATGCCGCCACTGTTCCGCGTGGATGTGGGCAAGCAGGTGTTCTACGCGCTGGACGAGGAAGAGAAGCGCTCGCTGCTGGACAAGATCCAGCGCGAGAAGATCAAGGGCCAGGTCAGCGTGACCCGCTTCAAGGGCCTGGGCGAGATGAATCCGCAGCAGCTGCGCGAATCCACCATCCACCCGGACACCCGGCGCCTGGTGCAACTGACCGTGGACGACGGCGACCAGACCAGCTCGCTGATGGACATGCTGCTGGCCAAGAAGCGCGCCGGCGACCGCAAGCAGTGGCTGGAGACCAAGGGCGACCTGGCGTCGCTGGAGGTCTGAGCGGCTGCAGGCGCCACCGCTCGCCTCCGTCGTAGGAGCGGCTTCAGCCGCGACAGGGCTTTCCCGACAACGCCGGGTCGCGGCTGAAGCCGCTCCTACGACAGGCGGCGGCAGCGAAGCTTTCGCACCAGCACGCCTGTTAGTCAGGCAACCGGCGATCGACCGCCACCGGGGGCTCAACCGTGCGCAGGCACCGCCGGCACCACGCCCGTGCATTCGTGATCCTGCAGTTCCTCCGCACCGACCCCGTCGCCGGGACGTGCAGTGGCCGCGAGCAGCACAAAGCCGGGGCGGCCATCGAAATCCGCTCCGACCACCGCCAGGGTCTGCTGCGCCATGCGCTGCTGCGGCGGCAGGTTACGCGCCAGCAGCGTCAGCGGATTCGCATCCAGTTCCTCGCCCTCCACGCGCATCGCGCGATAGGCGTGGCCGTGCAGCGGCCGCGGCAGCGGCGCCCACGCCGGGCCGATCGAGGCCCGCATTGCCTGCAACTGATCGCGCACCTGCGGCGCCAGGCAGTCGATGTGGATGTGCAACTGGTCCTGCGAGCGCGCCGACGGCGGATTGATCGTCAGGCTGGCCAGGTCGTGCGGCAGCGGCCGGCCCAGCGCATCGGCGACCCGACTCCGCGCCTGCCAGGCCAGGCCCAGCCAGTTCGGCGCAGCGGCGGAACGCGCGCGCGGATCCTCGATCCCGCTGACCGGCACGGTCGGAATCAGCAGGTACTGGTAGGCGCCGTGCAGATCCTTCATCAGGGCGTAGCGCTGACCGGGGTCGGCATGCACCTCGCTGCATGGCGCCGGATCGGCGCCGGCGCGCGCCTGCGGCAGGCAGCGCGTGCTCAGCAGCCGCCACAGGCGCTGGCGATCGTGGGCATGCGGATCGTGCGCCGCTGGCGAATCGGCCACGGGCGGCGGCGATGGCATGCTGGCGCAGCCGGCCAGCAACGCCGCCAGGAACAGGCACAGCGGCAGGCGTGAACGAAGGACAGGCATGCGCAGCGGACCGGACACGGGACGAACCGGCGATTGTAGCCAGCGCCGATGAACCGGCATGGCGCGTCCGCGCCGCCGGCGACCATGCCTTTGTGCACATCCGCGCACGCCGCGCCGCGGCCTAGCATGCCGGCTCCCTCACTGCGAGCGACCGCCCGTGCCGACCTTCCCCTCCGTGCTGCTGGCCATGCTGCTGGCCGCGACGCCGATGACCGCGGCGCTGGCCGCCGAGGCCGATGCGGCGAACGCCGACAAGGCCGACAAGCCCGCCGCCACCGAACCGGCGCCGCTGCCGGCCGACGCGCAGACCAGCCAATCCATCCAGCTCGACGGCCGCACGCTGCGCTACGCGGTCAAGGTCGGCACGCTGCCGGTGAAGGACAAGCAGGGCAAGGTCGTCGCCGACGTGGTCTATACCGCCTACACCATGGACGGCAAGGACCGCCCGGTCACCTTTGCGCTCAACGGCGGCCCTGGCGCGGCCTCGGTGTATCTCAACCTGGGCGCGATCGGGCCGAAGGTGGTGGCGTTCGGCAGCGAGGGCGACAGCGCCTCGGCGCCGGCGCAACTGCGCGACAACCCCGGCACCTGGCTGGACTTCACCGACCTGGTGTTCATCGATCCGGTCGGGACCGGCTTCAGCCGCTCGCGCGTGCCCGACGAGCAGGCCAAGAAGCAGTTCTACAATCCGCAGGCCGACATCGAATACCTCTCGCGCACCATCTACGACTGGCTGCTGAAGAACCAGCGCCTGCAATCGCGCAAGTATCTGGTCGGCGAAAGCTACGGCGGCTTCCGCGGCCCGCGCATCACCCACTACCTGCAGACCAAGCTGGGCGTGGCGATGAACGGCGTGGTGCTGGTCTCGCCGTATCTGAACCCGACCCTGGACGACAATGGCGACGTCTCGCCGCTGCCGTGGATGCTGACCCTGCCCTCGATCGCGGCCGCGCGCCTGGAGCGCGAGGGCAAGCTGACCCCGGAGGCGATGCGCCAGGTGATCGACTACACCCGCGGCGATTACGTCACCGCGCTGCTGCGCGGGCGTTCCGACCCGGCCGGCACCACCCGCATGATCCAGCAGGTGACCGCGATGACCGGCCTGGATCCGGCCTTCGTGCGCCGCGCCGGCGGCCGCCTGGAGACCCAGGCCTATCTGCGCGAAGTGTTCCGCGACAAGGGCGAACTGGGCAGCCGCTACGACTCCAACGTCACCGCCTTCGACCCGTTCCCCAACGCCCCCGAGCAGCGCGCCAACGACCCGCTGCTGGACAGCATCATCGCCCCCACCACCACCGCGATGGTCGATTTCGTGACCCGCGTGGTCGGCTGGAAGGTCGACGCCCGCTACCAGGCGCTGAACTACGACGTGAACCGGCTGTGGGACTGGGACGACGAACTGCGCAAGGGCTCGGTGACCGAACTGCGCCAGTCGGTGGCGATCGACCCGAAACTGCGGGTGCTGATCGTGCACGGCTGGAACGACCTGTCGTGCCCGTTCATGGGCTCGGTGCTGACCGTGGACCAGATGCCGGTGATGGGCAACGACCCGACCCGCGTGCAGGTCAAGAACTACCCCGGCGGCCACATGTTCTACAACCGCGCCGACAGCCAGCGCGCGCTGCGCCAGGACGTGATGGCGATGTATCGGGCCAACTAGCGGGGATTGGCCATTAGGGATTCGGGATTGGCAAGAGCGGGCTTCCGGCGCGCGCCGGACCTGCTTCTACGAATCCCTAATCCCGACTCCCCAATCCCTCACGTCCAACCGAACAGCGCAAATCCCCGGAAAATCAGGTACGCCACGCCGGCAGCGGCCGGAATGGTCAGGATCCAGGCCCAGACGATGCGTTCGATGACGCCGAAGCGCAGCGAGCGCGGGTTCTTGGCGAAGCCCACGCCCATGATCGCGGTGGAGATGCTGTGGGTGGTGGACACCGGCATGCCGAAGTGCGCGGCCAGGGTCAGGATCGTGGCCGAGCTGGTCTCCGCGGCGAAACCGTGGATCGGGTGCAGCTTGACCATCTTGTGGCCCAGGGTCTTGATGATCTTCCAGCCGCCGGAGGCGGTGCCGGCGGCCATCACCACCGCGCAGGTCAGCACGATCCAGGTGGCGATGCCCTGCCCCTGACTGGAGCTCGGATGCAGGAACCCCAGCCACGACGGCAGCTCGTCCAGGGCGCCGGTGCTCTGCGCGCCGACCAGGGTCATGGCGATGATGCCCATGGTCTTTTGCGCGTCGTTGTGGCCGTGCGCGTAGCCCATGTATGCGGCCGAGGCGATCTGCGCCTTGCCGAAGAAGGCGTTGACCCAGCGCGGCCGCGCCAGCCGCCCGAGTCGGCCGCCCAGCTTCGCCAGGCCGGCGATCGCCGCCCACAGCAACAGCATCACCGCGATGCCGAGCAGGAAGCCGGCGATCGGCGAGGTCACCATCGGCACGAACACCTTCCACAGCAGGCCCTTGTTCTTGGCCCAGTCGCCGACGTTCTGCGACCAGATCAGCGCGCCCCAGTTGTTGTGCGCGGCAGCCAGGCCGGCGCCGCACAGCCCGCCGATCAGCGCGTGCGAGGACGAGGAAGGCAGGCCCTTCCACCAGGTGATCAGGTTCCAGACGATGCCGCCGAGCAGCGCGCACAGCACCACCTGCGGAGTCACCGCGACCACGTCGGTGTTGAGCAGACCGGAGGCGATGGTCATCGCCACCGCGGTGCCGGTCAGCGCGCCGACCAGGTTCATCGCCGCGGCCAGCATTACCGCCCAGCCGGGGCTGAGCACCTTGGTGGCGACCACCGTGGCGATCGAGTTGGCGGTGTCGTGGAAGCCGTTGATGAACTCGAACACCAGCGCGGCCAGGATCACGATCAGGACCAGGGTCAGCATCGGCGCGCCTCCGCGCACGGGACGGCGACAGCCGGCGCGCGCAGGGCGCCGCGGCCGCGCAGGCAGCAACTCCGCAACGCGTCCATCAGGAGTTCTTCAGTACGATCTGGTAGACCACCACGCCGGCCTCGCGGCAGCGGTCGATGGCCTTCTCCAGGATTTCGAAGAACTCCTTGAGCAGGAACATCTGCAGGTTGTCCAGGCGCCCGGAGTAGATGTCGCGGTACAGCTCCAGCATCAGCCGGTCGGCCTCGTTCTCCAGCGAGCGCAGCTTGTCGTTGAGCGCGCTCATCCGGTCAAGATTCATGTTGCGCAGGTCGTGGACCATGTCCACCACCACCGCCGCGGCCTGCTCCAGCATCGCCGCACGCGGCGCGAAGTCGATGTGCTCCAGGTGCTGGATCGCCAGCGAGTAGCGATCGGCGAACTTCTCCACCTGCTTGGGAATCTTGTACAGCGCCGAGCCCAGCGCCTCGATGTCCTCGCGCTCGATCGGGGTCATGAAGCTGTCCACCAGCGCCTGGCCGATCTTGTCGGAGGCCGCACGCTCGCGCAGGCGCGCCAGCTTGAAGCCGTCCAGCGCCGGCTGCCGGTCGGACTCGCGCATCATCGCGTGCAGGGCCTTGGTGCTGTCGTAGGCGGCCTGCGCCGCCTCGTCGAGCAGGGTGTAGAACTGCTTGCCGGAACCGAAGATGGTCTGCAACGAAAACATGCAACGCGCTTCCCGCCGTCGCGGGAAGGACGGCACTGGGGCGGAATTATGACTGTTTGCTGACACCTGCGGGTAGTCGCGGCCGGTTACAGGGGCTGCGGGCGTGGGCGCGGCGTGGAAGCGGCGCCCTGCGGGGTTTGTTACCATCCCAGCCGCGCCCTTCGTGGGTGCACCCTATGGACGACCACCCTAGCCCCCCTCCCCCGCGCCGCAACGGCGCCCATGTCCCCGCTTTCCTTGGCGCCAAGGAGCGCGCGCATGCTTGAACTATTGATCGTGGCAGCCCTGGTGCTGCTGAACGGTTTCTTCGCGATGTCCGAGATGTCGCTGATGACCTCGCGCAAGAGCCGGCTGAAGCAGATGGCCCAGTCCAGCACGCGTGCGGCCAAGGCGCTGGCGCTGGCCGAGAACCCCGAGCACTTCCTGTCCACCGTGCAGATCGGCATCACCGCGATCGGCATCCTGACCGGTGTGTTCGGCGGCGAGGCCATCGGCGTGGCGATCGCGACCAAGTTGCAGGCGCTGTTCCCGGCGCTGGCAGCCAACTTCACCCTGTTCGGCGATCCGCAGCCCTGGTCGGCGCTGATCGGCAAGACCCTGGCGATCGTGCTGATCACCTTCATGACGCTGATCTTCGGCGAACTGGTACCCAAACGCCTGGCGCTGACCCGTTCGGAAACCATCGCCAGCTTCGTCGCGGTGCCCATGGGCTGGCTGGCCTGGATTGCCGCGCCGTTCGTGTGGGTGCTGTCGCGCTCGACCCGGCTGGTGCTGCGCCTGTTCGGCCTGGGCAAGGAGCAATCGGCCTCGGTGACCGAAGAGGAGATCCGCATGATGGTGGCCGAGAGCCACGAGGCCGGCGTGATCGACGCGCACGAGCGCGACATGATGAACCGGGTCATGCGCCTGGGCGACCGTACCGCCGACAGCCTGATGACCCCGCGCAACCGCATCGCCTGGCTCGACGCCAACGCCGAGCCGCAGCGCAACTTCCAGACCATGCGCGAGCACGAGTTCTCGCGCTACCCGGTGTACCGCGGCAGCGACCAGGACATCGCCGGCGTGCTGGAGGTGAAATCCCTGGTCACGCGCATGGACGGCGACGCCACCCAGCTGTTCCAGAGCCTGCGCGACACCTTGTTCGTGTCCGAATCCACCCACGCGATGAAGCTGCTGGAGATCTTCCGCGAGGAGCAGCAGTCGATGGCGCTGGTGGTGGACGAATACGGCGAGATCCAGGGCCTGGTGACGATCAGCGACCTGATGGGCGCGGTGGTCGGCCGCCTGCAGTCGGCCGACAACGCCGACGAGGACGCGCTGGTGGTGACCCGCGCCGACGGCTCGCTGCTGATCGACGGCTCGCTGGCCATCGAGGACCTGCGCGAACTGCTGGGCGGCGCCGAACTGCCCAGCGCCGAGGAAGGCGACTACAACACCCTGGCCGGCCTGTGCATCTACTACTTCGGGCGCATCCCGCACGCCGGCGAGTTCTTCGACTGGGCCGGCTGGCGCATCGAGATCGTCGACCTGGACGGCGCGCGCGTGGACAAGCTGCTGCTGCGCAAGCTGCAGGACGAGAACAGCGATGACATCACCGGGTGACGTACCCGGTGGCGAGCCGCACGAGCGCGACCACGGCTACAGCGCCGAGGGCATCCGCACCCTGCTCGACACCTTCGTCCTCGGCGATCCCGAGGAGCACCTGCGGCTGCGGCTGATCCTCGCCGACCTGCAGCAGAGCGCGTTCGGCGTGTTCCTGTTCGTGGCGATCCTGCCGGCGTTCCTGCCGGTGCCGGGCCTGGCCGGCGGCATCAGCGGGCCGCTGGTGACGCTGATCGGCCTTCAGATGTTGATCGGGCTGCGCAAGCCGTGGCTGCCACGCTTCATCGGCGAGCGCGGGCCGCGCCGCCGCACCATGCAGCGCTTCGTGGGCCGCATCGCGCCGTGGCTGCGACGCCTGGACCGGCTGCTCAAGCCACGCCTGTCGGTGCTGGTCGACACGCTGCCGGCGCGCGCCTTCAGCGGGCTGTTGCTGATCGTGCTGGGAATCCTGCTGTCGCTGCCGATCCCGTTCACCAACTACGCCTTCGGCGCGATGCTGCTGCTGTTCGCGCTGGCGTTGCTGGAGCGCGACGGTGGGTTGATGCTGCTTTCGTGGCTGGGCAGCATCGCCGTGGCGCTGAGTCTGGGATTGGCCTCGGACCAGGTGGTCGACCTGGGCCGGGAGTGGATGCAGAAGCTGCGCTGATCGCGCGACGGCAGCGGCGATGGTCCGCTTGCCTGCCTCACCTCACCAGCGACAGTTCTGCATCGCTGGCGAACACGTTGCGCATATGCGACGGACGCGGCGATGTGGCCTGCGTCGTACGCTCGGTCGCGCGGCTGCGCGCGCGCTCCAGATACTTGCTCATCTGTTGCAAGGCTGCTTCCAGCCCGCACTCATGCACCGGCGCCTTCGGATGCTGTGCGTTCATTACTGCCCCCTGTTCTACGTCGTTGTCCGGCCATGTTTTCGGGCCGAGCGCCACGCTGATGCGCGACGTGGACCGATGACATACCCGGGAAAATCAAGAGCTCGTGAAACCCGCACATGATGTGATGCATATCAATGCAAATCCAGCACTCCTCGCGGGAGTGTGTCTGCGCTCGTAGACACGCGCGCAGACGCGCGCATCAGGCGGCCGCAGCGACCTGCGTCCATGCGTCCGCCGCCAATTGGAACGAGCGCAAGCGCGCGGCGTGATCGTGGATGTTCGCGGTCAACAGCAACTCGTCCGGACGGTGCCGCGCGACGAAGTCGGACAGGCCCTGCGCGACCGTATCGGCATCGCCGAGCACGGTGCAGGCCAGCGCGCGTTCCACGCCCGCCTTCTCGTGCGGTGCCCAGAATGCCTCGATGTCGTCGATCGGCGGCGGAATCAATCCGGGGCGGCCGCGGCGCAGGTTGACGAAGCTCTGCTGCTGGGTGGTGAACAGGCGCCGCGCCTCGGCCGTGGACGCGGCGGCCACCACGTTCAAGGCCAGCACCGCATACGGTGCCTGCAGCCGCGCCGAGGCACGGAACTCGCGGCGATACACCGCCAGCGCCTCGTCCATCGCGTCCGGGGCGAAATGCGAGGCGAAGGCGAACGGCAGCCCCATCGCCGCGGCCAGGCGCGCGCTGAACAGACTGGAGCCGAGCAGCCACACCGGCACCTCGATGCCGGCGCCCGGCACGGCGCGCACCAGTTGCCCGTCCACCGCCGGTTCGAAATAGCGCAGCAGTTCGGCGACGTCGTGCGGGAACTGGTCGGCGCTGTCGAAGTAGCGGCGCAACGCGCGCGCGGTTGCCTGGTCGGTACCGGGCGCGCGGCCCAGGCCCAGGTCGATGCGGCCGGGATACAGCGAGGCCAGGGTGCCGAACTGTTCGGCCACCTGCAGCGGCGCGTGGTTGGGCAGCATGATGCCGCCGGCGCCGACGCGGATGCGCTTGGTGCCGCCGGCCACATGTCCGATCAGCACCGCGGTGGCGGCGCTGGCGATGCCGGGCATATTGTGATGCTCGGCCAGCCAGTACCGGTGGTAGCCCCAGCGTTCGGCGTGCTGGGCCAGGTCCAGCATGTTGGCGAAGGCGCCGGCGGTGTCGCTGCCTTCGCAGACCGGGGCCAGGTCGAGGATGGAGATCGGCATCATGGTGAGGCGGTTTCCTGCAGGCGATGCGATCGAGGTGGGGACGCCGGCCGCCGATTGCAGCGGTCGCGACCGGAACGCTGATTTGCGCTGGGTGTGGGTGTGGATGAGGCAGGATGCTTGGCTGGCGGCCGTACCCTCACCCCCAACCCCTCTCCCGGCGGGAGAGGGGCTTTGGCGTCTCCCTTCTCCCCTCGGGACCATGGCCCCCTTTTCGGGGGAAAGTGCCCCGCAGGGGCGGATGAGGGTACGGGCGAAGCCTCGCATCGCCAAACCCGCTCGAGCGCTGCGCGCTCCGTACCCTCACCCCAACCCCTCTCCCGGGGGGAGAGGGGCTTTGGCGCCTCCCTTCTCCCCTCGGGACCATGGCCCCCTTTTCGGGGGAAGGTGCCCCGCAGGGGCGGATGAGGGTACGGGCGAAGCCTCGCATCGCCAGACCCGCTCGAGCGCTGCGCGCTCCGCACCCTCACCCCAACCCCTCTCCCGGGGGGAGAGGGGCTTTGGCTCTTCCCTTCTCCCCTCGGGAGAAGGTGCCCCGCAGGGGCGGATGAGGGTACGGGCGAAGCTTCGCATCGCCAGACCCGCTCGAGCGCTGCGCGCTCCGTACCCTCGCCCCAACTCCTCTCCCGGGGGGAGAGGGGCGTTGGCTGCTTGCATTACCGCGCTACCACACGGGTTGCACGGCGCGCTGGCTACGCTGGCGCCCCCGCCCTCGCCTGGTCGCTGCCATGTCGCTGATTCCGCCGCCCGCCCCTGTCCCCGCTTTGCCCTTGCGCGACCGTGTGGTGCTGGTCACCGGCGGCGCCCAGGGCATCGGCCGCGGCGTGGTGCAGGCAGTGCTGGGCGCTGGCGGCAAGGTCGTGTTCGGCGATCTCGACGCCGATGCCGGGCGCGCCTGTGTGGCCGAACTGGATGCCGGCGAACGCCTGCTGTTCCGCCGCGTCGACGTGGCCGCCGAAGCCAGCGTGCGCCGCTTCATCGATGCCGCGTTGGCCCGGTTCGGTCGCATCGACGGGCTGGTCAACAACGCCGGCATCGCCGATCCGCACACCGGACCGCTGGAGCGGCTGTCGCTGCGCGAATGGAACCGACGGCTCGGGGCGAGCCTGGGCGGCGCGTTCCTGTGCAGCAAGCACGCCCTGCCGGCGCTGCGCGACAGCCGCGACGGCGGCGCCATCGTCAACATCGCCTCCACCCGCGCGCAGCAGTCCGAACCGGACACCGAGGCCTACGCCGCGTCCAAGGGCGGACTGGTGGCCTTCACCCACGCACTGGCGATCAGCGCCGGGCCGGCAGTACGGGTCAACTGCATCAGCCCCGGCTGGATCGCCACCGACGCCTGGCGCAAGCCGAACGCGCGACGCACGCCCAAACTGTCGCGGCAGGATCATGCGCAACACCCGGCCGGGCGGGTCGGCACGCCGCCGGACATCGGCGCGCTGGCGGTCTATCTGCTGTCGGCACAGGCCGGCTTCATCACCGGCCAGGAGTTCGTGGTCGATGGTGGGATGACGCGGAAGATGCAGTACGCCTGACGGCGTGGGGATTGGGGAGTCGCTAAAGCGCTGGGATTGGGGAGTCGGGATTGGGGATTCGCTGGAGCGGATTCCTTTGAAGCTCCGAGGGGACGCGGCGGCATGCAGCGAGCCGAAACCCAACGCGCAGAGCGCGAGTGTTCGGGCAGTCGCGGGGCAGCCCGCCTTTGCCAATCCCCAATCCCGACTCCCCAATCCCGCGACGATCAGCCGCCCACCAGCGGCCGCAACTGCGGATCCAGCGCCACGCGCTCGTCGAAGACGAAGCAGCGGCCGTCATAGCCTTCGCCGCCCACCTCCTCGAAGTAGCCGAGGATGCCGCCGTCCAGTTGCAGCACGTTGTCCATGCCATCGGCGCGCATCCACAGCGCTGCTTTTTCGCAGCGAATGCCGCCGGTGCAGAAGCTGACCACGGTGGCGTCGGCCAACGCCTCACGATGCGGGGCCAGCGCTTCCGGCAGGTCGGTGAACTTGACGATCGGCAAGGTCAGCGCACCGGCGAAGGTGCCGTGGACCACTTCCTGCGTGTTGCGCGTGTCCAGCAGCACCACGCGCCGGCCGGCGTCGTCGTGACCCTGGCGCAGCCAGCGCTGCAGCGTGGCCGGCGCCACCGCCGGCGCGCGCGCCGCGTCCAGTGGCGAGGCGGCGGCGCGGCGGAAGCTGATGATCTCCGGCTTGACCTTGACCTTCAGCCGCGCGAACGGCTGCTGGGCGCTGGGGCTGGTCTTGATCCGCAGATCGGCGAAGCGCGGGTCGGCGCGCAGTTGCGCGTAAAAGGCGTCGATCGCCTCTGCCGCGCCGGCCAGGAACAGGTTGATGCCCTCGCCCGCCACCAGGATCGTGCCGCGCAGGTCGCCGTCCTGCGCCCAGGCGTGCAATTGCGCGGCGAGCGCGTCGGGGTCGGCAATGGCGACGAAGTGATAGGCAGCGGTGTTGGCGATCATCGGCGCATTTTAGGGCCTGCGACGCGCGACCGCTGCAGTGACAGCTCTGCCACTGTTGCGCACCGGCGCGTCGGCGAAGCGTGCCGATGCGTTGCCCCGCAGCGCCGCCGCTAGCCGCGCAGCAGCAGGAACGGCAGCAGCACCAGCGAGGCGATCAACAGCATGCCCAACAGCGTCGCCAGCACGAACAGGGGGCGCTGCCGCAGCAGGCTGGCGAAGGTCTCCGCACTGCCATCGCGCAGCGCGGCGGCGCGCTCGGCGCGGGCGCGTTCGCCGCGTCGGGCCTGGTAGTCGGCCAGCAGCGCCTTGGCCCGCGGCTGCTCGGCGTCCTCGCGCAGCCAGATGCCGCCGGCGGAAATGCCGAAGGTACCGGCGCGGGTTTCGTAGTAGCCGATGCCGGCGTCGTCGAGCAGCGCGCAGACCTCGGCGCGTTCGTCGTCGGGCACGTGACGCAGATTGAGCAGCAGTTTGGCCATGCGCCGCATGATAGCCGCTGCGGCGATGCGCTACCCTTGCACGCCCTGCCCGCCGTGGACGTCCCGCATGCGCCGAATCCTGCTGCTGTTGAGCCTGTCGTTGCCGGCGTGGCTGCTGAGCGGCTGCACGCCGCCGGGTCCGCCGCCCGGTGGCAGCATCGCCGCCTTCCAGGCCACCGACGAGCGCGTCGGCGACGGCGCCGAAGCGCGTCCCGGCAGCCGGGTCACCGTGCACTACACCGGCTGGCTGTACGACGAGCATGCCAAGGACAAGCGCGGCGAGAAATTCGATGCCTCCGCCGACCACGGCCAGCCCTTCAGCTTCGTGCTCGGCGCCGGCCAAGTGATCCGCGGCTGGGACGAGGGCGTGGCCGGCATGCGCGTGGGCGGCAAGCGCCTGCTGATGCTGCCGTCGGACTACGGCTACGGCGCCAACGGTGCCGGCGGGGTGATCCCGCCGGGCGCCTCGCTGGTGTTCGAAGTCGAACTGCTCGATGTCCAGCCACGTTGAGCCGCACCCACGCATGTCCGCTGCCAAACACGCCGCGCCGGTGCGCGGCCGACTCGTCATCGTCGGCGGCGGCCCGGCCGGGCTGATCGCCGCCGAGACCGCGCGCGCCGCCGGCGCCGAGGTCGATGTGTACGAGGCCAAGGGCTCGGTGGGACGCAAGTTCCTGATCGCCGGCAAGGGCGGCCTCAACCTGACCCACTCCGATCCGTTCGAGCGTTTCGTCGCGCGCTATCGCGAACGCGCGACGGCGGTCGGCGACTGGCTGGCCGACTTCGATGCCGACGCGTTGCGCGCCTGGGCGCAGGCGCAGGGCGTGGAGACCTACGTCGGCAGCTCCGGGCGGGTGTTCCCGCTGGACCGCAAGGCGGCGCCGCTGCTGCGCGGCTGGGTACGGCGGCTGAAGGATGCCGGCGTGCGCTTCCACGTGCAGCAGCGCTGGCTGGGCTGGGACGCGGACGGCGCGCTGCGCTTCGCCGGCGACGATGGCGAGCAGCGCGTCCAGGCCGAGGCCTGTGTGCTGGCGCTGGGTGGCGGCAGCTGGCCGCAACTCGGGTCCGACGGCGCCTGGCAGGACACGCTGCGCGCGCGCGGCGTGGAAGTGGCGCCGCTGCAGCCGGCCAACTGCGGTTTCGACGTGGACTGGAGCGCGCATTTCCGCGAACGCCACGCCGGCGCGCCGCTGAAGCCGGTGGTCGCGCACTGGCACGATGCGCAGGGCCAGGCGCAGTCGCTGCAGGGCGAATGCGTGGTCGGCGAACACGGCATCGAGGGCAGCCTGATCTATGCGCTGGCCGCGGATCTGCGCGAGGCCATCGCCGCACACGGCCCGACCACGCTGTGGCTGGACCTGGCACCCGGCCGCGACCTGCCACGGCTGCAAGCCGAACTGGGCAAGCCGCGCGGCGGGCGCAGCTTCGGCGAGCACCTGCGCCGCCAGGCCGGTATCGACGGGGTCAAGGCGGCCCTGCTGTTCGAGATCCTCGGCAAGCAGGCCGGCCAGGATCCGGCGCTGGCCGCGGCCACGCTCAAGCGCCTGCCGCTGACCCTGCAGCGTCCGCGCCCGCTGGCCGAGGCGATCAGCAGCGCCGGCGGCGTGCGCCTGGAGGCGCTGGACACACAGCTGATGCTACGGGCCCTGCCGGGCACCTTCTGCGCCGGCGAAATGCTCGACTGGGAAGCGCCGACCGGCGGCTACCTGCTCACCGCGTGCTTCGCCAGCGGCGTGCGCGCCGGGCGCGGCGCGGTGACCTGGCTGCAGCGCCACGCCGCGCACTGACGTCCGGTACGCGCGGCACGCGACGCTCAGAGCACCGCGATCTGCACCCGCGCCTGCGGATCGCGCTTGGCCACGTACATGGCCTCGTCGGCGCGCTGGGTGAGCAGGACCGGGTCGAAGCCGGGCCCGGCCTGCACGGCGATGCCAATGCTCGGCTGCAGCGGCAGATGCCGGCCGCTGACCACGCAGCCATCCGCGCACGCCTCCATGATCCGCGCCGCAGTAGCCAGCACTTCGTGTTTGGCGTCGGCCAGCCCTTCCAGCAGGACCACGAATTCGTCGCCACCCAGCCGGGCGATGCTGTCCTGCCCGCGCAGGCAGCGCTGAAGCAGCCGCGCGAAGTGCACCAGCAGCGCGTCGCCGACGTGGTGACCGAAACGGTCGTTGACGCTCTTGAAGTCGTTCAGATCCAGGAACATCACCGCCACCTGGCCCTGGCTGCGGTGCTCGTTCATGCGCCGCCGCAGGGCCTGGTTCCAGGCCATCCGGTTCGGCAGTCCGGTCAGTTCGTCGCGCAGCGCACGCTCTTCCAGCAAACGCGCCAGCCGGGTCTGCCCGGTGATGTCGCTGATCATCAGGTGCAGGCCGACCCGCTGCGGCGCCAGCGCCACGTCCGGGATCAGGCTGAAATGCATGATCCGCAGGGCATCGGCGGCATCGCACAGTTCGGCATCGAACTGCGCCGGCTCGCCCTGCAGCGCCGCCGGCAGATGCGGTTGCAGCAAGGCAAGTTGCTGCGGGTCCAGCACCTCGTGCAGGGGACGGCCGACGATGTGCTCCGGCGCCAGCGCGAACCACTCCGCATACGGCCGGTTGACGAACTGGTAACGCAAGTCGCGGTCGAGGTAGGCGATCAGCGCCGGCGCGTTGTCGGCGATGGTGCGCAGTTGCGCCTCGCTGTCGCGCAGGCGGTGCTCGGCCAGGTGCTGCTCGGTGATGTCCTGGACATGGGTGACCAGATGCAACGGACGGCCCTGCTCGTCGCGCACCAGCGAGACTGCCAGGCGTGCACGTACGGTATGGCCGTCGCGGTGGCGGTAGCGCTTTTCGACGCGGAAGTCGCTGCCCTGCCCGCTGCGCAACGCCACCGCCCGTTGCATGTCCTCGGCGAGATCGTCCGGATGGGTCAGATCCTGGAAACGTAATTCCAGCAACTCCGCGCGGCTGTAGCCAAGCATCGCGCACAAGGCGTCGTTGACATCCAGCCAGCGCCCTTCCAACGACACCAGCGCCATGCCATGCGCGGCCGCCGAGAACGCGCCGGAGAACCGCTGCCCGGCCAGCAGCGCGGCCTGCGTCGCCGCCCGTTCGGCGCTGACATCGCGTATCACGCAGACCGCGCCCAGGCTGCGGACACCGCCGCCTTCCAGCCGTTCCGCATTGCACAGCACGCTACGTGGCGCCTGCCCCTTGGCGGCGATCACGATTTCCGCATCGCGCACCGATTCGCCGCGCCAGGCGCGGAACAGCGGCACCTCCTCGCGGGACAGTGGGCGCTTGCCGCTGGCGTCGAACAGATCGAAATACTGCGACCACTGCTCGGGCGGCAAGGCGCGCGGATCGGCCCCGTGCCAGTGACGCGCCACCTGGTTGAACTCGCCCAGGGTGCCATCGGCCAGGCACGACACCACGCCATCGGGCATGGTCTCCAGCAGCATGCTCAGGGTCCTGGCCTGCTCGTGGGCGATGCGCGCGTCGCGGCGCGCCTCCAGTTGCGCGGTGACCTGCCTGGCCAGCCGCTGCAGCCCTTCGCGCTGGCGCGCGTCCAGTTGCCGCGGACGGATGTCGATCACGCACAGGGTGCCATAGCTGTGGCCTTGGTCGCCGACCAGCGGCATGCCGGCATAGAAGCGCAGGTGCGGCGCCCCGCCCACCAGCGGATTGCCGGCGAAGCGCGGGTCCAGCGTGGTGTCGGGGATCTCCAGCAATTGCGGCGACAGCAAGGCATAGGTGCAAAAGGCCAGCTCGCGGGGATAGCCGGTGGTGCCGGCGGGCAGGCCGCAACTGGCCTTGAGCCATTGCCGGCGTTCGTCGATCAGCGAGACCAGCGCGATCGGCGCCTCGCACAACTGGCTGGTCAGCCAGATCAGGTCGTCGAATGCCGGCTCCTGCGGGGTATCCAGCATTCCCAGCTCGGCCAGCGCACGCAGGCGCCCCGCTTCGTCGGCAGGCAACGGCACGGGGGCCGGATCGGGGACCGAGGGTCGGTTCATGCGCGGCACCAAGGGAGGTTCCCGCACGATAACGGGCGGCCGCAACGATGGCGAGCCCACCGCGAATGCCACGGCGCAAAACAGCATGGCGACCGCGACCGCCACCTCCGTGCTCCGCCCCTGCCATTCCCACGACGTTCCACGCCCTGCGCCCGCGCCACCCGGGCCACGCCCCGCCGGCAACGATTACCCAGCGACGCCGCGCTTCTCCATGAACACGCACGCGAGGACAATCCCGCTGGGATGCGGATAGCCTCCCTCGCGCAGCACCGCGTAGCCCTGGGCGCGGTAGAACGCCACCGCATTGAGCGCCGCGGCCAGGTGAATGCGCGGGCACGGCGCCAGGCGCTGCTCCAGCGCCTGCAGCAGACGCCGGCCGAGGCCGCTGCCGCGCAGCGCAGGGTCCACGAACAGGCCGTCGATTTCCGCGCCGGCCACGTCGACGACACCGAACCCGAGCACGCGACCATCGGCGTCCTCGGCGACGAGGGCGCCGCCGGTGGCGACCAGCCCGCAGTACGACGCCGGCGCCGGCGCCGCGGACCAGCGCGCGATCACCTCCGGCGGATAGTGGCTGCTGCAGACCTCGCGCACGCAGCGAGTGCGCAGCGCCCACAGCGCCGGGATGTCCTCGGGCACTGCCTGCCGCAATCGCGCCGACGCCGCTTCGCTCATTGCGACTTGCTGTCGCGCAGGCGGCGGATGCGTTCCGGCGGCTGGAACGAATCGCTGCGCGCATCGCCCCAGTAGTCGTGGAAGACCGCGTGGTCGGGCACCGTGCGCAGCAGTTCGCCCGGCTCCAGGTAGCGGTACAGCGAGGCCAGCGAGCGGATCTCCACCTGCGAGATGCGGCGCAGGATGTGTTCCGGCCCCAGCTGCGAGGGATGCGCCAGCCCGGCGGCGCTCAGCAATTCGCGCAACGCCTTGAGCGTGTTGGCGTGGTAATGCGCAACGCGGGTGGCCTTGTCGGTGGGATCCAGATGCTGCCAGCGGCGCCGGTCCTGGGTGGCGATGCCGGTCGGGCAGCGGTCGCTGTGGCAGCTCAGCGACTGGATGCAGCCCAGCGCGAACATGAAACCGCGCCCGGCATTGCACCAGTCCGCGCCCAGCGCCAGGGTGCGCGCGATGTCGAAGGCGCTGGTGATCTTGCCGGCGGCGCCGAGCTTGATCCGTTCGCGGATGTCCAGCCCGACCAGGGTGTTGTGCACCAGCAGCAGGGCTTCGTGCATCGGCACGCCGACGTGGTCGATGAATTCCGCCGGCGCCGCGCCGGTGCCGCCCTCGGCACCGTCGACGACGATGAAGTCCGGATACAGCTCGCTTTCCTGCATCGCCTTGGCGATGGCGAACCACTCCCAGGGGTGGCCGATCGCCAGCTTGAAGCCGGTGGGCTTGCCGCCGGACAGCTCGCGCAGCCGCGCGACGAACTGCAGCAGTTCCAGCGGCGTGGTGAACGCCGAATGCCGCGACGGCGAGACGCAATCCTGGCCCATGGCGACGCCGCGGGTGGCGGCGATCTCGGCGCTGACCTTGGCCGCCGGCAGCACCCCGCCGTGGCCGGGCTTTGCCCCCTGCGAGAGCTTGATCTCGATCATCTTGACCTGCTCCAGCGTCGCGTTGGCGACGAAGCGCTGCGGGTCGAAGCGCCCTTCCTCGTCGCGGCAGCCGAAGTAGCCCGAGCCGATTTCCCACACCAGGTCGCCGCCGCACTCGCGGTGATAGGGCGAGATCGAGCCCTCGCCGGTGTCGTGGTAGAAGCCGCCCTGGCGCGCGCCGGCGTTGAGCGCGCGGATGGCGTTGGCCGACAGCGCGCCGAAGCTCATCGCCGAGATGTTGAACACGCTGGCCGCGTACGGTTGCGCACAGTCGGCGCCGATGGTGACGCGGAAGTCGTGGTCGGCGATCTCGCTGGTGGCCAGCGAATGGTTGATCCACTCGTAGTCCGGCGCATAGGTGCTGCGCTGGGTGCCGAACGGCACCACGTCCATCACGTTCTTGGCGCGCTGGTAGACCAGGGCGCGCTGCTGCCGCGAGAACGGCGCCTCCTCGATGTCGCTCTGCAGGAAGTACTGGCGCATCTCCGGGCCGACCGATTCCAGGCCGTAGCGGAAATGCGCCAGGATCGGATAGTTGCGGCGCAGGGTGCTGCGGGTCTGCAGCAGGTCCACGGTGCCCAGCAGCGCCAGCACGGCGAAGGCCACCACGCCCCAGCCCCACAGCGGCCAGATCGCGCACAGGGCAATGGACAGCGCCAGCAGCAGGCAGCTGGCGATATAGGCTAGGTAGCGGTGCATCGCGGTCCTCGCAGGAGTCGGAAGCCGGCGAGTGTAGAGGGTGTCGCGGGCGTGGCGTTGCCACGGCCGCCGGGTCCGCTCCGCGCAGGTACAGCTTGCGCATGCCCGCCGCGCCGGTGGCGCGGCATGGCGAGCCCCCCTGGGGAGGCGCCTACAGCCGGTCGTCCACCGCCGCGCGCGGCCACACCGACTTGACGTCGTAGACCACCAGGTCGGGCGTGCCGAGTGCGCGGATCTGCGCCGCGTCCAGGTCGCGGTAGGCGGCGTGCGCCACCGCCAGCACCACCGCGTCGTAGCGGCCGGGCACCGGTTCCGGCAGCAGGTCGACGCCGTGCGCCTGCGCCGCCTGCGGATCGGCCCAGGGATCGCAGGCGTCGACGCGGGCGCCGGCCGCGGCCAGCGCCTGCACCAGTTCCAGCGCGCGGCTGTTGCGCAGGTCCGGGCAGTTCTCCTTGAAGGTGACGCCGAGCACCAGCACGGACGCTTCGGCCATCGCCACGCCCTTGCCGGCCAGCAGCGCCTGCACCCGTGCGGCCACGTGCGCGCCGACCCGGTTGTTGACCTGGCGCGCGGTGTGGATCAGGTCCGGGTGGTAGCCCATGCTCTCGGACTTGTGCAGCAGGTAGTACGGATCCACGCCGATGCAGTGGCCGCCGACCAGGCCGGGCCGGAACGGCAGGAAGTTCCACTTGGTGCCGGCGGCGTCCAGTACGTCCTGGGTGTCGATGCCGAGCCGGTCGAAGATCAGTGCCAGTTCGTTGACCAGGGCGATGTTGACGTCGCGCTGGATGTTCTCCACCACCTTGGCCGCCTCGGCCACGCGGATCGACGGCGCGCGCCAGGTGCCGGCGACGATGATGCCGGCATACAGCGCGTCCACGGCGTCGGCGGCGGCCGGGTTCGAGCCGGAGGTGATCTTGCGGATGTCGGCCAGGCGCCGCTGCCGGTCGCCGGGGTTGACCCGCTCGGGGCTGTAGCCGCAATGGAAATCGACGTCGCAGCGCAATCCCGAGCCCTGCTCCAGCAGCGGCACGCAGACCTCCTCGGTGGTGCCGGGATAGACGGTGGATTCGTAGATCACCAGGTCGCCGCGCTTGAGCACGCCGGCCAGCAGTTCGCTGGCCTGGCGCAGCGGCTGCAGGTCGGGTTGCTCGTGCGCATCGATCGGGGTCGGCACGGTGACGATGTACACGTTGCGGTCGCGCAGCTCGGCCGCGTCGTCGCTGTAGCGCAGGTGCACGCCGGCGCGCAGTTCCTCGGCCTCCAGTTCCAGGGTCTGGTCGTGCCCGGCGCGCAGTTGCGCCACGCGCTCTCCATCGATGTCGTAGCCGAGCGTGTCGTGGCGGGCGCCGAACGCCACCGCCAGCGGCAGGCCGACGTAGCCGAGGCCGATCACGGCGATGCGCGGCGGCGCGGAATCGAACACGGGGGCGACGGACATACCAATCCTTTGCGGCACCGGCGGCAGCCGTCGGTGCAGGGGGGGTGAAAAGCATGGGAGTCCGCGGGCGGACGCCGCCCATGGTAAGCCGCACCGCTGACGCCGACCAAGCCGGTCCGCGCAACGCCAGTGTTGCAGGCATGTGTGCGTCTTCACGCGCGCGACGTGCGGCGCCTTCACAACATGGTGTGTGAAGGTCGCTGCCTGGCGTCACGCTTTGCGTCCGCGCCGCCGCGTCTTGCCGCGCAGACGACATAAGCACCACTCCGCCTTTACGCGGGGCGGCCTAGTCTCGGGAAGTGGACGCGTCAGGGGGCGCCTCCGCATCTCCCTTTTCCTCTCACTCAAGGAGAACTCGCGTGAGTCACGCTCCGAGCCTGCTCGTGGATGTCGAAGCCGAATTGGCGCATTGGAAAGCGCTGCACGCGGCGGGCAAACTGGGGTCGCAGTCGTTCAGCGAACATGCGCGCCTGATCAAGATGGCGTGCGACGTGTTCCTGCAACTGCCGCGCGAATCCAACGACGTGCGGCTGCAGCGCCTGCGTCAGCGCTACGACGGCGAGCACCCCTGGCCGCGCATCGCCTGGAGCGATGCCGAAACCCTGGTCGTTGCCTGCTGGGCACGCCTCGACGGATCCGAGCAGCGCGACCACCACCCAGATCCGGCGCACACCCCCGCCTGATCCAGAAGGTCCACACATGTCCCTGCCCGCCAACCGCGACAACGCCCACGATTCCCAGCAACGCAGCCAGACCCCCGACAAGATGCACAACGACGACGCGCAGTGGAAAGCGCGCGATCAACCCGACAGCGATCCCAAGCACGACCACGCCGACCCGGAACACGACTATCCGCGCCCGGACGGCAGCAAGTAGGTAAGCACGTTACCCCTCCCGCTGCGGCCGACCACGGTCATCGCCGCAGCGGCACCCCTCCCGCAACACCACCGACCTGCGGCAGTCAGCGCAGGCTCGACCCACGCACGATGCAGCGGCCGCTGAGCACCACCTTGCGGGTCGGCTGCGCCGGCGCGTTCATCCGCTCCAGCAGCAACGACATGGCGGTACGGCCCATCTCTTCGACCGGCTGTTCGATCACGGTGATGCCGGGTTGGACCAGGTCGGTCCAGCTTTCGTTGTCGAAGCCGGCCAGTGCCAGGTCCTGCGGAATGCGCAGACCGGCAGCCCGCACGGCCTTCATTGCGCCCATCAGCAGCAGGCTGTTGCTGGCCACCAACGCATCCGGGTGCGGCGTCTGTTCCAGCCAGGCCTGGACCTCGGCGATCGCCGCTTCCGCGCTCGGCGCCACCTCGCGGTAGTCCGGCGCCAGGCCGTGCCCGCGCATCGCCTCCAGATAGCCATCGCGGCGCTCGGCGGCGGTGCTGCTGGTCTTGCCGAACAGGCCGCCGATGCGGCGCACGCCTTGGCCGACCAGATGATCGACCAGGGCGGCCATCGCCGCGGCATTGTCCAGGACCACGCTGTCGTGCGTGCCGCCCTTGCCGGCACGGTCCAGCAGCACCACCGGATGGTCGAAATGCAACTTGCCCAGTTGGCTCTGGGTGGTGCGGGTGGGGGCGAAGATCAGCCCGCTGACCCGCTCTTCCTGCATCAGTTGCAGATACAGCGCCTCGCGCTGCGGGTCCTCGTCGGTATTGCACAGGATCACCCGCATGCCGGCACGGTAGGCCACGTCCTCGACTGCGCGAATGGCCGCGGTGAAGAACGGATTGCGGATGTCGGCGACGATCAGGCCCACCACCCCGGAGTGCTGCGAGCGGAGCCGCCGCGCCATCAGGTTGGGGCGGTAGCCAGTCTCGCGGACCGCTGCCTCCACCCGCGCCCGCACCTCTTCGCTGACCGGGCCCTGGCCCAGTGCGCGCGACACCGTGGAAGTCGAGACGCCGGCGACCCGGGCCACGTCGTGAATGCTGACGCTCACTGGCAACGTTCCCGCATTGTTTTCATTTCAACTCCCTGTCACCTGGCGTTTCTTGATAGTAGCACCGGCTTTTTCCGAAGGATTTGTGCACTGCACATTGACTAGAGACTGGGAACGTTCCCACACTGCGCCCACTCGCCGCCCACCCCAAGGAACCCGCGTGTCCCAGACGCCCTCCTCTCCCCTGGTTTCCAGCGACCTGGTCCGGGTCGATGTCCAGGCCCGCGACAAGGCCGACGCGATCGCCCAGGCGGCGCAGTTGCTGGTCGCCGCCGGCTGCGTGCCGCCGGCCTACGAGGCCAGCATGCTGCGCCGCGAAGCGCTGGCCAACACCTTCCTGGGCCACGGCGTGGCGATCCCCCACTGCACCGGCGAAGACCGCCACCTGGTGCGCCGCGACGGCATCGCGGTGCTGCAGCTGCGCGCCGGCGTGGAGTGGAACCCGGGCCAGACCACGCACCTGGTGGTCGCCATCGCCGCCCAGTCCGACACCCACATCACCGTGTTGCGGCGCCTGACCCGGTTGATCCAGGACCAACCGCGGCTGGAGGCGCTGTTCGCCAGCGACGACCCGCAGGCGATCGTCGCCGCCCTGAGCGAGGACGCGGCCGTCGCCGCGCCCACCGCCGCGGCCAGCGACCTGGCGGAACGCTTCGAGTGGACCGTGCGCTATCCCACCGGCCTGCACGCGCGCCCGGCCACGCGCTGGGTGGAAACCGCGCGCGGCTTCGCCGCCCGCATCCAGGTGCGCGCCGGCGACCAGGTTGGCGATGCCAAGAACCTGGTGTCGCTGCTGCAACTGGGCCTGCATGCCGGCGACACGGTGACCATTTCGGCCGAGGGCCAGGACGCCGCCGCGGCGCTGGCGCGGCTGCGCAGCGTGATCGACGGCCTGACCGCGCAGGAGCAGGCCGACGCCGAGGCCGCCGCACAGCGCCGTGCCGCGCCGGTCGCCGGCTGGACCCCGCCGCAGGCGCAGCCGGCCATCGTCGGCATCGGCGCCAGCCCCGGCCTGGCGATCGGCGTGGTGCACAAGCTGGCTGGCCATGACGTGGCGGTGGCGGACACGCCGGTGCCCCTGAGCGACGGCGGCGCCCTGCTGCACGACGCCCTGCAGCGCACCCGCACGCAACTGCAGGCCATCGAAGAGGACACCCGGCGCCGGCTCGGCGCCGGCGATGCGGCGATCTTCCGCGCCCAGGCCGAACTGCTCAACGACACCGACCTGATCACCCTGGCCTGCCAGTTGATGGTCGAAGGCCACGGTGTCGCCTGGTCCTGGCAGCAGTCGGTCGAGCGCCTGGCCAACAAGCTCTCGGCGCTGGGCAACGCCGTGCTGGCCGGACGCGCCAGCGACCTGCGCGACGTCGGCCGCCGCGTGCTGGCGCAACTGGATCCGGGCCTGGCCGGCGGCAGCCTGGAGCAGTTGCCGGCCGCGCCGTGCATCCTGCTCGCGCACGACCTGTCGCCGTCGGACACCGCCAACCTGGACACCCGCCGCGTGCTCGGCCTGGCCACCGCGGTGGGCGGCCCGACTTCGCACACCGCGATCCTCTCGCGCACCCTCGGCCTGCCGGCGCTGGTCGCCGGCGGTGCCGACCTGCTGGACCTGGAGGATGGCGCCACGGTGATCGTCGACGGCACGAGCGGCCGCCTGTACGTGGCGCCGTCGGACGAGGACCTGGCCTCGGCCCGCGCCTACATCGACGAACAACAGCAACTGCGTGCGCGCGAGGCCGAACAGCGCAACCAGCCGGCGCAGACCGAGGACGGCCATCGCCTGGAGATCGGCGCCAACGTCAACCTGCCCGAGCAGGTCGCCGCGGCGCTGGCGCAAGGCGCCGAGAGCGTGGGCCTGATGCGCACCGAATTCCTGTTCCTGGAGCGTGGCAGCACGCCCAGCGAGGACGAGCAGTATGCCACCTACACCGCGATGGCGCAGGCGCTGGACGGCCGCGCGCTGATCGTGCGCGCGCTGGACATCGGCGGCGACAAGCAGGTCGCGCACCTGAACCTGCCGCGCGAGGACAACCCGTTCCTGGGCGTGCGCGGCGCGCGCCTGCTGCTGCGCCGCGCCGACCTGCTGCAACCACAGTTGCGCGCGCTGTACCGCGCGGCCAAGGACGGCGCGCGCCTGGCGATCATGTTCCCGATGATCACCTCGGCGGCGGAACTGCTGACGCTGCGCGTCGAATGCGAGCGCCTGCGCGCGGAACTGCAGGCGCCGGAGGTGCCGCTGGGCATCATGATCGAAGTGCCGGCCGCGGCGATCCAGGCCGATGCGCTGGCCAAACACGCGGATTTCTTCTCGATCGGCACCAACGACCTGACCCAGTACACCCTGGCCATCGACCGGCAGAACCCGGACCTGGCCGCCGAAGCCGACAGCCTGCATCCGGCGGTGCTGCGGCTGATCCGCACCACCGTCGAGGGCGCGGCGCGCCACGGGCGCTGGGTCGGCGTGTGCGGCGGGCTGGCCGGCGACGCGTTCGGCGCGGCGCTGCTGGCCGGCCTGGGCGTGCACGAGCTGTCGATGACGCCCAACGATATCCCGGCGGTGAAGGCGCGCCTGCGCGGCAGCCGCCTGGATGCGCTGCAGGCGCTGGCGCAGCGCGCGCTGGACTGCGCAAGTGCGGCTGAGGTGCGGGCGCTCGACGGCGGGGCCGACGCATGAGCGTCGATGCCGTCACCGTCACCCTGAATCCGGCGATCGACCTGACCGTGGCGATCGACCGGCTGCAGCCCGGCCAGGTGCATCGCGCGCGCAGCGCCCACGCCATCGCCGGCGGCAAGGGCATCAACGTCGCCGCCTGCCTGGCCGACGCCGGCCTGCGCTGCGCCGCGCTCGGCGCGCTCGGCGCCGGCAATGCGCCGGTGTTCGAGGCGCTGTTCGCCGAACGCGGCATCGACGACCGCTGCCTGCGCGTGCCCGGCGACACCCGCAGCAATCTCAAGCTGGTCGCCGCCGACAGCGGCGCCACCACCGACATCAACCTGCCCGGCCTGGCCCTGGACCAGGCCCAGCTCGACACCATCGGCGCGCGCCTGGCCGACGTGCTGCGCCCCGGCCTGCCGGTGGTGCTCAGTGGCAGCCTGCCGGCCGGCCTGGCCGAGGACACCTGGCGGCAGCTGCAGGCGCAGGCCGCCGCCGCCGGCGCGCGGGTGCTGCTGGACACCAGCGGCGCGCCGCTGCATGCCGCCCTCGACGCGCCGCGTGCGCAACTGCCGTTCGCGATCAAGCCCAACCGCCACGAACTGGAGGAATGGGCCGGCGCGCCGCTGGCCACCACCGCCGACCTGCTCGGCGCCGCACGCGCGCTGCTGGCGCGCGGCATCGGTCTGGTCGCGGTGTCGCTGGGCACCGATGGCGCGCTGTTCGTGCGCGGCGAGCAGGCGCTGCTGGCGCAGCCGCCGCAGGTCACCGGCGGCAGCAGCGTCGGCGCCGGCGATGCGATGGTCGCCGGCCTGGTCGCGGCATTGCGCGCCGACGCCGACCTGGCGACCTGCGCGCGCCAGGCCACCGCCTTCGCCGTGGCCACGCTGGGCAGCGGCGTCGCCCGCCGCCTGCCGCGCGAGCGCCTGCCGGCGCTGGCCGCCGCGGTCCGCCTCGAGACCCTGTCATGACTTCCGCCGCGTCGCTACCGTGCGCCGCGTCCTCTTGCGCTCATCGGGAGCCCGCATGAATCCGATCCTCGTGGTGATCGCCGCCGGCGATCGCAGTACCGAAGCCGTCCTCGCCGCCGAGGCGCTGCGCCATGCCGCCACGCTGCGGGGCGCAGTCCTGCAGGCCGAGGTGCGCACGCCGCAGGGCGTGATCGCGCCGCTGGACCTGGCCGCGGCATCCGCGGCCGCGCCGCTGCTGCTGATCGGCGACGGCGAGGCCGACACCGCCCGCTTCGCTGGCCGCAGCCTGCACCGCAGTAGCCTGGATGCGGTGCTGGCCAATGCCGGCGCCGTCCTGGCGCCGCTGCTGGCGAACGCCACGACCGACGCCGCCGTTCCGGCCGCTGCCGGCAGCGCCGAGGGCGCCGGCAAGCGCATCGTCGCCATCACCTCCTGCCCCACCGGCATCGCCCACACCTTCATGGCCGCCGAAGGCCTGCAGCAGGCGGCCAAGGTGCTGGGCCACCAACTCCGGGTGGAAACCCAGGGCTCGGTGGGCGCACAGGACGCGCTCAGCGCCGAGGAGATCGCCGCGGCCGACCTGGTGCTGATCGCCGCCGATCGCGAGGTCGACCTGGGCCGCTTCGGCGGCAAGCGCCTCTTCAAGAGCGGCACCAAGCCGGCGATCAACGACGGCCCGGCGCTGATCCGCAAGGCCCTGGCCGAGGCCAGCGTGCACGCGGCCGGCACTGGCGGCAGCGCCCCGGCCCAAGCCCAGGGCGGTCGCTCCGCCGGTCCGTACAAGCACCTGATGACCGGCGTGTCGTTCATGCTGCCCTTCGTCACCGCCGGCGGCCTGCTGATCGCGCTGGCGTTCGCGCTCGGCGGCATCTACGCCTTCGACGACGCGCACAAGGGCACCCTGGCCTGGTCGCTGTTCCAGATCGGCGCCAAGGCCGGCTTCACCCTGATGGTGCCCGCCCTGGCCGGCTACATCGCCTACTCCATCGCCGACCGCCCCGGCATCGCCCCGGGCATGATCGGCGGCATGGTCGCAGCCAATCTCGGCGCCGGCTTCATCGGCGGCATCTTCGCCGGCTTCATCGCCGGCTACGGCGTGGCCGCGCTGAACCGGGCGATCAAGCTGCCGCGCACCCTGGAAGGCCTGAAGCCGGTGCTGATCCTGCCGGTGCTGGGCACTCTGCTGGTCGGCCTGGCCCTGCTGTACGTGGTCGGCCAGCCGGTGGCCGAGCTGCTGGCCTGGCTCACCGAATGGCTGCGCGGCATGCAGGGCAGCAGCGCGGTGCTGCTGGGCCTGCTGCTGGGCGCGATGATGGCCTTCGACATGGGCGGGCCGGTCAACAAGGCCGCCTACGCCTTCTCCACCGGCCTGATCGCCAGCCAGGTGTACACGCCGATGGCCGCAGCGATGGTCGCCGGCATGACCCCGCCGCTGGGCATCGCCCTGGCCACCTGGGTGTTCCGCAACCGTTTCACCCAGGACGAGCGCGGCAGCAGCGCCGCCACCGGCGTGCTCGGCCTGGCCTTCGTCACCGAAGGCGCGATCCCCTACGCCGCGCGCGACCCGCTGCGCACCATCCCCGCGCTGATGCTCGGCTCGGCGCTGGCCGGCGCCATCTCGATGGCCGCCGGAGCCGAGCTGAAGGTGCCGCACGGCGGCGTGTTCGTGCTGCCGATCCCCAATGCGGTCAGCCACCTGGGCATGTACCTGGTGGCGCTGCTCGCCGGCACCGTGGTCACTGCGGTGGCGTTGCGGGTGCTGAAGAAGCCGGTCGTCGTCGCCTAGTCCCTTCCATGCGCCGGCGCGTCGCCATGCGATGCCCCTCCCCCCGTCGCCGCTGGCGGCGCGCCGGCCTTTCCCTGCTGAGGAGTTCCGCCATGTCCCGTCCCCTCGTCTCGCACCTGCCCCTGGCCACCCTGGCGCTGGCCCTCGCCGCGCCGCTGGCCCACGCCCAGGACGCCAGCGACGCGTTCAAGCTCAAGCTCGCCTACACCGGCGAGGCCGCGGTCTCGCTGGACGGCGGCAAGCATGAGGGCAGCGCCTACGCCGGCCAGCTGATGTTCGGCACCGACGTGGACCTGCAACGGCTGATGGGCTGGAACGGCGCCACCCTGAAGGTCTACGGCATCAACCGCCACGGCACCAATCTGGCCAACGGCAACATCGGCAACAGCACCTCGGTGCAGGAAATCTACGGCGGCCAGGGCACCCGCCTGGCCAACTTCACCATCGACCAGAAGCTGTTCAACGACCGCCTGGAACTGGAAGCCGGCCGCAGCGTGGCCAACATCCACTTCCTGGGCTCGGACCTGTGCGGCTACTTCCAGGGCAACTCGGCCTGCGGCAACCCGACCTTCGTGTTCCGCACCAGCAACTTCACCTACTGGCCGGTGTCCAGCTGGGCCGCGCACGCCAAGGCCTGGGTGACGCCGAACGTCTACGTCCACGTCGGCGCCTACGAGGTCAACCCGATCCAGGCCGAGCGCGGCCAGCACGGCCTGAACTGGAGCACCAACGACCGCACCGGGGTGATCGTGCCGTACGCGATCGGCTACAGCACCCAGACCAGCGGCGCGCGCCTGCCGGCGCTGTACGAGATCGGCGGCTGGCAGGACAACTCCGATTACCGTGACCCGCTCAACGACCGCAACGGCAACCCGGCGCGGCTGAGCGGGCTGGACTACGCCAATCGCAACGGCCGCTCCGGCGCGTTCGTGCGCTTCGAGCAGCAGGTCACCCGCCCCGACCCGGACAGCAAGCGCGGCCTGGTGCTGTTCGGCTCGGCGCTCAAGGGCACCTCCGGGCAATTGATCGAAGACCACTTCCTGGAGCTGGGCCTGGTCCAGCGCGGCACCTTCGCCAGCCGCCCGCAGGACAACATCGCCTTCGTCGTCACCCAGCAGCACTACAGCGACGACGCCCTGGAAGACCTGCGCCTGGCCCGCGCCGCGGCCGGCGGCAGCGGCACCCCGCACCGTTCCCAGACCATGATGGAACTGAGCTACGGCATCGAGGTGACCCCGCAACTGCGCATCGCGCCGAACCTGCAGTACATCGTGCACCCGGACCAGTTCAACGAACCGGCGCGCACCCGCGACCTGCCCAATGCCTTGGTGGCTGGGTTGCGGCTGGACTGGACCCTCTGAAGGGCGGAGAGTCGGGAATCGGGATTGGGGATTCGCAAAAGCGGGCGGGTCGCGGCTGGGGCGGTGCGTGCCGGGTGATGGCGCATGTTGTTTCGGACGCCCCGCGCTCGGCTCCCTGCCCTGGCGTGACGGCTGGACACGGATTGGCGCAGCGGCGGCGATGGCGGGTCTGCGTCCACCCGCGCGTGTGAAGGCCCGGCGCGGTGAACGCCTTTCCGTTGTCGCGCCGTTCGGGCGCAGCGCCCTCCACGCCAGGGAGACCGCACTGGCGCCGATTGCGCGCCGGCCGCCTCCGATGACCCGGCGCTGGATGACAGGACGCTAACCAACGGGCCGAGCGACAAATGGCGGAACGCACGAGGCCCCGGCATGCCGGGGCCTCGTGCGTTCCCTTCCCTGTGATTCCTATCGCAGTGCGGCTACGCCAGTCCATCGGCGCCTGCGGGAGCGAAAAGTGGCCGGCAAATCGAGATCCGTTCGATTCCGTGCGAGCCGTCTCCCTGGCGCGGGAGCGGTGACGTTGCCGGCGCGTTCATGATGCCGCCGCCCGGGGGGCGTGAAGATCGGCGGATGCCGCGGCAGGCTATAGGATTTTCCCTACCCGGCGGAGTCAGGACCAACACCGCGCAAACGATGTCATGGATGACAATCGTCATCACCGCATCGCAGAATCTGGATACAGACTCCACCGAAACTACATCGACGTATGTGAACGTAGCGACTTCGCCGCCGCCGATTACGACGGTTTTCCCACATCCCCGTTGCAAGCATTCGCGTCATGCGCATCCTGGTTGCCGAAGACGATACGTCCATTGCTGTTGCGTTACGCGATTCGCTCGCCGAGTGCGGTCATGTGGTGGACCATGTCAGCGACGGTGCCGCCGCCGAACGCGCACTCGGTAGCGAAAGCTATCAATTACTGGTCCTGGATCTGGGCCTGCCGCGCCGCGACGGGCTGCAGGTACTGCAGCGCCTGCGCGCCCGCCGCGACGAGATCCCGGTGCTGGTGGTGACCGCGCGCGACGCGGTGGAAGACCGCATCCGCGCGCTCGACCAGGGCGCCGACGACTACCTGATCAAGCCCTTCGAACTGTCCGAGTTCCTCGCCCGCACCCGCGCGCTCCTGCGCCGCAGCAGCAGCGGCGGCGTACCCGAACTGGTGCTGGGGCAACTGCGCATCAACCTGGCCGGGCGCCGGGTGTGGCTGCAGGACCAGCCGCTGGACCTGACCGCGCGCGAGTTCGCGCTGTTGGAGACGCTCTTGCTGCGCAGCGGGCGCGTGGTCAGCCGCAGCCAGCTGACCGAAGCGCTGTGCGATTGGCAACACGAAATCACCGACAACGGCCTGGACATCTCTATGCACCGCCTGCGGCGCAAGCTGCACGGCGCCGGCGTCGGTATCCGGACCATCCGCGGCCTGGGCTACCTGCTGGAGGAGTCGCGCGCCGCCTCGCCGGCCGCCGACCACGCACAGATCCCGCAGTGAGCGCGACCGCGGCCGCGCAGTCGCCGGCATACCGCCACCCCAGCCTGCGCCAGCGACTGCTGGCGTTCCTGCTGATCCCCACCGTGCTGCTGATGCTGGTGGTGTCGGCGCTGTTCTACCTGCTGATGCTCAAGTACACCAATCACGTCCACGACATGGACCTGAAGGAGGACACGCAGGGCCTGGCCAACGCGGTCAACGACCCCGGCGAGCGCATGCCGCTGACCCTGCAGGCGCGGCAACTGCTGGAGTACAGCAGCGACGGCCGGGTGTTCTTCAAGCTGGACAGCCGCCGCCACGGGGTGATCAGCGGCAGCACCCTGCCGATTCCCGCACACCCGGATCCAGCCGAGGTCGGCCGGGTGATGCTGTACGACGACCACATGGACAACGGCGTGCCGGTGCGCGTGGCCAGCCTGTTGCTGCCCTCGGCGCTGGAGCCGGGCGATTGGCTCACCGTGTCGGTGGCCGAGACCCTGGACGACCGCCACCGCCGCGCTCGCGAGATCCTGGTGCTGATGCTGCCGACCGAACTGCTGCTCACCTGTTCCCTGCTGGTGCTGGTCTGGCACGGCGTGCGGGTCGGCCTGCGCATGCTGGAGCCGGCGGTGCGCCGACTCGACGACAGCCAGCGCGACCTCAGCCCGGTATCCGGCCCGGACATCCCGGTGGAGATCCTGCCGCTGACCCAGGCCATCGACGGCCTGCTCGGCCGCCTCAAGCACATGATGGCGCTGCAGGAGCGCTTCCTCGCCGACGCCGCGCACCAGCTGCGCACGCCGCTGGCCGGGCTGAGCATGCACGTGCAGCGCGCCCAGTCCAGCCAGCGCCCGGAAGACACCGCGCAGGCGCTGCAGCACATCCGCCAGCTGACCGACCGCGCCACCCGCACCTCCACCCAGTTGCTGGCGATGACCCGCACCCAGGCGCCGCGCGAGAGCATCCGCGAACTGCTGCCGCTGGACCTGGCGCAATGGCTGCCGCAAGCGCTGTCCGAGCGCATCCCCGACGCGTTGCACGCCGGCGTGGACCTGGGCTACGACGGCGCCGACGACGACGCGCCCGCCTGGGTGGCCGCCGACGTCTATGCGCTGCGCGAGCTGCTCGACAACCTGCTGGACAACGCCTTCCGCCATGCCGCCGGCCGCGTGGTCACGGTCAGCCTGCGCCGCGATCCACAGTCTGTCCGCCTGGCCGTGGACGACGCTGGCAACGGCATCGACGAGGCCCTGCTGCCGCGCCTGGGCGAGCGTTTCTTCCGTGCCCCGGACGCGCCCGAAGGCGGCACCGGCCTGGGCCTGGCGATCGTCGCCAACATCGCAGCGCGCCACCACGCCACGCTGCGCTACCGGCGTTCGGCGCTGGGCGGGCTGCGCGCGGAACTGGACTTGCCGGCCGCTGCGGAGCCGCAGGCATGAGCCGGATCCTTATCCGCCCGCTCACGATGCTGACGCTGGCCGCCGCGCTCGCGCTGGGCGGCTGTGCCAGCAAGCCCATCCCCGACCTGCGCCAGCCGTCGATGCCCGCACAGTGGAGCAGCGCGACGCCGCAGGCGGCCGCGCCACGCCCGCCGGGCAACGCCTGGTGGCAGGACTTCCACGATCCGCAACTCGACGCGCTGGTCGCGCAGGCGTTGCGCGATGATCTCGAGGTGGGCCAGGCGCTGGCGCGGCTGCGCGCGGCGCGGCGGCTGGATGCGGTCGCCGACGCGACCCTGCGGCCGCAGCTGCGCGCGCGCACCGAGGACCCGATCGACCCCGACGCCAGCGCCTCGTTCCTGGTGGTCGGCGTCGATTCGGAATGGGAGCTGCCGCTGTTCGGCCGCGGCGAAGCCACCAATCGCGTGGCACGCGGCGACCTGCAGAGCGCCCAGGCCAACCTGGCGCAGGTGCGCGCGGCGACCATCTCCGACGTGGCGCACAACTGGATCGACCTGCGCCACGCGCAGCAGGCCGAACGCCTGCTGCAGGACATCGCCAGCGCGCGCCAGCGCCAGGCCAGCCTGCAGCAGACCCTGGTCGATCTGCACCTGGCCGCACCGGCCACCGCCGCGCAGGCGCAGGCCGCGGCGCTGCAGGCGCAGACCGCGGCGAACGAACCGCGCGACGCCGCAGCCGCGGCCGCGCGGCGCCTGGCGGTGCTGCTGGGCCGCGACACGCCCGACCCGGCGTGGAGCACGGCCGCGGCCGCCATCGCGCCGGGGCAATTGCAGATCGCCGCGGTCGACAGCGTGCCGGCCGACCTGCTGCGCCGGCGCCCGGACATCGCCGCGCACGAGGCCGAGGTGATCAGCGCCGCCGGCGCGCTGGGCATCGCCCGCGCCGACCGCTACGGCAGCATCGGCCTGGGCGGCGCGATCCGCTGGTCGACCAGCCTGCTGACCCATCGCCGCACCGCCACCCATGGCATCGCCTCGTTCGGCCCGGTGATCGACATCCCCCTGTTCGACTGGGGCATCCGCCAGGCCAAGGCGAAGGCGCGCGGCGACCTGCTGGAAGCGGCCACCCTGGCCTACCGGCAGAGCGTGCTGGACGCGGTCAACGAGGTCGAGAACGCCCTGACCACGCTGGAACAGCAGCGGCGCAACACCGAGACCCAGCAGCAGGTGCTGCAGGCACAGCAGCAGGCCAGCGACGTCGCCCAGCAGCGCCTGCGGCTGGGCCTGGGCAGCGACCTGGACGTAGCCACGCAGCAGGCCGCACGCGACCAGGCCGCGCTGGAGCTGCTGGAAGCGCAGCGCCAGCGCGACCTGGCCTATGTCGCCCTGCACACCGCGCTGGGCAGCGCCACCGCGCCGATTCCCGACACCGGCAACGAACACCAAGGCGCGCAGCCCTGATGGTCGCGCTGGCCCGCCAGACCCTGCGCTACGAGTGGCGCCGCTTCCTGCCGGTGGTGGTGTCGGTGGGCTTCGCCAGCCTGTTGCTGCTGCTGCAGACCGCGCTGGTGCTGGGCATCTTCGGCAGCGCCAGCGTCTATGTATCCGGCTCCGACGCCGACCTGTGGCTGGGCTATCCCGGCACGCAGAGCGTGGACCAGGGCCGCGCCATCGATCCGGACGCCGCCGCGCCGCTGTACCTGGACCCGCGCGTGGCGCAGGTCGAGCCATTCATCTGGTTCGACGGCGACTGGCGCGGCCCCGGCGACACCGGTGCGGTGTCGGTCTACATCTCCGGCATCGACACCCGCGACGGCGGACTGATGTTCTCCCGCCTGCTCAACCCCGCCCTGCGTGCGGGCCTGCGCGAACCGGACACGGTGGTGGTGGACCGCGCGGAACTGGACAAGCTCGGCGTCGGCGTCGGCAGCAGCGCGCGCATCAACGGCCACCGCGTGCGGGTGATCGGAGTCGGCCGCGGCCTGCGCGCGCTGGGCGGAGTCAACGTGCTGGCGTCGCTGGACACCGCGCGCGCGCTCAACAGCGACACCGCACACCCGGATTGGCCGACCTACATGGTGGCCAAGCTGCGTCCCGGCACCGACCCGCAGGCGGTGGCGCAGGCGATCGACAGCGCGGTCACGCGGCCGCGCGTGGAAGCCTGGAGCGCCGACGATTTCGCCCGGCGCAGCATCCTGTTCTGGATGTTCGACACCGGCGCCGGCTCCGGCGTGCTGTTCCTCGGCGGCATCGTGCTGCTGGTCGGCGTGGCCATCACCAGCCAGACATTGCTCGGCACGGTGCTCGGCGCGGCGCGCGAGTACGCCACGCTCAACGCGCTGGGCGTGAGCATGCGCAACCTGCGCTGGGTGGTGCTGGAACAGGCGGCCTGGGTCGGCGCGCTGGGCCTGATCGGCGCCAGCGCCCTGGGCGCGGCGCTGGTCGCGCTGGCCCGTGCGCACGACGTGCCGGTGGCGTTCAACGCCAGCGGCTGGGGCCTGTGCGTGTGCGCGGTGATGCTGCTGACCGTGGTCTCGGCCCTGGCCGCACTGCGCGGATTGCGTCGCGCCGATCCGGCGTTGCTGCTGCGATGAGCCGCATCGTCGCCCCTGCCGCGCTGCACCCGGCCGCTGCCACCCTCAGCGGCAGCGGGCTGTGCAAGAGCTTCGTCTCCGGCAGCCTGCGCACGCCGGTGCTGCGCGACGTGGAACTGCAGGTGTGGCCGGGCGAGCTGACCCTGATCTCCGGCCCGTCCGGCTGCGGCAAGAGCACCCTGCTGTCGATCCTTAGCGGCCTGCAGCGCGCCGACGCGGGTCGCGTGCTGGCGCTGGGCGAGGAGCTGGGCGCGCTCGGCGCCACCGCGCTGGAGCAGTTCCGCCTGCGCCACACCGGCTTCATCTTCCAAGGCTTCAACCTGTTCCCGGCGCTGTGCGCGCTGGACCAGGTGCGGCTGCCGCTGCAGTACATGGGTCTGGCCCCGGCCGAGGTGCGCAGCCGCGCCGAAGAGGCGCTGGCCGAGGTCGGCATCGCCCACCGCCAGCACCTGCGCCCGTCCGAACTGTCCGGCGGCGAGAAGCAGCGCGTGGCGATCGCCCGCGCGCTGGCCAAGCACCCCGCGCTGCTGTTCGCCGACGAACCGACCAGCGCGCTGGACGCCGGCAACGGCCAGATCGTGATCGACCTGTTGCATCGCATCGCGCGCCGCCACAACACCATGGTGCTGTGCGTGAGCCACGACCCGCGCCTGATCCGCCACGCCGACCGCGTGCTGTCGATGGAGGACGGCCGCATCCACGACGACCGCCGCGTCATCGCGCCGCCCTCGCCCCTGCCCTCACGGAATCCCGCACCATGAAAGCGTTTGCTGCCGCGCCCCTGCTGAGCCTGCTGCTGGCCGCATGCGCGCCATCGGACCGTACGCCGGCCCCGGCGCCGGCCGCCACCCCGGCCTACCTGGCAGTGGCGCGCGGCCGCATCGACGTGGAAGGCGGCGTGCTCAAGCTCGGCCTGCCGGTCGCCGCGACCCTGCGCGAGGTGCCGGTGCACGAGGGCGACGCGGTGCAGAAAGGCGCCTTGCTGATCGCCGGCGACGATCGCGCCGCCGCGGTCGACCTGGACATCGCCCGCACCCGCGCGCAGGCCGCCGCCGCCCACCTGAAGCAATTGCAGCAACGCCTGCAAAGCGCCCAGCAGAAGCAGCGGCGGCTGGCCGAGGCCGCGCGCCTGGGCGCTGGCGACGGGCAGACCGCCGACGACGCCAGCGACGCGGTGCAGAGCCTGCTCGACGCGCTGGACACCGCGCGCAGCGACGCGGCCCTGGCCGAGGCGCAGGTGCGCGCGGCCGAGTTGCAGCGCGCGCAGTATCGTCTGCAGGCGCCGGTCGCCGGTCGCGTGCTGCAGCTGTCGGCCGCGGTCGGCGCGCGCAGCGAGGCCAACACGCCGCTGCTGACCCTGCTGCCGGACGCACCGCGCCTGGTCCGCGCCGAATTGAACGAAAGCTATGCCGGCAGCGTCACCCCGGGCATGGCCGCCGAGGTGATCAGCGACGACGGCCGCCAGACCGTACTCGGCGAGGCCGTGGTGCGCTGGCTGGCGCCGGCCTACGGTCCCACCCAGCTGCACGACGACGCCACGCCCGCCGGCAACGACCGCAGCGTGGCCTGCGTGCTAGCCTTCACCCAGCCCTCGACCCTGCGCCTGGGCCAGCGCGTGCTGGTGCGCTTCCGCAACCCGGCCGCAGCCAAGCGCTGAGCTGCACGCCGCCACCGCGGCGAAAGGCTGCTGAAACGCGCGGCGGCGACCCTGCACGGATTGCCGAGACTGCGCAGCCGCGCCTATTCACATGATCGAATCTGCCGAGTTCCACTTCGAAGGCGGCCGCAACGGCGTGCTGCTGATCCATGGCCTGACCGGCACGCCCAGCGAGATGCGCCTGCTCGGCAAGAGCCTGAACCGCGAAGGCTTCAGCGTGCACGGCGTGCAACTGGCCGGCCATTGCGGCGACGAGGACGACCTGCTGGCCACCAGTTGGCGCGACTGGTACGCCAGCGTCGAGGCCGCCGCCGAGCGCATGCGTCCGCAGGTCGACCGGCTGTTCGTGGCCGGGCTGTCGATGGGCGCGCTGCTGGCGCTGCGTCTGGCGCAGGAGCGTCCGCAGTGGGTGGACGGGGTCGGCGTGCTCGGCGCCACCTTTCGCTACGACGGCTGGAACATCCCCAAGCGCGCGCGCCTGGCGTTCCTGCTGCCGTGGTTCAAGCGCCTGGGCATCGGCAAGCGCCGCATGTTCCTGGAGGAGCCGCCGTACGGCCTGCGCGACGAGCGCATCCGCGCCCAGGTCAGCAGCGCCATGCTCGGCGGCGACAGCAGCGCCGCCGGCCTGCCCGGCAACCCGTGGCACGCGCTGGCCGAGATGTACCTGCTCTCGCGCGACGTGCGCCGCAACCTGCCCAAGGTCGTCGCGCCGTGCCTGGTCGCGCACGCGGCCGAGGACGACATCGCCGACCTGCGCAACGCGCGGCTGGTGATCGCCAACGTCTCCGGGCCGACCGAGCTGCTGCTGCTGCACGACAGCTACCACATGATCACCCTGGACCGCGAACGGCGCGTGCTCGGCGCGCGCCTGGCGCAGTTCTTCGGGGCCCTGACCACCCCGCAGCAGGCGGCCGCCTGATGGCGATGAGCGGCTCGGTGGTGGCGATCTGGTTGACGACGGTGGTCCTCGACACCGCCGGCCAGTTGGCCTTCAAGTACGTCGCCAGCCGACCGCAAGGTACCGGGATGGCGCGCTGGCAGAACATGGCCCGGCAGCCATATTTGTGGTTCGGCGTGGCCTGCTACGTGCTCGAATTCCTCGCCTGGACCGCGTTCCTGTCGCTGGTGCCGCTGGGCCGCGGCGTGCTGCTGGGCTCGATCAACATCGTGGCGATCATGCTGGCCGGGCGCTGGCTGTTCGGCGAACGCCTGGGGCGCATGCAGGTGGCCGGCATCTGCCTGGTCAGCGCCGGCGTGGCCGTGGTGGGGTTGGGCTCATGAGCCGGCCGCCGCTGCATCGCTACGCGGTGGGCTTCGCCCTGCTGCTGAGCTTCGACACGCTGGCCCAGATCGGCTTCAAGCTGGCCGGCACCCATGCCTTCCCGCCGCAGGCCGAACTGGCGTGGGTACTGCGCCTGCTCGGCAGCCCATGGCTGTACGCCGCGCTGCTCGGCTACATCGGCGCGTTCTTCACCTGGATGAAGCTGCTCGAGCACGCGCCGATCGGCCCGGCCTTCGCCGCCTCGCACCTGGAGGTGGTCAGCGTGATGCTGCTATCGGCCTGGTGGTTCAACGAACACATCGGCGTCCTGCAGGCGCTGGGCGCGGCGCTGATCGTCGGCGGCATCGTCTGCCTGGCGATGGGCGAACGCGCGGATCCTGCCGATGCGCATTGAGATCCCGCCGACTGCCGGCCTGCCGCTGCAGTGGCGCGACCTGTGGCCTGGCCGTGCGCGCACCCGCCTGGCCAGCGCGGTCGGCCTGCCGCAGGCGCTGCTGACCTGCTCCGGCACTGCGGCGCTGATCGTGGCCCTGCGCACCCTGACCGCGGCCAACCGGCGCCGGCAGGTGCTGGTGTCGGCCTATACCTGCCCGCTGGTGGCGCTGGCGGTGGCGCACTGCGGCCTGCAACTGGTGCTGTGCGATCTGCTGCCCGGCTCGCTGGAACTGGACCCGGTGCAGCTGGCGCAACGCTGCGGCAGCGACACCCTGGCGATCATCGCCACCCATCTTGGCGGGCGCCTGACCGACCTGGCGCCGCTGCGCCGTGCCGCCGAAAGCTGCGGCGCGCTGCTGATCGAGGACGCCGCGCAGGCGCTGGGCGGCGTGCACCCCGACGGCCGCCCGGCCGGCCTGGGCGGCGACATCGGCTTCTGCAGCCTGGCCGCCGGCAAGGGCCTGACCCTCTACGAAGGCGGGCTGTTGATGTCGCGGCATGCGCCGCTGCAGCGCAGCCTGGCCGACACCGCCGCCCGCCTGGGCCAGCGCGACTGGCGCTGGGAACTGCGCCGCAGCCTGGAACTGCTCGGCTACGCCGCGCTGTACCGGCCGCAGCCGCTGCGCTGGGCCTATGGCGCGCCGGTACGCCGCGCGCTGCGCCGTGGCGACCGCGTCGGCGCGGCCGGCGACCGCTTCGGCACGGCCATCGCCCAACACGCGGTCGGCGCCTGGCGCGAAGCCGTGGGCGTACGCGCCAGCGCGCGCTGGCCGGCATTCCTTGCACAGATTCGCGAGCAGGGCCGACGCCGCAGCGCACGCCTGGCCAGCATCCCCGGCCTGAGCGTGATCGCCGATACCCCGGGTGCTCAGGGCAGCTGGCCGATCCTGATGGTGCTGCTGCCCGACGCGGCCGCGCGCGAATCGGTGCTGACCACCCTGTGGCCGCGCGGGCTCGGCGTGGCGGTGCCGTTCGTGCATACCCTGCCCGGCTACGACTACCTGCACGGCATCGTCGAGCGCACGCCGATGCCCAACGCCAGCGACTTCGCCGCACGCTGCCTGAGCATCAGCAACAGCCCCTGGCTGGACGAGGCGCGCTTCGAGACCATCGTGGCCACGCTGCAGGCGGCCTGCGCCGGCGCGGTCGGGCCGGCGCCGCTGGATGTCGATCTGGTGCACGCCGCTGCGCCGAGCGCCTGACTGGGCGACGGGCGGCTTCGCCAGCGTCGCGATGAAAATGCGCCTCGCGTAACGACGGGAAGAATCCTGTAGGAGCGGCTTCAGCCGTGAGGGCGTTACCGGTAACGCCTCTCGCGGCTGAAGCCGCTCCTACAGACAGGCAGGGCCCGCGTTAACCGACGCTGGCCGCGTCCAACGCCGCCAGCAGCCGCAGGTTCAACGCATGCTGCTGCGCCTGCCAGGCCGACAGATCGGCCGGCGACGGTTCCGGCTGCGCATCCAGCGATGCCAACGTGCGCTTCCACCATTGCGGATAGTGGGCCAGCGAGACCTCGCCAGTGATGTCGCTGCCGCACACCTGCCCGCGCAGCGCGTCGATCGCCTGCAGCAACTGCGGCACGCGCAGTTGGCCCTGGTCCCAGTTGGTGCGCACGTCCTGCGGATCCAGCACGTCCTTGTCCAGCGACAGATAGGTCGGCATCGGCGTGCGCCGCAGGTGCTCCACGAACGCATCGCTCAGTTCGCTCACGCTGGCGAAGCCGCGCACCGCCTGGCCCAGGCCCAGCCGCCGCGCCCAGCCCACGTCCACGCCGCTGCACCAGTAGCGCAGCTTGCCGCGGTACAGCGGCAGCAGATGGTTCTCCCAGGCATGGCCGGGGCCGACGTCGCCGGAGGTGATGCCGGCCACCTCGACCTGCGCCACCTGCGGCAGCGCGGCGATGCGCCGCACCCACGAGCCGCAATGCACCCCGAACGGGAAGCGCATGTTGTCCGGATGGTTGTCGAACACCACCACCCGCAACGGTGCCTGCGCGCGCTGCGCCAGGCGCACGATCAGCGGCAGGCTCAAGTGATGGAAATCGCCGCTGCCCAGCAGCACGGTGCCGTACTGCGCCGGCAGTGCCTGCTCCAGCGCCGCGCCGAAGCGACGCAGCCGCGCCATCGAGCAGGCGAAGCGCAGGCCGTCGCACCAGTCACGCAGCGGCAGACGCACCGCGTCGGGCACTGCGCCCAGCGAATCGTCGAGATCGAGCAGGACCGGGGTGCGCATCTCAGTCCTCCTCGGCGGCATCGGCCGCCGGCCCGACGTCGTCGGATTCGAACAGCGGCCGCAGCCGGCGCAGCACGGCGCGCAGCAGCGGATTGCGCAGATACACCGCATGCCAGGTGTAGGTGAAGCTGGCGCCGAGCTGGGCCTTCACTTCCGGATCGGTCCAGCCGGCGACGTAGGCGGTCAGGCCGTGGCGGCAGGCGTAATCGAGATTCTCGATCCAGCTCAGCGCGTACAGGTTGTGGTCGCGCGCATCCGGGTAATGCAGGCCGATGTACTTGTCCAGCAGCCGGCCCTGGTGCACATAGCACAGGTTCCAGCCGATGATGCGACCCTGGTGGCGGTACACGAACACCTGCCCACCGGACGCGGCGTCGGTCAGCAGCGCATCGAAGAACGGCTCGGTGAGCAGGTCGAAATGGATCTCGCTCTGCGCATACACCTCCTGGTACAGCGCATAGCAGTGCGCGCGCAGCGCCGGGTCGGCGAAGGCCGGGCCGGTCGGCAGCACCTCGATCTCCAGGTCGGCGCGCGAGCGCAGCTTGCGGCGAATGTTGCGCCGGCGCCCGCGCGAGAGCCGCGCCAGGTACTCGTCGGTGGAGGCGAAATCGATCGGCACCCAGGCCAGTGCCTGCCCGCGCAGCAGTACGTAGCCATTGCGCTCGCAGGCGTCCAGGAAGATCTGCGCCCAGGCGTTGTCGGCCTCATCCAGCAGCGGCGAGCGCTGCGGCACGTCCTTGACGATCATCAGCGCGCGGCGCCGGCCCAGTTGCGTGCGCCACTGCCGCGGCAACTGCGCCGGGTCGGCCGCGCGCGGCAGCCAGGCGTACTCGCTGACGGTGCTGCCGACGAAGCTGGTGCGCGGCCGCAGCAGGCGTTGCCACAGGCGCTGCAACGGTAGCCGCGCCACGCGGTCGCGCAGCGCCGGCTCGGCCGTGGTCAGCAGGTCGAAATCGGCCTCGAAGGCCGGCACCCCGTGCTCCAGGGGCTGGATCAGGAAACCGGACGGCGGGTGCTGCAGGAACTGCCGCTGCAAGGCCTGCGGCTCGAGTTGGTTGACGAAAGGCATCTGCAAGATTGATCGTCTAGCGTGGAGAATGGATGCTGCGGCCCAGGCCGCAGCGTGCGATCCACCGGCGGCGGGTGCCGCACGGTGGCCCTTCATTTCGCGGAGCACTGCCATGACCCCGTCCATCGAGTCGCAAATCCACAGCATCGTCACCAAGCATGGCGAGATCGACCCGGCGCGCCTGACCCCCGATGCCAAGCTGCAGGACCTGGGCGTGGATTCGCTCGAGGCCATCGAAATCCTGTTCGACATCGAAGAGCACTTCGACATCACCTTCCCGCAGCGCGACCCGAACCTGGACGACGGCTCGCTCGGCAAGCTGGTGCAGGCGGTCGAGGACGCGCTGGCGGCCAAGGCGGCGGCCGGCGCGGCGCAACCGGCGCACTGACGCACCATGGGCGCCTCCCCGCACGTGCGGCGCGTGGTCGTCACCGGCACGGGCGCGGTCAGCGCGCTCGGCCTCGGCGCCGAGGCGCTGTGGAGCGCGATGCGCGAGGGCCGCAGCGGCATCGCCGCCCTGCCCTCGCCCGATCCGCTCAGCACCCTGAAGATGCGCGTGGCCGCGACCCTGCAAGGGTTCGCGCCGGACGCCACGCAGACCGGCGGCATCGCCCCGGGCCAGCTCGACCGCATGACCCAGATGGCCCTGGTCGCCGCCCAGGAAGCGATCGTCCAGGCCGGCCTGCCACGCGACGATGCCGCGCTCGGCGCGCGCTGTGCGGTGGTGGTCGGTACCGGTGTCGGCGCCGAACTCAGCCGCGACGAGCAATCGCGCCGGCTGTACCGCGACCAGGCCGAACGCCTGCATCCGCTGACCATCGTGCGCAGCATGGCCAACGCCCCGGCCAGCCAGATCAGCATCGCCTTTGGCCTGCGCGGCCCGGCCTTCGCCGTGTCCAGCGCCTGCGCCTCGGCCAACCACGCCCTCGCCCAGGCCGTGCTGATGCTCCGTCACGGCCTGGCCGACGTGGCCATCGCCGGCGGCAGCGAAGCCTGCCTGAGCCTGCCACTGATCCGCGCCTGGGAAGCGATGCGGGTGGTCAGCGACGACACCTGCCGGCCATTCTGCGCACAGCGCAGCGGCCTGGTGCTGGGCGAAGGCGCCGGGATGTTCGTGCTGGAAACCGCCGAGCACGCCGCCGCCCGTGGCGCCGTACCGCTGGCGGAACTGGCGGGATTCGGGATGAGTTCGGATGCCGGCGACATCGTCGCGCCCAGCATCGACGGCGCCGCCACGGCGATGCGCCTGGCGCTGCAGGATGCCGGCCTGGCCCCGGAACAGATCGACTACATCAACGCCCACGGCACCGGCACGCAGGCCAACGACCGCTGCGAGACCAAGGCGTTGCGTCAGGTGTTCGGTGCGCACGCCGAGGCGCTGGCGGTCAGTTCGACCAAGGCGGTGCACGGCCATGCACTCGGTGCGGCCGGCGCGCTGGAACTGGTGGCGGCGATCGGCGCGCTGCGCGAGCAGGTGGTCCCGCCCACGGCCAACTTCCTCGACGCCGATCCGGAATGCGATCTGGACTACGTGCCGAACCAGGCGCGCGCCCGCCACGTGCAGGCGGTGCTGAGCAATTCCTTCGCCTTCGGCGGACTCAATGCGGTGATCGCGCTGCGCGCGGTGGGCTGAAGCGCCCGCCGCCGCGGCGAACGGCGGGAGGCAACGCGAACCGCGCGCGTCGTCTCCCGCCCGGCTCATGCGACCTGCTTGGCGCGGGTCAGCAACTGGTCCAGCAAGGACAGGCCCAGATCGATCTCTTCGTGGCTGATGTGCAGCGACGGCGCCAGCGTGATCACGTTCTTGTAGTAACCGCCCACGTCCAGGATCAGGCCGATGCGCTTGCCGTTGTGGCGCAGTTCGCCTTCCAGGCCCATGTCGACCATGGTGTCGAGCAGCTTGCGGTTCGGCGTGAAGCCGTCCGCCTGGCAGATTTCCGCACGCAGGGCCAGGCCCAGGCCATCGACGTCGCCGATTTCCGGGTGACGCTTCTGCAGGTCGCGCAGGCCGTCCAGGAAGTGCGCGCCCTTGGCCATCACCATCGACTCGTAGTCGGTCTCGGCCAGCATGCGCATGGTTTCCAGGCCGACCGCGGTGCCCAGCGGGTTGGAGGCGAAGGTGGAGTGGGTCGAGCCCGGCGGGAACACGGTCGGGTTGATCAGCTCCTCGCGCGCCCAGATGCCCGCCAGCGGATTGAGGCCGTTGGTCAGCGCCTTGCCGAACACCAGCACGTCCGGGGTCACGCCGAAATGCTCGATCGCCCACAGCTTGCCGGTGCGGAAGAAGCCCATCTGGATTTCGTCGACCACCATCAGGATGCCGTACTTGTCCAGCACCCGCTTCAGGCCGGTGAAGAAGTTCGGCGGCGGGATCACGTAGCCGCCGGTGCCCTGGATCGGCTCGACGTAGAACGCCGCGTACTCGCACTGCCCGGCCTTGGGATCCCACACGCCGTTGTACTCGGTCTCGAACAGGCGCTCGAACTTGGCCACGCACTGCTCACCGTACTCTTCCTTGGACATGCCCTTGGGGCCGCGGAAGTGGTACGGGAATTCGATGAACTGGGCGCGGTCGAAATGACCGAAGCGGCGGCGGTAGCGGTACGACGAGGTGATCGCCGAGGCGCCGAGGGTACGGCCGTGGTAGCCGCCTTCGAAGGCGAACACCAGGCTCTTGCCGGCGCTGGCGTTGCGCACGATCTTCAGCGAGTCTTCCACCGACTGCGCGCCACCGACGTTGAAGTGCACGCGGCCCTTGCGGCCCCACTTGCGCTCGGCGTCGACGGCGATGGTCTTGGCCAGCTCGATCTTGGTCGGATGCAGGTACTGGCTGGCGACCTGCGGCAGCGTCTCGATCTGGCGGGTCAGCGCCTGGTTCAGGCGCGGATTGGCGTAGCCGAAGTTGACCGCCGAGTACCACATCTGCAGGTCCAGGTACGGCACTTCTTCGGTGTCGTACAGGTAGCTGCCGTCGCAGCGGCCGAAGATGCGCGGCGGCTCGCTGTAGTGCACGGTGTCGCCGTAGGAGCAGTACTGGGACTCGTCGGCCAGCATCTGCGCATCGCTCAGCGCGCGATGGTGGTCGGCGCCGGTGCGCAGCAGCGCCTCCGGATCGGGCGCGGCATCGCCATGCAGCGGTGCGAGCGAGGAAAGCGGGACATTCCGGTTCATCGGGATCAGGCTCGTTGGGTGAGAGGAAGCGGGAAGGACACGGCGGCCGTCGCCGGCTCGGCCAACTCGGGCAGCAGGGCGATGGCGTCGTCGAAACCGGTGATCGCGCAATGGGCGATCCCGTTGGCGCGGCAATGGCGCAGCAGACCGTCCTTGGCGAACACCAGATCGGCCTTGCCGGCCAGGCAGAAATCGGAGCGGCCGTCGCCGATCAGCAAGGTGGCGCGCTCGGGCGGCTGTTGCGCCATCACCGCGCACTTGCAGGTGCCGCTGGGGCAGTCCGGCCGCGCATGCGGCGAGGCCATGCGCCACTGCCCGGCGTCGGTACGCAGCAGGCGGTTGGCGATGATCGGCAGATGGTGCAGGCCGTGGCGGGCCAGGATCCGGGCGATGCCGTAGTCCAGGCCGTCGCTGACGATGCTCAGCGGGATGCCCAGGCGCTCGGCCAGCGCGACGAAGCGCACGAAGGCCGGATCGATCCGCACCGCATCCAGCACCCGGTGCAGCGCATCGACGTCGCCGTCGAGCAGCGCGACCTGCTTGCTCATGCACTCCCGGGCCCCGATCCGACCGGCGACCCAGTCGTCCTCCAGCTCCCGCCAACCGGGGCTCCCGAGGTGTTCGAGCAGGCTGTCGGTCACGTCCTGCAGGGACACGGTACCGTCAAAATCGCAAAGGATGTTCCATTGGGCGCGCAAGGTGGCTCTCCGGCTGATGGGGCAGAGCCTAGGCACGCTGTCTTTCGCACTCCTTTCGGCGGGGTGAAAGAAAGCGGAGCGTTCACATTGCGCGTGGTAACGCCTACCCGCGCGTCGCGCTCCCGTCAGGGAGTGATGCATTGCACAGCCCAAGTCCATCACGATCCGGGTCGCTGTCCTGCCAGACGGCGGGATCGCCCGGGGCCGCCGCGAGCACATGCCCGTCCGCATTTACCGATATCCGCCGCGCGCATCCACCACCTCCCTGCTTGGTCTGCCGCCATGCCGGAACCAGGGTCGAGACAACCCACGCGGCCGTTACGGCAGCAGGCTTGTGCCGGCATTGGCCTATCCGCGGCGCGCGAAGGTGGGAGTGCAACACCTGACCTCGCGACCAGTGCGCCGAAGGCGGCGGTCTTCAGGAAATGATGGCGTTGCAGTATTGGATGACTGCGACACTGAAGTCTTCAAAGTCGATTGTTGAAAGCAGCGGATTCCTCGTCGACTCCTGGGATGGCTGTGCGCCAGGATCACGGCGGCCGGACTCAAGCGCAGCGCCCTCCCCTCTAGGCTGCATCTCACATCCCGCGATCTCGATAGGCCACCCGACTGAGGCCGCATTGGGTGTCGGCCTCCATCGGTCGTTCCAGAGCCGCCTGATGTTGATGAAGGTTGATCTTTCGCGCATCATGAAACATCATTAGTTACATGAAACGCGACGGCCGCCTTTCCTCGGTCCTTCATGCCTTGCTGCACATGGCCGAGCAGGAGGGCCCGATGACCTCGGACGCCCTGGCCCAGTGCCTCGGAACCAATCCCGTCGTCGTCCGGCGCACCATGGGATTTCTGCGGGACGCCGGCATCGTCCAGTCCGAGAGAGGCCATGCGGGTGGATGGCGCATCCAGGCCGACCTGCGTGCCGTCACCCTCCGCCAGTTGCACGAGGCGCTGGGCGAGCCTGCGATGTTCGCCATCGGCAACCGCCACGAGACGCCGGAGTGCCTGGTCGAGCAATCGGTGAACGCCGCGCTCGAAAGCACGTTTGCCGAGGCCGAGGCGTTGCTGCTGCAGCGTTTCTCCGAGATCACCCTGGCCGATCTTGCCGCCGACTTCGCGCGCCGGCATGCGGCTGTTCGACGCAAAAGGAGCTGAGCATGCAGCACGACGCCATCATCATCGGTGGAAGTTATTCGGGCATGGCCGCGGCGCTGCAATTGGTCCGCGCGCGGCGCAACGTGCTGGTGATCGACGCGGGCGAACGGCGCAACCGGTTCGCCAGCCACGCGCATGGGTTTCTCGGCCAGGACGGCGTGCCGCCAGGCGAGATCGCGGCACAGGCGCGCCGCCAGCTGGAGATCTATCCCACCCTGACCTGGCGTGAGGAGCGGGCCGGGTCGGTCACGGGACGGGTGGACGGGTTCGAGGTCACCACGGCCGATGGCGTCTCGCACCATGCGCGCCGCATCCTGTTCGCCAACGGGGTAGCCGACCAACTTCCCGCCGTGCCGGGCCTGGCCGAGCGCTGGGGGCAGTCCGTCTTCCATTGCCCGTACTGCCACGGCTATGAACTGCACAAGGGGCGCATCGGCATCGTCGGCAGCAGCCCGCTGTCGCTCCACCAGGCCGAACTGCTCACCGAGTGGGGCGCCGTGACACTGCTCGTCAACGGCGCCGTGGAGCTGACCCCCGAGACCCGCGAAAAATTGGAGCACCGGGGAGTGGCGATCGAGTCCACGCCCATCGACCGCATCGAAGGCCCTGCCGATGTGGTGCTGGCCGACGGGCGGCAGCTGCCCTTCGCGGGCCTGTTCGCGGCAACGCGCACGTCTCCATCGAATGCCTTGGCCGAGGGCATCGGTTGTGCGTTGGAAGAGACGCCCATGGGCATCCAGATCCGCACCGATGCGGAGAGCAAGACGTCGGTCGCCGGGGTGTTCGCCTGTGGCGACGTGGCGCGCGTGCCGCATTCCGTCTCGCTGGCCGTGGGCAGCGGGGCCATGGCGGGCGCCCAGGTGCACCGTTCGCTGGTCTGGCCCGAAACGCTCGCACCGTCGTGAGCGAGCGAGAGCGCATTCGGTGACCCTGTTCTCCGACCCGGCAGCGGTGGAAGGTTATGCGGAGCGGGCCGCCCGGATGGTGCCCGGGCTGCGCGACCTGCACCGCATGGCCGGCCTGCTGTTGCGCGAGCGCGCGGCTGCCGATGCGCGGATTCTCGTGCTCGGCGCTGGCGGCGGGCTGGAGCTGAAAGCCTTCGCCGAGATGCAGCCGGATTGGCAATTCGATGGTGTCGATCCCTCCGCGCAGATGCTCGACCTCGCGCGCACGACGCTGGGGAACCTGGCTGCCCGCACGCGCCTGCACCACGGGTATATCGACCATGCGCCGATGGGGCCTTTCGATGGGGTGACCTGTTTGCTGACGTTGCATTTCCTGCCGGCGGCCGAACGCCTGCAGACGCTGAAGCAGGTGTTCGCAAGGCTCGCGTCCGGGTCGCCTCTGGTCGTCGCGCACCACAGCTTTCCGGGGGAGGAGCCGGCCAGGACCCGCTGGCTCCAGCGCAATGCCGCCTTCGCGGCGGCTTCCGGCGCGCCTGCGCTACAGGCCGAAGCGAGCATCGCCGCCATCAAGGAGAAGCTGCCGGCACTCTCGCCGCAGCAGGACGTGGATCTGCTGCGGGAGGCCGGATTCGTGGACATCGAGCTTTTCTACTGCGCGTTCACGTTCAAGGGGTGGGTTGCGCGCAGACCGTGAGCGGGCATGGACGTGTCCGAAGTCCTGTGCTCGACATCGCCTGTACCGTGCTGCGCGAACGCGTTGCGACCCATTTCACGCGCGATGGTGATGTGGGATGCGGCGCTTGCACTGTCGATGCCGCATAGGATCCTCGAGGTGACCACCTTGGCGCCGCAGTAATCGAAGATCCCGTGATCGATCTGTGCGCGCAGCGCCGTGTCGTAACCGTGCCGCGCATATGTTCTCTCGTCGGCAGCGCCGATGCCGAGCAGGTGGACGGGAAGACGGCCGAGCCGTTTCTCGATGGCACCTTCCGGGGTTTCCGAGTACGCCCACCCATTGCAGAAAACGCGGTCGATCCACCCCTTGAGCTGCCCTGGAAACGACCACCAGTAGACAGGGTAGACAAGCACCAGCGCATCGGAGCGGTCGATACGCTCCTGCTCGCGTAGGACGTCGGGCGGCGCGGATGCCTGCAACAGGAACGTGGCCCGGTCTGCCGGATTGAATGCGGGCTGGAATCCCTCTGCCGCGATGTCTGCCAGCTCCGTGGTGTGCTGGCCAAGCGCTGCAACGCCCTCGGCAAACGCGTGCGCGACTGCGTGGGTCAACGACTGCGGATCGGGGTGACTGACGACGATGAGGGCATGCATGGGAAATCCTTGGGGATGGGCATAAACTACCATTGGTATATTAGTCCCTTTAAATTACTTTTGGTAGGTTATCGATGCCCAACCACCCGACGAGGCCAGACGCGGACCGTGCGATCAAGCGGCGCCTTCCCAAGCAGGCCCGGCAGCGCCAACTGCTGGATGTCGCCTGGTCCATCGTTCGCAGCGAAGGCAGCGATGCGCTCACGCTGGGCTACCTGGCCGAGCGCGCAGGCGTGACGAAGCCCGTCGTCTATGACCATTTCGGGGCGCGCAACGGTTTGCTCGCGGCGCTCTACGAGGAGTACGACCGCAGGCAGCACGCACTGCTGGACGAAGCCCTCGCAGCCTGTGCCAGGACACTTCCCGCGGTCGCCAAGGTCATCGCCGCGAGCTACGTCGACTGCGTCATGACCATGGGGCGGGAAATGCCGGGAGTGAGCGCGGCACTGACCGGTTCACCGGAGCTGGAAGCCCTGAAGAAGGAACATGAAGCCCTTTTCCTGGACAAGTGCCGTCACGCGCTCGCGCCTTTTGCGAAGAAGCCTTTGAAGCCGGTGGCCATGCATGCCTTGCTGGGGGCGGCCGAAGCGGTGTCCTTCGCGGCGCTGGCAGGGGAGGTGCACCCTGTGGATGCAGAGAACGAGATCTACGACGCGATCCAGCGGATCACGCTCAGGGGTTGATGCACTTCGCCATCAGGGCTTGGCGCGGTGCGCGGCGGCATCCCAGACCTGCATGACCTCGGTCACCGCGTTGTCCAGGGCCGCCGGCGTCAGGCCGTCCCGGGCCAGGGTGGACAAGCCCACCAGAAAGCTCCCGAACACCATCGCCAGCGCGCGTACGTCGGTACCGGCCGGCAGCTCACCCGACGCCACCGCGCGCTCGACGCAGGCTGCAATGCCCTCGCGCGTGCGTGCACGCGCCTTGGCCAGCAGTTTTTGCACGTGGGCATGCTCAGGCGAACAGACGGCAGCTGACAGCACCATCAGGCAGCCCTTGGGATGGCCGCGTTCGCTTTGCATCTTCGCCGAGCAGCGCAAGGTCAGTTCGATGGCCTGGCGTGCCGGAACGCTCGCGTCCCAGAGACTTTCCTCCACGCGCCCGTGCGTGGCCAGGTAGTGCGCCACGACCTCCTTGAACAGCGCCTCCTTGGAACCGAACGCCGCATAGAAGCTGGGCGCCGTGATGCCACCGCCCATGCCGGCCTTGAGTTGAGCGAGCGAGGTGGATTCGTAGCCATGCTCCCAGAAGATGTGCATGGCCTGACGGATGGCCTCGTCACGGTCGAAGCTGCGGGGGCGGCCCATCTGCGCCATGGAAGACTCCTTAAGAAGCTAGATAGATACTAGTCGATACAAAAGTCGTTGACGAGGGGTACCGAGCATCACTATATTTGTACCAATCGATATAAATGTTAGACCTTCAAGCTCGGTGGCTATACCAGCCGTCGGTGCCCCCTCCCCGACTCTCCCTTGGACGTGATCCAATGACCGAAACGATCCTGCCGCCCCGCAAGGGCGTGCCCCCCGCTGCCGATGCCGGACGACTGCCGATCGCGGCGCTGCTGGCCCTGGCCATGACCGGCTTCATCTGCATCGTGACCGAGACCCTGCCCGCCGGCCTGTTGCCGCAGATCGGTGAAGGCTTGGGCGTGTCGCCGTCGTATGCGGGGCAGATGGTCACGGCGTATGCCATGGGGTCGCTGCTGGCAGCCATTCCATTGACCATCGCGACGCGTGGCTGGCGGCGCCGCAACGTGCTGTTGCTGACCATCGTGGGCTTTCTGGTCTTCAACTCCGTCACCGCACTGTCCTCGCACTACTGGCTGACGCTGGTGTCGCGCTTTTTCGCCGGTACGGCGGCGGGGTTGGCTTGGAGCTTGCTGGCAGGGTATGCGCGGCGGATGGTCGAGCCGCACCAGCAGGGGCGTGCCATGGCCATCGCCATGGTGGGAACGCCCGTTGCGCTCTCGCTGGGAGTGCCGCTGGGAACCTGGCTCGGTGCGCTCGCCGGCTGGCGTACGGCATTCGGCATCATGTCGCTGCTGACGCTGGCGCTGATCGTCTGGGTGCAGGTGAAGGTGCCCGACTATCCGGGCCAGTCGGGCCGCGAACCGATGCCGCTGCGCCGGGTATTCACGACCCCGGGCGTGCGCCCGGTGCTGGGCGTGGTGATCGCGTGGATGCTGGCCCACAACATCCTCTACACCTACGTGGCACCGTTCGTGGCTCCCGCCGGTCTGACGGCCAAGGTGGACCGGGTCCTGCTGCTATTCGGGCTCGCTGCGCTGGTGAGCATCTGGATCGCCGGGCGATGGGTCGATCGTCGTCTGCGCTCGGGTGTCCTGGTCAGCCTTGCCGCGTTCGCCCTGACGGCGCTGGCGCTCGGCTTGTGGATGGCGTCGCCCCTGGTCGTCTACGCAGGCGTTGCGGTCTGGGGGCTGACCTTCGGTGGTGCCGCCACATTCCTGCAAACAGCCCTGGCCGATACCGCAGGCGATGGCGCCGATGTGGCCCTGTCGATGAACGTGGTGGCCTGGAACGGCGCGATTGCCGGCGGCGGCCTGTTGGGTGGCGTCCTGCTGGAAACCCAGGGGGTTGCCTCTCTGCCCTGGGCTGTCCTGGCGTTGCTGCTGGTCGGTTGGCTGGTGGCCTGGTCAGCCCGCACGCGGGGGTTTCCTGCAGGTCCTCGGGCATCCAACGTGGCGGTAATGGGGCATTGATACCGGCTTGGTTGAAACCCAGCTGGCAGGTGCTTCGGCCAGCCCCTGGACTGGTGCCGCTGTGGGCCTGCTACACCTCGTACCCTAGAGCGTGTTATGAACTTCCCGTCGCAGCGAGCGACCGTGTAGCGGCGGGCAACATACGCACTGCAAAGACTAGGAAATGCAGTTCGCGAGCACGTCCGGCAACCGCTCATAGTCGCGCGAGAGCCTGTGGAACCTCGCTAGCCAGCCGAAGCTTCTCTCTCCACCCAGGGCCGGAGCAGCAACTCTAAATCCTTTTTCACCTCGGGCAGCTTCACGATCTGCAGGTCGATGCCGTTGTTTGGCGCTGCCTTGGATGCCGCTGCACCCTTGTAGCCCCTGATCCGCACAAGCCAGTTGCACTGGGTGGCCTGTGGCCTGCTGCACGTCTTTGCACAGCGTGTCCATTTGGGCGCGGTCTTGCTCGTCTGCCGACGTGACATGCACCGACAGCACCATGATGTAAAACACATCAGAAATGCAGTTCTCCGCGCCGTCAGTCACTTGCACATCCAGTATATAAGTCCGCGAGCATTACCATCCCGACAAAGCGCAATACCAACACTCCCTTATGCCAAAAAAGTCATTAATGCATAGTCACCCGAGCCCAAAAAATTAGATTGACCTATACTCAGGAGCCACCTAGCGTTTCAATGCCCCTCCGACAAACCAGATGGCGCCCTGCATAAAACCTTAAGCACCTCACTAGAAACCGGCTCAATATAATAGAATTTATTCCCATCATGAACTTTAAGCAGACCGAGCCCCTCACCGCCACACCTGTAATAATAATTATTCACTCCACCAGGATACTTTGCTGGCGAATGCACCAAAGAAAATGCTCGTTCAGCAGATGTAAAATACGAATGATCGAGTTTGGAAAAGCCCTTAAGAAAGTTGTCACTGGGCGCAGAAAATACAACTGCAACCCCACCAGCATCAACACTATGCCGCTCATAGATATCGGTAGCACTCTGCGGCAAAAAGTCCGGAATCCACCCTTTTGCGATAGCATCATCCGCTACCGCCTCACCATAAGTCGCATAGAATTTCGAAGAATTACCCGCACACCCCGAAATAAAAAAAGCCAACATAAAAAATACAATAAATATTTTCACGGGCCACTCCAGTCAGGTCTATACTCAAGCATGAACGGTCGGCGACTAGCTGGCAAGTTATCCAAAAGATGGGAGCATCTAGCCCCGCATTCCACATTTGATGGGCAGGACGCCCCCACCTTATTGACCGCCATGTCTGCAGCATTATCCTTCAGCATTTCTGGTATCGGCAGCTTCTTATCGCCATATTTCCCAGCCAAATTTAAAACAAAATCCCGAATCTCCTTGTTTTGCATTTGATCAAGAACTAGCTGAGGATTACCAGTTTCTTTTACCGCGCGACACGCTGCCAAACAATGGAAAAACTGGTCAGTTCCTCTAACATTTTTTCTGAGCATCTCCTGATACGTCTGCGTCAATTGAGACATCGACTTCTGCCGCTGACGTGAATATTCAGTCTCAGCTTGAATTTGCTGTTGACTAGGCAATTGATTGTCATTAATCAACCCAAAAGGATCAATTGACGCAAACGTCCTACTTCCACCGTAAGAATATGTTGACACTCCTCCTTGCAACCCAATCGGATCGCTCTGCACATACCGCCCCGCGCCCGCCTCATAGTCGCGGAAGTAATTCTGGTTAAGTCCACTCAGCGCGTCATAGCGCTGCCCAGGGAAGCGCATATCGAACACGAAGGTGGTGCCGTCCTTGTCCGGGTCCTGGTCCGGAGCCGTGGTGCCGAAGGCCTCGCCTTTCAGGTCCCAGCGCCAGATCGCCACGTCGCGGACCGGATCGATCACTGCGCGAGGCGTGCCTAGGTGATCCGGCTGCACATAGCGCAACGTGGCCTTGGCGAGCACACCGACCGGCAGATCGTCCAGCCAGATCGCCTGCTGCACGACCGCGCCGTTGTTGTCGTAGTCGCCCAGCCAATGGCCGCTCTCGTCGTACAGCGTGTAGACGTTGGTCTTACCCACCCGCCGCACTTGCTCGCCGCGGCCGTTGTAGGCGTAGTTCGCCACGACCGTGCCGCTGCGCTTGACCTGTGTCAGCCGTCCATTTGCTCCATATACGTACTGCACTGCCGTGCCACCGATGGCCGCCGTGTTGCCGGCCGCGTCATAGCTGCGTGCGGTACCGGCCACGCTGCTCAGGCGGTGGCTGGTGGTCGGATAGCTGTAGGTCTGCGTGGTGGTGTTGACCTTGGCGCTGAGGCGGTTGCCGGTGACGTCATAGGTATAGCCATCGATCACCGTGTCGGTCGGGCCATCCTTGAACGCGGTCAGCCGGCCAAGCGGGTCGTAGTCCAGTTTGACCACCGGTGCGGTGTTGCCCGGCGCGGTCAACGCGCTGAGATTGCCGACCGGGTCGAAGGCGAAGCCCACCGCCAGACCGTCACTGCGGGTATCGTTCACCGCCAGCGGGCGGTAGTCCTGGTCCAGCACGCGCTGCATCGGCCGGCCGTTGCCATAGGTCCAGCCGGCGACCGGGCCGAACGGATAGTAGGTGGCCTGGTTCAGCAGAACCTGTCTTGTACCGCCAGGCGGGGTCACGCCGACCTCAGTGGTCTGGCCCTGGGCATTGCGCACGTAGTCCACCACCGCCCCATCCGGGTAGATCAACCGGCTCAGTTGCCCGGCCTTGGTGTAGGCGTAGCGGACCACGAACACCTTGCCGTTGGTGGTCTGCACCTTGCGCACCAACTCGCCGAAGCGGTCGTAGCAGTAGTCGGTGCTGCCGCTACCGTCCTGCATCCGGGTCAGGCGGGCGATGCCGTAGGTCTCGCCGCTGGCGCAGGTGGTCTGGCTGACGTCGTACGTGTAGCTGACATTGAGGCTGGTGGTCGGATAGGTGACCTGGGTCAGCCGGTTCAGCGCGTCGTAGCCGTAGGTCGTCTTGATGTTGCGCGCATCGGTCTGGGTGGCGCGGTTGCCGGCGCTATCGTAGGTGTAGGTCGTGCTGCCGGTGTCCGGACTGGTGAGCTTGGTCAGGTCACCCAGGCCGTTATAGGCGTAGGTGGTGTCCAGGCCCTTGGGGTCGGTGACCTTGGTCAGGTTGTCCAGTGCGTCGTAACCGAACTTGGTCTCGGCGGCGATGCCGCCCACGTCCTGCAGGGTCCGCGCCAGGCGGTTGAGCGGGTCGTAGTCGTTCTGGGTCACATGACCGAGCGCGTCGGTGACGGTCTTGGTGTTGCCGTTAGGGTCGTAGCCGAAGTCGGTCGGGTCGCCCTGCGCGGTGGCCTGCGTGGCGAGCTGGCCGAGTTGGTTGTATATCCGCGACAAGGTTCGCTTGAGCGTACCAGACGCGTCCTTGGTGTCTTCCTTGGATCGGTTCCCGGCATTGTCCAGCGTGTAGTGGATGGTGTTGCCGGCGTTGTCGGCAATATCGGTCAGCCGGTGCGCCGCATCGTAGGTGAAACGAGTGAACGCACCATCGGGTTGCGTCACCTGCTTGACCAGACCAGTCGGCCAGTAGTCGATCGCAGTGATGCGATCGTCGCTCTCGCTGCTGTCGTCGCCCCCGCGCACCTTGCTGGCGGCCAGCCAGCCACGCGGGTGATAGGTGAAGTCAGTGACTACACCGTTGGCGTCCTTTGCGGACAGCACGCGGCCGGCGCCGTCGTAGGCCAGGTATTCGGTGACCTGGCCCAGCGCATTGGTCACCTTCCAGAGATCGCCCTTGCGGTGCGGGCAGGTGGTCGGGGACGTCGTGCAGGTGCTGTCGTCGCTGGGGTAATACGTAAAACTGGTGATGTCGTTGACATCGGTGCGCGCGCCATCGACTGACTTGGGGAGGCCGATGATCGGGCAAGCACTGTCGGTCGCCGCCACATCAGATGCTTCGCAGTAGCTATAGGTGACAGTGCGTTGCTTGCCCGAGCTCGTGTCACTGCTCGTCATCTGCACAGGCTGCAGGCGATCGTTATAGGTGTAGGACACGATGCGCCCGCCGGTCTGCACTGACAGCAGGCGATTGCTGCCAGCCGCGGTACGCATCGTTGTGGTGCGCTCCTGCGGCTGCCCGACCGCTTCGCGGACGGTATGGATGTTTACCGCAATACCATTTTCGGTCGCTTCGGCGTAGCTGTACTGGGTTTGGATACCACGCCGATCAGTGACGCTACTCAGCCGGCGGCGGAAGTCGCTGGACTGGTCGTTGTAGCTGTACTGCAAGGTACCGTCGTTACGGGCGACGGCGGCCACCTTCGGCGAGGCACCACCCGCCTCGGTCATCGTGTAATCGTTGACATCGCCCAGCGCATCGGTGACACGAGTGCCAGCCGCCGAGTACGCCAGGGTGATGCCATCGATGCCACCAGCGTGCTGGCTGGAGATCGCCCGCCCGACCTCGTCGTAGGCGAAGGTGCTGAAACGCTGACCATCTTCCGTGGTCACGCCGGTCAGATGGCGCGGGAAGCGCGTGTCCTCGTAGTGATAGATCCGGCTCTTGCCGTCGGCATACGTGACGCTCGCAAGGCGCTGCTGGTCGTAGCCGTAGCTCGCCAGTTGCACTCCACCGGAGACGATGCCGGTGATCAGCGCGTCGTCATTGTCGTCGGCATACACCAGCTCGATGGAGCGGCCCTGCAGCGAGGCGATATTCTGCAAGCGCCCACGCGCGTTGTAGCCGTATACCCACCCACTGCCATCCTCGGCCATGCGCGAGACCAGCTTGCCCTTGGCATCGAAGGTGTAGATCGCATCCTCGCGATACAGCACCCACTGGTCGCCATTGGCGACGATGCGTTCGCCCGACGCATTGGCCGCGCGATACTCGGCACCCATCTTGCGGAAGGGAACGGCATAACCGCTGCCCTCCACCAGGCCCAGCGCGTCGCCCTGATTCGTCAGGTGCAGGCTGTGCGAGAAGGTCCAGCCGGGGCCGAAGCCGCCAGTGTTCAGCGCGATGCCCGAGTGGTAGTAGCGCGTAAGCGTGATCCAGCCCAGATCCAGATCGCGCTCGGTCTGGAATTTCTCGCCGGTCTTGACATCGCAGGGGTTGCCAACCAGCCCAGAATCACCATCGCATTGCAACTGGTTAGTGACGATTACTGCCGTAATATCTTCATTTATGCAGGAATTTTGCTTTCGACTCCAACGCATGTAAGGGTTCGGGCAAGTTGATACCCTGTAAGCTTGGAACTGTCCCGAATAAGGATCACATGACCCATCGCTTGCATCAAAATCAGAACCAGTATAATGATAATCACCAAGATCCAGCCCGTCATTTTCTGAAGAATAGGGATACCAATCGCCAGTTCTCGCAAACGTTGATGATGCGCATGGCGGGCTATTACCTTGATTTGCCAAGGCAACCATCTTTTCTACAAGATCTTCTTCCTTATCCGAATTGAGGGAGTTTATTCCCCAATATTGAAATTTACGTTCCCTTTCCCCCATCCAATATGTTATGGAAATCTGGCCACCCTCAGAAAGAGCCGTTGATTTTATTTCCGTTACGTACTGATAGGCATCGGGTGCATCAGATGGCCCGGGGATAGTCCGAATAACCGCTTCGGCTTGCGCTTGCGTGTCGTACGGCCCATATGAATTCCCCGCCGCATCGCGGACTAGAAACTGCTGCTTCTTCCCTTCTGTAGATGCAAATACGCCCCCCGAGAACAGAAGCAACATCGCGATCAAAAGCGCGAATCGCCCAATACTGGTGCTTGTGTGATTACGGCACGGTGTATTCATCGCCATTCCTTGGGAGAAGTGCATTAACCAAATGCGCTAGTGGCGCATCCTGGACAAATTTCCGTCTAGCAGCGATGCGATTAATCGCTGCTAGGTAAGTAATGTACAAATTTGATGGCTTGTGGGCCGGGACGGGAAGGAATTGTGTCCTGGCTGCCGCCCGGCGAGCGCCTGCGATCCATACCCTGAGCGCGAAGCAATGCGGAAAACGGGTGACCCACGTCGCGCATAAGACCATCCTTGTCAGCACTGAAGAACAATACTAGACCACCGGGCGTAGACAGGCAATCGACCCCCAGCAGCGCCTGCAGACCGACCTCCACTCAGCCCGACGAACTCATATCGTGGCGCGTCTTTATTGCATATTTCGGTCAGCTCACCTAGGCGACATCCATTGGCTTGGCACGGAGCCACATCTGGATAACGCAGGTGTCAGAGATGCCGCCGACATCCGATTTGCCCCACAGTCGATTTGAGCCGACTGACGCGATGAAACTCTTACGTACCCATGGTGCCCGGAGCCGGAATCGAACCGGCATGGGGTCGCCCCCGGCGGATTTTAAGTCCGATGCGTCTACCAGTTTCGCCATCCGGGCCTGGTGGCGCGTAGCGTGCCTGATCGGGCGGCGCTTGTGAACCGCAGGGCGCTGCCGACCCGGCAGACGCGCCGAACAGAGACACCACATACCGGCATCGGCAGGCCTGAGTACCACCACCAAAAAGCCCCGGCGCCGCCGCCACGGCGGCACCGGGGATGCCAACGGCAAGCAAGAAGCACGGCGCGCTCAGATCGCGCGCGAGTAGCGCGCCGGTTGGTCCGGCTGGCGCAGGTAGCGGTCGAAGCACATGGCGATCAGGCGCAGCAGCGGGCGGCCGCGCGCGGTGGCCTGGACCACGCCGTCGCGGTAGTCGGCCAGGCCGTCCGCGCACAAGGGGGCCAGCGCGCGCAGTTCCTCGCGGAAATAGCTGGCGAAGTCGATGCCGTGGCGCTGCGCCAGCGCTGCCACGTCCACCCGCCCCTGGCACATCAGTTGCTGGATCAGCTCGGCACGCAGGGCGTCATCGGCGCTGAGCTGCAGGCCGCGCAGCACCGGGCTGTCGCCGGCGTCCACCGCCGCTTCCCAGGCAGGCAGGTCGCGCTGGTTCTGGCTGTAGCTGGCGCCGATGCGGCTGATCGCGCTGACGCCCAGGCCCAGCAGGTCGGTGTCGGCCTGGGTGGTGTAGCCCATGAAGTTGCGGTGCAGGCTGCCCTGCCGCTGCGCGCGCGCCAGGTCTTCCTGCGGCAGCGCGAAGTGGTCCATGCCGATGTATTGGTAGCCGGCCGCCGAGAGCCGGCTTACCGCCAGGCCGAGCAGCGCCAGCTTCTGTTCGGCGTCGGGCAGGTCGGCATCGGCGATGCGCCGCTGCGCCTTGAACAGTTGCGGCAGGTGCGCGTAGCCGTAGACCGCCAGGCGGTCCGGACGCGCCGCGATCACCGTCTCCAGGGTCTGCTCGAACCCGGCCAGGGTCTGCCGCGGCAGGCCGTAGATCAGGTCCACGTTGACCGAGCGCATGCCGTGCACGCGGCAGGCGCGCAGGATGTCCAGGGTTTCGTGCACGCCCTGGCGGCGGTTGATCGCCTGCTGCACCAGCGGATCGAAATCCTGGATGCCCAGGCTGGCGCGGTTGAAGCCCAGCTCGGCCAGCGCGGCGATGTCCTGCGGCGTCACCGTGCGCGGATCCAGTTCGATGGACATCTCGCGGTCCGGCACCTGGCTGAAGCGGAACAGGCCGCGCAGGCCCTGCACCAGTTCGCCGAGCAGCTCCGACGCGAGGAAGTTCGGGGTGCCGCCGCCCAGGTGCAGCTGCACCACCTCGCGCTCGCCCTCTAAACACGCGGCCATCATCGCCGCCTCGCGCAGCAACCGCTGCACATACGCGCGGCCGCGCTCCGGGTCGCGGGTGATGACCCGATGGCAGCCGCAGTAGAAGCAGGGATTGCGGCAGAACGGCACGTGCACGTACAGCGACAGTGGCCGGCGCGGATCGCTGGCCTGGACCGCGTCGAACAACTGCGCCGGGCCGAAGCCGGTCTGGAAATGCGGCGCGGTCGGGTACGAGGTGTAGCGCGGGCCGGGACGGTCGTAGCGGCGCAGCAGGTCGGCGTCGAAGGTCCAGGCGGCGGAGGGATCGGGCGCGGTGAGGATGTCCATGGACCGAGCATGCGCGGCACCGGGCGCGGCCGCCTTGACCTGGATCAATCCGCGCACGCGGCCGGCGGCAGCGGCGACACCGGCTCGAATGGACGCCAGCTCATCTGGTGCCGGCGCCAGAAGGTCTCGGCGATGCGCTGGGCAACGTCGTCGGCCAACAACCGCATCGGCGCGTTGTGCAGCTCGGCGGTGCTGGCGCGGAACAGGCCCAGCCAGCGCTGGAACAGCAGTTCGCTGAGTTCGCGCATGGCCATGTGCCGGGGCATCGGCGCACCGCGGAAGCGGCGGGTGCCGCGCAGCATCGCCGACCAGAAATCGCACAGCTGCTGCTCATGCGCCTCCCAGTCCTCGATGTGCGCGGCGAACACCGTCGACAGGTCGGCGTCGGCGCGCACACGGCGGTAGAACGCTCCCACCAGCGCTTGCACGTCCGTCTCGCTGCACAGGTCCGGCCCCGGCAAGGGCATGCCTTCGATCTCGTCCTGCATGGTCGGCTCCACAGCGTGCGATCTCATCAGTCTCCACGTCGCGGCGGCAGCGGCCTTGATCAGGATCAATGTCGGGCCGGCCCGCGCTGCCTAGTCTGCAGCTGCGGCATGCGCCGACGCCGGTGTCGACGGGGGATCGGCGGCCAGGCGGCTGGCAGGCGCGGCGACGTGTGGCGCCGCTGCCTTGGCGCATGCCGCATCCTTCTTTCGCGATGGAATCCACCGTCATGGTCTCTCCCGACGATCCGCTGCTCGATCCGCTCGATCCCGGCGCGCCGCGCCCGCTGGTGCAGCGGCTGGGGGTGATCCTGTGGCCGAGCTTCCTGGTCGCAGGCGCCATGAGCGTGCTGTTCTTCGCCCTGGTCGATCCGTTGGCGCTGCGCGACATCACCTTCCCCGGCCGCCAGATCAGCCGGGAACTCGGCTATACGGTGGGTTTCTTCATGTTCTGGCTGGCGACGCTGGCCTCGAGCCTGCTCACCGGTTTCCTGTTGCGTCCGGCGCCGCACGGCGACGCCGCCGCGCCGCTGTCGTGAGCGGGCTGCCGATGGCGCGCACGATTCCCTTGCATGTCGTCACGTCGCCCGCCGCCGCGGCGGGGCCCGCGCCGCCACATCGGTACACGCAACTGCGGCGCGTGGTGCTGTGGCTGCTGTTGGCGGGGTTCTACCTGCTGCCGTGGCTGCGCTGGCAGGGCCGGCAGGCCCTGCTGCTGGACCTGCCAGCGCGGCGCTTCGATCTGTTCGGCTGGACCCTGTGGCCGCACGACGTCGGCTGGCTGCTGCTGGCGCTGGGCGCCGCCGCGGCGTCGCTGGCAGTGCTCACTACGCTGACCGGGCGCCTATGGTGCGGCTTCGCCTGTCCGCAGACGGTGTGGAGCCACGCCTTCGCCTGGATCGAACGCCGCTTCGCCGACTGGCCGGCCGCGGCGCGGCACCTGCTGTGGGCGACCGTGGCGCTGTGGACCGGGGTCAGCTTCGTCGGTTACTTCGTGCCGATCGCCGATCTGGTCGTGCGCCTGCATCCATTCGCCTGGAGCGGCTGGGAGACGTTCTGGGTGCTGTTCTACGCACTGGCCACCTGGGGCAATGCGGGCTTCCTGCGCAGCCAGGCCTGCCGCTACCTGTGTCCGTACGCGCGCCTGCAACCGCTGCTGTGCGACCGCGACACGCCGCTGATCGGCTACGACGCGATGCGCGGCGAACCGCGCGGCGCCCGCGCATGCGGCCAAGGCAGCGTCGCGCAGCGCGGGCGGCGCTTGCTGGATCCCGTCACCGCACGCGACTACGCCTTGCGCGCCAGCATCGCGCAACTCGCCGGCCAAGGCGGCAGCCGCGGCGAGGCCCTGGCCGCGTATGCCGGCACCCTACCCAAGTTCAGCGCCGAGCAGCTCGGCGACTGCGTGGCCTGCGATGCCTGTGTGCAGGCCTGCCCCGCCGGCATCGATCCGCGCAACGGCGCGCACTACGCGTGCACCGCCTGCGGTGCCTGCGTCGATGCCTGCGACCGCAGCATGGATCAGCATGCGTTCGCGCGCGGCCTGCTGCGTCGGGCCGGCGCCAATGCCATCGACCGCCAACCGCGGCGCTGGTGGCGACGGCCGCGCTTGCTGGGCGGCGGCGCTATCTTGCTGGTGGCGCTGCTGGCGTGGTGGTGGCTGGCGGCGTGAATCGGCGCAGGCCGGCACGGGGCTCTTTCACAACATCGGATGCCTCCCGGCTTACGCTCTGCAGCATGCGCGCCGCAAGACCGAAGCGCAGGAGTGGGAGCAACGCGCGACGTTGAGGGCGCGACATCCATCGCGTTTCGAACACCATCGAAGTGGCGCTGTTCCCACGGCTCGGTATGCGGCTTGGCCGAATTTGGACAGGAGCAAACATGAGGCAGGTCAGGAATGGGCGAGTGCTGCTCGCCGTTTGCCTAGCGATTGGCCTTTCGACCAGCGGTCTTTCAGCGAGCGCGGCGCCGGCGACGCACGCTGTCGATCTCGCCACGCCGTTCGAAAAGACCGCGATCGAGACCGCGGGCCAACCGGACGCTGCCCGAATTGCGGCGATTCGTTCCCGGATCGATGCGATGCTGCCTGGCCTCTATCCAGAAGGTGCCGGCACGGACAAGCGGATCGGCGCCGCACTGCATCGGTTTTCCGTCGGCCATGACGACTACGACCGTGTGGTCGCCGATTTTCCGATCGCCTTGAACGGCGCGATCGCGCGATTCCAGCGCGTTTTTCCCGGCTTCGTGTCGCCACTGCCGATCTACCTCTATCACTCGCTCGGGCAGCGCGATGGCGGGTCGGATGACCTGCAACCGGGCAATCGGCACGTCATGCTCTTCGGTGCCGACATGATCGCGAAGTACCACGCCGACGATTCGCTCGAACCGTTCCTGATCCACGAGATCTTCCATTTGGAACATGCCCGCCACTTCGCCGATTGCGACCCGCTGTGGTGCACGCTGTGGCAGGAAGGATTGGCGGTCGAGGCGACCGCCGCGATGGTGCCGCAGGCGACGGATCATCAGCTGCTTCTCGACATCCCCGCTCCCATTCGCGCCCCGACCGATCGGCGCTGGTCGGTGGCCCTGTGCGTCGTCGCAGCCCATTTCGAGGATCGCGACGGCGCAGCGACCGCCAGCGCCTTGCAGATGGGGGGTCATCCGCCGGATGGACTGCCGGATCGCTTCGGCTACTACGTCAGCTTGCGCCTTGCGCAGGCAACGGGCCTGCAGATCACCGAGCTTTCCCGGCTCGACCACAAGGCCGCGCGCGCCGTTGCGCGGGCGGCGTTGTTGAAGCTTATGACAGAGGCGCATACCACCTGCCCCGCGCCTCCTGCGATCCGATCGGCGGTGCGCTAGCAAACCAACGGCGGTGCCAGCGATGGAGGCTGGCGCCCTTGCGGTCCGACCTCAATCGGTTCGCATCACTGTCCAGATCGCGATATGCCTCGGCGCAACCAGGATGTCGTCCAGCGCGGCATTCCACTCCTGACGATAGCGCCGATGCAGTTGAACCTTGAGGACATCGTCGCGATCGGTCCAGGTCTCGTGAAGCTGGAAGACCGTCGGCCGCTCGGGATCGACGTGCAACGCCGCACGCACGAAGGTCCGCTCGTGACGCATCGCATCGAGCACCGGGTCGAGCAGCGCGCGAAAGCGTTCCACCTGATCCGCTTTGACGTGGAAGGTGATGACGTAGGTCTCCGGGCGTGTCGTCGAGTTCATGCGGGTGCCACCACCGGATCGACGACCATTCCCAGCGAGCGCGCCACAACTGCGCCCGGCGGCCGGTCTGCGCTGCCTGCCTGTGCAGTGGCCAGCCAGCTCATGACGCCGCTCGGCTGACGATGTCGCCGGCAAGCCGTGCGGCATGCGTCACCATCACCCCATGCGCCGCACCTTCATAGACGAGCAGTTCGGCGCCGGGGATGGTCGCGGCATAGACACGCCCACTGACATCGAGTGGCGCGGACGCGTCGCGGTCGCCATGAATGATCGTGACCGGCAGCTGGAGCGCGGCGGCTTCCGCCGAAAGATCGCTCAGCGCGATCGTGCGCTGGAATGCGACCACGGCGCGACGCGAGCAGTCGAGCACCATGGTGGCCATCCATGCGTTGACGCGGCCCGACGCACCGGGCGCAAAAGGATCGATGTTGGCGTCGATCCAGCCCGGCAAATCGCAGGCAAGCTGCGCGCACAGCGCATCCAGCATCGCAGGGGTCACGCCGGTGTCGCCGATGACCCGCGGGCCTGTCGCGCCCACGAGCATCAGTCGTGCGATCCGCCGACGACCGTGCCGCGCGAGGTAACGGATCGCCTCGCCGCCAGCGCCCGAATGCGCCACCAGGGTGACGCCCTCCAGGTCGAGCGTTTCCAGCACGGCGGCCAGGTCGTCGGCGAGCGCGTCGTAGCCATAGTCCGCTCGGTCGGTCGATCGCCCGTGGCCATTGCGATCGCACGCGATGGCGCGCAGGCCGGCGGCATTGAGATGGAGCATGGTGTCGCCCCAGATCCGGCCATCCATCGCCCAGCCCGCCAGCAGGACCACAGGCGGTCCCTCGCCCCAATCGCGAACGAACAGCGCATGACCGGGGCCACGCGGGATGAATGCCGGCGTCATGCGATGTCCTTGTCGAGGAAGCCGATGACCTCGGCGATGCGCCCGTCCGGGGCGATCCGGGCGATATCGGTGCCGCCGGCAATCGGCGCGCCGTGTTCGGGCGCCAACGTCCAGGAGAAGCGTACGAACGGACCATGCGCATCGGGCGTGCCGCGCAGCGCAAAGAGGTGGCCGGGGACCTGAGCGCGTGCGGCCGCGATCATCGCGGCGATGCCGTCACGACCTTCGCCCGCCATCATCGGATCGGCGTAGCGAGCATCAGGGGTCCAGCCGTCCGCCAGGCGACGCGCGCGCGATGCGGCATCGGCATCGTTCCAGAGCGCCAGATAGGCACGTGCCAGCGTGTTCGGGTCGTTCATCGCCATCTCCTCGTCGTCGATGGGCCGAGCATGCCGATGGCAATCGGGCAATGCGATTACCTCGCAGGTAATGGCATCGCCGCAGCGGGCCGGTAGGATGAAGGCATGGCGACACGACCGATCACCGTTGGCGACGTACTGCGCGACTGGCGGGCCAGGCGCCGACTGAGCCAGCTCGATCTCGCCGGCGCGGCGGAGGTGTCGACGCGCCATCTGAGCTTCGTCGAGAGCGGGCGAGCGGCTCCCAGCCGCGACCTGCTGCTGCGTCTGGCCGAACCGCTGGCGATGCCGCTCAGGGAGCAGAACCGGCTACTGCGCGCGGCGGGCTATGCGCCCGTGCATGGCGAGCGTGCACTGGACACGCCGGACATGGCGGCGGCGCTGTCGGCCGTCGACATGGTCCTGCGCGCGCACGCCCCGTTTCCTGCACTCGCGGTCGACCGCCACTGGAACTTGGTGCGCGCCAACGATGCAGCGGCCGCACTGCTGGTCGGTATCGATCCGGCGCTTCTGGCGGCGCCCGTCAATGTGCTGCGTGCGACCCTCCATCCCAATGGCCTGGCGCCACGCATCGTCAACCTGGCCGAGTGGCGGCATCATCTGCTGGCCCGGCTTCGCCTCGAGATCGACCAGTCGGCCGATCCCGAACTCGAAGCGCTGCATGCCGAACTCAAGGGCTTGCCCTGCCCGGCCAGCGACCGCCCGCCCGGGCCTACGGAGCGCATCGCGGTGCCGCTCTCGATCCGCAGCGGAACCAGCGGCGGCATCCTGTCGTTTCTCTCCACCACGACCGTCTTCGGCACCGCGACCGACGTGACCCTGGCGGAGCTGACGCTGGAATGCTTCTACCCTGCCGACGATGCGACCAGGCAGGCGCTACTCACCGGCCCACTTCCGTAAGCGAACGTTGGGCATGTCCGTGATGCCGACGACATCGTAGTGCCCAGCATCGGCGCCGAGGCCGTGCCTGGCGTCTCCGGGACAAGAACGCATCGCGGAAACGAAAAAAGGAGCCGAAGCTCCTTTTTTCAGGGGTTCACTCGCGCAACAGGTGGCAAGTGACGCAATTTGGAGCGGGAAACGAGACTCGAACTCGCGACCTCAACCTTGGCAAGGTTGCGCTCTACCAACTGAGCTATTCCCGCTTGGGAGCCGCGCATTCTACACGCCTCCCAGGAGGCGCGCTAGCCCTTCGTTGCAAAAACATGTCCGCCGCCGGCGGCGTGGTGTCATGGTGCGATTCGGCACTTTCCCGTTCGCGGTGCTACGGGCGTCGGATTCGCATGGACAGCGATCCCGTTCGCGCCGGATCGGGCGGCCGGCAGACGACGCTGCACGCCACCTCGGCCGTTCCAATCCTGAACGCGCAGAACGATGGCCAGGCGGTGTCGGCACCGGGCATCAAAGCGGCGCCATCGTCCGATGGACTCGTTCGGCCGAGCGACGCCGCCTCGGCGAATCGCAACGCCGCCGCCAGGAGGTGGAGCGGCGCTTTCCCCTCGCCGACAGCAAGCCGATCCAGGCTGCAGTGAAACCGCCGGCCAACCTGCCTCGATCCACATCCTCGGCAGCAGCGTCTCCTCCGATGGCACCGCTGCGGCAACGCGCTGCGGAGCGAAGGCGCTACTTCAGCGGATTCTCCGGCTCCTTGACCTGCAGCGCCTTGTCCTGCAGGCAGATCTTCAAGGGCTGAACTGTGGCCGCCACGATGGTGGTCACCTCCTGGGTGTTGGCACGCGCGCGCACCTTCAGGCAGGCGCAGCCATAGCCGGCACTGCCCGTCCCGGTCGCCACCCAGCGCGCGCGGGGAAACGTAGGCCAGTTGCCCTCGGCCTGGTGCCCGCCCTGTTGGCCGACCGTCCATTCGCCGTCCTTGTCCACGAGCGTGGCGTTGCCTGGCGAGGGATTGTCGAACCAGCCGCAGCGCGTGACGGTGTCCGTGGGCGGCGCAGCCTGCACACCAGCGCACAGACCGAGCGCCACGGCTAGGGCCGCACTGAACACGCGTGTGCACTGCAGGACAGGTCGCGATGAAGTCATGACGTCAGGATCGAATGTCGAGGCCGGCATCATCGCAAATTGACGTCTGCCGGCATTGCCGAGAAACCGCTACAGGCGGCCAAGCTTCGCGATGATGTACCGCGCAAGTAAAGCCGATCGACCAAGAGCCTGACGATCGACACACCCTCGTTTGGCGCTTCGTCGGTATGGAGCAGCGCATGGGAAATAGCTTGAGATTGCGCAACGCAAAAGGGCCGCAAAAAGCGGCCCAATGCGTTGAAACGAAATGGAGGCCTGGGTCGGAATTGAACCGGCGTACGCGGATTTGCAGTCCGCTGCATAACCACTCTGCCACCAGGCCGGTGGACTGACGTCTTGCCGCAACGCCTGTAGCGTCCGACAAAAACAAAGCCCCGCTGCCGGGGCCCTTGCGGCGGGAACTGGACGATGCCTGGCGGCTGTCTTCCAACGCATTGATTCAAAAGATGTTTTTGAATCAACCCGGCGCACAACGGACTGCATTGTGTACCAAGCTCCCCGGCTTGGCAACCCTGCGCCGCGCGTGCGCGGGATTTGCGGAGACGTGCTGCGGACACTGCAACTCGCACGCGGCATCGCCACCCGACTGGAATGCCGACCACAGCGCCACGCCGGTGGCAGTAGACAAGCTCGGCCTCGCGCGGATCGGCGCACGATCGGCACGCCGCCGCGCTCTAGCATGGCGCCACACCCGAACGAGAGATCGCCATGAACCGATGGACACGCTGGAGCGGGGCCGCGCTGTGCCTGGCCGCGAGCGCCACCGCCGCCGCGCAGACCTGCGCGCTGCAGTCGCAGACCGTGAACCTGCCGCTGGCCTCCAAGGCCACGCCGACGTTCGCCTACCAGGTGCGGGTGCAACTCGGCAGCGACGCCGATGGCCGCAGCAGCGGCAGCCAGGTGCTGGAGGTGGATACCGGCTCCACCGGCGTGGTGGTGCCGTTGAGCGACGCACTGCGCAGCGCCTGGGACGCCTCCAACACGCCCGGCCACATCTTCTATTCGAGCGACAGCAAATATCACCCCGGCAAGTACGTGGACGTGCCGATGCGGCTCGGCGTCTCCGCCGACGGCAAGCGTGCTGCGGCGCGCGTGGACCGCATTACCGTGCTGGCTGCGCAGTGCACCTGCGATGTCGCCAGCGTGGCCCAGCAGCCCAAGCCGCTGGCGCAGGTGCCGGCCACCTGCGCCGGCTACGACGGCAGCCCGGCGTTGAGCAGCAGCACGCAGGTGCTGCGCAACTGCAGCACCATCTCCCCCAAGTTCGGCATGATGGGCGTGGGCTACGACCGCGGCGTCGACGCCGCGCGCAACCCGTTCCTCAACCTGGCGCAGATGCGCGCGCAGCGCATGAGCCCCGGCTACATCGTCAGCGCCAAGGGCATCACCCTGGGCGTCAGCAAGGCGGCGCTGCAGGGGTTCGCCCTGGTCCCGCTGCAGCGCGGTGCCGCCACCGCCGATGCGCCGAGCGACTGGCAGGCGCCCACCGCCTGCGCCAGCTTCCCCGGCAGCGGCAGCGACTACCGCGTCTGCGGCAAGCTGCTGCCCGATACCGGCGTGTCCTACATGATGCTCAACCCGGTGGTGCCGCCCGCCACGCCCGACAGCCTGCAACAGACCGTGGAGATGGCCGGGCATCCCACGCGGGTGGTGCCGGACGCCACCCAGTTGCGGCTCGACGTCGTCGACGCGAAGGGACAACCAGTGTTCGGCTACGGCTTTGCGGTCGGCGACGGCAAGGCGGCGACGCCGGACAGCGTGCAGTGGCGCGGGCCGCTGAAAACGCCGCCAGCGCACATCAACAGCGGCCGCCACTTGCTCGCCGCCGGCGACTACGCCTACGACGCCGCCTGCGGGCATGCCGGCTTCCGTGCGGCCACCCCCGCGCCCTGAGCCTGCGCGAAACGGAGAGGCGTCATCTGCCGCATCGCGATCGCGTCTGGACGACGCGATCGCTGCTGGCGCGCGACATGGTCGGTGCGCGATCGCGCTGCCCGCGTTCCGATGCAGCGCTCGCGGCGTGGATCAACCCAGCCCGGATGTCTGCGCAATGCGATGGCGGCGGCCAAACTGGCGCCGTGCGTGTTGGCCATTGCGCTGCTGGCGGCCGCATGACGCGAGGCGGAATTGCGCGATGGCTTAGCGGGGTGTGGCGCGTCTGCCACGCAGTGCAGCCGCCCAAACGAAAACAGGACCCGAAGGTCCTGTTTTCATGATCTGGAGCGGGAAACGAGACTCGAACTCGCGACCTCAACCTTGGCAAGGTTGCGCTCTACCAACTGAGCTATTCCCGCTTGAGGCCGCGAATTCTACCGGGTACGCGCAGGCTGTCAACCATTGCCTTCGATTTTTTTCGCGTTCTTTTCCGCCATCGCCGCACGCTCGTCGTCGCGCAGGCTCGGCCAGGCCGCATGCAGATACTGGATGCCCGACAACAGGGTCAGGATCGACGCGATCGCCAGGGTCCAGTCGCCGACGTGGAAGATGAACAAGCCCATCCACACGCTCTCCGGCGGGGAGCCGTCGGGCATCACCGAGTACAGCAGGCACAGCAGCGCCACCATCTGCGCGGTGGTCTTGATCTTGCCGATCATCGCCACCCGCACCTTGGCGCGCTGGCCGATCTCGGCCATCCATTCGCGCAGCGCCGACACCGCGATCTCGCGGCCGACGATCACCGCCGCCCAGAACGCCATCCACGGCGTCGGATGGCCCTGCACGATCAGGAACAGCGCCACCGCCACCATCAGCTTGTCGGCCACCGGGTCCAGGAACGCGCCGAACGCGGAGTACTGGTGGTAGCGCCGCGCCACCCAGCCGTCCAGCCAGTCGGTGAACGCGGCCAGGCCGAAGATCGCCGCCGAGGCGAAGTTGGTCCAGGTGTACGGCAGATAGAACACCAGCACCAGCACGGGGATCATCAGGATCCGCAGCAGCGTGAGCCAGGTGGGGATGGTCAACTTCATTGCGCTGCTCTACTCGCCTGCCGGATCGGGCACCGGCAGTCCGTGCAGGTTAGCGTAGATTCGTGCGGCCAGTGCGTCATTGATGCCCTCCACCCGCGCGATCTCGGCCTCGCCGGCGGCCTTGAGCCCGGCCAGCCCGCCGAAATGCTTGAGCAGGCTGGCGCGCCGCCGCGGGCCGATGCCGGGGATGTCCTCCAGCTTGCTGGTCATGCGCGCCTTCTGGCGGCGCCCGCGGTGGCCGGTGATGGCGAAGCGGTGCGCCTCGTCGCGCACCTGCTGGATGAACTGCAGCGCCGGCGACGCCGCACCCGGTCGCAGTTCGCGCCCGTCCGGCATCACCAGGGTCTCGTGGCCGGCGCGGCGCTCGGCGCCCTTGGCCACGCCGATCAGCAGCACCCCGTCCACGCCCAGGTCGGCCAGCGCGCCATTGGCCTGCGCCAACTGGCCGGCACCGCCGTCGATCAGCAGCACGTCCGGCAGGATCGCATCGCCCTTGCCCTCGCCTTCGGCGGCACGGCGGAAGCGGCGCTCGATCGCCTGGCGCATCGCTGCGTAGTCGTCGCCCGGCTCGATGCCGCTGATGTTGTAGCGCCGGTACTGGCTGCGCACCGGGCCGCTGGCGTCGAACACCACGCACGAGGCCACCGTGGCCTCGCCCATGGTGTGGCTGATGTCGAAGCACTCCACCCGCTTGACCGGCTCGGCCAGGCCGAGCATCTCGCGCAGCGCCTCGCTGCGCGCGTGCTGGGCGTTGCGGCTGGTCAGTTCGGTGACCAGGGTGGCCTGGGCGTTGCGGCTGGCCAGCTCCAGGTACCCGGCGCGCTCGCCGCGCACGTTCCACTTCAGCTGCACCTTGCGCTCGGCGGCCGAACTCAGCGCCGCCTCGATCAGCTCGGCGTCGGGAATCTCGCGGTCCAGCAGCACCTCGCGCGGCGGCGCGTGCTCGACGTAGTACTGCGACACGAACGCGCCCAGCACCTCGGCGGCGCTGTCCTCGCCGTTGGTCTTGGGGAAGAACGCACGGGTGCCGAGGTTGCGGCCGTCGCGGAACGCCAGCAGCAGCACGCAGGCGTTGGCGCCCTGGGTGGCGCAGGCCAGCACGTCCAGATCGGCGGCGCGGCCGTCCACGTACTGCCGGCTCTGCATGCTGCGCAGCGAGCCGAGCAGGTCGCGCAGGCGCGCGGCGCGCTCGAACTCCAGGCGCTCGCTGGCGTCCTGCATGGCTTGCACCAGCTCCTCGCCGAGCTGGTCGCTGCGCCCTTCCAGGAACAGCGTGGAGCGACGCACCGCCTCGGCGTACTCGTCGGCCGCCACCAGCGCCACGCACGGCGCGCTGCAGCGGCCGATCTGGTACTGCAGGCACGGCCGCGAACGGTTGCGGAACACGCTGTCCTCGCAGCTGCGCAGCTTGAACAGCTTGTGCATCAGGTTCAGCGTCTCGCGCACCGCGGTGACGCCGGGATACGGACCGAAATAGCGACCGGGCACTGCGCGCGGGCCGCGATGCAGGGTGATCCGCGGCCACTCCTCGCGGGTCAGCAGCACATAGGGATAGCTCTTGTCGTCGCGCAGCGACACGTTGTAGCGCGGCGACAGCGACTTGATCAGCTGGTTTTCCAGCAGCAGCGCCTCGCCCTCGCTGCGGGTGACGGTGACATCCATGCGCGCCACCTGCGCCAGCATGGCCATGGTCCGCGCGTTCTTCGGCGAGCCGCTGAAATAGCTGGAGACGCGCTTGCGCAGCGCGCCGGCCTTGCCGACGTAGAGCAAGGTATCGTCGGCGGCGTACATGCGGTAGACGCCGGGCGCGGTACTGAGGTTGGCGGCAAAGGCCTTGCCGTCGAACGGGGGCAATTCGGGGGTGCTCATTCGCCGATCGCGACGTCGTGCAGTTCGCCGCTGGCGATGTCGTAGCGCAGCACCGCATGCGCGTCGGACTCGGCGATCCACACCGTGCCGGCGCTCACCGCCAGCCCGCCCGGGCCGTGCAGGCGCCGCGGCAAGGCCGCGGTGGACAGTTCGCCGCCGCCCAGGCGCAGGCTGCGCAGGCTGCCGTTGCCGCTGTCGGCGATCCACAGCAACGGCGCGTCCGGGCTCAGCGCGATCGCCTGCGGGAACTGCAGGCGGGCGCGGCTGCGTGGTCCGTCCTCGTTGCCGAAATCCCACGGCCCCTGGCCGCCGAGCAAGGTCTGCACCAGGTCGCCGCGCAACTGCATCGAGCGCACCGCCGAACCCAGCGCATCGCATACGTACAGCACCTGCTGCACCGCGGCCAGGCTGCACGGTTGCGCGAACGCGGCCAGATGCCCGCTGCCGTCGCGCAGTTCCAGCGCGCCCGCACCGGCACGCCAGCGCAGGCTGCGGCTGCCCAGGTCGTAGCTCCAAATGCGGTTGTCGCCGGCCATCGCCAGGTGCACCTGGTTGTCGGCGATCACCAGACCCTGCGGATGATTCAGTGGTGCCAGCAGCGGTTGCTCCACCGGGCCTTCCACCGGCTCGCCGGCACGGCCGTTGCCGCACAGCGTGTCGACCTGGCCGGTGAGCAGGTTGATCCGGCGCAGCGCGTGGTTGCCGGTATCGGCCACGTACAGCACGCCGCGCTCCAGGGCCAGCCCGCGCGGACGGTGGAACGCCGCCTCGCCGATCGCGCCGTCGATGAAGTCGGCGGTGCCGATGCCGAACTGGCGCAATACGCGGCCGCTAGTGCTGCATTCGAGGATGCGGTGATGGCCGCTGTCGGCGATGTACAGGCGGTCCTCGGCCACGGCCAGCCCAGTCGGGAAGCGCAGCGGCAGGCGCGGTTCCGGCTGGGTCTCGCGCGCGTCGCGCAGGTCCTCGTCCAGCGGCAGCGGCTGCCCGGCGCACAACGCGTGCAGCGCCTTGTCCAGTTCGGCGCCGCCGATCCCGACCAGGCGCTCGCGCTCGACCCCGCCGGCGTCGATCAGGACCAGGGTCGGCCAGGCCTGGATGTCGAAGCGCTGCCAGGCGGCCCAATCGGCATCGAGCAGGATCGGCGCGGACACGCCCTGGCTGCGCAACAGCTTCAATGCCCGTTGCGGCTCGCGCTCGCTGTCGAAGCGCGGCACCTGTACCACGATCAGCTGCAGCCTCCCGGGATTGCGCGCCTGCCACTGGCCGAGTTCGGCCAGGCGCTGCGCGCACCACACCGAGGCGGCGTTGACGAAGGCCAGCACCAGCGCCCGCCCCTGCAGGTCGCGCAGGCGGAGCGGCGCCGCGTTGAGCCAGGCGCCGGACGCGGGAAGTTCCAGGGCGGCGATGGAATTCATCGGCCGATTATGCCGGAGCCGAGGTCGACGGACAGTCGTGCCACGCTGCCGGCGGCGGCTTCGTCTACCAGTTTCCAGACCTGCTCGAACTGCGCGCTGCCACCGGTGTACGGATCCGGGATCTCGCTGCGGCTGTGCACCCCGGCCCACGGCAGCCACAGCGCCACGCGCTCGCGCGCCGCCGCCGGGGCGCGCTGAAGCACGTCGCGCAGATTGGCCGCATCGGCGCACAGGATCCAGTCGAAGTCGGCAAAGTCGCGATCGCGCAGTTGCCGCGCGCGCAGGCCGGCGATGTCCACGTCATGCGCGGCCGCGCAGGCGACCGCGCGCCGGTCCGGCGGCTCGCCGCGGTGCCAGTCGCCGGTGCCGGCCGAGTCGACCTCCACTAGCCCGGCGAGCGGCGAGCGCTGCAGGTGGTGGCGCAGCGCGCCCTCGGCCATCGGCGAACGGCAGATATTGCCCAGGCACACCAGCAGCAGCTTCATGCCTGCCCCTGCAGGTAGGCCTCGGCGCGCGCCAGATCCTCGGGCGTGTCCACACCGGGCGGGAATGGTGCCGGCGACAGCGCCACCGCGATGCGGAAGCCGGCTTCCAACACCCGCAGTTGCTCCAGCGACTCGATCCGCTCCAGCGTGCCCGGCGGCATCGCCGCGAACCGGCGCAGGAAGCCGGCGCGATAGGCGTAGATGCCGATATGCCGCAGCCACGGGCCGGGCAGCGGCAACTGCGCCTGCGAGGCGGCAAAGGCGTCGCGGTGCCACGGGATCGGCGCGCGGCTGAAGTACAGCGCATCGCCAGTCGCGCTGCGCACCAGCTTGACCACGTTGGGATCGAACAGGTGCTCGGCCGCGTCCACCGGCGTGCCCAGCGTTGCCATCTCGGCGCCGCTGTCGGCCAGGGTCCGGGCCACCGCGACGATGCCGGCGACCGGCGCGAACGGTTCGTCGCCCTGCAGGTTGACCACCAAAGTCGCATCGTCCCAGCCGGCGATGTCGGCGCACTCGGCGAGGCGGTCGGTGCCGGAGGCGTGGTCGGCCGACGTATTCGCCACGTGCACGCCGTCCAGGTCGGCCACCGCGGCGGCGATGCGCGCATCGTCGGCGGCCACCCACACCTGCGTGGCACCGGCGGCGAGCGCACGCCGCGCCACGTGGCGGATCAACGGCTCGCCGCCGAGCGCGCGCAAGGGCTTGCCCGGCAGCCGCGATGCGGCATAGCGGGCCGGAATGGCGACGACGAACGGCGGCGCGGCGGCGCTCATGCGCGGGCGGCGCCGGCAGCGGCGCGCGGGCGCCGAGGATATCGCGAGAAGACGGTCATCGAAAGCTCTCCGCATGGCTGGCCGGAAACGGCCGGGTGGGCGCCGGACAGCGGCCCGGTGGCGGCCGCGCGCAGCAACGGCCCGAAGGGCCATTGTATCGACCGGGCCGGCATCGCCGGTGAGCGGGTCGTGGCGACGGCCAGCGACCGCGCGGGTGCCTGCCACGTGGTGCGAAACGCCTCGGCATGATGGGTCGTGCACTCACTTCGCGCGCATCCCGCACACGCACCGTGTTGGCGCGTGCCCGTGGCAAAGAAGCGCGAGGACGTGGGCGCCATGCCTAGCGAGACTCCGCGCGCGCACAACGCTGCGCCCTTTGGCTGGCTGGCGCATGCGCCGCGGACGCCTCTCGCGGTTGGACACGGCCAAGGCCGCGCTGCGCCACGCACGTCGGTGGCGTACCCGCAGACCACAGCGCCGCGCGCGGGGATGGGCAGACGCCCTAGTCGCCTGTCCCGCCCGCGCGGCCACGCAGCTTGTCCAGCCGGTCGAGCAGGCCGATCCAGAACGCCGCCGGCAGTTCGGCGGCCAGCGGCACGCTGAAGCACCAATCGTTGACGAAGGCGGCGCATTTGACCGCGTCCTTCTCGGTCATCAGCACCGGCAGTTCGCTGCCGAAGGCCAGGTCCGTGGCGCGGTACTGGTGGTGATCGGGAAAGGCATGCGGGACCACGCCGATGCCCTGCGCGCGCAGCATGTCGAAGAAGCGCTGCGGATGGGCGATGCCGGCGACGGCGTGCACACGCTGGCCGGCGAAGCTGCGCAGCGGCCGCGCACGGCCGCCGCGCAGCGGCTGCGCGCTGTCGATGCGCAGGCGCATCGCCCATTCGCCGAAGCCCGCTTCAAGCTCGCCGCTGTCGCTGGCCTGCCCCAGGTTGATGACGCGGAAATCGCATTCGTTGCCGCGCGCGACCGGCTCGCGCAGCGGCCCGGCCGGCAGCAGGCGGCCGTTGCCGTAGCGGCGCTGGCCGTCCACCACCTCGATCTCGATGTCGCGCTGCAGGCGGTAGTGCTGCAGGCCGTCGTCGCAGACCACGATGTCGCAGCCGGCCTGCAGCAACGCCCGCGCCGCGGCGACGCGGTCGCGGTCCACCCGCACCGGCACCCCGGTCTTGCGTGCGATCAGCACCGGCTCGTCGCCGCCCTGCTCGGCCGAGGTACCCGGCTCGATCCAGCGCGGCTCCTGCGGCTGGCTGCGGCCGTAGCCGCGGCTGGCCACGCCCGGGCTCCAGCCGGCGTCGCGCAGGCGCTGCACCAGGGCGATGGTCAGCGGCGTCTTGCCGGTGCCGCCGGCGGTGAGATTGCCGACCACCACCACCGGTGCAGCGATGCTGTGGCGCTTGCGCCAGCCGCGCCGGTACAGCGCGCGGCGCAGCGCGATCGCCGCCGCGTACAGCGGGGTCAGCAACCGCGCGTGCAGCGGCGGCGCGCCCTTGCCGTACCAGTAGGCCGGTGTGTATGGCCCGCGCTCGCTCATCCGTACTGCCTTTCGCGGAATTGCATGCTGTGCAGGTGCGCGTAGACCCCGCCCAGCGCCAGCAACTCGTGGTGGGTGCCGCGCTCGACGATGCGGCCATGGTCCATCACCAGCACTTGGTCGGCGTGCTCGATGGTCGACAGCCGGTGCGCGATGACCAGCGTGGTGCGGTCGGGCATCAGCCGGTGCAAGGCGTCCTGCACCAGCCGCTCGGATTCGTTGTCCAGCGCCGCGGTGGCCTCGTCGAGGATCAGGATCGGCGCATCCTTGAGCATCGCCCGCGCGATCGCCAGGCGCTGACGCTGGCCGCCGGACAGACGCCCGCCCTTGGCCCCGACCTGCGCCTGCAGGCCTTCCGGCAGGTGGTCGACGAACTCCATGGCATTGGCGTCGGCGACCGCCTGGCGCAGCTGCGCCGGGCCTGCCTCGCGCATCTCGCCGTAGGCGACGTTGTCGGCGATGCTGCCGTCGAACAGCATCACCTGCTGGCCGACCAGGGCGATCTGCCGGCGCAGGTCCTCCAGCCGATAGTCCTGCAGCGGATGGCCGTCGAGCAGGATCTGCCCGGACTGCGGGTCGTAGAAACGCGGGATCAGCTTGACCAGGCTCGACTTGCCGCTGCCGGAGCGGCCGACGATGGCGGTGACGGTGCCGGGTTCGGCGACGAAGCTGACCTCGGCCAGCGCCGGCCGCGCCTGCCCCGGATAGGCGGCGGTGACCTCACGGAATTCGATCCGTCCCTGCGCGCGCTCGATGTGGCGGGTGCCGCTGTCCTGTTCCTCGGGCGCGTCCAGCACCACGAACAGCCGCTGCGCCGAGGCGACGCCCCGCTGCAGCATGTTCTGCACGTTGGTGAGGTTCTTCAGCGCCGGGATGATCGCCATCATCGCGGTCATCAGCGAGACGAACTCGCCGGCGGTCAGGCGCCCGGCCAGCGCTTCGTGGCCGGCGATCAGCAACAGCGCGGCCAGACCGATCGCGCCCAGCAACTGCACCGCGGCCGAGGAAATGCCGCGGGTGGATTCGACCTTCATCGCCAGATGCAGGTTGGTGTTGGCCAGTTGCTGGTAGCGCTCCATCTCGCTGGGACGCGCACCGTAGACCTTGACCTCCTGGTTGCCGGACAGCGCCTGCTCGGCGGCCTGCATCAGTTCAGCGTTGCTTTCCTGGATGCGGTGGCTCACCCGCCGGTAGCGCTTGGCCACGCGGTCCATCACCCACGCCAGTGGCGGCGCCACCAGCAGGATGGTCACGGTCACGGTCCAGCTGTACCACAGCATCACCGCCAGCGCGCCGACGATCTGCAGGGTCTGCTGCACCATCACCTTCATCGCGTCGACCGCGGCCTGCGCGACCTGCTCGCTGTCCGAGCCCAGCCGCACCAGCATCGAGGCCACCGGCTCGGCGTCGAAACGGCTGCCCGGCAGGCGCAGGTACTTGTCCAGCACGTTGACCCGGAAATCGCGGGAGATGCTCCGCGCCGCACGCCCCATCGACATGTCGGTGACATAGCCGGCAATGCCGCGCAGCACGAACAGGCCGACGATCTGCAGCGGCAGCCACATCGCCACGTCGCGGTTGCGCGCGATGAAGGTCTCGTCGGTGATCGGCTTCATCAGCGCCAGGAAGCCGGAGCCGGCCAGCGCCTCCAGCAGCGCGCCGACCGCGGCGATCAGCAGCAGTCCACGGTAGCCGCCGGCATAGGACAACAGGCGGCGATAGGTCCGCCAGGGGGAATCCTGGACGGGCACGTCGGAGGGTAGATTCACTTGGAGCTTCCGTCCCTGTTGACTTCGGGAGCAGTGGCGATGGCGATGCGGCGGAACCCGAGCTGGCCCAGCGCATCCTGTGCGGTGACGACCGCCTGGTAGGGCGTGCGCGCGTCGGCGCGCAGCAGCACCGGCTGCTCGCGGTCGTCGCCGGCGACCTGGGCGATGCTGCGTTTGACCGACTCCACGTCGGTGCGCAGCACTTCCTGGTCGTTGATGAAGTAATGCCCGTCGGCGTTGATCAGCACGCTCAGCGCGCGCGCCGGGGGCGGCGCGTTGCGGTCGCTGGCATTGGGCAGTTGCAGTTGCAGCGTGGAACGCGCATCGAAGGTGGTGGTCACCACGAAGAAGATGATCAGCACCAGGATGACGTCGATCAACGGCACCAGGTCGATCTGCGGCTCGTCCTGGCCACGGTCGTCGCGGATCCGCACCGGCTCAGCCCTTGGCCGCCGCGGCGTTCGACGCGGCGCCGCGTGCCGGTGCGGCCGGCGCAGCGGCACGGCCGTGGCCGTCCAGCGCGTCGGTCAGCGCGGTGGCTTCCTGCTCCATCTCGATCACGTAGCCGGCGATGCGGCTCTTGAAATGGCGATGGAAGATCAGCGCCGGCACCGCGATGATCATGCCGGTGGCGGTGCACACCAGCGCCTTGCCGATGCCGCCGGCGAGCTGGTTCACGTCGCCCAGGCCGTGGTCGAGGATGCCCAGGAACATCTGAATCATGCCGACCACGGTGCCGAGCAGGCCCAGCAGCGGCCCGGCCGATGCGACCGTGCCCAACGCGTTCAGGTAACGCTCCATGCGGTGCACGACGTGCCGGCCGGTGTCCTCGATGCGCTCGCGCACGATCTCGCGCGGGCGGTTGCGCACGTCCAGGCCGGCGGCGAGCAGCGCGCCCAGCGGCGAATTGCGCCGCAACGATTCGATGTGGGTGGGGTCGAGCTTGCCGCGCGTGGCCCAGTTGCGCACTTCCTGGCCGAGTCCCGGTGGCAGCACCTCGCTACGGCGCAGGCTCCAGAACCGCTCCAGGACGATCGCCAGCGCGACCACGCCCAACAGCAGCAATGGCACCATCGGCCAGCCACCGGCCTTGACCAGTTCCCACACGTCGCAACCCTCCGGCACGCTCGGCCGTTCGTTCACTGGCCGATAGGATAGCAGCCGCCCGCGCCCGCTCCGCCGCATCCCACAACCGCGCCCGCCAGGGCCGCCGTTCGCGCAGTTGCAGGCCGGCGCGCCCCAGCCACACGCGCAGCGCACCACTCTGCGGCGTGCCGGCGACCTCGGCGCCGGCCGCCTGCCAGCGCGCCACCACGCCGGGATGCGGATGGCCGAAGCGGTTGCCGTAGGCCGCCGAGACCAGCACCAGCCGCGCGCCGGTGGCGGCGACGAAGGCCGGCTGCGAGGAATGCGCGCTGCCATGATGCGGCGCCACCACCACGTCGGCGCGCAATGCCTGCGGCGCCTCGCGCAGCAGCTTGCGCTCGATCACGTCGCCGATGTCGCCGGCCAGCAACAGCGCGCCATGCGCGGTTTCCACGCGCAGCACGCAGCTGGACTCGTTGCGCAGATAGGGAAAGTGCGGCGCCGGATGCAGGAACCGGAAACGCACCCCATCCCATTCCCAGGCGCTCCCGGCCACGCAGGCCCGGCCCACCGGCAACGGCGCGCCGGCCGGTGCCTGGACCAGGCCGATCGGCAGCGCCGCACGCACCGCGGCGAGACCGCCGGCGTGATCGTTGTCGGCATGGCTGATCACCGCGCGATCCAGCCGCGCCACGCCGAGCGCATGCAGCGCCGGCACCACCACGCGCTCGCCGGCGTCGTAGCCGTCCTCCACCGCTGGCCCGGTGTCGTACAGCAATTGGTGGTTGGCCGTGCGCACCAGCAACGACAGCCCCTGCCCCACGTCGAACATCACCAGATCGACCTCGCCCGGCCGCGGCCGCTCCAGCGGCGGATACAGCAAGGGCAACCACAGCAGCGCCGCCAGCGGCTTGCCCGGCACCCCGCGCGGCAACAGCAGCCAGAACGCGCCCAGCAGGGCCAGCGGCAGCGCCCAGTCGCGCGCCTCCGGCAGCCAGCGCAGTGCGAAGCGGCTCTCGCCCAGGGCCACAAACAGCGGCCAGGTCAGGTCGAAGCAGGCCGCGGCCAGGCGCCACAGCCAGGCCCCAGCGCCGGCATGCAGCGCCTCCAGCGCGGTCCCGAGCAGCGCCAGCGGCACCACCACCAGGCTCCACCACGGAATCGCCAGTAAATTCGCCAGTGGCCCGACCAGCGAGGCCTGCCCGAACAGCATCGTGCTCACCGGTAGCAGGCCGACCGTCGCCACGCCCTGCGCGGTGAGGAAACTGCGCAGCGTCTCGCGCCAGCCGCGCCCGGCGTCGGGCATGCACCAAGCCAGCCAGGCGACGCCGAGGAAGCTCAGCCAGAAGCCGGCCGAGAGCACCGCCAGCGGGTCGCAGAGCAGCATGGCGATCGCCGCCAGCGCCAGCGCGTCGGCGACCCGCACTGGCCGCCGCCACAGCCGTGCCGCCACCACCACCGCGATCATCAACGCAGTGCGCACGGTCGGCAGGGCCATGCCCGACACCAGCGTGTAACCACCGGCGCCGAGCAACGCGAGCGCGGCCGCGGCCTGGCGTCGCGGCCAATAGCGGCCCAGTCGCGGCCACAGCCGCCACACGCCGCCGCCGAGCAAGGCGAAGGCGCCGGCGACCAGGCCGACATGGAAGCCGGAAATGGCGATGAGATGGGTCAGCCCGGCGGCGCGCAGAATGCGCCAGTCGCGATCGTCCAGCCGCCGCGTGTCGCCCAGCGCCAGCGCCTGCACGTAGCGCGCCGAGGCCTGCGGCACGGCAGCGGGGATGCGTGCGGACATGTCCGCACGCCAGGCATCGATGCCCTGCCCCGGCGCCAGTGGCGCTGCCGCGTGCGGCGCCACCACGTAGCCGCTGGCGCTGATCCGCTGCGCCAGCGCATAGGCTTCTGCGTCGAAACCGCCGGGATTGCTCAAGCCGCGCGGTGCACGCAGGCGCACCTGCAACTGCCAGCGCGCGCCGGCGCGCAAGGCGCTGCGCGGTCCGGCCTGATGCGTGCCGAAGTCGTCGTACCACGCCAGTTGCAACAGGCGCCCACGCAACGGCGCCGGCTGCGCCGCATCGGCGTCGACGCGGAACAGGAAGCGGGTGCGGCGGGTTTCGGCCTGCGGCAGTTCCACCACTTGGCCGCGGACGTCGACCACGCGCTTCTCCCAGTCGGCCGGCAACTGCCGCGCCAGCACCATGCCGGCGACCAGCGCCAACCAGCCGGCGCCGATCGCGGATGCCCCCAGCCAGCGCCAGCGCGGCGCCGCCACGTACAGCAGCGCCCCGGCGAGCAAGATCGCCAAGGCCAGCGGCCAGGGAAGCAGGCGCGGCAGCCACAGCGCGGCCAGCACGCCTGCGGCAAGGCTGGCGGCGACCGCAGGACCGAACGGCGCCATTACCGGCCAGCGCGAGTCGGGAACAGCGGCGTCCTGGCGCAGCACGCTGTCTGCAGACGCTTGCATGTGCTTGCCCTCCTTGGCCTCGACGGATCGAAAGCAGCGACATGCCGCCGCACGAGATGCGCATCGCGCGACACCATCGCGATCGCAACGCCAGCGTCGCATCGCCTCTCGCCGCGGACCATCGGTCTACCCCGGGACACCTCGTCAGAATTTGCCTAACACGCAGGCGCGCGCCGCGTCACAGTCCTGGCGCAGTTCGCCGCAGCTTCATCGCCCCGCGCCTATGGTGCGATACCCCACGTCGTAAGGAGTTCGCGCATGCGCAAGGGCATCGCACTGATCGTCGGAGTCACTGGCATCTCAGGCTACAACCTCGCCAACGTGCTGGTTGCCGATGGCTGGACCGTCTATGGGCTGGCACGCCGCCCGGTGCCGCAGGAAGGCGTGATCCCGGTGGCGGCCGACCTGCTCGATCGCGAGGCCACCATCGCCGCGCTGCGCGGGTTGCCGATCACCCACGTGTTCTTCTGCACCTGGACGCGGCGCGACACCGAGAAGGAGAACGTCGCCGCCAACGGCGCGATGCTGCGGCATCTGTGCGAGGGCCTGGACGGCGCCACACTGCAGCACATGGCGCTGGTCACCGGCACCAAGCACTACCTGGGCTCGTTCGAGCACTACGGCAGCGGCAAGGCGGAGACGCCGTTCCGCGAGAGCGAACCGCGGCAGCCGGGCGAGAATTTCTATTACACGCTGGAAGACCTGCTGTTCGACGCCGCCGCGCGCCATGGCTTCGGCTGGAGCGTGCATCGCTCGCACACCATGATCGGCCAGGCCAACGGCAGCAATGCGATGAACATGGGCGTGACCCTGGCGGTGTATGCGACGCTGTGCAAGCACACTGGCCAGCCGTTCGTGTTCCCCGGCTCGCGCGCGCAGTGGGACAGCCTCACCGACCTCACCGACGCCGGCCTGCTCGGCCGCCAGCTGGCCTGGGCCGCGACCAGCCCGGCCGCACGCAACCAGGCCTTCAACACGGTCAACGGCGACGTGTTCCGCTGGCGCTGGATGTGGGGCGAAATTGCCGCGTTCTTCGGCCTGGAACCTGCCCCCTATCCCGACACGCCGATGCCGCTGCAACCGCGCCTGCAGGACACCGCACCGGCACTGTGGCGCGAGATCGCCGAACAACATGGGTTGGTCCAGGCGGACGTGAACCAACTCGCGTCGTGGTGGCACACCGATGCCGACCTCGGCCGCGAGATCGAGTGCGTCAACGACATGACCAAGAGCCGCGACCTGGGCTTCTTCGGCTACTACGACAGCCGCGCCTCGTTCCTGGAACTGTTCACGCGAATGCGCGCGCAGCGGTTGATTCCCTGAGGGGCGCAGTCTGATCAGGAGCGCCGAAGCAGTGGGAAACGGCACTCCAAAGGTTGCCGTTTATGGGGCACGCGACGTGCTCCAGGACGATCGCCGTTGTATGGCGTTGTATGGACATGCGCCGCATTGCCGTGGCGACGCGTTTGCTGGGCATGCTGTGCGAAGTTTTTAGGCGCCGACAGCAACCAAGGCCGGCTACCTACCCGGCTTCGTTCGTCGCGGCTGAAGCCGCTCCTACATGGGACCACGTATAGGAGCGGCTTTCAGCCGCGACGGGCTCTACCGGTGATGCTCCTTCGCGGCTGAAGCCGCTCCTGAGGGCCGCTTGCGCTAGAAGTGCTTCGCCTGCCCGAGGATCTTCGGCGTCGGCAGATGCACTGAAGCCGCTGCGACTTGCTGCCTCGTTCGTCGCGCCTGACGTCGCTCCACTGCTCGGCGAAGCGGCGATATGCACTGTGGGAGGGACTTCAGTCCCGACGCGCACTGCATCGGGTAGCGGGACACTGCTCTTGTCGTGACCGCTGGCGCACAGCAAACCAGGCTGTCACGCCTGGCCCCGCATGCAACGGGCTTCAGCGGCTCACGACCCTCAGGCCGCGATCGTGGCCCGACAATGCTCGACGCGGCGGCACATGCGGCCGCCACCGCGCCCTCAAACGTCCGCAGGCGCCAGTTCGCGCAGCTTGCCCTGGTGCAGCTCCAGCACGCGGTCCAGCTTGCGTGCCAGGCTGCGGTCGTGGGTGACCAGGACCAGGCTGGTACCTTGCGCGCGGTTGAGTTCGAGCATCAGCGCGAACACGTTGGCCGCGGTCTTGTCGTCCAGGTTGCCGGTCGGCTCGTCGCCGAGCACGCAGGCCGGGCGATTGACCAGCGCGCGCGCCACCGCGGCGCGCTGACGCTCGCCGCCGGACAGTTCGCCCGGCTTGTGCTCCAGGCGGTGGCCCAGGCCCACCGATTCCAGCAGCGCGCGTGCGCGCGCATCGGCGTCCTGTATTGGCGCGCCGCCCAGCAGCACCGGCATCATCACGTTCTCCAGCGCGGTGAACTCCGGCAGCAGGTGATGGAACTGGTAGACGAAACCCAGCGAGCGGTTGCGCAACTGCCCGCGCGCCGCATCGGTCAGCGCCGACATACGCTGGCCGGCCACATAGACCTCACCCGAGGTCGGCACGTCCAGACCGCCAAGCAGGTGCAGCAAGGTGCTCTTGCCGGCACCGGAAGCGCCGACGATGGCCACGGTCTCGCCCGCCGCCACGCTCAACTCCAGGCCGTCGAACACCGGCGTGCGCATCTTGCCTTCGGCGTAGGTCTTGGCCAGGCCTTCGGCACGGATCGCCGCGTCCGCTTGTGGCTTCTGCATTCCCGATTCCCGATTTCCCATTCCCGATTCCCGGCCCTCATTCATAGCGCAGCGCCTCCGCCGGCTGCGTGCGCGCCGCGCGCCAGGCCGGGTACAGCGTGGCCAGGAAGCTCATCAGCAAGGCCACGATGGTGATCACCATGACGTCGTGCGGCTGCATGTCGGTCGGCAGGCCGGTGATGTAGTAGACGTCCTCCGGCAGCAGCTTGATGTTGAACACCGCCTCGATGCCGGCCAGGATCCGCTCCAGGTTGAGCGTCAGCACGATGCCGCCGATCACGCCGGCGACGGTGCCGATCACGCCGATCAGCGTGCCCTGCACCATGAACACCTGCATCACCCCGCCCGGGCTAAGCCCCAGCGTGCGCAGGATGGCGATGTCGGCCTGCTTGTCGGTCACCAGCATCACCTGCGAGGACACCAGGTTGAACGCGCCCATCGCGATGATCAGCGACAGCAGGATGCCCATCACCGTCTTTTCCATCTTCAGCGACTGGTACAGGTTGGCGTTCTCGCGGGTCCAGTCGCTGACCATGTACGGGCCGTGCAGGTTCAGCGCCAGGTCGCGCGCCACGTTCCAGGCCTGGTCCATGTCGTACAGCCGCAGGCGCACGCCGGTGACGCCGTCGCCCATGCGCAGCACGCGCTGCAGGTCGGGCATGCTGGTCACCGCCAGGCCGCGGTCGATTTCGTTGTAGCCGGCCTCGAAGATGCCGCTGACGGTGAAGCGCTTGTAGCGCGGCACCATGCCCATCGGGCTGGCCTGCGGCTCGCCCAGCATCACCACGACCTTGTCGCCGACGCCCACGCCCAGCCACAGCGCCAGCTCCTGGCCGAGCAGGATGTTGTAGGAACCGGGGGTCAGGCTGTCGACCGAGCCCTGCTTCATCTTCTGCGCCAGCACCGAGACCTTGGCCTCTTCCTTGGGCAGGATGCCGCGGACGATCGCCGGCTGGTTGCGCTGGCCGGTGAGCAATGCCTCTTCCTCGACGTAGGGCGCGGCGCCGGCGACGCGCTTGTCGCGCATGGCCACGTCCACCGCGTGCTGCCAGTCCTCCATCGGCGCGCCCTGCGCGCTGACCGTGGCGTGCGCGGCCATCTGCAGCAGGCGATCGCGGATCTCCTTCTGGAAGCCGCTCATCACCGCCAGGGTGGTGATCAGCACGGTCACGCCCAGGGCGATGCCGAGGATCGAGGCCATGGAGATGAAGGAGATGAAGTTGTTGCGGCGCTTGGCGCGCAGATAGCGCAGGCCGATGGCCACGGGTAAGGGTTTGAACATGCGCAGCCACCATCCAGGGAGCGCTATGGTGCCATTTGCGGCGGCGCAGACGAAGCGGCAAGGGCCGAAGCGGCCAGACGCAGTTCACGTCGTGCCGCCGCCGGCAGCGTGTCCGGCCACCACGCCAGGCGCTGCGTGCGCCCCTGCGCGTCGCGCCAGCGCACGAATGCCAGCGGTCCGCGCCAGGCGACCTGCAGCTCGGTCACCGCCACGCCGTCGACGCTGGGCGCACCGGCACCGGTGGGCAGCAGCAGCGTGCGCGGCGCGCGCCGGGCCTCACGGCGCAGTAGCCACGCCGCGTACAGCAGCGCCAGCGCGGCCGCCGGCCAAGCCAGGCGCGGCGGCAGGTCGGAGCCGAGCAGCGACAGCGGCGCCAGCGTGCCGAGCAGGGTCAGCGCGGCCAGCAGCCAGCGCGAGGGGCGCCAGTCAAGCCGGCATGGCGCGGATGGAGGCGATGAGATCGGCGGCGCGTGCATCGGGACAGGCCTCGTAGCCCATGAACCAGCGCCACAACTTATCGTCCTCGCAATCGAGCAGGTATAGGAAAACCCCGCGCTCGTCCTCGGACGCATGCGCCCAGCGCCGGTCCAGGTAGCGGCCGAACAGCTGGTCCAGTTCGCGCATGCCGCGCCGGCAGCGCCAGCGCAGCTTCTTCAGTTCGGTGGTCTCGTCCATCGCATGCGCCCTTGCCTGGGGGCAGCGCCGCATGGCCGCCGCCGAAAACGAACGCGGCACCGAACCCGAAAGCCGGTGCCGCGCGGTCGGCGGGCAGGCCCGCCGTTTGGAACGTTCGCCGCTGCGATCAGGCGCGGCGCGCCATCATCAGCTTCTTGATCTCGGCGATCGCCAGCGCCGGGTTCAGCCCCTTCGGGCAGGTCCGCGCGCAGTTCATGATGGTGTGGCAGCGGTACAGCTTGAACGGATCTTCCAGATCGTCCAGGCGCGCACCGGTGTCCTCGTCGCGCGAATCGATGATCCAGCGGTAGGCCTGCAGCAGGATCGCCGGGCCTAGGTAACGCTCGCCGTTCCACCAGTAGCTCGGGCAGCTGGTCGAGCAGCAAGCGCACAGGATGCACTCGTACAGGCCATCGAGCTTCTTGCGGTCTTCCGGCGACTGCAGCCGCTCGCGATCCGGCGGCGGCGGGGTCTGGGTGCGGATCCACGGCTTGATCGAGGCGTACTGCGCGTAGAAGTGGGTCAGGTCCGGCACCAGATCCTTGACCACGCTCATGTGCGGCAGCGGGTAGATCGGCACTTCCTTCTTGCCGCAGTCGGCGATCGCCTTGGTGCAGGCCAGCGTGTTGGTGCCGTCGATGTTCATCGCGCACGACCCGCAGATGCCTTCGCGGCACGAGCGGCGGAAGGTCAGGGTTGGGTCGATCTCGTTCTTGATCTTGATCAGCGCGTCCAGAACCATCGGGCCGCACGCGTCCAGATCCACCTCGTAGGTGTCGGTCCGCGGGTTGCTGTCGTCGTCCGGATTCCACCGGTAGACCTTGAAGGTCCGCACATTCTTCGCGCCCTTGGCGGGAAAGTGCTTGCCCTTGCCGATCTTGGAATTCTTGGGGAGGGTGAACTCTGCCATGGCTTTTAAATCCGGGATTGGGGATTAGGGATTGGAGATTCGGGCGAGAGCAGGAAACGAAGCATGTTTCGAATCCCGAATCACCACTCCCCAATCCCGGCTTTGGTCAGTAAACGCGCGGCTTCGGCGGCACCACGTCCACGTCGCTGCTGAGCGTGTACATGTGCACCGGGCGATAGTCGAAGCTGCACTGGCCCTTGTCGTCGACGGTGACCAGCGTGTGCTTCTGCCAGTTGACGTCGTCGCGGTCGGGGAAATCCTCGTGGGCGTGGGCGCCGCGGCTTTCCTTGCGCTGTTCGGCCGAGTTGATCGTCGCCACTGCGTTGAGCAGCAGGTTGTTCAGCTCGTAGGTCTCGATCAGGTCGGAATTCCACACCAGCGAGCGGTCGGAGACCTTGACGTCTTCGAAGCTGGCGAAGATGTCGGCCATTTTGTCCACGCCTTCCTTCAGCGTCTTGCTGGTGCGGAACACCGCCGCGTCGGACTGCATGGTGCGCTGCATCTTGTCGCGGATCACCGAGGTCGGGGTGCCGCCGTTGGCGTTGCGCAGCTTGTCCAGCAGGCCCAGCGCCTTGTCGCAGGCATCGCCCGGCAGGCCCTTGTGCGGTGCGCCGGTCTTGATCGTCTCGGCGCAGCGGTTGGCCACCGCGCGGCCGAACACCACCAGGTCCAGCAGCGAGTTGGAGCCCAGGCGGTTGGCGCCGTGCACCGACACGCAGGCGGCCTCGCCGATGGCGTACAGGCCCGGCACCACCGAATCCGGGTTGTCGCCGTCCTTGCGCACCACTTCGCCGTGGTAGTTGGTGGGGATGCCGCCCATGTTGTAGTGCACGGTCGGGATCACCGGGATCGGCTGCTTGTGCACGTCGACGCCGGCGAAGATGCGCGCGCTCTCGGCGATGCCGGGCAGCTTCTCGTCGATCACGCCCGGGCCGAGGTGGGTCAGGTCGAGCAGGATGTGGTCCTTGTGCTCGCCGACGCCGCGGCCTTCGCGGATCTCGATGGTCATCGAACGCGACACCACGTCGCGCGAGGCCAGGTCCTTGTAGTGCGGCGCGTAGCGCTCCATGAAGCGCTCGCCGCCGCTGTTGCGCAGGATGCCGCCTTCGCCACGCACGCCTTCGGTGATCAGGCAGCCGGCGCCGTAGATGCCGGTCGGGTGGAACTGCACGAACTCCATGTCCTGCATCGGCAGGCCGGCGCGCATCACCAGGCCGCCGCCGTCGCCGGTGCAGGTATGCGCCGAGGTGGCGCTGAAGTAGGCGCGGCCGTAGCCGCCGGTGGCCAGCACCACGCCGTGGGCGCGGAACAGGTGCAGCGAGCCTTCGGCCATGTCCAGGGCGAGCACGCCGCGGCACACGCCCTCTTCGTCGAAGATCAGGTCGAGCGCGAAGTACTCGATCATGAAGCGCGCGTTGTGCGCCAGCGACTGCTGGTACAGCGTATGCAGCATGGCGTGACCGGTACGGTCGGCGGCGGCGCAGGTGCGCTGCGCGGACGGGCCTTCGCCGTACTTGGTGGTCATGCCGCCGAACGGACGCTGGTAGATCTTGCCGTCCTCGGTGCGGCTGAACGGCACGCCGTAGTGCTCCAGCTCGATGATCGCCGGAATCGCCTCGCGGCACATGTACTCGATGGCGTCCTGGTCGCCCAGCCAGTCCGAGCCCTTGATGGTGTCGTAGAAGTGGTAGCGCCAGTCGTCCTCGCCCATGTTGCCGAGCGCGGCGGAGATGCCGCCCTGCGCGGCCACGGTGTGCGAACGGGTCGGGAAGACCTTGGTCAGGCAGACCGTCTGCAGGCCCTTTGCGGCCAGGCCGAAGGTCGCGCGCAGGCCGGCGCCGCCGGCGCCGACCACGACCATGTCGTACTTGTGTTCGGTGATCTTGTAAGCGGACATCTACTTTGAATTCCTGTTCCGGGCGCCGATCAGGCGCTGCCCAGGGCGATGCGGGCGACCGCGAATACACCGACGATCGCGCCGAGCACGGCGACGAACTTCACCGTGGTCTGCAGCGCCAGGGCCAGCAGCGAGTTGTGCACGTAATCTTCGAGGATGACCTGCAGGCCGATCTGCGCATGCCAGAACATCGCGATCAGGAAGCCGACCAGGAGCACCGCGTTCCACGGCTTGGCCACGGCCTCGGTGGCGGTGACGTAGTCGGCGCCGAGCAGGCTCAGCACGAACACCAGGAACCACACGGCCAGGCCGACCAGCGCGGTGGCGGTGAGCCGCTGCAGCACGAAATGTTCGGTGCCGGACTTGGCCGCGCCCAGGCCGCGGACGTTCTTCAGAGGGGTGCGGTAGCGGCTCATGCGGCGGCTCCGTTGAGGACGTAGGCCCAGATCAGCGCCACGATCACCAGGCTGGCGATCACCGACATCCAGCTGCTGCGCACGAACGCGGGGATGCTGAAGCCGTGGCCGAAGTCCTGCACGATGTGGCGCAGGCCGTTGCACAGGTGGTAGGCGAAGGCCCAGCTCCAGGCGAACAGGAACACCTGCCCGTACCAGGCGCCGGCCATGCCGCGGAAGCAGTTCCAGGACGCCGGGCCGAGCATCAGCACCAGCAGTGCGGCGGCGATGATCAGCGCGCCGAGCGACAGCACGATGCCGGTGGCACGGTGCAGGATCGACGTGACCATCTGGATCTGCCAGCGATAGACCTGCAGATGGGGGGAAAGAGGACGTTCGCGGGTCGCCATGCGCTTGGCTCGTTGTCTCGGCTGGGCGGCGTGCTTAAGGCCGCGTTGGCTCAAAGCTGCTCAAAAATCGATGCAGCGTCCGTTTTTCTCCCAGTCGCCGTAGCGCGTCGGCTCGAGGCCGCCGCGTCCGCCGATCTCCCGCGGCGCAGGCGGGGTCTGCGGAGGGGTGTCCTCGGCGGGCCGCTGCGTTTCGGGATCGGACTCGGGTGTGGGGGTTGGTTGGCCTATCATGCGGGTCTCACAACTCGTCAATTTTAGTCCTCCCCTCTCGTGCCTGACAACCTGAATCTCGATTTCGGCGGTTTTTCCGCCTTGCCACACCTGCAATACGTCGCATTGCGCGGTCCGGATGCAGTGGCCTTCGCGCATGCCCAGTTCGCCAACGACGTGCAGGCGCTGGCGGCGGGCCAGTGGCAGTGGAACGCCTGGCTCACCGCCAAGGGCCGGGTGATCGCGGTGTTCGCGCTGCTGCGCCAGGCCGACGACGCCTTGCTGATGCTGCTGCCCGATGGCGGCGCCGAGGAGTTGGCGACAGCGCTGGGCCGCTTCGTGTTCCGGCGCAAGCTGCGCCTCACCGTCGAGGACACGCTGCTTGCTTTCGGTCGTCCGAGCCTACCGGACCAGGCCCGGGGCGCGACGTCGGCGCACGATGAGGCCGGCGTGATCGAACTGGACATGGGCGGCGACGACCTGCCGCGCACGCTGCGCCTGGTGCCGGCAGCGGTGGCGGATGCGCCGGCGGCCGACCCGGGACTGACGCAGGCCTGGCGCGCGGCCGACCTGCGCCTGGGCCTGGTCCGGCTTGCGCCGAGCCAGCGCGAACAGTGGACGCCGCAGCAACTGGGCCTGGACCGTCTGCACGCCTTCAGCGTCAAGAAGGGCTGCTACCCCGGCCAGGAAATCGTCGCCCGCACTCATTTCCTGGGCAAGGCCAAGCGCGCGGCGCAGTTGCTGGAGCTGAAGGACGCCGTCGCGATCGACGCAGCGGTGCTGCGCGACGGCCAGCCGTTCGGCAGCGTGGTCAGCGTCGCCGGCACCCTGGCGCTGGCGGTCCTGCCGTTGGAGGACGCACCGCCGACCGGGCTGGAGGTCGAGGGCCATCCGGCGCACTGGCAGCCCCTGGTCGACGGCCTGGCGCGCTGAGCGCGCCGGCGCTTCGCGCTGTTGCTACTGCGATTCCCGATTCCCGATTCCCGAATCCCGGCTCTCCAGGCGCACGCCGCTCTCGGCGTCGAAGAAGTGCAGCGCGTCGCCGCGCACCACCACTCGCAGGCGCTCGCCCAGGCCCGGCAGCGCACGCGGCGCCACCCGCATCACCAGCGGCTGCGCGCCGTGGCTGAGATTGACGAAGATCTCGTTGCCGACCGGCTCGATCACCTCGATGGTGGCCTCGAAGCCCGCCTGCGCCTCCTCGCTCGGCTGCAGGTGCTCCGGCCGCACGCCGATCGCCAGCTCCCGGCCCAGCCACTGCGGCGCGATCTGCGCACCCGGCAGCGGCACCCGCCCGCCGTCCTGCAACTGCAGGTGCAGGCCACCCTCCTCCACCAGCCGCCCGCGCAGCACGTTCATCGCCGGGCTGCCGAGGAAACCGGCCACGAACAGGTTGGCCGGGCGGTCGTACAGTGCCATCGGCGTGTCGATCTGCTGGATCAGCCCGTCCTTGAGCACGACGATGCGCTGGCCCAGGGTCATCGCCTCGACCTGGTCGTGGGTGACGTAGATCATGGTGGTGCCGAGCTTGCGGTGCAGCTGCGCGATCTCGGTGCGCACCGAGTGGCGCAGCTTGGCGTCCAGGTTGGACAGCGGCTCGTCGAGCAGGAACACCGCCGGCTCGCGCACCAGCGCGCGGCCCAGCGCCACGCGCTGGCGCTGGCCGCCGGACATGGCGCGCGGCAGCTTGTCCAGCATCGGGGTCAGGCCCAGGGTGTCGGCGGCGGCGGCCACCCGCTGGCGGATGACCTCCTTGCTCTCGCCGCGCAGCTTGAGCCCGAACGCCAGGTTCTCGGCCACGGTCATGTGCGGGTACAGCGCATAGCTCTGGAACACCATGGCGATGTCGCGGTCCTTGGGCGCCACGTCGTTGACCACGCGCTCGCCGATGCGCAGCTCGCCGCCGCTGATCTCTTCCAGGCCGGCGATCATCCGCAGCAGCGTGGACTTGCCGCAGCCCGACGGCCCGACCAGCACCATCAGTTCGCCGTCGGCCACTTCGAAGCTGGCCCCGTGCACGGCGACCTGGCCGTTGTCGTAGACCTTGCGGATGTTGTCCAGTTGTACTTTCGCCATGGTGCGGTATCCGGTTTCCGGCAGTGAGGAACGGGCTGCCGCCGGTCCCTCCCGAAGGCAGTGCATACGAATGCGGGTCGCATCGTGCCAGCGCGCAGGCAACAATGGATCGCGATGCGGTATTCTGCCATGTAACCGTTTTCACGGGGCAACATCGAGCCTGGGAGGGCACGCAATGCGATCCGCCAGCCGCCGATCCGGCGCGCCGTCGTTATCCGGCCTGCAGCACGCGGCATGGGAGAGGTATGCTCAGAGGTCTGGCAGTCGTATTCATCTCCTGGATCGTGCGTTCCCGTCTGGCGGCCTTTCCGCGTCACGCTTTCGCCCGAACCGGCCGGATACAGGCCGTTCCCGCCGTCCGCTTCCCCACGCCACGTCACTCCTAGCCCCCAGGTGATCGACACCATGTCACCCGAAACCGAAACCCGGTCGATGCACGATACCTTCCTGTTGTTCGGCGCCACCGGCGATCTGGCCCAGCGCTATCTGTTCCCCTCGTTGCTGCGCATGCTCGACGACGGCTTCCTGCCGGAGGACTTCCGCATCCGCGCGCTGGCGCTGTCGCCGCACGACACCGCCAAGTTCCACGAACTCCTCAAGCCGCGCCTGCAGGCGGCGATGCCGCAGATCGGCGAATCGATCGTGCAGGCGCTGCTGGCGCGCATCGACTACCGCTCGGTGGACCTGCGCGATGCCGAATCGGTGGCCGCCGCGGTGCGCGACCTGACCGCGCGCCGCTGCGTGAGCTATCTCGCGATCCCGCCGGGGCTGTACATCAGCACCTGCCAGGGCCTGGCCCTGGGCGGGGCGCTGGCCGCGCCGCACCGGCTGATGCTGGAGAAGCCAATCGGCCACGATTCGGACAGCGCCCGCGAAATCGTGCAGGCGATCGGCGCGCTGATCGACGAGGACCGCGTATTCCGCCTTGACCACTACCTGGGCAAGGCCGCGGTGCAGAACCTGATCGCGCTGCGTTTCGGCAACACGCTGCTGGAAGCGGTGTGGAACCGCACCTACATCGAGTCGGTGGACATCCTGGTCGCCGAGAGCGAGGGCGTGGACGGCCGTGACGCCTACTACGCGCGTTCCGGCGCGCTGCGCGACATGGTGCAGAGCCATATCCTGCAGTTGCTGTGCCTGGTGGCGATGGAGCCGCCGGCGTCGTTGGAAGCCGACCGTATCCGCGACGAGAAGGTCAAGGTGCTGCGTGCGCTGCGTCCGCTGAGCGCAGAGCATGCCGCCCGCGACAGCGTGCGCGGGCGCTACACCGCCGGCACCATCAACGGCCAGCCGGCGCAGGCCTACCAGCCGCCGGAAGGCAGCGACGTGGAAACCTTCGCCGCGGTCACCGCCTACATCGACAACTGGCGCTGGGCCGGGGTGCCGTTCCGGCTGTGCACCGGCAAGCGCCTGGCCGAGCGCTCCACCCGCGTGGTGGTCACGCTCAAGCCGGTCACCCACTGGCTGTTCGAGCGCCCGGCCGCGCAGCAGGCGGCGCCGAACCGGCTGACCTTCCAGCTGCAGCCGCAGGAGAACATCGAACTGGGGCTGATGAGCAGCCTGGCCGGTCCGGAATGGGGCGCGCTGGAACTGCAGCAGCTGGAACTGGAACTGTCGGTGCCCACCGGCCTGCACCGGCGCATCGCCTACGAGCGGCTGATGCTCGACGCGCTCAACGGCAACCACGCGCTGTTCGTGCGCGACGACGAGGTGCGTGCCGCCTGGGCCTGGATCGACAGCGTCAGCGCCGCCTGGGCGCAGGCGCAACTGCCGCTGCTGCCCTACCCGGCCGGCAGTTGGGGGCCGGAGGAAGCGCAGGCCTACGTGTCCTGCGACCAGTCCGGCGCCGCGCCGCGGGGCACGCCGTGAGCGCGCCGCAACGCCCGGTGCTGGTGGCCGACATCGGCGGCACCAATGCCCGTTTCGCCCTCGCCGATCTCGACGCCTCGGTGCCGCTGCTCGACGACAGCACCCAGACCTACTCGGTGGTGGAGTTCCCGTCGCTGGGCGACGCCGCCCGGCACTACCTGGAACAGACCGGGGTGGACGCGCGCAGCGGCACCTTCGCGGTCGCCGGCCGCGTCGATGGCGACGAGGCGCGCATCACCAACCATCCGTGGGTGATCTCGCGGGCGCGTACCCGCGCCATGCTCGGCTTCGACGAACTGCACCTGATCAACGACTTCGCCGCGCAGGCGATGGCGATCAGCCTGCTGCGGCCGCAGGACGTGGTCCAGGTCGGCGGCGCCAGCTGGACGCCCTCGCCGATCGAGGTGCCGCGCAACTACGGCGTGATCGGCCCCGGCACCGGCCTGGGCGTGGGCGGCCTGCTGGTGCGCGGCGGGCGCTGCTTCCCGCTGGAGACCGAGGGTGGTCACGTCAGCTTCCCACCGGGCACGCCCGAGGAGATCCGCATCCTGGAACTGCTCTCGCAGCAGTTCGGCCGCGTTTCCAACGAGCGCCTGATCTGCGGCCCCGGCCTGGTCAACATCCACCGCGCGCTCAGCGAGATCGCCGGCGACGACCCGGGTCCGCTGCAGCCGGAAGACATCACCGCGCGCGCCGCGCAGGGCGACTACCGGGCGATGCGCACGGTGGACGTGTTCTGCGCCGTGTTCGGCGCCATCGCCGGCGACCTGGTGCTGATGCAGGGCGCCTGGGACGGCGTGTTCCTGACCGGCGGGCTGGTGCCGAAGATGCTCGACGCGATCCAGCATTCCGGGTTCCGCCAGCGCTTCGAGCACAAGGGCCGGTTTTCGTCGATCATGGCGCGGGTGCCGTCGCTGGCGGTGATCCACCCCCGTCCCGGCCTGCTCGGCGCCGCCGCCTACGCGGTGGACGCCGCGCGGCAATCCCCAGGAGTCATTGCATGAGCCCCACGCTGTCCGACCGCATCACGCTGATCCGCTACGACGATCCGGATGAATGGATCGACGCGGCGGCGGCCGAGATCGGCACCGCGCTGCGCGAGGAGATCCAGCGCCGCGGCGGCGCGCGCCTGCTGCTGTCCGGCGGTACCACCCCGGCGCCGGTGTACCAGGCGCTGGCCGAGCTGCCGCTGGACTGGTCCAAGCTGGAGGTCGGCCTGGTCGACGAGCGCTGGCTCTCGCCGCAGGACAGCGACAGCAATGCCTACCTGATCCGGCACAGCCTGCTGGATCGCACCGAGGACGCGCGGTTCGAGCCGCTGGTGCGGGTCGGCAAGCCGCTGCAGGACTGCGTGCACGCGGCCAACCTGCATGCGCAGCACGCCCCGGCCGCATGCATGGCGGTGCTGGGCATGGGCGGCGACGGCCACACCGCCTCGCTGTTCCCCGGCGCCACCGATTTGAACAAGGCCCTGACCAACCCGCTGCCCTACGCCGCGCTCGACGCCACCGGCTGCCCCGGCGCCAACACCTGGCCGCTGCGCATCACCCTGACCCCGGCCGGCCTGGCGCCGATCGGCCAGCGCATGCTGCTGTTGCGCGGCAAGCAGAAGCTGGAGGTGCTGGAACGTGCGCTGGCCGGCACCGATCCGCACGAGTATCCGATTCGCGTCGCCTTCGATACGCCCGGTGCGCGCCTGCGCGTGCATTGGTGCGAGTGAGGCCGGGAGTGGAGAGTCGGGATTGGGGATTGGCAACGGCCGCGTGCTGACGCATCCCCGCTCTCCCGAGTCCCCATTCCCGAGTCCCGATTCGCGACGCCTCCCCACACTTCATAGCCATTTCCGCCAATGAGCCTGCATCCGACCCTCCACGCGATCACCGAACGCATCCGCCAGCGCAGTGCGCCGTCGCGGCGCGCCTATCTGGCCGGCATCGACGCCGCGTTGCGCGACGGCCCGTTCCGCAGCCGCCTGAGCTGCGGCAACCTCGCCCACGGCTTCGCCGCCTGCGGCCCCACCGACAAGAGCCGGCTGGAAGGCGGGATCACTCCCAACCTCGGCATCATCACCGCCTATAACGACATGCTCTCGGCGCACCAGCCGTTCGAGCACTACCCGGAGATCATCCGCAACACCGCGCGCGCGCTCGGCGCCACCGCGCAGGTGGCCGGGGGCGTGCCGGCGATGTGCGACGGCGTGACCCAGGGCCGGCCGGGCATGGAACTGTCGCTGTTCTCGCGCGACGTGATCGCCCAGGCCACCGCCATCGGCCTCAGCCACGACATGTTCGACACCAGCCTGTACCTGGGCGTGTGCGACAAGATCGTGCCCGGCCTGCTGATCGGCGCGCTGGCCTTCGGCCACCTGCCGGCGGTGTTCGTGCCGGCCGGGCCGATGACGCCGGGCATCCCCAACAAACAGAAGGCGGAAGTGCGCGAGCGCTACGCCGCCGGCCAGGCCACCCGCGAGGAGTTGCTGGCCGCCGAATCGGCGTCCTACCACGCCCCCGGCACCTGTACCTTCTACGGCACCGCCAACTCCAACCAGGTGCTGCTGGAAGCGATGGGCGTGCAGTTGCCCGGCGCCTCCTTCGTCAACCCCGGCACCCCGCTGCGCGACGCGCTGACCCAGCAGGCGACCGAGCGCGCGCTGCGCATCACCGCCCTGGGCAGCGACTTCCGCCCGCTGGGCCGGCTGATCGACGAGCGCGCCATCGTCAACGCCGTGGTCGCGCTGATGGCCACCGGCGGCTCGACCAACCACACCATCCACTGGCTGGCGGTGGCGCGCGCGGCCGGCATCGTGCTGACCTGGGACGACCTGGACGCGCTGTCGCAGCTGGTGCCGCTGCTGGCGCGGGTGTATCCGAACGGCGAGGCCGACGTGAACCACTTCGCCGCCGCCGGCGGCATCGGCTTCGTGTTCCGCGAGCTGATGGACGCCGGGCTGATGCACGACGACCTGACAACCATCGTGCCAGGCGGCATGCGCGCCTACGGCGACGAGCCCTGCGTGCAGGACGGCAAGCTGGCCTACGTGCCGAGCCCGGCCAAGAGCGCCGACGAGGCGGTGGTGCGTCCGGCATCCAACCCGTTCGAGGCGCAGGGCGGCCTGCGCCTGCTGCGCGGCAACCTCGGCCGCTCGCTGATCAAGCTGTCGGCGGTGAAGCCGCAGTTCCGCAGCATCGAAGCGCCGGCCGTGGTGATCGACGCGCCGCAGGCGCTGAACAAGCTGCACGCCGCCGGCGCGCTGCCGCACGACTTCGTGGTGGTGCTGCGCTACCAGGGCCCGCAGGCCAACGGCATGCCGGAGCTGCATTCGCTGGCGCCGCTGCTGGGCCTGCTGCAGAACCAGGGCCGGCGCGTGGCGCTGGTCACCGACGGGCGCCTGTCCGGCGCCTCCGGCAAGTTCCCCGCGGCCATCCACGTGACCCCGGAAGCGGCACGCGGCGGCCCCCTGGCACGCGTGCGCGAAGGCGACATCGTGCGCCTGGACGGCGAGGCCGGCACCCTGGAAGTGCTGGTGGATGCCGCCGAATGGGCGGCGCGGCCGCTGGCGCCGAACACCGCGCCGGCCGCGCACGACATGGGCCGCAACCTGTTCGGGCTCAACCGCCGCATGGTCGGCCCCGCCGACCAGGGCGCGCTGTCGATCTCCTGCGGCCCGCCGGCCGCCGATGGCGACCTGTGGAACTACGACGCCGAGTACGACCTGGGCCGCGATGCCGAGGCCGCCGCCGCGCCGCACGAATCCAAGGACGCCTGACGCCTGACCGGCGGCGCTACCGCGCGCCCCACCCTGCCCCGCCCGTACGCGGCCGGGGCCTTGCCCCCTCGCAACCGAGACGCTTATGACCATCGCCGAACACCAGACCAAGGCCGAGCAGCTGCTGCGCGCGGCCGGCATCCTGCCCGTCGTCACCGTCCACAGCCTGGAAGAGGCGCGCCGCGTGTCGGCCGCGTTGCTCGAAGGCGGCCTGCCGGCGATCGAACTGACCCTGCGCACGCCGGTGGCGATGGAAGCGCTGGCGATGCTCAAGCGCGAGCTGCCGGACATCGTGATCGGCGCCGGCACCGTGCTCAACGCCACCCAGCTGCAGCAGTCGATCGACGCCGGTGCCGACTTCATCGTCACCCCGGGCACCACCCCGACCCTGGCCGACGCCCTGGCGCAGGCGCCGCTGCCGGTGGTGCCGGGCGCGGCCACCCCGAGCGAACTGCTGGCGCTGATGGAGCGCGGCTTCCGCGTGTGCAAGCTGTTCCCCGCCTCCGCGGTCGGCGGCCTGGCGATGCTCAAGGGCCTGGCCGGCCCCCTGGCCGAGCTCAAGCTGTGCCCCACCGGCGGCATCGGCGAAAGCACCGCCGCCGAATACCTGGCGCAGCCCAACGTGGTCTGCATCGGCGGCTCGTGGATGGTGCCCAAGGACTGGCTGGCCGACGGCGCCTGGGACAAGGTGCGGGAGAGTTCGGCGAAGGCGGCGGCGATCGTGGCGGCGGCGCGGTAGCGCCGCGGCCGCCGGGATTGGGGAGTCGGGATTGGGGATTCGCAAAAGCAGCTCCACCCAACACCTCAAAAAAAGCGCCGGCATGCCGGCGCTTTTTTTGCTTTAGCTGTTACGAATCCCCAATCCCGACTCCCGAATCCCAGCTTCACCGCACCTCGATCTGCACATCCGCCGGCAACGCATGGATGCGCAGTTCGCCGTGCTCCCATTGCGCCGCTTCGCCATTGACCACGGTGCGGCCCGGTTCTCCGGGGTACGGCCACGGCAGCACCAGGCCGCCGCTGGGCATGCGCAGGCCCTCGGGGATGTTCAGCAGCAAGCGGTTCTTCTGCCGCCGCAGCTGATAACTCAGCGGCCCCTGCGGGGTGCGCAACTGCTCGATCGCCACGCCCTTGCCGTCGAGCCAGTCGGCCGGGATGCCGGCGGCCAGCACCAGGCTGTCGTCGACGTCGCGGGCGTAGGCGAACATGTCCAGCACCGAGCGCACGAAGTCGGACGCGACCCAGGCATGCGGCAGGTCGCCGAGGAAGAACGGCTTGCGCGGCGTGCGCGAGACCACCTCGGCCCACTGGTTCCAGGGCTGCGGAGCGCGGTCCTTGAAGAAGAACTGCGTCGCCTCCCAGGCGCGCTCGCGCCAGCCCAGGCGTACGAACGCGGACACGTTGCGCCACTCGTAGGGGGTGTAGTCCTTCCACTCGCGGGTGCCGTCGCGGCGGCCGACGAACTCGCTCCAGTAGCGCTCGAAGGTGTTGTCGAGCAGGGCCTGCGGCAGCCGGCCCTGTTCGCCGCCCGGTGCCAGCGCGATGGTGGTCGAGGTCGGATCGAAATCGCCCAGTTCCGCCGAGCCCGGCAGGAAGGTGATGTGGTGTTGCTGGGTGGCCGCGTCCAGCGAGGCGTACAGGTCCTGGCGGAACTGGTCGCGCGAGGCGGCGAAGCGCGCGGCATCGTCGATGCGGCCCAGTTCGGCGGCGATGCTCACCGCGTCCTTGTAGCCGCGCAGCGCCCAGAAATTGTCCCAGTACGAATGCATCGGCTTGGCCGAATAGCCCTCGTGGCTGATCGACACCGGCATCATCCCGTAGAAAGCCGCGTTGCGCGCACGGTTCTCGTCGGTTCGCTCGCTCAGCCGCAACTGCTCCATGTAGGTGTAGGCGCCGAGCACGTGCGGCCACATCTGCTCCAGGAAGGCGCGGTCGCCACTGTAGCGGTAGTAGTCGGCGACGCTGTAGATCAGTTCGCCGTGGCTGTCGTTCTCCGGCACCGGGTCGCTGCCGCGGTCGTCCACGCAGCACGGCACCATGCCGTTGGCGAACTGGTAGGGCGCGTACCATTCCACGTACTCGCGGACCACGTCGGCGCGGCCCAGCCGCAGCAGGCCTTCGGAGATCATCGCGCCATCGCGGATCCAGCTGCGCGAGTACGAGCGCGTGCCCGGCTGCAGGCGCGGCCCGATCCGCGAGATCAGCATGTGCGCCAGCGCGGTGCGCAGCGTGTCGGCGACCGCCTTGCCCTGCGCCGGCACGCGCAGCTGCACGCGATCCAGCTTCTCGTGCCACTGCGCGGCCACCTGCTGCTGCGCGCGTGCGGCATCGAAGCCCGCCGGCAGCGCGGCGTTGCCGGTCTGCGGAATCACCAGCGCCACCTCGCGCACCTCGCCCGGGGCCAGGCGCCCGCGATACAGCAGTGCGCCGGAGGCCAACCCGTCGGGATCCTGCGCCTGCTGCGGCAAGCCGCTGGCATCGGTGCTCAGCCGTTCGACGTCGATGCCGGCGTCGAACGCAGTGGCATAGGCCGCATCCGGCTTCTGCACCGCGAACACCCGCGGCTGGCCGTTGACCTGCACCTGCGTGCCGGCGATCGCCAGCGAACGGATCTGGCTGACGCCGCCGACGGTATTGAGGAACTGACTGGGCGGATTCACCTGGAACGGACGCACCGCCAGCGCCAGGGTGTAGTCGTGCGGCTGCTTGCTCGGATTGCTGAGCCGGTAGCGCGCCACCAGTTGCGCCTGCTCCGGCTCGCCCTGCACGAAGGCGGTCACGCGCAGCGCGGCGTTGTCGTGGGTCCAGTCCACGCTGGGAATCGGCAGGTAGTCGTCCTGCAGGCTCTGCGCCGTCTTGACGTCGGCCCAGCTCAGGCGCTTGCCGTCCAGCAACAGGAACGGCTCGATGCTGAAGCCGCCCTTGCCCACCTCGATCGCGCCATCCTCGCCGACCAGGCCCTGTTCGCGGCCGCCGTCCAGGCCGACGATGGTCCAGTACGGCTGCTCGCCGCTGAAGCCGCGCGGGAACCAGCCGCGGGTCGATTGTGCCGCCACCGACTTGATGAAGTCGTTCTGGGTCGCGGCGAAGGCCAGCGGCTGCAGCGCGATATCGGCGATGCCGTAACGGAAGCTGGGGCCGTCCTGCAGGTCGAAGCGCACATAGCGTGCCTCGGTGTCCGGCAGCGCCAGCCAGTCGGTGCCGCCGTTGCCGGCGGTCACCTGGCGCAACTCGCGCCAGCTGCGTCCGTCGGCCGAGCCCTGCACGGTGTAGCGCGAGGCGTACACGCCCGGCGCCCACTGCACCTTGGCGCCGCCGAACTCGCGCACCTTGCCCAGGTCCAGCATGATCGTCTGGTTCTTGGCGTTGCCGCTGTACCAGACCGTGTCCGGCTTGCCATCGGCGATGCGCTGCTCCAGCGCCGGCGCGGTATCGGCGTTGACCTTGACCGTCAGCGGCGAGGTGTCCTGCGGCGGCAGCGGGGTCAGGGTCAGCTGGTCGAAGCACACCGTGCCGGCGCCACCGACCTGGTTGTAGATGGTGAACTCGATCTGCGCGCTGCGGGTCAGTTCCTTCTCTGGGCTCGGCCCCCAGGCCTTGTCGATCTGCCGCTTCTTGAAGGTGACCGTGCTCCATTGCGTGGGGAACGCATAGCGTGGCCGGTTGACCCACCACACGTTGTCGCCGCTGGCGTCGGCCAGCTTGAACTGCAGGTCGTTGCTCGGCGACTCGCCGCGCAGCTGGAACGCGAACTGGTAGTTGTCCGGGTAGTCGATCGGCACGCTGCGGCGGATCCCGGCGTAGCCGGATACGCCGTTGAAGTCGTAGTCCAGGCATAGCGCCTTGGCGCGGCCGCCGCTGGGCGCCTGCACCAGCCGGGTCGAGGCGGTGACCTGGTTGGAGACGACGATCTGCCACTTGTCCAGATCGTTGAAGCTGTCCAGCGTCACCGTGGAGGTCGGCGGCGCGGCGACGGCATGGGCGGCCGCCAGCCCCAGCATCGTCAGCATCGCGCGTGCGCACGTTATCGCCATCCCGTCCCTCATCGCCTTCCCCGTTGCTGTCGTGTCGTTGCGTGTCTGCTTGTATGCGAGGGCGTCCGCCCCCGGTGCCCCAGTGGCATTGCCCGTCTGCTGACGCGGCTGAAGCCGCTCCTACATCTGCGGCATGACCATCCATGGCCGGGCGTTCGGCGCAACGCGCGCCAGTGGCGCGCAAGCGTTGCGCCTCACCCCTTCACGCTGCCGAGCAGCAGGCCCTGGATGTAGTAGCGCTGCAGGGCCAGGAACAGGGCCAGCACCGGGATCACCGTGACCACCGCGCCGGCCATCATCATCTCCACGTCCATGATGTGCTCGCGCGACAGCGCCGCCAATGCCACCGGCAAGGTGTAGTGCTCCTGGTCGGTCAGCACGATCAGCGGCCACATGAAGTCGTTCCACGCGGCCATAAAGGTGAAGATGGTCAGCGTCACCAGCACCGGCTTGAGCATCGGCAGCACGATCTGGAAGAAGATCCGCAGCTCGCCGGCGCCGTCGATGCGCGCGGCCTCCAGCAGCTCGTCCGGGATCGACCGCGCGTACTGGCGCACCAGGAAGATGCCGAACACCGTCGCCAGCGCCGGAACGATCACCCCGCCGAAGTTGTTGACCAGGTGCAGCTGCTTCATCAGCAGGAACAGCGGCAGCATCGCCACCTGCGCCGGGATCACCAGTGCCGCCAGCAGGATCTGGAAGATACGTTCCTTGCCGACGAAGCGCAGCTTGGCGAAGGCATAGCCGGCCATGGTGTTGACCAGCAGCGAGCCGAAGGTGATCGCGCAGGACACCAGCAGGCTGTTGGCGAAATTGCGCGCCATGCCGGTGCGCGAGAACAGCTCGCCGTAGTTGGCCAGGGTGGCGCCGGTGGGCAGCATCGGCGGCGGGAAGCGGCTGGCCTGCCCCGCCGGCATGAACGACACCGACACCATCCACAACAGCGGCGCCAGGCTGATCACGGCGAGCAGCAGCAGCCCGCCGTTGACCAGCAGCGTGTTCCAGCGCGAGGCGCCGATCTCACGGCTCATACCAGGTCCCTCTTGCGGCCGAAGCGCAGCATCACCGTCGTCACTCCCAGGATGATCAGGAACAGCAGGAACGCCACCGCCGACGCGCGGCCGAGGTTCCACCACTTGAAGCCTTCCTCGAACATGTAATACAGCACGCTGACCGTGCTCTGCAGCGGATCGCCGCGGGTCATCACGTAGGGTTCGGCGAACAACTGGAAGTAGCCGGACACGGTGATCACCCCGACCACCAGCAACACCGGCCCGAGCATCGGCAGGGTGATGTGCAGGAACTGCCGCCACTTCGAGGCGCCGTCGATGCGCGCGGCCTCGTACAGGTCCTGCGGGATCGCCTGCAGGCCGGCGAGGAAGATCACCATGTTGTAGCCGAAGTTCTTCCACACCGCGAACAACATGATGGTCGGCATCGCCCAGTGCGGGTCGCCGAGCCAGTCGATCGGGCCGATGCCCAGGTGCGCCAGGCCGTAATTGACCAGGCCGTAGCTGGTGTGGAACAGGTAGCGCCAGATCACCGCCACCGCCACCAGCGTGGTCACCACCGGCGCGAACAAGGCAGTGCGGAACAGCGCCTTGAACCGCGCCACCGGCGCGTTCAGCAGCAGCGCCGCGCCCAGCGAGGCGGCGATGGACAGCGGCACGCCGACGATCACGAAGTAGGTGGTGTTCCACAGCGACTTCCAGAACATCGGCGTCTGCAGCAACTCGCTGTAGTTGCCGAAGCCGACGAAGCGCAGGTTGTGGCGGTCGGCCAGCGAATACAGGTCGAAGTCGGTGACGCTCAGCGCCAGCGCCGACAGCACCGGCAGGCCGAAGAACACGCCGATCACGATCAGCGCCGGGCCGGCGAACAGCCAGCCGATCAGGGAACCGCGCTTCATGGCGTGGCTCCCGCGGCCGGCGCCGCCGTGCCTTCGCGATGCTGCTGATGGATCCAGCGGCGTTTCTCCAGGATCTCGTCGACCCGCTTGTCCAGTTCCCGCATTGCCTTCTCCTGCGGTTCGCCGCCGCGTACCACCCGCTCGGTGGCCAGCCGCATCTCCTGCACGATGCGCTCCCACTCCAGGACCTTGGGTGCCGGCTTGGCCCGTTCCAACTGGTCGCGGAACGCGTGCGCCAGCGGATCGTCGGCCAGCGACGGATACGCCCAGGTGCTGCGCCGTGGGGGCATGTCGCCGATCAGCGCATGGAAGCGCGCCTGGATCTGCGGCCGCGACAGGAACTCGATCAGCTTCCACGCCGCGTCCTTGTGCTCGGACTTGCGGAAGATCACCAGGCTGGTGCCGCCGGCGATGCCGGCGCCGGGACCGTCCGGACCCGGCAGCGGCATGGTGCCCCACTGATCCTTCAACGCCGGCGGCTGCACCTTGCGGAATTCGCGGATGTTCCACGGGCCGGAGATGTAGAAGGCGTAGAAGCCATTGAAGAACTCGTCCCAGACGTTGGAGATCTGCGTCTCCGACATCTTCGGCGCCCAGCCCTGGTCGAACATGTTGGCGTAGAACGCCAGCGCCTTGCGGAAACCGGGGCTGTTGAAGTTGCCGTAGTTGTCGTGGTCGCGCAGCAGCGGATCGGGCAACTGCAGGCCCAGCGACAGCTGCTGCTCGAACTCGTTGAGCGGCATCAGGATGGCGTAGCGCTTCGGCCCGACATGCTGCTTGACCGCCGCCATCGCCTGTTCCCACTCGGCCCAGGTCTGCGGCAGCTTGGTCACGCCGGCGTCGCGCAGCATGTCCTTGCGGTAGAACAGCAGGCGCGTGTCCACGTACCAGGGGATGCCGTAGAGATGGCCATCGATGACGCTGGTGTCCCAGATGCCGGGAAAGTAATCCTTCGGGTCGACCACCTTGGAGCGGTCGACATAGGGCTGCAGCGGCTGCAGCGTGCCCAGCTCGGCGAATTCCGGGATCCAGGTGTTGCCGAGCTGGCACACGTCCGGCAGGCCGTCGGCGGCGAACGCGGTGAGCAGCTTCTCGTGCGCGGCGGTCCACGGGATGTTCTGGATGTCCACGTGGATGCCCGGGTTCTCCTTCTCGAACTGCGGGATCAGCTCGGCCACCACCTCGGCCTCGCGGCCCATCGCCCAGAACCGCACCACCTCGCCCTGCGGCGCGCGTGCGCAGCCACAGATCGCCACCACAAGCAAACCCAGCGAAAACCAACGACCGATCATGCGTGCTGTGCTCATTCCGGTTGCTGCGGCTGGCGCTGTGGGGGGGTGGACTGCGCCTCGGCGGCGGCGGCGCGCGACTCGGCGATGCCCAGCGCACGCGCATTGGCCGCCTGCTCGTCCTTCTTGGGCAGCGGCTGGGTCTCGCCTTCCGGGGTCAGCCAGCCGCCGGTGAAGCCGGCGCGCTCCAGTCCGGTGCGGATGTACTTGTTCTTCTTCATCACGTTCCAGACGAACTCGTTGCGGTAGTTGGCGATCATGGTGACGATCGCGCCCTGGTCGATGCCGATGTAGTCGCTGGCGACCCAGCCGCGGTTGGGGATCATGCGGCCGGTCTTGAGCGGGATATCGTAGTTGAAGCTGGGGTTGAACGAATCCAGGAAACCGTAGCTCGAATACAGGAAGTCGCCGAAGCGCTTGTGCATTTCCTGGGTCGCCGGAATCACCACCTCCGGCGCGAACACGATCGAGGACACCGCTGCGGTCGGCGCGATGGTGCCGTCGTCGAAGGCCTCGAACAGGCCGGCGCCGCGGGTGCGGTAGTGGAAGAACTGGCGCTGCTCGCCGCGGTAGTCCTGGGTGGTGTTCTGCGGACCGTCGCTGGCGGTCAGGCCCCACACGTTCTCGCCGTACTCCTTCCACTTCATCGGATTGTCGATGGCGTACTCGCGCTGCGCCAGCGTGGCGCGGCGGCTGTTGAGGAAGTAGTCGATGCCATGCTCGCGCATGTACTGGTCCTGGATGTCGCGGAAATCGATCCAGACGTGGTTGTACTGGTGCGCGAACAACGGGCCGAACGCCAGGTATTCCTGGCCGTAGTACACGCCCCAGTCCTTGTTGTAGGTGCGCGTCCACTCCTGCCACGCGTCCGGCTCCACCGGATGGGTCGGCGAACCCAGCGCCAGCAGGTACACCATCATGCCTTCGTTGTAGCCCATCCAGTCGTGCTGGATGAAGCCGCGCTCGGGATACCAGCCCATCGAGATCAGCGGCTTGCGCTGCTGCATCCACGGCCAGTCCACGCGCCGGTACAGCGTGTCGGCGATCTGGCGGATCTCCTTCTCGTCGGCAGTGTCGCCTTCATAGTAGGACTGGGCGAACAGCACGCCCATCATCAGCAGCGCGGTGTCCACGCTGGACAGTTCCACCCACTGGTCGTAGCGCAGCCCCTTCTGCATGTCCAGGAAGTGGTAGTAGAAACCCTTGTAGCCGGCGCGGCCGGTGCGTTGCGGACCGACCGGCAGATCGCGCAAAAAGCGCAGCGTGGTCAGGGTGCGCTGCACCGCCTGCTCGCGACTGATCCAGCCGTTCTCGTAGCCGATGGGGTAGACGGTGAGCGCGAAGCCGACCGACGCGATGGACGCGAACGGCCGCGACGGATAGCGATCCACCGCCATGCCGTTCTGCTCGTTGGTGGTGTCCCAGAAGAACTGGAAGGTGCGGCGTTCGATGTCCTCGAACAGGGGCGGCAGTTCCGGCTTCAGCAGTTTCGGTGGCAGTTCGGCTTCGACCAGGATGACCTTGACCGGCTTCTTCTCCACCGCCTTCGGCTCCTCGGTCTTCTTGCACGCCGTCAGCAGCACCCCTGCTGCCATCACCATCAACGAAAACCTGATGAAACTGCGCTGCTTCTTCATCGTGCCCCCCGTGAAATCGTTTACATGCACGCAAAAAATACCCCACTTCCGCATCGCCGCGGCCCCCGGTGCACGGGAGCCGCGGCGACCCTACTTACCAGTTCAAGCCAAACGACAGCTTGAACGTCCGCATCGGCGAGGCGAGCACGCCGTTCGGCGTGCCGAACGCCGTGTTCAGATCGGCGTAGGTGCCGGTATCGGTGTTGTAGTCCGCGTAATTGGTCCAGTTGAACAGGTTGATGACATCGGCACGGACGTTGAACTTGATGCCCGAACCGGTATCCCATTCCTTGTTCGCCGCCAGGCTGAATTCCTTGTAGCCCAGCGTGGAATCCGGCTTGTACTGAATGATATAGCACTGGTCGTTGCCCGCCAGGCAGTCGGTGCCGTAGCGCGGGGTCTGACTGGCCAGCGACAGCTTCGCCGACAGGGTGACGTCGTACGGCAGGTCGTAGATGCCGGTGACCACCAGGCGGTTCTTCGGGATGCCGCCGGCCTCACGCCAGCCGTAGCCGGCCATCGACGGCTGGTCCAGTGCGTAGTGCTCGCCGTACTGACGGTTCTCCTTCGCATCGGAGAAGGTGTAGGCCACGGTCAGGCCCCAGCCGGATTCCTTGTCGTAGGGCTTGTCCAGCTTCAGCGCCAGCTGGTTGTTGCGCGTCTTCAGGCCGTTGGTGCCGAGCACGATCGCACTGTAGCCATTGGGCGAGTCGGTCGGCACACCGGAGGTGGTGCCGGGCAGGAAGAACGAGCCGTCGGCACGGCGGTTGCCGCGCAGGAACACGAAGCCGTCCTCGCTGACGATGTGGCTCAGGGTCACGTCCGTGTACCAGTCGTTGCCCCAGAAATGCACCATGTTGCGCATGCCCAGACTGAACTGGTCGGAGTAAGGCACCTTGATGTTGTTGTCGATCAGGTAGACCTCGCGGCCACCGCCGGCACCACCGGTGTTGGACGCCGCCAGCCCGGCCAGGCCGGCCTGGGTCGCATAATTCGGATCCCATGCCACGCACGGCTGGCCGAGGCACGGCGTGTTGGCGCTGTTGAAGTAGTAGCTGTAGGAACGGAAGTTGTTGTTCAGCTGCTCCAGCGCCAGGTAGTCGAACAGGTTGCGATCGTACGCGCGACCGGCGCCGCCGTAGATCACGTGCGCCTGGTCGCCGAACAGGTCGTAGGAGAAGCCCAGGCGCGGCTGCCAGGCATCCTTGAACGCCTTGCGGTTGTTGCCGGTGCTGATGTAGTTGGCGATGTCGTAGTTGGCGTTGTCCAGGTTGCGCCAGTTCAGCAGCGCGCTGGCGACGTCGGCCGGGGTGACGAAGTCGAGGAACGACGGGGTCTTCTCGTAGTCGTAGCGCACGCCCAGGTTCAGGGTCAGGTGTTCGTTGACCTCCCAGTCGTCCTGCAGGTAGATGCCGTACTGCTTGTTCTGCGACTGCACCGAACCGCCGTCGCCGGTGTCGCCGAAGCGCACCCGGTACGGCGTGCCGACATCGCTGAGGATGTTGTAGTAGTACTGCGGATTGGCCGGATTGATCTGGGTCGAATCGAGCTGGATGTCCTTGTACTTCACACCCATCTTGATGGTGTGGCTGCCGTGCCAGTCGAGGCTGTTGAGGGTCAGGTCGTCCTGCAGAGTCCAGCCCTTCTGGCCCTTGTTCTGGAAGCTGCTGCCGGCGCCGGCGCTGAGGATGGTGGTCTCGTTGCCGGCCTGCGGCACGTAGGACAGCACGTAGCCGCTGCCGTCGGTGAGCGGGGTCTGGGTCCAGAACGCGCTCTCGTAGCTCAGGTTCAGATCGTTGAGGAAGGCCTCGCCGCTGTACTGCCAACGCAGGTTGGCGCGCTTTTCCTTCTGCCCGTTGGTGCTGCCGTGCTGGTAGGTGGTGGTGTCGCCGATGTCCGACAGCTCATCTTCCTTGCGGTACTTGCCGGTCAGCTCGAACAGGTTGTTGTCGCCCAGGGTCCAGTCGATCTTGCCGAAGTACAGGTCTTCCTTGAACGGGGTGCTGTAGGTGGCGACCAGCGGCTGCAGCTGCGCCGGCAACTGGTCGACGCGGTCGGCGTAGATGCCGCCCGGGATCACCGTGTTCGGCGTGTTGTATTCCTTGGCCTCGTAGGCCACGAAGAAGTGCGCACGGTCCTTGAGGATCGGGCCGCTGAAGGTGGCGCCGTACTGAGTCTCGGAGAAGTCGTCGCGCTGGCCGGCCTTGCGCTCCAGCGGGCTTTCGGCGCGCCAGTCGTCGTTGGTCGTATCCCAGAAGAAGCTGCCGTGGAAATCGTTGGTGCCGGACTTGGTCGAGGCGACGATCGCCGCGCTGCTGACCTGGTCGAACTCCGCCTTGTAGTTGGAGGTGATGACCTTGTACTCGCCGATCGCCGACTGCGGGAACGGATTGCCGCGGCTGGAATCCTGGCCGCTGACGCCGCCGGTCAGCACGTAGTTCTTCTGGCTGATGCCGTCGATGTAGACGTTGGTGCCGTTGGCCGAGGTCGCACCGGAACGCACCGTGGTGTTGCCCTTGGCATCACGCTGGAACTGCACGCTCGGCACGCTGTCGGCCAACTCCAGGAAGTTGCGCGTGGCCTGCGGCAGCTTCTCGATCTGCACGTTGGAAATGTAGGTGGCGTTCTCCGAAGTGCGGGTTTCCACCAGCACCGGCGGCGCCTGCACCTGCACCGCGTCGAGCGTGGTCGCGCCCTGCCCGTTGGCGGTGGCCGCTTCGCCGCCCACGCCCAGGTCCAGGGTCGCGGTCTGGCCGACCTGCACGGTGACGTTCTGCGAGGTGGTCTTGCCGTCGGCGGTGACGTCGATGCGGTAGGAACCCGGCGGCAGGCCGCCGACCGAATAGGTGCCGTTGCTGGTCTGCACGCTGCGGGTCAGACCGGTGGCCAGGTTGGTGGCGGTGACCTGCGCGGACGCGGCCGGTGCCGAATCGACCTTGACCTGGCCGCGGATGGTGGCGCCGGTGCTTTGTGCGAATGCCGGCGCGGCGCCCAGCAGCAGGCAACTGGCGAGGGCGCAGGTCAACAGCTTGCGCGTGGGCCGGGCGGAGTGCGGGGTGTGTTGCATGTGGGGTTTTCCCTCCAGGAAGACGTGATGCTCGTTATGGGTGGTGCGTGGTGCTTCGATGGAACGAAGTGGAACAAGCGATGCGGCGCGGACACCGCGTCGCATCAGGAACGGGCCGTGCTGGAATCGCGCACGACCAACGTAGGAACCAGGGTCTGCCGCTGTCCGTCGTCCGCGTCGGGCCGATCGATCAGCTGCAGTAGGCGATGCATCGCCTGCTCACCAAGCCCGGCGATGCTGACGCGCATGGTGGTGAGGGATGGGTGAACGAAACGCGCCAACGGGATGTCGTCGAAGCCTGCGAGCGCGACGTCGTCGGGCACGCGCACATCGCGCTGGGTGAAAGCGTAGAGGCAGCCGAGCGCGGTCATGTCGTTGGCGGCGAACACCGCATCGGGCAGCGCGTCGGCCTGCAGCATCGCCTGTCCGGCGCGGTAGCCGGAGGCTTCGTCGAAGTCGCCCGGAAACTCCTGGCCGTGCGCCTCGCCGGGATGGCGCGCGATGGCATCGCGGAAGCCGCGCAGGCGTTCGCGCGCGTCGAAGTTCAATTCCGGCCCGCCGATGAAGGCGATGCGGCGATGTCCCATCGCCAGCAGGTGCTCGGTCATCGCCACCGCACCGGCATGGTCGTCGATGCTCAGCACCGGGTACTCGGTGCCCGGCAGGTGGGTGTTGATCAACACCGTCGGCAACGCCTGCGGCAGGTTGTCGGTGAGGAAACCCGGGCGCTCGGCATACGGCGACAGCACCAGCAGGCCGTCGACGCGGCCGCGCATCGCGCGCAGCGCCCGCCCCTGCTCTTCCGGGTCGCCGTGGTAGCTGGACACCAGCAGGTGCTGGCGGCGCGCGCGGGCGGCGCCGTCGATGCCGCGGATCAGTTCGGAGAAGAATTCGCCGTACAGGTCGGGCAGCACCACGCCCAGGGTCTGGGTGCGGCGGCTGCTGAGGCTGCGCGCCGCCGCATGCGGGCTGTAGCGCAGGCGTTCGGCCACTTCCAGGACCAGGGTCCGCACCGGCGCGGCCACGTTCTCGTGACCGTTGAGCGCACGCGACACGGTGGCCACGGAAACCCGGGCCTCGCGTGCGACATCTTTGATGGTGACCGCGCTCTTCGCCATCGTGCCGCCCTCCGCGGCAGAGACCTTGAGAAACTGGCGCGGACTGTAATCGTTTTCAGCGCGAGGCAGAAGCCTTTTGTTATTTTTACAATAAACGCCTTATTTTTCAGCCACTTGAATAATGCGAAAGCGACCGGAATCGTGCCGCAACGCAACATAATCCAGGTGCAGATTCCGGTTTTCCGCGGGGTGCGCACCCCGATTCGGGCTGGCGGCACCCGATCGGCCACAGGCGTCAGCCGGCCGTGACCGGCACCTCGGCGCGGATCGACAGCGCATGGATATCGGTCTGCATCATCTCGCCCAGCGCGGCATAGACGGCGCGGTGCCGGGCCAGCGGCGGCGCCCCAGCGAAGGCGGCACTAATGATGTGGACATTGAAATGCCCGCGGCCATCGCGCGCGCCGGCGTGGCCGGCATGGCGATGGCTGTCGTCCTCGACCTCCAGCGCCTGCGGCGCGAATGCCGCCTCCAGCGCGGCGCGGATGCGCGCCACCCGCTCGGCACCGACCTGGCTCATGGCAGCACCTTGCGGAACGGCCGCACCTCGACCCGGGCGTAGACCCCGGCAGCGACATACGGATCGGCCTCGGCCCAGGCCTGCGCCTCGGCCAGCGAATCGAACGCAGCTACCACCAGGCTGCCGCTGAAGCCGGCCGGGCCCGGATCCTCGGCGTCGATCGCCGGGCACGGCCCGGCCAGCAACAGCCGCCCGGCCTCCTGCAACTGGGTCAGCCGCTGCAGATGCGCCGGCCGCGCCACCGCCCGCCGCGGCAGCGCATCGGCCACGTCGTACCCCTCGATCACGTACCACATCGCGTCTTCGCCCTCGTTCTATCTTCACAGACGTGCCATTGTAGGACCTGCCCCGGTGCGGCGGCGCTGGACACCGACCCCGCCGGCGCATTACCCTTGGTTCCATTGCACGCGGCCGGATGCAGCGGCCCGTCGGTGATCGGCGACCCCAAGCCCCTTCCGACGACCGATTCGCTGCCTGACACCGCCCGCGCAGACGTCCTCCTCTGTAGTTCCCGCCGCCACGACACGCGTGGCGTGCGTCGTGTGTCTTGTTGAAGTACCGAGCGCGTTGCGGGGACGACGCGCCATTGAACCGCAGCACTGCCGGCAAGGAGCCGCGCCGGGTCGCGCCTGCCCGGCCCTTCGCTACCGCAACACCAATGTCCAACCGATGACCTCCGAACTCGCGCTCGACGCGAACCCGCCAATCCAGACGACCCCGCCACAGCAGCAGGAAATGCCGCTGGCGGTCGTGCATGGGCAACCGGTACTGCAGATCCCGCAGGATCTGTATATTCCGCCGGATGCGCTGGAAGTCATCCTGGACGCGTTCGAAGGCCCGCTGGACCTGCTGCTGTACCTGATCCGCCGGCAGAACCTGGACATCCTGGACATCCCCGTCGCCGAGATCACCCGGCAGTACGTGGACTACATCAACGTGATGCAGGAGCTGCGCTTCGAGCTGGCGGCCGAATACCTGGTGATGGCCGCGATCCTGGCCGAGATCAAGTCGCGGATGCTGCTGCCGCGGCCGCCGGCCGAAGACGGCGAGGAAACGGACCCGCGCGCCGAACTGGTCCGCCGCTTGCAGGAGTACGAACGTTTCAAGCAGGCTGCCGAGGACATCGACGCGCTGCCGCGGCAGGACCGCGACACCACCCCGGCACACGCCCACGTGCCGGACCGGGCCGCGGTCAAGCTGCCGCCGCCGGTGGAGCTGAAGGAAATGCTGCTGGCGCTGTACGACGTGCTCAAGCGCGCCGAACTGTTCAGCGGCCACGCCATCAAGCGCGAGGCGCTGAGCGTGCGCCAGCGCATGGGCGATGTGCTGGGCCGTCTGGACGACGGCAAGTTCCACCGTTTCGAATCGCTGTTCAGTGCCGAGGAAGGCAAGCTGGGCGTGCTGGTCACCTTCCTGGCGCTGCTGGAACTGGCCAAGGAGCAGTTGCTGGACATCGTCCAGGAGCCGCTGGCGCACGTCCCCGCTGATGCCGCCGAGCGACCGCCGCTGCCGCCGATCTACGTCAAGTCGCTGGCGCTGGGCAACACCAACGCACCGCTGCAGTTCAACAGCGAGTTCGACGACAGCGACGCCGCCGACGCCACCACCTGAGTCCACCGAGAACCCGTCCACGCATGGATCAAGCGCTGATCAACCGCATCGTCGAGGCCGCCCTGCTCGCCGCCAACCAGCCGTTGCCGCTGGCGCAGTTGCACGGCCTGTTCCCGGAGGAGGAACCCGCGCCGCCGGGCAGCATCGAGCGCGCGCTGGAACTGCTGCGCGAGGCCTGCGAGGGCCGCGGCGTGGAACTGGTCGAAGTGGCCTCCGGGTTCCGCTACCAGGTGCGCAGCGACGTGCACGCCTGGGTGGCGCGGCTGTGGACCGAGCGCAAGACCCGCTACACCCGCGCCACGCTGGAGACCCTGGCGCTGATCGCCTACCGGCAGCCGATCACCCGCGGCGAGATCGAGCAGGTGCGCGGCGTGGCGGTCAGCAGCAACATCATCCAGGCGCTGGAAGAGCGCGAATGGATCCGCGTGGTCGGGCACCGCGACGTGCCGGGCAAGCCGGCGCTGTTCGGCACCACCAAGACCTTCCTGGACTATTTCGGGCTCAAGCGCCTGGACGAACTGCCGCCGCTGTCCGAACTCAAGGACATCGGCGAACTGGAACCGCAGCTGCCGCTGGACCGCGACGCGCTGCCGGTCGGCGACATGGCCCAGGCCGATGCCGCCCCGGGCGAGGCCGCCGACCAGGGCGACCAGGGCGACACCACGCCGCAGGCCGCGGCCGCCGGCGAATCCGCCGCGCCCAGCGCGACGGCGCAGGCAGACGCGGCCGCAGACGCCGATGACGATGCCGACGTAGCAGCAGACGCAAGCGACACCGCAACACCGCACACCCCCGCGACCGACGACGCCGACGCGCCGCCGGCCACGGATCCCACGACCGCCCCGACGGGCGAACCCGAAGCCGCGCCGGGAGAGCGCGCGGCGGATGCGAACGAAGCCGAAGACAACGCCGTCGCGACGACGACCGTGGCTGTTGACGATGCCGATTCCGAACCACAGGCCGACGCGCAACGCGCCGGCCGGAGCCAAGTAAATGAGTGACACCTCCCGCAAGCTGTCGTTGAACAAGCTCTCGCTCAAGCGCGATGCCGCTGCCGGCGAGCAGCCGAAACTGGAAGAACGCCTGCACAAGGTCCTGGCCCAGGCCGGGCTGGGGTCGCGCCGGGCGCTGGAACAGCGCATCGCCGACGGCCTGGTCAAGGTCAACGGCGAGGTCGCGCAGACCGGCATGTCGATCCGCAGCGGCGACAAGATCGAGCTGGACGGCCGCAGCTTCGTCGCCAGCGCGCTGACCGAGCCTTCGCGCGTGCTGATCTACAACAAGCCCGAAGGCGAAGTGACCACGCGCGAAGATCCCGAAGGCCGCCCGACCATCTTCGAGGCGCTGCCGGCGCTGAAGGGCGCGCGCTGGATCGCGATCGGCCGCCTGGACATCAACACCACCGGCCTGCTGCTGCTTACCACCGACGGCGAGCTGGCCAACGCGATGATGCACCCCTCCTACGAGATCGAGCGCGAGTACGTGGTGCGCGTGCGCGCCCCGGAAGGCGAAGAGACGGTGCCCGACAGCATGATCGAGAGGCTCTCGCGCGGCGTGCTGCTGGAGGACGGCGGCGCCAAGTTCGACGAGATCGAACGCATCGGCGGCACCGACTCGCACGACTGGTTCCGGGTGGTGGTCAAGGAAGGCCGCAACCGCGAAGTGCGGCGCCTGTGGGAATCGCAGGGCTGCCAGGTCAGCCGGCTCAAGCGCACCCGCTACGGCAAGATCGCGCTGCCGCGCGAGCTGCTGCGCGGGCACTCGATGGAACTGGCGCAGGACAAGGTCGAGGCGCTGCGCGCCGAGCTGAAGCTGGAGGAAGGCACCCCGTCGGCGCTGACCCTGCAGCCGGTGATCGGCCAGCGCAAGGCGGCCAAGGCCACCGTGCAGGTCGGTCGCGGCGGCAACGCCTACGTCAACGGCCACAACACCGCCGACGAAGGCCGCGAGCTGCGCCGCTTCGACAATTTCCGCGAGGACCGCGGCCGCGGCCGCGGCGGCAAGAAGCCGCACGGCGGCCTGACCGTGAGCGGCGAAATGGCCGCCAAGCAGGCGCAGAAGCCGTTCAAGCAGCGCACGCCGAAGGGCCCCAAGCCGCTGCCGGACGGCAACCCGGCCGCGTTCCGCACCTGGTACGTGCCCGATGGCGTGAGCACCGGCCCGACCGGCCACCGCAACGCCGGTCCCGGCGCTCGCGGCCAGGGCCAGGGTCAGGGCCAGGGGCGTCCTTACGCCAAGCCGCGTCCGGCCGGTGCCGGTGCGGGCGCCGGGGCCGGCCAGGGCCGCGGTCAGGGCCAAGGCCAGGGGCAGCGCAAGGCGCACCCGTACGGGCATCCGGCCAATGCGCCGAGCTTCCCGTCCGATCACGCCAACCCCGGCTTCAGTCCCTACGGCGCCGCGCCGCGCGCAGCGCGCCCGGCCGGCGGCCAGAAGCGCGGCCCGGGTCCGGGCGGACGCCCCGGCGGCGGCAACCGCCCGGCTGGCGGTCGTCCGCCGGGCGGCGGCGGCCGTCCCGGCGGCGGCGGCAACCGCGGCGGTTCGCGCGGCGGCTGAGTGACGGTGCCGGCGCGGCGCGCGTCGGCCTGCCCCGCTCCCGACAAGGGCGTCTGCGCAAGCGGCGCCCTTTTTCGTTGGGCGCTAGCGCCAGCGGAAATGGAGCAGGCCGCTGGACGCCGGCGTCCGCGTCACCTACGTGAGACGGTCCGTATCGCGGCCGCCCGCTCGCTCAAGCATCGGCAGGATCGTTCCTGCAGTCCGCAAACCCGTCGGGCACCTGCCTGGCAATCCAGTTGCCATGAGCAGACTTCGCGACGAGCAGCGCCGAGGTTGCGTTGTAGCTCGGGGCGCTTGTGTCGCCGGGCCTGGCCAGCCCGTTGTCATGGAAACACAGGCGTACGGACGTGGGGTCGGCAGATAGCACCTCGAAGCGCATCATCCAGCCTTTGTCGGCCTGGAGCAGGCGGGCGCCATTGGCGGTTTTTGTGACGTCCACGAAGCCATAGTCCGCGAACGTCGTCTTCCCCGGCATGCGACGGGGACCGACCGAGTTGGGAAAAGAGGTCAGGTCCAGGTGCTGGATGACCGCATCCCTGACGCCTGCCTCCTGCGAGGCGGCCAGGGACGGAGCACCGACCCCAAGCGCGACCAGGCCAACCAGCATTCCGGCATTCATGGGACGATCTCGCGCACAGAGGGAGGACCGCGATGATAGGCAGCGCGAAGCCCCACGCTCAATGGCGATGGCCGTGGCGGCTACCGCCCACGCGGCGCTCGATGGCGTCCTCGCTGGTGAGCGACATGCATGTGGCGACACCAGCGCGCGCAGTAGTGTGCCGTTCGCCCTGCGCGGACGAAGCCGATATCCTGGCGCATCCGGCGGCCACCGCTGTTGGCCGCTCTTACCAACCAGGAATCCCGATGACACGGAAGATGAAGATCGCCCTGCCGCTGCTGATCGCCGGCGTGCTGAGCCTCGCCGCCTGCCAGAAGGCGCAGCAGAAGGCCCAGGAAGAAATCGCCGCGGCGCAGAACCCCTACCCTGCCAGTTCGCCGCTGCACGCGCCGTTCGATCGCATGCTGCGCAAGCTGGCCAACGATCCGCGCTACGTGGCGCTGCTCAAGCAGAGCGGCCCGCAGGCGCAGCAGGCCGGCTTCCAGCTGGCGCAGAACGGCATCGCGCGGCTGGACCACGCGACGCTGGAACAGCGCCTGCAGATCCTCTCCCAGGTCAGCGAAAAGGTCGATGTGTCGCAATGCGCCGTGTTGGCCCGCGGCGGCAATCCCAACGACGCGCAGGCGCTGAGCGCGGCGATGCTGTCGGGACTGGAAAAGCTGCCGCAGGCGCAGATCGACCGCTGGTTCGACGTCTCGTTGAAGGCCACCGACGCGGAGTTGAACAAGACCCCGGCGCAGCCGGTAACCCAGCAGCAGATCCAGGCGGCGATGGGCACGCTGGTCAAGTCGCTGCCCGCCGACCAGCAGCAGCGCCTGATGCGGGTGTTGCCGGAGATCGCCAAGGCCAGCGACGAGGACGCCTGTTGGACCGCGCGCACCCTGTACCGCCAGGCATTGGCGACCCCGGAGCCGGTGCGCGGCCAGTTGGCCTGGGTGTTCGCGCAGCAGTAAGCACAGAGCAGACACCAAGCGCGTCCTGGCGCAGGGCGCGCTTGGTCGGGTCGCCTTGCATCTCCAGCGCGTGGCCGACTTGCGGTGGATGGCCGCGAAAAACCAGTGACGCAAAAAAGAATCCAGGCGCACTGCGCCTGGATTCGATTCGTTGCGTCGTAACCGCCCCGCCTGCGCCGCAGCGCAGGCAGGAGGCGGTGCCTTACTTGCGGCGCTCGATCACGAAGTTGCCGACGTTGACGCCCAGATCGACGCCTTCGCCCGTGCCAGCCAGGGCCAGCGAGATATCGCCCTTGGTGACGACCTGCGCGGTGCTGGACTTCACCAGGCCCGCGTGTGCTTCGGCGGCGGCATAGGTTCCGAACAGGTCGTTGAGGCTGTAAGCGCCGCTGAAGGTGCCGCGGCCGCCGACGATCTTGGACTTGCCGACCGTCAGGCCACCGCCCTTGCTGCTGATCTTGACCGGAATCACCGCGCCGTCGTTGCAGGTGATGGTACCGGTGCCCTTGGCGGTCTTGTAGAGCACCGACCAGCCCGACAGGTTGAAGGAGAGTTTGCAATCGATGTTGCCGGCGGCCTGGGCCTGCGGCGCGAGGGCGGCCGCGCCCAGCAGTGCGAGCAGAGAAAGCGACTTGATCATGTGAGCATTACCGGTGGGTGGACTGGCCGCGAGAGTAGCAACGGGGTTGTCGTGGCCGCGACAAGGTAACGGGGGCCCCGCGCGTGCGTTCAGCAGGCATTTCCACTTGCGGCGGGCAAGGCCAGCCGCGGATGCGAGGGCAACTCCCATGACGGAGTCGACCGTGGCTCGGTAGCAGACGTCGCTCCCTCGACCCAGACTTCATGGCGCCTCGCAGCGCCGGCTTTCGTCGCGATCAAGCCGGAGGCCGCTTGTCGCGTAGGAGCGGCTTCAGCCGCGACGGGCTTTCCCGAGAACGCCTCGGTCGCGGCTGAAGCCGCTCCTACGAGGACACTTTCATCGCTATCGGAGGTGTCGTCCAACCACGACCGGGGTGTTTCCGGCGAACCGAGTCGCGGCCCAAGCCACTCCTCTCCCGCTAATCGTCCAGGCTGAAGGCGTCCGCATCGAGCATGGCCGGGAAGCGCGCGCGGTGCGCGGCCAGCGCGGCGGCGGAGATGGTGGTGGTGGCCACCTGCTCGCGCTCGCGGATCTCCAGCTGCGGCTGGCCGAGGAAATCGATCACCGCGCTGTCGCCGGCATAGTGCAACTCGTTGCCGTCCACGCCGACGCGGTTGACCGCGGCCACGAAGCACAGGTTCTCGATCGCGCGCGCGCGCAGCAGCGTGCGCCAGGCGTAGGCGCGCGCCGACGGCCAGTTGGCGACGAACAGCTGCAGGTCGAAATCCAGCTGGCCGGGGCGCTCGACATCGTAGCGGTTGCGGCAGAACACCGGAAAGCGCAGGTCGTAGCAGACCTGCGGATTGATCCGCCAGCCTTTCCACTCCACGCACAGGCGTTCGCGCCCGGCGGCATAGCGCAGATGTTCGTTGCCGTAGCGGAACAGGTGGCGCTTGTCGTAGTGCTGCAGCGCGCCGTCCGGCGTGGCCCACAGCAGCCGGTTGAACACCTTGGCCTCGCCGTCGGCGCCGGGCACGCGCAACTGCACGCTGCCGGTCACCGCCGCGCCCAGTCGCGCCGCCTGCTCGCGGATCCAGGCCACGGTCGGCCCGTTCATGTCCTCGGCCTGCGCCAGCGCATCGTTGGAGAAGCCGCTGGTGAAGGTCTCTGGCAGGATCACCAGGTCGGTGACGCCGGCCAGCGGCGCCAGCAATTCGGCGTAATGCACGCGGTTGCCGGCCGGATCGTGCCAGCGGGTGTCGCCCTGGACCAATGAAATCCTCAGATCCTGTGCCACCTGTGTCATCCCCAACGTACTCCGATGCAGATCGTGCCGACCAGGCACAGCAGCCCAAGTGTAGGCGTTACCCATGGCAGGTGGCGGACCAGGCGGTTGGCGAGCGTGCCCCGCTCCTGCGGCGTCAGGAGGCCGAGATAGCGGTCCACGTAGGCCTGCCGCCGGAACGGCACCACCCCGAAATCCATCCCGACACGCTGACCACGATCAGCCAATCCAGTCAGCACATGCCCGTAGAACAGCGCGCCGTCGACCACCGCGCAGACCGCCGCCAACCCGAACGTGACCCCGAAATAGATCCCAGCGACCGACATACCCTACCCCGCCCAGTAACCGGCTTCCACGAATCCCGATTCCCCATTCCCGAATCCCGGTGCTTACGCGCGCTACAGCGCGCGAAGCCGCTCGATCGCCGCATCCAGCGTCGCCTCGTTCTTGGCGAAGCACAGCCGCGCCAGGCGCTGCCCTTGCGGCGGGTCCTGGTAGAACGGCGACAGCGGGATCGCCGCCACGCCCTTCTCGATGGTCAGCCACTTCACGAACTCGGTATCGGGCAGGTCGCTGACTGCCGAATAGTCCACCAGCTGGAAATAGCCGCCCGGGACCGGCAGCGGCGTCAGCCGGGTGCCTAGCAACTGCGCACGGAAGCGGTCGCGCTTGGCCTGGTAGAACGCGCCGAGCTGTTCGTCGTGCTCGGGCTCCTCGCGGATCATCGCGGCGAAGGCGTGCTGGGCCGGGCCGAAGCTGGTGAAGGTGTTGTACTGGTGGACCTTGCGGAACTCGGCGCTGAGCGCCGGCGGCGCGATCGCGTAGCCGATCTTCCAGCCGGTGCAGTGATAGGTCTTGCCGAAGCTGGAGACGACGAAAGCGCGCTCGCGCAGCTCCGGCCAGCGCAGCACCGATTCGTGGCGGCGGCCGTCGAACACGATGTGCTCGTAGACCTCGTCGGAGATCAGGAAGATGTCGCTGCCACGCAGCAGCTCGGCCACCGCCTGCAGGTCGTCGGCGCCGAACATCGCGCCGGACGGGTTGTGCGGGCTGTTGAGCATCAGCAGGCGGGTGCGCGGGGTGATCGCCGCGCGCACGCGCTCCCAGTCCACCGCGAACGTGTGCGGATCCAGCGGCACGTGCACCGCACGCGCGCCGGCCAGGTCGATCGCCGGTTCGTAGCTGTCGTAGGCCGGATCCAGCACGATCACTTCCTCGCCCGGGCGCACCACGGCGTGGATGGCGTTGAACAGCGCCTCGGTGGCACCGCTGGTGACGGTGACCTCGGTGTCGGCATCGACCTGGGCGCCGTAGCAGCGCAGCGCCTTCTCGGCGATCGCCTGGCGCAGCGCCGGCACGCCGGTCATCGGCGGGTACTGATTGTGGCCGTCGCGCATGGCGCGGGCCAGTGCCTCGATCAGCCGCGGCGGCACCGGGAAATCGGGAAAGCCCTGGCCCAGGTTGACCGCGCCGTGCTCGGCGGCCAGTTGCGACATCACGGTGAAGATGGTGGTGCCCACCTTGGGCAGCTTGGTCTGCGGATGCATGCGGGGGATCTGCGGGCAGCGGGAAAACGCCGAGTGTACGCAAAGCCGCTTGCCGGCGATGCGCCATCGCCTGGCCGCCGCCACGGGGCAATGTGCGCATCGCCGCGTGTGCCGCCGCCGGCATCCGCCGGACGCCCGCATGCCGATACAATGCGCGCCTTCCCTTGCCGCCCGCCGCCGCGCCATCCGCCGCGGCCTTCGCCGATGACCGATCCGCTGTACACCCCGCCGCCGCTGCTGGCCGCGCACGGGCTCACGTTTGCCCGCGACGACGCAGCGGTGTTCGGTCCGCTGGACTTCCACCTGGATGCCGGCGAGGCGCTGCTGGTGCAGGGCGACAACGGCGCCGGCAAGACCACCCTGCTGCGGGTGCTGGTCGGCCTGCTGCGTGCCGAGGCCGGGCGCATCGAGATCGACGGCCACCCGGTGCGGCGCGGCGACCGCGCCCGCTTCATGGCCTACCTGGGCCACCTGGGCGCGCTGAAGGCCGACCTGAGCACCCTAGAGAACCTGCACTACCTGTGCGGCCTGCAGGGGCGCCGCGCCAAGCAGATGCCCGGCAGCGCGCTGGCCATCGTCGGCCTGGCCGGCTACGAGGACACCCTGGTGCGGCAGTTGTCCGCCGGGCAGAAGAAGCGCCTGGCGCTGGCGCGGATGTGGCTGTCGCCGGCGCCGCTGTGGCTGCTCGACGAGCCCTACGCCAACCTCGACCTGGACGGCATCACCCTGGTCAACCGCATGATCGCCGCGCACCTGCGCAGCGGCGGCGCGGCCCTGGTCACCACCCATGGCGCCTATGCCGCGCCACCGGTGCGTACCCGCATGCTGAGCTTGAGCGGAGTCGCCGCATGAGCCTGGCCACGCCCGTTCCCTCCCTTTGGCAGGCCACCCGCGCACTGCTGGTGCGCGACCTGCGCCTGCTGTGGCGCCGCCGCGGCGACGCGCTGCAGCCGGCGCTGTTCGCCCTGCTGATCGTGGCCCTGTTCGCGCTGGCGCTGGGCAACCAGCCGCGCCTGCTCGGCGAGGTGGCCGGCGCCGCGCTGTGGCTGGCGGTGCTGCTGGCCGGTCTGCTGGCACTGGACAGCCTGTTCCGCAGCGATGCCGAGGACGGCTCGCTGGAGCAGTGGCTGCTGGCGCCGGTGCCGCTGGCCTGGCTGGTACTGGTGCGGGTGCTGCTGCACTGGGTCACCACCGCGTTGCCGCTGATCGTGGCCGCGCCGCTGCTCGGCGAATTGCTGCACCTGCCGCATGACCGCATGCCGGTGCTGCTGGCATCGTTGGCGCTGGGGACCCCGCTGCTGAGCCTGCTCGGCGCGGTGGTCGCGGCGCTGACGGTGGGCATGAAGCGCGCCGGCATCCTGGTCGCGCTGCTGGCGTTGCCGCTGTACGTGCCGGTGCTGGTGTTCGGCGCCGGCAGCGTGGCGGCGGCGGCGCAGGGCCTGGACCCGGCCGGCGGCCTGCTGTTGCTGGCCGCGGGTCTGGTGGCGGGCCTGGTGCTGGCGCCGCTGGCGGCGGCCGCGGCGATCCGCATCTCGCTGAGCTGAGCCGTTGGCGCAGCGCCGGCGCGGCGGCGGCCGTACCATGCAAGCGCAGTGCTCCATCGCCGTTCCGTCGTTGTCGCATCGAAGCCCGCCTCCCGCCAGCTAGAATCGTCCGCATGGTCTCTCTCGTCCGCTGGTTCCACCAACTCGGTTCGCCGCCGACCTTCGATCGCTTCGCTGCGCGCTGGACCCCGTGGTGTTACCTGGCGGCGCTGCTGCTGGCCGGCGTGGGCATCTGGCAGGCGCTGTTCGTGGTGCCGGCCGACCGCCTGCAGAGCGACGCCTTCCGCATCCTCTACATCCATGTGCCCAGCGCCTGGATGAGCCTGTTCGTGTTCGGCCTGATGGCCGTCTACGCGGCCATCGCCCAGGTGTGGCGGATCAAGCTGTGCGAGATCCTGGCGATGGCCTGCGCGCCGATCGGCGCCGTCTTCACCCTGATCACCCTGCTGACCGGCAGCATCTGGGGCAAGCCGATGTGGGGCGCCTGGTGGGACTGGGACCCGCGCCTGACCACCGAGCTGATCCTGCTGTTCCTGTACATCGGCGTGATGGGCCTGTACCTGGCGATCGAGGACCGGCGCACCGCCGCGCGTGCGGCCGGGCTGCTGGCCATCGTCGGTGTGGTGCTGCTGCCGGTGATCCGCTATTCGGTGGTGTGGTGGAACTCGCTGCACCAGGGCCAGACCATCCGCCTGTTCGGCCAGTCCAGCATGGACCCGAGCATGCTGCCGCCGCTGTGGTTGATGGTGGCCGCGACCAAGTTCTGGTTCGCCGGCTCGCTGCTGGCGCGCGCGCGCGCCGACAACCTGCGCCGCGAGGCCGGCAAGGACTGGGTGACGCAACTGGCGGAGGCGCGCGGATGAACTACCTGCCGTATGTGGTCGGTGCCTATGCGGTGTTCGCCGGCGTGCTGCTCGCGGATTTCGTGCTGGCGCGGCTGCAGGTGCGCGCTGCGCTGCGGGCGGCGCGGCTGCGCGCGCAACGCAAGCGCCAGGCCAAGGCCGAACCGGCGCCGCCGCTGGAGCTGAGCCGATGAACCCGCAGCGCAAGCGCCGCCTGCTGTGGCTGATGCTGCTGGTGCTGGCCGCCGGCCTGACCACCACGCTGGTGGCGATGGCCCTGCAGCGCAATACCGCCTACCTGTACACCCCGGCCGAAGTGCTGGCCGGCAAGACCGGCGCGCACGCGCGCTTCCGCCTCGGCGGCATGGTCGAGAAAGGCTCGTTCCAGCGCGCCCCGGGTTCGCTGCAGTCGCACTTCCGCGTGACCGACGGCGATGCGCAACTGACCGTGCGTTACGACCGGATCCTGCCCGACCTGTTCCGCGAGGGCCAGGCGGTGGTGGCCACCGGCAGCATGCGCGACGGCGTGTTCGTCGCCGAGGACGTGCTGGCCAAGCACGACGAGACCTACATGCCGAAGGAGCTGGCGGACAAGATGGGGGATGCGCATCGGAAGCATGACGTGGGGACGATGCAGTGATGGCGCGGAGAGGTCGGGACTCGGGACCCGGGACCCGGGACCGGGAAAAGCGGTTGCACAACGTCTGCAGCTTGGCTGCGCATTTCCGCATCGAAACTGGTTTTCTCTGCTTTGCCCGGCTCCCGGCTTCTCCCGCGACCACACCACAGCAGTCGCATATGCGCTCTTCCGGGCCCCGGGTCCCGGGTCACGGGTCCCGGCCGCGCCATGCTGCCTGAGGTCGGCCAACTCCTGCTGATCCTCGCCCTGCTCACTGCCGTGCTGCAGGCGGCGCTGCCGCTGGCCGGCGCGCAGCGCGGGGATGCGCGCTGGATGGGTGTGGCGCGGCCGGCGGCGTTCGCGCAGCTGGCGCTGGTCGCCGGCGCCTTCGCGATCCTCACCCACGCCTTCGTGACCCAGGATTTCTCGGTGGCCTATGTCGCCGAAAACTCCAACTCGCTGCTGCCGCTGGTGTACCGCTACTCCGCGGTGTGGGGCGCGCACGAGGGTTCGTTGCTGCTGTGGACGCTGATCCTGGCGCTGTGGACCGGCGCGGTGGCGCTGTATTCGCGGCGCCTGCCGGCGCAGGTGGTGGCGCGGGTGATCGGCACCCTCGCGCTGGTGAGCGTGGGCTTCCTGGCGTTCCTGCTGTTCACCTCCAACCCGTTCGCGCGGCTGCTGCCCGCGCCGCTGGAAGGGCGCGATCTCAATCCGCTGCTGCAGGACCCCGGCCTGGTAATCCATCCGCCGCTGCTGTACGCCGGCTACGTCGGCTTCGCGGTGCCGTTTGCGTTCGCCATTGCCGCGCTGCTGGACGGCCAGGTGGACGCGCGCTGGCTGCGCTGGACGCGGCCGTGGACCAACGTGGCCTGGGGCTTTCTGACCATCGGCATCGCGCTCGGCAGCTGGTGGGCGTACTACGAACTGGGCTGGGGCGGCTGGTGGTTCTGGGACCCGGTGGAGAACGCCAGCTTCATGCCGTGGCTGGCCGGTGCGGCGTTGCTGCATTCGCAGGCGGTCACCGAGAAGCGCGGCAGCTTCGGCGCCTGGACCCTGCTGCTGGCGATCGCCGCATTCTCGCTGTCGCTGCTGGGCACCTTCCTGGTCCGCTCCGGCGTGCTGACCAGCGTGCACTCCTTCGCCGCCGATCCCACCCGCGGCCTGTTCATTCTGGTGTTCCTGAGCCTGCTGTGCGGCAGCGCGCTGCTGCTGTACGCACTGCGCGGCGGCCGCGTGGCGGCGTCGGCCGACGAGGCGCGGCAACGCTTCGCGCCGGCCTCGCGCGAGACCCTGCTGCTGGCCAACAACCTGCTGCTGACCTGCGCCTGCGCGATGGTGCTGCTGGGCACGCTGTATCCGCTGCTGGCCGATGCGCTGGACCTGGGCAAGCTGTCGGTGGGACCGCCCTACTTCGGCACCTTGTTCATCGTGCTGATGGCGCCGCTGGTGGCGCTGCTGCCGTTCGGCCCGCTGACCCGCTGGCAGCGCGAACAGGCGTCGCGGCCGCTGGCACTGCTGGCACCGTGGGCGGGCCTGGCCCTGCTGGCCGGCGCGATCGGCTTTTTCCTGGCACCGCAGGGCGCGTGGAAGACCGCCGCCGGCGTCGCCGCCGCGACCTGGGTGCTGCTGGGCACCGCGCGCTTCGTATGGAGCCGTCGACAGCTCAAGGGCAGCCGCTTCACCGCCGAGATGCTGGGCATGACCCTGGCCCACACCGGCATCGCCGTGTTCCTGGCCGGCGCGCTGCTGGTCGAGGCGCTGGAACAGCAGCGCGAAGTGGCGCTGGCGCCCGGACAGCACCTGGACCTGGGCCGCTACCGCTTCGAGCTGCAGGGCCTGGACGAGCGCAAGGGCCCCAACTACGTGGCCGAACGCGCGCACGTGCAGGTGCTGCGCGACGATCGCCCGCTGGCGCTGCTGCACCCGGAAAAGCGCCTGTACGCCAGCGGCGGCCAGAACATGACCGAGGCCGGGATCCACCCCGGCCTGTTCGGCGACGTCTACGTCGCCCTGGGCGAGCCGCTGGGCGGCAATGCCTGGGCGATGCGCGTGCACGTCAAACCCTTCGTGCGCTGGATCTGGCTTGGCGCGGCGCTGATGGCGCTGGGCGGTTTCGTCACCGCCGCCGACCGGCGCTTCCGTCGTTCTCCGGAGACCCCCTGATGTCCGCTCCCGCTCCACGTCGCCTGCCATTGCCCGCCATCCTGCTGGGCGCCCTGTTCTTCCTCGGCCTGCTGGCGTTGATGGTGTATGCGGTGCAGCGCTCCGGCAGCGCCGATCGCGACGCGCTGCCGTCGGCCCTGATCGGCAAGCCGGCACCGGCGTTCGAACTGCCGCTGCTGCACGACGCCTCGATCCGCGTGCGCAGCAGCGAGTTGCGCGGCGCGCCGTACGTGCTCAACGTGTGGGGCAGCTGGTGCCCGGCCTGCCGCGAGGAACACCCGGTGCTGACCCGCTTCGCGCTGAGCAAGCGCGTGCGGGTGATCGGCTACGACTGGAAGGACAGCCGCGAGGACGCGCTGCGCTGGCTGGAACAGCTCGGCAATCCGTTCCTGGCGGTGCTGTTCGATCCCGAGGGACGCACGGCGATCGACTGGGGCGTGGCCGCGGCACCGGAGACCTTCCTGGTCGATGCGCGCGGCGTGGTGCGTTGGAAGCACGCCGGCCCGCTGACCGACCAGATCATCCGCGACGAACTGCTGCCGGCCTTGCAGCAGGCCGAGCGCGACGCGCCGCCGACGCGGGCGCAGGGCAAGGCCACGCCATGAGCCACGGCCGGCGTGCGCTGCGGCTGGGCCTGCTGGCGCTGCTGGCGTGGTCCACGCTGGCCGGCGCCGAACCGGTGTCCGATCCGACCCCGCTGGCCTACCGCTCCGCCGCCGAGGAAGCGCGCTTCCATGCGCTGACCGCCGAACTGCGCTGCGTGCAATGCCAGAACCAGTCGCTGGCCGATTCGCATGCGCAGATCGCCATGGACCTGCGCCGCGAAGTGCTGGAGCTCATGCACCAGGGCAAGTCGGATGCGCAGATCAAGCAGTTCCTGGTCGATCGCTACGGCGAGTTCGTGCTGTACCGGCCGCAGCTGGAAGCGCGGACCTGGCTGCTGTGGTTCGGCCCCTTGCTGCTGTTGGCCGGCGGCGCGGTGGTGCTGATCCGGATGGTGCGCCGGCGCGCGCCGGCGGCGACCGCGCTGCCGCTGCAGGACGAACAGGAGTGGTGAGGCGATGCTGAGTTGGGGCATGTCGGCCGCGGCGGTGGCGCTGGCGGCGCTGGTGTTCGCGGTGGTGCTGTGGCCGCTGCGCAGCGGCGGGCGCAAGGGCGCGGTGCTGGCCGTGGCGGTACTGGCGCTGGGCGTGGCGACCGCAGCGCTGTACGCCCTGGTCGGCACTCCGCGTGCCTTGCAGGCACAGAACCGCGAGGCGCCGCGCACGCTGGAGGACGGCGTCAAGCAACTGCAGGCGGCGCTGGCCAAGGATCCGAACCGGGCCGACGGCTGGGCCCTGCTCGGCCGCAGCCAGCTGTCGCTGGGGCACGCCAGCGAGGCCGCGGCCGCCTTCGCACGCGCCGTGCAATTGGCGCCGGAGCAGGCGCCCTTGCTGATCGAAGCGGCCGAGGCGCGTGCGCTGGCCAACCCGCAACGGCAGTTCGACGACCAGGCGCTGGCCTGGCTGCAGCATGCCCTGCAACTGGCACCAGGCAGCGAACGCGGCGCCTGGTTCCTGGGCATCGCCCAGCGCCAGCGCGGCCAGGACGCCGCCGCAGCCGCCACCTGGGAAGCGCTGTTGCCGCGCGTAAACGCGGCCACCGCCGCGGCGCTGCGGCCGCAGATCGATGCGGCCCGCACCGCGGCCGGTCTGCCGGCCTTGCCCGCCGCCGGCAGCGCGGCCGCCCCGGCGCAGGATGCGAAGGCCCCGGCCAGCAGCGGCCTGACCGTGGCGGTGTCGCTGGATCCGGCGTTCGCCGCCCGCGTACGCCTGCGCGGCGACGCCAGCGTCTTCGTGATCGCGCGCGTGCCGGGCGGCCCACCAATGCCGGTGGCGGTGCAGAAGCATCCGCTGCAGGCACTGCCGTTGCGGTTAACGCTGAGCGATGCGGACAGCCCGATGCCGACGCAGAAACTCTCGCAGCTGCAGCAGGTGCAGGTGGTGGCGCGGCTGTCGGCCAGCGGCAATGCGATGCGCCAGGAGGGCGATCTGGAATCGGCGCCGGTGACGGTGACCCTGCCGGCGACCACGCCGGTGGAGCTGGTGATCGGCAAGCCGTAGCGCAAGCATTCGTGCAGGCGCGACCATGCCTGATCGGGAACGTCCGGTCGCGACCAGGGCGAGACGCCAACAAGGATGCGAAACGTCGTTGTAGGAGCGGCTTCAGCCGCGACAGGCATCCCGGTAAAGCGCGTCGCGGCAGCAGCGTGTCGGACCGGATCGCTGTGGGAGCGCATGATCAGACGCGCAGCAGATCCGGCCCTGCGTCACTAACGGACGCCATGGCGGCCCGATACGCTGCATCTCGCACCGCGCACACGCCGGATGCGCGATGGCGCAGCTAGAATCGGCGCATGACCGAATTCATCCCGCCTGGCAGCCGCTTCCTCGCCCTGCCCTCGCCGTTCCCGATGAAACGTGGCGGCCAGTTGCGTGGCGCGCGGGTCGCCTACGAGACCTGGGGCACGCTGTCGGCCGCGCGCGACAACGCGCTCCTGATCGTCACCGGGCTGTCGCCCGACGCGCATGCCGCGGCGAATGCCGACGATCCCACGCCGGGCTGGTGGGAAGGCATGCTCGGCCCGGGCAAGCCGATCGACACCCAGCGCTGGTTCGTGATCTGCGTGAACTCGCTGGGCAGTTGCAAGGGGTCGACCGGCCCTGCGTCGCCGCATCCTGACGACGGCCAGCCGTATCGCCTGCGCTTCCCGGAGCTGTCGATCGAGGACGGCGCCGATGCCGCCGCGCAGGTGGTGCGGGCGCTGGGCATCGCGCAACTGGCCTGCGTGATCGGCAACTCCATGGGCGGCATGACCGCCCTGGCGCTGCTGCACCGGCATCCTGGCCTGGCGCGCAGCCACGTCAACATTTCCGGCAGCGCGCAGGCGCTGCCGTTCTCGATCGCGATCCGCTCGCTGCAGCGCGAAGCGATCCGCCTGGATCCGAACTGGAACGGCGGCGACTACGACGAGTCAACCTATCCCGAGTCCGGCATGCGCATGGCGCGCAAGCTGGGCGTGATCACCTACCGTTCGGCGCTGGAATGGGACGGCCGCTTCGGCCGCGTGCGGCTGGATTCGGACCAGACCGACGACGATCCGTTCGGCCTGGAATTCCAGGTGGAAAGCTACCTGGAAGGCCACGCACGCCGCTTCGTGCGCCGCTTCGACCCGAACTGCTATCTGTACCTGAGCCGCTCGATGGACTGGTTCGACCTGGCCGAGCCTGCCGGCGGCGACGTGCTCGCCGGTCTCGCCACGATCCGCGTCGAGCGCGCGCTGGCGATCGGCGCCAACACCGATATCCTGTTCCCGGTGCAGCAGCAGCAACAGATCGCCGACGGCCTGCGCGCCGGCGGCGCTCAGGCGCAGTTCCTGGGGCTGGATTCGCCGCAGGGGCACGACGCGTTCCTGGTGGATTTCGCGCGGTTCGGGCCGGCAGTGCGGGAGTTTCTGGACGCGCTGTAGCGATTGAGGGCCCTGTTTTGGCCATGGGCAGGAGGATACCGTTCCGCTCGCCGATGGTTACGCACCAGGTCGATCTGGGCTGGACCGACGGCATGTATCCAGAAGGTTTTGCCCCCCCACTCGTCGCGACTGAAGTCGCTCCCACAATGGCCTCCTGCGACATGGAGGCAGGCACCTGCCCGTTGTGCGAGGGACTTCAGTCCCGACTGCACGAACCATCAGCCTGCTAAGACCGGATCGCTCCCATACAAACGCGTGATTCCGCATCGCGCGTCGCGATTGAAGCCGCTCCTACAGAGCGCTGCGCAGCAGCGCTATGGCTCGACCTGCAGCCGTCCGTCCTGCAACCGATAGCGCAGATGCACCACGCCCTCGGGCAGCGCATCGTGGCTGATCAGCAGCAGGCTGCGCTGACCCAGCGCGTGTGCCAGGTCGCGCAGGAGCGCCTGCGCAGTGTCGACGTCCAGGCCTTCGGTGGGTTCGTCCAGCACCAGCAGTGGCGCTTCGCGCAGCAGTGCACGGGCCAGGGCCAGGCGCCGCGCCTGACCCGCGGACATGGTCGCGCCGTTCTCGCCGAGCCAGGCGTTGAGGCCGCCGACTTCGTGCAGCCAGGGATCGAGGCGCACGTCGGCGAGCACGCGCTGCAGCCGCGCATCGTCGGCCGTGGGATCGCCCAGGCGCAAGTTGTCGCGCACGCTGCCGGCAAACACCGGCGCGCCCTGCGGCAGCCAGGCGATACGGCGGTGCCACTGCGCCTCGGCCACCTCGTGCAGGTCGACGCCGGCATAGCGGATGCTGCCCTGCTGCGGGTCCCACAAGCGCAGCAGCAACGCCGACAGGGTGGTCTTGCCGCTGCCGCTGTCGCCGGAGATGGCGATGCGCTCGCCCGGCGCGATGCGCAGGGAAACACCGTCGAGCACGCGCCGGGTCTCGCCCGGCCAGGCGAACACCAAGTCGTCGAACTGCACCTCACCCGTGGCCGGCAACGCCTGCGGATGCGCCGGGTCGACCACCGGCGGCGCCTGCCCGGCGATCGCCTGCAGGCGCCGCGCGGCGACACGACCGGACTGCAGCGCCTGCCAGGCCAGACCGGCGCCGGCCCAGACCTCGAGCAGGGCCACGCTGAGGAACACCAGGCCGGCGGCCTGTTCGGCGCTGATCGCATCGGCGCGGGCTGCACCCAGCGCCACCCACAGCATCGCCAGCAGGCCCAGCGCCGCGCACAGCGCGTGCAAGGCATTGCCGCCGATCAGCCGTTGCCGCTGGCGCCGGTCCTCGGCACGCACCGCCTGCGCGCTGGCATCCACGCGCGCGATCCAGGCGGCCTGCGCCTCGAGCGCGGCCAGGTCGGCGGCACCCTCCAGGCCTTCATAGGCCAGCGTGCGCAAGGCTTCGCGCTGCTGCGCGCGCGCGCGTTCGCGGGCTTCGCCGCCGCGCGCCACCACCCACGGCACGCCGAGCCCGATCGCCAGCGCCAGCGCGGTCAGCACCAGCGCCGCCGGCCAGTGGATCGCCGCCGCCGCGGCGATGCCGATCGCGCCGACGCCGAGCAGTGCGGCCAGCGGCGCCAGCGCACGCACCACCAGGCCGTCGACCTCGCCGATGTCCGACATCAGCCGCGCCAGCAATTCGCCGGTGCGGCTGGCGCCGAGCCGTGCCGGCGCCAGCGGCAGCGCGCGGCGGAAGAACCACACGCGCAGGTCGCGGGCGATGCGCAGGGTGGCGTCGTGCCCGACCAGCTTTTCGCCATAGCGCGAGGCGATGCGCGCGAAGGTCAGCGCGCGGATGCCGGCCGACGGCGAGAAGAAGTTGAAGCAGCTGCCCATGCCGACCGCACCAGCCAGCGCCGCGGCGGTGAGGAAGCCACCGGACAGGCCGAGCAGCCCGACCCCGGCCAGCATCGTGCACAGCACCAGCAGTGCGGTCAGCAGCAGGCGGCCGAGATGGCGGCCGAACACGCCACGCAAGGTGTCGCGGGTGTCGCCGCTCATGGCAGCGTCTCCTGGGTTGCGGCGGACGCATTGCGTGCGGGCAGCCGCAGCACGGCATCGGCCCAGCGCATCGCCGCCTCGCTGTGGGTGGCGACGATGACGCTGCGGCCGCGGGCGAAGTCCGCCAGCGTGCGCAGCAGGTCCGCTTCGGTGTCCGCGTCCAGGAACGCGGTCGGTTCGTCCAGCAACAGCAGTTCCGGATCGCGCAGCAACAGACGGGCCAGGCCGATGCGCCGCGCCTCGCCGCCGGACAGGCCGAAGCCGCGCTCGCCGATCGGCGTGTCCAGCCCCTGCGGCAGGCGTGCGGCGAAACGCAGCACCTGTGCAGCATCGGCCGCCGCGCGCACTTGCGCATCGCTGGCCTGCGGATCGGCCAGACGCAGGTTGTCGGCGATGCTGCCGTGGAACAGATACGGCCGCTGGCCGGCGTAGCCGATGCGCAGCCCCGCACGCAACTGCATGGCACCGGCACGCGGCGGCAGCCATCCGGCCAGCGCCTCCAGCAACGTGCTCTTGCCGCTACCGCTGGGCCCGACCAGGGCCAAGCGCTGGCCGGCATGCAATTCGAAATCCAGGCCCTGCACCGCATCGCAGCGCGCACCCAGCGGCCGCAGGTACAGCGCGCGTGCGCGCAGCAATGGCTCCTCCGCACGCAGCGCGCCCGCTGCCTGCACGGAAAACGTCGCTGCAGTGGTCTCGGTCTCGATCGACGTCACGGCAGCGACATCGTTCGACACGGCGGTGCCCTCGTCGCGCGCGACCGGCGCATTCACGGCCTGCGGCAGGCCTTCCAGCAGGCGCTCCACCTCCGCCGCCGCGGCCAGCGCATTGGCGCGGTCGTGGTAGTGCGCGGCCAGGCGCCGCAGCGGCGCGTAGAACTCCGGCGCCAGCAGCAGGCAGAACACACCGGTGCCCAGGGTCGGCACGCTGGCGTGCAGGGCGATCATGCCGAGATAGCTCAGGCCCAGGTACAGCGCGACGATGGCGACGCTGACCGAGGCGAAGAACTCCAGCACGGTGGACGACAGGAACGCGATGCGCAGCACTTTCAGCGTGCGCTCGCGCACACCCTCGGCGGCAGCGGCAATCCCGCGCAGCTCGTCGTCGCCGCGTCCGTACAGGCGCAACAGGCCCAGGCCCTTGAGCCGATCGGCGAAGTGCCCGCCCATCCGTGCCAGCTCGCGCAACTGACGGCGGCCGGCGGCTTCGGCGCCCCAGCCCACCAGCATCATGAAGATCGGCACCAGCGGCGCGGTGAACAGCAGGATCAGGCCGACCACCCAGTCGCTCCACGCCACTGCCAGCACGATCAGCAGCGGCACCACGCTCACTTCCCAGCGCGCGGGCCGGTAGCCGGCGTAGTAGCCGTCCAGCGCATCGCCATGCGCCAGCAGCAGCTCGCCCAGTTCGCCGTTGCGCTGTCCGCGCAGCCACAGCGGCCCGCGCTGCAGCAGTTGCCGATACACGCGCCGGCGCAGCTCGAGTTTCGCCGCATCGGCGACATCGCCGGCGGCACGCTGCGCGGCGGCGCCGAGCCCGGCGCGCAGGACCAACACCAGCGCCAGCAGGCCGAAGGCCGGCAGCGCCTGCGCCAGCTCGCGGCGCTCCACCAGCAGCGCCTGCACCAGCCAGGCAATGGCCCCGGCCTGCACGATCAGCAGCGCGCCGGACACGCTGATGGCGGCTGCGGCCAGGCGCTGGCGGCCGCGCGCGGCCGCGGCCAGGGCATCCAGCCAACGCATGCGCTGCTGCCGCTGCTGCGTTGTGTCGGCGGACGGCTCGGCGGAATCGGTCAAAACGGGCTCGGCACGGCGAACGAAGCCATCAGTTTAGCGGGGAAGGCACTTCCGGGCTGGAACCGCCGTGGCCGCCACGATGCCGGGCCTTCCCGTGGCGCACATTGATCTGAATCAAGGTCGAACGCGCCGGCGCGGCGGAAGATCGCCTCCAATCTCCCGCCACTCGGCCACCCAGATGCACATCTTCCACGAGGTAGCACAGCCATGATCGACACCACTGTCGTAGAGCTGTCGCGGCTGCAGTTCGCCATGACCGCCATGTACCACTTCCTGTTCGTTCCGCTCACCCTGGGCCTGTCCTTCATGATCGCGATCATGGAGAGCGTGTACGTCATGACCCGCAAGGACGTGTGGCGGCGTATGACCCTGTTCTGGGGCGTGCTGTTCGGCATCAACTTCGCGATGGGCGTGGCCACCGGCATCGTCATGGAGTTCCAGTTCGGCATGAACTGGTCCTACTACAGCCACTACGTCGGCGACATCTTCGGCGCGCCGCTGGCGATCGAAGGGTTGATGGCGTTCTTCCTGGAAGCGACCTTCATCGGCCTGTTCTTCTTCGGCTGGAGCAAGCTCACGCCGGTCAAGCACCTGATGGTGACCTGGCTGATGGCGCTGGGCACCAATCTGTCGGCGGTGTGGATCCTGATCGCCAACGGCTGGATGCAGAACCCGACCGGCGCGGTGTTCAACCCGGACACCATGCGCATGGAAGTGGTCGACTTCATGGCGGTGGTGTTCAATCCGGTGGCGCAGGCCAAGTTCGTGCACACGGTCAGCGCCGGCTACGTCACCGGCGCGGTGTTCGTGATGTCGATCAGCGCGCTGTACCTGCTGCGCGGCAAGCATCGCGACTTGGCCCGGCGCTCGTTCGCGGTGGCCGCCGCGTTCGGCCTGGCCTCCTCGCTGTCGGTGGTGGTGCTGGGCGACGAGAGCGGCTACGCCGCCAACGAACACCAGAAGATGAAGCTGGCCGCGATCGAGGCCATGTGGGAAACCGAGCAGGCGCCGGCCGACTTCACCGCCTTCGGCATCCCCAACCAGGCCACCGGCAGGAACGACTACGCGATCAAGGTGCCGTACCTGATGGGCCTGATCGCCACGCGCTCGTTGAACACGCCGGTGCCCGGCATCCTGGAGCTGGTCAAGCGCGCCGAGCACCGCGTGCGCGGCGGGCAGATCGCCTACGGCGCGCTGCAGCGGCTCAAGGCCAACCGCAACGACGTCGAGGCGCGCGCGGTGTTCGACAAGCACTGGCAGGACCTCGGCCACGGACTGCTGCTCAAGCGCTACCGCGAGGACATCCTCAACGCCACGCCGGAGGAGATCGCCAAGGCCGCGCTGGATACGGTGCCGCGGGTGCTGCCGCTGTTCTGGACGTTCCGGGTGATGGCCGGCCTGGGCTTCTACCTGATCGCCTTCTTCGCCGCCGCGCTGTGGTTCTCGTGCAAGCACAACTTCGAGGACAAGCGCTGGTTCCTGAAGCTGGCGGTGTGGACCCTGCCGGCGCCGTGGATCGCGATCGAGTGCGGCTGGTTCGTGGCCGAGTACGGCCGCCAGCCGTGGGCGGTGGAAGGCGTGCTGCCGACGTTCTATGCCGCCTCCGGCCTGGCCCTGCACGACATCCTGATCACCCTGGGCGGCTTCGTGGCCATCTACACCACGCTGCTGATCATCGAGATCAAGCTGATGCTCAAGGCGATCCGCAAGGGGCCGGACGCGCTGCCCGCCCTGCTGCAGCCCGCCCCACGCCCCGTTACCCCGATCGCCGCACCTGCGGCCGCCGGCCACCTCTGACCCCGGCAGGAGACACACCATGGACTTCATTGCATTGGACTACACCACGCTGCGCGTGATCTGGTGGCTGCTGCTGGGCATCCTGCTGATCGGCTTCGCGGTGATGGACGGATTCGACCTGGGCGTCGGCGCGCTGCTGCCGTTCGTAGCGAAGAACGACGCCGAACGCCGGCTGGTGGTCAACACCATCGGCCCGGTCTGGGAAGGCAACCAGGTCTGGCTGGTGCTCGGCGGCGGCGCCATTTTCGCCGCTTGGCCGCCGCTGTATGCGGTCAGCTTCTCCGGCTTCTACCTGGCCATGTTCGTGATCCTGTTCGCGCTGATCCTGCGCCCGGTCGGGTTCAAGTTCCGCGGCAAGCTGCCCAGCCAGCGCTGGCGTAACAGTTGGGACTGGGCGCTGTTCGTCGGCGGCTTCATCCCGGCGCTGATCATGGGCGTGGCGGTGGGCAACGTCGTGCTCGGCGTGCCGTTCCACTTCGACGACACCCTGCGGGTGTTCTACACCGGCAGCTTCTTCGGGCTGCTGATGCCGTTCGCCCTGCTGGCCGGCCTGCTCAGCGTGAGCATGCTGGTGGCGCACGGCGCGGCGATGCTGGTGCTGAAGACCGACGGCCCGGTGGCCGAGCGCGCGGCGCGCTACGGCAGCGTCGCCGCACTGGTGGCCTGTGCGCTGTTCGCCGGCGCCGGAGTGTGGGTGGCCACCGGCCTGCCCGGCTACGCGGTCACCTCGCAGGTGGTCACCGACGGCGCCACCAACCCGCTACTGAAAACCGCCGTGCTCGGCGAGGTCGGCGGCTGGATGCACAACTACCAGCGCATGCCGCTGACCGCCCTGGCCCCGGCCGCCGGCCTGCTCGGCCTGCTGCTCAGCGCGGTGCTGCTGCGCAAGCGCCGCGGCGGCCTGGCCTTCATCGCCTCCGGCGCGGCCATCGCCGGCATCATCCTGACCGTGGGCTTTGCGCTCTTCCCGTTCCTGCTGCCGTCCTCCAGCCAGCCGGGCTCCAGCCTGACCGTGTGGGACGCCTCCAGCAGCCACCTGACCCTGTGGATCATGCTGCTGGCCACCGTGGTGTTCCTGCCGATCATCCTCGGCTACACCACCTGGGTGTACCGCGTGCTGAAGGGCAAGGTCACCGCCGCCTCCCTGGACGACAACCCCAACGCGTACTGACGCGCCCCGCTGCAAGGAGAAACGATCATGTGGTATTTCGCCTGGATTCTCGGTGTCGGCCTGGCCTCCACCGCCGCCATCCTCAACGGCATGTGGTTCGAGGCGCGCGAGCGCAACGCGGCGGATGCCGCCGACGCGACGGACTGAAATTTTTTTGCAAAGGCGCTTGCCGAATGCGGAAGACCTCCGTATCATGTGCGGCTCCTTCGGGGTGTAGCTCAGTCTGGTAGAGCGCTACGTTCGGGACGTAGAGGTCGCAGGTTCGAATCCTGTCTCCCCGACCAGTTTCAAGGTCACAAAAAGCCTGGAAAACCATCGTTTTCCGGGTTTTTTTGTGTCTGCAATTTGGCGCCGCCACGCAGCACGGCAATCGCCCGCCGCTTTACCCTCTCGAGGCAGCCAGACCTTGACGCCCGGGCCCGGCTTCTCGCCACAATGGCAACGGGGACCGGCACATTCATCACGACCTCTGCCTTCGGCAATGACATGCACCGGAGGCGAGATGGCGGACATGTCCGTTTCGACGTTCACGACTCAGGCAAACGGACACGACACCATGAAACTGCAAGCCACGCTCTGCCTCTCACTGATTGCCTTCTACTGCGCACCGGCAGCCGCGGTGACCGAAACCGACAAGCTGGTGGACCGCCTCGGCGTACAGGGCGTACAGGGCGGCGCCACCGCCTACTTCAGCGTCAAAGAGGCGCTCTCCACCACCTGCAAGTTCGACATCGTCTATTTCAACCTCGGCGACGAGTTCGGCAAGGCCGCCTATGCGAGCCTGCTCGCCGCGCAGACCGCGGGCAAGAAGCTTTCGCGCATCGAGTACTCGCAATCCGCTCCGGGCGAGGCCTGCACGCTCTCGCTGGTCGAATCGCACAGCTAAACAAGCGTCCGCGGCACGCCGAATGTCACACGCCAGCGCACCACGCGCCGGCGTGCGCCTCGCTCAGTACACCGGCAGGCTGATGAAACTGGCCTGCTGCGACGTGTGCAAGATCCGCTGCGTCGCCTTCTGGTAATCGCCGGGCTTGGCGAAGTAGATGTTGGGCACGTAGGTCTGCGGGTTGCGGTCGTACAGCGGGAACAAGCTGGACTGCACCTGCACCATGATCCGGTGGCCGCGCTCGAAGGTGTGGTTGGCGGTGGGCAGGCCGAACCGGAACGACGGATGGCGCCGCGGCAATCGGCAAGCCGGCCAGCAGGACCAGCCAGCGCAACAACCGCTGCCACGAGCGGCGGCCACCACGGCGGGCGGATGGCAGCGATACGCGCATGGCGTGGCCGGTGTCCAGTCGCGGCCTCATCGGCATGCTCGAACGCTACGCCGATGGTGCAGGTCGAGCGGCGGACGCACGCGATGCCAGCCCGATCAACGCCGCCGCGAACAGCAGCAGCGCCGCGCTCGCCACGAAGGTCGCCGCATAGCTGTGGCGATCGAACAGCATGCCGCCGACGGTCGAGCCCAGCGCGATGGCCAATTGGATCACCGCCACCATCAGGCCGCCACCGGCCTCGGCGCTCCCGGGCATCGCGCGCGCGATCCAACTCCACCAGCCCACCGGCGCGGCGGTCGCCAGCAATCCCCACAGTGCCAGCAAGACCGCCACGGCGGCGACACGCGTACCGAACGGAATCAGGGCCAGGGCGACCGCCGCCATCAGCAGCGGAATCGCGATCAGGGTGCGATACAGGCTGCGCTGCAGCGCGGCGCCGACCAGCAGGGTGCCGAGCAGACCGGCCACGCCGATCCCCAGCAGGAGCCACGACAACACCGGCACCTTGGCCAGCGTCACCGTTTCCAGGAACGGGCGCACGTAGGTGAACAACGCGAACTGGCCCATGAAGAAGGCGGCGCAGGCCGCCATGCCCAACGCGACCGCGCGCTGCCGGAGCAGGCCGAACACGTTGCCGGCCCCTGCCCCGCGCGCCGCGCTCATGGCCGGCAGGCTGGCCCACTGCCAGGCGAACGCCAGCACGGCCACCGGCACCAGGCGCAGGAACGCGCCGCGCCAGCCGATCACCCCGCCCAGGTAGCTGCCGAGCGGCGCGGCGATCACCGTGGCCAGGGCGTTGCCGCCATTGAAGATGGCCAGGGCGCGCGGCACCTGGGCCGGCGGCACCAGGCACATCGCGGTCGCGGCCGACAGCGACCAGAAGCCGCCGATCACCACGCCGATGAGCGCCCGCCCGGCCATGTAGGCCGCATAGTTCGGGGCCAACGCGACCACCGCGCCGGACACCGCTATCAGCCCGGTCAGCGCCAGCAACAGGCGCTTGCGGTCCATGGCCCCGGCCAGGGCGGGAATGGACAGGCTGGCGAGCACCGCGAACGCGCCGGAGAGGGCGAGGCCGTAACCGGCCAGGCCCTGGCTGACGCGCAGCTCGGCGGCCATCGGAGTCAGCAGGCTGACCGGCATGAATTCCGACGCGATCAGCGCGAACACGCACAGCGTCATCGCGTACACGCCGCCCCAATGGGCGCGCTGTGGGGCGGCGGCGGCCTGCCCGCGCCCCGCTTCCGCCGGCAGCGCCGCGCTCACCGCCCCGCTCCGTGGCGGCCGCAGCGCGCGAGGTGTTCGTGTGCGATCGGCCGCGTGCGATGGCACCCGCGCCTGCCCATGCGCACGCTCATGGCGCCCCCAGGGTGTGCCGGAAGAACGAGGCCAGCTTGTCGAATGGGATCAGGTCGGTCCGGTCGTACAGGTCCACGTGGCCCGCGCCCTTCACCCAGTACAACTCCTTCGGCTGGCCCGCCTGGCGGAAGGCCTCTTCGCTGAATTCCTTCGAGTGCGCCTGGTCGCCGGCGATGAACAGCATCGGCCGCGGCGCGATGGTCGCGATGTCGTTGAACGGATAGAAGTTCATGAACTTGACGTTGCTGCTCAAGGTCGGGTGCGTGGTGAGCGCGGGCGAGGAACCGGCCGGAGTGAACTGGCCGCGCGCGGTGCGGTAGAAGTCGTAGAACTCGCGCTGGATGGGAGGGGTCTGCGCATCGAGCACGTGCACCGTGCCGCCGGTGTACTCGGTCTTGCCGCCGCCGAATTCCACGTCGCGCTGCCGCGCCGCGGCCGCGATGATCTGTTTGCGCTGCTCGACGGTCTGCGCGTGGTTGAGCCCATCGCGGTTGGCCGCCCCCATGTCGTACATGCTCACGGTGGCGATGGCCTTCATGCGCGGGTCGATCTTGGCCGCACTGATGACGAAGCTGCCGCTGCCGCAGATGCCGAGCACGCCGATGCGCTCGCGGTCCACGAACGCCCGGCTGCCCAGGTAGTCCACCGCCGCGCTGAACGCCTCGGCATACAGATCCGGCGCCACCGCATTGCGCGGCTGGCCCTCGCTCTCGCCCCAGAACGACTGGTCGATCGCCAGGGTGACGAAGCCCTGTTCGGCCAGCTTCTGCGCATACAGGTTGGAGCTCTGCTCCTTCACTGCGCCCATCGGGTGCCCGACCACGATGGCCGGATAGCGGACACCGGCCTTGCGCTGCCTGGGCAGGAACAGGTTGCCCACGATCGTCATTCGGTACTGGTTGCGGAAGGAAACCTTTTCCATGGCGACGGCGTCGCTCTTGTAGAAGTTGTTCGCGCCATTGGTCATGTCTTGCCCCATCGCGGTGGAGGTGCCGGCCGCCAGGGCCAGGATCAGCAGCAGTCGTTGCATCGGTCTTCTCCCGGTCAGGCGGCCAAGGTGGCGTTGTCGATGACGAATCGGTATTTCACGTCGCCTTGCAGCATCCGTTCGTAGGCGGCGTTGATCTGCTCGGCGCGGATCAACTCGATGTCGGCGACGATGCCGTGCTCGGCGCAGAAATCCAGCATCTCCTGGGTCTCGGCAATGCCGCCGATCATCGAGCCGGCCAGGGTGCGACGCCGCATGATCAGGCTGAACACCGCCGGCGACGGATGCGGGCTGGCCGGCGCACCGACCAGCACCATTGCGCCGTCGCGCTTGAGCAGGCCCAGGAACGCGTCCAGGTCGTGCGGCGCGGCGACCGTGTCCACGATCAGGTCGATGCTCCCGGCATGCGCCGCCATTTCCTGCGCGTTGCGCGACACCACCACCGCGTCGGCGCCCAGTGCCAGGGCAGCCTCGCGCTTGGCCTCGGCGGTGGTGAACGCGACGACGCGCGCGCCCATCGCATGGGCCAGTTTCACGCCGACGTGGCCGAGCCCGCCGATGCCGACGACGCCCACCGTCTTGCCGGGACCGGCACCCCAGTGGCGCAGCGGCGAATAGGTGGTGATGCCCGCGCACAGCAGCGGCGCCACCGCCGCCAGTTGCCCTGCCGGGTGGCTGATTCTCAGCACGTAGCGCTGGTGGACCACGATCTGCTGCGAATAGCCGCCAAGGGTGTGGCCGGGCGCATCGGCGCTCGGGAAGTTGTAGGTGCCGACCATGCCGTCGCAGTAGTTCTCCAGTCCGCCCTCGCACTCCGCGCAGTGCCTGCAGCTGTCCACGATGCAGCCGACGCCGACCAGGTCGCCCGGACGCATGCCGACGACATGCGCACCGACCGCCGCGACGCGGCCCACGATCTCGTGTCCCGGCACGCACGGGAAGCGCGTACCGGCCCATTCGCCGCGGGCCTGGTGCAGGTCGGAATGGCAGATGCCGCAGTAGGCGATGTCGATGCGCACGTCGTCCGGGCCGAGCGTGCGGCGCACGATCCGCATGGGTTCGAGGGGCTGGTCGCCGGCGTGGGCGCCATAGGCGTTGACGAACATGGCGGGATTCCGGTGGAGGGGAGGATGGCCATTGTCGGCATCGCTGATCCGCCTGATAAGATGATGAATCCTTTCCTTCCCTATTAGCCAAGCTAATCAATCGACCTGTCAGACTGGGCCATGGCACGACGCAATCTCAACGACCTGCTGGCCTTCGTCACCGTCGCCCGCGAAGGCAGCTTCACCCGCGCCGGCGCCGCGTTGGGGGTCACCCAGTCGGCGCTCAGCCAGGCGATCAAGGCGCTGGAAACGCGGCTGCAGATCCGCCTGCTCACCCGCACCACGCGCAGCGTTTCGCCCACCGCGGCGGGCCAGCGTCTGTTGCAGGCCATCGGCAACCGCTTCGACGAGATCGAGTCGGAACTGGACGCGCTGACCGCGCTGCGCGACAAGCCCGCCGGCGTGGTCCGCATCACCAGCGGCGACCACATCCTGCACACCACCCTGCTGCCCAAGCTGACCCCGGTGCTGCAGCGCTATCCGGACGTGCAGATCGAGTTCGACGTCAGCTACGGTTTCCGCGACATTGTCGCCGACCGTTTCGACGCGGGCGTGCGCCTGGGCGAGAGCGTGGACAAGGACATGATCGCGATGCCGATCGGCCCGCCGCTGCGCATGGCCGCCGCGGCGGCGCCGGCCTACTTCCAGCAGCGCCCGCTGCCCAAGGTGCCGGGCGACCTGACCCAACACCGCTGCATCAACATCCGCTTCCCCACCCATGGCGGCCTCTACGTGTGGGAGTTCGAGCGGCGCAACCGGCAGGTGAACGTGCGGGTCGAAGGCCAGGTGACGTTCAGCACCTCGCCGCCGATCGTGCGCGCCGCGCTCGACGGACTCGGCATCGCGTTCCTGCCCGAGCAGGAATTCGCGCCCCATCTCGAGGACGGTCGCCTGGTGCGGGTGCTGGAGGACTGGTGCCCGCCATTCTCCGGCTACCATCTCTACTACCCCAGCCGCCGCCAGCACTCGCCGGCGTTCTCGCTGGTGCTCGACGCACTGCGCCTTTGAGTGCGCCGCGCGGCCGCGGCAACCGCGCCGGCCAGCGAGTGCGGCGCGCGGCGCGCGTCGCGCGCCGTGTCCGGCGTGGCCGCACGCACGTTCGCTAGCGGCGCTCAGCGCACCGGCAGCTCGATGTAGCTGGCCTGCTGCGGCGTGTGCCAGATCCGCTGCGTCGCCTTCTGGTAATCGCCCGGCTTGGCGAAGTAGATGTTGGGCACGTAGGTCTGCGGGTTGCGGTCGTACAGCGGGAACAGCGTGGACTGCACCTGCACCATGATCCGGTGGCCGCGCTCGAAGGTGTGGTTGGCGGTGGGCAGGCCGAAGCGGTAGGCCAGCGGCTGGTTCGGGGTCAGCGGCGCCGGATGCTCGAAGCTTTCGCAGTAGCGGCCGCGGAAGATCGCCAGCGACACCGGCAGCTCGTAGCCGCCCAGCTTCGGCTCGGACGCCATCTGGTCCGGATACACGTCGATCAGCTTCACCACCCAGTCGCTGTCGCTGCCGCTGGTGGAGGCCTGCAGGTGCACCTGCGGCGCACCGGCGATGCGCAGCGGCGCCCGCAGCGGTTCGCTGACGAAGGTCAGCACGTCCGGGCGGCCGTCGACGAAGCGCTGGTCGTGCACCAGCCAGGTGGTCCACATGTCGCGGTCGCCGAACACCACCGGGCGCGGCACGAACGGCACCGGCTTGGCCGGGTCGGAGACGTACTCGGTGTACTCGCCCTGCCCGGCCTTGGGCGCTTCGAACGAAACGCGGCCGCCGGCCTCCAGGTACAGCGGCTTGCTCTGCGCCGGGCAGCCCTGCGCGCAGCTCAGCGGCCAGCGCTGCAGGCGGTCCCAGTGGTTGGCGCCGGTGTCGTAGATCAGCACCGGCGGCGTGTCGGCCTTGGGCGCGCCGTCGACCAGGTACTGGTCGAAGAACGGCTTGAGCACGTCGCGGCGGAACTGCAGCGCGGTGTCGCCGTCGAACTGCAGCGCGCCCAACGAGGCGCCCTCGTAGTTGACCTGGCTGTGCCGCCACGGCCCCATCACCAGGTAGTTCCTGTCGTTGCCGGTGTCGCGCGGCTCCATCGCCTCGTAGCTGTGGATCGCGCCCCACATGTCTTCCTGGTCCCACAGCCCCTGCAGCCACATCGTCGGCACCTTCAGCGGGGTGCGCGCCATCACCTTGTCCAGCGCCTGCTCCTGCCAGAACGCATCGTAGGCCGGGTGCTCGGTGAGCTTGCGCCACCACGGCAGTTGCTCCAGCCCGGCGGCCTTGGCGTAGTCGCCGGCCGAACCGGCGCGCAGGAAGTTGCTGTAATCGTCGTAGCCGTGGCGCGGAATGCCCTCGCCTTTGCCACGCTTGGTCATCTGGCCGGTGAAGTAGTCCAGGTTGACCTGGCGGAAGGCGCCGTAGTTGAGCCAGTCGTCGCCCATCCAGCCGTCGATCATCGGGCTTTCCGGCGCGGCCACCTTCAGCGCCGGATGCGGATCGGCCAGCGCCATCACCACGGTGAAGCCCTCGTAGGACGAGCCGATCATGCCGACCTTGCCGTTGGATTCGGGCACGTGCTTGACCAGCCAGTCGATGGTGTCCCAGGCGTCGGTGGCGTGATCGACCTTGGTCGGGTTGAGCGGCCCGCGCAGCGGCCGGGTCACCACGTAGTCGCCCTCCGAACCGTACTTGCCGCGGATGTCCTGGAACACGCGGATGTAGCCGCCGTCGACGAACACTTCGTCGCCCTGCGGCAACAGGTCGCGCATGTGCGGCGAGGCCAGCCGGCTGGCGCGGCCGCTGGCGTCGTAGGGCGTGCGGGTCAGCAGGATCGGCGCGCCGTGCGCGTCCTTGGGCAGCACGATCACCGTGTGCAGCTTGACCCCGTCGCGCATCGGGATCATCACCTCGCGCTTGACGTAGTCGTTGGCCGCGGTCGGTGCGACGAACGGCTTGCCGGTGATGTCCGGCGTCATCGGCGCGGTCTGGGCGACTGCGGCGCCGGCGGTGGCGAGGGCGACGGCAGCGGCGAGCAGGCAGGGAGCGAGGCGGCGCATGGGCGTTGGATCCCGAGAGGAGGCGAATCCGCGACGCTAGGCGACGGCGCGTTGCTCGGCAAGTGACAAAGGCTGGGTCGCCGATCCCCGCCGCTGATACCGCGGTGTGCGAGCGCACAGGCACGCTATCCCGATCAGCACAGGTTGCCACCCTGCTTCACCGCCACCAGCAGGACGCCGATCCCTCACATGCCAGGCAGCTCAGGCGCCCGCCCAACCAATGTGCGGCGGCGCCTCAGTGCCGGACCTGGCCTTCGCCGCGCACCACGAAGCGCTCCACGGTCAACGCTTCCAGGCCCATCGGGCCGTAGGCGTGCAGGCGCGTGGTGGAAATGCCGATCTCCGCGCCCAGGCCGAGTTCGCCGCCATCGGAGAAGCGCGAGGAGGCGTTGACCATCACCACGGCCGCGCGCAGCGCCTGCACGAAGGCCTCGGCGTTGGCCGCGTCCTCGGTGGCGATGACCTCGGTGTGGTCCGAGCCGTAGCGGCGGATGTGCGCGATCGCCGCGTCCAGGTCCGGCACCACCGCGATCGCCAGGATCAGGTCCAGGTATTCGGCGGCGTAGTCGTCGTCGCTGGCGCTGTCGATGTCTGGCAGCAGTGCGCGGGTGGCGGCATCGCCGCGCAGGGCGACACCGCGCTGGCGCAGCGCCTGCGCCGCCAGCGGCAGGAAGCGCGCGGCCACGTCGGCGTGCACCAGCAGCGTCTCCAGGGAATTGCAGGCGGCAGGCCGCGTGGTCTTGCCGTCGACCAGCAGCTTCACCGCCAGCTCCAGGTTCGCCGACGCATCCACGAACAGATGGCACACGCCCTTGTAGTGCTTGATCACCGGCACCCGCGCATGTTCGGCGACGAAGCGGATCAGGCCCTCGCCGCCGCGCGGGATCGCCAGGTCGACGATGTCGTTGAGTTGCAGCAGTTCCAGCATGGTCTCGCGGCGCAGGTCTTCGACCAGGGTCAGCGCGGCCTCGCCGATGCCGGCCTCGCGCAGCGCCCGGCGCAGCGCCGCGGCGATGGCGGTGTTGGAATGGATCGCCTCGGAACCGCCGCGCAGGATCACCCCGTTGCCGGCCTTGATGCACAGCGCCGCGGCGTCGGCGGTGACGTTGGGGCGCGCCTCGTAGATCATCGCCACCACACCCAGCGGCACGCGGATCTTCTGCACGCGGATGCCGTTGGGGCGCACGTCGTCGCGGGTGACCTGCCCCACCGGATCGGGCAAGGCCGCCACCTCGCGCAGCGCCGCGGCGATGCCGTCCAGGCGCTTGCGGTCCAGCGCCAGCCGATCGAGCATCGCACTGCCGACGTCCTTGGCCCGCGCCGCCTCCAGGTCCTGTGCATTGGCGACGAGGATCGCCTCCGCATCCGCTTCCAGCGCCGCCGCCATCGCCTCCAGCAAGGCCTGCTTGGCCGACGAGGACAACTGCGCCAGCGCTTGCGCGGCATCGCGGCATTGCAGGGCCTGGGTGCGGATGGAGGTCATTGGGGGCTCCGGTGGCTAGGATTCAGGATTCAGGATTCAGGATTCAGGATTCGGGATTCGGGATTCGGGAAGGCTACGCGCTGCGCCGGCGGATGAAAGGCGGCGAGCGCGAGGCGCAACATCGCATGCGCGCGCATTGCAGCGGGATCGGCGGCGCCGTCGCGGCCACCGTGGGGCGGGCGCGCTTACGCCGATTCCCCATTCCCGACTCCCGATTCCCGCACCACCACCAGATCATCGCGGTGAATCACGTTCTCGCCGTAGTTGTAGCCCAGGATCGCCTCGATGTCGCGCGAGTGGCGGCCAGCGATGCGGCGGATGTCCACCGCCGCGTACTGGCTGACGCCGCGCGCCAGGCAGCGCTCGCCGGCCGCGTCGCGCAGCCGCACCTCGACCATGTCGCCGCGGCGGAACTCGCCCACGGCGCCGGCCACGCCACCCGGCAGCAGCGAGGCGCCCTTGTCGAGCAGCGCGGCCGCGGCGCCGGCATCGACCAGGATCGCGCCCGGTTCCACCGGCACGTGGCGCAGCCAGTACTTGCGCGCGGCGATGCGGGTGCGCGCGGCATGGATGCGGGTGCCGCGCAGGCGGTCCTGGGCCAGGCCGCGCACCACCTCGGCGCTGCGGCCATTGAACAGATAGGTCTCGATGCCGGCAGCGCCGGCCTTGGCCGCGGCCTCCAGCTTGGTGCGCATGCCGCCGGTGCCCACGCCGCTGCCGCTGCCGCCCGCCATCGCCAGCACCGCCGCGCTCAGTTCCTGCACCTCGTGCAGCGGCTGCGCCTGCGGGTCGTGGCGCGGGTCGGCGGTGTACAGGCCGTCGATGTCGGTGGCGATGAACAGCGCATCGGCGTCGACCAGGGCGGCGACGATCGCGGCAAGATTGTCGTTGTCGCCGAGCTTGAGTTCGTCCACCGAGACGGTGTCGTTCTCGTTGACTACCGGCAGTGCGCCCAGCCGCAACAGTTCGCCCAGGGTGGCGCGTGCGTTGAGGTAGCGGCGGCGGTTGCGCAGGTCGTCGTGGGTCAGCAGCACCTGTGCCACCGGCCGTTCGAAGAAGCGCTGCCACAGCGCGATCAGCTGCGCCTGGCCGAGCGCGGCCAGCGCCTGCCGCGCAGCCAGCGCCGCGCCGGCTTCGGCGGCCTTGGGCACGATGGCGCGGCCGGCGGCGACCGCGCCGGAGGACACGATCACCAGTTCACGCCCGGCCGCCAGGTTGGCCGAGACGAACTGCGCCAGGCCTAGTGCAAAGCGTGGCGTGAGGCCGCCGCCGTCGGCGGCCAGCAGGCTGCTGCCGACCTTGAGCACCGCGCGCCGCCAGGGCGGCAGCGCTTGCTCGACGAAGGGCGTGGCGGCGGCGGTCGGTGCGGTCATTGGGCGCTCGCTCGGCTCAGTGCGCGTTCCAGGCGTACACGGTCAGCTCGGACGCGGCCTGGAGCGCCAGCGGATCCTCGGCGACGATGGCCTGCGCCTGCGCCAGGCTGTCCACGTTCTTGAGCACATAGGCGCCACCGCTGCCGTCGCCGAAGCCACCACTGCGCTCCAGCAGCCCGCGCTCGCGCAGCGCGGCCAGGAAGTCGCGATGCGGCTGGATCACCGACTCCGGAAACGCCGGCTTGCGCATCGCCATCACCAGGTACAACGTCATTGCCTTCTCCTGCATGCGAGGCGCGGCATGGCATGCGCCTCCGGTAAAAGTTCGACGACCGCGCGCTACGTCAGCGCAGCGCCGGCCCTGCCTCCGCACGGGCGCCGAGGCCGGGAAACAGCCGCAACAGCCGTCGCAGGTTGTCCTGCGGGGCGACATCGCCGGCCTCGTCCATCCAGCGCTCGTCCGCCTCCGGATGCGGCCCGGCCAGCACCACCGTGCCGCGGCCATGGCGATAACGCGCGATCGCCACGTCGCCGTTGCCGTACTGGGCGATCGGCACGAAGCCGTCCGCCGCGCTGCCGGTGAGGAACGGGCCGTCCTGATAGTAGACGCGCTGCCAGGTTCCGTCCCAGCGGATGGCGATGGTGTGGTCGCCTTCGTCGTCGATGCCCGAGCGCGGACGCCCGACTTCCGACTGCAGCGCCACATCGACCAGGCCGATGCCGTCGCGGTCGGCCAGGTACGCCCCCATGCACAGGCCCAGGAAACCCTTGCCGCTGCTGACGAAGTCGCGCAGGGCATCGGCGCCATCGTCGCCGAGGGCGGCGTACGCGGCCGGGATGTCCTGGCCGCCGCCGGGCTGGATGTACAGATCGACGTCGCGCAGCGTGGCGGGGGTCACGTGCAGCGGTTCGCGCTCGCCGACGTAGACGATCGTCAGCGGCAGCCCGGTCGCGCGCAACGCATCCACCACCATTTCAGAGCAGCCGCGGCAGCCGGCCGCACCGCGGTAGACCGCCACCTTCGGCGCCGCACCGACCGCCGCGCTGGCCGGGGCCGCGGGCAGCGCCAGCAGCCCCGCGGCGAGCAGCGCCAAGGCGATGGTCCGCAGGCCGCCCGCCCTGCCCGGCCACGCGGGCGATGCGATCGCCGTGCGCCAGCCTGTGGGATGGCCAAGCAGGCTCATCCCAGCGTGTCCCAGCGCGCGCGCAGCGCCTGCAACTGCAGATCGGCGGCTGCACCGGGCGACACCCGCGCCGCCAGGCTGCCTTCCGGCGTACGCCCCTGCCCCGCGCTGTCGGCCGACGCGGCGGCGGCCTGGTAGGCCTCGCGGAACGGCACGCCGGCCACCGCGGCTTCCACCGCCACGTCGGTGGCGTACATGCCCGAATCGATCGCCGCGCGCAGCCTGTCCTCGCGCCACTCCAGGTTGGCCAGCAGCGCCGGCAGCAGCTCCAGCGCGGCCAGGCCGCGACCGAAGCCGTGGAAGATCGCGCCCTTGCTGCTCTGCAGGTCGCGGTGATAGCCCGACGGCAGCGACAGCAGTTGTTCGATCTCGGTGCGCGCGGCGGCCACGCTGGCGTGGGTGGCGCGCATCAGTTCGATCACGTCCGGGTTGCGCTTGTTGGGCATGATCGAGCTGCCGGTGGTGTACTGCGCCGGCAGCGCCACGAAGCCGAACTCGCCGCTGGTGAACAACGACAGATCCCAGGCCAGGCGGCGCAGGTCCAGGGTCGCACTGCCCAGCGCTTCCAGCGCGGCCATCTCGAACTTGCCGCGCGACAGCTGCGCATAGATCGGGCTGACCTGCAGGCGCGCGAAGCCCAGCGCAGCGGTGGTGTGGGCGCGGTCCAGCGGCAGGTTGACGCCATAGCCGGCGGCGGTGCCCAGCGGATTGCAGTCGACCAGGCGCAGGGTGTCGCGGGCACGCAGCGCATCGTCGATGAAGGCCTCGGCCCAGCCCGCCCACCACATGCCGGCCGAGGACACCACGGCGCGCTGGATGTGGGTGTAGCCGGGCACCGGCAGGTCGCGCTCGGCCTGCGCGCGGTCCAGTGCCACCTTGGCGATCTCCGCGCTCAGTTGCGCCAGCCGCGCCAGCTTGTCCTTCAGCCACAGCCGGGTGGCGACCAGGATCTGGTCGTTGCGGCTGCGTCCGGTGTGGATCTTGCGCCCGGCATCGCCCAGGCGCTCGGTCAGCCGGGCCTCGATCGCCGAGTGGCCGTCCTCGAAGCGCGCATCCAGCACGAACGCGCCACTGCGGAAATCCTCGGCCAGCACCGCCAGCTCGCGCTGCAGCCCGGCCAGTTCGTCGGCCGAGAGAATGCCGATGCGCTGCAGGCCTTCTGCGTGCGCGCCGCTGGCGGCGATGTCGTGCAGGAAGAACTCGCGGTCCAGCAGCACGTCGTCGCCGGCCAGGAACGCCTGGATCTGCGTGTCGACGGCGACGCCGGGTTTTTGCCAAAGCAGATTGGTCATTGGGAAGCCGGGAATGGGGATTGGGGAATTGGGATTCGGAAAGCGGCGCGCTGCGTCCGTTGGGGATGCGGCGCTGATTGTGGGTGTCCTACTCCGGCGTGTGTATCGGCGGGATCGACGTCAACTCGTCCACGCCCAGCGCCAGGTTGAGGTTCTGCATCGCCTGCGTCGCCGCGCCCTTGAGCAGGTTGTCCAGGGTCGCCACCAGCACCAGGCGCTTGTTGCCCGGGGCCAGGGTGAAGCCGCCGAGCTGCACGCCGTGGCGGCCGGCGATGCGGCTCACCCAGGGCGCCTCGTCGATCACCTCGATCAGCGACTCATCGGCATAGCGGGCGCGATACAGCTGCTGCACGGCCTCCAGCTTCAGCGGCTGCTGCAGCCACAGGTTCACGGTCATGGTGATGCCGCGGAAATGCGGCGCCACGTGCGGCATGAACTCCACCGGCACGCCCAACTGTGCGGACACCTCGCGCTCGTGCATGTGGTCGGTCAGCGCGTACGGCATCAGGTTGTCGTGCAGCAGCGCCGGATTGTTCTTGTCCGACGGCGTGGTGCCGGCGCCGGAATAGCCCGACACGCCGAAGCACTGCGGCGGCCCGGCGAGCTGCTCGCGCAGCGGCGCGATCGCCAGCTGCATCGCGGTGGCGTAGCAGCCTGGGTTGCTGATGCGGCGCTGCCCGGCGTAGCGCGCGCGGGTCAGTTCCGGCAGGCCGTAGTACCAGGCCGGGTCGAAGCGGTAGTCGGCGGACAGATCGACCACGATGGGATCGGCCGCGCCGGCGGCGACCGCCGCGTCCAACGCCGCCACGTAGGGCGCGGCCTTGCCGTTGGGCAGCGCCAGCACCACCACGTCGGCGCGCTTGGCCGCCACCGCATCGGGATCGAGGTTCTCGTAGCGCAGTTCGCCCTGGTAGGTGTCGTGGTGCGCATCGACGCGCTGCCCGTCCAGCTCGCGCGAGGACAGGAAGGCCAGGCGCAGTTGCGGATGCGCGGCGATCAGGCGGATCAACTCGGCGCCGGTGTGGCCGCGGGCGCCGACGATGCCGATGGAATAGATGGGAGTGCTCATGCGTGCGAATCCAGGCGGAACTGCAGGTGGCGTTTCACCCCGGCCCATTCCGTATCGATGATGGAGAAGATGACGGTGTCGCGCGGGGTGCCGTCGGCGTGGCGCTTGTGGTTGCGCAGCACGCCGTCCTGCTTGGCCCCCAGCCGCGCGATCGCGGTGCGCGAGGCGTGGTTGAACCAGCTGGTCTCGAACACCACGCTGAGGCAGCCGAGCGTGTCGAAGGCGTGGCCAAGCAGCAGCAGCTTGGCCTCGGTGTTCAGGCCGCTGCGCTGCACTCGCGGCGCGTACCAGGTGTAGCCGATCGACAGGGTCGGCACCTGCGGATCCAGGCCGTAGAAGCGCGTGCTGCCGACGATCTCGCCCTGCGCATCGCGCACCACGAACGGCAGCACCCGACCCAATGCCTGCACCTCCAACGCGGCGGCGACATAGGCGTCCACGCGTTCCGGCGCCGGCACGTTGGTGTACCACAGCGCGTCCAGGCCGCTGCCGCGCAGCGCGGCGCGCAGGCCCTCGACATGCGCCGCCTGCAGCGGCTCCAGGCTGACGTGGCGCCCGCGCAGCGTCGGCACGTGGCGCCAGGATTCGGGAAGCACGGGATCGATGCCGGACATGGGGTAAGTCCTAGATGATGGGGCCGCTCAACCCTGCAGGGTCGGCGTGCGCGTGGCGCAATGCGCCACGCAGTGCTGGATCTGCTCGAAGGTGTCCAACCCGTACCAGAACACCTTCCACTTCTCCTGCTTGAAGCAGCCGTCGGACTCGGCGTAGTAGAAGATGTTGACCTGGTTGTTGTGGCGCGAACGCCAGAACAGCTGCGGCGTTTCTTCGCGCATCACGTTCCACACCGCGCGGCCCAGGCCCTCGCCCTGCGCGTCGTCGAGCACCGCGAACTTGTCCAGGTAGGTGTAGCCGCCCTCGTCGGTCAGGATCACCGCAGTGCGGTAGTTCTCGCTGACGTAGGCGCGCAGCAGCTTGGTGGTGTCGAAATAGTCCGGCACCAGGGTACGGCCGAAGCTGGATTCGATCAGGGTCTTCAGCCGCGGCAGGTCCAGCTCGCTCCACGCCGTGGCGCGCAGCACCTTCTCGCCACGCCGCACCAGGGTGCCCGAGCCCTTATGGGTGAACAGTTCCTTGGCCAGGTCGGCCGGGCGCGTGATCGACACCGACGACTCCAGCGGCAGCCGGTCCAGCAGATCCTTGATCTGCTCGATCTTCACCTTCATGCCGCCATGGATCCACGGCTGCGCGATCAGGTGGTCGTACTCGGTGGACAGGTTGATCGAATCGATCACCGTGCCGCGCTCGTCGAGCAGGCCGCCGGTGCCGGTGAGGAAGATGATCTTGTACGGCTGCAGCTCCTGCACCAATTCGTTGGCGGCGAAATCGGCGTTGATGTTGAGGATCTGCCCGCTGGGGGTCTCGCCCAGGCTGGTGATGACCGGGATGGAGCCGGCCTGCAGGCTGGCCTCGATCGGCGCCAGGTTCACCGCGGTGACTTCGCCGACCAGCCCGTAGGTGTCGCGATCCAGGTACTGCGCCTCGAACACGCCGCCGGTGATCGAAGTGGCGCGCGCGCCGTTCTGCTGCAGCGCCTCGACCAGCTTGAGGTTGGAGGCCTGGAACACCCGGCGCACGATCGCCAGCGCTTCCGGCGAGGTCACCCGCAGGCCGTTGACGGTCTGCTTGTCGATGCCGGCGGCGGACAACTCCGCGTCCAGCTGCGGGCCGGCGCCGTGCAGCACGATCGGGGTCAAGCCCACTTCCTGCAGGAACGACAGCGAAGAGGTCAGCGCCTCCAGGTCGTCGCGCAGCACCGCGCCACCGACCTTGACCACGGCGAAGCGCTTGGCGTCCAGTTGCGAGAAGCGCTTGAGGTACTGGCTGATCTCCTTCGCGCTGGCCATGCTCGAGAGCAGGCGCACGATGGTCTGGCGGGTTTGGCGGTTGGCGTGCATGGCGGGGGGCGGTGTCCGAAGGAATCCAGGGTGAACGCGATCGCGGGATCGGTCCGGGCGACGTGGGAAAGGCGCGCGGCTCAGCGCGCGCCGTTGATGATGCGGTGCACCGAGTCGGCGTAGCGCTGCAGTTGCTCCAGCGTCACGAATTCGTCGGCGGTATGCGCCTGGGCGATGTCGCCCGGGCCGTAGACCAGCGCGGTGTAGCCGCCGGCGGAGAACAGCGAGGCCTCGGTCCAGAAGTCCACCGCGTTGCCGATCGGCAGCTCCAGCGCATCGGCGACGTCGCGCGCGGCCAGGCGCTTGTCCTCGGCGCGCGCGCCATTCCAGTCAGAAGCCGCGCCCGACGGCAGGCTGGGACCACGGAACGTCTCTTCGAAGTGCGCCGCGGCCGGCTCGGCGAAACCGGCGAAGGTCGCCAGCAAGGCGTCCACGTCCATCGACGGCAGCGGCCGGAAACCGAAGCGCAGTTCCGCCGACGGCGCGATCATGTTGGCCTTGATCCCGCCCTCGACACGGCCGATGTTGAAGCGCAGCCCGGTCAACCCGCCGAAACGCGCGTGCGCCAGCGACTCCACATGGTCCAGCGCACGGCCGCCCCAGCGCATCGCCTGATGCAGCGCGCTGGCTGCGGCGTCCTGCTTGCCCGAGGCGTGGCCGGCGCGGCCAGCGAAGCGCATCAGCACCGAACTGATGCCACGATGCGCAAGCACTGCCTCGCTCATGGTCGGCTCGGCCACCAGCACCGCCTCGTAGGCGATGCCGCGGGCCAGGAACGCGGCGATGCAGCGCGGGTCGTTGGCTTCCTCGTCGCTGGAGAACAGAAACGCGGCATCGCCGTCGCCGGCATTGGCCGCGGCCAGCAGCGCCGCCGCCGCGCCCTTGATGTCGCACACGCCCAATCCGACCACGCGATCGTCCAGGCGCCGCATCACGTGCGGATCGGCGCTCCAGTGCGGCGAATCCGGCACCGTGTCCAGATGCACGTTGAACAGGTACCTGGGCGTGCCGCGCACCGCGTACAGGCTGACCGCGCCGGCGCCGTGGTCGATCACCTCCACCGCGAAGCCGGGCAGCTGCGCACGGAGGTAGTCGAAGATGCCATCGGTACCGATCGCCCGCGGCGGATTGCGGGTGTCGAAGGACACCAGCGCCTGCAGGTGATCGAGCGTGGAGGTGAGCAGATCGGTCATGGTGGGTCAGGCCGCCGTGGTGCTGGTGCGGTAGAGGTCGGGATAGGCGATTTCCATCAACGACTGCGGCCGCGCCGGCGCGGCGAAGCCGTATTGGGCGTAGAGCGCATGCGCATCGGAGGTGGCGAGCATGAAGCGGCGCAGGCCCTGCAACTGCGGGTGGGCCATGATCGCGGCGACCAGTTGCTTGCCGTAGCCGCGGCCACGGTAGGCGTCGAGCACGAACACGTCGGCCAGATAGGCAAACGTCGCCCCGTCGGTGATCGCTCGGGCGAACGCCACCTGCCCTGCACCCTCGACATAGCCGCCGAAGCACAACGAACCTGCGATCGCCCGCTGCACCGTGTTCAGCGGGATGCCCAGGCACCAATAGGCCTGCTCGCTGAGGAAGCGATGGATCAGCGGCAGATCCAGTTCCTGCTTGTCGGTGCTGATGCGTAGTGCGTGCATGGGTTCCATCGCAGTGGCCCCCTTCTCCCACCGGGAGAAGGTGCCCCCGAAGGGGGCGGATGAGGGTAAGGGCGAAGCCTGGCGAATCGCGCCAGCGAGGTAAAGGGACAGGCGCAACGCGCAGCCGACGATTGCGAGGCTTCGCTCGTACCCTCACCCCAACCCCTCTCCCGAGGGGAGAGGGGCTTTTCAAAGCGTCAGCGATTGACCTGGGCGTACAGCGTGGAGCTCATCCCGAACAACTTGATGAAGCCCTCGGCCTCGGCCACGCCCCAGTCCGCCGACTGCGCGTAGGTGGCGCCCTTGGCGTTGAGCAGGTGCGGCGACTTCACCGCCACCGCGTCGACACGACCGCCACGGGTCTCCAGCGTCACTTCGCCGTTGACCATCGCCTGCGACGACTTCAGGAAGGCTTCCAGGTCGGTCTTCAGCGGGTCGTGGTAGAAGCCCTCGTAGACCAGCTCCACCCACTTGCGCGCCACGTCCGGCTTGAAGCGGTTCTGCTGCTTGGTCAGCACCGCGTCCTCCAGCGCGCGGTGCGCGGCCAGCAGCGCCACCAGGCCCGGCGCCTCGAACACGATGCGGCCCTTCAGGCCGATCACGGTGTCGCCGGTGTACACGCCGCGGCCCACGCCGTAGGGCGCGAACAGCTTGTTGAGCTTGGCCAGGATCTGTTCGCCCGGCAGCGCCTTGCCGTCGAGTTCGACCGCCTCGCCCTGCACGAACTTCAGCTTCACCGTCAGCGGCTCGGTCGGCCACGCGCTGCGCGGCGCGCACCAGCCGCGGGCGCCCTCGCCCGGCGCTTCCCAGCGATCGATCTCGCCGCCGGACATGGTCAGGCCGAGCAGGTTCTCGTTGATGGTGTAGGCCTGCTGCTTGGCACGCACGCCGAAGCCGCGCTCTTCCAGGTACTTCTGCTCGTAAGCGCGGGTCTGGGTGTGTTCCTTCTGGATTTCGCGGATCGGCGCGACGATCTCGTAGTCGCCCAGCGCCTTGACCGCCAGGTCGAAGCGCACCTGGTCGTTGCCCATGCCGGTACAGCCGTGGGCGATGACCTTGGTGCCCAGTTCCTCGGCGCGCTTGAGCGCGGCATCGACGATCAGGTAGCGGTCCGACACCAGCAGCGGATACTGGCCCTGGTAGCCCTCGCCGGCCCACACGAACGGCTTGACGAAGCCGGCCCAGATCGCCGGGCCGCCGTCGACGGTGACGTGGCTGGCCGCCCCCAGCTCCGCGGCGCGCTTCTCGATGAAGTCGCGCTCCTCGGCGTCCACGCCGCCGGTGTCGGCGAACACGGTGTGCACCGCATAGCCCTTGGCCTGCAGGTAGGGAATGCAGAAGCTGGTGTCGAGGCCGCCGGAAAAGGCGAGGACGATGTCCTTGGTGCCGGGAGTCGGGATTGGGGAGTCGGGATTGGTGGAAGCGGGGTGCTGCGACATGGGGGCGTCTCTCTGCGGTTGACTAAATTAAGAGCAGGAAGGGAGTCGCCGTTGCGACTCCCCAATCCCGAATCACGAATCCCGGCGGCCCTGGCCGGCCAGCGCCGCCATGATCGCCTTCTGCACATGCAGACGGTTCTCGGCCTCGTCGATGGCGATGCAGTTGGGCGAATCCATCACCGCGTCGGTGGCCTTGACGTTGCGGCGCAGCGGCAGGCAGTGCGAGAACACGCCGTTGTTGGTCAGGGCCATCTTGCGCTCGTCGACGATGAAGTGCTGGTACTGGTCGCGGATCGGCTTCTCCGGACCCCAGTTGCCGAAGAACGGCAGCGCGCCCCAGCTCTTGGCGTAGACCACGTCGGCGCCGGCGTAGGCGCTGTCGATGTCGTGGCTGACGATCAGCGAACCGCCGCTCTCTTCCACGTTCTGCGCGGCCCAGCCCATGTAGCGCTCGTCGAGCACGTAGTCCGGGGTCGGGCACAGCAGGGTCACGTCCATGCCCAGGCGGGTGGCGATGGTCAGCGCGGAATTGGCCACCGCGGTGTTCAGCGGCTTGGGATGGTAGGTCCAGGTCAGCACGTACTTCTTGCCGCGCAGGTCGCGGGTACCGAAGTGTTCCTGCAGCGCCAGCGCGTGCGCCAGCTCCTGGCACGGATGGGTGATGGTCTCCATGTTGATCACCGGCACCGGCGAGTACTTGGCGAAGCTCTTCAACACCAGATCTTCGCGGTCCTTGGCCCAGTCGACGAACTTCGGGAACGCGCGCACGCCGATCAGGTCGACGTACCGGCCCAGCACCCGCGCCACCTCGGCGATGTGCTCTTCGGTGTCGCCGTCCATCACCGTGCCCAGGTCGAACTCGATCGGCCATGCGTCCTTGCCCGGCTGCAGCACCACCGCGTGGCCACCCAGCTGGAACGCGCCCAGCTCGAAGCTGGTGCGGGTACGCATGGACGGATTGAAGAACACCAGTGCGATCGACTTGCCCTTCAGCTCGCTGCCGAGGCGGTTACGCTTGAACAGCGCCGCCTGGGTCAGCAGCGCGTCCAGTTCGGCGCGGCTCCAGTCCTGGGTGTTCAAGAAGTGCTTCAGAGACATCGGTCGATCCTTTGCAGCGGTGGGGACGCGGGACGCGCGGGGGGTCTACAGCCTGGTTCTTTACGGGTGAAACTTTTCCGGCCGATGAAAACGAAAAAACCCAGCCTCGGGCTGGGTTTTCAGAACGAACGGCACGACGCTCCGGTTACCCAGCGAGAATGTGGGATTCCGGTCGACGCGCGCGCGACGTCATGCCCGAGGCCATGCGTGCGGCGCTGAGATCGTGCTGGGGCAGGTTCGCTTTCATCGGCGCGCATCCTCGCACGCGCACGCCACAGGCGCAAGCGCGCGCGGCGCTCAGCGCGGCGGCACCACCACCGCGTCGGGCACGTACGGCGCCACCGAGACGCGGATGCGCAGCCGGTTGCCCGGATCCTCGGGCAGCCGCGAGCGGTACTTGGTGCCCTTGTAGACATAGTCCACGTCGTAGGCGATGGGCCGGCGGAACTCGCGGCCGACCTCGACCATCCGGCAGTTGCGTCCGCCCGCCGGTGCCGCAGCCGGCGCGGCCGCCTGCTGTGCCGGTTCCTCGTGGCGGCGGCTGAAGATGTCCTTCACCGAATCCATCAGCCGGTTCAAGCGGCTGTCGTCCTCGGCCGGCTTGGGCGCCGGCGCCGCCGGGGCCGGCGCGGGGGCCGGATCGCATTGCTGCTCGGTACGGGTGGCGCGCAGGGTCTGGTAGACCGGCTCCACGTTCAGCACCTGGGCGTAGTCCAGCTTGACGTTCTCGATCACCACCACCCGGTTGCGCGCCTCGGAGTCCTGCGCCCAGGCCGGCGCGACGGCGCAGGCAAGGATGCCGACCAGCGGCAACAACGGGATCGGACGCATCGGCAGCAGGCTTCGCAAGGGCAGACCTCTGAGTGTAGGCATGGCGGCTTGCGTCGGGCTGAACGCAAGCCGACGGCCGTGCACCGACCTCGTCGAGGGCATGCCACCCCATCCCCGAGTCCGCCGCGCCGGGCTTGGCAGGCGCGCGGCCGGCATGGTGTGGTGCAACGCCTGAGCGGTCGTCAGTTCATGCCGCGCGGTGCCAGGCTGCGGCTGCCAGTCCAACCCGGAGCGCCGCGGTGGCGCGCGCCATGGCCGCGTCATCGCGCACGCGTGCACAGACGGCTGCTTCTTCCGGTTTCCTTGCCATCGGCACGCACACCTGCCGCCCGGTGCGCCCGGGGGGCGGATGACCCGCCTCGGGGCCGCTGCCGGTAGAATCGAGCGGTTTCCCCACCGCCGATGCCGATGAGCCTGCGCCTGCACAACAACCTGACCCGCCGGGTCGATGCCTTCGAACCGCTCGATCCGGTGGCTGGACCGACGCTCTACGTCTGCGGCCCCACCGTCTACAACTTCGCGCATATCGGCAATGCCCGCGGCCCGGTGGTGTTCGACGTGCTGGCGGCGCTGCTGCGGCGCCGCTACGGCAAGCTGCGCTACGCCCGCAACATCACCGACGTGGACGACAAGATCAACGCCGCCGCGCAGGCGCAAGGCGTGCCGATCTCCACCATCACCGACCGCTTCGCCGCCATCTACCGGCAGGACATGGCCGCGCTGGGGGTGACCCCGCCGGACATCGAGCCGGCGGCGACCGCGCACATCCCGCACATCGTGGCGATGATCGAGCGGCTGATCGCCGGCGGCCATGCCTATGCCGCCGAGGGCCACGTGCTGTTCGCGGTGGCCAGCTTCGCCGACTACGGCAAGCTGTCGCGGCGCGACCCGGAGGAGATGCTGGCCGGCGCCCGTGTCGAGGTGGCCCCGTACAAGCGCGACCCGGGCGACTTCGTGCTGTGGAAGCCTTCCAGCGATGACCTGCCGGGCTGGGACTCGCCGTGGGGACGCGGCCGCCCCGGCTGGCACATCGAATGCTCGGCGATGGCCGCCGCGCACCTGGGCGAGACCATCGACATCCATGCCGGCGGCGTCGACCTGCAGTTTCCGCACCACGAGAACGAGATCGCGCAGAGCGAGTGCGCCCACGGTGGCGCCACCTTCGCCCGCGTCTGGCTGCACAACGGCATGCTGACCTTCAGCGGCGCCAAGATGAGCAAGTCGCTGGGCAACATCGAGACGGTGCACGACCTGATCGCCCGGCATCGGCCCGAAGCGCTGCGCTGCGCACTGCTGAGCGCGCACTACCGGCAGCCGCTGGACTGGTCGGACGCCCTGATCCAGGCCCAGGTCGCCCGGCTCGACGGCCTGTACGGGACGCTGCGCGACCTGCAGGCCATCGACGCCGAGGCTGTCATTCCGGCCGAGATCGAGCAGGCCCTCGACGACGACCTCAACACGCCGCTGGCGCTGTCGGTACTGTCGAGCCTGGCGACACAGGCGCGGCAGGCGCTGCGCGATGCGGCGCCGGCCGGCGGCCCCGATCCCGCCGATGCCGCGCAACGTGCGGACACGCTGCGCCAGGCCAAGAGCCGACTGCTCGGCGCCGGCCTGGCCCTGGGCCTGCTGCAGCAGGATCCGCAGGTCTGGTTCCAGGGTGCCGGCAGCGACGACGACGCCCGCATCCAGGCGCTGATCGACGCACGCAGCGACGCCAAGAAAGCCCGCGACTTCGCCCGCGCCGACGCCATCCGCCAGGAACTGGCCGACGCCGGCATTGTCCTGGAGGACACGCCCCAGGGCGTACGCTGGAAGCGTGGGTAACCGCGCCCTCGTAAAAGAAGGGAGCACGGCTATTCCCTTCTCCCTCCGGGAGAAGGTGGCGCGCAGCGCCGGATGAGGGTACGGCGCGAAGCGACTCGCATAGACAGTTCGCGAGGCTGCGCCCGTACCCTCACCCCAACCCCTCTCCCGGAGGGAGAGGGGCTTTACATCGCTTGATCTTGGATTGCTGATGACCGACACCGACTTCCCGCTCGAACCCACGCCCGCCGAGGCCCAGGCCGCCATCGCCGAGGAATTCGGCTTCTTCGGCGACTGGTCCGAGCGCTACCAGTACCTGATCGACCTGGGACGCAAGCTGCCTGCCTTCCCCGAGCACTGGAAGACCGAGGAGCATCGCCTGCACGGCTGCCAGTCGATGGTGTGGATCGTGCCCGAGGGCAATGCCGAGCGCCTGGTGTTCCATGCGATCAGCGACTCGGCGATCGTCTCCGGGCTGATCTACCTGGCACTACGGGTCTACTCCGGACGCAGCGCCGCGGACATCCTCGCCACCGCGCCGGATTTCGTCGCCGCCATCGGCCTGGGCAAGCATCTGTCGCCGACCCGCAGCAACGGCCTGGCCGCGCTGCTGGCCTTCATCCAGGACACTGCGCGCGCCCAGCAGGCATGAGCGCGCCCCTGCCCACCCCGCAGACCCTGCGCACGCTGCTGGCGCACCCAGGCTTCGCCCTGGTGCTGGCCTATCGCATCCTGGCGATGCTGTCCTACCAGATCGTCGCGGTCACGGTCGGCTGGCACATCTACGAGATCACCCGCGATCCGTTCTCGCTTGGCCTGATCGGGCTGGCCGAGATCCTGCCGTTCTTCTGCATCGCCCCGTTCGCCGGCTACCTGGTCGACCACCTGCCGCGACGCTACCTCGGCATGCTCGCCAGCGTCGGCCTGATCGCCACCGCCGCGGTGCTGCTGGCGGTGAGCCGCGGCTGGCTGTCCGCGCAGGGGGTGTGGCCGATCTATGCGGCGATCGCGCTGACCGGCGCCGCGCGCGCGTTCCTGTCGCCCGTGTACAACGCCCTGTTCGCCCGCGTCCTGCCCCGCGAGGCCTATGCGCGCGGCGCCAGCGTCGGCAGCGTCGCGTTCCAGGCCGGCATGGTGATCGGCCCGGCGTTGGGCGGCCTGCTGGTCGGCTGGGGCGGCAAGAGCCTGGCCTACGGCACCGCCATCGGCGCCTCCACCGCGGCGCTGGCCGCGCTGTGGCTGCTGCGCGTCGCCGAGCCGGTGCACGAAGGCCCGCGCGCACCGATCTTCCGCAGCATCGCCGAAGGCGCGCAGTTCGTGTTCTCCAACCAGATCATGCTCGGCGCGATGGCCCTGGACATGTTCTCGGTGCTGCTCGGCGGCGCGGTCTCGATGCTGCCGGCCTTCATCCACGACATCCTGCACTACGGCCCCGAGGGCCTGGGCATCCTGCGCGGCGCACCGGCACTGGGCTCGATCCTGGTGGGCGTGTGGCTGGCGCGGCACCCGCTGCAGCGCAATGCCGGACGCGTACTGCTGCTGGCAGTGGCCGGCTTCGGCCTGTGCACCATCGCCTTCGGCCTGTCGCGCCATTTCTGGCTGTCGGCGGCGATCCTGCTGGCCTACGGCATGTGCGACGGCGTCTCGGTGATCGTGCGCTCGACCATCCTGCAGCTGGCCACGCCGGACGCGATGCGCGGCCGCGTGTCTTCGATCAATGGCATCTTCATCGGCTCGTCAAACGAACTGGGCGCGTTCTACGACGGCGTGATGGCGCGGCTGATCGGGCTGGTGCCGGCGGTGGTCCTGGGCGGCTGCGTGACCCTGGGCGTGGTCGGCGTTACCAGTTGGAAGGCGCCCAAACTGCGCAATCTGGATCTGCGCGACCTGCAATAGGCTCTGCGGACGGCGTACCTACGTCGTCGCCGAGTGCGCGCAGTGACGGCCCCGCCCCACCGCGCTTCGCGCACGGCGGTATTGCTGCCTGCACTCCGCCCAACCTCTTTCGGCTCGCTGCAACGACCGCGCTCAGTGCGCGGCCGCCACGGCATGCGCCTGCGCCTCGTCGTCGGCCCAGGCATGCGCGCAATCCGGCACGCCGGCCGGCTGCGGCAGACCGCCCCGCCCCGCCAGGAACCGGCAGGTGGCGGCGAACACCGCCGGCACCGCACGCGAGCGGATCGGCGAGGCCAGCACGTGGTTGTCCGCCCCGGGAAAATCCACCGCCTGGCGCAAGGCCGGTGGTGTCCCCAGCTCCTTGAACATCGCCTGCAGTGCCGCCACCGATACCGTGCGGTCCTGGTGCTGCGGATCGCGGTAGTAGTAGCCGAGGAACACCGGCACATGGATCCGCGCATAGGTCGCCGGCTGCATGCCGCCGCGGGTCAGCGCGGCCAGCGCGCGATAGCCGTCCAGGTGGGTGGCATCGGCCCAGTAGGCGCTGTCGACCGGATAGCGCAGGATCGGATCGCCGCCGTTGTGCGTCCACGCCAGCAACTGCGCGCCCCACGGCCACAGCATCGGCTGCAACTGATCGCCGTACTCGCGCACCAGCGGCGACCACAACACCAGCGCCCGCACCTGCCGCGGATTCGCCGCCACCGCCTGCAGCGCCAACGCACCGCCCATCGAATTGCCGATCACCACCACCCGGTCGCCCAATACCCGGGTCACCGCCAGCGCCTCGGCGGCGCCGGCGAGCAAGCGCCCGGCATCGACGCCGCGTAGCGCATCGGCCGCGACCAGCCCGTGCCCGGGCAGGCGCGGCAGATACAGATTGCAGCCGAAGCTGCGCGCCAGCCGCACATGCGTGGGTGCGCCCTCGCCCTGGCTGGCGGTGAAGCCATGCAGATAGACCATGGCGCAGGCGCGTCGCCCCGGATGCGCCGGATCGGCCCACACGATGCGCGCCTGGTTATCCGGACGCACCCCGGGCGTGGTGCGCTCGCGCGCATCGATCCAGGCCTGCAGCGCCAGCGGATCCTGCGGTACCGCCGGCGCCGCCACCTGCGGCAGGGCCACACTGACCCGCGGCCCCAGCGCAATGACCGCCAGCAATAACAAGGCGATCAAGATGGGCAAACGCCAACGACGACGTCTGCGCATGTCTAGGCCGGCCAATTCGGCATTGCGGCTCAAGGACGGCACTCCGTTCTCGATCCAACCCTGGATACGACATGGAAATAATTTTCAAGCAACGACATGGATTGTCAGAGGTGACATGGCGACATACCACGCATTTCATTATGCGACACCGCCATGACAGGCACATTTAAAGCCTTCGACCGGCACCGAAGAAACCGCAACTTGAGCGAAAGCCGCAACGTTTCCAGGCTGGATCCGCGCTTTTCATCGCCATCCTGAGAGCGCACTTTGCAGAAAAGACAGAAAACAAAAAAGGAAAGGAAGACGAAAGAAGCACTGGAGATTATCTTCAGCGATAAAGCTCAAACCGCTTTTTGAAATGGGTGCGCGTCGAGCGCAGCCCCCCATATGAAACACGGATGGAATCAACCGAATGGAACGTTCGCTTTCCCGGGACGAGGCAGTGGACGCCCGAAGCCAGGCGTGGCTGGGAACGTTACGACTGGCAACGCCGCTCTCGACCCAGGCCTGGACCTGCGTCGCACTCGACATCGCCGCCGTTGTGATGTCGCTGCAGGCACTCCCTCCCATCCTCTCCCGGGCCGGCGCCGCCAGCCCGACACACAACCCCCTATCGGAGCTCTGCGCATGAAGTCCTTCTGGTTACCAAGTATCGGCATGGCATTGGCGTTCGCCATTGCCGTGCCAGGATCCTTGCAGGCGAAGCAAGCCCCTTCCCCTGCAGACGGCGAACAGGCGATCGCCTATGTGCTGAAGAACGACATCGTGCTATCGAGGCTATTCGGGGGCTGCCCTGCACTGAAATTTGCACGCACCGGCGCCGATGGCGCCAAGTCCTTCCTGATCGAAGGCAACTGCGACATCAAGAACAACCCGGAGGAAGATGCGGACTGTCCCGCCTATCACGTCCGTGCGACCGGGACGATCGACTCGCCGTCGCATTGGACGGTACGTCGCCAGGAACTGACCTTGGTGTGCTCCAGCGAGGGAGCAACGACGACGCGACGGATGTAACCGCCGCGCAGGTGCCTACGACGCCGGCGCAACACGCGGTGGCGAGAATGCAATCTTCGTGATGATCGCCACCATCACCGCCCATTCGGGCCTGAACCCGTCCGCTCAATGGGGCTCATTGAGCAGCGACCAGCACGACGCGTTCATCACCGCCTACGGGCACCGCGAAGGCTGGCACGGCAACCAACTCACCCTGTGGCGGGGACGGGAGCGCTCCCGTCTTCGCCACACATGACCCGTTACGGAGATTGCTCATGGCACCCCGGCTTCTTTCGCTGTGCGGCCTGCTCGCTCTCGGTCTAGCCTTCTCGCGGGTCCATGCCGCCGGCCGCGATGCGGCGGCCTGCACGCACGCGCTGCATCAGGTTTTTGCAGGCACCAGCAGCGCCGCCACCCTGCCCCCCTCATGCACACGTCTCGGCCCGGTCGCGCTCGGCATGCGCAGGCAACAGGTCCTGGCCGCGCTGGGCCAGCCGGACATCACCCGCCGCGATACGGCGCATCCGGACACGCTCAGTGTGGTGTATCTGTATCCGCGCGGATTCGATGCGCAGTTGGCGCAGCAACCGCGGCCAGCCGCCGCCCTCGCCTACAGCCAGCTGGCGGTGCGCTTTCGCCACGACCGGGTGGTCAACGCGATCGCCTCCGCCACCCCCGGCGCGCCATTGCCGTTCGATCTGCTCGGCCAGCCGGTCGGCACGCACGTCGATCGCGTGCTGCAGGCGATCGGCGGCCAGCCGCAATGGAACGCCAGCCGCGACTACGTGCAGTTCGCGGCGATGCCGCTGGGCCTGGAGGTCGATCCGGACACCTCGGCTCTCGTCGGGCTGGACATCGCAGCCACCAAGCAGGACCTGGACAGCTTCGCCCTGCCCGGCTTGCAACTGAGCAAGGAGACGCAAAGCGGGCTGGTCAACGGGGTGCGCTGAAGGGCGCCGCCGCTCATGCTGAGGTATGGCCGCCTCGACGCAGCATCCACGCAGCCGCAGGTGGCCCCAGCAGCAGGATTGGCCCAGGCCGAGCATCGCGCACCGACCCTGCGAGTACCGGCTTCCCGCGGCGGCATCGCGTCCGGGGCATGCGGCACGAGCCGGGGCGTGCAACGCCTGGACCGGCAGTGCCGTAAAACGCAAAGCCCCGCGCGAGCGGGGCCTTGCCTCGACACACCGAAACGGTGAGGACTCAGTCGCCCTGCTGCTTCTGCAGGTGCTCCCAACGCTCCTGCGCATCGATGGTGCGCTCGGCGGTCAGGCGCGCTTCCAGGCGCTCCAGGCCGATCTCTTCGCCGGTGTCCACGCAGTAGCCGTAGTCGCCGGCGTCCAGACGCTTGAGCGTGCTGTCGATCTTGCCGATCAGCTTGCGGTAGCGGTCGCGGGTCCGCAGTTCCAGCGAGTTCTCGGTCTCGCGGGTGGCGCGCTCGGCCTCGTCGCCGATGTCGCGGACTTCGTCGCGCAGGTTCTCGATGGTCTGCTTGGATTCCTCGACCAGGTCGGCGCGCCAGGTGAGCAGACGCTGGCGGAAGTACTCCTGCTGCAGCGCGCTCATGTACTCCTCGTCCGCCGCCGGCTTGTAGCCCTTGGGCAGGATCGGACGGCCGGTGGCCTCGTCGGTCTTGTACTCGACCACCTTGTACTTGGCCGGCTTGGCCGGGGTGTTGGACTTGGCGGTCACGGCCACCGCGACCTTGCCGGTGGGCTTGGCGACCGGGGCCTTCGGGGTGGATTCGGACTTGGTGGGGGTTTTCGCGGAGGATTTCGAAACGGACACGGGATTCTTTTGTGGCGGGGTCGACGACGCGGCGGGCTTGGCGGCAACGGGCTTGGGAGCCGGTGCTGCAGCGGCCGCGGCGGGCTTGACCGGGACAGGCTTGGCCGCAGCCGGCTTGGAGGCCGACTTCGGTACGGAGGTGGCCACCGCAGGTGCGACGGAAGCGGTGGCCGGTTTGGATTTGGCAGGAGCGGCCGCAACCTTGGCGCCAGGCTTGGCCGCGGGCGTCTTCGCTGCCGGCTTGGCGGCGGGCACAGGCTTGGTCGCGACCTTGGCCGGTGCGACTGGCTTGGCGGGCGCCTTCTTGGCCGGGGCCTTCTTGGCAGGAGCGGACTTGGCCGACGCCGCCGCCACGGGCTTGGCCGCCGGCTTCTTGGCCACAGCCTTGCTGGCCGATTTGGCCGGCGCGACCTTGGCTGCCGACTTCGCAGGCGCGGCTTTCTTCAGCGGTTTGCTGGCGGCGGACACCGTCGCTTTCTTGGCGACGGGCTTGGCAGGCTTCTTGGCGGCCTGGACGGCCTTCTTTGCAGGTTTTTTAGCAGCCACGAACGCTCTTCCTTGGTCTTCCCGGGGCCCGGGAAAGCGGGCCTTTATAGCCTACCCTACCCCCCGCGGCAACAACGCGGCGTATACGCCGAGCGACCCGCCTAGTCGAGCACAGTGGCATATCATGGTGGCGTGATCGCCCGCGCTCTCATCGCCTTGCTGCACCTGTACCAGCGCTTCATCAGCCCGCTGCTGGGGCCGCGCTGCCGTTTCGTGCCCAGTTGCTCGGCGTATGCGGTGACCGCCATCGCCCGTTTCGGCGCATTGCGCGGCGGCTGGATGGCCGCCCGCCGCGTCGGCCGCTGCCACCCCTTCCATCCTGGCGGGTTCGACCCGGTGCCCGACCCCACGGCGCCGCCACCCTGCCGCTGCCAAGGAAAACACTGATGTCCGCTTCCACACTGATCGTCAACGCGCGCCTGGTCAACGAAGGCCGCGAAACCCAGGGCGACCTGCGCATCGCCGACGGCCGCATCGCCGCGATCGCCCCGCAGCTGGCCGCGCGCGAGGGCGAGACCGTGGTCGACGCCGCCGGACGCTGGCTGCTGCCCGGCATGATCGACGACCAGGTGCACTTCCGCGAACCCGGCCTGACCCACAAGGGCGACATCGCCAGCGAATCGGCCGCGGCGGTGGCTGGCGGCCTGACCAGCTTCATGGACATGCCCAACACCAATCCGCCCACGCTCGACGCCGCCGCACTGCAGGCCAAGTACGACGCCGCGCACGGCCGCGCCTGGGGCAACTACGGCTTCTACCTGGGCGCCAGCAACGACAACCTGGCCGCGATCCAGACCCTGGACCCGAAGACCGCGCCCGGCATCAAGGTGTTCATGGGCGCCTCCACCGGCAACATGCTGGTCGACAACCCGCAGACCCTGGACGCGATCTTCCGCGACGCGCCGACGCCGATCATCACCCATTGCGAAGACACCCCGACCATCGACGCGACCCTGGCCGCGTTCAAGGAAAAATATGGCGAGGCGCTGACCCCGGACATGCACCCGGACATCCGCTCGCGCGAAGCCTGCCTGAAGTCCTCGCAGTTGGCGGTGTCGCTGGCGAAGAAGCACGGCACCCGCCTGCACGTGCTGCATATCTCCACCGCCGACGAGCTGGCGCTGTTCACGCCCGGCCCGATCCAGGGCAAGCGCATCACCGCCGAAACCTGCATCCACTTCCTGCGCTTCGACCGCGCCGACTACGCCACGCTCGGCAACCTGATCAAGTGCAACCCGGCGATCAAGGACGCCAGCGACCGCGAAGCGCTGATCCGCGCGATCGCCGAGGACGTGATCGACGTGCTCGCCACCGACCACGCGCCGCACACCTGGGAAGAGAAGAGCAAGCCGTATGCGCAGGCCCCGTCCGGCCTGCCGCTGGTGCAGTACGCACTGGTCGCGGCGCTGGAACTGGTCCACGAGGGCCGGCTCAGCGTGGCCCAGGTGGTGCACAAGTTCGCGCATGCGCCGGCGCTGCTGTTCGACGTGCACGAACGCGGCTTCCTGCGCGAGGGTTACCACGCCGACCTGGTGCTGATCGACGACACCGCGTTCACCGTGCGCCGCGAGGACGTGCTGTCCAAGTGCGGCTGGTCGCCGTTCGAAGGCCGCAGCTTCCGCTCCAAGATCGCCGCGACCTGGGTCAACGGCGTGCTGGCCTGGGACGGGACCCGCCTGGTCGGCAGCCCCAACGGGCAGCGCCTGGCGTTCGACCGCTGATGCGCGTCGCCCTGGTGTCCGGCGCCGCACTGGCGCTGGTCCTGCTGACCGCACCGCTCGCCCCGGCGCTGCACGCGCAGACGCCGGCCGCGGCCGGCGCCGAGGCGCGCAGCGTGTTCCCGCGCAGCGCCTCGCAGGGCGCACTGGTGATCGGCAAGGTGGCGCCCGGCAGCCGCGTGCAGTACGCCGGACGCACCCTGCGGGTCAGCGACTACGGCAGCGTGGTGTTCGGCATCGGCCGCGACGAGCGCGGTCCGCTGCGCATCGCCGTGCAGCGCCCGGACGGCGGCAGCGAAACCGTCGAGATTGCGGTGACGCCGCGCGACTGGCCGCTGGAACAGGTCAATGGGGTGCCGCCGAAGACGGTGAATCCGCCGCCGGCGATCGCCGAGCGGATCAAGCGCGAACAGGCCCAGGTCACCGCCGCGCGCGACCGCGACGACCCGCGCACCGATTTCGCCGCGCCCTTCATCTGGCCGGTACAGGGCCGCATCAGCGGCCGTTTCGGCAATGCCCGGGTCTACAACGGCCAGCCTGGCGCCGGGCATTCCGGCATGGACATCGCCGTGCCCACCGGCACTCCGGTCAAGGCCCCGGCGGCCGGCATCGTCACCTTCGCTGCTCCCGACCTGTACCTGACCGGCGGCACCGTGCTGCTGGATCACGGCTACGGCGTCAGCTCCAACTTCCTGCACCTGTCGCAGATCGACGTGAAAGTCGGCGACCGCATCGCCCAGGGCCAGGTCATCGGCGCCGTCGGCGCCACGGGTCGTGCGACCGGGCCGCATCTGCATTGGGGGATGAATTGGTTCGACGTACGGATCGACCCATTGCTGGTGTTGGAGCGGACGAAGCAACCCTAAAGCGCAGGCGCGTCAGTTGCGCTGGCGCGCGGCGGCGCGTTCCTCATCTGCGCATCCGACGCCTTCGCTTGGCGCGGTTCGATTTGCGCATCGACCCGTTGCTGGTGCTGGAGCGCACGAAACAGCCCTGAAGCGCGGGCGCGTCAGTTGCGCTGGCGCGCGGCGGCGCGTTCCTCCTTTGCGCATCCGACGCCTTCGCTTGGCGCGGTTCGATGTGCGCATCGACCCGTTGCTGGTGCTGGAGCGCACGAAGCAGCCTTGAAGCGCTGATGTATCAGGTTCACTGGCGCGCGGCGGCGCGTTCATCAGGTGCAGTGACGTACAGCGGCATGTTCATTCGCGACGATAGATCGTGCCGAGCCGCGACGCGTTGCTAGGGACGTCGTCCTGAAGTCGCTCCCACATCGGAACGCTGCGCGGCATCCGCGTCGCGCAGCGGCTGGGCGGCGCGTCTCGGCGCAGGAACGCAAGCGGCAGCGGAGAGGCGCGCCGGCGTTTGTTCGAATGGCCGCGGGAGCGGGACGGGCGGTGTCGCGCGAGGCCGTACCCTCACCCCAACCCCTCTCCCGGTGGGAGAGGGGCTTGCTGCCGTTCCTTCTCCCGCTGGGACCACGGCCCTCTTTCTCCCGTCCGGACCACGGCCGCCTTTTGTGGGAAAGGTCCCCCGCAGGGGCGGATGGGCGCGCGCGCAGCCTCGCGCAATGCGCTGGCTTGGAGCCTTGCCGCTACGCCGGTGTGGTCGCCTGCAGCAGGCGCCCCAGCACGACATGCGATGGGCTGTTGGCCAGGTCCAGCGGCATCACCAGCTTGGGATTGGGATGCGGCAACGGCGTTCCCGGCGCCTCTTCGCCGGCTTCCCGCAGCAGACTGCCGTTGTCTTCCACCTGGTCGGTGACCGGCGGCAGCGGCGGCAGGCCCAGCCCGGCGCGGACCGCGTTGGCACCGTTCAGCAGATCCTCGTCCGTGACCGTGGTCAGCGCCGAGGCGGCCAGGCTGGCCGGTGCGCCCTCCACCGCCGCCAGGCGCTGCGCCACGTCGCCCAGGACCTGCTGCCGGTGCGGATGCAGCAGTTGCCACACTTCCTCCCATAGCGCCTTCCAGTCCAGGTCCGGGAACGGCATGTGGGTGGGCCCGCTGAGCACGATCTGCGGTGCCAGCCGGCCCGGCGGTGTCGCGTCGCATTCGGCCAGCGCGCGGTACACCACCTCGCTGCACACCATGTGCGAGGGGTTGTCGCGGACCAGGTGGTCCAGCGCCTCGCGCACCACGATCCGCGCCAGCCAGTGCTGCGGCCACTTGCCGCGGATGGCGACCAGCACGCCCAGCGTGGCCAGGCTGTCCAGCGGATACGGAACGCCCAGCAGCGATTGCGCCTTGGCCAGCACGCTGGCGCGGTCGGCGTCGTCCAGCGCCAGGCAGGCGTAGCTGAGCGGCCGGTAGGCGTCGATGATGAGGTAGTTGGTGGTGTCGGTCAGCCGCTGCGACAGCGGATAGCGGCGCACGCCGCTGGCCGCCGCCTCGATCAGATCGCCCTGGTCGGCGACGATCGCGGCATGGCTGTAGATGCTGTCGCCGCACCAGGCGATCAGTTCGGACACCGGGCCGCAGCCCAGTTGCAACAGGATGTCGCCGACCTGCAACTGATCGGGAGCGAACGCGGGCAAAGCGGGCTGTGCAGTCATGGCTGGGGCTCCTGGTGGGTGACGCGGTGGGTGGAGGACACGCTGACGCGGTTGCGGCCGGCGGCCTTGCTGGCGTACAGCGCGGCATCGGCGCGCTGCAGCAGCGCCGCGACGCTCTCGCCGTGCTGCCATTGCGCCACGCCGACGCTCAGCGTGCATGACAGCGCCTGGCCTTCGCGCGGCAGCGGCTGCGCGGCGACGTGCTGGCGGATGTCCTCGGCCACGCGCCGCGCGGCCTCCAGCGTGGCGCCGGGCATCAACAGCAGCATCTCGTCGCCGCCCTGGCGGCCGAGCGTGTCGGTGCTGCGCAGGCGCGCACGCGCGCACGCAGCGACCCAGCGCAGGCAGGCGTCGCCGCCGGCGTGGCCGTGGATGTCGTTGATGCGCTTGAAGTGGTCGATGTCGATGTAGGCCAGCGCCAACGGCCGCTCGCTGCGCGCGGCGTCCTGCAGCGCCTCGGCCAGGCGCTGCTGCAGCGCGGCGCGGGTGAGCATGCCGGTGAGTTCGTCCACCGTCGCCATGCGGCTGACGCGGTCGCGATCGCGACGCAGCTCCAGCATCTGCTCGGCCAGGCCGAAGGTGACCAGCAGGCAGGAGATCGCCAGCGCCAGGCTGATGCCGTGCGCCAGCAGCGGCGCAGCCAGATCCAGGTGCAGCCAACCGGTCAGTTCCAGGCAGCGCAGCACGCACAGCATCCACAGCGGCGTCCACGAGGCCAGCAGCGGCCAGGCGTAGCGTTGCCCGCGCAGGGCCAGCAGCAGGCAGCACGGCAGCAGCAGGGCCGCGCCGACGATCAGCCCGACATTGCCCAGCAGACTCAGCACCACCGACTCCGACACCAGGCAGGCCATGGCGATGCCGAGCAGGAACAGCGCACACAGCCGCAGCACCCGGTTCAGCCGTGGCAGTTGCCGGTGCATCTCCAATTGCCTGCGCTGGAAGGTGATGATGAAGAAGCCGCCGAGCGCGGCGACGATGCGCATCGGCGTCGGCGAGGACGCGAACACGCTGGCAAGGCCGGGCACGGCGCGCGCCTCGCCGCCGAGGCCGAGCAGGTACAGCAGCACGCACATCACGTTGGCGGTGAAGTACCCGTAGATCGGTTCGCGCAGGCGCGCCCACAACGCGATCGCCAGGATCGCCAGCACCGCGGTCGAGCCGAGGATGAAGGCGCGCCAGCCGACGTAGTGCAGGTCCTCGCGCTGCACCTGCGCCAGCGGCACGATGCCCACCGGCATCGGCATCGCCGCCGGCGCATGCACCCGCAGCCAGATCGAGGCGCCACGCGGCAGCCCCTGCGGCAAGGCGATCACCAGGGCGCGGGTCGAGTAGCGCAGGTCGGCGTCGGCACCGTAGATCGCGTGCCGGGTCGGCGCGGTGCGTCCCGGCACCCAGGCCTCGACCCGGGTCAGGTACGGCGACTGCAGCACCAGCTGCGGTTGGCCCGCGCTGCCGATCGCGCGATCGGCGCGGATGCGCCACCAGGTGGGCTGCTTGCTGCGCTCGTACAGGGTCGCGCCATGGCCGGCATCGGCGAACGCGGCATCGTGGCGCCCCGCCACCACCTCCGGCGCCGGAGGGTCGGCGGCCAGCCGTTGCAACAACAGTTCCTGCCCCAGCGCCGACCCGACCATCCCCAGGCACAGCAACAGGCAGCACCAACGGCACAGGCGCTTCAATCGACGGGTTCCAAGTGGGATCGGCGTCGAGCGTAACGCAAGCCGCGACGCCGTTCGTATCCAAATTCACGACCCCGTCACACCACAACGTGGGGTCGGCACACGGCGCGCAGATCCATGCCGCAGTGCGGCGGCCGTCTCCCACCGAGGGGTCTGGAACGCCGGTAGCCGTCGCGTTTTGCCCTGGGAATCGCCCTCCACGCCCACACCAACCGGCGCTCCGCACGTGCTGCGGATCAGTGATCGTGATGGAGACGACACAACCGGCCTCTGGCTGCGACATCGGCCGGCATCGACGCGCGAACGCCCCTACCATCGCCGGTCCGCTGACGACGCCTGATCAGGCGACCGGATGACACCGGTATCATTTTAAGCGTCGCCGCGGCCCCTTATCCTTGAGCGGAGGCTTCCCATGACCGTATCGCGCTGGTTGCTGCTTTCCTCCACCCTGGCCCTGGCGGCCGGGGTCGTCACCGATGCGCCGGCCCTGACCGGGACCACGTCGCGCCCGCAACTGACCAGCAGCGAGGCGGCCAGCCAGACCGTCGCCCGCCACCTGGCCCAGGCCGGCCCGATCGGCGCCCTGGTCACCGACAACTGGGATCCGAGCGCCGGGGTCGCGCTGCTGAAGGCCGACTACGCCGTGGCGGCCGACGGCAGCACCCGCTACCGCACCGTGCAGGCCGCGGTGGACGCTGCGGTCGCCGCCGGCGGCAGCATGCGCCGCTACATCAGCGTGGCACCGGGCACGTACACCGAAGTGGTCTGCGTCCCCGCCGCGGCGCCGCCGCTCACCCTGTTCGGGCTGGGCGGCAGCCCGGCCAGCACCACGATCCGTTTCGGCAACGCCAACCCGACGCCGAAGCCCACCGGCAGCGCCACTCATGCCTGCGCCAGCAACGCCGCCAGCAGCACCATCGGCACCTCCGACAGCGGCACCGTCACCGTGCGCGCCGCGCAGTTCCAGGCGCGCAACCTGGCGATCGTCAACAGCTACGTCGAGGGTACCTACAGCGGCAGCAACCAGTCGGCGGTGGCGCTGGCGTTGCGCGGCGACAAGGCGGTGCTGGAGAACGTGGTGCTGACCGGCAATCAGGACACCCTGCTGGTCAGCGCCGGCAGCGCCAACACGGTGATCCGCGCGTACCTCAAGGGCGGCACCATCGAGGGCGATACCGACTTCATCTTCGGCTCGGGCGTGGCGGTGTTCGCCGGCAGCACGATCCGCTACACCGCGGCCCGCCGCGGCGCCACCGACGGCGGCGTGATCTTCGCGCCCAGCACCCGCCCGGGCAGCAGCTACGGCTTCCTGGCCATCGGCAGCACCTTCGATGCGGTCGGCACTCCCGGCAGCGGCACGGTGTGGCTGGGCCGGGCCTGGGACGAGAGCGTGGGCAGCCTGGCCAACTACGTCGACGGCACCTCGCCCAACGGCAAGGTGGTGATCCGCGATTCGGTGCTGGGTGGGCACATCCGCAAGAGCGCGCCGTGGAACGCCTCGACCATCGGCCGGCCGTACTGCAGCAGTGGCTGCAGCACCTCGGCCAACCGCTTCTACGAATACGCCAACAGCGGCGCCGGCAGCGCCCCCTGAGGCAAGGCGACGTGGTGTGGGCCGGGCTCAGCCCAGCCCGGCCCACCAGGCGCGCCACAGCGTCGCCATCTGTCCCGGCGGCTTGGGCGTGGCGGTTGCCTGCTGCGCCGTCCGCGCACGCGCCAGCGCCGACAGGATGCGTCGCGCGCGCGGCCCGCGCACGCGGCGCGGCCATGGCTTCAGCAACGCCTGCGCCCAGCGCTGGCGCTGCTGCGCCTCATCGCCGCCGCGTAGCGCCAGCGGCGCGGTGGCGGCGCCGGCCTCGACCAGGCGCTGCGCCAGCACCTGCAGCGCGACCGGCACCGCGGCGCCCTCGACCGGGGCCTCGAACAGCGCGCGCTCGACCGCGACCACCGCCTGCGCGAACGGCTCCAGCCGCTCCAGTGCGTGCGCGGTGTCGGCCGCGGCCGCGCGCGACTGCGGCAGGCTCGGCAAGGCCTCGGCCAGTTGCGTCCACGGCGCGGCCACCGGCTCCAGCACCCGTCCCAGCGGATGCCGCGAACGCTGCCCGGCCCAACTGCGCAGTTCCTCGCCCCACCAGGCCAGCTTGGCGTCGGCCGGCAGCGGATCGCCGGCGATGTTGAGGATGTCGTCGAACTCCTGCAGCAGGGCGAACCAGGCCACGGTGCGGGCGCGCTGCGACGCCGGCACGAAGGCCTCGGCCACGGCCCATTCCGGCCAGCGGCGGCGCCATTTGTCGAGGAAGGCATCCAGGGCGGACGAACTGCTCATGCGATCGGTGAATCCGGAGTCAGGCGCGCGCAGCGAAGGCGTCGCGCAACGGGGGAGTGAGCGCGGTTGTCGCGCAGAACGCGCAGTTTACGTGCGCGACCGGTGGATGCCGAGCGGTGCCGGCGTGCAGGCGGCGCCACGACGGTCGCGGCCGCTGCGCGGCGGCGTCGCCAACGCAGCGACGGCACCGGCGTCAGGGAGCGGTTGCGCTGACCGGCCAGGCCGCGGCGGCGTACAGCTCGGCGGGCGTGGCGACCATCGCATCGGCGCGCCAGGCCAGCGGATCGTCCTCGTCCAGCCGGTAGCCCCACAGCACCGCGACCGAGGCCATGCCGGCGGCGCGTGCGGCAAGGATGTCGCGTTCGTCGTCGCCGACGTAGACCACCTCGTGCGGCGCCACGCCAAGGCGCTGCGCGGCGACCTGCAGCGGCAGCGGATGCGGCTTGCGCTCGGGCAGCGTGTCGCCGCCGATCAGCACCGCGCAGCGCTGCTCCCACTGCAGTTGCGGCAGGATCAACCGTGCCAGCGCCTCGGGCTTGTTGGTGACGATGCCCCACACGCTGCCCGCAGCCTCCAGCCGCTGCAGCAACCCGGCGATGCCGTCGAACGGCTGCGAATGGCGGCCGATCAGCGCCTCGTAATGGCGCAGGAATGCCGGGATCAGCGCATCGCGCTGCGCGGCGGGCAGATCCGGGAAGGCGACCCCGAGCATCGCCCGCGAGCCCTTGGACACCACCGGCCGCAACTGCGCCAGGGTCAACGCTGCACGGCCGTGCTCGGCCAGTACCGTATTGGCCGCGGCCAGCAGATCCGGCGCGCTGTCCAGCAGCGTGCCATCCAGATCGAACAGCACCACCTGCGGAAAGCGCGCCCGGGTATCGCCCGCCGCGGACTTCACGCCCACACGCATCCGCCGTTACCAATCCCCAATCCCGGCTCCCGAATCACGGCTTCCCCGCACACGCCAGGTAATTGACCTCGGTGCGCGAGGACAGCCGCGCGCGGTTGCGCCACGGCTCGTAGGCCAGGCCGCTGACGTCGCGCAGCTGCAGCTCGGCCTGGCGCAACCAGGCGGCCAGTTCCGCCGGCTTGATGAAATCCTGGTAGCGGTGGGTGCCGGTGGGCAGCAGCCGCGCCACGTACTCGGCACCGACGATGGCCAGGGCGAACGCCGCCGGGGTGCGGTTGAGGGTGGACAGGAACAGCTGTCCGCCGGGCTTGAGCAGGGTCGCGCAGGCGCGCACGATCGCCGCCGGATCGGGCACGTGCTCGAGCATCTCCATGCAGGTGATCGCATCGAAGCTGGCCGGCTGCGCCGCCGCCAGGTCCTCGACCGACTGCACGCGGTAGTCGACCTCCACCCCGGATTCGAACTGATGCAGCCGCGCCACCTTGATCAGCTCCGGCGCCAGGTCGATCGCGGTGACCTGCGCGCCCTCCTTGGCCAGCGCCTCGCTGAGCAGGCCGCCGCCGCAGCCCACGTCCAGCACCGCTGCGCCGCGCAGCGGCAGGCGCTCGGCGACGTAGCGCAGGCGCACCGGATTGAGTGCATGCAGCGGCTTCTGCGGGCCGTCGGCATCCCACCAGCGGGTGGCCAGGGCGCCGAACTTGTCCAGTTCGGCCTGATCGAAATTGGCGGAGGCGTTGGCGGCGGAAGCGGTCATGGCGAACTCTCGTTGGGGCCGCGCGCGCGGTGCGGCACGGCGAACATAGCGGATCAGGCGTGGACGCTGCGGATGCGTTCGCGCCACTGCCGCGCATTGGCGACCAGCGCGTCGACGTCCATGTCCACCAGCACGCGCTGGCTCAGCTTGGGCTGGCCGGCGATCCACACGTCGCTGACCTGCTGCCGGCCGGTGGCGTACACCAGTTGCGACAGCACGTTGTGCAGCGGCTGGGTCTCCAGCGCCGACAGGTCCACGCAGATCAGGTCGGCCTGCTTGCCCGGCTCGATCGAGCCGATCTTCTCGCCGAAGCCCAGCGCGCGCGCGCCGCCCAGGGTGGCCGCGCGCAGCGTGCTGGCCGCGTCCAGCGCGGTGGCGTCGTTGGCCACGGCCTTGGCCAGGATCGCCGCGGTGCGGTTCTCGCTGAACATGTCCAGGTCGTTGTTGCTGGCGCAGCCGTCGGTGCCGATCGCCAGGTTCACGCCCGCCCGCTGCAGCGCGCAGGCCGGGCAGAACCCGGAGGCGAGCTTGAGGTTGGATTCGGGGCAATGCACCACGCTGACCCCGCGCTCGGCGCACAGGTGGATCTCGGCGTCGGTGAGCTGGGTCATGTGCACCGCGATCAGGCGGTCGTTGACCAGGCCCAGCCGGTCCAGCCGCGCCAGCGGGCGCTGCCCGTACTGCTTGAGCGAGTCGGCGATTTCCTGCGCGGTCTCGTGGGTGTGCAGGTGCACCGGCACCTCGAGCTGGTCGGACAGCATCCGCACCCGCTCGAAGTTGGCGTCGTTGACCGTGTACGGCGCATGCGGAGCGAAGGCGATGCCGACCAGCGGATCGTCGCGCCACTGGTCGTGCACCTCGCAGGCGCGGGCGAAGTATTCGTCGGAGGTCTTGGCCCAGGCGGTCGGAAAATCGATGATCACCGTGCCGACGCGGGCGCGGAAACCGTGTTGCTTGTACACCGCGGCCTGCACGTCGGCGAAGAAGTAGTTCTCGTTGGCGCAGGTGGTGCCGCCGCGCAGCATCTCGGCGATCGCCAGCGCAGTGCCGTCGGCGACGAACTCCGGCCCGATCACCGCGGTCTCCACCGGCCAGATGTGCTGCTGCAGCCACACCATCAGCGGCAGGTCGTCGGCGATGCCGCGCAGCAGGGTCATCGGGTTGTGGGTGTGCGCGTTGACCAGGCCCGGCAGCAGGGCCGCGTCGGGGCGCGAGACGGTGCGCGTGGCGGCGAAGCGCGTGCGTGCCTCGGCGGTCGGCAGCACCGCCACGATCTCGCTGCCGCGCACCGCCACCGCGTGGTCTTCCAGCACCACCGCATGCGGCTCGATCGGGACCACGTAGCCGGCTTCGATCAGCAGGTCGCAGGATTCGGGAATGGAGGTCATCGCAGATGCTCTGGAAAGGGAAGGATCACGGTACGGGTGCCGGCGCCGCCTGCGCCTGGAGGATGCGCCGCTGGTACAGGCGCATCACCGCCCACTGCAGCAGGAAGATTGCCAGGAAGCCGAAGCGGCCCAGCCAGGGTGCCACCATGCCCACGGGATGCACAACGCGAACACCACCGGCGAGACCGCCGCCCGCAGTTTCATCGCCTGCGTCTGCAGCGGACCCAGCCGCTGCGCCAGGCCTTCCTTGCGCACCGCATAGGCATGCAGCCAGTAGCCGGCCAGGCCGATCGCGGCCAGATGCGCGCAGTACACCGCGAACGCCTCGTGGTTGCCGAAATAGTCCGAATACAGCGCGGTGGAGAACGGCAGCAGGCCGATCAGCAGCAGCTGCAGCACGTTGAGCCAGATCAGCCGGTCGTCGAACTGGCGGATGTGCCGGCACAGCTGCAGGTGCGACTTCCAGAACAGCGCGGTGACCAGGAAGCTCACCGCGAAGCCGATGAACAGCGGCAGCATCCGGCGCAGCGCGGCGAGGATGCCGCCGGCGGCCGCGACCTCGGCATGCCCGGGCACCTTGATTTCCACCGCCAGCAAGGTGATGGCGATGGCGAAGACCGCATCGCTGAAGAACACGACACGGTCGTGCGGATACTTGCTGTCGGCGCTATCGGCGTGGCTGGTCGTCACGGGGTGTCCTGGGAGCGAGGTGGTCCATCACCGCCGCGCGGCGATCCGGCGCATGGCGCTGCCTGGCCGCCGCAGCCAGCGCGTGCGCACGCCCACGACCGGCTGCGGCCGCGGGCGTGTCGACGTATTACTTGACGCGCGAGACGTATTCGCCCGAACGCGTATCGACGCGGATCACTTCTTCCTGGCCGACGAACAGCGGCACGCGCACCACCGCGCCGGTCTCCAGGGTGGCCGGCTTGCCGCCGCCGCCGGAGGTGTCGCCACGCACGCCCGGGTCGGTCTCCACGATCTTCAGTTCGACGAAGTTCGGCGGGGTGACCTGGATCGGCGTGCCGTTCCACAGCGTCACCACGCAATCTTCCTCGCCCTTGATCCACTTGGCGGCGTCGCCGACGCCGGCCTTGTCGGCCTGCACCTGCTCGAAGGTTTCCTGCTGCATGAAGTGCCAGTACTCGCCGTCGCTGTACAGATACTGCATGTCGGTATCGACCACGTCGGCCGCTTCCACGCTGTCGGTCGCCTTCATGGTCATTTCGACCACGCGCCCGGACTTGATGAAGCGGTACTTGATGCGGGTGAACGCCTGGCCCTTGCCGGGCTTGACGTATTCGGTATCGGTGATGATCGCAGGCTCGCTGTTGACCAGGATCTTCATCCCGTTCTTGACGTCGTTCATGCCGTAGCTGGCCATCTGAAACTCCTTGGGTAAGGCAAACCCGCCGCGTTCGGCGGCCGGCCGGATAGAATGGAAGCCCCGCCGCAACGGCGGGCGCTCGTGTGATGACCGCCTATGATAACCGCAGCCCCCCGCCCGATGCAGCCGTCCCCGCCCCTGCCCGCCGCGCCGCCGCGCTGGCAGCAGGCCTGGCGCGACGCCGTGCGCGATCCGCACGAACTGCTGGCATTGCTCGGGCTGGACCCGCAGGCAATGGGCGTCTCCGAACAGGCTGCGACGCAGTTCGCGCTGCGCGTGCCGCGCAGCTTCGTCGCGCGCATGCGCCCGGGCGATCCGCACGACCCGCTGCTGCGCCAGGTGCTGCCGATCGACGACGAGCAGCGCGTGGTTGCCGGCTTCGCCCTGGATGCGGTCGGCGACGCCGCGGCCAAAAAAGCCGACGGGGTGATCCACAAATACCGCGGCCGCGCCCTGCTGGTGGGCACCGGCAGTTGCGCGGTGCACTGCCGCTACTGCTTCCGCCGGCATTTCCCCTATGCCGACGAGACCGCGGCGCGCGACGGCTGGCGCACGGCGGTGGCGGCGATCGCCGCCGACCCCAGCATCGAGGAAGTGATCCTGTCCGGCGGCGATCCGTTGTCGCTGGCCACACCCAAACTGGTCGAACTCACCGAGGCGCTGGCGACGCTGCCGCAGCTCAAGCGCCTGCGCATCCACAGCCGCCTGCCGGTGGTGCTGCCCGAGCGCGTCGATGCGCCGTTGCTGGCCTGGCTGCGCGCGCTGCCGTGGCCGCTGGCGTTCGTGATCCACGCCAACCACGCCAACGAGTTCGATGCCGGCGTCGATGCCGCGCTGGCGCGCCTGCGCGATGCCGGCGCGCGCCTGCTCAACCAGGCGGTGCTGCTGCGCGGTGTCAACGACAGCGTCGAGGCGCTGGCCGCGCTGAGCGAGCGCAGCTTCGCCGCTGGCGTGCTGCCCTACTACCTGCACCAGTTGGACCGGGTGCAGGGCGTGGCCCATTTCGAAGTGGACGATGCCCGCGCCCTGGCCCTGCACCAGGCCCTGGCCGCGCGCCTGTCCGGTTATCTCGTGCCGAAGCTGGTACGCGAGATCCCCGGCGACAGCGGCAAGCGCGCGCTGACGCCCTGACCCGTCTGGCGGCGATCGCCGCAGGCAGAGCGCCGGGCTAGCCGCGATACTGCGCCCGCGCTCAGGCACCGGCGGGCGGCGCGTCCTCGTTGGCCAGCAACTGGCGGAATTCCTCCGCGCTGAGCGGACGGCTGAGCCAGAAACCCTGCCCCAGTTCGCAGCCGCGCTCGCGCAGCAGTTCGAACTGGGTCTCCTGCTCGATGCCTTCGGCGACCACGGTGATGTCCAGCGAATGCGCCATCGCGATGATCGCCGTGGTCAGCGCCAGATCGTCCGGGTCGCGCTGCAGGTCGGCGACGAAACTCTTGTCGATCTTGACCCCGTCCACCGGCACCTGGCGCAGGTGGCTCAGGCCGGAGAAGCCGGTGCCGAAGTCGTCCAGCCACACCTTGACCCCGGTGCGGTGCAACCGCGCCAGCATGCTCGCCGCCTGCAGTTCGTCGCCGATCACCGCGGTCTCGGTCAGCTCCAGGTGCAGTTGCGCCGCCGGCAACCCTGACTCGCGCAGGCAATCGGCCACCACTTCCGGCAGGTCGCCGCTGCGCAACTGCCGCGGCGAGACGTTGACCGAGACGAACAGGTCGCGGCTGCCGTCGGCGCGCCGCCACTGGGTGGCCTCGCTGCAGGCCGCACGCAGCACCTTGGGGCCGATGCTCTCGATCAGCCCGCTCTGCTCGGCCACGTCGATGAACACCGTCGGCGAGATCGTGCCCATCGCCGGATGCTGCCAGCGCAACAGCACTTCCACGCCGACCATGCGCCGGTCCTGGGTGCGGAAGATCGGCTGGTAGGCCAGCTTCAGTTCGTCGCGTTCCCAGGCGCCGCGCAGTTCGTGCTCCATGTGCACGCGCCGCTCCACCGCATAGTCCATGGCGCGGCTGTAGAAGCGGTGGCAGTTCTTGCCGGCCAGCTTGGCCTGGTACATGGCGATGTCGCCGTTCTTCAGCAGCGCCGACGCGTCCTCGGCATCGCCGGGGTAGACGGTGATGCCGATCGAGGTGCCCATGAACACCTCGCGGCCCTGGATCCGCAGCGGCTCGCGCAGTTCCTGCACCAGCCGCTGCGCCAGCGCCGTGGCGACCTTGGCCGCCTGCGGGTCCTCCACCAGGATCACGAACTCGTCGCCGCCGAAGCGCGCCAGCAGCGCGTCGTCGCCGCCCAACTGCTCCACCGCCAGCTGGATGCGCCGCGCGAACTGCAGCAGCGCTTCGTCGCCGGCCTCGTGGCCCAGGGTGTCGTTGATCCGCTTGAAATCGTCGATGTCGGCGAACAGCAGCGCCAGCCGGCGCTGCGAGGCCCGTGCCGACAGCATGCGATGGTCCAGCGCCTCGCGGAACGCGAGCCGGTTGGTCAGCCCGGTCAACGCATCGGTGTAGGCCATGTGGCGCACGTCGCGGTCGTGCCGGGCGATCGCCTCGCTCATGCGCCCGAACGCGCGCAGCAATTCGCTGACCTCGTCGTGACGGCCGCTGTCGCGGCGTTCCACCGCGTAGTTGCCGGCCTCGATCTGGCGCGCGGCCGCGGCCATCCAGCGCAGCGGCGCCACCAGGGTGCGCTGCACGTAGACCGTCACCATCGCCGCGGTCAGGCCCAGCGCGGCCAGCAACAGCAGCAGCCAGCCGAGATGGCGCTTGCCCAGTGCGCCCAGGCGCTGGTCGAGGTTCTGCCCGGCCTTGCGCTCGTACTCCTGCGCGCGCGCCCAGGACATGCCCACCCGCACCCCGCCCACCCGCTGGTCGCCGACCATGATCGGCATCGACACGTCGAGGAACTCCGGCGACTCCTGCGCCAGCAGGCCGCGGGAGCGGATCGCGGCGTCGGCCATCGTCCCGCGCATGCGCTGGCCATAGCCGAGCAGGTCCTCGCTGCCGTCGTGGATCAGCCGCCCATCGGCGTCGTAGACCAGCACATAGGCCACTGCCACATAGCCCAGCGCCCCGCGCACCTGCGTGCCGATCGCATCCAGGTCGGAGTAGTACACCGGGTTGGCCAGCGAGTCGGCCAGTTGCCGCGCCAGCGACTCGCCGCGGGTGCGCATGCTGCTGTCGAACAGGCTGTGGATGGCATTGCCGCTGAGCGTGCGCACCTCGCGCTGCATCGCCGCCTGGCGCTCCAGCAGCAGGGCCAGGATCGCCATCACCAACAGCGCAGCCACGCCCATGGCCAGCAGGAACCTGGCCTGCAACCCGAAACGCATGGTCTTCATTCCACTTCCGCCCTCACCCGCGCCACGCCGGCGCGCAGGGTGTCCAGGCGCTTCTGCGAGGCCGGATCGATCGGGTAGAAGCCGGAGGTACCGAAGAACTGGCGCAGCGCCGCGCGCCCCTGCGGATCGTCGGCGGCATGCAGCAGGACCTCGCGCAAGCGCGTCTCCACCTCGGTCGGCAGGTCGCTGCGGACCATTTCGATCGCGCGCGGATACGGCTCGCTGCGGTAGATCACCCGGAAGTCGCGGCGGAATGCCGGCGGGATGCGGCGCTCGTCGTCCCAGTCGAGATTGCTGAACGCCCCGGCATCCACCAGGTGCTTGTGCACGAAGGCGGCGATGTTGAGTTCCGAGCGCGCGAACACGTAGCCGACCGTCTCCGCCGAGGGCTGGTCCTTGCTGGACAGCAGGATCTCCGGATGCAGGCCGTGCTCGAACAGCGTCATCATCGGCACCATGTAGGCGCTGGTGGACAGCGGGCTTTGCAGCGCCAGGGTCCGCCCCTGCAGATCCGCCAGGTCGTGCACCGGCCCGTCGCGGCGCACGAAGAACACCGTGTGGTACTGGCGCACGCCGTTGCGCTCGGTCAGCAGCAGCGGCTTGGCGCCGCCGCGCTGTTCCAGCGCCATCGCGGTGGCGGCGGTCTCGGTGACCCAGTCGATCCGACCACGGCGCAGGTAACTGCTCATCTGCTGGCTGTCGCGGGCCATCAGGATCTGCCCGGAGGTGATGCCGACTTCGCGCATGCGCGGCACCACGTAGTCCAGCAGCGGCTTGAGTTGCTCGTAATGGGCCTTGGGATTGTCGCTGATGCGCCCAAGCACCAGGACCGAGGGCCGCGCGTGCACGGACGCGGGCCAGCAGATCGCCAGCGCCAGCCACACCACGACCACCCGCCAACGCGAACTGGACAAACCACGATCCCCAAGTAGACCTTGCAAAGCCTAGCCGAAAGCGCATGCCGGTGACAGCGTCACAGAATGGCGCCAGCCGCGCATGCTGTTCGCCCCCGACACGCGCGTCACCGCGCGCGCCGCGAAGGATGCCTTCGCGCCTTGTCCGGCCTCAGTTTCCCGCCTGTCCGGCGAGCCGCGCCATGCGCTGCGCATCGGACAGCACGCCGCGCAACAGGCGCACTTCCTGCTCGGTCAGCTCGGTGCGCAGGAACAGCCGGCGCAGCTTGCGCATCGCCGAATCCGGGGCGCGTCCCTTGTGGAAGTCGATGTCGTCCAGGGTCTCGGCCAACTGCCCGAACAGCCCTTCCACCTGCGCGTGGCTGGCCGGCGCCTCGCGAAAGCCCGGCGCCGGCGCGGGCGCAGGGGCGGCACTGCGCAGCTGCGCCAGGCGCACCTCGTAGGCCAGCACCTGCACCGCCGCGGCCAGATTGAGCGAACTGAACGCCGGATCGGAGGGAATGTGCACCGCCGCGTGGCACAGCTGCAGTTCCTCGTTGGTCAGGCCGGTACGCTCGCGGCCGAACACCAGCGCCACTTCCGCAGGCTCGGCGCTGGTGGCGGTCAGGCGCTGCGCGGCATCGGCCGGCAGCAGTTCCTCCAGCGACACGCGGCGGCTGCGCGCGGTGCAGCCCAGCACCAGCCGGCAATCGGCCACCGCGTCGGCCAGCGCGGGCAGCACCGGCGCCTGCTGCAGCAGGTCCTCGGCACCGGCAGAACGCCGGTACGCCTCGGTATCCAGCTCGCATTCCGGCGCCACCAGTACCAGCCGCGACAGCCCCATGGTCTTCATCGCGCGCGCCGCCGCACCGATGTTGCCGGGATGCTGGGTTCCGACCAGGACGAAGCGGATACGGAGAGAATCGGTCATGGCGGCACGGCAGGCGAAGCGAACGGGGGCGTAGATGGTAAACTGTGCGGCCGGCCTTGGCGCCGGACTGCTCTTTTCCTCCTCCAGACCCACCTCCGCCTTCTCGGGAGCCGTTGCCATGCAAAAACCCGCCGTCACCGTCATGGTCAAGGCTGCCCGCCTCGCCGGCAACGTCCTGTTGCGCCACATCAACCGCCTGGAAGCACTGAACGTGGTGCAGAAGGACCGCATGGACTACGCCAGCGAAGTCGATGCCGATGCGGAGAAAGTGATCGTCAAGGAGCTGCGCCGCGCCTACCCCGACTACGGCGTGATGGGCGAGGAAGGCGGCGTGCAGGGCGGCGGGCGCTACATGTGGGTGATCGATCCGCTCGACGGCACCAGCAACTACCTGCGCGGCTTCCCGCACTACTGCGTGTCGATCGCCCTGGTCGAGAACGGCGAGCCGATCGACGCGGTGATCTTCGATCCGTTGCGCAACGAACTGTTCACCGCCAGCCGCGGCAACGGCGCCGTGCTCAACGACCGCCGCATCCGTGTCAGCGAGCGCAAGGAACTCAACGGCGCCATGGTCCACACGGGCTTCGCACCGCGCGAGCGCAAGCACGCCAGCGCCCAGCTCAAGTGCGTGGACGCGTTGCTGGTGCAGGCCGAGGACATCCGCCGCACCGGCTCGGCGGCGCTGGACCTGGCCTATGTCGCCTGCGGCCGCAGCGACGCCTACTTCGAAGCGGGGGTGAAGGCCTGGGACATCGCGGCCGGCGTGCTGCTGGTACGCGAGGCCGGCGGCCGCGTCACCGACTTCAAGGGCGGCACCCTGGGCCGCATCGACGACCGCGGCCCACAGCAGTTCCAGGTGGTCGCCGGCAACCTCAAGGTCGGCGATGCACTGCAGAAGCTGATCGTCAACACCGGCTACGCCGGCGAGTTCGACGCGAAGTTCTGAGCGGGCGCGTCCGGCGACTGGCCGGCGCCGACACTCCAGCACAAAGAAAGCCGCGCTCTTGCGCGGCTTTTTTTGTGCCCGGCATTCGCGCACCGCGCGCTCACGCCTCTCAGCGAGGGCCTTGCACGCACCGCTTTCGCATCGCGAGAGGACATGGGACTTCCAGGATTTCCGCTTGCGCTCGTTACGCGGCACAGCGCCTGCGCCTCACGCCACGCTCACGCATTGCACGCCGCGCGCTTCACCTGTGCTTGATCGCGGTTTGCGTAGAAAACGGCGACGCGAGGCGCTGCGTGCAGCTGCCATGGCCTGTGCGATGCGCCCGATGCGACCGGCGAACACAGCCCTAAAGATCCCAAGAACGCGGCCGATAAAGATGCGGGCTTTTGCCCGAACTTCCCCCGCTGATCCGCGACTGCGTTGCCGCCCCTGCGGCAATGGAGCCGGTGGCGCCCGCTCTCTCGCATCTTTCGGAGATCTCGCGTGTCCTTCCATCATCTCACCGTCACCAAACGCCTGGCAATCGGCTTCTGCGGCGTGATCGCCATGTTATTGCTGGTCGGCATCACCAGCCTGATCGGTTTCCGCAAGTTCACCAGCGCCGCGGCGCTGGACGCGCACACGTACAAGGTCATCACCCTCGGCGACCGCATGCTGGTGAGCCTGCTCAACATCGAGAGCGGCGCGCGCGGCTTCGCCCTGACCCGCGACAAGTCCTATCTGGAGCCGTTCGAACTCGGCGAGCGCGAGTTCCGCGCGCAGTGGCAGGAATCCAAGCAGCTGACCGCGGACAATGCGGCACAGCAAGCGCGCCTGCAAACCCTGATGCAGGACTACGCGCAGTTCATGGCGACCAAGCGCAAGGCACTGGACCACATGCGCGCCACCGCCGCCGACAGCGACGACGCCCAGTTGGACACATTCCGAACCGTCGGCAAGCAGCAGATGGACGGATTGCGCGACACGATCGGCCAGTACGAGGACGCCGAACGCGCGCTGCTGCAGGTGCGCAAGGCCGAGAGCGAGGCACGCGCGCAGTCCGGCGAGTGGACCAGCATCGGCGGCATGCTGATCGGCATCGTCGCCGCGATCCTGCTCGGCCTGCTGGTCCGCAACAGCCTGATGCGCCAGCTCGGCGGCGAGCCGGCCTACGCGGCCGACGTGGTGCGCCGTATCGCCAGCGGCGACCTGTCGCAGGACGTGCGCCTGCGCACACAGGCGCCGTCGCTGCTCAACGACATGCGGCAGATGCAGGAGGAACTGCGCACGGTGATCCAGGCGCAGACCGAGATGGCCCGGCAGCATGCCGCCGGCCAGATCAGCTTCCGCATGGACGAGGCGCGCTTCCCCGGCGACTACGGGCGCATGGTGCGCGACACCAACGCGTTGGTGCACAGCCATATTTCGGTCAAGCAGCGGCTGATCACGTTGATGGGCGAGTATGCCGAAGGCGACCTCAGCCGCGATCTGGAACAGTTCCCGGGCGAGATGGCGATCCTGACCGACACCATGGCCAAGGTGAAGCGCAACCTCGGCGCGATCAACCACGAGATCGACCTGCTGGTGCGCGCCGCCGCGCAGGGCGACTTCTCCCGCCGCGGCGAGGAGCAGCGCTTCCAGCATGCCTTCCGCGGCATGGTCGCCAATCTCAACACGATGATGACCGGCACCGAGACCAACCTCGCGGCGCTGTCGCAGCTGTTGCGCGCGATCGCCGCCGGCGACCTGACCCAGACCATGCAGGGCGATTTCCACGGCGTGTTCGCGCGGATGCGCGACGACGCCAACGCCACCGTCGCGCAGTTGACCGACATGGTCGGCCGCATCCAGCAGGCCGCGGCCAGCATCGACACCGCCGCGGGCGAGATCGCCAGCGGCAACGACGACCTGTCGCGCCGGACCGAGCAGCAGGCCGCGAGCCTGGAGGAAACCGCCGCCTCGATGGAGGAACTGACCGCCACGGTGAAGCAGAACGCCGAGCATGCGCGCCAGGCCAACCAACTGGCGGCCGGCGCCGCCTCGGTGGCCTCGCAGGGCGGCACGGTGGTCGGCCAGGTCGTCACCACCATGGACGGCATCGAAGCGGCCTCCAAGAAGATCGCCGACATCATCGGCGTCATCGACGGCATCGCCTTCCAGACCAACATCCTGGCCTTGAACGCCGCGGTCGAAGCCGCGCGCGCCGGCGAACAGGGCCGCGGGTTTGCCGTGGTCGCCAGCGAGGTCCGCACCCTCGCCCAGCGTTCGGCCAGCGCGGCCAAGGAGATCAAGACGCTGATCGACGACTCGGTCGAGCGCGTGAGCGCGGGTTCGGCACTGGTCGCCCAGGCCGGCACGACGATGCAGGACATCGTGGCCTCGGTGCAGCGCGTCACCGACATCATGGGCGAGATCGCCGCGGCCTCGCAGGAACAGTCGGCCGGCATCGAACAGGTCAACCACACCGTCACCCAGATGGACGAGACCACCCAGCAGAACGCCGCCCTTGTCGAGGAAGCCACCGCCGCGGCGCGCGCGATGGAACAGCAGGCCGGCGACCTGGTGGAGATCGTCGGCCAGTTCCAGGTGCGCAGCGAGACCTACCCGATGGTGGCGCACCTGGTCGCCCGCGCCACCGCCAACGCAGCCTAGTCCGGACCCGCCGCGCGGCAGGGACGCCGCGAAGGGATGGCGCCGTCGTCGACGGCCCATCCCGCGACACCGGGAGGCGCTGCAACCCGACCGACCCATCTGTAGGAGCGGCTTCAGCCGCGACGCCTTACCGGCTGAAGCCGCTCCTACAACAAAGCGGGTGTCGTGCTGGCCCACTCGACTATCCAAGCGTCCACACAAAGAAAAAGCCGCGCATCCGCGCGGCTTTTTCCATCCAGAGCTTCGGCAGCATCAGGAACCCGCTCCACGAATCCCCACTCCCGAATCCCCAATCCCGGCCCCTCAGGGCCTACGCGCCAGCGCCTCGACGTCCTTCGACTTCGGCAGCAGGTCCTGCTTGGTGACCTGGAACGGCCCGATCGACAGCAGCGGCACCGCCACGATCACCGAGGACACCACCACCACCACCGCGCCGATCATGTGGGTCAGCGCCAGGCCTTCCATCGACTCGCCGCCGTACAGGTACAGCGCCAGCGCCGACAGGAAGAACATCACCGCGGTGATCACCGTACGCGACAGGGTCTGGTTGATCGAACGGTTCAGCACTTCGATCGGCTCCACGCGCAGGCTACGGAAGTTCTCGCGCACACGGTCGAACACCACGATGATGTCGTTGATCGCAAAGCCCATCACCGACAACAGGCCGGCCAGCACGGTGAGATCGAACTCGCGGCCGGTGACCGACACGTAGGCCACCGTCACCAGCAGGTCGAACAGCGCGGTCACGCTGGCCACCACCGCGAACTTCCACTCGAAGCGGAAGGCGATGTAGATCAGGAAGCCGACCAGCATGAACACGGTGGCGTAGACGCCGTTCAGCGCCAGGTCCTTGCCGACCTGCGGGCCGACGAACTCGCCCGGCTTGACCGTGGCCGGGTTCTGCGGCGTGCTCACCGCCTTGCGCACCTGCTCGGCGAGGTTCTTGGTGATGTCCTCGTTGTTGTGCTCGCCCTGCGGCTGCAGGCGGATCACCACCTCGTTGCCGCTGCCGACGTTCTGCACCTGCGCGTTCTCGAAGCCGGCCTTGGCCAACTGCTCGCGCACCTGGTCCACGTCGATCGGCTTCTGGAAGCTGGTCTGCACCAGCGCGCCGCCGGTGAACTCCAGCGCGTAGTTGAAGCCCTTGGCGAAGATCACCGCGAACGAGGCCAGCGCCAGCACCAGCATCAGCACCAGGGTCGGGTGCCGCCAGCGCATGAAGTCGATCTTGGTGTCGTTGGGGATCAGGTGAAGCGGGAAGATTTTCATTGGAGACCGCTCTGCGTTTTTTTGGACCCCGCGCCTGCTGGCGCGGGGACGTGCGGAAGGTGGCGTGCGTGGCTCAGATGGCCACGGACTTGATCTTCTTGCGACGGCCGTAGATCAGCACCGCCAGCGCGCGCGACACGGTGATCGCGGTGAACATCGAGGCGAAGATGCCGATGATCATGGTCAGCGCGAAGCCCTTCAGCGGGCCGGTACCGAACGCGTACAGCGCCACGCCGACGATCAGGCCGGTGAGGTTGGCGTCGAGGATGGTGCCGCCGGCCTTCTCGTAGCCGGCCGCGATCGCCGACTTGGGCGGCACGCCCAGGCGCAGCTCTTCGCGGATACGCTCGTTGATCAGCACGTTGGCGTCCACCGACAGGCCCACCGACAGCGCCAGGCCGGCGAAGCCGGGCAAGGTCATGGTGGCGCCGAACAGCGACATCACCGAGACCACGATCAGCAGGTTCATCAGCAGCGCGACCGAGGTGATCAGGCCGAACATGCGGTAGTACACGCTGAAGAACACCAGGGTGAACAGGAACGCGTAGACCACCGCGGTGACGCCGCGCTCCACGTTCTCCGCGCCCAGGCTCGGGCCGATCACGTATTCCTCGACGAAGTCCATCGGCGCGGCCAACGAACCGGCGCGCAGCAGCTTGGCCAGGTTCTCCGCCTCGGTCTTCTCCAGGCCGGTGGTCTGGAAGTTCTTGCCGAACACGCCGGCGATACGGGTCGGCGCCAGCGCCTCCTCGTTGACGCGCACGCTGCGCACTTCCTTGCCATCGACCATGGTCACGGTGGGGATGCGCTCGATGTACACCACCGACATCAGCTTGCCGGTATTGGCGCTGGTGTAGTCGAACATGCGCTGGCCGGCGGCGTTGTTGAGCGTCACCGCCACGGCCGGCATGCCGTTCTGGTCGGTGCTGACGGTGGCGTTGACCATCTGGTCGCCGGACACCAGCACGCGCTTGCTCAGCAGCACCGGGGCGCCGCTGTCGCGCAGGCGGAAGACCTTTGCGTCGGGCGGGATGTTGCCGCTGCGCACCGCGTCCTCGGCATTGCCGTCGACCACGCCGCGGAACTCCAGCGTGGCGGTGGCGCCGATCATGCGCTTGGCCTCGGCGGTGTCCTGCACGCCCGGCAGCTCGACCACGATGCGGTCGTCGCCCTGGCGCTGGATGATCGGCTCGGCCACGCCCAACTGGTTGACGCGGTTACGCAGGGTGGTCAGGTTCTGCTCGATGGCGCCGGCGGCGATCTGCTTCAGCTCCGCCTCCGGCACGGTGACCGTGATGGTCTGCCCGGACACCGCGTAGCTCAGGGTCGGCTGCGCCTTGGCGATGGCGGCGCGCGCGGCGCTGGCGTCCACGCCCTCGCCCAGGCTGACCTGGATGCTGTTGTCCGGACGGCGTTCGACCGAACGGTAGGCCAGACGGCCGTCGCGCAAGGTGGTACGGATGTCCTCGGCGAAGGCATCGAGGCGCTTTTCCAGCGCCGCCTTCTGGTCCACCTGCAGGGCGAAGTGCACGCCGCCGACCAGGTCCAGGCCCAGCACCATCGGCTTGCCGCCCAGCCGCGACAGCCAGTCCGGCACGGTCGAGGCCAGGTTCAGCGCCACCGTGTAGTTCTCGCCCACCTGCTGGCGCAGGACGTCGTTGGCACGGGTCTGCGCCTGCAGGTTCGGCAGGCGCACCATCAGGCTATCGCCTTCCTTGTCGACCAGCTTCGGGGTGATCCCGGCCGTCTTCAGGTCGGCGAGCACCCGCTCGCGCAGGGCGTCGTCGATCTTGCCGCCGCGGCTGGCGGTGATCTGGACCGACGGATCCTTCTGGTACACGTTGGGCAGCGCGTACAAAGCGCTCAACGCCAGCACGATCAGGATGAGGACATACTTCCAGCGCGGAAACTCGAGCATTGCGGGACCCCGCACGACGCCACGCCGGCGTCGCGCCTAGCAGTAGGAGAAATGGATCAGGCGGACTTCAGCGTGCCCTTCGGCAGGACATTGCCGACGGCGCCCTTCTGCACGCGGATGCGCACGTTGTCGGCCACTTCGATGGTGATGAAGTTGTCGCCGATGTCGGTGACCACGCCGGCCACGCCGCCGGAGGTGATGACCTCGTCGCCACGGCCGAGCTTGTCCAGCATCGACTTGTGTTCCTTCTGGCGCTTCATCTGCGGCCGGATCATCACGAAATACATCACCGCGATCAGGATGATGGGCAGCAGGAACATCTGCAGGCCGCCACCGGCCGGGGCGGTGCCGCCGGCGGTCTGCGCCTGGGCGACGGGAATAAGAAAATCGAGCGGATTCATCGGGTACGTCCTATGGTTTGGGCAGCCCGCCGCCCTGAGGCACGGACCGCTGGTTTGCCTTGCGGCAGCAAGCAGCCGCCGATTATGCCACGATCTTCCTTCACCCTCCGGAACCGCCGCGGCGCCCTTCCCTTCTCCCTGCGGGACCATGGCCCCCTTCTCGGGGGAAGGTGCCGCGTAGCGGCGGATGAGGGTGCGGGCGAAGCCACGTGTCAGTTCGACTGCACGAGGCTTCGCCCGTACCCTCACCCCAACCCCTCTCCCGGGGGGAGAGGGGCTTATCCCTGCTCCGTTGGGAGTGGGGTTGCTTCCACGCCGCGCGCCGCATAGAAGGACCGCCGGAACTGGGCAAAGGTTCCCGCTGCGATCGCGGCGCGCATGTCGGCCATCAGCTTCTGGTAGTACCAGAGGTTGTGCAGGGTGCCCAGCATCGGCGCCAGCATCTCGTTGCAGCGGTCCAGGTGGCGCAGGTAGGAGCGGGTGTAGCCGCTGCTGCAGGCATGGCAACCGCAGCCCGGCTCGATCGGATCGAGGTCGCGCTCGTAGCGGGCGTTGCGGATGCGCACCGTGCCGAAGGAGGTGAAATAGTGGCCGTTGCGCGCATTGCGGGTCGGCATCACGCAGTCGAACATGTCCACGCCGCGGGCCACGCCCTCGACCAGGTCCTCCGGGCGTCCCACGCCCATCAGGTAGCGCGGGCGGTCGCCCGGCAGCCGCGGATGCAGGTGCTCGAGCATGGCGTTGCGCTCGTGCTCCGGTTCGCCCACCGCCAGGCCGCCGATCGCGTAGCCGTCGAAGCCGATCGCCTGCAATCCCTCGATCGAACGCGTGCGCAGGTCCGCATGCACGCCGCCCTGGACGATGCCGAACAGCGCCGCGTCGTTGCCCAGTGCGTCGTGCGCGTCGCGCGAGCGCTGCGCCCAGCGCAGGCTCAACTCCATCGAACGCCGTGCCACATCCTCGGTGGCCGGATACGGGGTGCACTCGTCGAAGATCATCACGATGTCCGAATCGAGCACCCGCTGGATCTGCATGCTCTCCTCCGGCCCCAGGAACACCTTGGCGCCGTCGGTCGGCGAGGCGAAGGTGACGCCCTGCTCGCTGATCTTGCGCCGGTGTGCCAGCGAAAACACCTGGAAGCCGCCGGAATCGGTCAGGATCGGCCCGTCCCAGCGGGCGAAGCCGTGCAGGCCGCCGTGATCGCCGATCACGTCCAGGCCCGGGCGCAGGTACAGGTGGAAGGTGTTGCCGAGGATGATCTGCGCGCCCAGCGCCTTGATCTGCTCGGGCAGCACGCCCTTGACCGAGCCGTAGGTGCCCACCGGCATGAACGCGGGAGTCTCGACCGTTCCGCGCGGGAAGGTCAGGCGGCCGCGGCGCGCGGCGCCGTCGGTGGTATGGAGCTCGAACTGCAATCGGGACATGGTCTGGCGACTATCGGTAAGCCGCGCATTGTCGCATTGCCGGGCGGCCGGCGCCGCCTCCGAGCGGAGCACGGCGTCCCGGCCACCGTCGTCAGTGCCGCTGCCCTGCCCCGCTGCGTCGTTGCGCCGCGACCGCCGGGCGCGGCGAGGTCCGGCGAAATCCTATTCCGCCGCGACGAAGCCGCCGGTCTGGCGCGCCCACAGGCGCGCGTACAGGCCGCCACGGGCGACCAGTTCGGCATGGGTGCCGGTCTCGACGATGACGCCGCGGTCCATCACCACCAGACGGTCCATCCGCGCGATGGTGGAGAGCCGGTGGGCGATCGCGATCACCGTCTTGCCGGCCATCAGCTCGTCCAGGCTGTCCTGGATCGCCGCTTCCACTTCCGAATCCAGCGCCGAGGTGGCCTCGTCCAAGATCAGGATCGGCGCGTCCTTGAGCAGCACGCGCGCGATGGCGATGCGCTGGCGTTGGCCGCCTGACAGCTTGACCCCGCGCTCGCCGACCTGCGCGTCGTAGCCGCGCAGGCCTTCGCCGTCCACCAACTGCTCGATGAACTCGGCCGCGCGCGCCTTCGCCACCGCCGCGTGCAACTGCGCCTCGCTGGCGTCGGGGCGGCCGTACAGCAGGTTGTCGCGGATCGAGCGATGCAGCAGCGAGGTGTCCTGGGTGACCAGGCCGATCTGCTGGCGCAGGCTCTCCTGGGTGACGCCGGCGATGTCCTGTCCGTCGATCAGGATGCGGCCCTGCTCCAGGTCGTACAGCCGCAGCAGCACGTTGACCAAGGTCGACTTGCCGGCGCCGGACGGGCCGACCAGGCCGATCTTCTCACCCGCGCGCACCTGTAGGTCGAGCCCGGCGATGACCCCGCCGCGCTTGCCGTAGTGGAAGTGAATGTGCTCGAAGTGCACCGCGCCGCGCTGCACGCGCAGCGGCACCGCGTCGGCGCGATCCTGCACCTGCGCCGGCTGCGCGATGGTTTCCATGCCGTCCTGCACCGCGCCGATGTCTTCGAACAGGCCGTTGACCGTCCACATGATCCAGCCGGACATGTTGTGGATGCGGATCACCAGGCCGGTGGCCACAGTGATCGCGCCCACGCTGATCTGGCCGCGGTTCCACAGCCACAGCGCCAGGCCGCAGGTGCCGACGATCAGGAAGCCGTTGGCGATGGCGATGGCGGTATCCATCGCCGTGGTCATGCGGGTCTGCCGGCGATGCTTGACCGCCAGTTCGTCGATCGCCTCGCGCACATAGCCCTGCTCGCGCCCGGCATGCGAGAACAACTTGAGCGTGGCGATGTTGGTGTAGCCGTCGACGATGCGCCCCATCGCCTTGGAGCGCGCGTCCGAGGCGATCCAGGCGCGCTGTTTCATCCGCGGCACGAAGTAGACCATCAACCCCACGTAGACCAGCAGCCACGCGATCAGCGGCACCATCAGCCACGGGTCGGCCTGGGCGAACAGCCACAGCGCGCTGGTCGTGTAGACCAGGATGTACCAGAGCGCATCGACCATCTGCACCGCCGACTCGCGCAGCGAGGTCCCGGTCTGCATCACCCGGTTGGCGATGCGCCCGGCGAAGTCGTTCTGGAAGAAGCCCAGGCTCTGCCGCACCACGTAGTTGTGCATCAACCAGCGCGCGCGGTTACTCAGGCCGGGCACGATCGCCTGGTTCACCAGCAGGTTGTGCAGGCCGACGAAGAACGGCCGCGCCACCAGCACGATCAGCGCCATCCACAGCAGTTCGCCGGCGTGGCGCTGGAAGAAATCCGGCCCCGGCTGCTCGGCGACCATGTCGACGATGCGGCCGAGGAAATCGAACATCGCCACTTCCACCAGCGCCAGCAGCAACCCCGCCACCACCGTGGCCAGCAGCAGCGGCCACAACGGGCGCAGGTAGTGCAGATAGAAGCGCACCACCCCGCGCGGCGGCATCTGGGTCTCGACCTTCGGGAAGACCTCGATCAGGGACTCGAACCAGCGGAACATCGCGACGCCACGCTAAAAAGGGGCGTCAGGGTAGCGTATCTGGCGTCACGTCCTGTGACGCTGGGAATGGGGATTTGGGATTTGGGATTCGAGGTGAAGCCGAAATTGGGGAGTCGGGATTGGGGATTCGCAAGAGCGGCCTCCCGCCCGCATGGCGCCTATCGCTTTCTGTTGTAGGAGCGGCTTCAGCCACGACCAGGCGTTATCGGTAACGCCTGGTCGCGGCTGAAGCCGCTCCTACGAATCCCGAATCCCCACTCCCGAATCCCGGCTTCACTCTGGCGTCAGCACCAGATCCTGGAAATCGAAGCTGAAATCGGTCAGCGGCGAGATCGCCTGCATGCGCGCCTCGCGCACCTTGCCGTCGGGCGTCAGCGCGAAATTGACGAAGGCGTCGGCGTTGAGCGAGCGGTCGCGCCAGCGCACGATGAAGGTGTCGTGCTGCCAGTGCTCCAGGATGCCGACCAGTTGCGCGGTCTTGCTGAACTGCAGTTCCAGGCGCTTGCCCTGCTGGCGCACCACCACGTCGCCATACCAGGGGTCGCGGTAGGTGCCGGCGTAGCCGGACAGCGGCAGCGACGGCGTGGACTTGGCGTCGCGCGCAGCCACGTGCTTGGCCCAGTCCTCGTCGGCGCTGGCGTCGGCCTTGGCCACGGCCTTGGCGTAGGCGGCGGTCCAGTCGGTCGCCGGCGCGCCCAGGTAAGCGTCCAGCACCCGCAGGGTGATGGCGTTGAAGGCGGCGCCGACCTCCTGATTGGTCAGCACGATCACGCCCAGCTTGCGCTCCGGCACCAGGGTCAGCCGCGAGACCATGCCCGGCCAGCCGCCGGTGTGCCAGACCAGCTTGGCGCCGCGATAATCGCTCAGGCTCCAGCCCTCGCCGTAGCCGGCGAAGTTCGGCTTGGCCGGCAGCAGTTCCGGCACGCTCGGCTCGGACACCGCGATCGGCGTGATCATCTGCCACATCTCCTGCTGGCGCTGGGCGCTGAACAGCTGCCGCGTCTGACCATCGGCCGACGGCAGGCGCCCGCCGTCGAGCTGCACCTGCATCCACTTGGCCATGTCGTGCACGTTGGCGTAGATGCCGCCGGCGCCGGAATTGTTGGACCAGGTCAGCGGCGCCACCGTGCGCAACTCGCGGAAATCGAACTTGGCGTGGCCGACCGCGGCTGCATCGCCGGGCTGCAGGTGATCGCTGTTGATGCGCGCGCCGGTCATGCCCACCGGCACGAAGATGCGCTGGCGCACGAACTCGGCGTAGCTCTGCCCGGACACCTGTTCGATCAGCTTCTGGGCTACGGCATACAGGATGTTGTCGTAGGCGTAGCGGTCGCGGAAACCGCCCTTCAGCGGCACGTGCGCCAGGCGCCGCACCACTTCTTCGTTGCTGTAGCTGGTGGCCGGCCAGAACAACAGGTCGCCGGCACCGAGGCTCAGGCCGCTGCGATGGCTGAGCAGGTCGCGCACGCGCATCTCGCGGGTGACATACGCATCGGACATCTGGAACCACGGCAGGTGATCCACCACCCGGTCCTCGAGCTTGAGCTTGCCTTCGTCGGCCAGGATCGACAGCGCCGCGGAGGTGAAGGCCTTGGTATTGGAGGCGATCGCGAACAGGGTCTGCGCATCCACCGGCTCCGGCTTGCCGAGTTCGCGCACGCCGTAGCCGCGCTCAAGCACCACCTTCCCGTCCTTGACGATGGCGATGGCGATGCCCGGCACGTCGAACTGCTTGCGCACGCGCTCCACCTGCGCATCGAGATCCTGCAAGGCCGGCGGCAACGCGGCCGGGGCCGGCGCCGGCGCCGGCGCGGGAGTCGACGTGGGGGCCGGCGCCTGCGCCTGCACGGTGGCGCTCACCGCCAACAACAGGCCGCAGCCCATCGAGATGTTCTTCAACTGCGTCGCTCCTGAAAGAACCAAGGGAAAGGGACCGGCCGGCGCGGGCTGCGGCGCAGGCCCAGCCACGCGGGCGTCGCCGCCGAGTGTAGGCCAGCGCGTGCGCAGGCGGCAGTGCCGCGCTGCAGGGCCGCGCGACGCGGCGTGGCCGCGCCGCAGACGGTGCGACGACGCCGCGCTGCGGCACAATCGGGTCTTACCCCTCCGCACGCGCACCCGCATGAACGATCTTTTCGACTCCGCCCCGGCCGCGCCGGACGGCATCCGCGTCGGCATCGGCGGCTGGACCTACGCGCCGTGGCGCGGCGGCATGTTCTATCCGCAGGGCCTGGTGCAGCGCCGCGAGCTGGAATACGCCAGCCGCCACGTCACCAGCATCGAGATCAACGGCACCTACTACGGCGCGCAGAAGCCGGACACCTATGCGCGCTGGCGCGACGAGACGCCGCCGGGTTTCCTGTTCTCGGCCAAGGCGCCCAAGCGCATCACCACGCTGCGGCGGCTGGCCGGCGCCGGCACGCAGATCGAAGATTTCGTCGGCGGCATCGCCAGTCTCGGCGACCGCCTCGGCCCGCTGCTGTGGCAGTTCGAGCAGGGCCATCGCCTGGACCTGGAGGACCTGGCCGCGTTCCTGGACCTGCTGCCGCGCAAGGCCGGCGGACGCCGGCTGCGCCACGTGCTGGAAGTGCGCGACCCGGCCTGCGTCGGCCCGGAACTGCTGCAGCTGACCCGCCGGCACGGCGTCGCCACGGTATTTACCGATTCGCCCGAGTTCCCCTCCTTCGCCGATCTCAGCACCGACTTCGTCTATGCGCGACTGATGCGCAGCAGCGCCGACGTCGCCCATGGCTACCCGCCCAAGGAACTGCAGGCCTGGGCCGCGCACGCGCAGGCCTGGCGCCGCGGCGAGGATCCGCAGGCGCTGCCGCACGCCGACACGACCGTGGCCAAGACAACGCCGCGCGAGGTCTTCGTCTACTTCATCAGCGCCGCCAAGGAACGCAATCCCGCAGCGGCGATGGCCCTGCTGAAGATCCTCGGGTCCGCCGCACAGGCGTGACGCGCTCGGCCGCACGCACGCGACGTGCGGCACAGCGCAAGCGCGACCGCCGACGCCGCGGTCGCACGACGGCTGAACCGGGCATCGACCGCGCGCGCCCGGCGACACCTGGCAGTCGCCGCACTGCGGTACAACAGCGCCGGTCCGGTGCCATCGCCGGGCCGCGGCCACCGGCCGCGCCTCCACACGCGGAGCCCATCGATGCGGATCAAGCGCACGCTCGAACGTCTTCCCGGCGGCATGATGCTGGCGCCGCTGCTGCTGGGCGCCCTCTGCCACACCCTGTGGCCGCAGGCCGGCGCCTGGTTCGGCTCGTTCACCCAGGGCCTGATCGGCGGGCTGGTGCCGATCCTGGCGGTGTGGTGCTTCTGCCTGGGCGCCTCGATCCGGCTGCGCAGCGGCGGCCGCGTGCTGCGCGCCTCCGGCGTGCTGGTGCTGACCAAGATCGCGGTGGCGTGGCTGACTGCGGTGATCGCCGCGCGCCTGCTGCCGCCGGGCGGCATCGTCGCCGGCGTGTGGAGCGGCATGTCGGTGCTGGCGCTGGTCGCGGCGATGGACATGACCAATGCCGGCCTGTTCGCCGCGCTCATGCAGCAGTACGGCGGCCGCGGCGAGGCCGGCGCGATGGCGCTGATGTCGCTGGAATCCGGGCCACTGGTGACCATGCTGATCCTCGGCACTGCCGGCGTCGCCAGCTTCGAACCGCGGTTGCTGCTCGGCGCGGTGCTGCCGCTGCTGGTCGGCTTCGTACTGGGCAACCTGGACCCGGCGCTGCGCGCCCTGTTCGCGCGGGCGGTGCCGGCGCTGATCCCGTTCTTCGCCTTCGCCCTGGGCAATACCCTGGACCTGCGCATGGTCGCCCACGCCGGCGTGGCCGGGGTCGCGCTCGGTCTGTTGGTGATCGTGGCGACCGGGATCCCGCTGCTGCTGGCCGATCGCTGGCTGGCCGGCGGTAACGGCAGCGCCGGCCTCGCCGCCTCCAGCACCGCCGGCGCCGCGGTGGCCACGCCGGCACTGGCGGCGGCAGTAGCGCCGCAGTTCCAGGCCACCGCGTCGGCCGCGACCGCGCTGGTGGCGACCTCGGTGGTGGTGACGGCACTGCTGGTGCCGCCGCTCACCGCCGCCTATGCGCGCAGGATGGCGCGGACCGCGTCGCCGTCCGCAGCGGACGCCTGATCCGCCCCCCGATCTGCGACCGTCGCGCCGCGCTTTGCGCGACAATATGCGGATGCCGATGCACCCCACCACCAAAGCCCAGCTGCAAATCCATTTCTGCGTCCTGCTGTGGGGAATCACCGCGATTCTCGGCAAGCTGATCACCCTGCCCGCGTTGCCGCTGGTGTGGTGGCGGATGCTGATGGTGGTGGCCGCGCTGGCCCTGCTGCCGCGGGTGTGGCGCGGCCTGGCCGCACTGACCCCGAAACTGGCCCTGGGCTACGCCGTGGTCGGCGCCCTGGTCGGCCTGCACTGGCTGACCTTCTACGGCGCGATCAAGCTGGCCAACGCCTCGGTGGCGGCGACCTGCATCGCGCTGGCGCCCGTGTTCACCGCGGTGATCGAACCGTGGGTGGCGAAGCGGCCGTTCCGCCCCAGCGAACTGGCCTTCGGCCTGGCGGTGCTGCCGGGCGTGGCCCTGGTGGTCGGCGGCGTGCCGCACGGGATGCGCGCCGGCGTGGCGGTCGGTGCGGTGTCGGCGCTGCTGGTGGCGGCCTTCGGCTCGCTCAACAAGCGCCTGGTCGACCACGCCGATCCGCTGACCGTGACCGCGCTGGAACTGGGCGCCGGCACCCTTACCCTCACCGCGCTGGCGCCGCTGCTGCCGTTCGTGCTGCCGGCCCTGAGCGGGCCCTTGCTGGTGCTGCCCAGCCTGCACGACACCGCCCTGCTGCTCGCGCTGGCGCTGCTGTGTACGCTGCTACCGTTCGCCCTGGCCCTGGTCGCATTGCGCCGGCTCAGCGCCTACGCGGTGCAACTGGTCACCAACCTGGAACCGGTCTACGCGATCGTGTTCGCGATCGTGCTGCTGGACGAGCAGCGCCAGCTCACCGGGCTGTTCTACCTCGGCGTGGCGGTGATCCTGGGCGCGGTGTTCCTGCATCCACTGCTGACCCGCACGCGCCCGGTGCAGCACCCGGAACTGTTGGCGACCTGCGAGGCGAAGAACGTGGTCGAGTGAGCGCTGGCGCGCTCACTCCGGGATTGGGGATTGGAGATTCGGGATTGGCCCCGTCCTGCATATTTGCGGCATGGCAGCAGGCCCGACTCGAAGGGCACGGCATGCTCGGGATGAGTGGCACGTCTAGCCCCTCTCCCCTCGGGAGAGGGGTTGGGGTGAGGGTACGGCGCGAAAGCGTCTGGCGGAATGTAAGTGCGCGAGGCGACGCGCCTACCCTCATCCGCTCCTGCGGGGCATCTTCTTCCAGCAGGAAGGATCCTAAGTATCGTCCCGCCGCGACGAGCTAGCGCGCCTACGCCGCCAGCGACACGCAATCGCGGCCGGCGCGCTTGGCCTCGTACAGGGCCTGGTCGGCACGCTTGAGCAGGTCCTCGGCGCTCTCGCGGCCCTGCAACGTCGCCACGCCGATGCTGGCGGTGAGCGGCACGCCGAGCTGCAGCAGGCTGGTGTCCTGGCGCAGGCGCTCGCAGGTGCGCACCGCCTGCGCCGCGTCCAGGCCCGGCAGCAGCAGCGCGAACTCCTCGCCGCCGTAGCGCGCGACCACGCTGTCCGGCGGCATCCGCGTGCGCAGCATGTCGGCCAGCGCCAGCAACACCTCGTCGCCCTTGTCGTGGCCGTGCAGGTCGTTGACGCTCTTGAAGTAATCCAGGTCCAGGATCGCCACGCTGAGCGGCGCGGCGCCCCGTTGCGCCGCTTCGGCATGGGTCATCAGGGCGGTGGCGAAGGCACGACGGTTGAGCAGACCGGTCAGCGGATCGGTGCGCGCCTGCTCCAGCAGTTCGGCGTTGAGCGATTCCAGCGAGTGCTGGTACTGCAGCAACTGCTGCTCGTACCAGGCGCGTTCGCGCAGCTGCAGCGCCAGCGCATGGCTGCTGCGGCGCAGCTCGATCAGCTGCATCACCTGCCGCGACAACGCCTGCAGCGCCGCCAGTTGTTCCGGCTGCAGGGTCCGCGGACGGTTGTCGAGCACGCACACGGTGCCGACCGGCAGGCCGTCACGGGTCAGCAGCGGCGCGCCCGCATAGAACCGCACGCCGCCCTCGGTGACCAGCGGATTGTGCTGGAAGCGCGCATCGGCGGTGGCGTCGGCGACCACCATCACCTGCTCCGGGGTCAGGATGGTATGGCCGCAGAAGGACTCGTCGCGCGCGGTGCTCAACAGGCGCACGTTGCGCTGCGCCTTCAGCCATTGACGCTCGTCGTCCACCAGCGAGATCAGCGCCGAGGGCGTGTCGCACAGCTTGGCGGCGATGTCGACCAGATCGTCGTAGGACGCTTCCGGTTCGGTATCGAGGATCTGCAACGCATGCAGCGCCTGCAGGCGCGCGGCTTCGTTGTCGGGCTTGCGGGGCTTGATCACGAGGTACCTGGCAGCGGCAATGGTGCGCGTTGCGCAGTATGGCCATATCCGCGGCGGACGCCAGTCCTGGCAGGCGCGCCACCTGTACAGTTTGGCCGCGCGGCGGCGGCCGACGGCCGACACTGAGACGCCGTTACCACTCCTGGCGCTGCGGCAGCAGGCCGCGCAGTTCCTGCTCGGTGAGATTGCGCCACTGGCCCGGCTTCAGCGCGCCGATCTTGATGTTGTCGATACGCACGCGGCGCAACTGGGTGACGCGGTAGTCGAAGGCCGCGGCCATCAACCGGATCTGCCGGTTGAGTCCTTGCTCCAGCACGATGCGGAACCCGAACTTGGCGATCCGCGCGGTGCGGCACGGCAGCGTCATCTGGTCGTGCACGCGCACGCCACGCGCCATGCCGCGCAGGAATTCGTCGGTGACCGGCTTGTTCACCGCCACCAGATATTCCTTCTGATGGCGGTTCTCCGCGCGCAGGATCTCGTTGACGATATCGCCGTTGCTGGTCATCAGGATCAGCCCCTCGGACTCCTTGTCCAGGCGCCCGATCGGGAAGATACGCTGCTCGTGCCCAACGAAGTCGACGATGTTGCCCTTGACCGCGCTCTCGGTGGTGCAGGTCACCCCGACCGGCTTGTTCAGCGCGATGTAGACGTGGCGGCGCCCGCTCTTGGCCTTGGCGCGCGCGCGCAGCGGCTGCCCGTCGACCTTGACCTCATCGCCCTCGCCCACCACCGAACCGACGCCACCCGGCATGCCGTTGACGGTGACCCGGCGCGCGGCGATCAGCCGATCGGCCTCGCGGCGCGAGCAAAAACCGGTCTCGGCGATGTGCTTGTTGAGGCGGACTGGCATGGGGCGGGGATTCGGGATTGGGAATTAGGGATTCGCTAAAGCGGGCGATCGTGTACGGCGACGCTACGGGGAGCCAGGCAGTGCAAGGCGGCAGGCGGTGGGCGGACGCGACCGGGCTGCGGCGCGCATGCCCGCGTCACGGCAAGGACGCGACCTGCCCGACGGCACGGGCGACATCAGGATCAGGGAACGCTACAACGAATCCCCAATCCCGACTCCCCAATCCCCGCGCCTCAGCGCTTCGGCGGCCCCTTGCGCGGCGGGCGGTCGGCGGCGAAGCGGCCGGCCGGGCGCGGGCCGGCGGCATTGGGCTTGCCGCCGGGCTTGCCGGTACGGGCGAACTTCGGCTTGAACGGCGCGCTGCCGGCATCGTCGCCCTCGAGCTTGCGCATCTGCAGTTGCTGGCCGGACACCCAGACCTTCCTCAGGTGCGTCAGCAACTCGCGCGGCATGTCCGCCGGCAGGTCCAGGACCGAATGATCGTCATGGATGTCGATGCGGCCGATGTACTTGCTCTCCAGCCCGGCTTCGTTGGCGATCGCGCCGACGATGTTGGCCGGCTTGACCCCGTGCTGGTGGCCGACCTCGATGCGGTAGGTCTCCATGCCCACTTCCGGCGCGCCGCGCGGCGCTTTCGGCGCCTTGTCGCGGCGCGGCGCCTCGAAGCTGCCGACGTCGCGGTGGTAGTCGAAATCCTCGCCGCGCGCGGCCGGGGCCGGACGCGCCGGACGCTCGCCGTCGTCGCGGCGCGGCGCACGCGGCTCGCGCTCGAACTTCGGCTCGAAACGGGGACGTTCCGGGCGCTCGGTGCGCTCGGTGCGCTCGGGGCGTTCGCGGCGCTCGAAGCGTTCGCCTTGCGGGGCACGCGGACGGTCCGGGGCCAGCAGCAGCGGCGTATCGCCCTGCAGCAGGCGCGCCAGCGCCGCCGCCACTTCCACCATCGGTACGTTCTTCTCGGCCTCGAACTTCTGCAGCAGATCGCGGTACATGTCGATGCCACCGCTGGCGATGGTCTCGCTGATCTTCTCCATGAAGCGGGTCACGCGCTGGTCGTTGACCGCGTCGACGCTGGGCAGCTGCATTTCCTCGATCGGCTGCCGGGTGGCACGCTCGATCGCGCGCAGCATGCCGCGCTCGCGCGGGCTGACGAACAGGATCGCCTCGCCGCTGCGCCCGGCACGGCCGGTGCGGCCGATGCGGTGCACGTAGCTTTCGGTGTCGTAGGGGATGTCGTAGTTCAGCACGTGGCTGATCCGCTCCACGTCCAGGCCGCGCGCGGCCACGTCAGTGGCGACCAGGACGTCGAGCTTGCCGTCCTTGAGCTGCTGGATCACCCGCTCGCGCTGCGCCTGCTGGATATCGCCGTTGATCGCCGCCGCGGCCAGCCCGCGCGCCTGCAGCTTCTGCGCCAGTTCGTCGGTGCCGGCCTTGGTGCGCGCGAAGATGATCATCGCGTCGAACGGCTCGACTTCCAGGATCCGGGTCAGCGCGTCGAGCTTGTGCAGCCCGCTCACCGCCCAGTAGCGCTGGCGGATATTGGCCGAGGTGGTGGTCTTGGAGGCGATGATCACCTCGGCCGGGTCGTTCAGATAGGTCTGCGCAATGCGCTTGATCGCCGGCGGCATGGTCGCCGAGAACAGCGCCACCTGGCGCGAGTCGGGCAGCTTCTTCAGCACCGCCTCGACATCGTCGATGAAGCCCATGCGCAGCATCTCGTCGGCTTCGTCCAGCACCAGCGTCCTCAGTTCGGACAGGTCCAGGGTGCCGCGGTCGAGATGGTCGATGACCCGCCCGGGGGTGCCCACCACCACGTGCACGCCGCGCTTGAGCGCCGACAGCTGCTGCACGTAGGGCTGGCCGCCGTACACCGGCAGCACCTGGAAGCCGGGGATCGCCGCGGCGTAGCGGTGGAACGCCTCGGCCACCTGGATCGCCAGTTCGCGCGTGGGCGCCAGCACCAGCGCCTGCGGCTTGCGCTGGGCGAAATCCAGCCGCGACAGGATGGGCAGCGCGAACGCGGCAGTCTTGCCGGTGCCGGTCTGGGCCTGGCCGAGCAGGTCGCGGCCGGTCAGCAGCGCCGGGATGGTGGCGGCCTGGATCGGCGAGGGCGACTCGTAGCCGACGTCGGCGACCGCCTTCATCACAGCAGGGGAGAGGCCGAGATCTGCGAACAGCAGCGGCGCGGGGGTATCTTGGGACATGGGAGACTCCGGAGGCGCCGCAGAGAACCGGCAGGCGCAAAGAAGCCCTATTGTGCCCCGTGACGGGCCGCATGTCGAAAGCGGGTGAAGGTCGCCGTTCAGCGTGGCCGCACGCGCACTATCCCACGTACCGCTTTCGCGCGCGATTCCAGGACGCGCGGGCCACCCGCATACGACCGCCGTGACACCCAGCCGACCGAAACACTGGGCGTTTTGCCCGCGAATGACCGACAATGGGCGCCGATTTCCGAGCAACCCCCAATGCAGACCATCGATCTCCAGCTAGAAAGCGACTACGTGGAACTCAAGCACCTGTTGAAACTGACCGGCCTGTGCGACAGCGGCGGCGCGGCCAAGGCCGTGATCAGCGAAGGCCAGGTGCGCGTGGATGGCGAGGTCGAACTGCGCAAGGCCTGCAAGGTGCGCGCGGGCCAGGTGGTACAACTGGGCGACGTGCAGGTGCAGGTGCTCGGCAAGGTATGACCGCCATCGGCGAACCCGGCCTGCCATGCGCCGGCCGGCGGCGCCGGACAGCGCGGATCGCCAAACGATGCTGATCACGCTCGGCATCCGCAACATCGCGCCGTCCGCGGAAGATCCGCACCACGACGTGTACATCGTGCAGCTCGACCCCGACGCAGCGCAGCCGTTCCGCCTGGGGCAGTCCATCCGCGGCGGCCACGCTGAGCGCGGCGGTTCCATCTCCCTGGCGCTGGACGAACTGGAGGCATGGACTGGCGACTGGCGCCAGCACCTGCGCCACGCCGGCTGCGCCTGGGCCATCGCGCCGATCGAAGCGGCGCAGCGCAGCGGCGACCTGCAGAGCGCCCTCGCCCAACTCGCCGCCGGTGCGGCGCAACGACGTTCAACCTGAGGTCGCTGACCCAGGATGCTTGTCTTCCGCCCACTGCAGCAGGCTTTTTGTAATCCCCCGTAGGAGCGGCTTCAGCCGCGACCGGGCTTTCCTGATAAAGCCTGTCGCGGCTGAAGCCGCTCCTACGAGAAAGCGCACAACAGGCTCAGCCGTGACCCGAGGCCCGGCGACAACGCCACGCCGCACGCCACACCGCCTGCGCCGACGCGTCCCTCCTCTCTCGCCGCATGCCTGAACTCAGCGCGCCATGGCCGCCACGCGCTGGGTCAGGTGCGCGGCGATCGCGCGCTTGAACGGCGCGACCCGGTCGGCCACGCGCAGCGCGGCGCTGCGCAGGGCACGCGCCGGCAGGCGGTCGTCGGTGTACAGCGCGGCGATCGCGTTGGTCGCCTCGTACAGCGGCCGCGTGGCCAGGCGGTGCCCGCGCTGGTAGCCGGCCAGCAGCGCGGGCGCGGCGATGTCGTCGCCACGCGCCACCGCCGCGTGCAGCGCGCGCGCCAGCCGCGCCTGGCTCTGCAGGCCGAAGTTGAACCCATGCGCGGTCACCGGATGCATGCCCACCGCGGCGTCGCCGATCAAGGCATAGCGCTCGGCCACGAAGCGCTGCGCGTACACCGCCACCAGCGGATAGGCCTGCGGCCGCACCAGCGGCGTCATCGCGCCCAGGCGGTGCTCGAAGCAGGCGCCGATTTCCGCGCCCAGCTTCGCCTCGTCCATCTGCAGCAGCGCCTGCGCGCGCTCCGGCGGCAGCGTCAGCACCGCCGAGGCCTCGTTGCCGTGCAGCGGCAACAGCGCCATGGTGCGGCCGTAGCCGAACCACTCCCAGGCGGTCTGATGGTGCGGGCGCTCGTGGTGCACGCGACACACCAGCATGGTGCGGCCGAAATCGCGCAGCTGCGCGCCGATCCCGCTCATGCGCCGGGTGCTGGAGAAGCGGCTGTCGGCCGCCACCACCAGGCGCGCGGCCACGCTGCGCCCGTCGGAAAGCTGCAATTGCGCCTGGCGCGCGTCGCGGCGCAGCGCCTGCACCGAGACCCCATCGAGCAGGGTCAGGCCGGGCTGGTCCTGCACCGCGGCGAACGCGGCGCGGCGGATCAGGTGATTGGGCACCAGCCAGCCGAGATCGCCATGGCCGCCCTCGCCCGCGGCGAAGGTCAGCGCGAACGGCGAGGAGCCGCTCATCACCCGCGCATCGCGCAGCGGCGCAATCGCCTGCGGTTCGATCCGCACCCACAGGCCCAACTGTTCCAGCAATGCCCGCGAAGCATGGGTCAGGGCGATTTCGCGACCATCGAAGGCGGCCTCGGCCAGCGCCGCGCGCGGCTGCGGCTCGATCAGCGCCAGCGACAGGCCGCTGCCGGCCAGCGAGCGGGCGAAGCACAGGCCGGCAGGGCCGGCCCCGACGATGGCGATATCCACTTGCATGCGACGACTCCGTGATCGGACCCGGCCAGGATACGACCGTCGCGCAGCGCGTCCTTGATCTGGATCAGCGCTGCGACGATCGGTCGCAGCCCGCGCCGCTCAGAGCAACGCCCACACCAGTTGCAGGATCGCCCACAGCGACACCACCCACACCAGGCTGCGCACGTACGGCACGCCGGCCGCGTACAGCGGCACGTAGGCCACCCGCGCCCACAGGTAAATCTGCGCCGACAGCGCGGTGTGCGCATCGCCCTTGCCCAGCGCCGCTACCGCCACCGCCGCTGCGGCGAAGAACGGGAAGGTCTCCAGGAAGTTGCGCAGCGCGCGGTCCAGGCGCCCGGCCACGCCGGCCGGCGGCGGTTGCGGCGCATCGCGCGCGCCGGCGTTCCACTTCAGCCCGCGCTGCGCGGTGACGAAGGCGGAGGCGAGCAGCAGTTGCGCGATCCCGAGCAGGATCGCCCAGGCCAGCATGCGGATTTCGATGGGCATCGGAGCCTCGGAGGAAAGGAAGACGGCGCGCAGCATGCCGCTCAATCGGGCATGGCCACGTGATAGCCGACCAGACGCCAGGTCTTGTCCTCGTCCAGCCGCAACGACACCAGCTCGCGCACCGGCTGCGGCGCGTTGGCGAAGCGGCTGGGGAAGCTGACGTTGACGTAGGTGCCCGGCGGCACCTGCGAGCCGGCGGCGTACTGCACGCGCGCCACGCTGGCGACGCCGCGGCCGATCAGCGCGCCCAGCCGCGCACGCGCAGCGTCGATCTCGCGCACGAACACAGCACGCGTCACCGCCTTCTTCGCTACCGCCGAGGCGCCGTCCCACAGCTCGCCAGCGCGCCCGGCATCGACCAGCTGCGCGGCGCGCAGCCCGGCCTGCGCCATCTGCGCATCCTGCTTGGCCAGCGGCCCGGGGGCAGGCACAGCGGCGCCGGCGTGGCGCGGCGCCGGTTTCGGTGCAGCCGCGGGCGCGGCAGCGGGCGTTGCTGGCGGAGCGGCGGGCGGCACGGGCGCAGCCGACGGCACTGGCGCCGCGGTTTGCGCAAAGGCGGCGCCGGCCATCAGGGCCAGCAGGACGACAGGCAGGCGAAACGGAACGGGGGTGGGCAAGGACATCGCTCGGCAGCGGCGGTGGCGAGGGCCGCAGTCTACGCCGCCACGGCGGCCCCGCGCAGCGGCACCTACGGCGTCTCCTCGCCAGGCGCCACCGCCGCCGGAACGGCGTAGCGCTGACGGTGCCAGGCGCGCCAACTGGCCCACAGCGCCCAAGTGGTCGCCGCAAGCAGGCCGAACAGGCTCAGCAACGAACCGGTGCGCGCCAGCCAGGGCGCATGCAGGCCATTGGCGACGTGCAGCAGCACTTCGGCGATCACGAAACCGCCCAGCGCCAGCAAGGCCGGGGGCAGATACAGCCGCAGCATCAAGCGGGTTCCGGCGGCCATGCGCGTGCTCCGGGTTGGGATGCGGCGACGCTAGCCCCGCATCCATGCCCGCCACGTGAATGACCGGCACGCACCGCAATCTCCGTTCAGGCGCCGGGCGAGGCCAGCGGCAGCGTCGCCACGTCGATCTCCGACAGCGGGCTTTCGGCCGGACAGGCCTGGTCCGGGAACCCGAAGCGCTGCTTCAGCGCCTGGCCACAGGCGGTCAGGCTTTCCAGATCCACATCCTTCCTGGTCTTGCACTCCTGGTCGAAGGCGACCAGGAACGCATCCTTGCGCCGCACGAAATCGTCGCCGCACTTGCGCAGTTGCTTGATCCGCTCCAGGTCGTCCTGCACCGCGTTGGTGCCATCGAGCCCGTACTGCTTGAGTTCGTCGCTGGTGAGCAGACGCAGACTGCGGTTGGGCACGGTCATCATCAGATCGGCCACCGCCACCGCCACGCCGTTGCGCTCCAGGTAGTCCTTGACGTTGCCATAGACCTCCTGCAACTCGCGGTTGAGCTCGGCGCGCGAGGTCGCGGTGGAACTGATCCGCATCATCCGGTGGATGCCGACGTTGCCCGAGATCAGCCGGTTGTCGCCGGCGGCCAGCACGAACACGCAGGCGCTGTGGCAGACCGAGCCTTCGCGCACCCACACGGTCCAGCCGGATTCGCCGATCGCATCGCCGGCACGAATCGCCGCCTCGACCTGGCCGCCACTGGAATCCAGGTCGAGCACGCGCTTGCCGATGCCGGTCTGTTTGGCCACTTCGGCCAGGCGCCGCACCATTTCGGCGAAGCCGGCATTGATCTTGCCGACATAGCGCACCCGCATCAGCCCGCGCTCGCGGCACGGCGCCAGCGCCGCTTCGACAGCGGGCCGATCCAGCCCGGCCAGCGGCTGGCCGTCGCCGGCCTCGGCGGCATAGTCGGTGTCGCAACTGATGAAGGCCTCGCCGTTCTCCAGGGTGGCCTCGTCCCAGGCCAACGGGTCGCGCTTGGGCGCGACCGCATGCGGCGGCGGTGCCGGCGGCGTGCCGATCGAGACCATGTGCTCGCCGTCGGCGGACGGGCTGTCGGCAACCGTCCGCGGCGTCGACGCCGGCTGCTGCCCGCACGCCAACAGGCCCAGGCAACACAGCGACAACCAGCAGAGTCTGAACGGAACGGCCAAGCGGAGCATCCATGGGGAACACGAAAAACACAGGCGCCAGGCACCCGTGGACCTAGTCTAGTGCCGCCGCACGACACCTCCCCAACTGCGCCTAAACCGCGGGCGCGACGGCCACGCGGCAGCCGCGGCATTGCTGTCCGAAAACGGCCAGTGCACCGCGCCCGAGCCGACTAGACTGGCGCCATGCCTGCCCTCGCCGCCACCGACCACACCCTCTACGACCGCGCCCGCCAGTCGCGCGACGCGCGCTTCGACGGGGTGTTCTTCACCGCCGTGCGCAGCACCGGCATCTACTGCCGGCCGGTGTGCCCGGCGCCGCCGCCCAAGCGCAGCAACGTGCGCTACTACCCCAGCGCCGCGGCCGCGGCGGCGGCCGGCTACCGGCCGTGCCTGCGCTGCCGCCCCGAACTGTCGCCGGAGGCGCAGCAGCACCTGGGCGAAGAGGTCGTGCGACGTGCGCTGGCGCTGATCGCCGAGGGTGCGCTGCAGGACGCCAGCGTCGCCGCGTTGGCGGCCGAACTGGGCATCAGCGCGCGCCAGCTGCAGCGCCTGTTCGTGGCCCAGCTCGGCGCCACCCCGGCGGCGGTGCACGCCACCCGGCGCCTGTTGCTGGCCAAGCAACTGCTCACCGAGACCGCCTTGCCGATCACCCAGGTGGCGCTGGCGGCCGGTTTCAACAGCCTGCGCCGCTTCAATGCCGCCTTCCTGGACGGCTGCGGCATGCCACCCTCGGCGATCCGCAAGCAGCGCGCCGAGAGCCCTGGGGGCGATCTGGTGCTGCGCCTGGGCTATCGGCCGCCGCTGGACTTCCCGGCGATGCTGGCGTTCCTGCGCAAACGTGCGATCCCCGGCATCGAGCGCATCGGCGAGGCCAGCTACGAGCGCGTGCTGGGCCCGTGCGAGGCTTCCACCCGCATCCGCGTCGAGGCCGATCCGCAGCGCCACGAACTGCGCCTGCACATCGCTGCGGCCGATCCGCGCGCCATTCCCGATATCGTGCGCCGGGTACGCCGCGTGTTCGACCTGGATGCCGACCTGCGCGCGGTACATGCCACGCTCGGCGACGATCCGCTGCTGGCGCGCGCCATCGCCCGGCGTCCCGGGCTGCGCGTGCCGGGCGGCTGGGACGGGTTCGAAGTGGCGGTGCGCGCGGTGCTCGGCCAGCAGGTCAGCGTGGCCGGCGCGGCGACCCTGGCCGCGCGCCTGGTCGATCGGCATGGCGCCGCGCGGCCCGGCCAGCCGCCGGGGCTGGATCGCGCCTTCCCGACGCCGCAGGCGCTGCGCGACGCGCCGCTGGAAGCGATCGGCCTGCCACGCTCGCGTGCGGCGACGATCCGCGCGCTGGCGCAGGCGGTGCTGGACGGCCGCCTGTCCTTCCGCGCCGGCCAGCGCCTGGACGATTTCGTCGCCCACGCCGTCACCTTGCCGGGCATCGGCGCCTGGACCGCGCAGTACATCGCGCTGCGCGCGCTCGGCCAGCCCGATGCCTTCCCCGCCGGCGACCTGGTCCTGCAACGCATGCTCGGCGCGGACGGCGCACGCCTGAGCGAACGCGCCACCGAGGCGCGCGCGCAGGCCTGGCGGCCCTGGCGCGCCTACGCCGTGCTGCACCTGTGGCACCTGGCCAACGATCCTCCCGAGGAGACCCGCGCATGACCGCATCCCCGCTGTACTACGACCGCTTCGACACGCCGATCGGCCTCCTCACCGTCGCCGTCGGCAGCGATGGCGTGCGCCACATCCTGTTCCCGGAAAACCGCTACGACGCCCGCGGCCGTGCCGACTGGATCCACGATCCGGCGCCGGTGCGCGAGGCACGCGAGCAATTGCTGGCCTATTTCGCCGGCGAGCGCGAACGCTTCGACCTGCCGCTGGCCCCACACGGCACGGACTTCCAGCGCCGGGTGTGGCTGGCGCTGGCCGAGATCCCGTTCGGCGCGACCTGGAGCTACGCGCAACTGGCGCAGCACCTCGGCCAGCCGCGTGCGGTGCGCGCGGTCGGCGCCGCCAACGGCCGCAACCCGCTGCCGATCGTGCTGCCCTGCCATCGGGTGATCGGCGCCAACGGCGCGCTCACCGGCTTCGGCGGCGGGCTGCCGACCAAGGCCGCGCTGCTGGCGCTGGAACGGCGCGACGGCAGCGGCACGACATCCGGCACGATGGCGTCGCTGTTCGGCTGAGCGCAGCGAACGCTGCGGCGTCGCGCGTCGCGTGTGGCGCCGATGCCGATGCGCGCGCAGCGCGTCCTGTCTTCGCCACGTCACCGTGCGCGCTTTATGATGCCGCGATGATGTCCTCCGTCCTGCGTTCCACGCTCGTCTGCGCCACCCTGTTGCTCGGTGCCTGCGCCTCCACCCCTTCCACGCCGTCGCACGCGACCGCCGCGGCCGCCGCACCCAGCGCCGCAGCACCGGCGACGCTGCCCACGCCGGTGCTGTTGATCTCGATCGACGGCCTGCGCGCGGACATGCTCGATCGCGGCATCACCCCGAACCTGAGCCGCATGGTCCACGACGGCGTGCGCGCGCAATGGATGACGCCCTCCTATCCATCGCTGACCTTCCCCAACCACTACACCATCGCCACCGGCCTGCGTCCGGACCACCACGGCATCGTCCACAACAGCATGCAGGACCCACTGCTGGGCACGTTCCAGATCAGCGATCGCGCCGCGGTCGGCGACGGCCGCTGGTGGGGAGGCGAGCCGATCTGGGTCGGCGTCGAGAAAGCCGGCCTGCACGCCGCGACCTGGGCCTGGCCGGGCAGCGAGGCGGCCATCCAGGGCGTGCGCCCCAGCCGTCGCCAGGCCTTCGACGCCGACATGCCGCCGAACGCACGGGTCGATCAGGTGCTGGGCTGGCTCGACGATACCGGCGCACCGCGTCCGCAGTTGCTGACGCTGTACTTCGAACAGGTGGACGAAGCCGGCCACGACCATGGCCCGGAGTCGCGGGAATACGCGCAGGCCATCGCCAGCATCGATGCGGCGATCGGGCATCTGCTCGACGGCCTGGCGCAGCGCGGCGAACTGGACCGCATCAACCTGGTGCTGGTGTCCGACCATGGCATGGCCGCGGTGCCGCCCAAGCAGGTGCTGGCGGTCGAGGAGATGGTCCCGCCGCAACAGGTCACGGTGATCAGCTACGGGCAGTCGGTAGGCATCGCCCCGCGCCCGGGCCAGCAGGCGGCAGTGGAAGCGCGGCTGCTCGGCGCGCACCCGCAGTACGACTGCTGGCGCAAGGGCGAACTGCCGGCGCGCTGGCACTACGGCAGCAACCCGCGCATCCCGCCGATCGTGTGCCAGATGCACGAGGGCTGGGATGCGCTGCCGCGTGCGCGCATCGCCGAGAAGCCGCGCAGCCTGCGCGGCTCGCACGGCTACGATCCGGCGCTGCCGTCGATGCGTGCGGTGTTCGTCGCCCGCGGCCCGGCCTTCCGCCAGGGCGTCACCCTGGCGCCGATCGACAACGTCGACGTCTATCCCTTGCTGACCCGCCTGCTCGGCATCCCCGCCGCGCCCAACGACGGCGATCCGCAGGCGCTGCTGCCGGCGCTGCGCTAGGGCGCCCGCACGGGGCGACGCGTGCGACAATGGCCGCATGCACTCGCCCGACTCCGCGCAACCGCCGCGTCTGCGCCAACTGATCTCGCAAGAGAGCTGGAAACAGCGCGCCGTGCTGTGGGGCGGCGCGGTAGCGGTGGCGCTGGTCTCCATCGTCTTCGCCAAGGCCAGCGACGCCGCCTTCCACGTGTTCCAGCGCATCATCGGGCATTCGCCGTGGTGGGCGTTGCTGCTGACCCCGAGCGTCTTCGCCCTGCTCGCCTGGCTCACCAACGGCGCGCTGCGCCCTACCCGCGGCAGCGGCATTCCGCAGGTGATCGCGGCGCTGGAACGCCCCGACGACGGCTTCCGCCAGGCCAACCTGTCGCTGCGCGTGTCCGTGGGCAAGCTGATGCTGACCACCATGGCCTTGTTCGGCGGCGCCTCGATCGGCCGCGAAGGCCCGACCGTGCACGTCGGCGCCAGCCTGATGTACGTGTTCGGGCGCTGGTTCGGCTTCCGCGATGCGCGCCAGGCCAGCCATTTCCTGCTGGCCGGCGGCGCCGCCGGCATCGCCGCCGCGTTCAACACGCCGCTGGCGGGCGTGGTGTTCGCCATCGAGGAACTGAGCGGGCGCTTCGAGCACCACTTTTCCGGCACCCTGCTGACCGCGGTGATCGTCGGCGGCGTGATCTCGCTGGGCCTGCTCGGCGACTACACCTACTTCGGCCGGGTCGCCACCGCCGGTCTGCCGCTGGGCAAGGCGTGGCTGGCGATCCTGCTGTGCGGCGTGGTCGCCGGCCTGCTCGGCGGCGCTTTCGCGCGCATGGTGCTGCTGACCGTCGCCGGCAAGCCGCGCTGGCTGGGCGAGCTGCGCCGGCGCCAGCCGGTCCTGCTGGCCGCACTGTGCGGCCTGGCGCTGGTGCTGCTGGGCCTGATCTTCGGCACCGGCGCGTTCGGTACCGGCTACGAGCAGGCGCGCAGCCTGGTGCAGGGGCACGCCAGCGTCGGCCACGAGTTCGGCCTGATGAAGCTGCTGGCGAACCTGGTGTCCTACGTCGCCGGCATTCCCGGCGGCCTGTTCTCGCCGGCCCTGGCGGTCGGCGCCGGGCTCGGCCACAACCTGGCCGTGCTGATGCCGGGCGTGGACCCGCGCATCTTCGTGCTGCTGGGCATGTGCGCCTATCTCACCGGGGTGACCCAGGCGCCGCTGACCTCGGCGGTGATCTCGCTGGAACTGACGGACAGCAGCGACATGCTGCTGCCGATCCTGGCCACGGTACTGATCGCCCGCGGCGCCTCCGCGCTGGTCTGCCGCACGCCGATCTATCGCGGCCTGGCCGAGCTGTTGCTGGGGGCGCCGCCGCCGGCGCCCGCGCCGCCTGCCGAAGAGGAAGCGCCGATCTCGCTGGCCGCCGATCTGGCCGGCAGCGACCACGATGACCGCGACGACGGCCCCACCGCGCCACGTCCACACTGAGCGGCGGTTGGTCCTGCGCGCGGCGGCTCGCCCTGAGCGGCCGCGTGTCCTGAGCGGCAGCGCGATCGGGATGACGTTTCGCTCCGCCCTGCTCCACTGCAAGGCGTCCACCCCCGCCTCACGGCACTGCCAGGCATGCACGCCAGGCATAAAAAAACGCGGCGCAAGCGCCGCGTTCTTGGTCAACCGGTGGCTGGCTCAGCCGGCCTTGGCGACCGTCTTCTTGGCCACGGCCTTCTTCACCGCCGGCGCCTTGACCACCGACTTCTTCGCGGCCGGCGCGGCAGCGCCCACGGCCACCTTGCTCACGCTGTGCGAGCGCGAATTGCCGTAGCTGGCGTTGTAGCGCTTGCCCTTGGCGGTCTTGCGGTCACCCTTACCCATGCTCATCGACTCCTGAATGTGTTTGCGAAAACCCCCGCGAGCTGCACGGGGTTTGGCGAGGCCAACGCGGTCAGCGCCCTCGCGCAAGGGCGGCAAGACTACCACGTGCGCTCAGTGGGCGCAGCTTGCGTCGTGCACGTGGCCGTGGTTCAGCCGCAGGTTGAGCAGGTGGGCCAGCCCGACCAGGGTGCCGCCGAAGGTCATGATCGCCGCATGCGGCGCCACCGCGTGGTGCAACGCCGGCACCAGCAACCCGGCCCACAGCGACAGCAGGCCCAGCAGCAGCAATCCCAGCGCCTGCCACACGCGATGGCGGCGATAGCCGAGCACCAGGCTGAACAGGCCGAGGCACGTCACGAACAGCACCAGGGTGCGCTCCACGCCGTCGCCCAACCACATCGACAGGCCCAGCGACGGCAGCACCGCCAGCGCCAGCGGCAACACCGCGCAATGCACCGCGCACAGCAGCGAACCGGTGGCGCCGAGGCGGTCGAGCGCGGCGCGCAGATCGAACGGTGAGGACATGACGGTCGGCACGGTTGAAAGTGTTACGGAATAATATAACATTCGGCCGCCGGCGACCAGCGCGTCCCGCGCCCCTTCCTGGACTGTCCGCTGCGATTGCGCGGCGCCGGTCGCGCGCACGTCGCCACGAACATCCCTCCGAATGGAATGCCCATGCCCTCTTCCCGCCCCGCCCTGCTCCGCCGTTCCGCCCTGTCCCTGGCCCTGCTTGGCCTGTTGAGCCCGTCGCTGGCCCTGGCCGCCGACCCGACCACCACGACGATCGCCGCCGATGCCACGCCGCCGGCCAGCGACAGCCGCCACGGCGCAGGCCACACGCAGGACCGGCACGTGAAGGACATGGACCAGGTGGTGGTCACCGCCAGCCCGCTGCGCGATGCCGCCGGCGCACTGAGCCAGCCGGTGGACGTGCTGGCCGGCGAGCGCCTGGACGAGAACCGCGGCGCCAGCATCGGCGAGACCGTGGCCAGCCTGCCCGGCGTGCAGAGTTCCAACTTCGGCCCCGGCGTGGGCCGGCCGATCATCCGCGGCCTGGACGGCCCGCGCGTGGCGGTACTCAACGACGGCCTGTCCTCGCAGGACGTGTCCACGGTCAGCCAGGACCATTCGCCGGCGGTGGAACCGTTCCTGGCCGACCAGATCGAGGTGCTGAAGGGACCGTCCACCCTGCTGTACGGCTCCGGCGCCATCGGCGGCGTGGTCAACGTGGTCGACGGGCGCATCGCCGAGACCCCGGTCGACGGCGTGCACGGCCGTGCCGAGGCGCGCTGGGAAGGCGGCGACAAGAGCGGCAACACCGACATGTTCCGGGTCGACGCCGGCAACGGCAGCGGCCTGTCGATCCATGCCGACGGCGTGTATCGGAATCTGAAGGACTACGACACGCCGCAGGGCCCGCAGCTCAATTCGTTCGTCAAGTCCAAGGTCGGCTCGATCGGCAGTTCGCTGGCCGGCGACTGGGGCTTCGTCGGCGTGTCGGTCTCGCGCTTCCGCGACGACTACGGCAACCCGGGCGAACCCGGCGATCCGGCCGCCGGCGAGCGCGGTGTGTCGCTGCAGCTGCACCAGGACCGCTTCGAGCTCAAGGGCGCGCTGAACGACCCGTGGGGCGACGGCAGCGCGCTGCGCTACAGCTTCGGCCACACCGCCTACACCCACACCGAGTTCGAAGGCGCGGAAGTGGGCACCAAGTTCGACAAGCGCGCCAACGAAGGCCGCGTGGAGGCCTCCTTCGGCCTGGGCGGCGGCTGGCAGACCGCGGTCGGCGTGCAGGGCAGCGATTCGACCTTCCAGGCGGTCGGCGAAGAGGCCTTCGTGCCGAAGACCGACACCCGCGCCATCGGCGTGTTCGCACTCGCGCGCAACAGCTGGGACCGCGTGCAGGCCGAGCTCGGCGCGCGCGTGGACAAGACCAAGTACGAGACCGACACCGGCGTGGACCGCGACTTCACTCCGAAGAGCCTGTCGCTGAGCGGCGGTTTCCGCTTCAACGAACAGTGGCGCCTGACCGCCAACCTCGACCACGCCGAGCGCGCCCCGGCCGAGGAAGAGCTGTTCGCCAACGGCCCGCACATCGCCACCCTCGCCTACGAGATCGGCAACCCCGATCTGAAGACCGAAAAGGCCAACCAGGCCGAGCTGGGCCTGATCTTCAAGAACGACTGGGTCGACGCCAAGGTGGCCGGTTACTACAACCGCTACGACGACTTCATCTACATCGTCGACACCGGCGGCCAGTGGTACCACGAGGAGGACAACGACTTCCTGCCGATCCGCCAGTGGACCCAGGCCGATGCGATCTTCCACGGCTTCGAGGGCGAGGCCACCTTCCACCTGGCCAACAACGACAGCGGCGCCTGGGACCTGCGCGTGTTCGGCGACACCGTGCGTGCGCGGCTGAAGGACGGCGGCAACCTGCCGCGCATCGCGCCGGCGCGCTATGGCGCCCAGCTGCGCTGGGACGCCAGCCACTGGCGCGCCGCGCTGGGCGCCACCCGCTACCAGAAGCAGGACAAGGTGGCGGTCAACGAGACCCCGACCGCCGGCTACACCCTGGTCGATGCACACCTGGCGTATCACGTCGATACCGGCAGCACCGCCTGGGAAGTGTTCCTGGACGGCAACAACCTGACCAACCAGGACGCGCGCGTGCACACCTCGTTCCTCAAGGACGACGTCATGCTGCCCGGCCGCAGCGCCTCGTTCGGCGTACGCCTGTTTTTCTGATCGGCACGTTCGCCGCAACGTGACGAGGCCGCCTTCGGGCGGCCTCTTTTTTGGGCTAATGCGGCGCGCTGCGCGAGAACACGTTGATCACCACCACGCCGGCGACGATCAGCGCCATGCCGACGATCGCCGGCGGATCCAGCGCCTGGCCGAACCGCCACCACGCCAGCAGCGAGATCAGCACGATGCCGATGCCCGACCAGAGTGCGTAGGCCACGCCTACCGGCACGCTGCGCAGGGTCAGCGACAGCAGATAGAAAGCGATGCCATAGCCGCACAGCGCCAGCAGCGTCGGCCACAGCCGGGTGAAGCCCTCGCTGGCCTTCAAGGCCGAGGTCGCGACCACCTCGGCGAGGATCGCCACCAGCAGGAACAGCCAGTTCTTCATTGCAGGACACTCTTGGAAACCATGCGCGCCACGATAGCAACTGGGGGCGTGGCGGCGATGGAAATAGCGATGGGCGCTATCGCAGATGTACCCGCGCAACAGCACGCTTTGTGCCGTTTTTGGGCCGTCGGCCGCGACAGGCATCCAGGAACCGCCTCTGTCGCGGCTGCGTTCCTCATGCGCAGCCACGCCTGACCAAACGAAGCAACGCTGCACTGCGCACCGCACGCCATACGCTGCAGTGCAATGGCGGCCTGGCTGGGCAACCTGTCACGCAAACGAGGCATGTACCGCGCTGCACAACGGTCAGACCGCCCGACGGCGTTACAAAGAGCGCCGCGCGTTACCCCTGTCTCGCGCCGTACCGGCCGATGCGTCGCGGCCGCGCACTGTACGTGCGCGCCGCCTGCCGGCCGACTGTTCCGGATGAAGAAAGGAGAGATTCTTCATGCAACTTGCACCGCTTCGCCATCTGCTGCCCCTGTCCGTCGCCGCCGCCCTGCTCGCACCACCCGCGCAGGCACAGGCCGCCGACGCGCCCGCTGCGCCTGCAGCGCAACCTGACGCCACCACCCTGGATACCGTCGTGGTCAGCGGCACCGCGCGCTTCAAGGGCCTGCGCAAGCGCGACACCAGCTTCTCGATCACCACCGCCACGCCCGAACAGATCCAGCAAGCGGTGCCACAGAGCAGCGCCGACCTGTTGAAGATCGTGCCCGGTGTGTGGGCCGAGCCCAGCGGCGGCGGCACCGGTGCCAACATCTTCGTGCGCGGCATGCCCTCCGAAGGCGATGCGCCGTTCGTCACCTTCCAGCTCGATGGCGCACCGCTGTTCCCGCCGCCGACCCTGTCGTTCCTGGAGAACTCCACGCTGTTCCGTACCGACGACACCATCGAACGCATGGAGGTGCTGCGCGGCGGTCCCAGCCCGATCTTCTCCAATGGTCAAGCCGGCATCACGGTGAATTTCATCCAGAAGAAGGGCCAGGACGAGCCGGAAGGCAGCGTGCGCGTCACCGGCGGCAGCGACGCCCTGCGCCGCATCGATCTGTTCGACAGCGGACCGATGGGCAACGGCTGGTACTACAGCGTCGGCGGCTTCTTCCGCGAGACCGACGGCGTACGCGACCCGCAGTTCCCCGCCGACAAGGGCGGCCAGTTCAGCGCCACCCTGAGCAAGCGCTGGGACAGCGGCGAACTGTCGTTCTATGCGCGCCACACCGACGACAACAACGCGTTCTACACCGCGATCCCGTTGCTGTCGCGCAACAACGGCAACGACCTGTCCAGCTTTCCCGGCCTCGACGCGCAGCGCGGCACGCTGCTGAGCAATGACTTCCGCAACGTCACCCTGCCGGTCGGCCCGAACGGTGAGACCATCCAGCGCGATCTGGGCGACGGCCGCGGCGTCAACATCGACGTGTTCGGTGGCGAGCTGAACTGGCAGCTGGGCGACTGGACCGTCGCCGACCGCTTCAACGTGATGGGCGGCACCGCGCCGACCTATGCGTTGTTCACCGGCGACGCGCCGCAGCGGCTGGGCGACTTCATCGCCGGCTACGGCAGCCCCGGCAGCGCGCGCTATACCAATGGCGGCGGCACGGTCGACCAGAACCAGCAGGTGCTGGAAGCCGGCTGGTGGTCGGTGGACAAGCGCCTGAATTCCTTCACCAACGACCTGCGCCTGAGCCGCACGCTGTTCGCCGGCAACACGCTCACCGTGGGCAGCTACTACGCCAGGTACACCTCCAACGACACCTGGTACCTCGGCAACACCATGCTGCTGACCGCGCAGAACCACGCGCGGCGCATCGACGTGACCCTGGACGACGGCCGCCTGCCCACCCGCGACGGCTTCACCAGCACCGCCTTCCTGGCCCTGCGCGCGCACTACCAGGGCGAGAACGCCGCGGTGTTCGTCGCCGACGAATGGGAGCTGGACGAGCGCCTGCGCCTGGACCTGGGCGTGCGCTACGAGCGCCAGCGCGTCACCGGCACCGTGCACGACACCGCCACCGTGGACCTGGACGGCAACCCGGCCACGCTCTACGACAATGCCACCTCGATCTCGCTGCCCAGCGCACGGCGCATCGACCAGGACGACAACGCGCTGTCGTGGACCGCCGGCCTGAACGTCAAGCTCGACGCGCACAACAGCGTGTTCGCGCGGGTCAATTCCGGGGTCAAGTTTCCCGGCTTCGACAACCTGCGCGACGGGCAGACCAAGGTGCAGGACATCAGGCAGTACGAACTGGGATTGAAGTCCGGCGCGACCAACTACGATCTGTACCTGACCGCGTTCTACAACACCTTCAAGAATTCGCCGTTCCAGGCCTTCCTGGCCAACGGCACCAACTTCACCACGGTCGGCGATTCGCGCGCCTATGGCCTGGAGGTGGAAGGCGCGATCCGCCCGTTCGGCGGTTTCGAACTGGCCGGCACCGGGGTGTGGCTGGATGCGAAGTACCGCAACTACCGCGAGTACACCGGCAACCAGGTCATGCGCCAGCCCAAGCGGCAGTTCCGGCTGACCCCGAGCTACTACTGGATGCTGCCGTTCGGCGACCTGCGCGTGTTCGCGACCTATTCCTACATCGGCGAACGCTACGCCGACCTGGCCAACAGCCAGCGTCTACCGTCCTACGACATGCTCGACGTCGGCGCCAGCTTGCACAGCGGCGAGCACTGGGAGTTCACCGCCAGCGGCAGCAACGTGACCGACACGCTGGGCCTGACCGAGGGCAATGTGCGCGTACCTGGTGCGGCCACCGGGGGCGTGTTCATGGGCCGCCCGATCGCCGGTCGCCAGTATCAGCTGTCGGTGGCGTACCGCTGGTAGCGCCTGCGCGACTGCAGACGCACGCGCTGCAATCGCCAGGGTTTCGTCGCGCGCATCGGCCGCGACAGGGGCGATCCGTCGTCTGTCGCGGCGGCCGCCGCTGCTGCAGATGCGCCCTCGACGCGCACTCGTGCAGTTGCGGCCACGAGGATCCGCCCGAACGCATCACTGCCTCGACACCCTCCCTTCGCGTTCTCTTCGCAATCCCTTCGCGGGATCGCCGCGATGCTGGCGACCGGGTTCGGATGCGTGCCCGTTCGTCGGCGCCACCATGGCGGTGCCGCTACCCAGGTCGACTCGCTCCATGCTGCGCCTGCGCGCGCACGGCGGCGGTCCCCAGGCAGGAGAGACCGATGCAGCATGACCCCCACCGTTCCGACGCCGCGTCCGGCGCCGCCGGCAGCGCGCCCGATACCCCGCTGAGCGAGGACGAGGCCGCGCTCGCGCGCCGGCTCGGCATCAACGGCCTCTCGCGCCGCGAATTCATCGCCCTGCTCTCGGCCGCCGGCCTGAGCAGTGCCGGCGGCCAGATCCTCTTCAGCGACGCCGCGTTCGCCGCACCGGTTGCCAAGACCGCACCGCCGCAGAACGCCTTGCCCGTGGTCCTGGAGGTCAACGGTCAGCGCCACGCGCTGCAGTTGGACCCACGGACGACGTTGCTGGACGCGCTGCGCGAACATCTGGCGCTGACCGGCACCAAGAAGGGCTGCGACCACGGCCAGTGCGGTGCCTGCACAGTGATCGTCGACGGCGAACGCCGCCTCTCCTGCCTGACCCTGGCCGCACAAGCCGAAGACACGCAGATCACCACCATCGAGGGCCTGGCCGACGGCGAGCAGTTGCATCCGATGCAGGCCGCGTTCGTGCAGCACGACGGGTTCCAGTGCGGCTACTGCACGCCGGGGCAGATCTGCTCGGCCGTGGCGCTGTTGAACGAGATCAAGCGCGGCGACGCCAGCCATGTTAGCGCCGACGTCAGTCGGCCGGTCACCGAGCTCAGCGACGCCGAGGTGCGCGAGCGCATGAGCGGCAACATCTGCCGCTGCGGCGCCTACCCGAAGATCGTCGCCGCCATCCAGGACGTGCACAGCGGCGGCGCGCCGCGGCCGCTGACATGGCGCTATGTCGACCAGTCCGCTGACTGCCCTGAAGATGGCGAAGGAGGTGGCCGATGACGCCGTTTAAGTACCAGCGCGCGACCACGCCGGAGGACGCGGTGCGCCGTGTCGCCGCCAACCCGAACGCCCGCTTCCTCGGCGGCGGCACCAATCTGCTCGACCTGATGAAGGAAGGGGTGACCGGCGCCGACGAGATCGTCGACCTGACCCGGCTCAAGGGCCTGGCCGAGATCGCCGAAACCGCCGACGGCGGCCTGCGCCTGGGCGCGCTCGCCAACAATACGCAGACCGCCAACCATCCCCTGGTGCGCCAACGCTATCCGTTGCTGAGCCAGGCGATCCTGGCCGGGGCCACGATGCAACTGCGCAACATGGCCAGCAACGGCGGCAACCTGCTGCAGCGCACCCGCTGCGGCTACTTCTACGACACCGCCCTGCCCTGCAACAAGCGCGAGCCGGGCAGCGGCTGCGGCGCTCGCGAGGGACTCAACCGCACCCACGCGATCTTCGGCCACAGCCCCCACTGCGTGGCGGTGCATCCGTCGGACATGTGCGTGGCGCTGGCCGCGCTGGACGCGACGGTGCACGTACGCACGCCCGCCGGCGCACATCGCGAGATCCCCTTCGCCGAGTTCCACCTGCTGCCCGACGCACGCGCCGACCTGGACAACCAGTTGGCGCACGGCGAACTGATCGAGTCGATCACGCTGCCGGCGCAGAGCTTCGCCGCGCACAGCCACTACCTGAAGGTGCGCGACCGGGCCAGCTACGCGTTCGCGCTGGTGTCGGTGGCCGCGGCGCTGGCGCTGGATCCAGACGGACGCATCCGCGAAGCGCGCATCGCCATGGGCGGGGTGGCGCACAAACCCTGGCGCGCGCGCGCCGCCGAACGTTCGCTGGTCGGGCAGCATGTCGGTGAAGCTGCCTTCGCCGCCGCTGCGCAGGCCGAGATGGCCGCGGCGCGGCCGCTGGCGCACAACGCCTACAAGATCCCAATGGGCACGCACGCGATGATCCGCGCCCTGCACCGCGCCAGCGGCAGTGACGCCGCGTGAGCGGCCAACCGGAGAACCGGCAATGAACTACATCGGCAAGGAAATGCGCCGCGTCGACGGCTACGCCAAGGTCACCGGCAAGGCGCGTTACGCCGCGGAGTTCCAGATCCCGCATCTGGTGCACGGCTACATCCTCACCAGCACCATCGCCAAGGGCCGCATCGTGCGCATCGACACCCGCGCCGCCGAAGCAGCGCCCGGCGTGATCAAGGTGCTGACCCACCTCAATGCGATCAAGCCGGTGTCCGATGCGGTCAAGAAGAAGGGCGAAGACCTGTCGTTCCGCGCCCTGGTCGACGACCGCATCCATTTCAATGCGCAGCCGATCGCGGTGGTGGTGGCCACGACCTTCGAACAGGCGCGGCACGCATCGCGACTGATCCAGGTGGACTACGCCGTCGAGACCGCGCACACCGATTTCGACGCGTTGCTCGACCAGGCGCACGATCCGACCCCCGAGGAATCGCCGAAGCCGCGCGGCAACCCGGCCGCAGCGTTCGCCGCCGCGCCGGTGAAGCTGGAGGCCGCGTACACGATGCCGGTCGAGCACCACAACCCGATGGAGCCGCACGGCGGCATCGGCTACTGGATCGGCGACACCCTGACCGTGGTCAACAAGAGCCAGAACGTCTACCAGGACCGCGAACAGCTGGCCGGCTACTTCGGCATTCCGGTGGACAAGGTCAACGTCGTGTCGCTGTTCGTCGGCGGCGCGTTCGGCTCGTGCCTGCGCCCGAACTACTACACCTTCCTGCTCGGCGCGGTGTCCAAGGCGGTGGGGCTGCCGGTGAAAATCGTCTACACCCGGCGGCAGATGTTCAGCGGCCACGGCTACCGCCCCTACTACCGCGTGGAACTGGGCCTGGGCGCCGACGCCGCCGGCACGCTGCAGGCAATCCGCTACCGGCACGTGCTCAACACCTCGCGCATCGAGGCGTTCAACGAGGCGATCTTCCGCAATGCGCGCTCGCTGTATGCCTGTCCCAACGTGGAAGACCGCTTCGAGGTGGTGGAGACCGACCTGCCGACGCCGCAGGCGATGCGCGCGCCCGGCACCATCAGCCAGATGTTCGGCATCGAGTGCGCCATGGACGAACTGGCCTATGCGCTGAAGATGGACCCCTTGCAACTGCGCTTGGCCAACTATGCCGAGACCGACCCGGAAACCGGCAAACCGTTCTCGAGCAAGGCGCTGCGCGAATGCTACGCGCTCGCTGCCGAGACCTTCGGCTGGAGCAAGCGCACGCCCGAACCGCGCTCGATGCGCGATGGCCGCCTGCTGGTCGGCTGGGGCATGGCCACCGGCACCTGGGCGGCGATGCAGATGCCGGCGCTGGCGCGAGTCGTGCTGAAAGCCGACGGCAGTGCCCGGGTCGGCAGTGCCACGGCCGATATCGGCCCCGGCACCTACACGGTGATGACCTTGATCGCCGCCGAGTATCTGGGCATCGATGCCAAACGCGTGCAGTTCGAACTCGGCGACACGCGTCTACCCAAGGCGCCCGCGCAGGGCGGCTCGTGGACCACCGCCAGCGTCGGCAGCGCGATCCACGGCGCGGCGCGCGAGATCCGCGGCAAGCTGCTGGAACTGGCGCGGCAGGATGGGCAGGCGGCGTTCAGCGGGCTGGACGTGGATGCAGTGGAACTGGTCGATGGCCGGCTGCGGCCGACTGGCAAGCCCGAGGCCGGCCTGGAGGTCGCCAAGCTGATGCGCCAGCACGGCCTGCAGGAACTGGAGGTGGTGCACGAATCCAAGCCCTCGGCCGAGCGCAAAAAATACGCGACCGCCGCGCATGGTGCGCAGTTCATCGAGGTCAAGGTCGATCCGGATACCGGCATGGTGCAGGTGACGCGGGTCATCGAAGCCACCGCCTGCGGCAAGATCATGAATCCGCTGACCTCGCACAGCCAGGAAATCGGCGGCGTGGTAATGGGCATCGGCATGGCGCTGAGCGAAGGCACCGAGATCGACCATCGCTACGGGCGCATGCTCAACGCCTCGCTGGCCGACTATCACGTGCCGGTCAACGCCGACGTGCACGAGATCCAGACCATGTTCGTCGAAGAGGACGACACGATCGTCAACCCGCTCGGGGTCAAGGGCATGGGCGAGCTGGGCATGGTCGGCATTCCCGCGGCCATCGCCAACGCCGTGTTCCACGCCACCGGCAAGCGTATCCGCGATTTGCCGATCACCCCGGACAAGTTGATCGGCTGAGCGTAGTCACCCTTGCTGCGCCGCGCTGCATTAATGCACTTTGCCGCGCGTCCCTCCCCTTGTAGGAGCGGCTTCAGCCGCGACAGGCGTCACCGGTAACACCTGTCGCGGCTGAAGCCGCTCCTACAGCAGGCTTCCGTCGTCATTAGGAAAGCCCTTTCCGTCCTGACGAGCGAGGCAGAACACCATTCCAACGTCGACCGCCGTCTGACGGGAACTTCTGCTCGCTTCAATCCGGCCATTGCGTAGCAAGCTCTGCAGGATTTGCCGCAACGCCCCGCCCCACGGCAACCGCTACGGATCCAGCCATCCCCGCGCCACCGCCGCCTGCACGTCCTCCGGCGTGTCCAGATCCAACGCCAGTGCAGGTGCGACGATGCAGCCGAGGCTGTCCGGGGCCAGCGTCGCGAACAGCGCGCGCAAGCCCTGATCGCCGCCCAACGGCAGCGTGCGCCAGCGCTGCTGGGCCACCACCGCCGGCATGCCGCGCACGCCGGCGTAGGCGCTGAACGCGCAACCGGACGCCGCCCGCGCGGCCGCCGCCAGCAGGTCCTGCAGATGCGCCGCCGATAGCGCCGGCTGGTCGCAGCCGAGCACCAGGCTATGGGTGATCGATGCATCGTCGCGTACCGCCGCACGCAGGCAGTCGAGGCTGCCGCCCATGCCGGTGGACCAGTCCGGATTGTGCACACATTCCACCGGCAATCCCTCCAGCAGCGGACGCAGCGCCTCGGCCTGCGCGCCCAGCACCACCACGCAGCGCGCCGGCGCCGTGGACAAGGCCAGTCGCACGACCTTGCGCAGCAGCGGCTCGCCGTCGCTGGTCAGCATCTGCTTGGGGCGGCCGAGGCGGCGGCTGGCGCCCGCGGCCAGGATCAGCGCCGCATGTGCCTGTGTCATCACCCGCCGCCCTCGGCCAGCCGTCGCGGTGCCGCCGCCAGCGCATCGCGATGCGATCGCCGCGGCCTGTCGCTCGCCTGCGCGACCGTGCTCAGCCGCGGCGGCGCCGCCCGGCTGGCCTGCAATTGCGCGGCGATACTGAGCGCGATCGCCTCCGCGCCGCTGCCTCCCAGGCGCAGCCCGATCGGCGAATGCAGGCGCGGCGACAGCTGCGCGCGTTGCGTGGGGCTCAGCAAACGGAACAGGTCCTCGCGCCGCCGCACCGGTCCCAGCAGGCCGAGGAACGGGATCGCACTGCCGGCCAGCGCATCCAGCGCTTCGCGATCCAGTTCGAAATTGTGGTGCATCACCAGCGCCGCATCGCTACCGGCACAGTCGGCCAGGGCGCGTGTCGGCGTGCACGCTAGCGTGCAGTCGGCCAGCGCTCCCAACGCAGACCAGCGCGGCCGCTGCTCGACCAGGGTGGTCATCCAGCCCAACTGACGCAGTAAGGGCAGCAACAACGTGGTTTCCGGGCCGGCGCCGAAGACGCTGACTCTCGGCGGTGGCGGCACATGCACCTCGCCGACGCGCGGCGGCGCCGCGGACACCGCGCGCCAGGGCAAGCGCCATTGCAACGCCTGCTCGGCCACGCGGGCGGCGATGCCACCGTCGGCATCCAGCGCCAGGGTCAATCCACCGCGCCCCTGCAGCCAGGCCTGGGCCAGCCCATCGAAACCGGGCAAGGCGAGCAGCGGCAACAAGGCCAGGTGCAGGCGGCCCCGGCAACCGGCGGACGAACCCGACAGCAGGTCTTCGTCCTCGCGCGTATCGATCTCCATCCATGCCGGCGCGCAGGAGGCGGCGGCCTCCGCGGCACACCGCGCGATCTCCGGCTCCAGGCAACCGCCGCTGAGCCAACCCTGCTGCGCGCCATCCGGACCGAACAAGGCCATCGCCCCGGCATGCGCGTAGGTGGAGCCTTCGCGGGCCATCGCCACGGCCAGCACGGCAGGCGTGCGGCGGCGGCAGGCGTCGAGGGCTTGATGGAGACAGTGTCGGGCAGCGGACATGCGGCGGCACAGGCGAAAGGGGGAAGCCCGAGCCTAAGCGGCGGCCTGTGGTCGCGAGGTGACCCTGGCTGTCGTTCGGTGGGTGTCGGGTTTGCGGCGACGGCAGCGCAAGGTCGGCGTCAACCGCCGCACCCATGCGATCGGCGATGCGCGGCGCGATGCCACAGCCGGCGCTGCGCTGCGGATACCGGTAACTTGCGCCACACACCCGCGGCGACGACAGCCCGCTACGGCAGATGGAAGCGTTCGAAGCGCTGCAAGGCCGCGTCGATCGTCGCCTGCAGCGCTGGCCGCCGCGGTTCCAGCCAGGTCCATTGCTTGATCAGCAGGCGACCGGCGCGCCGGTCCATCTTCAGGTCGAGCGCAGCGACGATGCGGTCACCGACCAGCACCGGCAGCGCGAAGTAGCCCAGCACCCGCTGCGGCGCCGGCACGTAGGCCTCGAAACGATGGGTGTAGCCGAAGAACTGCTGCAGCCGCTTGCGCTGGATCACCAGCGGATCGAACGGCGACAGCAAGTGCGCCCGCATCGGATCGGGCGGCGGCGGCGTGCTGTCCAGCACCTCCGGCTCGGCCCACAAGGCGACGCCCTCCTGGCCCTGCAGATGCACCGGGCGCAGGCGCTTGCGCGTCACTTCCGCGGCGATCAACGCACGCACCGCCGGTTTGGCGGCGGTCTCGCCATAGCAAACCGAATCCACGCCGACGATGGCCTGCGCGCGCAGCGCACGCTGCAGCAGGTAACGTGCGTACTGCGCGTCGCTGACCGGACGCGGCCGCTGCCGCCAGCCGAAATGCCGCGCGGCCAGTTCGTAGGTCTTGAGCATGCCGCTGCGCTGGCTGACCACCAGGTCGCCGCTGAAGAAACCGTACTGCAACGCGGCCCGCGACGGCTTGCGGCTGCCCCACGGATGGGTCTTCTCGACCAGCACCTCATCGTCGATGTCGCGGATCGACAACGGCCCCTCGCTGCGGATGCGCCGCAGCAAGCGCGCGTAGTCCTGCGCATCCACCGTGCCCCTGGCGTCGGCCTGTGCGCGTCGACGCGCCATCTGCGCCACGTACATGCGGTAGTCGGCGACCGGCACATAGGCCAGGGCATGCGTCCAGTACTCGAACAGCGACTTGTCCTGCGACTGCGCCTGCTCCAGGTCCTGTTCGCGGTACTCGGGAATGCGCGTATACAGCACATGGTGGTGGCTACGCGCAATCACGTGGATGGTGTCGATCTGCACATAGCCCAGGTGCGCAGTGGCCTGCCGCACCGCCTCCGCACCACGCCCGAACGGCGCCGGGGTGGTCAAGCGCTGCGCGTGCAGCCACAGGGCACGCGCCCTGGGGGGCGCGAGCGGGACAGAAGCGATGGGAGTGCGCATCGAACGGCCTTCCTCGTAACGCGACAGCGCCCATGAGGATAGCAACCCGGATTGCGCAACGCGGCGTACAGGGCATCCGTCGCGGCGCGTTTGGTCGGCGTGCGCCGCACTTCATCCGCCATGACCGCCACCGGTCCGATCGCCCAGGCAAGGCAGCGATGGTCTGTCGACACTGCGTGCCACCGCCACCGCCGCGCACGCCGCCATGACCTCGATCGCCTCCATACCGCCCCGCCCCGCTTCCACTGCACCCCGCCTGGCGACATCGCCGCGGCCGCACGCCGGGCAAGCCTGGGCGCCGCGACTCCTGCGTGGGGCGGCGGCGCTGTGGATGAGCATCGCCATCGGCGGTCAGCTCGCCTTCGCCGCCTACGTCGCCGGCTTCTACGGACGCACCGCATTGGCCGGCACTCCCGAGCGCTGGAACCAGGTCATGGCACGCGGCCATGTCGCCGGCGACAGCGTGTTCAATGCGGTGCTGGCGCTGCATCTGGGCCTGGCAGTGGCGATCGTGCTCGGGGGCGCTGCGCAACTGCTGCCGGCGTTACGGCGCCGGTGCCCGGCCGTGCACCGCTGGAACGGGCGCGTCTACCTGGTCAGTGCCGTCGTCCTCAGTCTCGGTGGGCTGGCGATGATCTGGATTCGCGGCGGCGTCGCCGGCGATCTGGGACAGCATCTGGGCACCAGCGCCAATGCGGTGCTGATCCTGCTGTGCGTGGCCATGGCCTGGCGCCATGCCCGACGCGGCCAGTGGCCGGCGCATCGACGCTGGGCGCTACGCCTGTTTCTGGCGGTCAGCGGCGTGTGGTTCTTCCGGATCGGGTTGATGGGCTGGCTGGCCGTCAACCAGGCGCCGGTCGGTTTCGATCCGGACCGTTTCGTCGGGCCGACGCTGACCGCGCTGGCGTTCGCGCAGGCATTGCTGCCGCTGGCCGTCCTGGAACTGTATCTGCGTGCGCTCGACAGCCGCCGCAGCGGCCCGCAGTGGCTGGCGGCGGCGGTGCTCGCTGCGATGAGCGCGGCCACCCTGGTCGGCACCCTCGCCGCGGTCGCGGGGATGTGGTGGCCGGTGCTGCGGCAAGCCTGAGCGCGGCCACCGCGCCGAACGCCCGCGCTCCGGTATGCTCGCGGCCATGTCGCCTCCGTCCCCGCTCCCCGCACCACCGCGCGCACCCGCGCTGCTGGCCTGGGCGCGCATCGTGCCGGTGTTCCTGGTCTCCGGCGCGCTCGGTCTGCTGATGAGCCTGAGTTGGGACAGTCCCCTGCCCGTCCTGGTCCGCAGCCTCATGCTGGGCGCGGCCGCACTGGGTGCTTACACGTTGTTCGAGCGCTGGCCGCCACGGCTGCCGCGCTGGCTGGCGCGCTGGGCGCTGCAGGTGTTCGGCGTCGCACTGGCGATCCCGACGACGACCCTGCTGATCTACCTGGGCTCCACTCAAGCCGGTGCGCCGCCGTTCTGGCAGGACTCGGATCGGCTGGCCGGCTTCGCCACATTGACCATCGTCGGCGTGCTGATCGCGCCATGGATGGCCCTGGCCGCCCTGGTCCGGCAAAAGGATGCCCTGGCCCGACATCAGGCGCTGGCGTTCGCGCTGGAGCGCAGCGAACTGGAGCGCGAGGCGCTGGACGCGCGCCTGCAGCTGTTGCAGCGCCAGGTCGCCCCGCATTTTCTGTTCAACACCCTGGCCAACGTGCAGGCGCTGATCGATGTCGGTTCGCCGCGGGCCGCGGAGCTGATGCGCAGCCTGATCGCCTACCTGCACGCCGCGGTGCCGCGCCTGCACGACGCCACCAGCACGCTGGGCGACGAACTGGCGCTGGCCCGCGCCTACCTGGAGCTGATGCACATGCGCATGCCCGACCGGCTGCGCTATGCGATCGAAGCCGAGGACGCGGTGCAGGAGGTGCGCTGCCCGACCCTCGCCGTGCTGACCCTGGTCGAGAACGCGGTCAAGCATGGCATCGATCCATCCGAGGAAGGCGGCAGCATCGCCATTCGCGCCTGGCGCAGCGGCGAGCGCTGTCATCTGCGGGTGGAGGACAGCGGGGCCGGAGAGGACGACGGCCGCGGCGGGCTGGGTACCGGCCTGCGCACCTTGCGTGACCGCCTCGCGCTTGGCTTCGGCGATACGGCACAGCTGCAGTTGCGTCCACGCCTGCCGCACGGCACCTGCGCCGATCTCAGCCTGCCGATGACGGTACCGCCCCGATGATCCCGCCCTCCGCGCTGATCGCCGACGATGAACCGCTGCTGCGCGAGGCCTTGCGGCGTCAGCTTGCCCGCCTGTGGCCCGAGTTGCGGATCGTCGCCGAGGCACGCAACGGCCGCGAGGCGGTGCGCCTGTTCGAGGAACACGCGCCGCAGATCTGCCTGCTCGACATCCAGATGCCAGGTCTGTCCGGCGTGCAGGCCGCGCAGCAGATCGGCCGGCGCGCGCACCTGGTGTTCGTCACCGCCTACACCGACTACGCGGTGCAGGCCTTTGCCGAAGGCGCGCTCGACTATCTGGTCAAGCCGGTGCAGGACGCACGCCTGGCCGATACCGTCGCTCGGCTGCAACAGCGCCTGCAGGCCGCGCAACCGGCGGCCGACCTCACCGAGCACCTGCTGCGCCTGGCGGAACGGCTGCGCCCGCCCGAGCGCCCCGCCCCGCTGCGCTGGTTGCAGGCGCAGAGCGGCGGCACCGTGCGCCTGATCGCGGTGGAGGCCATCGACTACCTGCGCTCGGACAGCAAGTACACCAGCGTGGCCTGGCGCGACCCGGACGGACAGGCATGCACCTCGATCGTGGCCACGCCGCTCAAGGACCTGGCGGCACAACTGGATCCGGACGACTTCCAGCAGGTGCACCGCGCGGTGGTGGTCAACCGCCGCGCAATCCTGCATGTAGTGCGTGGCGACAACGAGACCGCGCAGATCCACCTGCGCGGCCGCAAGGAGACGTTGCCGGTCAGCCGCAGCTATCTGCCGTTGTTCCGGGCGATGTAGCGGTGTCTTCCACCAGCCCAGCTCCACGCCGCAGTTGATGGCGAGCGTGCCTGCATGCCGTTCGCGCAACCGTGGCGGCCCATCCGTTGCCCGGGCCGCGCGGCCGTCGATGCGCTGGAGCAATTCGTAAACGCCTTGCCCACGCCGGCAGCGCGTTTCGGCTGAAATCCCGCGCCAACGCGCGGCGATCCGCACAGTACCGGAACACATGCGAACCACGTCATTTTCGCGGCGTGCGTTGCGCTTGCGACGGAAATCCGGATGCGGGTAGCTTGCGCCGCGCTTGGCGACCGACCGCAACCGACCCGATGGCGAACGCCCCGCAGGCAACGCATGGATCGGCACTGCGCAGGCGATGCCTGGCATGCGTGGCAAGCGCCATCGACTGTCCCCACCTCCCCTGGATCCGCCACATGACATCTCCCTGCACACGACCGGTCACTGTCCTGCTGTCGGCCCTCGCGCTCGGCATGGCCGCAGGCAATAGCGCGGCCGCCGCAAGCGTCGCCAACGATCCGCTGTTCCGCTATCAGTGGTACCTGCACAACCAGGGCCAGGCGGTCATCGGCGACACGCTTCCCACCGCGGGCGTCGACCTGGATGTGGATGTCCTGCATGAACTCCACATCCGCGGTGCAGGCGCCAAGATCGGCGTGATCGATGGCGGGTTGGACATCCGCCACGAAGACCTTGCCGCCAATATCCTGCCCAACGGCTCGCACAATTTCCTCGACGGTTCGCACGACCCCAAGCCGAGCGACGTCGACGACGCGCACGGCACGGCGGTGGCCGGCATCGCCGCCGCGGTGGGCTGGAACGGCAAAGGCGGACGCGGCGTCGCCCCGCAAGCATCGCTGGCCGGCTTCAACTATCTGCAGTCGGACCAGAGCGACGACAAGCTCCGCTATGCATGGGGCAATGGCGCTGACGCCAGGAACCTGGACATCTTCAACAACAGCTGGGGCATCGTCTCCAATTTCTATCCCAACGTCTCGGTCGAAGATCAATACGCCTGGGAGAAACTCATGCGCGCCGGGCGCAACGGCAAGGGCGCCATCTACGTCAAGGCGGCCGGCAACGACTTCGACAGCTTCATCTACGCGGACGCACAGGGCGCTCTGGCCGATCATTGCCCGGATCTGCCCAAGCGCTACAACGTCGCCTGCAGCCTGGCCAACGTCGACCCGAAGAACGATCTGATCACCACCATCGTGGTCAGCGCAGTGAATGCGCGAGGCGTGCGCAGCTCGTACTCATCGCCAGGCTCGGCGGTCTGGGTCAGCGGCTTCGGCGGCGAATACGGGCAGCAGAAGCGCTACCAGCAGTCCCGGTCGGCGGCGACCGCCAGCGACCCCCTCTACGACCCGGCGATCGTGACCACCGACCTCAGCGGCTGCGCCGCCGGGTACAACCGCGACGGGGTGCCGGTGGAGAACGCGTTGGACGGCAGCAAGTCCCCGATCGACGCTTCGTGCAACTACACCGGGCTCATGAACGGCACGTCCTCGGCCACGCCGACGGTGTCAGGGGTGACGGCGCTGATGCTCGGCGTGAATCCGCAACTGACCTGGCGCGACGTGAAATACATACTGGCCACGACCGCGCGGCAGATCGACAGCGGGCAGCCGAAAGCGCTCTACAACGGCAGCGTGATCGATCCCGGCTGGATCACCAACGCCGCCGGCCATCGCTTCAGCAATTGGTACGGCTTCGGGTTGGTGGATGCAGCCGCGGCCGTGGAAGCGGCCACGCACTTCACAACGCTGCCGCCGCTGCAGGACACCGACTACCAGGTCTACAGCGGTGCGGCCAGCACCATCGGCGGTGTCGCATCGCCAGCCAGGCTGACCGTCCACATCACACAACAGATGAAAGTCGAGGCGGTGCAACTGTACTTCGACGGCACCCACAAGGATCCCAGCCGTCTGCGCGTGGTGCTGATCTCCCCGCATGGCACCCGCAGCTACGTGATGACCCCGTTCTCGGCCTTGAACAAGGACGTCTACACCCAGGGCATGTCGATCCCGCTGACCGCCAGCAACGCCTTCCTGGACGAGGATGCGGCCGGGCCCTGGACGCTGGAGGTCGCCGACATGCTCGACGCGCACGGCAAGGAACAACTGCAGCACTTCGAACTCCGCGTGGTGGGCCACTGACATGAAGACCAATACGCTCTTTCTTTTCGCCGTGCTTGCACTGACCGCGGCCGCGCCCGTCTCGGCCCAATACACCGATGCCCAGGCACTGCACCAGGCAGCCAACGGCGCGCGCTTCCAGATCGGCCGCAGCACCTATCGCCTGCTGCCCGATGCCACGGTGCAGACAGCACCGCAGATGGCAGGCACCGGCACGCAACGCGCCCAGGTCGCTGCCGCCGATGGCGGCGGCACCGTCGCCGCCCGCATCGGACCGTACGCCATCGTGCTCGGCAGCAACGCCCGCGCCGGCACCGCAGCGGCTGCCCAGTCCGGCGCTGCGGACGCGACCGCGCTGCGCGCCGCGATCGACGAACGCAGCGGTCAGCCGGTGGTGGTCACCGGCAAGCTCAAGCTGTTCGGCACCACGCCGGACGTGGCCCGGGCACTGGCGCGCCGCAGCGGCGGCAGCCTGGTGTATGCCTCGGACGTAGATGGCAGCGCCGTGATCGACTACGGCTCGGCCGACGCCGCGATGGCGGCGTCCAGGCAACTTCAGGGAGCGCCAGGCATGCGCGAGGTCTCCATGGACATCGTGCAGGGCTTCAACCGCGCATTGTGAGGTACATGCGCGCCGCCCAGCCATGCTGGGCGGTCGCATGCAGAAGACGGTCGCGCCCTGCACCGCCAGGCCTTCGTTGACCGGCCGGGCGGGAAACACCGCCCACCTTGGCCGGAGAGCGCTGCGGCGTGCGCCTCCCCTGCGGCATGACCGCACACCGCAACGACACGTCACTACGGACAGGACGTACCCGCATTGCGGTGATAGCAGGCATTGCCGACCGCAATCCATCCCGCTCCGAGCTGGGTCGCATCCTGCGCGCTCATGTTGCAGGTGTACTGGGTCAGCGTGCCCGCCGCACTGCAGAAGGTGCCACCCGGCCAGGTCCTGACGCTGGGGTCGTACCAGATCGTGGTGCTGATGGTCTTGCCCTGGGTGACATGGCCCATGTACACCGAGGTCAGCGTCCAGTGGCTCGGATCGCGGTCCAGGTCGATGGCATTGCCCTGCTTGTCGCGCACCGGTTTGGTGTGCCCCTTGCCGATGACCTGTAGCAGCCTGGGCAGGAAATCGACGTCGTTGGAGGTCGCCGTACCGGCGAGGTTCCACTGCCCGCCCATGTTGCGGATGTCGTCGTCCAGGCAGAAGTCTAGACTCTGCGTGTCTTCGTACCCGTACGGGCACCACGGCGTGGACGGATCCTGCGACGGGGTTGCACCGGTATGGCCCAGGTCGATCTGATAGAACAGGGTCTGCCCCTGCGTATTGCCGAGGATGAAACTGAAGGCATAGCCGGTGCCGCTGGGCGCTGTGCCGCCACAGCGGGCATCGTCCTCGTAGGTCCTGCTCAACCCGACGCGTACACGGATGGCGCCGAGGCTGGACAGCGGCGCGCTGGGCGTGAAGCCCAGCATGGCGTTACTGCCCCAGAACCTCGGATCGGCAGTCACCAGGAACAAGTCCTTCTCGCCATCGTACGGATTCGGATTGCCCGGATCCGAGCCGGCGCACTTGTTGTCGGCCTGCGCCAGTTCGTAGGCGTTGGCGTGACCGGCGTACACCGGGTAGTACTTCACCCGCGCACGCACACTCTCGGCTTGCCAGCCCTGCGCCGAACCGCCGACGACCGGCTGCAAGGTATCCGAACTGTTGGGATTGGCGCCCCATTGCGCCAGGGCATACGCGGTGGGCTGTTGCGGCCCGGACGTCCCGAGGATCTTGCCGTTGTCGTCGTTGAAGATCAGCGACGCGGGCAGCGGTTGCATGAGTTCGGTGGGGGGATCGGCCAGCGCCGGCGCGATCGGCACCAGCGTCGATGAGAACAACCAGCACAGCACGCGCACGTTCTTGTCCATGTGCATCCTCCATTGCGCCTGATCCTGCGCCAGGAACCCGGCACACCGCCGGACCGCGCGGGACTGCGCCCGCGCCGCGCCATTATGGTCCTGCATCCAACAACCGGCGGCGCCACGCGTAGACACGCGGCGCGGCGTTCCGCGCCGCTGTCGATCCTACAAGTCCACGCGAGCACGACCGCGCCCGCTGTGCCTTCCCTGGCATCCACACCGTTGCTCCCTGCCGGCAGCACCGCCGCCCTCAGCTGGACACGACCACCCGCCACTGCTGCGGGGCCACCTGCTCCCAGCCGATCTCCACCGGCAGGAACTTCTCGATCAGGCGGGCATTGCTGGACAGGTGCGCGCTGACCGTGTCGGTGGTGAAGGCACCGCCGCCGGCCAACGCCATCGGCAGCAGCAACTGGTCGGCGAGGTGCTCGCCGACGCAGGCGCCACTGTCCAGGTAGCGGCGCACCTGCGCTGCCAGGCGTTCGCCAACCTGCTCGGCGGAGACGCCGCGCTCGCCGTGACCGGCGAAGACCTCCACGTGCGCCGCATGTCGCACCCGCACCAGCGCGGTATTGCCCGGCCCCATCGCCGGACGCACGCTATGCACGTGACGCGGGTTCGCATCCACGCCGAGATGCTCGGCCAGCACCGCCAGTTCGCGCCGGCCGATCTTGCCGGACAGCCCCGAGACCAGCACCTGCGCCTCGAGCGCCTGCAACGCACCGCGCGCAGCGAAGTCCACGTGGCGCAATTGCGCACAAGGCGCGACGCTGGCATGCAGCGCACCGCCGCCGGCCGGATAGAAGCCATGCCGCTCCAGCGTCAGCGCCGCGGTCACGCCCAGGCGCTGCAGTGCCGGCAGCCAGGTCTCGGCGAGGAAGTCGGCACAGGGTGCCAGCGGATTGTGGGTGCCGCCCTCCAGGGTCAGGCGCGACGGCGCACCGGCACGCCACAGCGCCGGCAGCACCGTCTGCAGCACCAGCGTGGTCGAGCCGGCACTGCCGGTGGCGAACTGATAGTCGCCGGGCACGACCGTTCCCGGCTCGAACCGCAGGGCGGTCGCGCCGATCTGCGCCCCGTGCGTGCGTGCCTGGCCGATCGTGGCCGCCGCGACGACCGCCGTCAGGTGCTGGCGCATCAGACCCGGGCGCGGGCGCGCACCACGGATGTTGCTGAAGGTGAAGCCGATCCCGGTGCACAGGCTCAGCGTCAGTGCGGTGCGCAGCAGTTGCCCGCCGCCCGCGGCACCGTCAAGTTCGATCATGTCCATTGCGAAACAATCCGTCGTTGAAAACGCCCATGCGGACAAGCCCGCAAGGACCATCGGCGCCGGCCGGCGGCACTGCAAGCCGGCCGGCACCTGTGACTACCCCTTGACGCACACCACCTGCCGCAGCGTATGCACGATCTCCACCAGGTCGCGCTGTGCGGCCATCACCGCCTCGATCGGCTTGTAGGCCGCCGGCGACTCGTCCACCACGTCCTGGTCCTTGCGGCACTCCACGTGCGCGGTCGCCTTGGCGTGCTCATCGACGCTGATGCGGCGACGCGCCTCGGTGCGGCTCATCACCCGCCCGGCGCCGTGGCTGCAGCTATGAAAGCTGTCCGCGTTGCCGAGCCCGCGCACGATGAAGCTCTTGGCGCCCATGCTGCCGGGAATGATGCCCAGTTCGCCCTTGCGCGCGCTCACCGCCCCCTTGCGGGTCACGAACACGTCCTTGCCGAAGTGGTGCTCGCGGCTGACGTAGTTATGGTGGCAGTTCACCGCTTCGGCCTGCGCCTCGAACGGCTTGGCGATGACCGTGCGGACCGCCTCGACCACGCTGCGCATCATGATCTCGCGGTTGATGCGCGCATAGCGCTGCGCCCAGTCCACCGCGAACACGTAGTCGCCATAGTACTGACTGCCTTCCGGCAGGTAGGCCAGGTCCTGGTCCGGCAGGTTGATCATCCAGCGCCGCATTTCCTCCTTGGCCAGCTGGATGAAGTGGTTGCCGATCGCATTGCCCACGCCGCGCGAGCCGGAGTGCAGCATGAACCAGACCCGCTGCGCCTCGTCCAGGCACATCTCCACGAAGTGGTTGCCGGTACCGAGGGTCCCGAGATGCTGCAGGTTGTTGGTCTTGCGCAGGCGCGGATGGCGCTCGCAGATCAGGGCGAAATCGCTGGCAAGCTGCGCCCAGCCATCCACCGCCGCGCCTGGCGGCGTCTGCCACGCGCCCTTGTCGCGCGCGCCGGGCGTGCGCCCATGCGGCACCGCGCGCTCGATCGCGCTGCGGATCGGCGCCAGGTTGTCCGGTAGGTCGCTGGCGACCAGCGAGGTACGCGCCGCGATCATCCCGCAGCCGATGTCCACGCCCACCGCAGCAGGCACGATCGCGCCGATGGTCGGCACCACCGAGCCGACGGTGGCCCCCTTGCCGAGGTGCACGTCCGGCATCACCGCGATCCAGCGATGGATGAAGGGCAGCTTGGCGATGTTCTGCAGCTGCTGGCGCGCCTCGTCCTCCAGCGGCACGCCGCGGGTCCACAGCTTGATCGGCGCCGCTCCCGGCTGCGCGATGACGTCGTACTGCTCGGTGTTCATGATGTTGCTCCTTGTGCAACGGATCTTCGAGAAAAAAAGCGCGGTGACGAGGGATGGTGGAACCTTCCGCCTGGCGGCAGTGCCGCCGGGCGGCCGGGGCTCGAACCCGACCCTTGAAGGGCTACCAGATGGAGTTCCACCTGCATTCACCGCAAAACTAACGCATCGCCTCACGCGGCAAGTCCATGTGCGGAACGATCGCTCTACCCCTGAGCTACCGCCTGACGGCGGGCAGGATTCGAACCCGCGACCGATGGAGTTCCGCCTGCATCCGCCAGGCAACGCGTACAACAGGGCCGACGACGGCCACGACAAGGGGGATGGAACATTCCCGCTCTATCCGACTGAGCTACCACCCATCGAAGGGTGGGCGGGACTCGAACCCGCGACCTGGAGCTTCAAAGGCTGTAGTTCCATCGGCATTCGTGGACGCCAGCGGCGAAACATGGAGGCGGCGAGCACCACCTCCGTCAACTGAACATTTTGCGTCTCTTTCAGCCCGGCGGGCCCCATTGCCCGCCGGGTCCAGCGCTTCCCTGCAACGCACACAACAGGACCGACGACGGCCACGACAAGAGTGATGGAACATTCCTGCTCTAACCAACTGAGCTACCACCCCATCGAAGGGTGGGCGGGACTCGAACCCGCGACCTGGAGCTTCAAAGGCTGTAGTTCCATCGGCATTCGTGGACGCCGGCGGCGAACCGTTTAACTGAAAATATGGCTGCTCCTGCAGCCCAGCGGGCCCCATTGCCCGCCGGGTAACACCCTCCCTGCAACCGGCCTCACACCGCGATCGAGGCGATTCGCTCGACCCAGCGCTTGGCGCCAGCCCCTTCTGCCGCGAACGTGGCCAGCAGGTCGAACACCGCGTCACTGAAGCCGCCGACATGCAGGATGTCGTCGCGCTCGACCGTCTGGCTGGTGGCCACCGGCTGCAGGTCGATGCAGACCATGCGCGCCTGCGGACACCGCGCCTTCAACTCCGCCCAGGCCTGCATGGTCGCCGTCGCCCCGTTGCGCGTATCGCGCCAACTCTCGTTGTCCGACACCAGCACCAGCAGATCCACCGGCGCACGTTGCACATTCAACTGCAGCAGCGGCGCGCTGACGCTGGTCCCGCCACCGCACAAGGCGGCCAGTTGCTGCGCCTGGGCGATCACATCCTGGCGCTGCCGCAACCGCAGCGACCGCACCTGGGTGTCGAACGGCAACACTGTGGCGCGCGGATTGACCCGCTGCACACAGGCGGCGATCAGCGCGGCGACATCCACGCAGCGCACGCTGCTGCTGGCGCCGCGGCGGAAGCCGGTCACCGGCGCGGCCATCGATCCGGACACGTCCACCGCGACCACCACCTTGCCGTCCAAGCGCGGGACCTGCCGCGTCGCGATCTCCATCGCGTCGCGCAGCGCCTCGCCGATCTGCAGCGGCAACTGGCTGGCCGCGGTGCTGGCCACCAGCAACTGGTATGGAAACACCCGGGCGCGCTGGATCTGCGCCGGATCGCGCAAGCGTGCCGCGACTTTCGCCACCATCGCCGGATCCTCGAACACGCCATGCCGCGCGAAGGTGTTGAGGTTCATGCGCAAGGTCTGCCAGGAGGCGTTCCGGGCCAGCGCCGCCCAATGCGCCGCGGTCAGCGGCAAGGCGGTGTAGTACTGGAACGGCAGCTCCGGCAACGCCCCCGACGGGGCGCGCTTGAACGCCTCGTACGCCTGCAGCATCGCCGGCAGCGCTTCCTCGCGGTACGGCTTGCCGACGACCCACGCGTACAGGGCCTCGCGCTCGGCGTCGGCCGGCTTCGGGTGGACCATGCGGATCACGTCGGCCAGCGAGGGCTGCTGGCCGATCGCTGCCTGCACGATGGTCTGCGCCGGGGCCTGCTGCAGCCACTGCCGCACCAGGCGCTTGGGCCGCGACCCCAGCGACTTGCGCCCGAGTTGTCCGCTGCGCACGATCTGCACGAAGTTGCGCAGCAAGCGGCCGTTGTCGATCACCCGCGGGAAGGCCCGCGCGAACAGATCCGGATCGCGGGTGGTCAGCGTGGCCAACAACAATGCCGGCATGTCCTTCATGTGCGCGACCTGGCGTGCGTAGATCGCGGTCTGCGCGACGAAGGCCGGATCGACCTGCGCGCACAGCCCGAGCACCTGCTGCAGCTGCAGCTCGGCGCCGGCATAGAAGGTGCCGTTCAAGCAGCCGGTGGCCGCGTACAGCGCCAGCGCCGCCTGCGGCGAACGCGCATAGGCGGCACCACCCGCGTCGTTGCGCACGGTCGCTGGCGGCAGCAGCGCGCCACGCGAGGACGAGAACAAACTGATGTTGACCATGTCAGGCTCCTGGCGGGAAAGGCCCGCGTTGGTGATGACCAGGTATCGCAATGGCCGTGCCAACTTTCCAGGAAACCAATTAAGCCATTGATTTAAAAGTAGAAATATTGGAATTAGACCTCATGGACGCTTGTCCGATACCGGATATTTCTATAACTTAGGCGACGTTCTTATAAGGATGGATATGGACAGGCCACAGGTGGTATTCGGCATGCTCGGCACCCAGCTGGATGCGGGCAGCGGCCCCGGACGCTGGGAGAAGTGGCGCCCGACGGTAGCGCTGGGGATGCACGAGGACTTCCTGCTCAGCCGCCTGGAGCTGCTGACCGACCTGCGCCGATACCAGAAGCTCGCGCAGCTGGTGAGCGAGGACCTGGGCCAGGTCTCGCCGGACACGCAGGTGCGGCTGCACGACACCTACCTGGCCGATCCCTGGGACTTCGAAGGGGTCTACGCCACCCTGCACGACTTCTTCGCCGGTTATGCCTTCCGCCCGGACGAAGAGGACTACTACCTGCACATCACCACCGGCAGCCACGTCAGCCAGATCTGCGGCTTCCTGCTGACCGAGAGCCGGCACTTCCCCGGGCGCCTGCTGCAGACCTCGCCGCCGCGCAAGCAGGGCAGCGGCGAGGCCGGCGCCTACACCGTGATCGACCTGGACCTGTCGCGCTACGACCGCATCGCGCAACGCTTCCAGCAGCAGCAATTGCAGGACCGCGCGCTGCTGAAAAGCGGCATCGCCACGCGCAATGCGGCGTTCAACCGCATGATCGAACAGATCGAGACCGTGGCCACGCGCTCCAGGGCGCCGATGCTGCTGATGGGCCCGACCGGCGCCGGCAAGAGCCAGCTGGCCAAGCGCGTATTCGAGCTGAAGAAGCTCAAGCACCAACTGCCCGGACGCTTCGTCGAGGTCAATTGCGCCACCCTGCGCGGCGACGGCGCGATGAGCGCGCTGTTCGGCCATACCAAGGGCGCCTACACCGGCGCGGTCAGCGACCGTCCGGGGCTGCTGCGCTCGGCCCACCAGGGCCTGCTGTTCCTCGACGAGATCGGCGAGCTCGGCCTGGACGAGCAGGCCATGCTGCTGCGGGCGCTGGAGGAGAAGCGCTTCCTGCCGGTCGGCAGCGACCGCGAGGTGGAGAGCGACTTCCAGCTGATCGCCGGCACCAACCGCGATCTGCACCAGCACGTGGCGCAAGGCCGGTTCCGCGAGGACCTGCTGGCGCGCCTGAACCTGTGGACCTACCACCTGCCCGGCCTGGCCGAACGTCGCGAGGACATCGAGCCGAACCTGGAGTTCGAACTGGAGCGCTGGTCGCGCGAACAGCACCAGCGGGTGACCTTCAATCGCGAGGCGCGCAGCCGCTACCTCGCTTTCGCCACCGGCGCGGAGGCGCGCTGGCACGGCAATTTCCGCGACCTCAGCGCCTCGGTGATGCGCCTGGCGACGCTGGCCAATGCCGGGCGCATCCAGCTCGAGCTGGTGGAGGAGGAAATCGAGCGCCTGCGCCGGCAATGGCGCGACGGCACCCCGCCCTCGCCGCTGGATGCGCTGCTCGGCGACGCGGCGGCGCAGCTGGACCGCTTCGACCGCGTACAACTGGAAGACGTGGTGCGGGTCTGCGCCACCGCCAAGTCGTTGTCGCAGGCCGGGCGCGAACTGTTCGCGGTCTCGCGCGCGCAACGCGCCAGCACCAACGACGCCGACCGCCTGCGCAAGTACCTGGCGCGGTTCGGCCTGGACTGGGAACAGGTGCGCGAGGGCGGGCGCGCCGCGCCACGGGACTGAGCGAGACAGCGTACCTGGCCCGGCGATCAGGCCACCACGCTGCGACTGCAGGACCGGAACGGCGCCGCTGCCGCGGAACGCTGCAGTCCGACACCGCACTGCCCGCGGCGCAGCAGCGACAATGCCGGCCGCAAGCGCGGGCGGCGGCTAGCCCCGGGTCGGACGCCGCACACAACCGGTGCACAGCGCACGGGACGCCGGCCTGACGCAGCCCCCGCACTGGACGCACCCCAATAAAACACTTCCAGACTCTGCACCCACGCGCTGCAAACCCAGCCCCAGGCCGCTTGCCGATCACGCAATCCCTGCAGTGCAGCATTGCAATGCGCGTATGGTCGCCGCGATTTAATTCATTGGTCTGCCGCCGCGATGGCCGCCTATCCTCGCCGCAGCGCTGGCACCGCCGATCACGTGACGGGAACGCCTGCCGCCGACGACACCGCAATCGCGCAGAGGTACCCACAACATGGCAGGACCGATCGGGCCGACGGCCCCGCTCTCATCTTCGGCGCCGCGCGCCGGGCACGCGCCGTCCCATCGCGCCGCACTGTCGCTGCTCGCCTCGCTGTTCTTCATGTGGGGCTTCATCACCGTCATCAACAACACCTTGCTGCCGCATCTGCGCAGCGTGTTCGCGCTGAGCTATACCCAGGCCACGCTGATCGAGTCGGTCTGGTTCATCGCCTACTTCTTCGCCTCGCTGCCGGCGGCGAAGCTGATCGAGCGAATCGGCTACCAACGCGCGCTAGTGACCGGATTGAGCATCATGGCGCTCGGCGCGCTGGGCATGATCGCGGCCGCGCGCCTGGTCTCTTATGGCATCACCCTCGGCTCGCTGTTCGTGATCGCCAGCGGCATCACCCTGCTGCAGGTCGCGGCCAATCCGTACGTCGCGGTGATCGGCAGCCCGGACACCGCCTCGGCGCGGCTCAACCTGGTGCAGGCGTTCAACTCGGTCGGCACCACGCTGGCGCCGCTGTTCGGCGGCTACCTGATTCTGGGCCGCTCCACCTCCGGCACCGCCAAGGGCGATGCGCTGCTGCTGACCCAGGCCGAACGCCTGGCCGACGCGCAGTCGGTGCAACTGCCCTATCTCATCGTCGCCGCCGCACTCGTGGCGCTGGCCGTGGTCATCGCCCGCTTCAAGCTGCCGGCGCTCGGCCAGGACACCCGGCGCGCCACACGCCAGCAGCGTGCCAGCCATTCGCTTTGGCGGCACCGCAATCTGATGCTCGGCATCCCCGCCATCTTCATCTATCTGATCGCCGAGATCGGCGTCTCCAACCTGTTCATCAATTTCGTGTCGCAACCGCAGATCGGCAACCTCAGCCACGAACAGGCCTCGCACTACCTCTTTCTGCTGTGGGGCGGGATGATGGTCGGGCGCTTCGCCGGCAGCGCGCTGATGCGCCGCGTCGCACCGGAAACCGTGCTGGCGTTGTTCTCGATCGGCGCATTCGCGGTGATGCTGCTGACCGTGTTCAGCACCGGCCATGTCGCGATGTGGTCGCTGATCGCGGTGGGCCTGTTCCATTCGATCATGTTCCCGACCATCTTCACCCTCGGCATCAAGGGCCTGGGGCCGCTCACCGAGGAGGGTTCCGGCCTGCTGATCATGGCCATCGCCGGCGGCGCGCTGGTGGTGGTGCAGGGCTGGCTCGCCGACCACGTCGGCCTGCAGCATGCCTTCCTGCTCACCGCGGCCTGCGAGCTGTACGTGCTGTTCTATGCGCTGTGGGGCGCGAAGGCGCCGGCGCCGCGCGCGCCATGAGGTGGCGTCGCTAGCCCGTACCCTCACCCCAACCCCTCTCCCGGGGGGAGAGGGGCTGTTCGCTGGGCCTCAACGCGCAGTGCATTCCTTCTCCCTTCGGGAGAAGGTGCCCCCGAAGGGGGCGGATGAGGGTACGGGCGAAGCCCGACACCACCTCGATCGCAGCACAGAGCGATCAAGCGAGGCGCAAAACCTCAGGTCGCGCGCGCCGCGCGAGGGGCGTCGCCCGCAACCGCGCACTTCGCGCAGAGGCCGTGCACTTCCAGGGTCTGCGCCTGCGGCTGGAAGCCCAGCGCCTTGGCGCGCTGCTCCAGTTGGCTGACCACGTCACGATCTTCCAACTCCACCGCGCTATGGCAGCGGTCGCAGATCAGGAACGGCACCGAGTGCTGGGCGCTGCTCGGGTGGTGGCAGGCGACGAAGGCGTTGACCGACTCGAGCTTGTGCACGAAGCCATTGGCCATCAGGAAGTCCAGCGCGCGATACACGGTGGGCGGGGCGTCGGCGCCCACACCCTTGCCTTCGCGCACCCATTCCAGCAGGTCGTAGGCCTTGACCGGGCGCCCGGCCTCGGCGATCAGCCGCAGCACGTTGGCGCGGATCGGGGTCAGGCGCAGACCGCGCTCGCGGCTCACCCGCTCCACCACCTTGACGAAGTCGGCGGCGTCGTGGACGTGGTGGTGCGGCTCGGTGCAGGCGGTCTTCTTGCTGGACATGACAGTCTCCCGGGAATCAGCTTCCCGCTGGGATCTTGATGAGCGCGGCGTCGATGCGTTTCAAGGCCTCGTCGCGACCGGCCAGGTAGACGGTCTGCGAGATGTCCGGGCTGACCTGGGTGCCGGTGATGGCCACGCGCAGCGGCTGCGCCACCTTGCCCATGCCGATCTCCAGGGCGGCGGCGGTGTCGTGCAGCGCGGCGGCGACGCCGTGCAGGCTCCACTGCGGCAGCGCGGCCAGCAGTTCCCGGGCCTTGCCCAACGCCAGTTCGGCGCCCGGCTTGAAATGCTTGGCCACCGCCGCCTCGTCGTAGCGGGTCAGCGGGCGATACCAGACCTCGGCCTTCTCGGCCATTTCCTTCAGGGTCTGCACGCGCTCGCGCAGCGCCACCACCACCTCGGCCGCGGCCGGGCCGGCGGCCGGGTCGATGCCGAGCTTGCGCAACTGGAATTCCAGCTGCGGCGCGATCGTCGCCGGGTCGTCGCTCTTGAGATAGTGCTGGTTGACCCAGCCGAGCTTGGCCATGTCCAGGCGCGCGGCCTTGGAGTTGACGTCCTTGACGTCGAACAGGTCGATCAGCTCCTGGCGCCCGAACAGTTCCTGGTCGCCGTGCGACCAGCCCAGCCGCGCCAGGTAGTTGATCAGCGCATGCGGCAGGTAGCCGGCGTCCTTGTACTGCATCACGTCGGCCGCGCCGGTGCGCTTGGACAGCTTGGCGCCCTGCTCGTCGAGGATCATCGGCATGTGCGCGAACTTCGGCACCGGCGCGCCCAGCGCCTGGTAGATGTTGATCTGCCGCGGGGTGTTGTTGACGTGGTCGTCGCCGCGGATCACCTCGGTGATGCCCATGTCCCAGTCGTCCACCACCACCGCGAAGTTGTAGGTGGGATAGCCGTCGGGACGGAAGATCACCATGTCGTCCAGTTCGCTGTTGGCGATCTCGATGCGGCCCTTGATCAGGTCGTCGAACGCCACCACGCCCTCGGTCGGGTTCTTGAAGCGGATCACCCGGTTGGGATCGTCGCGGTACGGCAGGTTCAGTTCGCGCGCGGCGCCGTTGTAGCGCGGCTTTTCCTGCCGCGCCATCGCCGCTTCGCGCATGACTTCCAATTCCTCGCGGGTCTCGTAGGCGTAGTAGGCCTGACCCTGCGCCAGCAACTGCTCGGCCACCTCGCGATAGCGGTCCAGGCGCCGGGTCTGGTAGATCGGGCCTTCGTCGTAGTCCAGGCCCAGCCACTCCATCGCCTCCAGGATCGCGTCGATCGCCGCCTGGGTGCTGCGCTCGCGGTCGGTGTCCTCGATCCGCAGCACGAATTCGCCACCGCGGTGGCGCGCCTCCAGCCAGCAGTACAGCGCAGTGCGCGCGCCGCCGATGTGCAGGTAACCGGTGGGACTGGGGGCGAAACGGGTACGGCAGGCCATGGAACGCTCGAAACGACGGGAATCGGGCGATTTTACCTTGCTGGGGCGGCGCCTGCCTGGCGCCGCGGGATTGGGGATTGGGGATTGGGGATTCGGGATTGGTGCAAGCAGCATTACTGCCCAGGGACAGGGCCTGGCGTGCCTGAGTGGACTGCCGACGACAAAAGATCTTTCCCTACGCGAAGCGGCTCAATTCCGCTCGCACCACCGCCGGAGACAGCTGGCCGCGCCAGTCGCGGTCGTTGGCCACCTGGGCGTGGGCGCGGCTGGCTTCGAAGGCGGCGAAATCCAGCTCGGCGATCGCCCAGACCTGCTCGCCGCGGGTCTGCGCGACGATGCCGTCGGCGGGGAAGCCGGCGTCCATCGGCGCATACAGCGTCGCCTCGCCGGTGTTCACGTCCAGCGCCGGGCTCCACTCGGCGACGCCGGCGGTCACCGACTGGGCAACGAAGATGCGGTTCTCCAGCGCCCGCGCCAGGCAGCCCACGCGCACGCGGGTGGCGCCGGCTTCGGTGTCGGTGCAACTGGGCACCACCAGCAGGCGGGCGCCGGCCTCGTACTGGGCGCGGACCGGCAGCGGGAACTCGCTGTCGTAGCAGACCGCCACGCCGGCGCGCACGCCGTCGGCCTCGAACACCTTCAGCGCATCGCCGCCGTCGATCAACCCCGTAGCCTTTTCGAAGCCGGTCAGCTGCAGCTTGTCCTGCCAGCCATGGCCACCATCGGGGGTGAACCAGTACGCGCGATTGCGATAGCGCCCCTGACCGACATCGAGCAGGAAGCTGCCGGCGACCACGTGCAGGCGATGGCGCCGCGCCAGGTCGGCGAACAACGCCAGGTACGGCGCATGCAGCGCCTGGATCGCGGCGAGCGAGGCCGGCAGCCGCGCGGACACGGCCGGGTCGAAGGTCGCGGCCAGTTCCAGCGACAGGTACTCGGGCAGCACCGCTAGTTGCGCGCCGGCCTGTGCGGCCTCGCCGAGCAACGCCGCCTGCTTGTCGGCGAAGGCGGCGAAATCGGCGGGCGCGCCGATCGGATACTTGGCGACGGCGACTTTCATGCGGCGGGCTCCAGCGCGCGGGTCCAGAAACCCAGGGTATGCGGCGTTTGGCCGCGGCCGACCTCGTTCCACGGCAGGTGCATGCGCAGCGCCGGCTGCGGCTGGTAGCCGCGCTTGCGCCAGAACGCGTCGTTGCCACGATAGTCCGGCGGCCGCCGCGGGTCGTCGGGCGCCCGCTCCACCGAACAGAACGCGGTCAGGCGGAAGCGACCGAGCGCGCGCGCATGCGCCTCGCGCTCGTCGAAGAAGGCATGGCCGATCCCGCGGCCGCGGTACTGCGGCAACAACACCGACTCCCCGAAATAGAACACCTCGGCCGGGGCGATGCCGCTGCCGGCGAAGGCCGCGGCGAACGCCTCGGTGTCATCGACCAGCGGCAGCCCGGTGGACGCGCCGACTACCTGCTCGCCGTCGCGCGCCAGTACGAACACGCTGTCCGGCGAGGCGGCATAGGCGGCCAGGTAGTCGCGTTCGTAGTCCAGGTCGCCGTCGTAGAGGTACGGCCAATCGCGGAACACCGCGATGCGCAGCTGCGCGACCGCATCCAGGAACGGCACGATCCCGGCGCCGCGCAGGCGCTGAATGGAGAGCGGAGAGTGCATCCGTGCACTCTACCGCAAGCGTTTCCCTGGCGCTGCCTGCCTGGCGATGCCCTTGCACATGCGTCCTTGCCGCTTCCCTGCGTGGGCGTCCTGCCCGTCCCGTGATGCACCCGCTTCCTTGCGCTGCCTGTCTGGGCGATGCCCTTGCGTGCGTCCTTGCCGCTTCCCTGCGTGGGCGTCCTGCCCGTCCTGTGAACGGTGGCGACGTCCTGCCACCACCTGTGCTCCTGTCGTCGATGACCGATGGCCATCCGGCCCCGCCGTCGCGGCCATCGACGCGGTGGCCTACCTCAGCGCCACCACCGGCACAGCAGTGCGGCCTGCGCCGGCAGCAGCAGCAAGCGCGCGCGGCCCTGCGCTTCCCAGGTGACGAAGGCCGACGCGGACGCAGGGGGGACCTCTTCCGCGTTCGCGGCACAGGCCGGATCGCGGCGTACCGCACGCCAGGGGCAGTAGCGCCACGGCGCAGCGTCGCCCGGCAAGGCCGCACGCGCCTGCAATGCGCTGGCCAGGAACGTCGCCGCGTCGCCGGCCAGGGCGGCGCGGCTGCGTTCGCTCAGGCGCAGCCACAGGGCGCCGCCACGATCGGCAGCGGTGACCAGTGCGGCCTGCGCGCTGCGCGCCAGGCTCGCCGGCAGGTTGCCGTGATGCAGGCCATGGGTCTCCAGCGCTGCAGGCAACAGCGCCTGCAGGCGACGATGCAGATGACGGTGCGCGACCATGTCGGTTCTCCTTCCGACGGCTCAGCGCAGCGACGCGCCGAGTTCGTACCAGTCGATCCGGCGGGTGATCCACATGATCGCGCCGAGGATGCCGAACAGCAGCAGCGAGCCCATCAGCAAGGCGTTGTCCTCCGAGGCCAGCAGGCCGTACAGCGCGCCGTACAACACGGTAAGCATGGTGGCGAAGCCGGCCGCGCGCAGGCGGCTGCGCAACACCCCGGACAGGTAGAAGAACTGCAGCCCGATACAGGCCACCGCCGACACCAGATACGCCTGCCAGAACGGAATGTGCTCGGACAAGCTGAGCAGCAGCAGGAAGAAGATCGCCAGCGCCAGGCCGACCAGCAGGTACTGCAGCGGATGGATCGGCAGGCGCTTGATCAGTTCGAACAGGCCGAAGGCGACGAAGGTCAGCACCACGAACAGCAGGCCGTACTTGCTGGCACGCTCGGCCTGGGTGTACACGTCCACCGGGTCGACCAGGTCCACGCGCAACGCATCGAGGTCCTGTCCGCCGGAGGCCAGCTGCGCTTGCGCGCCGGTGGCCAGCGACGACAGCGCCCAGTTCGCCTGGAAGCCCTGCGCGCCGATGCGGCGTTCGTTGGGCAGGAAGCGGCCGCCGAACAATGGATGCGGCCACGGCGAGTTCAGCGCGATCTGGTTGTCGTCGCCGACCGGCACGATGGACAGCGCCTGGGTTCCGTCGAGCACGAACTCCATCTGCACGTCGTGCAGATTGGTGAGCCGCCCCTGCTGCGGATCGGCCAGCGCGGGAAGCACCGCGTGCACGCCCTTGGAGATATTGGCCAGCCCCTCCGAGCCCGGCTGCAGCGACAATGCGCGGCCGTCGGCGCGCAGGTTCGGCGTGCCGACCAGGCCGCGCACGTCCTGCAGGCCGATCGCCAGATACGGCGTGCCATAGCGGCGACGGTCGGCGGCGGCGTAATCGAGATCGTCGAACTCGGCCTTGAGCCGCGCATGCCAGCTGTAGACCTGCACCTTGAACAGGCCGATGTGGCGCTGCGAGGGCTTCAGTTCGCCTTCGACCTGCAGCCGCCGTGGCGCCTGCAGCACGTAGCCGGTCTCGGTCTGGCGCTGGCTCACGCGTTTGCCGTCGGCATCGAGGACCATCACGTCGCGTTCCTGGGTCCACGGGATCACCCGCAGCGGGCCGAGCAGGCGCTGTTCGCCGGCCTTGCTCTGCGACACCCGCTCCACCGCTTCGTCGCGGTAGTGCTGGCGATCTTGCACGGTGCCGCGAATCATCAGCAGCGGGATCAGCAACAACAGGATCAATCCGCCGATGGTGGCGAATCGCAGGAGCAGTTTCACGGATTTCATGGCGGCCTCTCGATTGGGAGGGCGCCAGGATGCTGCCGCTGCGTGGGCAGGGTTTGAGGCGAATTTGAAGTGAGTGTGAAGTGCGGGGATTGGGGATTGGGGATTGGGGATTGGGGAATCGGGAATCGGGAATCGGCAACCGGCATGTTGTCGACGCGGCTTGCCCTACTACCGGGAACGCCCCCGTCGCGGCTGAAGCCGCTCCTACACGAGCGCTCTCCGGCTCAGGCCAGCGGCAGCGCCAGGCAGGCCACCGCGCCGCCGCCGTCGTGGTTGCGCAGGCTGGCGTCACCGCCGTGCAGGCGCGCCACCTCACGCACGAACGGCAGGCCGAGGCCGGAGCTGCGCTGGCCGGTGGCCGGACGCGCCAGCGAATAGAAGCGCTCGAACACACGCTCCAGCGCATAGTCGGGAACACCGGGGCCGTGATCCTCCACCGTCAGCAGCACGCGCGCATCGGCGCCGCGCTCGGCACGCAACACGATGGCCGCGCCCTCCGGCGAGAAGGCGATGGCGTTGTCGAGCAGGTTGTGCAGCGCCTGGCGCAGCAGGTAGGGATCGCCCGACACCACCAGGGCCGGGTCCAGCGCCTGCACCTCCAGCCGCAGCCCGCGCGCCTGCAGTTGCGGCGCCAATGCTTCGGCCAGTTCGGCGCACAGCGGCGCCAGCGCCACCGGCTCGCGCCGCTGCAGCCAGCCGTGCTGCTCCACCTCGGCCAGCGCCAGCAGCTTGTCGATGGTCTCGGTGAGGCGCTGCTGCTGCTCGGCGATGTTGCGCACGAAACGCTGCCGTTCCGGTTCCGGCAGCGGCTCCTGCAGCAGTTCCGCGGCGCCGCGGATCGCCGCCAGCGGGCTCTTCATCTCGTGGGTCAGCGACTGCACGTACTGCTCGACGTACTGCTTGCCCTCCAGCTTGCGACGCATGGTCTCCAGCGCCCGGCCGAGATCGCCGATCTCGTCGCGGCGCGGCGGCGGCGGCGGCACCGGGGCACCGGCGCTGACCGCCTGCGCGTAGCGGTTGAGCCGGCCGATCCCGCGCAGCAGGCCCCAGGTCATCAGGATCCCGATCAGCGCGGAGATACCGATCAGCCAGGCGCCGCGCAACAGGATGCTGCGCTGGCTGGCGACGATGAACGGCTCGATGCTGCGATTGGGCTGGGACAGGGTCAGCACGCCGATCAGCCGCCGCAGATCGGCCGGATCGTAGACCGGCGCGGCCACGTGCATCACCGTGTGGTTGGGGTCGCCGTCGGCCTCGGGACTGGAGCGGGCGCCGTACTCGCCGCGTAGGGTGCGGTACACGTCGTTCCAGCGCGAGTTGTCGCGGCCGATGTCCTGCCCGCGCGAATCGAACACCACGATGCCCGCCGCATCGGTGAGGGTGACGCGGTAGTCGACGCTGTGCTTGGGGAAGCGCCAGACCATCGCCCGCGGATCGCGCCGTTGCGCAGCGGCCAGATCGCGGGCGAAACGGCCGCTGGCGATCCGCCCGTCCTTCAGATCCTGCGCGGCCATCTGCGCCAGCACGTTGGCCGCGTCCACCAGGGTCGATTCCATCGCCTGGCGCACGCCTGGCTTGACCTCGTTGACGAACACCCGCATCACGAAGAACGCGGCCACGCCGACGATCAGGAAGAAGCCCAGGAACAGCTTCAGCCCCAGCCGCATCTCAGGCCTCCAGCGCGTAGCCGAGGCCGCGGTGGGTGCGGATCGGGTCGTGGCTGGCGCCGGCTGCACGCAGCTTGGCGCGCAGGGTCTTGATGTGGGTGTCGACGGTGCGGTCGGCGCTGTCGGCGCTGCTGTCCCAGCCGCGGTCCATCAGTTGCGCGCGGCTGAGGATGGCGCCGGGCCGCTGCAGCAGCGCCGCCAGCAGCGCGTACTCGTAGCGGGTCAGGTCCAGCACCGCGGCGCGCCAGCGGATGCGGCGGCCGTCGCGGTCGATGGCGAAATCGCCGTGCTGCTGCCAGCCCGCTTCGGTATCGCCGACCACCACCGCCGGACGCCGCAGCCGCGCCCGCACCCGCGCGACCAGTTCGCGCGGCGAGAACGGCTTGGCCATGTAGTCGTCGGCCCCCAGCTCCAGGCCGAGCACGCGGTCGATCTCCTCGTTGCGCGCGGTCAGGAAAAGCACCGGCACCTGGCTGAAGCCGCGCAGCGTGCGGCACACCTCGAACCCGCTCAGGTCCGGCAGGCCGACGTCCAGCACCACCACGTCGATCCCGCCCTCGCGGAGCTGCACCAGCGCCTCGCGCCCGAGTTGGCAGTGGCGTACCTGGTAGCCCTCGCTGCGCAACGCGTACAGCACGGTATCGGCGATGGCGGATTCGTCCTCGACCACGAGGACACAGGCGGCGGGCGTGGCAGCGGCAGGCGTGGACATGCCGCGCAGCATAGCCGCAGCCGGGCGCGCCGCGCAGCGGGCACGGCACGCCGGCCGCGCCGGATCAGCGCAGGAAGCGCACTTCGTCGACGTCGACCTCGATGGAACGCAGGTCCTTGTCGACCTCACCCAGCAGTTCGACCTCGGCCTTGTCGTCGAACGGGCGCCCGGCCGGCAGCCGATGCGCGTCGATCTCCACCTTCATGCTGCCGCTGGCGTCGCGGAAGGTGTAGCGGTCGCCGCCGTCATGGGAAACGATGCGCCCGCGCAGCACCACATGCTGGTCGTCCTTGCCGTGGTCGAGCAGTTGCTTCACCGTGGTCGCCTGCACGCTGCTGGGACCAGTGTACTGGGCCGCGGCCTGGCCACTGGCCAGCGTTGCGAGGGCGAGGACGGCGAGCGTGGGAAGAAGGGGCTTGCGCATGGGGGATGCTCCGTGTGATGCGCGATACGCAGTGGGACCGTCGCCACGCCTTGCACTGGCAATGCTCGTCCAACGCCCCCGGCTGGCCCGCCCCGCGCGCACCGCCGATCGCCCTGCCTCGGTCCCAGCGGGTCGCGCCGCCGCGGCAATGGCAGGACGTGGCCGGCTGGCGTGGCGCCCCGTACACTGCGCGGATGAATTACCGCCACGCCTTCCATGCCGGCAACCATGCCGATGTCCTCAAGCACGTCGTGCTGCTGGCGCTGCTCGATGCGTTCAAGCGCAAGGACAGCCCGTTCTTCGTGCTCGATACCCACGCCGGGCGCGGCCGCTATCTGTTCGCCGCCAACGAGGCGCGCAAGACCGGCGAGGCGGTGGCCGGCGTGCTGCGGCTGATGGGCCAGCCGACCCTGCCCGAGGTGGTGGAGCGCTATCTGCGCGCGGTGCAGGCCGACAATCCGGTCGGCGCCCTGGTCGCCTACCCCGGCTCGCCGCTGCTGGTGGCGCAGGCGCTGCGTGCGCAGGACCGCCTGGCCGCCTGCGAACTGCAGCCCGAGGAAGCCGCCGAACTCAAGGCGCTGTTCGCCCACGATCGCCGCGTGCAGGTGCATGCCGGCGACGGCTATGCGGCGATCAAGGCGTTCCTGCCGCCGAAGTCCGGGGCCGCCAGGATCGGCCGCGGACTGGTGCTGATCGACCCGCCCTACGAGGCGCAGGACGCCGAGTACCCGCTGATCGTGGCCGCGCTGCGCGAGACCCTGAGCCGCTGGCCGCAGGCGGTGTGCGCGGTGTGGTACCCGATCAAGCAGCGCCGCAGCCTGCAGCCGTTCTTCCGCAAGGCCGCGGCCTTGCCGGTGGCGTCGGCACTGGTCGCCGAACTGCAGGTGAGGCCGGACGATTCGCCGCTGCGGCTCAACGGCAGCGGCATGTTGCTGCTCAATCCGCCCTGGCAGTTCGAGCAGGCGCTGGCGCAGGCGCTGCCGCCGCTGAAGGCGCATCTGGGCGAAGCCGGCGCCAGCACGCGCCTGGAGTGGCTCAAGCGCGAGATGTGAAGTGCCGGGACACGGCGACGGCGCGCAGTACCTCTCGCGCATGGCGCACGTGCGCGCTCAAAAGCAATCCCAGTGATAAGCCACACGGCTGAAATCGCCGCGCCGCAGGTCGTCCGGATCGATGAAGAAATTGGCGACGCCGGTGTCGCCCCACATCATCTCCTCGTCGCTGTCCAACTGCAGCAGCAGGACCTGCCGGTCCTGCCGCGTGCGCGGGTCTTCCTGGGTGAACTCCGGGTAGCCACCGAGCTTGTGTCCGCCCCGGCTCAGCGCATCGAACAGCGCATCGTCCACCGCATCCTGCGCCACCGCGTGGCGGCTGGCGTACGCAGCGGCAATCTCCTCCAGCGGCGTTCCCAGCACCTGCTCGAACCGCACATCGCTGCTGCCGATGGTGTCCTCACCCGCGTCGAACTGCATCGCCCGCGGCCGCGCCGGATCGAACGGCAGCGTGTCGGCGGCCGGCAACGGCACCTGCACCTGCCGCGCCGAGGCTTCCAACCGCGGCCAGTACACCACGCGGAAATTGCGTTGCACGCTCAGCGCGTCCAGGTCGCTGCGCGCGTCGCCGAAGTTGGCGCCATAGAAATCGTCGCCGCCGATGAAGAACTGCAGCATGCCCTGGCGTGGGTAGCCGGGCAGCGGCGGCACGCGCGCCAGATCGATCTGCGCCAGCAGCGCCAGCGGCTGGCCATCGGCCGCGTGCGGATAGGGCTTGTCGCCGGTCCAGTAGGGGCGCCCGCCGACCTTGCTGGCCAGGCGATCGTCCTGCGCCATCTGCTGCAAATGCAGCTGCAGCATCGGCCGACGCGTGGCCTGCAGGCGCGCCTGGTACGGGGCCAACGCCTGTGCCGCCAGCTGCTCCGCATCGGCGGGGGCGGCAGAGGCAGAGGCGGCGGTGGCGGTCGTCGGCGTGTGGCTGCGCTGCGCGCGCAGCGCCCACCAGCCGCCACCCAGCAGCAGCAACACCAGCAGCACAGCCAGTCCCAGCCCGATCGCCGCCGACACGGCGACGGCATGCGAAGTCTTCATCGTCGTGCATTCCCTTGGACGAAGCGCCACTGTAGCAAGGCCACCGCAACCGCACACGCGCAGGACGCTGCGTTCACGGGCGCGGGTGTCGGCTAATGCGAGAATCCAGGCTTCGTCGAGGATCATACGGCCATGGCTACCCGCAACCGCATGCCTCCGTGGCATGAAACCTTCACCCTGCCCAGTGGGCGCGAATTGTTGATCCGGCCGATCCGGCCGGAAGACAGCGCGCCGCTGCAGGGCGCCTTCGGCCTGCTCGGGCCAACCGAGATCCGCGAACGCTTCCTGCATTCGATGCAGGAGTTGACCGAGGAAATGGCGCAACGGCTCACCCACCCCAATCCGAAATCGGAACTGATCCTGGTCGCGGCCGAGCCGTTGCCGCCGGGCGAGGCCGTGGTCGGCGCGGTGGCGCGCGCGGCGATCAACCCCGGCACCCGCGAAGCGCAGTACGCCATCCTGGTCAGCAGCTTCGTCTCCGGCCAGGGCCTGGGCCGGCAGTTGATGCGCAAGCTGGTCAAGTGGGCGCGCCGCAAGTACCTGGACCGGCTCTACGGCGACGTGCTCGAACGCAACGTGCCGATGCTGCAACTGGCCGAGTCGCTGGGCTTCCAGCGCATGCCGCACCCGGACAATCCGGATCTGGTGCGGGTGGTGCTGGAACTGGGCAACTGAAAGCTCGGGACCCGGGACCCGGGACCCGGAAAAGCCAGAGCTCCGCAGGCAGCTTTAGTTCCTGCTCTTCCGGGTCCCGGGTCCCGACCTTGCTAAACTAGTTCGTCCATGCCGCCCCTCTCCTTCCCCGTTCCGCCGCTGCCCAGATCCGGCCAGCTCCGCGCGCACTGGCGCGCTCCCGCGTCCTCCACCGCATTGGCCTGGCACATCGCCTGCGCCGCGGCCGCGCATCGCGGTCCGTTGCTGGTGGTCGCCCGCGACAACCAGAGCGCGCATCAGCTCGAAGCCGACCTGCACAGCCTGATCGGCGACGATCCCGGCCTGCCGGTGGTGCCGTTCCCGGATTGGGAAACCCTGCCCTACGACCAGTTCAGTCCGCACCCGGACATCGTCAGCCAGCGCCTGGCGGCGCTGCACCGGCTGCCGACATTGACCCAGGGCATCGTGGTGGTGCCGGTGCAGACGCTGATGCAGCGGGTGGCGCCACTGCGCTACATCGTCGGCGGCAGTTTCGACCTGCGCGTGGGCCAGCGCCTGGACCTGGATGCGGAGAAGCGGCGACTGGAAAGTGCCGGCTACCGCAACGTGCCGCAGGTGATGGACCCGGGCGATTTCGCCGTGCGCGGCGGCCTGCTCGACGTGTACCCGATGGGCACCGAGGCGCCGCTGCGGATCGAGCTGCTGGACGAGGACATCGACTCGATCCGCGCCTTCGATCCCGAATCGCAGCGCTCGCTGGACCATGTGCAGGCGGTGCACATGCTGCCCGGACGCGAGGTGCCGATGGACGACGTCAGCGTGGAGCGGGTGTTGACCGCGCTGCGCGAGCGCTTCGACGTCGACACCCGGCGCAGTGCGCTGTACCAGGACCTGAAGGCCGGCCTGGCGCCGTCGGGCATCGAGTACTACCTGCCGCTGTTCTTCCAGGACAGCCGCGGCAGCAGCGCGCGCGAGACCACCGCTACCTTGTTCGATTATCTGGGCGAGCACGTGTTGCCGCTGATCGCGCCGGGCGTGGGCGCCGCCGCCGATGCGTTCTGGGCGCAGACCCAGGCCCGCTACGAGCAGCGCCGCCACGACGTGGAGCGCCCGCTGCTGGCCCCGGAAGAGCTGTACCAGGCACCCGACGTGTTGCGCGAACGCCTCAACGGGTTGCCGCGTATCGACGTGTGGGCCGCCGACCATCCGCGCATCGACGAGGCGCAGGCGCTGGGCGACCAGCCGCTGCCGCCGCTGCCGGTGGCGGCCAAGGACGCTGCGCCGGGCGCGGCGCTGAAGAGTTTTCTCGACCACTATCCGGGCCGGGTGCTGATCGCCGCCGATTCGCCCGGCCGCCGCGAGGCGCTGCTGGAAGTGTTGGCCGCCGCGGAGTTGAAGCCCGAGGTGCTGCCGAACTTCTCGGCATTCCTCCCTTCTCCCACCGGGAGAAGGTGGCGCGAAGCGCCGGATGAGGGTACGGCGCGCGCGCGGTCGGGAACGAAGAAGGCGGGTTCTTCGGCAACGTCCACGGCTGCGCAGACGAACTCCACTAGCGGTCGTACCCTCACCCCAACCCCTCTCCCGGAGGGAGAGGGGCTTTCTGCTGCACGTTTCGCCATTGCCGTTGCGCCGCTGGACGACGGCTTCGCGCTGGAGGAACCGCGCATCGCGGTGCTGACCGAGCGCCAGTTGTTTCCCGAACGCGCCAGCCAGCCGCGGCGCAGCCGGCGCGTGGGGCGCGAGCCGGAAGCGATCATCCGTGACCTGGGCGAGCTGTCCGAGGGCGCGCCGATCGTGCACGAGGATCATGGCGTCGGCCGCTACCGTGGACTGATCGTGCTCGATGCCGGCGGCATGCCCGGCGAGTTCCTGGAAATCGAATACGCCAAGGGCGACCGGCTGTACGTGCCGGTCGCGCAGTTGCACCTGATCAGCCGCTACTCCGGCGCCTCGGCCGAGACCGCGCCGCTGCATTCGCTGGGCGGCGAGCAGTGGACCAAGGCCAAGCGCAAGGCCGCCGAGAAGGTGCGCGACGTCGCAGCCGAACTTCTGGAGATCCAGGCGCGCCGCCAGGCCCGTGCCGGGCTGGCGCTGCAGGTGGACCGCGCGATGTACGAGCCGTTCGCCGCCGGCTTCCCGTTCGAGGAAACCCCCGACCAGTTGGCCGCGATCGACGCCACCCTGCGCGACCTGGCCAGCAGCCAGCCGATGGACCGCGTGGTCTGCGGCGACGTCGGCTTCGGCAAGACCGAGGTCGCGGTGCGCGCGGCCTTCGCCGCGGCCAGCGCCGGCAAGCAGGTGGCGGTGCTGGTGCCGACCACGCTGCTGGCCGAACAGCACTACCGCAACTTCCGCGACCGCTTCGCCGACTATCCGCTCAGGGTCGAGGTGCTGTCGCGCTTCAAGAGCAGCAAGGAGATCAAGGCCGAACTGGAGAAGGTCGCCGCCGGCAGCATCGACGTGATCGTCGGCACCCATCGCCTGCTGCAGCCGGACGTGAAGTTCAAGGACCTGGGTCTGGTCATCGTCGACGAGGAGCAGCGCTTCGGCGTGCGCCAGAAGGAAGCGCTGAAGGCGCTGCGCGCCAATGTGCACCTGCTGACCCTCACCGCCACGCCGATCCCGCGCACCTTGAACATGGCCATGGCCGGCCTGCGCGACCTGTCGATCATCGCCACCCCGCCGCCGAACCGGCTGGCGGTGCAGACCTTCGTCACCCAGTGGGACAACGCGCTGCTGCGCGAAGCCTTCCAGCGCGAACTGGCGCGCGGCGGCCAGCTGTACTTCCTGCACAACGACGTGGAGAGCATCGGCCGCATGCAGCGCGAACTGAGCGAGCTGGTGCCGGAGGCGCGCATCGGCATCGCCCACGGGCAGATGCCCGAGCGCGAGCTGGAAAAGGTGATGCTGGATTTCCAGAAGCAGCGCTTCAACGTGCTGCTGTCGACCACGATCATCGAATCGGGCATCGACATCCCCAACGCCAACACCATCGTCATCAACCGCGCCGACCGCTTCGGGCTGGCGCAGTTGCACCAGTTGCGCGGCCGCGTCGGCCGTTCGCATCACCGCGCCTATGCCTATCTGCTGGTGCCGGACCGGCGCAGCATCACCCCCGATGCGCAGAAGCGCCTGGACGCGATCGCCTCGATGGACGAACTGGGTGCCGGCTTCACCCTGGCCACGCACGACCTGGAGATCCGCGGTGCCGGCGAACTGCTCGGTGAGGACCAGAGCGGGCAGATGGCCGAGGTCGGCTTCAGCCTGTACACCGAACTGCTGGAACGCGCGGTGCGCAGCATCCGCCAGGGCAAGCTGCCGGACCTGGACGCCGGCGAGGAAGCGCGCGGTGCCGAGGTGGAACTGCATGTGCCTGCGCTGATCCCCGACGATTACCTGCCCGACGTGCACACGCGCCTGACCCTGTACAAGCGCATTTCCAGCGCCCGCGACAGCGACGGCCTGCGCGAACTGCAGGTGGAGATGATCGACCGCTTCGGCCTGCTGCCGGATCCGGTGAAGCACCTGTTCGCGATCGCCGAGCTGAAGCTGCAGGCCAACGCGCTGGGCATCCGCAAGCTGGAACTGGGCGAACACGGCGGGCGCCTGGTGTTCGAGGCCAAGCCCAACGTGGATCCGATGACCATCATCCAGATGATCCAGAAGCAGCCCAAGCTGTACGCGATGGATGGCCCGGACAAGCTGAAGCTCAAGCTGCCGCTGCCGGAAGCGGTCGATCGCTTCAACGCCGCGCGCGGCCTGCTGACCGCGCTGTCGCCACGCTGAGCGACGCGGGCGATCCTGCCCGCGTCTGCGCGCACGCGACCGTGGGCTTAGCCACACGGTCGCCCACTCATCCCGTCCTGACAAGCCGCCGCCACACACGTTGGCGTAAGGCGCGCGCCTACTCTCCCTGACCACCCCACGCAACCGGTCTTCATGTGAAGACGGCCGTTGCGCCTGCGTGTCGCGCAGCTTTTTGACGCCTTCACACGCTGCCGCGATTGGCACGGCACGTGCAACGACTTGGGAACCTGCCCCAATCGGCACGGTTATGGGATGCGCGTCCTGGCACGGATCTGAACCACTCAGGCCCGTGTCCGGCATGCGAGACAAATGCGTCACTCAACCTAAATATTTCCTGACCGCGCCGATATCGCTGGTACCGAAGCCTACACATGCCCTTCACGGCGTGCCGCCGGCTTTCCATTCGCCCTACTGCCGGAGACCCGCCATGCGTTCGACGCCCCCCGATGAACAGGATTCGCCGCTGCAGTTGAGCGTGGACGGCGACATGACCATCCGCCGCGCGGCCGAACTGAAGCCGCTGCTGCTGCCCGCGCTGGAGCATCCCGGCGGCCTGCGCCTGCAATTGCAGGCGGTGGCCGACATCGACGCCACCGGCGTGCAGTTGCTGCTGGCCACCCAGGCCGCGCTGCGCGCGCTGGGGCGACCCTTGCAGTTGGAGGGCTGCAGCAAGGCGGTCGGCGATGCGCTGGACCTGCTCGGCCTGGGCGACGCGTTCGAGCGCGTCGGCGACGACACTCTTCACTAATCGGCAGCACGACATGAACATGGATCAATTGCTGCAGACCTTCATCGCCGAGAGCCGCGACCTGCTCGAGGACATGGAACGCAATCTGCTGGAAGCCGAGCGCGGCGAAGCCGGTCCCGACGCGGTCAACGCGATCTTCCGGGGCGCCCACACCATCAAGGGCTCCGGCGGCCTGTTCGACCTGGCGCAGCTGGTCGGCTTCACCCACGTGGTGGAGAGCGTGCTGGACCTGGTGCGTGAGCACGCCGTCGCGCTGGATTCGGACTTGATCCAATTGATGCTGGCCTGCTGCGACCACATCCGCGCGCTGGTGGAAGCCGCCGCCGGCGCCGAGGCCGACGAAGCCACGCTGGCCGCCGAGGGCGCGCCGCTGCTGGAACGGCTGCAGACCTACCTGCAACCTGCCGCTGCGCCGGCCGCCACGACGGGCGCCGCCACGGCAACGCCGGCAGTGCCGGCCGCGCCCGCGCATACCGGCTACTGGCGGATCTCGCTGCAGCTGTTCGCCGATGCGCTGCGCTTCGGCAATTCGCCGCTGCACCTGATCCGCTGCCTGCGCAGCCTGGGCACGCTGGAAGCGGTGCGCACCCACCACGAGCGCGTGCCGGCGCTGCCGGAGCTGGATCCGGAGGCCTGCTACCTGGGCTTCGACATCCTGTTGCGCAGCGACGCGCAGCAGGCCGCGATCGAGGACATCTTCGAATTCGTGCGCGACGACTGCGACCTGCAGGTGCTGGCGGTGGAGCCGAACGGCGATGCCGCCAACCTGGATCTGCCGCTGCTGGTGGCCGAAGCCGGCAGCCAGGCCAGCGCCGACGATTTCGCCGGATTCGAGAGCGCCAGCGCCTCGGTGGAGGCGCCAATTGCGGCCGCAGCGGCCGTGGCCGGCGCACCGGCCGCGGCAGCGCCCACCGCTGCCAGCGCCGGCACGGCCAAGGCCGCGGGCGCACGTGGCGAAGGCGGCTCGATCCGCGTCGACGCCGACAAGCTCGACCGCATGATCGACCTGGTCGGCGAATTGATCATCGCCGTCGCCAGCACCGGCGCCAACGCGCAGCGCACCGGCGATGCGCAGTTGCTGGAATCCACCTCGATCCTCGCCGGGCTGGTCGAGGAAGTGCGCGAAAGCGCGCTGCAGCTGCGCATGGTCAAGATCGGCGGCACCTTCAGCCGCTTCCACCGCGTGGTCCACGACGTCGCCCGCGAACTGGGCAAGGACATCGTACTGGTGGTCAACGGCGAGGACACCGAGCTGGACAAGTCGGTGGTGGAGAAGATCGCCGATCCGCTGACCCACCTGGTGCGCAACGCCATGGACCACGGCATCGAACCGGCCGAGGTGCGCCAGGCGCGCGGCAAGCCGGTGCGCGGCACGGTGCGGCTCAACGCCTTCCACGACTCCGGCAGCATCGTCATCCAGATCAGCGATGACGGCGGCGGCCTCAACCGCGACCGCATCCTGGCCAAGGCGCTGGAACGCGGCCTGATCGAACCCGGCCGTCTGCTCTCCGACCGCGAAGTGTTCGCGCTGATCTTCGAGCCGGGCTTCTCCACCGCCGAAAAGGTCACCAACCTGTCCGGCCGCGGCGTCGGCATGGACGTGGTCAAGCGCAACATCGCCGCGCTGCGCGGCAGCGTGGACATCAGCAGCCAGCAGGACGTCGGCACTACCATCTCGGTGCGGCTGCCGCTGACCCTGGCAATCATCAACGGCTTCCAGGTCGGGGTCGGCAAGTCGGTGTTCGTGGTGCCGCTGGACGTGGTCGAGGAATGCGTGGAGTTCGCGCCGAACTACCAGAGCGAGTACATCGACCTGCGCGGCAACGTACTGCCCTACGTGCGCCTGCGTTCGCTGTTCGCCATCGCCGGCGCGCCGCCGGCGCGCGAGAGCATCGTGGTGATCCGCCAGGGCGCGCAGCGTTTCGGCCTGGTGGTCGACACCCTGCTCGGCGAGTGGCAGACCGTGATCAAGCCGCTCTCCAAGGTCTTCGCCCAGGTCAAGGGCATCAGCGGCTCCAGCATCCTCGGCAGCGGCGGAGTCGCGCTGATCCTGGACGTGCCGTCGCTGCTCGGTCAGTTGCAACCCGGCGCCGAATCGCTGGCGGCCTGAGCCGCCGCCATGCCCGCCATCATCCCTCTGCCGTACCCTCTTTCAGGAATCGCAGTCATGTCCCAGAACCGGACGCGCCTTATCACACTACCGACGGCCGCCATCGCCGCCGTCGTCCTGCCCGCCGCCGCGGCCGTCGCAGCGGTGGCGCTGCCGCTGAGCGGCGCCCTTGCATGGACCCTGATCGCCGTGGCCACGCTGGTCGCCGCCGCGCTGCTTGGCCGCGGCGTACGCGCGGCACAGCACGCAGCCGCCGCCGCGCAGCGCGAACTGGAGCTGGCCCGCACCGGCCTGCAGGCGCTGGCGCAGGGCGAACTGGACCGCGTGGACGCGGTGGCCGGCGGCAGCGAGATCGGCCAGGCCCTGCTCGCCGCGCGACAGCCGCTGCGGCAACTGCAGGCCGACATCGCCCACATGACCAGCGCGCACGCCGCCGGCGACTGCGACGTGATGCTGGATGCGGCGCAGGCCAGCGGCGCCTACCGGACCGTGGCCGGCGACCTCAACCAACTGGTCGGCGCCCACATCGGCGTGTGCAAGCAGGCGATCGACTGCGTGGGCGAATTCGGCCGCGGCAACTTCGCCGCGCCGCTGGCCGCGTTCCCGGGCAAGAAGGCCTACATCAACGACACCATCGAGCAGGTGCGGCGCAACATGCTCGGCCTGATCGCCGAGATGCGCCGCGTCTCCGAGCAGCACGAAGCCGGCGAGATCGACGCCAGCATCGACAGCGCGCACTTCCAGGGCGACTTCCGCAGCATGGCCGACGGCATCAACGGCATGGTCGGCAGCCACATCGCGGTGAAGAAACAGGCGTTGGGCGTGGTCGCCGAGTTCGGCCGCGGCAATTTCGACGCGGGCATGCCGCAGCTGCCCGGCAAGAAGGCCTTCATCAACGAGACCCTCGAGCAGGTGCGCGGCAACTTCAAGCGCCTGATCGGCGAGATCGCGCGCATGTCCGAGGAGCACGACCGGGGCGAGATCGACGTGCAGATCGACTGCGCGCACCTGGACGGACAGTTCTGCGCCATCGGCAAGGCCATCAACCGCATGGTCGCCGCGCACATCGCGGTCAAGAAGCAGGCGCTGGGCGTGGTCGCCGAGTTCGGCCGCGGCAACTTCGACGCGCCGATGCCGCAACTGCCCGGCAAGAAGGCGTTCATCAACGAGATCATCGAGCAGACCCGCGGCAATCTGCGCAGCGTCGGCGACGTGATCAAGGTGATGGGCGCGATGGCCGAGGGCGATCTCAGCCGCCAGGTGCAGGGGCACTACGAGGGCGCCTTCGCCGACATGCAGCGCTATGTCAACGCCACCATCGACAAGCTCACCGGCATCGTCAACGAGGTCAACGGCAACGCCGTCACCCTGGCCAGCGCCGCCGAGGAACTGTCGGCGACCGCGCAGTCGCTGAGTCAGGCGGCCAGCGAACAGGCCGCCGGCGTGGAGGAGACCAGCGCCTCGCTGGAGCAGATGACCGGCTCGATCGCGCAGAACGCGGAAAACGCCAAGATCACCGACGGCATGGCCAGCAAGGCCTCGCGCGAGGCCGCCGAGAGCGGCGAGGCGGTGCGTGCCACCGTCTCCGCGATGAAGGAGATCGCACGCAAGATCAGCATCATCGACGACATCGCCTACCAGACCAACCTGCTGGCGCTGAACGCGGCGATCGAAGCGGCGCGTGCCGGCGAACACGGCAAGGGTTTCGCCGTGGTCGCCGCGGAAGTGCGCAAGCTGGCCGAACGCAGCCAAGTGGCGGCGCAGGAGATCGGCCAGGTCGCCGGCACCAGCGTGAACCTGGCCGAGACCACCGGGCGCCTGCTCGGCGAGATGGAGCCGTCGATCCGTCGCACCTCCGACCTGGTGCAGGAAATCACCGCCGCCTCCGAGGAACAGAGCACCGGCGTGGGCCAGATCAACGCCGCGGTGGTTCAGCTCAGCCAGACAACACAGCAATCTGCTGCCAACGCTGAAGAATTGGCCGCCACGGCCGAAGAAATGAGTAGCCAGGCCGAACAGTTGCAAACGCTCATGAGTTTCTTCACCACCGGCACCACCACCACTGCGGCGCAGGCCTCGCAACCGCGACGTCTGCCGACGCCGATGCAGCGCGCGCCCCGCTCGCGCAGCTTCGGCGGCCCCGCTGCCACGGCCCAGGCCGCACGTTTGGAAGAAGCCGCGTTCGTCTCGTTCTGACCCTCTCCGCACCGGCCGGCAGGCCGATGCATCTCTACTCCGCACAAGGTACTTCGGCATGTCCAACTCCCTTTCGCTGTCCTCCAAGCTGTGGACCGGTTCGGCCATCGCCGTCGCGCTGCCCTTGGCCGCCGCCGCGTGCGGGTTCGCCCTCGGCCTGCCCGCCGGCCAGACCCTGGCGCTGAGCATCGGCGCCACGGTGCTCGCCGCTGCGGTGCTGGCCTATATCGTCCATGCCATTACCCGCTCGCTGCGCATCGCCACCACTACCCTGGCGCGTTTTGCCAACGGCAATTTCGAGGTGGTGATGCCGACCGTACGCAACGATCAGGCCTGCGAGATCTTGCTGGCGCTGCGCCAGGTGCAGACCGGCGTGCGCCAGATCAACGACGAGATCGTGCGCATGTCGCGCGAGCACGACGCCGGCGACATCGACGTGGTGATCGAGAGCCACCGCTTCGACGGCGAGTTCAGGATCATCGCCGAGGGCATCAACCGCATGGTCGGCGACCACATCGCTACCAAGAAGAAGGCGCTGGGCTGCGTGGCCGAGTTCGGCCGCGGCAACTTCGATGCGCCGCTGGAGACGTTCCCGGGCAAGAAGATCTTCATCAACGAGATCGTCGAGCAGGTGCGTCGCAACATGCAGGGGCTGATCGCGCAGATGAAGCACATGTCCGCGCAGCACGATGCCGGCGACATCGACGTGGTGATCGAGAGCCACCGCTTCGAAGGCGACTTCCGCAGCATGGCCGACGGCATCAACCGCATGGTCGGCGACCACATCGCCACCAAGAAGAAGGCGATGACCTGCATCGCCGAATTCGGTCGCGGCAATTTCGACGCGCCGCTGGAAACCTTCCCGGGCAAGAAGGTGTTCATCAGCGACACCGTCGAACAGGTGCGTGCCAACCTGCGCGCGCTGATCCGCGACACCAGCCTGCTCGTCGACGCGGCCGCGGCCGGACGCCTGGACGTGCGTGCCGATGGCAGCCTGCACCAAGGCGACTTCCGTCGCATCGTCGACGGCGTCAACCTGACCCTGGACACCGTGATCGGTCCGCTGAACGAGGCCGGCGCCGTGCTCAAGGCGATCGAAGCCGGCGACCTGACCCGCGTGGCGGACGTGCAGGGCCAGGGCCAGTTGAAGGAACTGTGCGACAGCGTCAATGCCACCGTCGCGCGCCTGGCGCAGGTGGTCAGCGAGGTCAACATCAACGCCGACGCCCTGGCCAGCGCCTCCGAGCAGGTGAGCGCCACCGCGCAGTCGCTGAGCCAGGCGGCCAGCGAGCAGGCCGCCGGCGTGGAAGAGACCAGCGCCTCGCTGGAGCAGATGACCGCCTCCATCGCGCAGAACACCGAGAACGCCAAGGTCACCGACAGCATGGCCGCCAAGGCCGCCCGCGAAGCCAACGAAGGCGGCGACGCGGTGCGCTCGACGGTGACCGCGATGAAGCAGATCGCGCAGAAGATCGGCATCATCGACGACATCGCCTACCAGACCAACCTGCTGGCGCTGAACGCGGCGATCGAGGCCGCGCGTGCCGGCGAACACGGCAAGGGTTTCGCCGTGGTCGCCGCGGAAGTGCGCAAGCTGGCCGAACGCAGCCAGGTGGCGGCGCAGGAGATCGGCCAGGTCGCCGAGTCCAGCGTGGAGCTGGCCGAGAACGCCGGCAAGCTGCTGGACCAGATGGTGCCCTCGATCCGCCGCACCTCCGACCTGGTGCAGGAGATCACCGCCGCCTCCGAGGAACAGACCTCCGGCGTCGGCCAGATCAACGCCGCGGTCGGCCAGCTCAACCAGACCACCCAGCAGGCCGCGGCCAACTCCGAGGAACTGGCCGCCACCGCCGAGGAAATGAGCGGCCAGGCCGAGCAGTTGCAGCAGTTGATGAGTTTCTTCCGCACCAAGGAGGTCGTGGCGCCGCGGCGCCCGGCCGCCGTTTCCGGCAATCCGTCGCGCCGGGCGCCGGCGCGCAAGCGTGGGTTCGGTGACGTCGGCCTGGCGCTGGTGCCGGCGCCGGACGAAGCCCACTTCGACACGTTCTGATCTCCAACTTCCACAACATCACATCCAGGGGAACACGATGTTCACGCACATGAAAATCGGCACGCGCATCGGCATCGGCTTCGGCCTGGTGTTGCTGCTGTTGCTGGGGACCGGCATTTTCGCCACGCTGCAGATGGCCCGGATCAATAGCTCTTCCACCGAGCTGGCCACCAACTGGATGCCCAGCGTGCGCAACGTCGAGGAGATGAGCGCGAACTTCAACAAGCTGCGCCTGCTCGAGCTGCAGCGGGTCGTCGCCACCAGCCCGGCCGAGATGCAGGACTACGACACGCGCATGATCAAGACCCTCGAGGCGTTCGAGAACAACAGGAAGACCTACATCCCGCTGATCTCCTCGCCCGAAGAGCAGGCGCTGTACACGGATTTCGCCAAGAACTTCGACCGCTACAGCGAACTGCACAAGCAGGTGCTGGCGCTCGCCGCGCAGGGCAAGTCCCAGGAGGCGATGACGGTGCTGAACGGTGAGCAGCGGCAGATCTTCCGCAGCACCGCCGAGGCGATCGACAAGCTGGTGGACCTGAACGTCAAGGGCGGTCAGGATGCCAGCGACCGCGGCGACGAACTGTACGCGTCGGCCCGCTCGCTGATCATCGCCACCATCGTGGTGGCGTTGCTGCTGGGCGCGGTGGTCGCGGTGGTCATCGTGCGCCTCCTCACCCGCCTGCTGGGCGGCGAGCCGGCCTACGTGGCCGAGATCGCCAACAAGGTGGCGCAGGGCGACCTCAACCTGGAGGTGGCAGTGCGCGCCAACGACACCGGCAGCGCGCTGTATGCGATGCGCACCATGGTCGACCGCCTGAAGCTGGTGATCGACGGCCAGCGCCGCGTGGTCGCGGCGGCCAACCGCGGCGACTTCTCCGAGCGCATCGCGCTGGACGGCCTGGCCGGGTTCCAGCGTGAGATGGGCCAGGGCCTGAACGAGCTGGCGGCCACCACCGGCGGCAGCATCCAGGACGTGGTGCGGGTGATGGGCGGCCTGGCCGACGGCGACCTGACCCAGAGCATCGACAAGCACTACGACGGTGCCTACGCCGAAATGAAGAACTACATCAACGACACCATCGCGCGCCTGTCGCAGGTGGTCAGCGAGGTCAACGGCAATGCCGAATCGCTGGCCAGCGCGTCGGAAGAGGTCAGCGCCACTGCGCAGTCGCTGAGCCAGGCGGCCAGCGAACAGGCCGCCGGCGTGGAAGAGACCAGCGCCTCGCTGGAGCAGATGACCGCGTCGATCTCGCAGAACACCGAAAACGCCAAGATCACCGACGGCATGGCCAGCAAGGCCTCCAGCCAGGCGCTGGACGGCGGCGAATCGGTGCGCGCGACCGTGCAGGCGATGAAGCAGATCGCACAGAAGATCGGCATCATCGACGACATCGCCTACCAGACCAACCTGCTGGCGCTGAACGCGGCGATCGAAGCCGCCCGCGCCGGCGAGCATGGCAAGGGCTTCGCCGTGGTGGCCGCGGAAGTGCGCAAGCTGGCCGAACGCAGCCAGATCGCGGCGCAGGAGATCGGCGACGTCGCCAGCTCCAGCGTGGAACTGGCCGAGAACGCCGGCAAGCTGCTGGACGAGATGGTGCCGTCGATCAAGCGTACCTCCGATTTGGTGCAGGAGATCACCGCCGCCTCCGAGGAACAGACCTCCGGCGTCGGCCAGATCAATGCCGCGGTCGGCCAGCTCAACCAGACCACGCAGCAGGCCGCGTCCAACTCCGAGGAATTGGCCGCCACGGCCGAGGAGATGAGCGCGCAGGCCGAGCAACTGCAGCAGCTGATGAGCTTCTTCAAGGTGCACGGCACTCCGCCGGTCAGGACCGCGGCGCGCCGTCCTGGCGCCGGCCGCGGCCGCAGCGCGCACACCGGTGCCAAGCCGATCGCCCGCGTCGCCAACGGCCAGCTGGTCCTGGCCGACTCGCTCGACGAAGCCCACTTCGAAACCTTCTGAGACATGGCCATGAACGCTTCCGCTTCGCTCTCCTCCTCCGACGCCAGCGACCTGGCGACGGACCAGTTCCTGACCTTCCTGCTCGGCAAGGAAATGTTCGGCGTCGGCATCCTCGGCATCAAGGAAATCATCGAGTACCGCACGCCGACCGACGTGCCGATGATGCCGCCCGCACTGCGCGGGGTGATCAACCTGCGCGGCGCGGTGGTGCCGGTGGTGGACCTGCAGCAACGCTTCGGCCGCGCGCCCAGCGAGATCAGCAAGCGCACCTGCATCGTCATCATCGAGGTGGCCGCCGGCGAAGAGCGCCAGGTGCTCGGCCTGCTGGTGGACGCGGTCAGCGAGGTGCTGGAGATCGCCACCGCCGACATCGCGCCGCCGCCGGCGTTCGGCACCGGCATCCGCCGCGATTTCATCCACGGCATGGGCAAGGTCGGCGAGCGCTTCGTGATCCTGCTCGCCGCCGATGCAGTGCTGGCACCCCAGGAGTTCGCCAGCATGGCCACCCTCGACGCCCACCTGGAAGAAGGCATCGCCGCCTGATCGGCCTTCGCCGTACAGCGCCCTGCCCTTCCCCCTCCCCGGACTCCGCATGCCTACGGCCGCCGACATCGCCGCCCTGCACCACTTCGGCACGGTCCTGGTGGTCGACGACAGCCAGGTCCAGCGCGAACACGCGCTGGCGCTGTGCATGCGGATGGGGGCGGCCACGGTGGAAGGCGCGGCAGACGGCCATGCCGCGCTGGCGCGGATCACCCAGGGAGCGCCGCTGGGCCTGTTGATCGTGGACCTGGAAATGCCCGGCATGGACGGCGTGCAATTGCTCGAGGCGCTGTCCCGCTGCGGCATGCGCGTGCCGATCGTGGTCGCCTCGCAGCGCGGCGCGGCGTTGATCGATTCGGTGCTGCAGGTCGGCCGCAGCAACGGGCTGCAGGTGCTGGCGGGGCTGGAAAAGCCGTTGCGCGCCGAGCAGTTGGCCGCGGCGGTGCGCGCGCACGCGCCACTGGCACCGGCAGCACCGCGGCACGAGGCCGAGGCGCCCGGCGAGGCGACCATGGCGGAGATGCTGCGCGAGGCGCTGCAGCGCGGCGAGATCGAGGTGGCCTACCAGCCCAAAGTGGACATGCGCAGCGGCCGCGTCGGCGGAGTGGAAGCGCTGGCGCGCTGGCGCCATCCCAGTATCGGGCCGATCCCGCCGGACCGCTTCATCGCCGTGGCCGAACGCGAGGGCCTGATCCATGACCTCACCGCCTGCGTCGCCGATCAGGCGATGGCGCGGCTGGCCGCCTGGAAACAGGACGGATTTCAACTGACCCTGGCGCTGAACCTGTCGCCGAGCATGCTGCAGGACCCGAACCTGCTCGACGAACTGCTCGGGCTGTTGCGCAAGCACAGCCTGGCCCCCTCCGACCTGGTACTGGAAATCACCGAAAGCTCGCTGGTCTGCGGCAGCGCGCTGGGCATGCTGGCGCGGCTGCGGCTGCAAGGCTTCGGCCTGTCGCTGGACGACTACGGCACCGGCTTCTCCTCGCTGCAGCAACTCACCCGCATTCCCTTCACCGAATTGAAGATCGACCGCATCTTCGTCCACGACGCGCACCGCAGCCGCAACCTGCGCACGGTCCTCGAATCGGCGCTGGGCATGGCCCAACGGCTGGGGCTGCATACCGTCGCCGAGGGCATCGAAACGGTGGAGGACTGGAACCTGCTGCAGGAGCTGGGCTGCGACTTCGGCCAGGGCTATCTGCTGGCGCGCCCGCTGGGGGGCGGCGCGCTGCATGCCTGGCTGCTAGAGCACCAGCGCCTGCTGCAGGAGCCCGGCCCCATCGGCAACACCAACGCCCCCGCTTCCGCCTCCACCCACTGACCGGCAAGACCATGACCAGCCACGACACCATCACCGAGCAGGAATTCGGCCGGTTCCAGCGTTTCATCTTCGACGCCGCCGGCATCACCATCTCGCCGGCCAAGAAGGCCATGCTGTGCGGACGCCTGGGCAAGCGCCTGAAGGCGCATTCGCTGCAGACCTACACCCAGTACCTCAAGCTGCTGGAAAGCCGCGAGGGCAGCGGCGAGGTGCAGACCGCGATCGACCTGCTGACCACCAACGAAACCTATTTCTTCCGCGAGCCCAAGCACTTCGATCTGCTGCGCAGCGTCGCCGCCGCGCACACCGGCAGCATGCCGTTCCGTTGCTGGAGCGCGGCCAGCTCCACCGGCGAGGAGGCCTACAGCATGGCCATGGTGCTGGACGACACCCTGCAGGGCCGCCCCTACGAGGTGGTCGGCACCGACATCAGCACCCGCGTGCTGGACAAGGCGCGCACCGGCCACTACCCGCTGTTGCGCATCGAGCACATGCCGCCGGCCATGCTCAAGCGCTACTGCCTGAAGGGCCGCGGCGAGTACGAAGGCAGCCTGCTGATCGACCGCAAGATCCGCGACCGCGTGCGCTTCCTGCACGCCAACCTCAATGCCTCACTCCCCAACCTGGGCCAGTTCGACGTGGTATTCCTGCGCAACGTGATGATCTACTTCAACGGCCAGACCAAGCGCGAGGTGGTGACGCGGGTGCTCGGTGCGCTCAAGCGCGGCGGCATCTTCTGCATCGGCCACTCCGAGAGCCTCAACGACGTCAACAGCGACGTGGTGCAGATCGCGCCGTCGGTGTACCGCAAACCATGAACCACGACGTCCCAGGAGGGAACCGCGCATGACCACCACGATCAAGGCCATGGTGATCGACGATTCGGCGGTGGTCCGCCAGGTGCTGGTCGCCGTGCTCAACGACGCGCCCGGCATCGAGGTCATCGCCTCCGCGGCCGACCCGCTGCTGGCGATGGACAAGATGCGCCATCAGTGGCCGGACGTGATCGTGCTGGACGTGGAGATGCCGAAGATGGACGGCATCACCTTCCTGCGCAAGATCATGAGCGAGCGGCCCACCCCGGTGGTGATCTGCTCCACGCTCACCGAGAAGGGCGCGCGGGTGACCATGGACGCGCTGGGGGCCGGCGCGGTGGCGGTGGTGACCAAGCCCAAGCTCGGCCTCAAGCAGTTCCTCACCGATTCGGCCGAGGAGATGATCGCCACGGTGAAGAGCGCCGCGCGCGCCAACGTCAAGCGCCTTGCAGTGCGTCAGGCACAGCCGCCGGCGGAGCCGGAGATCAAGCACACCGCCGATGTCATCCTGCCGGCGCAGGGCGGCCGCGCGCTGTCGCAGACCACCGAACGGGTGGTGGCGATCGGCACCTCCACCGGCGGCACCCAGGCGCTGGAGGAAGTGCTGACCGCGCTGCCGCGGGTCAGCCCCGGCATCGTCATCGTCCAGCACATGCCGGAGAAGTTCACCGCCGCCTTCGCCGCGCGCCTGGACACGCTGTGCCAGATCTCGGTGAAGGAAGCGGCCAACAACGACCGCGTGGTGCCGGGACGCGCGCTGATCGCGCCGGGCGGCAAGCACATGCTGCTGCGTCGCAGCGGTGCGCAGTACTTCGTCGAAGTGCTGGACGGGCCGCCCGTGAACCGGCACCGGCCGTCGGTGGACGTGCTGTTCCGCTCCGCCGCGCGCGCCGCCGGCGGCAACGCACTGGGCATCATCATGACCGGCATGGGCGACGACGGCGCGGTCGGCCTGCTGGAGATGCGCCAGGCCGGCGCACGCACCGTGGCCCAGGACGAACAGAGCAGCGTGGTGTTCGGCATGCCCAAGGAAGCGATCAAGCGCGGCGGCGCGGAGAAGATCCTGCCGCTGAACGCGATGGCGCGCGAGATCGGCCAGCAACTGAGCTAGCGCGGCCAGCCGCCGCACCGCCCTACCGTAGGAGCGGCTTCAGCCGCGACGGCGCGTTCCCATGAGAGCCCTGAGCTAGCAACCAAAAGCCTCGTCTACTGTAGGAGCGGCTTCAGCCGCGACGGAGCCTTCCCATGGAAAGCCCGTCGCGGCTGAAGCCGCTCCTACGACGCAGGCAGGCTGCGCATTGACACGGCAGCCAACCGACGCGCGCGCACCTGCAAAGCGGTGCGCGACATGCGGCACGCACACCGCACCCGCAAGAACCTCAGCCCGAATTGATGTGCTCCTTGCAATACAGCCGCCGATACGCACTGGGCGTCATGCCCAGGCGCTGGCGGAACACGCGGCGGAAGTAACCGCTGTCGCTGAAGCCGGCGCGCTGCGCCACGTCGTCCACCGCGCAGGTGTTGACCAGCAGCAGCTTCTCGGCGAAGGCGATGCGTTGGCGGTGGATCGCCTCGGTCAACGTGGTGCCGAAGCTGCGCCGGTAGATGCGGCCCAGGTAATCCGGATTGCAGTGCAGTTGCGCCGCCAGCGACGAGGCGGTGAGCGCGGTGTGGAACTGCGTGCCGATCAGCTGCCTGGCGCGGTACGCCAGCGCCACTCCGGCGCGCTCGGACGCGTGCGGATCCGGCCAGGCGCCGGCCACGCATTGCAGCATCGACAGCACGATCGGCTCCAGCATCGGCAGCGTGCGCCGCTCCTCCTGCTCGGCCAGGAACCAGCGAAACAGCCCGACGAAGCGCTCCGGATCGCGGATCGCGGTGCGCTGCGGCATCGACAGCGCCACCGCGTTGTCCGCCTGCGGCAGGCTCGGCTCCAGTTCGAAATGCACCCAGTAAAAGCGCAGGTCGTCCGGGAACTGGCCCAGGCCGGTATGCGCGCGGCCCGGCCACAGCAGCAGCGTCTCGCCGGGGCCGACATGGAAGTCGTTGTCCTGTTCGCGCAGGGAAAGGATGCCGCGCTCGACGAAGATCAACTCATAGGACTGGATCACCCGCGCCGGATGCGCGCCCACGCCACGAGAAATGAACAGGCCTCCGTTCTGGACCCGGATCGGATAGGCGACGGCGAACTCGAGCATGTCGGAAACGTCTCCCCTCGCCTGCGCGACGCTGCACTGCAGCAATTAAATGGCTGGCACCGCTCATTGGCGGCCCGGCGGCCATGGTCGGAATCGTGCCGATTTTATACCGCATAGACTCTTGTCGCGGTTGCGCCGCCATGCCACTTTGCGCTGGCGCCGGACCGGGCGCGCCAGGAGCCGCCCCGTTGACCGCGACCGCCATCGGCCCCACTGCCGCAGACGCCGCACCGGCCACGACCGCACCGCGCCTGTCGCGCCTGGAGAAGTTCGGCTACGGCCTCGGCGATGCCGGCGGCACCGTCGTCACCTGCCTGATCGCCAACTTCCTCACCTTCTTCTACACCGACGTGTTCGGCCTGACCCCGGCGCTGGTCGGCACCCTGTTCACCGTGCTGCGCGTGGCCGATGCCGTGTCCGATCCGGTGATGGGCCTGATCGCCGACCGCACCCGCAGCCGCTGGGGCCGCTTCCGCGCCTGGCAACTGTGGATCGCGGTACCGATCGGCGTGGCCTGCGTGCTGACCTTCAGCGCGCCGCAACTGAGCGCCGGCGCCAAGATCGCCTACGCCTTCGCCAGCTACTTCCTGCTGTCGCTGTGCTACACCGCGATCAACGTGCCCTACTGCGCGCTGATCAACAGCATGACCGGCGACCACCGCGACGTGGTCTCGGCGCAATCGTGGCGCTTCGTGCTGTGCGGCATCGCCGGCTTCCTGGTGTCGGTGGGATTGCCGTGGCTGGTGCGGGAACTGGGCAACGGCGACGCCGCGCGCGGCTACCAGCTCGGCGTGGGCCTGCTGGCGGCGCTGGCGGTGGCGATGTTCCTGGGCTGCTTCTTCGCCGTGCGCGAGCGCGTGCCGGTCAGCCTGCTCGGCGGTGCCGGCATCGGCGCGCACCTGCGCGGCCTGCTGCGCAACGACCAGCTGCGGCTGGTGCTGCTGATGTCGTTCCTGCTGATCAACGTGTATAACATCCGCGGCGGCGCCTATCTGTACTTCATCACCTACGTGCTCGGCGGCAGCAGCGGCTATGCCTCGCTGTTCTTCGCGATGGTGGCGCTGGCCACGGTGCTCGGCGCGATCGTGGTCAACGCGCTGTGCCGCCGCTTCGACCCGTTGGCGCTGTACCTGCACACCAACCTGGCGCTGGCTGCGTTCGGCGTCGCGCAATGGTGGCTGCCCACCGGGCCGGCGCAGCAGACGCTGTGGCTGGCGGTGATCTTCGTGCACTGTCTGGTGCTGGGCTTCGCGCTGCCGCTGCATTTCTCGCTGATGGCCTTCGCCGACGACTACGGCGCCTGGAAGAACCGGGTGCGCTCGTCCGGCATCAACTTCGCCTTCAACCTGTTCTGCATCAAGCTGGCCTGGGCCTCGAGCGCGGTGGTGATCAGCGCGCTGTTCGTCTACGCCGGCTACCGCGCCGGCGCCGCGCAGCAGAGCCCGGCCTCGCTGCAGGCCATCACCCTCTTGGAAACCCTGATCCCCGCCGGCCTGCACCTGTTGCTGGCCGCGGTGATCCTGCGCTGCCGGCTGCGCCGGCCGCTGCTGGCAAACATCGCCGCCGATCTGGCCGCGCGCCCGGTGCACTGACCTTCCCCACTCTTCAGGATCTCCGCTCCATGCCGCATTCGCCCGTGCCGTCCCCGGAACTGCCGCTCGCCCACCTGCGCATCGCCGACCCGTTCTGGCAGCGCTATCAGCGCCTGGTGCAGGAGGTGGTGCTGCCCTACCAATGGGACGCGCTCAACGACAATGTCGCCGATGCCGAACCCAGCCATGCCATCGAGAACTTCCGCATCGCCGCCGGCCGCAGCGACGGCGCGTTCTACGGCATGGTGTTCCAGGACAGCGACGTGGCCAAATGGCTGGAAGCGGTGGCCTACCTGCTGGCGCAGCATCCCGACCCGGCGCTGGAGCGCGATGCCGACGCCACCATCGAACTGATCGGTGCCGCGCAGCAGGCCGACGGCTACCTCAATACCTACTTCACGGTGAAGGCGCCGCAGGAACGCTGGAGCAACCTGGCCGAGTGCCACGAGCTGTACTGCGCCGGGCACATGATCGAGGCCGGTGTGGCCTATTACCAGGCCACCGGCAAGCGCGCCCTGCTCGACATCGTGTGCCGCCTCGCCGATCACATCGACGCCACGTTCGGACCCGGCCCGACGCAGCTGCACGGCTACCCCGGGCATCCGGAGATCGAACTGGCGCTGATGCGCCTGTACGAAGCGACAAGCGAAGCCCGCTACCTGGCGCTGGCGCGCTATTTCGTCGAACAGCGCGGCACCACGCCGCACTACTACGATGAAGAATACGCCAAGCGCGGCCAGACCTTCTTCTGGGGCGGGCACGGCCCGGCCTGGATGATCCAGGACAAGGCCTACAGCCAGGCGCACCTGCCGGTGGCGCTGCAGGACACCGCGGTCGGCCATGCGGTGCGCTTCGTGTACCTGTACGCGGGCGTGGCGCACCTGGCCCGGCACAGCGGCGACGCCACCCTGCGCGCGGCCTGCGAGCGGCTGTGGGACAACGCCACGCAGCGGCAGATGTACCTGACCGGCGCGATCGGCGCGCAGAGCTACGGCGAAGCCTTCAGCGTCGACTACGACCTGCCCAACGACACCGCCTACAACGAGAGCTGCGCCTCGATCGGGCTGATGATGTTCGCCAACCGCATGCTGCAGCTGGCGCCGGACGGCCGCTACGCCGACGTGATGGAGCGGGCGCTGTACAACACGGTGCTGGGTGGCATGGCGCTGGACGGCCGCCACTTCTTCTACGTCAATCCGCTGGAAGTGCACCCGCCCACGGTGCACGGCAACCACACCTTCGACCACGTCAAGCCGGTGCGCCAGCGCTGGTTCGGCTGCGCCTGCTGCCCGCCCAACATCGCCCGCGTGCTGACCTCGCTCGGCCACTACCTGTACACCCGCCGCGACGACACGCTGTACGTGAACCTCTACGTCGGCAGCGATGCGCTGTTCGAGGTCGGTGGGCAGACCCTGACCCTGCGTCAGCGCGGCGAGTATCCGTGGCAGGACACGATCGCCTTCGACGTGGACTGCAGCGCACCGGTGGACGCGGCGCTGGCCCTGCGCCTGCCCGACTGGTGCCAGGCGCCGCACCTGCAGCTCAACGGCGAACCGGTGGCGATCGACGTGCATCGCCAGCATGGCTACTGCGTGCTGCGCCGGCGCTGGCAATCCGGCGACACCTTGCAACTGCGCCTGCCGATGCCGCCGATGCGGGTCAGCGGGCACCCGCGCGTGCGGCACCTGGCCGGCAAGGTCGCGGTGCAACGCGGGCCGCTGGTGTACTGCCTGGAGCAGGCCGACAACGGCGCCGACCTGCATCAGCTGCGCCTGCCGCCCAGCGCCACGCTGCAGACGGTGCCCGGTACCGGCGCACTGGCCGGCCAGGTGCTGCTGCAAGCCAGTGGCGAACGCCTGCACGGCGACGTCGACGCCGCAGCCGCGCCGCTGTACCGCTACGATGCGCCGCCACCGACGCGGCGGCCGCAGACCCTGACCTTCGTGCCCTACTTCGCCTGGGCCAATCGCGGCGAGGGCGAAATGCGGGTGTGGGTGGACGCCGGCGACGGTTGAAGGCAACGCTGCGGGACCTATCCTGTAGGAGCGGCTTCAGCCGCGACGGGGCGTTTCCCGGTAACGCCCGCCGCGGCTGAAGCCGCTCCTACCGGGCAAGCCGCATCTAGTTCAATCGTGGCGGAAGCAGGTCACCGACGCGACGCCTGCCTGCCGCGCCCCGTGGGCCGCTTCGCACGCGCCGCAACGGCCAGCGCACGCTCTAAGCTAGGGCCATGGATGCCCTGGCCCCCGTCGCACCGCCGTTCGCCCGCCTTGCCCTCGGCGCGCATCGCATCGCCGTGCCGGATGCCTGGCTGCTGGCGTTCGAGGTCGATGCCTTCGACAGCGCGGAGTTCCAGTGCCACGGCCTGCAGCAGCCGGCGTCGATCGCACGCAGCGTGCGCAAGCGCCAGGCCGAGTACCTGGCCGGACGGCGCGCGGCGCTCGCCGCGCTGCGGGCCGCCGGCAGCACGGCAACCGATCTGCCGATCGGTGCCGACCGCGCACCGGTCTGGCCCACCGGCTTTCTCGGCAGCCTCTCGCATACCGACGGCCTGGCGGTCGCCATCGCCATGCCGGTATCCGCCGGGGCACAGGGCATCGGCCTGGACGTCGAACGCGTGGTGGCCGCGGACCAGCTCGAAGCGATCCGCAGCCTGGCCCTGGATGCCAGCGACTGCGCCGCGCTGGCCGGTCTCGCCCGTGTCCGCGGCTGGCCGTATGCGCTGACCCTGGGCTTCTCGGCGAAGGAAAGTTTCTACAAGGCCGCCGCGGCGACCGTCGGCCGCTTGTTCGACTTCGACGCCTTGCGCATCGAAGGCTGCGATCCGGCCAGTGGCAGCCTGGACACGCGCATCGCCACGCCGCTGGCGCCGGCCTTGCCGGTCGGACAACGGCATCGCCTGCACTGGGTGGAGGTACAGCCCGACCTGCTGCTCACCAGTTGCGTCTGGTAGCACGTCCCGGCGTCACCACGTGGTCACGCGGATGCAGCAACGCACGCCGCATGCGACACGCCGCGCGTTGCGAGCACGCGCACTGCGCCGTGCCTGGTCAGACCGCGAAGACGCGCCGCTTGCCGCGGCGCCATGCACTCACAACGCGAACAGGATCTGCTCGCGCCGGCGTGCGTACTCCGCCGCGTCGATCAGGCCCTGCGCTTTCAGTTGCTCCAGCGCACGCAAGCGCTGTTCGACCGAAGCGGCGGGCGGCAACGGCGGTGGCGCCGCGGCCGCCGGCCGGCGCCGCTGGGCACGGATCGCCAGCCACACCACCACGCCGATCAGCAGTGGGACACCGAGCATGACCAACAGCACGAGCCAGTGCCAGATGCTGAATCCACCCATCGCTTGCTCCTTCCGGCCGCGTGCCGATCGTGGCGCTTACTTCGCCTTGCCCTGGTTGGCCACCGCTTCGGCCGCCTTCTTCGCCGCTTCCGGATCGCCCAGGTAGCGGTAGGACTGCACCTGCAGGCTGTCGTCCAGTTCGAACAGCAGCGGGATGCCGGTGGGGATGTTGAGCTCGAGGATCTCCTCGCGCGACACGTCGTTCAAGTACTTGTACAGCGCGCGCAGCGAGTTGCCATGGGCGGTGACCAGCACGGTCTGCCCGGCCTTGAGCTGCGGCGCGATGGCGTCGTGCCAGTACGGCAGCACGCGCTCGAGCGTGGTCGCCAGCGACTCGGTGGCCGGCAGCGCATTGCGGTCCAGGGTGGCGTAGCGACGGTCGTGCAGCGGATGGCCCGGATCCTCGGCGTCCATCGGCGGCGGCGGGATGTCGTAGGAGCGGCGCCAGATCTTGACCTGGTCCTCGCCGTGCTTGGCCGCGGTCTCGGCCTTGTCCAGGCCCTGCAGGCCGCCGTAGTGGCGCTCGTTGAGGCGCCAGCTCTTGTGCACCGGCAGCCAGTCCTGGTCCAGTTCCTTCAGCGCGCCCTGCAAGGTGTGAATGGCGCGCTTGAGCACCGAGGTGTGGGCGACGTCGAACTGCAGCCCCTCTTCGCGCATCAGCCGGCCGGCGGCGGCCGCTTCCTGGCGGCCCTGCTCGGTCAGGTCCACATCGACCCAGCCGGTGAAGCGGTTATCCAGGTTCCACTGGCTCTGGCCATGGCGCAACAGTACGAGTTTGCGGGTCACTGCGACGGTCTCCGTTGGGGGATGCGTGGGTCGTGCGGCCCTGGATTGTAGCCGGTGGCGGGGATTGGGGATTCGGGATTGGGGAATCGCCAGAGCCGGTTCCCGTCGGTCGCTGGCGACCAGGCCACGCCGGGCCGCACGACGTGCCGGAGCTCATGCTGTTACGAATCCCCAATCCCGAATCCCCAATCCCCGCCTCTCCACACCCCAGCCACGAACGCGGCGCGATCATCGGCGCATGGAAACCTCTTTGCACTCCGTGTTCGGCGATTGGGACGGCAGCATCGTGCAGGCGCGCGCGCTGCAGGCGACGCTGGCGCGCCAGGTCAGCCTGCAGGACGACGTGCCCGATCCGCCGCGGTGGCTGGCCGGCTTCGACGTCGGCTTCGAGGACGACGGCCAAGTCACCCGTGCGGCCGCTGTGCTGCTCGATGCGCAGACCCTGCAGCCGCACCAGGCCGAAATCGCCCGCGTGCCCACGTCGATGGCCTACGTGCCAGGCCTGCTCAGCTTCCGCGAGCTGCCGGCGCTGCTGGCTGCGTTGGCGTTGCTGCGGCAGCGGCCGGACCTGGTATTCGTCGATGGCCAGGGCATCGCCCATCCGCGCCGGCTCGGCATCGCCGCGCACTTCGGCGTGGTCACCGGGCTGCCCAGCATCGGCGTGGCCAAGACCTTGCTGGCCGGCCGCTTCGAGGAACCCGGCGCGCAGGCCGGCGACCACAGCCCCATCGTGCATCGCGGCGAAGTGGTCGGTTGGGCGCTGCGCAGCAAGCTGCGCTGCAATCCGCTGATCGTCTCGCCCGGCCACCGCGTGGCGGTGGACAGCGCGCTGCAATGGACCCAGCGCTATCTGCGCGGCTACCGCCTGCCGGAACCGACCCGACTGGCCGACCGGCTGGCCTCGCGCCGCGGCGAGGTGGTGGTGGTGCCGGCCGCCGACACGCCGTCGCTGTTCTGAATCGGGCGCCGTGGCCGGCGGCCACATCGATCATCGATTGCTGATGACGATGCCGTTGTCGACGATCTGGATGTACATGCCTGCCGGGCGCGGGCGCGCGAGGAACTGCAGATTGACGCTGGCGATGCCGCTACCGACGGCGCAATCGGCGGTCGCCATGCCGATCGCCGTGTAGCGGATATTGGTCCGCAGGGTCGGGCCAGCGACGCGATGGCCGTTGGCGACCGGATAGCAGCCGGCACCTTGCCCACCGGTGACCAGCAAGGCCTTCGCGCCCCACAGATCGTTGATGATCTCGGTGGGCACGTTCATGTTCGGCACGCCTTGCGCCTGCGCCGCGAACGCCGCGCCTGCGAGCAGGACCAGGCCAAGGCGCGACCAGGCGGCGCGGCGACAGCGGATGTGCGATGCGACATGCTTCATGTGGGTGCTCCTTCGGGGGAAGAGGGATCGATGCAGCGCCAGGTGCCGTGCGCTCGCTCGTACGAACGGCCACGACGCGCGCCGATTATTCACAGGCCCACCGTTGCGTCGCAGACAAGAAGTGCGCGCAATTCGCACTATGCGATTCCGGGACGCCGGCATAACCGCGCGACATAGCGCGCGCACGTCGGGGATCGGCGCCGCGCATGAGCGCATCCGGGACAGTCCGTCTTGCCGTGGCGCCGCAACGCGAGCGTCCGCGCATGCGAAGCTTCGCTTCCGTTTTTGCGACCGCGAGCATCCGCATGCCCACCCTCATCGCCCCCCGCGTCCACGATATCGGCGGCTTCGAAGTGCGTCGTGCCGTCCCCAGCGTGCAGGCGCGTAGCGTCGGCCCCTTCGTGTTCATCGACCACATGGGGCCGGCGGTGTTCGAGCCGGGCCATGGCGTGGACGTGCGCCCGCACCCGCACATCGGCCTGGCCACGGTCACCTTCCTGTGGTCCGGCGAGATCGGCCACCGCGATTCGCTCGGCTCCGATCAGGTGATCCGCGCCGGCGACGTCAACTGGATGACCGCCGGCCGCGGCATCTCCCATTCCGAACGCACGCCGACCACGCTACGCGAGCACGCGCATCCGTTGCACGGCATGCAGACCTGGGTGGCGCTGCCGAAATCGGCGGAAGAGACCGCACCGGCGTTCTACCACCACCCGGCCGCCAGCCTGCCGCAGCAGCGCCGCGACGGCGCGTGGCTGCGGGTGATCGCCGGCCGCGCCTACGGCGAGGAGTCGCCGGTGACGGTGTTTGCCGACACCCTCAACGTGGCCCTGGATCTGGACGCAGACGCGGAAATCGACCTGGATAACCGGCATGCCGAGCGCTCGCTGTACATCCTGGAGGGCGAGGCGCAACTGGACGGCGTGGACATCCCGGCGCGCCACCTGGTCCTGCCCGAGCCCGGCGCGCGCGGGCGGCTGCGCGCCAAGACCCCGCTCAAGGCGATGCTGATGGGCGGCGAACCGCTGGATGGCCCGCGCCACCTGTGGTGGAACTTCGTGTCCAGTTCGGTGGAACGCATCGAGCAGGCCAAGCAGGACTGGCGCGAGGGCCGCTTCGGCACGATCCCCGGCGACGACCAGGAATTCATTCCGCTGCCCGAACCCGGCCGCTGAGCCGCAGCAGGCGCGCATCCGGGCTTTGGCGCCGCACGCGAGTGCGCCAACCGCCCTCGTCAGCCCCTGCCATTCGCGCCGGAACCGCCCGGTCGGCGCAGCCGGGCAGGTGCCGCCACGCCGTACCGCGCGTGCGGATATTCCGGAATTCCCATCCCAATTGTCAGCGGCGCGGCGCTGGGCTATGGTGCAACCGCGGCCGCGTGCGCGTGGCCGCACACGGGACACGCACTGCGTCGGGGGATGCACTGCCGGGATCCCGCACAGGATGGGGCGCTCCCGCAGACGACGCCACAGGCGTGCGTATGGATCGAACGCGTCGCATCGCGGCGTATGGGGAACATCGCGAATGAAGACACTCTTGCGCAAGGCACTGCTGACCGCAGCGGCGGCGCTGCCCACCGCTGCCGCCACCGCGCAGCAGGCACAGAACTGCCCACCGCTGCCGCCGCAGAGCAAGCTGCAGTGGAGCGAGCGCAGCGACAAGGGATTCATCGTCTGCCGCGCCAGCGACGCCGAGGGACGTCAGGTGCTGGGCATGATGCTCACCGCACGCGACCCGAACATTCCGCTGCAGCGCACGCTGCGCGAGGAAAAGGGCGCCATCGCCGGCGAGCAGGTGTACTGGTACCGGCCGGACCTCGGCGGAGCGGAGCTGCCGGGCCTGGCCTCGCGCCGGATCGCGATCGCGGAGCTGAAGAAGGGCCAGTTCGCCCAGGTCTGGATCGACGCCGCCGACACCCAGGAACTGCAGACCCTGCAGTCGCTGGTGCAGGGCCTGGACATGCGTCAGTCGAGCCTGGCGCTGGAGCGCTGAAGCCGGCGCGCTGCGCGATGGGCTGCGACATGGCGTAGGAGCGGCTTCAGCCGCGACAGGGCCTTGCCGGTAGTGCCCTGTCGCGGCTGAAGCCGCTCCAAACCTCGCACCAGAAACGGCGCGAACCGCGCCCTCAGAAGCGCCCTTCCTGGAAATCCACGAAGGCCTGCATCAGCTCCTGGCGCGTGTTCATCACGAACGGCCCATGCCGCGCGACCGGCTCGCGCAACGGCCGGCCGGCGACGAGGATCAGCCGCGCGCCCTGCGCGCCGGCCTGCAGCTGCAGCAGGTCGCCGCCGCCGAGCACGGCCAGCGTCTGCGCCGGCAGCACGCGCGCCGCTTCGCCGTCGCCCAGCGCCGCCTCGCCCTCGAACATGTAGGCGAAGGCGTTGTGCCCGGACGGCAGTTCGAACGCCCAGGACGCGCCTGCGTCCAGCGCGATGTCCAGATACAGCGGATCGGTGGCCGGCTGCGCGATCGGGCCGTGCACCTCGCCGACCTGGCCGGCGATCACCTTGACCGTCACCCCCGGCGCCGGCTGCGCCACCGGAATGCGTTCGGGCGCGAACTCCTGATAGCGCGGCGCGCTCATCTTGTCGCGCGCCGGCAGGTTCACCCATAGCTGGAAGCCGCGCATGCGCCCTTCCTCCTGCTCCGGCATCTCCGAATGCACCAGGCCGCGGCCGGCAGTCATCCACTGCACGCTGCCGGGGGTCAGCAGACCCTCGTTGCCGTGGTTGTCCTTGTGCCGCATGCGCCCGTCGAGCATGTAGGTGACGGTCTCGAAGCCGCGGTGCGGATGGCTGGGGAAGCCGCCGACGTAGTCCTCGGCCCGGTCGGTGCCGAACTCGTCGAGCAGCAGGAACGGATCCAGCTCGGGCAACGCACTGCCGCCGATGACGCGGGTCAGCTTGACCCCATCGCCGTCGGCGGTGGCGTGGCCGCGGATGGCGCGCAGGATGCGCGCGGGGGCGACGGTGGTGGACGCGGTCATGGTGAGCGATCTCCTGATGAGATCCCCACCATGGGTGCCGCCGCCACCGCGCCCAACCGCGACCGGCGCAACCCATCGTTCCATCGGGTGTGGTGGGGCCGCTCCCTTGCCCTGTCGAGACCATGAACTCCCTTCTCCCGCCGGGAGAAGGTGCCCCGCAGGGGCGGATGAGGGTACGGGCGCAGCCTCGCGCACCGCCCCGTCGTGCAAGCTGAGTTCGCGCGGGCTTCGCCCCTACCCTCACCCCAACCCCTCTCCGGAGGGGAGAGGGGCGCAAGCGGCCGCGCCCCTTGTGCCGTCGCAGCCATGAATCCCTTCTCCCTCCGGGAGAAGGTGCCCCGCAGGGGCGGATGAGGGTACGGGCGCAGCCTCGCGCACCGGCCCGTCGTGCAAGCTGAGTTCGCGCGGGCTTCGCCCCTACCCTCACCCCAACCCCTCTCCCGAGGGGAGAGGGGCGCAAGCGGCCGCGCCCCTTGTGCAGTCGCGGCCATGAATCCCTTCTCCCGCCGGGAGAAGGTGCCCCGCAGGGGCGGATGAGGGTGCGGGCGCAGCCTCGTGCACTGCCCCTTGGCGCGAACTGGTTTCGCGAGGGCTTCGCTCCGTACCCTCACCCCAACCCCTCTCCCGGGGGGAGAGGGGCTGAAGCGTTGCGACGCGCGAACCCTCACTCTCTCCAATCGCGTCACAAGGGCTGTCTACGACCAAAGTACTAGGCCCCTGACCGCCCCCGCCATTGACCCCCCAGGCCATCGGGGCGACCCTTGCGGCAATCTCTGGGGGAGCGTTCTGCATGAAAGGGTTTTCCAAGCTGGCCTGGGCCGCACTCGCCATCCTGGCGGCGTTCTGCCTGGGCACCATCGCCCTGCGCCGCGGCGAACACATCAATGCGCTGTGGATCGTGGTGGCCGCGGTCTCGATCTACCTGATCGCCTACCGCTTCTACAGCCTGTTCATCGCCAACAAGGTGATGCAGCTCGACCCCACCCGGGCCACGCCCGCGGTACTCAACAACGACGGCCTGGACTACGTGCCGACCAACAAGCACGTCTTGTTCGGCCACCACTTCGCCGCCATCGCCGGCGCCGGACCGCTGGTCGGGCCGGTACTCGCCGCGCAGATGGGCTACCTGCCCGGGCTGCTGTGGCTGGTGGTCGGCGTGGTGTTCGCCGGCGCGGTGCAGGACTTCGTGGTGCTGTTCCTCTCCAGCCGCCGCAACGGCCGTTCGCTCGGCGACCTGGTGCGCGAGGAGATGGGCCAGGTCCCCGGCACCATCGCCCTGTTCGGCGCCTTCCTGATCATGATCATCATCCTGGCGGTGCTGGCCATGGTGGTGGTCAAGGCGCTGGCGGAAAGCCCATGGGGCATGTTCACGGTGATCGCGACGATGCCCATCGCGATCCTGATGGGCGTGTACATGCGCTACATCCGCCCCGGCAAGATCGGCGAGATCTCGATCGTCGGCCTGATCCTGCTGCTGGCGGCGATCTGGTTCGGCGGCAAGGTCGCCGCCGATCCCACCTGGGGCCCGGCCTTCACCTTCACCGACGTGCAGATCACCTGGATGCTGATCGGCTACGGCTTCGTCGCCTCGGTGCTGCCGGTGTGGCTGCTGCTGGCGCCGCGCGACTACCTGTCCACCTTCCTCAAGATCGGCACCATCATCGCCCTGGCCATCGGCATCCTGGTGGTCATGCCCGACCTGAAGATGCCGGCGCTGACGCAATACGCGCACAACGGCATGGGCCCGGTGTGGACTGGCGGCATCTTCCCGTTCCTGTTCATCACCATCGCCTGCGGCGCGGTGTCCGGCTTCCACGCACTGATCTCCTCCGGCACCACGCCCAAGCTGCTCGCCAACGAAGGCCATATGCGCTACATCGGCTACGGCGGCATGCTGATGGAATCGTTCGTCGCGGTGATGGCGCTGGTCGCCGCCTCGATCATCGAGCCGGGCGTGTACTTCGCGATGAATGCGCCGGCGTCGATGGTCGGCAACGACGTCGTCGCGGTCGCGGCCAAGGTCAGCGAATGGGGATTTGCGATCACCCCCGAGGTGCTCCAAGCCACCGCCCGCGACATCGGCGAGACCACCATCCTGGCCCGCGCCGGCGGCGCCCCGACCCTGGCGGTCGGTATCGCGCAGATCCTGCACCAACTGCTGCCGGGCGAGGACATGATGGCGTTCTGGTACCACTTCGCGATCCTGTTCGAGGCGCTGTTCATCCTCACCGCGGTCGATGCCGGCACCCGCGCCGGGCGCTTCATGCTGCAGGACCTGCTGGGCAATTTCGTGCCGGCGCTGAAGCGGACCGAATCGTGGGCCGCCAACATCGTCGCCACCGGCGGCTGTGTGGCGCTGTGGGGCTATCTGCTCTACACCGGGGTCAAGGATCCGTACGGCGGCATCCGCACGCTGTGGCCGCTGTTCGGCATCTCCAACCAGATGCTCGCCGGCATCGCGCTGATGCTCGGCACCGTGGTGCTGTTCAAGCTCAAGCGCGACCGCTACGCCTGGGTCACCATCGTGCCGGCACTGTGGCTGCTGATCTGCACCACCTACGCGGGGCTGATCAAGATCTTCGACCCGAACCCGGCGCAGGGCTTCCTGGCGCAGGCGCACAAGTTCCAGGACGCGATCGCCAGCGGCACGATCACCGCGCCGGCCAAGACGGTGGCGCAGATGCAGCAGATCGTGACCAACGCCTACGTCAACACCGGGCTGACCGCGCTGTTCCTGTTCGTGGTGTTCTCCGTGCTGATCTACGCGGTGAAGACCATCCTCGCCGCCCGCCACACCCCGCAGCGCAGCGACAGGGAAACCCCGTACGTGGCCTTGCAGCCGCACCAGATGGCGGACCTGTAATGAGCGGCGCACTGGTTCCGGTCGGCCAGTACCAGGCGCACCGCCGGCTGTGGCGGCGCCTGGTGCAGACCGCGCGGCTGTGCTGCGGCATCCCCGACTACGACAACTACGTGCGGCACATGCTCGAGAAGCACCCGGACCGCGAGCCGATGGACTACAAGACCTTCTTCCGCGAGCGCCAGGAGGCAAGGTATGGCGGCAAGAGCGGATTCCGCTGTTGTTGAGGGGCTGGGATTAGGGAGTCGGGATTGGGGATTGGTGGGACGCCTGACGGCGTTTGGCGATTCGACCGGATCACACGGCGGCTCTCGTTCTGACGCGGCAATGCCTGGCGACAGGCATCGCCGCGGCGCTGTTGTAGGAGCGGCTTCAGCCGCGAGGCCTTACCGATAGCGCGTCGCGGCTGAAGCCGCTCCTACGAACAGAGCGACATTCCGCGATGCCAGGCACTCGCGGAAACCTCCCATTCCCGAATCCCCATTCCCGAATCCCGGCTCTTCAGGCCGCCGCGGCCCGCACCAGTTCCGCATAGGTCTGCGGCAGCTCGCGCATGTGTTCCATCACCGCGGCCACGCCGAGTTGGCGAAGGGTCGCCGCATGCCCGGCAGGAATATGCGCGGCGCCGGTGAAGCCGATCACGGTCATGCCCACAGCCAGCGCGGCACTGGCGCCGGTGGCGCTGTCCTCGATCACCAGGCAGCGCTCCGGCGCCACGTTCAATGTGCGCGCCGCCAGCAGATACACGTCCGGCGCGGGCTTGGGCCGCGCCACCATGTCGGCGCTGAAGATGCGCTCGCCGACGCGCTCGTGCAGGCCGGCACGCGCCACCGAGGCGACCACGCTCTCGCGCATGCTGTTGGAGGCGACGGCCAGCGGCAGCGGCAGCGCCAGCAAGGCCTCGCGCACGCCGTCGATCGGCTGCACTTCGGCCGCGATCAGCGCTTCGGAGCGCGCGCGGATCTCCTGATACAGGCCCGGCGGCAACGTCAGCGCGTACTGCCGTTGCACGCGCTGCACGATCTCCTGCGCGGTGAGGCCGAAGCTGCCGGCGAGAAAGCGTTCCAGTTCGGCCCGCGGCACATAGGCGCCCAGCGCGTCGAGCATCACTCGGTCGGCCAGCACTTCGCTGTCGACGAGCACGCCGTCGCAATCGCTGATCAACAGGTCGAAGGGGGTCGCCGTCATCGCGCGCTCCTTTGGGAAAACGTCATTATGCCGCTGCGCACATGTCCCTCGCCTGTGTGGCATCTGCAGCCGCGGCAGCGCGTGCATGCAGGAGGCGCACGCGGCGCTGCCTGTATGCCCTGCCCGTTCGCCGCCGCACCACATCGCGGCGCATCCCGACTGACGGGCGTTTGTTTCCGGTTAAACCACCATCCAGCTGGTGGGACGCCACCCGAGATCCGCAGACAGCGTCACAAAACTGGCGCAACACCGCCGCGATCGGCTGCTAGCATCGGGAGCGGCGCCAGGATCTGCGCCGTCATCCAGGACCGCGAACAGGAAAGGAGCCTTGCATGCGTACGCCCGTCCCCGCCCTGATCGCACTCGCGACCTCGCTGTTCTTCTCGGTCAGTTGCGCCGCACAGTCCGGCGCCAAGGAGCATTCCGCCATGTCAGCTTCGCTGCAGGATCAGTCGGTCGCCTTTCGCGACCCCGCACTCGCCGACATCGTCGCCGCCATCGCGCGCGGCGATGTCGCCCGCATCGCCGCCCTGGCGCCCAGCACGGATCTGTCCGCGCACGGCGACCAGAACGTCACCCTGCTCGAATGGGCCATCTGGAACGAACAGCCGCGCGCACTGGCGGCGCTGCTCGACGCCGGTGCCGACCCGTCGCTGCCGGGCATGGACCAGGAAACCGTGGTGCACATGGCGGCCATGGCCAAGGACCCGCAGTACCTGCAAGTCCTGCTGCAGCACGGCGCCCCGGTCGACCCGGTGAGCGCGCGCGCGCACTGGACGCCGCTGTTCCGCGCCGTGCAGAGCAAGCGCGACGCGCAGATCGAGATGCTGCTCAAGGCCGGCGCCGATCCGAAGCGGGTCGACGCCACCGGCAACTCGTTGCTGCACCTGGCCGCGCAGAGCAGCGCCGGCAACCCGTGGGTGCCCAAGCTGCTGCAGGCCGGTGTCGATCCGACCCTGCGCAACGCGCAAGGCAAGACCTTCCAGGCCTACTTCTTCAACACGCCCGAGCGCCTGCTCAACGCCAACGCGCAGCAGACCCGCAACGACGTGCGCGCCTGGCTGAACGCCCACGCCATCCCCTTGGAAGCGACCCGCTGATGCGGTCGGTCACCCTCTTCGCACGGAGCCGCGCATGAACCAGAGCGATCTTTCCCCGTCCGATCCGTCCACCTCGTTCTCCGAGGCCGTCCGCGGCCAACAGCCACAGGCCGTGGACCGGCAACTGCCGCCGCTGCTGCAGGACCTCTATCACACCGCGGCCGAGCGCCGTGCCGGCGGCGCCGAGACCTTCGCCGCGCTGCCCGATGGCTGGTCGCGCATGGACGACGCCGCACTGCAGCGCGCCGGCATCGACCCGAGCCTGCAGCACGACGCCAAGAGCGGCTTCGATGCCGCGTTCTACCGCAACCCGCAGGGCAACGTGGTGCTGGGGTTCTGCGGCACCGACGAGCTGAAGGACTGGAAACACAACCTCGGCCAGGGCCTGGGCTTCTCCGACGCGCAATACGCCTCGGCGATCCAGCTCGGCAGCCAGGCCAAGCAGGCCTTCGGCGAGAACCTGCTGATCTCCGGGCACTCGCTGGGCGGCGGCCTGGCCGCGGCGTCCTCGATGGTCAACGACGTGCCGGCGGTGACCTTCAACGCCGCCGGAATCAACAACAAGACCCTGGAACGCGAGGGGCTGGACGCCGAGGCCGCCAAGGCCTACGCCGCCGACGGGCTGATCCGCGGCTACCACGTCAAGAACGAACTGCTGACCTACCTGCAGGAAGACAACCTGCTCACCCGTGGGCTGATGCCCGACGCCGCCGGCCGCCAGATCCAGTTGCCGGAACCGGACCCGCTGTCGTTCGGCCAGCGCCTGATCCCCGGCATGATGCTCAAGCACCGCCTGGACCTGCACGGCATCGACTCGGTGATGAAGGCCGAGGACCTGGCGCAGAACCAGAGCCAGCGTCAGGCGGAATCGGGCACGCTGTCGACCGGCAGCCGCCTGTTCAACGACGCGGTGGTGCAGTTGGACGGGCAGCGCGAGCGGCTCGGCCTGCACGACGACGCGGCCTTCCTCAACACCGCCGCCAGCGTCGCCGCGCGCGCCGGCCAGGACGGCCTGCAGCGCATCGACCAGGTCCTGCCCAGCCGCGACGGCGACCGCCTGTTCGCGGTCCAGGGGCAGCCGGAGAACCCGGCGCACCTGCGCAGCCAGGTGCAGACCGCGGCCGCGGCCCACGAGCCGTCGCAGGCCAACGTCGGCCAGTTGCAGCAGCAGAACCTGCAGGCGCCGCCGCAACAGCAGGAAGAACGGCAGCGCAGCGTGGCGATGCAGTAGTCGCTAGCAGTAGGCCGCATCGCGGCAGGCGTCCACGGAGACGCCTGCCGCGGCGGCCGACTAAGGGCCCCTGCCTGCACGGTGCTGGCCCTGCCCCACTCGCCAGCATGAGCCGGATGACGCATGCGTCGCCGGATGCGGCCCCCCGCTGAAGGGAGCTTCTACTAACTACGGACGCTGCCTGTAGGAGCGGCTTCAGCCGCGACAGGCTTGACCAGGAATGCCTGTCGCGGCTGAAGCCGCTCCTACACGGGCAATGGCGCGTCCCGCTGAGCGAAAGCAAAGCGCGTCATTCGAGGTGCACCGAAGACGCGCCATCCCCGCGAGGCGATTGCGCAAGGTCGGCGGCGTGCGTGTCATGCGCCGCGGCGTGTCCGCCCATCATCGTCCGGACTCTCCTCGTCCAGGCCACGCAGATCGCGCTCGATCTCGGCCAGGCGACGATGCTGCGCAGAGCGCTCGAACCAGGCCGGCCAGCGCAGCGATGCCACCACCAGGGCAACCGAGATCGCCAGCCCTGCCAGCAGATTCGCCAGCACCACCGCCGGACGCAGCACCCACAGATCCACGCCCGCGGTGTGCAGCAGCAAGCCCAGTGCCGGCACCCACATGACGCCGCCGCACGCGAACAGGATGCGATCGCTGCGCAGCCGCGTGCGGCGTAAGCACACGATCGCCTGCTGGCTGTCGGCGATCGGGCCAGCGTAGTCGATCGCGCCGATGCGCCGCAGCTGCACGGCCGCGGTCAACAGCAGCGCCAGGCCGTAGCCGTGCAAGGCGAGGCCGTAGGCGACCAGATGCCAACTCCCCCAATGGTCGGTCCAGGCCGCCCCGCCCCACAGACTGAACAACAGGCCGATCGCCAACTGCAGCCACTGGGCGCCGGCGAGCAACCGCACGCGCCGGCCGATGCCGTGCAGCCCGCGCACGCGCTGCAGCGCATCGCTCCGCGCCGTCTGCCGTTCCAGTTGCCGGCCGTAGTCGATCCAGGCCGTCTTGAGTTCATCGAGTTCCATTGCCGTCTCCTCGGTTGCCGCCGGTGGTGCGGCGCAGTTGATCCTTGATGCGGCCCAGGCGGGTCGCCACGTTGCCTTCGCTCGTGCCCAGCACCTCGGCGCATTCGCGCTGGCTGCATCCGTCCAACTGCAGCAACAGCAGCGCGCGGTTGAGCGGGGACAGCAGGCGGATCGCCTGCTGCAGCAGCGCGACGCGCTGGCGCGCTTCGATATCGACGTCCTGCGCGCCCACCGCGTCCGGCGCGTGCTCGGCAGCCACCTCACGATCGCGATGGCGGCTGCGCCGCTGGTGCGAGATCGCCACGTTCAGCGCGACGCGGTACATCCAGGTGGAAAACGGCCGTGCCGGATCGTAGGACGGCCACGCGCGCCACAGCGCAGCAGCGATCTCCTGGGCCAGATCCTCGCGGTCGTGGTAGCCCAGGCCATAGCTGGCGGCAATCTTGTAGACGATGCCGCGGTGCGCGCGCAGCAGGTCGGTGAAGTCGGAGGCGGCGCGGGGCGACATGACGGTGCCGATGGGAAGGTTGTCCAGGTGATACGCACCAGCGGCCGAAACCTCACACCGGCCGCAGTCGCCGCCGCAGCAAGCCGCGGCTGACCGTCACGCCGCCCCGGCTCAGCCGGCGCCGGCCATCGCGCGCAGCACGATGCCCACCACATAGGCCAGATAGGTACCGGTGGCATAGCCCATCGTGCCCAGCAGCACGCCGACCGGCGCCAGCGCCGGATGGAACGCGGCAGCCACCACCGGCGCCGAGGCCGGGCCGCCGACGTTGCTCTGCGAGCCGATCGCAAAGTAGAAGAACGGCACACGCAGCAGCTTGCCCAGCGCCAGCAGCAGCAGGACGTGCACGATCAGCCAGATCAGGCCCAGCGCGAAGATCCAGGGCCGGTCGAACAGCGCCAACAAGTCCATCTGCATGCCGATGCAGGCGATCAGGAAGTACAGCAGCAGCGTGCCGATGCGCGAGGCGCCGGCGCCCTCGAGGGTGCGCGCGCGGGTGAAGCTGAGCAGCAGGCCGAAGGTGGTCGCCAGCACCACCACCCACACGAACGGGGAGCCGAGGCTGAACTGTTTGGCCCAGCTGACGTTGGCGTCGAACCAGGCCGCCGCCGGCGTGGCGATCGCATGCGCCAGGCCGACCGCGCCGAAAGCCACGCCGACGATCAGCATCAGGTCGGTGAGGCTGGCCACGCGTTCGTGCTGGGCCTGGAAGTGCGCGATGCGTTGCTTGAGGTCGTCGATACCGCGGGTGTCGGCGCCGCTGCGCGCGTCGATGGCCGGCGCACGCTGTGCCAGGAAGATCAGCAACGCCATCCACACGTAGCCGACGCCGACGTCGACCACGGCGAACTGGCCGAAGGTGGTGGCGTCGACCTGGAACACTTCGCGCATCGCCAGCATGTTGGCGCCACCGCCGATCCAGCTGCCGGCCAACGCCGCCATGCCGGCCCAGGTGTCGCCTGCCACGGTGACCGGGTGCAGCCACTTCATGATCTGGAACGCCACCACCGCGCCGAGCATGATGCTGAAGGAGGCGCCCAGGTACATCGCCACCAGCTTCGGCCCCAATCGCAGGATGCCCTTGAGGTCGACGGTGAGGGTGAGCAGCACCAGTGCCGCCGGCAGCAGCACGTCGCGCGCGACCGGGTTGTAGAGCGAATTGTGTTGCCCGTCGATCAACCCGACGGTGTTGTAGATGCCCGGGATCAGGTAGCACAGCAGCAGTGCCGGCACGATGCCGTAGAAGCGCTTCCAGAATCCCGACGGCCGCGCCGCGGTCCAGAACACCGCGCCCAGCGTGGCGGCGATCAGGCCGAAGATGACGATGTCGTTGGTGATCAGGGGCGTCGAGGGCATCGGGCGATGGGGCCGGGATTGGGGATTGGGGATTGGGGATTGGGGATTCGCGATTGGAGGTTGGAGGTTGGAGGTTGGAGGTTGGAGATGAAAACAGGGATCGAAAGAAAGCAGCAGGTTGAGTTCGCAGCATGGGAGCGCCGCAAGCAACCTGCTTTTTGTGGGAGGGGCTTCAGCCCCGACGCTTTACGAATGAAGCGTCGGGGCTGAAGCCCCTCCCACAACGGCTAACGGATCGCTGGGAGCGCAGGGAAAAATCCCGAATCCCGAATCCCGAATCCCCAATCCCCAATCCCCAATCCCCAATCCCGGGACCTGGGCCATGACCCAGAACGGGGCCCGGTAAACCCGAGCCCCAGGTCCCCTCACTGCCCGATATGCTGCTTCAGCCAGCCGTTGACCGTGTCGTGCCACAACAGGCTGTTCTGCGGCTTCAGCACCCAGTGGTTCTCGTCCGGGAAGTACAGGAACTTGGACTCGATGCCCTTGCGCTGCAGCGCGCCGAACGCGGCCAGGCCCTGCTCCATCGGGATGCGGAAATCCTGCTGGCCATGGATCACCAGCATCGGCACCTTCCACTTGTCCACGTGCAGGATCGGGTTGAACTTCTCGTAGCCGGCCGGGTTCTGCCACGGCGTGCCGCCGTTCTCCCACTCGCTGAACCACAGTTCCTCGGTGGCGTAACCCATCATGCGGTTGTCGAACACGCCGTCGTGGTCGACCAGGCACTTCCATGGCTTGTTCCAGTTGCCGGCCATCCAGTAGACCATGTAGCCGCCGTAGCTGGCGCCCAGCGCGCAGGCCTTGTCGCCGTTGAGGAAGCCGTACTGCTTCTGCGCCGCGTCCCAGCCCTTCTGCAGGTCTTCCAGCGGGCGGTCGCCCCAGTGCTGGCTGATCGCATCGGTGAAGGCCTGGCCGTAGCCGGTGGAACCGTGGAAGTCGATCATCACCACCGCGTAGCCCTGCCCCGCGTAGGTCTGCGGGTTCCAGCGATAGCTCCAGCCGTTGCCGAAACTGCCTTGCGGGCCGCCGTGGATCAGGAACGCGACTGGATAGGTCTTGCCTTCCTGGTAGTTGTACGGCTTGACCACGTAGCCGTGCACGGTGTCGTTGTTCCAGCCCTTGAACGAGAACTGCTCGTAGTCGCCGAACTTCACGTCCGGCAGCATCTCGCCGGCGCTGGAGGTGATGGCGCGCGGCTGCTGGCCGTTGGCGTCGGCGACCATGATCTGGTCGCCGCTCTTGAGGCTGTTGCGGGTGAAGGCCAGCGTATTGCCGGCCAGCACCGGCGCGCCGACGCTGCCGTCGGCGGCCACGGTGCGCACCTTGCCGCTGGCCACGTCGACCGCGAACAGCGGGTGCTGGCCCATGTCGTCGGCGGTGGTGTACACGGTGGTGCCGTCGGCCGACAGCACGATGTCGCCGGCGGAACCGTCCCACTGCGGGGCGATCTCGCGGGTCTTGCCGCTGGCCACGTCCATCGCCATCAGGCCGAAGCGGTCGGCTTCGAAACCGGGACGCTTCATGGCGCGGTAGTACAGGGTCTTGCCGTCGGCGGAGAACACCGGGCCGGCGTCCCAGGCCGGATTGGCCGCGGTCAGGTTGACCGGCGCAGCCTTGCCGGCGGCATCCAGCCGGTACAGGTCGAAGTTGGTCGACCACGGCTCTTCGCGACCGGCCACGCGCACGCTGGCGACCAGCGACTGCCCGTCCGGCGCCCAGGTGTAGTCCTCGCTGCCGCCGAACGGCTTGGACGGGATGTCGCCGGCCAGGGTCACGCTGACCGCCGAAGCACCGGCCACCGGCTTGGCCTTGGCGCCGGCCGGCAACGGCGCGACGAACAGGCTGTTGCGGCGGCCGTCGTTCCAGGTGTCCCAGTGGCGCACGAACAACTGGTCGAACACCACGCCGGTGGCCTTGGACTGCTTCTTGGCATCCAGGCGCTTCTGCGTGCAGGCCAGGTCCGAGCCGCAGTCCTGGAACACGCCGGCGCTGAAGGCCACGCGGTCGCCCTGCGGGGCGATGTGGTAGCTGTCCACGTCCAGCGCGAAGTCGGTGAGCTGGCGCGGCGCGCCGCCGGCCAGCGGCAGCGCGTACAGCTGCTGGCGGCCGGACTTGGCGCTGAGGAAGTACACGGTCTTGCCGTCGGCCGACAGCTCCGGCGAATTGACGTTCCAGCCTTCCGGGGTCAGCCGCTTCGGCGGCGCCGCATCGCGGGTGCGCAGGTCGCGCAGCCACAGGCTGGTGTTGGACTTCTCCAGCGCCTTGTCCATCTGCCGCTTGGCGAAGATCACCGTACCGCCATCGGGCGTCAGCAACGGCGAGGACACCCGGTCCAGCGCGACCATGTCGCGGACATCGAAACCGCGGGTGGCGGCCAGCGCGGGCAGCGCGGTCAGCAGGGCCAGGGGCAGCAAGGCGTAGCGCAGGGTCATCGGGCGTCTCCGGAACACGGCAAAACGTCGATGGTAGGGGCCGCGGCGGGCATGGCGCAAAGGACTGAAGTCATGGAAGAGCTGGGATTGGGGAGTCGGGAGTGGGGATTGGCAAGTGCGGCACTGGCTCGGTTTGAAATACGAAGACCAGTGCGAGCCTTCGGATCGCAGGCGGACAGCGGTGGGCGCGCGGCTGGATCGAGAGGGGGCCTCGGGAACGGCAAGCGCGATGCGCTGGCTCGGCGAGGCGTGCGAAGGTCGATGCCGGGCTGGCCTGGTGGGTGAGGCGGACAGCGACAGGCGCGCGCGGCTGAGGCGCGATTCGGTCTTTGCAATGCACGCGGCGCCGCGCCGCCGGCGAGAAACAGATGGGATCGGCACGTGCGGCACGCACGCTGGCTCGGCCGCAAAGGCGAAGCCCGGCACGGGGCCGGGCTTCGGATGTTGCGTTGCGGGAGGCCGTTGCGCCGGTTATGCGCGCGGCGCAGCCGCGGCCTCGCCCTTGCGGCCGGTGCGGTACAGCAGCCAGCCGACGAAGGCCAGCAGCGCCAGGCCGTACCACTGGTTGAGGTGGAACGCTTCCGGCAGCGCCAGCACGTCGGCGCGGCCCGAGGCCACGATCGGCACCGCGATGGCGATGCCCATCAGCGCCTCGCCGGTGATCAGGCCCGCGGCGAACAGCGTGCCCGGACGGTGCACGCGGTCGCGCCCCTCTTCGTCGTCGGCACGGATCTTGTGGAAGCGCTCGACCAGATGGGTCAGCAGGCCGCCGAGGAAGATCGGCACCATCAGTTCCAGCGGCAGGTAGATGCCGATCGCCGCAGCCAGCACCGGCACGCGGAAGCGCTTGCCGGTCTTCTTCAGCCACTCGTCCAGGGCGATGATCGCCGCGCCGACGCCGGCGCCGATGCCGATCATGGTCCACGGCAGCTCGCCGCCGAACAGGCCCTTGGCCACCGACGCCATCAGCGTGGCCTGCGGCGCCGCCAGCGCATTGGGATGCTGCGGCGTGGCCGCGCCGATGCCGTAGGCCTGGGCCAGCAGGTTCAGCACCGGCGCCATGATCAGCGCACAGGAGAACGCGCCGATCGCCAGCATCAACTGCTGCTTCCACGGCGTGGCGCCGACCAGGTAGCCAGCCTTCAGATCCTGCAGATTGTCGCCGCCCACTGCGGCGGCGCAGCACACCACCGCGCCGATCATGATCGCGGCGACCGCGCCGATCGGCGAATCGCGCCCGAGCAGCAGCACCAGCACCGCCGAGGCGAACAGGATGGTGGAGATGGTGATGCCGGAGACCGGGTTGTTCGACGAGCCGATCAGCCCGGCCAGGTAGCCGGACACCGAGACGAACAGGAAGCCGGCGACGATCATGATGATGGTCATCGGCACGCTGACGTGCCACTGGCCGACGATGGCCTGGTACAGGCCCAGCAGCGGCAGCGTGCACAACAGCAGCGCCACCAGCATCCACTTCATCGGCAGGTCGCGATCGGTCTCGGCCACCGCGGCGCCACCGGTGCTCTTGCGCGCCGCAGCGAAGCCGCTCTTGACGCCCGACAGCAGCGACTTGCGCAGCGAGAACAGCGTCCACACGCCGCCGATCAGCATCGCGCCCACGCCCAGGTAGCGCACCTTGGCCGCCCAGATCCCGAACGCGGCCTCGGCCGCCGGCGCATTGGCCAGGCTCTGCGCCAGCGCCGGATCGGAGTTCATGAAGAACTGCTGGTACAGCGGGATGGCCAGATGCCAGGACAGGATCGAACCGGACAGCACCACGATGCCGACGTTGAGCCCGACGATGTAGCCCACGCCCAGCAGCGCCGGCGACAGGTTGGTGCCGACGTAGCCGACCATCTTGCTGCTGCCGATGTACGCGGCCTGCGCCCAGGTATCCGGGATCACCTTCAGGCCGCTGGCCGCACCGAGCTTGACCAGCCCGCCGATGGCCGCCGACAGGCCCAGGATCTTCAGCCCCGGCCCGGGGTTCTCGCCGGCCTTGAGCACTTCCGCGGCGGCCTTGCCTTCCGGGAACGGCAGCGGATCCTCGACGATCATCGAACGCCGCAGCGGCACCGAGAACAGCACCCCGAGCAGTCCGCCCATGCCGGCGATGCCCAGCACCCACCAGTACTTGAAGTCCGGCCAGTAGCCCATGATCACCAGCGCCGGGATAGTGAAGATCACCCCGGCCGCGATCGAGGAACCGGCCGAGGCGCCGGTCTGCACGATGTTGTTCTCGAGGATGGAGCCGCCGCCGAGCAGGCGCAGCACCCCCATCGACACCACTGCCGCCGGAATCGCGGTGGCGATGGTCAGGCCAGCGAACAGACCGAGATAGGCATTGGCGGCGGACAGCACCACGGCCAGCACGATCGCCAGCACCACGGCACGGAACGTGAGCTGGCGCGGCGCGGCAGCGTTGTTCATGGTTACCCCTGAAACGACAAAAACGCTTTGCACGCTAGCGTCTGGGGCGGGGCAAGTCCAGCCTCGCGGTGCCCAGCTTGTGGCACATGCCTGGGAGGCTGGAATTGGGGATTGGGGATTCGTAGAAGCAGCAGTACTCAGCGGCACATGGTTGCCCCTCTCCCACCGGGAGAGGGGTTGGGGTGAGGGTACGGCGACACGCAGCGCATCCAATCCTTGCCTGCCCTGCCCGACCATCATCCGCCCCTGCGGGGCACCTTCTCCCGACGGGAGAAGGAACCGCAGCAGCCCCTCTCCCACCGGGAGAGGGGTTGGGGTGAGGGTACGGCGACACGCAGCGCATCCAATCCTTGACTGCCCTGCCCAACCTCATCCGCCCCTGCGGGGCACCTTCTCCCGGCGGGAGAAGGAACCGCAGCAGCCCCTCTCCCACCGGGAGAAGGGTTGGGGTGAGGGTACGGCGACACGCAGCGCATGCAATCCTTGCCTGCCCTGCCAAACCCTCATCCGCCCCTGCGGGGCACCTTCTCCCGGCGGGAGAAGGAACCGCAGCAGCCCCTCTCCCACCGGGAGAGGGGTTGGGGTGAGGGTACGGCGACCCAGGGTCCGGCAGCACGCAGGACATCCACCATTGCGTGCCTGCCCGACCCTCATCCGCCCCTGCGGGGCACCTTCTCCCGGCGGGAGAAGGAACCGCAGCAGCCCCTCTCCCACCGGGAGAGGGGGTTGGGGTGAGGGTCCGACCTCGTGCGACACCTCACGTGCCGCGGACCGCCATTCGAGCGAACGCCGGCCCCCCTATACTCCGCCGCCTGCCTCCTGCGCCGAGAGTCGCCGTGTCCGTGTCCTCCCTGCCGTTGCGCGACGCGCGCGACGATTTCCTCGGCCATCCCAAGGGCGTCTACGTCTGCTTCTTCACCGAGATGTGGGAGCGCTTCTCCTTCTACGGCATGAAGGCGCTGCTGTTGCTGTACCTGACCAAGTACCACCTGTTCGGCGACGACGCGGGACTCGACCTGCTCGGCGCCTACGGCGGCCTGGTGTACTGCGTGCCGGTGCTCGGCGGCCTGCTCGCCGATCGCTGGCTGGGCATGCGCAAGGCGGTGGTGTTCGGCGGCCTGCTGCTGGTGCTCGGCCACATCGGCATGGCCTTCGAGGGTCACGCCGCCACCCGAATCAACGGCGAGGTGGTGCGCGACACCGCATCCCTGGGCGTGACCTACCTGTCGCTAGCGCTGATCATCATGGGCGTGGGCTTCCTCAAGCCCAACATCTCCACCATCGTCGGCAAGCTGTATCCGGCCGACGACCCGCGCCGCGACGCCGGCTTCTCGCTGTTCTACGCCGGCATCAACCTCGGCGCCCTGTTCGCCTCCCTGGTCTGCGGCTTCCTCGGCGAAGCCTACGGCTGGCGCTACGGCTTCGGGGCGGCCGGCATCGGCATGCTCCTCGGCCTGGGCATGTTCCTGTGGGGCCAGAAGTACCTGCACGGCCACGCCGAACCGGCGCAACCGGCGCTGCTGCGCGAGCGCGTGCTCGGCGTCCCGCGCGAATGGGCGATCTACCTGTGCGCCGTGCTGGGCGTGCTGCCGGTGGCCGCCTTGATGTGGGCCGCGGCCAACGGCGCCTTCAGCCTGGGCGGGGAAATCTCCCTGGCCCTGTTGCTGATGCTGCTGGTGCTCGGCGCGGTGCTGCTGTGGTTCGCCTGGTTCACCGGCACCCAATGCACCCCGGTGCAGCGCCAGCAGATGATCGCGCTGATGGTGCTGATCGCGATGGCGCTGGTGTACTTCACCCTTTACGAGCAGACCTACGGCTCGTGGGTCACTTTCACCGACCGGCTGATGACCAAGGACATCGTGCCATCGCTGGTGATCCGCGGCGGCACGCCCCTGCCCTGGTCGATCGCCTCGCTGCTGCTGGCGCCGCTGGGCTTCGTGCTGGCGGCCTCGCTGTCCGACCGCCGCCCCAGCTCGTCCGCGCCGCGGCGGCTGTTCGTCGCGGTCAGCGCGCTGATGCTGCTGTTCCTGATCCGCGACTGCCTGGTGCTGCCGCAGACCGCCGGCTCGCTGACCTACCTGGGCGCGCTGTTCCTGGTGCTGCTGGCGCCGCTGTTCGCCGCGCTGTGGGCGTGGCTGGCGCGGCGCGGACGCGAGCCGTCCAAGCCCGCCAAGTCGGCAATGGGATTGTTGCTGGCCGGCCTGTCCTTCGTGCCGCTGGCGCTGGCCGCGCAACAGGTCGGCGCGACCGGACAGATGGCGAGCGTGTGGTGGCTGGTGCTCGCCTATTTCGTGCTGGAGGCCGGCGAAATGTGCCTGTCGCCGGTCGGCCTGTCGGCGGTGACCCAGCTCGCAGTGCCGCGCGTGGTCAGCCTGATGATGGGCACCTGGTTCCTGGCAACCGCCTTCTCCGAAGCGCTGGCAGCGCTGTTCGGCAAGCTCGCCGCGATCGAGGTGCCGGACGGCCAGACCCTCAACGTCGCCGACGCCGCGGCCAAGTACGCGCATCTGTTCTGGCTGCTGCTGTGGATCGGCGTGGGCTGCGCGGTGCTCGCCTTCCTGGCCGCGCCGCTGCTGCGGCGGATGATGCACGGAGTGCGCTGAGCGGCTGCGTCGCCTGAGCGGCGACACAGCCGGCTCAGATCTCGACGCGCGCGCATCTGACGTGGTCAGTGCCGACCACGACGATAAGACCGCGAGTCGCACTGAACCCAAAATCCAACCGGGCCCGCTCACTGCCAGGCCCCAACCGTTCGCACAAATAAGTCTGGCCGGTACCGCGTTACTGGCGTCGCCTTTTCACATCGATCAGCGGCACATGATACAAACAGACATAAATTGCCACATCGCGAGACAGTAACGGGTCTTGGCTGCCCATTAACGATACATGGGCGATACATTAAGAACATAAAGGCAGTTTTCTTTATTAAAACACCTGATTTAACAAGTTTCATGTGAAACCATGAAATTCGGCAAACTTGTTTTGCCGTAGGCGCAGTGATAGGTTCTGTTCGTCGCCGCATGACGACGACATCTAAAAAAAGGAGTTTTGTGATGAAAATCCAAGATGGCAAGCTTGAGAAACAAGAGTCCCTCTCCAATCCTTTCGCTGTCCAGCTCGACGAACCCATGCAAAATATCGCAGCGCCCGGCGTCTGCGAGATGAAGCCCTATCTCGGCGACGATTCTCGCTGGTACTCCACGCAGCCGGGCGGCTAAAACGACGGCGATTCGATCGATACGTCGCGATGAAGAACGCCGCCATCAGGCGGCGTTCTTTTGTTCGAAAACGCGGTCACCACACGACACCGCTCTCAGGCAGCCGATCTCCATGATCAAGGCCACCATTGCCTTTTCCGACCTCGAGCAATCGCCGCTGTGGCAGAACGACACCCTGTGCCTCGGGAAAAGCCAGATCGTCCCCTACCGTCACTCCGCTGTGGAAACCGTTGTGGTCCGCACGCAGGGACAGTGGTTCGCCACGGTGCGCGAACGTTGCACGGAGATCGAATGGACAAAAGACGATACAGGCATGCTGGTCGATGCCGATCGATTCAACCAGCTCTACAAAGAGGCTTTGCTATGGCCGCTCGATTATCTCATGATCGAAGTGGCCCAGGCCGGATGCCGATTGAAGCTGCGCGCGGGCCTGCTCGGATCGGCGCCAGTCTACTGCCGGGTCTCCGATGACGCAGTAGAAATCTCCTACGATCTGGCCGACTTTTTTTCCCGGTCCACCACCATTGATCTGGAGATGGCCAGCCGGCGCCTCGCACTCGGCGCGGATTATTCCGCCAGGCAATTGTTTTCGGGCGTTCTGATGCTGACGGAACGCGCCACGCTTTATGCGGAGCCGGGCAAGGTCCGTTACGTCTACCCCTCGCCTGCAGAAACCGTAGCGCCTTCCGATGACGCATTGAGCGACTACGGCATGGAGCGATTCGGCCAACTATTGCATCGCGCGGTTTCGATTCGACCCGCGTCGAAACAGGTGGCCGTCGAGTTGAGCGGGGGCATGGACTCGGCGACCGTTGCATGCGCGCTGACGCGATCGCAGCACAACATCCTTAGCCTGGGAATCTTGCTCGATGAGGGATCCAGTCAGAACCAGGTCGAACGTCGCCGCCTGCTTGTCGAAAAGCTGGGTCTTCGCGACACGGCGGTCAATATCGACGCGTTCCCGCCGACGCTCGATCTGCAACCGAGTGCGAGCCGACCGGACTATCCCCTTGCCGAGTTCTACCTCGAAGCGTTCGAAAGCGTGTGGGACAGTGCTCAAGCGCAGGGGAGCGATCGGCTTTTCACCGGCATTGGCGGAGACCAGTTGTTCCCGACGTATCGGAATGAGGAACACTCCACCGGCAGCCGCAATGGCATTGTGGCCGCAGAAGCCAAGCGGCGCGCGGACCTATTGTTGACGCCCCGAGCGCTCAATGCATCGCGTTCGCTCAATGGATTCGATGCGCCCGCCGGGCCTTTATCGGCCTCCGTGTTGGCCTCGAGCATGTGCCAGGCTCCGCATCTGCTGCGGCGAGGCCTTTGGCCGGTCAATCCGCTAAGCGATCCACATCTGGTTGCTTTTTGTCGGCGCCTGCCGCTCGAGAGCCGGAAAGATCGAGAAACGATGTGGCGATATTTGCAGGCCAACGTAGGCGACATATTTCCACGGGATTATTGCAAGGAAACGTTCGCCCATGTCCTGCCTGAGCTGATCGCACATCACGCCAAGACGATCGCCATGCAGCTGAGCGAATGCGCCCTTGCCGACTTGGGCCTGGTCAACCGCGACGCCGTACTGCAACTTCTGGACGAGTTGGTGGCGACGCGCGCACGTCCGCTGACGGCGCCGTTGATCTCGTTCCTTTGGCTGGAGCGCTTCGTCCGGCAGTTTGCCTGACAATCCCATGCGGCAGGCGAGGACGTCGCTTTCTCAGCCTACGATCGAGGCGCCGGACGGCCAGAGCGGCAAGATCGACCAGCCATGGAAGCAGGTGACCAATTCGGCAAGACCCCGAAGTGCCAGTTGGCCACGCTGAACTATGGAGCCCAACCGTCATCAGTGCGGTCCGGAAGCACCGGACCGCACTGATGCCGCGCAGCTGTGGCGCCTGGCGCCTCACACGTATCGCCGGGCGAAAACCACTTACGGCTTCGTCGCTGCCGGCGCCGCCTGCGCGCCGCCCAGCGACTTGCTCAGAAACGCCAGCAGCCGGGTGTAGAACTCGCGACGGTGTTCCTCGGTATAGAAGCCATGGCCTTCGGTCGGGACATACAGCGTTTCCACCGGCACCCCGGCCTTCTTCAGCGCGGCTTCCATCTTCTTGGAATGCAGGATCGGGGCGCGCTCGTCCTCGCCGCCAGCGGCCAGGAATACCGGCACCTTGATCCTGTCGGCCAGGTTGACCGGCGAGACCGCAGCCAGTTCGCTGCTCGGCCCCAACCACTCCCGCAAATAGGTCTGGCCCGCGTCGCGTTGCTGGATATCGCCCTTCGCGTACATCAGCGGCAGGTCGTAGACACCGACATAGCCGGCCGCACAGCGGTACAGCGACGGCTCCTTGGCGACCCCCATCAACGACGCGTAGGCACCATAGCTGGCGCCGAACATGCAGATGCGCTGCGGATCAGCGATGCCCTGGGCGATCGCCCAGCGTGTGGCATCGGTGACGTCGTCCTGCATCTTGCCACCCCACTGGCCGGCGCCCGCCTGCTTGAACGAGCGGCCGTAGTTGCCGGAACCGCGATAATTGACCTGCAACACCGCATAGCCGGCACTGGCCAGGATCTGGGCATCCTCGTCGAACAGGCCGTTGTCGAAGATCCCGAAGGGGCCGCCATGCGGCATCACCACCATCGGCACCTTGCCCGTGGCGGCCGACGTGGGCAGCGTCACGAAGCCGTGCAAGGTCAGGCCATCGCGTGCCTGCAGCGCGATCGGCCGCACCTCGCCCAGCTTGGGCGGCTGCAAGGCAGCGCGACGCGCAAAGACGAACTCTGCCTTCTTGGCCACCGTATCGAACAGATAGAACTCGCCCGGATTGCGCCCGGACTGCACCTGCACCAGGTTGAGCCGGCCATCGCGGGTGCTCGAGGTGACGTAGACCGCCTGCCCCGGGAAGGCCGCTTCCAGCGAGCGCTGGGTCTTGGCTTCCGGCGAGTTCGCGTCGAAGAACAGGCTGCGCGGCTTGTCGCCCAGCACCTCGACCCCGACCGGGACACGGGTGCCGTGGCGGTACATGATCCGGTAGGGATCGGCCAGCGCATCGTGCGCCACGACCTTGCGCTCTCCGCTGTCCGCATTCCATGACTCGATCGCGTCGCTGCCCTTGGCCTGCTGAACCTGCAGATAGGCGATCCGCCCATCCTCGGAGAATCCGAGCGGCGTCTCTACGTGCTGACTGACGTTCTCGTCGTTGATCAACTTCCAGTCGCCGCCCTGCGGATCGCGGTAGAACAGCTTCCTGGCATTGTCGGCGTCGGCGCCCGAGGCGAAGCGCACCTTGCCTTGCTCGTCGCTGTAGAACTCGGCACCGCGCACCTTCGGCGAACCGGCCAGCGTGCGGCGGCGACCCGTGTACACATCCATGATCTCGGCGCGGCTGTAAGGGTCCTTGCTGACGCTGAACGGGCGGACCTGGATGATGACATTGCGGTCATCGCCAGGCAGCGGACCGACCATGTCGGCGATGACGTCCTCGACCTTCTTGGTCTGGATCAAGGTGCCGGGACCGTTGCCGGTCACCCGCTGACCCACCAGCAATTCGGCGGCACTGCCATCGGCATTGATCGCAAACAGCTCTCCCGTCCCCCTCGGCGCGTCCAGCGACCCTATCTTTTCGGCCATGCTGAACACCACGCGGGTGTCGTTGACCCACTCGAATTCGTTGACGTGGCTGTTCTTGTCCATCGAAAAACTGCCGACGATCTTGCTGTCGGAGCGGCGCATCACCGCCAGCGCAGTGCGGTCGGCCAGCGGCACGGTCGCGGCGTAATACTCACCGGTGGGCGACAGCTTCAACTCGCCAACCTGTTCCTTCTTGAGATAAGGCGCCAGATCCACCTGCGCCCATGCATTCCCCGCTCCCAGCAGACACAACAACGCGACTGCGCGCAGTCCCCTCTTCATTCCCTGTCCCCCTGTTCCTGTTGGCGTGACGTTCGCGTGAAGTTTAATCCAGGCGCTTGTCCGATGGCGTGCCGGAACCTGGGCGCCGACCTCCATCGACGTCACGGCTAGCAACCAAAAAGGGCGTGCAGCCCGGAGGCCGCACGCCCTCATCTGCCACGGAACTGGCAGCGCGCACCGATCAAGCGCATCGCCCCATATCCCCGCCGTCATTTACCCCCTCGGCGCACCGGTCGACCCGCGCACCATCAAGCTGAAATCCAGCGTCTGCTGCAACGGCACGTCCACCTTTTCGATGATGGCGAGCAGCAGGTTGACCGCGCGGACGCCGATTTCGCGCATGGGCTGCCGGATGGTCGTCAATGGCGGCGTGAGGTAACTGGACGAGGCCAGGTCGTCGAAGCCGACGATGGACAGGTCGTCCGGCACGCGGATACCCAGGTCGCGGCAGGCCGCCAGGGCACCCAGTGCCATCTGATCGCTGAAGCAGAAGATCGCGGTCGGCGCGGCTGTACGGCCCAATAGCGCCATCGCCGCCGCATGGCCGGATTCGACGGAGAAGTCGCCCGGCACGACGGTCAGGTTGCGCAGGCGGCCGCATGTCTTGGCGGAAGCGCGGACCCCTTCCAGTCGTTGCTGATGCAGGGGATTGTCGGGCGGGCCGCCCACCACGGCGATCCGCGCGTGCCCCAGTCCATACAGGTGTTCCATCACGGCGCGTGCGGCAGCCGCGTTGTCGATGTGGACGCTGGGAATCCCCAGCGCCGGGTCGAACTCGCAGCCGTTGACCACCGGCGCGGCGGCGCCCTGCTGCTTGACGATCTCACGCGCCGTCGGCGGCAGGCGATGTCCCAGCACGATCAGGCCGTCCGCCTCGTTGCGTGGGAGCATCTGCGCATAGCGCTCCTCGCGGTCGGGCTGGTGCTGGGTATCGCCCAGCAGGACGGCGTAGCCGACCGCCTGCGCGGCGTCCTCCGCGCCCTGCAGGATCTGGGCGAAGAAGGGATTGGCGATGTCCGGGACGGTGACCAGCAGCTTGCCGCTGCGCTGGGTCTTCAGCGTCCGGGCCACCGTGTTGGGGACATAGCCCAGCGCGGCGGCGGCCTGCTCGATGCGCGCGCGCGTGGCGGGCAAGACCTTTTCCGGCCGGGAGAGCGCCCGCGACACCGTGCCCGCGGTGACGCCGACGTGCTTTGCGATGTCGTAGATGGTGGTCGCCATGAACTGAGCTCTTGTTGCTGCTGTGCAGTGCACAACGGGTCTTGCGGGAGGCCCATGCTAGGATGATTCAATCGATTGCATGAGGGCGAATCACGTTGAAGACGCTCAAGGGTCCAGCGCTGTTCCTGGCACAGTTCATCGCCGACACACCTCCCTTCAATCGCTTGGACACGCTGGCCGAATGGGCCGCGGGCCTGGGCTATTCTGGCCTACAAGTCCCCACCAGCGCGCCCCACCTGTTCGATCTGGCCCAGGCCGCGCACAGCCAGGCGTACTGCGACGACCTCGCCGGCATGCTGGCCGGGCACGGCCTGCAGATCACCGAGCTGTCCACCCACCTGCAGGGACAGCTGGTCGCCGTCCACCCCGCCTACGACAGCCTGTTCGACGGCTTCGCACCGCCGGACAAGCGCGGCAACCCCGCCGCCCGCCAGGCCTGGGCGGTGGAGCAGCTGCGGCTGGCCGCCAAGGCCAGCCAGCGCCTGGGGCTGACCGCGCATGCCACGTTCTCCGGCGCGCTGGCCTGGCCTTACTTCTATCCCTGGCCGCAACGCCCGCCCGGGCTGGTGGAAGAAGCCTTCGCCGAACTCGGTCGGCGCTGGCGCCCCCTCCTGGATGCCTTCGACGCCTGCGGCGTGGACCTGTGCTTCGAGATCCACCCGGGCGAGGACCTGCACGACGGCGCGACCTTCGAGTGCTTCCTCGACATGGTCGATCACCACCCCCGCGCCAAGATCCTGTACGACCCCAGCCACCTGCTGCTGCAGCAGATGGACTATCTGGGGTTCATCGATCGCTACCACGCGCGCATCGGCATCTTCCACGTCAAGGACGCGGAGTACCGCGCCAGCGCGCGCAGCGGCGTCTATGGCGGCTACCAGGACTGGATCGATCGTCCGGGGCGGTTCCGTTCGCTCGGCGATGGCCAGATCGATTTCAAGGCGATCTTCTCCAAGTTCGCGCAATACGACTTCCCGGGCTGGGCCGTGCTGGAGTGGGAGTGCTGCCTGAAGCACCCGGAAGATGGGGCACGCGAGGGTGCCGCGTTCATTCGCGACCACATCATCCGCGTGACCGAACGCGCCTTCGACGACTTCGCCGGCAGCGGCGCCGATCCGGACTCGCTGCGGCGCATGCTGGGAACCTGAGCCATTGCCGCCCTGGGAGGGGACGCCATGACGCACACCATGTCGCGCTTGGGCGCGATGATGTTTCTGCAGTTCTTCATCTGGGGGGCATGGTTCGTGACCCTGGGCACGTACCTGGTGCAAGGCCCCCTGCAGGCCAGCGCGAGCCAGGTGGCGACGGCGTTCCTCAGCCAGTCCATCGGCGCCATCGTCGCCCCGTTCCTGGTCGGCCTGATCGCCGATCGCTACTTCGCGGCGCAGCGCATCCTCGCACTGCTGCACCTCGCCGGTGCGGTGCTCATGTGGCTGGCGTCCACGGCGACGACCTTCAGCGTGTTCTTCGCCTGCGTCATGGGCTACATGCTGCTGTTCATGCCGACGCTGGCACTGGCCAACAGCGTGGCGATGCGGCACATGCAATCGCCTGAAAAGCAGTTTCCGCCAGTACGCGTGGCCGGGAGCGTCGGCTGGATCGTGGCCGGCGTGCTGATCGGCTGGCTGGGCTGGGAACAGGCGCATCGGCTCGAGCTGACGTTCCGGATGGCGGCGATGGCGTCGCTGGCCTTGGGCCTGTATGCCTTCACCCTGCCGCACACTCCGCCACTGGCGCAACAGCGCGATGCCGGGCTGGGGCAGATCCTGGGGCTGGACGCGCTGCGGCTGCTGAAGTCGCGTTCCTATCTGGTGTTCTTCCTGGCGTCCATCGCCATCTGCATTCCGCTGGCGTTCTACTACAACTTCACCAACCCCTACCTCAACGATCTGGGCGTGCGCGGTGCGGCCGGCCTGCAATCGCTGGGCCAGGTGTCCGAAGTGCTGCTGATGCTGGCCATGCCGTTCCTGTTCGTGCGGCTGGGCGTCAAGACGATGCTGGCGGTGGGCATGGCGGCGTGGGTGGTGCGCTACGCGATGTTCGCCTTCGGCGATGCGGGCGGCGGCTTTTCCCTGCTGGTGATCGGCATCGTGCTGCACGGCATCTGCTACGACTTCTTCTTCGTCACCGGCCAGATCTACACCGATGCGCATGCCGGCTCCGCCGCGCGCAGCAGTGCGCAGGGCTTCATCACCCTGGCCACATACGGGGTGGGCATGCTGATCGGTACGTTCCTGTCCGGCGCGGTGGTGGAGCACTACACCACCGCGGCAGGCCCGGACTGGCAGCGGATCTGGCTGTTCCCGGCCGGTGTCGCGCTGCTCGTGCTGATCGCCTTCCTGCTGCTGTTCCGCGACCGGCCCGCCGTCGCGGCCGCACCTTCCGCGCCTTGAGGAACCCCCCGATGCCCAAGCTTGGAATCGCCATCGTCGGCACCGGCATGATCGGCGCCGTGCACCGTCGCGCGGCCCTGCTCGCCGGGGCCGCGGTCCGCGGCGTCGCCGCCTCCTCCCCGCAGCGCGCGCGCGACGTGGCGCAGTCGTGGGACGTCCCGCGCGCCTATCGCGATCTCGAGGAGGTGGTCGCCGATCCGCAGGTGCAGGTCGTGCACGTCTGCACGCCCAACCACCTGCACCGTGCCATGGCGCAGGCGGCGCTGGACGCCGGCAAGCACGTGATCTGCGAGAAGCCGCTGGCCACGACGCTGGACGACGCCGGGGCGTTGGCGGCCTTGGCCCGCTCGACCGGACTGGTCGCCACGGTGCCCTTCGTCTACCGCTACCACCCGGTGATCCGCGAGGCGCGCGCCCGCATCGCCCAGGGCGAACTGGGGCCGCTGCGCCTGATCCACGGCAGCTACCTGCAGGACTGGCTGTTGGACCCGGCCAGCAACAACTGGCGCGTGGACCCGACGCTGGGCGGCGCGTCACGGGCGTTCGCCGACATCGGCTCGCACTGGTGCGACCTGGTGGAATGGGTCAGCGGCGAGCGCTTCGCCGAGGTCAGCGCAGCGTTCGCGACCGTGATCGCCGAGCGCGGCACCACCACCGGGCAGAGCTTCACCACGCCGGCGGCGGGCGGCGCGATGCAGGCGGTCTCCAGCGAAGACGTGGCCATGGCGATGCTCAGAACCGGCGCGGGCACGCTGGCCTCGTTGACGGTCAGCCAGGTCTCGGCGGGGCGGCGCAATCGCCTCTGGTTCGAGATCGATGGCGCCCAAGCCAGCGTAGCGTTCGACCAGGAGGACGCCGAACGCCTGTGGATCGGCCGGCCCGATCAGCGCGAGGAAATCTTCGTGCGCGGTCCGGGCGCCGGCAGCGCCGAACAACGCCGGCTGGCGACGCTGCCGGCCGGGCACGCGCAGGGCTACGGCGATTGCTTCGAGGCGTTCGTCGCCGACACCTACCGCGCCATCGACGGCGAGCGGCCGGAAGGCCTGCCCACCTTCGACGACGGGCTGCGTTCGGCGCTGATCGTCGATCGCGTCATCACATCGGCCAGGACACGCGGCTGGACATCCATCGATTGATTCCCGGGAGGACTTCCTGATGAACACACCGACACGCAGAACCGCAACCCTCGCACTGCTGCTCCTGGCTGCCCTGCCCGCCTTCGCACGCGACGCCGCCGGCCCGCAGCCACCCATCGCGGTGCAGATGTACACGCTGCGCAACGCCGGCTCGCTCGACCAACAGTTGAAGATCGTCCACGACGCGGGCGTGGGCGCGGTGGAAACGGTCGGTACGCAGAACGTCAGCGCGGTGGAACTCAAGCAGTTACTGGACAAGTATGCGATCAAGGCGATCTCCTCGCACGTGCAACTGGCCGATCTGCGCAAGGACCTGGACGGCGCGGTGGCCTTCAACCGGTCGATCGGCAACACGACGCTGGTGGTGCCTTACCTGGACCAGAAGGATCGGCCCACCGATGCCGCAGGCTGGACGGCATTGGGCAAGGAACTGGGCCAGATCGCGAAAAAGGCGCGCGCCAAGGGCATGCGCCTGGCCTATCACAACCACGACTTCGAACTGGTCGACTTCGATGGCAAGACCGGCCTGGAGCTGCTGTTCGCCGCGGCCGGCCCCGATCTGCAGACCGAGCTGGACCTGGCCTGGGTCGCGCGCGCGGGCTACGACCCGGCGACGATGCTGGGCAAGTTCAAGGGCCGCATGTTCGCGGTCCACGCCAAGGACAATGCACCGAAAGGCCAGGCCGAAGACGAAGGGGGCTTCGCCGCCGTCGGCCAGGGCGTGCTGGACTGGAGCGCGATCCTGCCTGCCGCGGCGGCGAGCGGCGTGCAGTGGTACATCATCGAGCACGACCAACCGCGCGATCCGGCCACCGTCGTCAAGACCGGGGCGGCGTACCTGCGCGAACACCTGCCCGCCGCCACGCCGCGTTAGTCCACAAAGGAGGCCCGCTTGAAAACGATCCTGACGATGGCCGTGGTGCTGCTGGGGACGACGCTTGCGCCCACGGCATGGTCCAAGGACGACCCGACGGCCGGCGCGCAGCTCTACGCTACCCACTGCACGGCATGCCACGGCGCCAATCGCGCAGGCGTCCCGCCCACGTTCCCCGCACTGACCGACGTGGGCAAGCGCCTGCAGCCTGCGCAGATCAAGGAGAAGATCCGCAAGGGCGGCGGCTTGATGCCCCCCTTTTCGCAGCTGTCCCAACAGGAAGTCGACGACCTCGCCAGCTTCCTGGCGCAATAGGCGACCGGCGCCGACGGCGCGCCGGCGCTACAGCTCGCGCACCCAGATGTTGCGGTAGCTGACCTTGGAATCGTGCTCCTGCAGGAGGAGCGGCGCGCATGCATGCGGCGCGTACGACGGCGCGCCGATGTACTCGGTCTTGCCCGACAGCACGGTGTCGTCCTGCACCAGGACGCCGTTGTGCAGGACGGTGATGCGGGCCGGCGACGTGAGTCCGCCGCCCTGCGAGAAGCGGGGCGCCTTCCAGATGATGTCGTACGCCTGCCACTGGCCCGGCGCACGCGATGCATTCACCAGCGGAATGGCCTGCTTGTAGATCGCACCGGCCTGGCCGTTGGCATAGGTGGGGTTGTTGTAGCTGTCGAGCACCTGCAACTCGTACAGTTCCTGCAGGAAGATGCCGCTGTTGCCCCGCTGCTGGCCTTCGAATCCGCGGGTCGCGGTGGGCGTGCGCCACTCGACGTGCAACTGAATGTCGCAGAAGCGCTGTTTGGTGCGGATGCCCTTGCTGCCCGGCACCACGGTCATCGCGCCGTCGGCGACGAGCCAGGGCGCGCGTCCGCCCTGCTCCGACTCCCAGGCCGACAGATCCTTGCCGTCGAACAGCACGATCGCATCGGAGGGCGCGCTGCCCGGGGGCGTGGCCACGACCGCGGGCACGGGCTTCCACACTTCGGTCTTGGCCGGATCGCGTGCGGGGTCACCGTCGGCCTGCGCGAACGCAGGCGCCGCGACCAGCAGGCAGGCCGCCATCAGCAAGGGTCTGGTCATCGTGTTTCCAGGAAAGGAAGGAATGGCGAAGCGAGGCGTTCCATCAGCTGGTCGCCCAGGCCGGCGTGCCGGGAACATAGGTCACCTCTTCGAAGCGGCCCGGCACGGCGACATAACGCAGCACTTCGGTCGCGCCGACCTTGGACGTGAAGAAGCCGAAGATGGTCAGCTGCTTGAGCATCGTGAAGGGATGCGGCATCGCGTCCGCCGCTTCGGCGGTGCCGATGTCGGTCACGTCGACGACGTGTGTCCTGGCTTCCGCATCCAGGGCGCGCAGCAACTCGGTACGGGCCTGTGGCGTGAGCGACACGAATCGACCGCCGGCACGTTTGTCGATCTCGGTCAGGCCGGTGCGGAACGTCGACTGCTGCCGGGGGGTGTAGCAGTCGGTGACGAATTTCGCCATGAACGCGCCGGCGCCGGCGTCCTTGGCCCCCGGCGTCTTGGTCCGCGGCAGGATGGTCTCGGCGATCTCGTCCAGCATGCCGATATCGACAGCGGAGAACAGGGCCTTCGCCCCGGCGGCCGGCGCCTGTGCAGAGGCGAGCGCGGGCAGGCCGACCATGGCCGCGCCCGTGGCGGCGAAGATCATCTTCAGCAGTTCGCGACGTTCCATCACAGGTTCCCCGCTTTCAGTTCGCGCACGGCATGATCGGCGGCACGCGCGGTCAGCGCCATGTAGGTCAGTGAGGGATTCACGCAGGCACTGGAAGTCATGCAGGCGCCGTCGGTCACGTAGACGTTCGGCGCGTCCCACACCTGGTTGTACTGGTTCAGCACGGAGTTCTTGCGGTCCCGGCCCATGCGCGCGGTGCCCATCTCGTGGATGCCCTTGCCCGGCGCGTAGTCGGCATCGTGCATCTTCACCTCCTTGACGCCGGCCGCCTCCAGCATCTCGGCGGCGTCGGCGGCCATGTCCTTGCGCATGGCCTTTTCGTTCTCGCGCATGGCGACGTCCATCGCCAGCACCGGCAGCCCCCATTTGTCCTTGCGCTGCGGGTCCAGGCGAATCGCGTTGTCGTGGTGCGGCAGCATTTCGCCGAAGCCGGTCATGCCGATGCGCCAGTCACCCGGCACGGTCAGCGCCTCCTTCAGGTCGGCGCCGATGTTCAGCTCGGCGATCTCGCGCGACCAGCCGGTGCGGCTAGCGCCGCCCTGGTAGCCGAAGCCGCGCAGGTAGCCGCGCTTGTCTCCGGCGACGTTGCGGAACCGGGGGATGTAGAAGCCGCAGGGACGACGGCCGAAGTAGTACTTGTCGTCATAGCCTTCGACCCGGCCGGAGGCGCCGGCGCCGAAATGATGGTCCATCACGTTGTGCCCGAGTTCGCCGGACGAGGACCCCAGGCCGCCGTCCCAGACGTCGGTGGCCGAGTTCATCAGTAGCCAGGTCGAATTGAAGGAGGACGCGTTGAGGAAGATGACATTGGCCGTGTACTGGTAGGTCTGCCCGCTCTCGGCGTCGATGATCTCCACGCCGCGCGCACGCTTGCGATCCTTGTCGTAGAGCACCTCCTTGACGATCGAGAACGGCCGCAAGGTCAGGTTGCCCGTCTTCATCGCCGCCGGCAGCGTTGCCGCCTGGGTCGAGAAATAGGCACCGAAGGGACAGCCCAGGATGCACTTGTTGCGATACTGGCAGTTGACCCGGCCCTGCTCGACCTTGGGCTGTGTGATGTTCGCGGTGCGCGAGTGGATCAGGTGCCTGGTGCCGCCAAAGGCCTTCTTGATCCGCGTGGCGACGTCCTTCTCGACGATGTTCAACGGGATCGGCGGCAGGAACTCGCCGTCCGGCAACACGTCCAGTCCCTCGCGCGTGCCGGCGATGCCGGCGAACTTCTCCACGTGGTCGTACCACGGCGCGATGTCGGCGTAACGGATCGGCCAATCGGTGGCGATGCCGTCCTTGAGGTTCGCCTCGAAATCCAGGTCCGACAGGCGATAGCTCTGCCGTCCCCACATCAGCGAGCGACCGCCCACGTGATAGCCGCGGAACCAGTCGAATCGCTTGATCTCGGTGTAGGGCGATTCCTGTTCGTTGGCCCACATGCCCTGCAGGTTCTCGACCAGGGCGTAGTCGCGCATCAGCACCGGATAAGCGGCCTTCATCGCCTGGGTCGGACGGTTGCGGTGCGGAAAATCCCACGCCTCCTTCATCGCGTTGACGTAGTCCTTGACGTGCTCGATGTTGCGGCCGCGTTCCAGCATCAGGACCTTGAGCCCCTTCTCGGTCAGCTCCTTCGCCGCCCAACCGCCACTGATTCCCGAGCCAACGACGATGGCGTCGTAATGATTGTCTGCCATGGGTTCTACTTCACCTGGGTGGATAGCGTTTCAGACGTCGCAGAGGCGGATCGCCTCGCGCAGCGAGCCGACGGGATCCGGCGCCGTAGGAACGAATTCCTGCGCCAGATAGCCATCGAAACCGGTATCGCGAATCGCGCGACAGATGGCGGGATAGTGGAGCTCCTGAGCGTCCCCGATCTCGTGCCGGCCCGGTACGCCGGCGGTGTGGTAATGCTTGAAGCACGCGTGATGCTTGCCGATGGTGGCGATGATGTCGCCCTCCATGATCTGCATGTGGTAGATGTCGTACAGCAGGCCGAAATGGTCCGAGCCGATCCGCCGGCACAACTCGACGCCCCAGGCAGAGTGGTCGCACAGGTAGTCGGGGTGATCGACCTTGGAGTTCAGCAGTTCCATCACCAGCACGACGCCGCGCTTCTCGGCATGGCCGAGGATGCGCTTGAGCCCGACTTCGGCGTGGGCCATGCCGTCCTGCGGATCCATGCCATTGCGGTTGCCGGAAAAGCAGATGAGGTTGCGATAGCCGGCATCGGCCACCAGGTCGATGTGCCGCGTGTAGCGCTCGACCAGCTCATCGTGGAACTGGCTGCCGGCGAAGCCCTTGTCCAGGCCGAGTTCCGCGCCGTTGCACATCGCGCTGTACACGCCATGCGCCTTCAGCATGGGCCAATCCGCCGGGCCCACCAGATCGATGGCGGCGAACCCCATGCCCTTCACCACTTGGCAAAGCTGTGCGGTCGACAGCTGCGGAAACGTCCAGCGGGCGACGGACTGCTTCAGGTTGCCCCTGAGCGGCGTGGCAACGGCACGCGCCGGCAGCACGCCCGCCGCCCCAAGGCCAAGGCTCCCGGCGACCGCCATGCGCAGCGCGTCGCGCCGCGTGAACCCCGAGGCCGGCGCCGGTCCATTCGAATGGATAGACATCCACCTTCCGGCCTCCCAACCGGCGTCAAACGCTGATGAATCGCCGCGATTCAATCGATTGCACCATAGAGGAGGGAATCGCTGTTTTGCAAGACGCACTGCACGACGATCCATGCTGCAGGGCACAACGCCTGTGGCGCCGACGGCCGCATCAACGTGATGGAATTCGCGCGGCGCGCTGAAGCTTCGGCTCGCCTGTCAGCCAATCGATCACATTGGCGCGCATGGCAGTGCAACCGAAGACCTATGAATCGAGATCTTGCGCACCAACTTGCCCGATCACGACACGGTCGAAACGGGATTTGCGATCGACACTGCTGGCTGCCGCAGCGAACAGATCGCCCTCATCGTCTTCGAACGCAATTCACGTCCGCACCGCCCGCCCGACGTCGGCATCGCGACGCCCCCCAGCCGACGCGATGTACGCGGCATTCCAGTACGAGCCGCCCTTCGGCAGGCACGGCTTCGGATTCGCGGGGCGCAAAGGCCGCATCGGTACGCGAGCTTTCGCGCACCCCGGTGCCCCTCGCCTATCGTGTACGTCTGCTACAGGCAGAAGACAGATGTCATGCCGTCAGCAAGGGAAACGCCCGCATAAAAGAAAAACCCCGGTAAGCGCACTGGCTCACCGGGGTCCATTTGCACCGCAGGAACTACGAAAAATCAGAACGGGATGTCGTCGTCCGCGAAGTCGTCCATCGGTGCGGACTGCTGCGGGGCCGGCTGCTGCCGGCGCGGTGCGTAATCCTGCCCGCCACCACCGCCGCCACCGCCCATGCCGGAGCGTTCCTGGCGCGGCGGCGCCGAGCGCTGCGGACGGTCGCCGCCGCCCATGCCGCCACCACCGCCCTCGCCGCGGCCGCCGAGCATCTGCATCTCGTCGGCGACGATGTCGGTGGAGTACTTCTCCACGCCGTCCTGGCCGGTGTACTTGTCGTAGCGGATCGAGCCTTCGACGTAGACCGAACTGCCCTTGCGCAGGTACTCGCCGGCGATCTCACCGAGCTTTCCGAAAAACACCACGCGATGCCACTCGGTGCGTTCCTGCTGGTTGCCGTCCTTGTCCTTGCGCACGCTGGTGGTGGCCAGGCTGATCCGGGTGATGGCCATGCCGGCCTGGGTGTACTTGGTGTCGGGATCGTTGCCGAGGTTGCCGACGAGGATGACTTTGTTGATGCCACGGGCCATGAGCTGCTTCCGTCTGGGGTCTCCGCGGCCGGGGGCACGCAGAGCGGTAAAGAAGATTTCGGGGAGCAATCCTAACATCGCCGGGATGGGCCGGCCTGCGCCAGGCGCCCGCGGGCATGCCGGAAAACGCCGCATCGGCCTGTCGGAATCCTGCCGGGGCGAGACCCGCAGGGCGCTCCGGACCCAGGCGTGGCAAGCCCTCCGGCCCGGGCCCCGCCCCACCGCGGGACGGATGTGGCCGCGCAGCCTATACTTTGCGCACGTTTCCAGTCCTGTCCGCATGAGCATCGCCGAATCCCCCAGCACCGCCCTGGGCCTGCCCCAGATCCAGATGCTCGCCGCGCCGGACATGGCCGAGGTGGACGCCCTGATCCGCCGCCGCCTGGCCTCGGACGTCGTGCTGATCAACCAGATCGCCGACCACATCGTCTCCGCCGGCGGCAAGCGCCTGCGGCCGATGCTGGTGGTGCTGGCCGGCCGCGCCTGCGGCGCCGGCGGGCCGATGCAGCACCAGTTGGCGGCGATCATCGAATTCATCCACACCTCGACCCTGCTGCACGACGACGTGGTCGACGAGTCGGACCTGCGCCGCGGCCGCAGCACCGCCAACGCGCTGTGGGGCAACGCGCCTAGCGTGCTGGTCGGCGACTTCCTGTATTCGCGCAGTTTCCAACTGATGGTGGAGCTGGACAGCATGGCGGTGATGCGCCTGCTGGCCGACACCACCAACCGCATCGCCGAGGGCGAGGTGCTGCAGCTGCTGCACGTGCACAACCCCGACACCGACGAAGCCGCGTACCTGCGCGTGATCGAGCGCAAGACCGCGGTGCTGTTCGCCGCCGGCACCCGCCTGGGCGCGCTGGCCTCCGGCGCCAGCGAGGCGGTGCAGGAGCGCCTGTACGACTACGGCATGCAACTGGGCTATGCGTTCCAGATCGCCGACGACGTGCTCGACTACACCGCCGATGCGGCCGACCTGGGCAAGAACCTGGGCGACGACCTAGCCGAGGGCAAGGCCACACTGCCGCTGATCCACGCGATGGCGCATGCGGACGACGCCACCCGCGCGCGTCTGCGCCAGATCGTCGAACAGGGCGATGCCAGCGCGATGCCGGAAGTGCTCGCCGCGATCGAGGCCAGCGGCGGCATCGACTACAGCCGCCGCCGTGCGGCCGACTACGCCGCCGCCGCCGAGCGCGCGCTGGACGGCCTGCCGGAGAACGAGGCCGTAGCCGCGCTGCGCGGACTGGCCCGCTACGCGGTCTCGCGGAAGCATTGATCCGGCGCGCTGTGCGCGCCGGATTGGGATTGGGGAGTCGGGATTGGGGATTCGCAACGGCGGCTTGGCTGACGCCTGAAGCGCTGCGAGGCTCGCCACACCAACCGGTCAGTTAGGCGGCGCCGACGGACCGCTTTTGCCAATCCCCAATCCCGCCAAGCGCGCAGCGCGAGGCACCTCCCTAATCCCGCCCGAACCGCTCCTCGAAGAAATCCTCGAGCATCCGGTAGGCGCGCTTGGCTGCGCGCGGGTTGTACTGGCAGCCCGGCGGGCTGTTGGCGTCGGCTTCGGCGAAGCAGTGCACGGCACCGCTGAAGTTGACGAACTGCCAGTCGGCGCCGGCGCGGTTCATCTCCTGCTCGAAGGCGACAATATCGTCGCGGCTCACGCTCTTGTCGTCGGCGCCGTTGAGCACCAGCACCGGCGCCTTGGCACTGCCTGCGGCCGCCGACGCCGCGGTGGCCAGGCCACCGTGCAGACTCACGACGCCGGCCAGCGGCGTACCGGCTCGGACCAGTTCCAGCACCGTGGTGCCGCCGAAGCAAAAGCCGACCGCGCCGATCCGGGCCGGGTCCAGCGGCGCCTTGCCGGCCTGCGCCTTCAGCGCCGCCACCGCCGCCAACGCCCGCGCGCGCAGCGTGGCCGGATCCTTCTTCAACGCGCCGGCGAACTGTCCGGCCTCGGTATCGTTGGCCGGTCGCTTGCCCTTGCCGTAGACGTCGGCCACCAGCACCACGTAGTCGTCGCCGGCCAGGTGCTTGGCCTTTTCCACCGCGGAGTCGTTCACGCCGCGCCAGTTCGGCACCATCACCAGGCCGGGGCGCTTGTCGTGGTCGGCATCGTCGTAGACCAGCACGCCGCTGAAACTGTCCTTGCCGACCTGCCACTCCACCGGCTTGGCCTGCATCGCCGCCCAGGCCTGCAACGGCAGCGCCAAGGCCAGGCCGAGCAGCCCGGTCCACCGCATCATCGAACGTGTGCGCATCGCCCTTCTCCCGTGGGAACCAGCGCGGGAGTGTACGCAAGGCGCCGCCAGCGCGATGTGTGCGCCCACGCGACGCGGCTCAGGCGATGCCCAGCCCCGGAATGGTGCTGATCGCGTCCGGGTCGAACCCGGCCAGCGCGGCGAAATGGCGGCCGCGGGCCACGTAGTCGCGATAGGCGCCGAAGCTGGGCGCACCGGGCGACAGCAGCACCACGCCGCCCTGCTCGTCCAGCGCCGCGCGCGCCAGCGCCAATGCCTCCGCCAGGTCGGCCGCGGCATGCAGGCCGAAGCCGGTCTCGGCGGCCAGCGGCGCCAGCAGCGCATGGATGCGCGGGCCATTGGCGCCCATGGTGACGATCTCCAGCGGTGCACCGTGGCGCATCTGCTCGGCGAAGTCCTGCCAGTCCAGGCCGCGGTCGTGGCCGCCGACCAGCAGCGCGATGCGCCGCCCGCGGAAGCACTCCAGCGCCGCGAGGCTGGCATGCGGCGTGGTGCTGATCGAGTCGTTCACATAGGTCACGCCGTCGCGCGTGCCCAGGGTCTGCAGCCGGTTCGGCAGCGGTCGGAAGCGATCGGCCGCCGGCGCCAGCGCCGCCGCATCCAGGCCCAACGCCTCGATCGCCGCCAGCACCGCGCACAGGTTGCCGCGGTTGTGCCGGCCCGGCAGCGGCGCCTGCGCGCTGTCGTACACCGCGGTGTCGCCGCGATAGACCACTTCGCCGCGCATGTGCCAGCCGTCCTCGCGGTTGAACCAGCGCACCTCACTGTCGGGCAATTGCAGGGCCGCCAGCTGCGGATCGGCGGCATTGAGCAGGGCGATGCGCGGCCGCGCATGGGTGACCAGTTCGAGCTTGTCGGCGATGTAGCGCGCCTGGCTGCCGTGCCAGTCCAGGTGCTCGGGAAACAGGTTCAGCACCAGCGCCAGCTGCGGCCGCGCGCCGCTGCGGGCCACGTCGCCGGTCTGGTAGCTGGACAGTTCGATCGCCCAGTATTGCGGCGGCGGCATCGGCGCCAGCACTTCCAGCAGCGGCACGCCGATGTTGCCGACCAGGCCGGTGCGATGGCCGCCGGCACGCAGCAGGTGCGCCAGCAGCGCGGTGGTGGTGCTCTTGCCCTTGGTGCCGGTGACGCAGACGCTGCCGGGCACCACGCCGTCCGCGCCGGCGTGTTCGGCGAACCACAGCGCGGTGCCGCCGACGAAACGTGTGCCGCGCGCCGCCGCGGCCTGCGCCTCGGGCCGGTACGGACTGATCCCGGGCGACTTGATCACGACATCGAACGCGGCCAGGCGCTCGGCGCTGGCCTCGGTTTCCACCCGCAGCGCAGGATCGCCAAGCATTGCGACCTCCTCGGCTTCGGCCGGCGTGCAGAACAGGGTTAGCGGCGTGGACGCCGCGTTCCGGGTCCCGGGTCCCGGGTCCCGGCTATCGCGCAGCGCGCGGTAGGCAGCACGGCCTTCGCGACCCCAACCCCACAGCGCGACGCGCTGCGACTCAAGCTGCGAAATTCGCACGCACGCGTTCCCACAGGTCGGCCGGGATGCGGTGCTGCGTGTCCAGTTCCAGCAGCGGCTCCACGCGCAGGTCGACGGGGTCGAGCTGCGGCTGGATCTCGCGGATGAAGCGCGCCACCAGCGCGTCCTCCTTCCATTCCGCACGCGCGGCCAGCGCCGCCATCGCCGCCCGCGACTCGCGGCCCTCGCCCACGCACTCGAACGGCTTGTGGTCCTGGAACTCCAGCAGCGCATCGAAGCCACCGGCCTGGCCGGCATCGTCGAGCAGGTTGCGGCCGAAGATCCGCACCAGCCGCGTCTTCGGCATGAACGGCGCCAGCGCCAGGAACACGAAGTGGCACTTCGGGCAGACCCCGCACCAGCGGTGCGCCGGACGCTCGCCGAGGATGTGGAAATTGCGGTTGCAGCTGGAGAAATGCGCGTCGTAGTGGTCGTTTTTAGCGAACTGCCGCGCCACCGCCAGCTCCGACAGCGGGCGCAGCAGCGAGTAGTAGCGCAGGTCCGCGGCCACGTAGCGCTGCACCTGGGTCCCGAACGCCTGCTCGAAGGCCCAGCCCTTGGACCACTGGTGGTTGACCTCGCCGGTGCCGGCGATCTGGCTGCCGTAGCTGGCCGAATGTTCGTTGGAGAACACCACCTGGCCCGCGTCGTGCAGCACCGCGGCGAACACCAGGATCGCCGAGTTCACCGCCGTCACCGGGATATGCCCGTTCCACGCGCCCTGCCGGTTCAGTTCGAACAGCTCAGGCGCCAGCGTGCGGCCGATGTTCAAGGTCGGCAGCCCGGTGCGCTCGGCGCAGGCGCGGATCAACTGCGATCCGCCGATCCAGGTCACCGTCTGCGCCACGCCGGCCGCGCGCAGGGCCTCGATGCTGACCAGCGAATCCTTGCCGCCGCCGATCGCCACCAGGGCCTGGTCGCGCAGCCCCAGCGCCGCCGCGTCGGCGGCACCGGCCTCCGCGGCCGGGAAGCGGATGCGTCCGCGCAGGTCCAGGCCGTTGCGATAGGCGAACTCGCCCAAGCCATGCAGGTACACGCTGTCCAGCAGCGCGGCGGTCTCGGCATCGATGGCGTAATCGTCGATGACGATGCGCGGCGGCACCGCCGCCTTGTAGTAGCTGACGCCAGCGATCAGGTGCAGCAGGCGCAGGGCGCGCTGCGCCGCCTGCGCGCGCGCCGGGTCGAGCGCGAACGGCGCGCCGGGCACGGTGATGGTCTCCACCAGCTCCGGGCCGTCGTCGAACGCATAGACCAGGCGCGCCACGCCGCTGTCGGCATCGAAGCCGCAGCGCACGAAGCGGAAGGTGGCGATCTGCTGTTTGTCGAAAGCGGTCATGGACGTCCTGCAAGCACACGGGTGTGCCGCAGGTAGCGGCGGCACAGAAGAAATTCGATCAGCGAAAACGGCAAGGCCGCCCACAGCAACGGCAGGCAGCCGAACACGAAGGCCATCAGCAGCAGTTGCCAATGCTGTCCGGCTGGCACCGACGCGGCGGAGGCCAGGACGGCCACCAGCACATACAGCGCCAGCGCCGGCAGGTAGGCCAACACGGCCAGCAGCAAGGTGCGCACGGCCAGCGCGCCAGCGCTGGCAGCATGCCCGCGGCGCTGCCAGCGCAACGCCAGCCAGGCACCGGCCGCTGCCGCGGCTAGGGCCGGCAACGCCCACTTGAGGCTGTCGGTCCACGGCAGCGACGTGCCGGACTGGTCCAACGCGGTGGCCGCCGCCATCGCCACCGCACCGGCCGCGGCGCTGCCCGCGACGAACTCAGTCCGCGCGCCCATCGATCGCCTCCTCGCGGGGCAACTCGCGCTGGTTGTAGGTGCTGGCCATGCTGTAGCCGTAGGCGCCGGCGTCGGCGATCAGCATCACGTCGTCGGGCACGGTGCCTGCCGGCAGACGCCGGCGCTTGCCGAACACGTCGCTGGACTCGCAGATCGGCCCGACCACGTCGAACACGGTCTCGGCCGGCTGCTCGAACCGGCTCAGGTTCGCCACGTCGTGCCAGGCGTCGTACAGCGCCGGGCGGATCAGCGTGTTCATGCCGGCATCCAGGCCGACCCGGCGGATGCCGTCTTTCTCGATCACCTGGGTGGCACGTGCCAGCAGCACGCCGCATTCGGCGACCAGGTAGCGGCCCGGCTCGATCGCCAGGCGGAATGCCGGATGCACCGCCTTGGCCTCGGCCAGGCCCTGCGCGAAGGTGTCCAGGTCGAACGGTTCGTCGTCGGCGCTGTACGGGATCGGCAGGCCGCCGCCGATGTCGATGACCTCGACGCTGCCGATGCGCCGGGCGAAGCCGGCCAGTTCATCGCACATGCGCCGCCAGTGCTGCGCCGTCTCCACGCCGCTGCCCAGGTGCGCGTGCAGGCCGACGATGCGGATGTCCAGCGCGCGCGCGGCCTCGACGAACTCGTCGACGCGGGTCGCCGACAGGCCGAACTTGGAGGCCTTGCCGCCGGTATTGACCTTCTCGTGGTGGCCGTCGCCGTGCCCCAGGTCGATGCGCAGCCACAGGCTGCGGCCGCGGAACAGTTCCGGCCAGCGCTGCAGCGCCTCGACGTTGTCCACGGTCACGGTCACGCCCAGCGCGAACGCGGCTTCGTACTCGGCCCTGGGCGCGAAGCTGGGGGTGAACAGCACGCGGCGCGGCGACAGCTCCGGCACGCTCTCGAACACCCGGCGCAGTTCGCCGTGCGAGACGCACTCCAGGCCGAAGCCCTCCTCGACCAGGGTCTGCAGGATCGCCGGATGCGCATTGGCCTTGATCGCGTAGTAGCGCTGATCCAACGCCGCGATCGCCTTGAGCGCGCGCGCGCGTTCGCGCAGGGTCGGCAGGTGATAGATGTAGCGCGGCGTGCCGGCCTCGGCCAGGCGCAGCAGATGCGCGCGCTCGCCCTGCCACCACGGCACCGGCCGCGGCCGCACCGTGCCGGCGATCTCGCGCCAGCGCGGGCCGAACACCTCGGTCTCTTCCACCGGCATCGCGCCGCTGTCGATCAGCTCGGCGTGCAGGATCGGCAGCAGCCCGTCGGCATCGGTCTCGTCGATGACGAAGGTCAGGTTCAGGTCGTTGGACGACTGCGAGATCATGTGCACGCGCTCCTTGCCGAACGTGGCCCACACGTCCGAGAGCTTGTGCAGCAGCGAGCGCATGCCGCGCCCGACCAGGGTGATCGCCGCGCACGGCACGATGATCTTGACCCGGCAGATCTCCGCCAGGTCGGCCGACAGCGCCGCCAGCACGTCGGTGTTGACCAGGTTCTCGCTCGGGTCCAGCGACACGGTGACGTTGGTCTCGGCCGAGCCGATCAGGTCCACCGACAACCCGTGCTTCTTGAACAGCGTGAACACATCGGCCAGGAAGCCGACCTGCTGCCACATGCCGATGCCTTCCATCGACACCAGCACGATGCCGTTGCGGCGGCTGATCGCCTTGACCCCGGGCACGGTGCGGGCGTTGCCGTCGATGCTGGTGCCGGGCAGTTCCGGGCGCTCGGTGTCCAGGATCGCCATCGGCACGCCGCCGTCGCGGCACGGCTTGATCGAGCGCGGGTGTAGCACCTTGGCGCCGGTGGTGGCGATTTCCTGCGCCTCGTAGTAGTCCAGGCGGGTCAGCAGGCGCGCATCCGGCACCTCGCGCGGATTGGCGCTGAACATGCCCGGCACGTCGGTCCAGATCTCCACCCGACTGGCGCCGAGCAGCGCGCCGAAGTACGCCGCCGAAGTATCCGAGCCGCCGCGGCCGAGGATGGCGGTGCCGCCGTCCTCGTGTCGGGCGATGAAGCCCTGGGTGATCAGCATGCGTGTGGGCTGGGCGACGAAGCGCGCGCGCCACTGCGGATCGGACTGCCACTGGCACGACACCGACAGGCGCCGCGACCAGGCGCTCTGGTTCGGCTGCGGCGGCAGCGCGTCCAGCCATTGCCGCGCATCCATCCAGCCCATGTCCAGGCCGTTGGCGCTCAGGTAGGCCGCGCCCAGGGTCGAGGACAGCAGTTCGCCCTGCCCCAGCACCTCGGCCTGCCAGTCCAGCGTGCGCTCGGCCGCGCGCGGATCGGCGAGCAGGCCGCGCAACGCCGCCAGGCGTTCGCCCAGCACCGCCTCGGCATCCAGCTCCAGTTCGCCCAGGAACTCGCGGTGGCGCTGCTCCAGCGCGGCGACGCGTTGCGCGCTGTCGGCGCTGCCGTCGGCGATCGCGGTCAGTTCGTTGGTGACCCCGGACAAGGCCGACACCACCACCAGCACCCGCGCGCCGGTCTCGTCCGCGCGTTTTTTCGCGAGCCGTCCAATCGTGTCCCAGCGATGACGACGCGACACCGAAGTGCCGCCGAACTTGAGGACGATCCAACGATCGGCAGGAGAGGAAGCTGACATGGAGTGGGGGTGTCTGGAATGTGGGGAAAACGCCGGCATGCGCGGGCGCAACCCCCGATTCTACTGCCAACCGAGCGCCGATGAGCGAGCGTCGCTACCTGCAACTGGACGTCTTTTCCGCCAGCCCGGGACTGGGCAATCCGCTCGGCGCTACGTCGCCAGCCAGGAACGCGAACTCGGGCGCGACGGCCGCGTCGAGCTGCTGGTCGACGGGGAAGCGGTGTGGATCGGCGGACTGGTGCACGCGGTGATCGCTGACAAGATCGCTTGGTAAGCTCCGGCCTCCCCCACCGCAGTCCGGAGTTTCCCGCCATGGCCGCACGCCGTTTCTTCCAGGTCGATGTCTTCTCCGCCCACGCCGGCAACGGCAATCCGTTGGCCGTGGTGCTCGATGCCGATGGCTTGGACGCCGCCACGATGCAGGCCATCGCGCGCTGGACGCGCCTGCCGGAAACCACCTTCGTGTTCGCGCCGACGCGGCCGGACGCCAGCTACGGCCTGCGCATGTTCAGCCCGCAGAAGGAGGTGCCGTTCGCCGGCCACCCCAGCGTCGGCACCGCGCATGTCGCGCTGGAAGCTGGCATCGCCACGCCGCGCGATGGCGTGCTGACCCAGGACGGCATCGCCGGCCTGCTGCCGTTGCGGGTCGATGTGGATGCCGGAGTGCGCAGCATTGCCATCCGCACGCCGCGCGCGCAAGTGGCCGAGATCGCCGATGCCGCGGATCCGCGCCTGCAGTCGGCGCTGCGCGGCTGGACGCTCGGCGCGCTGCCGCCGGTCCGCATGGACGGCGGCCGCTGCTGGTGGTTGGTCGAAGTGGCCGACGAAGCCACGCTGCGTGCGCTGGCACCGGACTGGGACGCGATCGCCGCCCTGGCCGAAAGCACCGCCAGCATGGGCGTGTTCGCCTACGCGCGGGCCAGCGAACCGGCTTACGCGCTGGCCGTGCGCGCGTTCGTCGGCAATGGCCGGCGCTTCGAGGACGCCGCCTCCGGCGCGGCCAATGCGGTGCTGGCGGCATGGCTGGATCACAGCAAGGCCCTGCCCGGCCACGGCGGCCGCTACGTCGCCAGCCAGGGCCGCGAGGTCGGCCACGATGCGCTGCTGACCCTGCGCGTGGACGAGGCTGGCGAGGTGTGGTCGGGCGGCCAGGTGCAGACGGTGATCGAAGGCAGCATCGACTGGCCCTGATCGCCTGCGCCTGCTGTTCTGCGCCGCGGGCGCGAACGAACGTGCAAAAAGAAAGGGCGCCTCGAAGGAGGCGCCCTGTAGGTCAGTCGGGCAATACGTCGACGCGGACGCGGATGCGGTCGCCCGGAGGCGAGGCGGTGCGGGTGTGGTAGTAGCGACCGCCGTACTCGTAGGTCACGTCGTAGCCGTCGACGCGGTCGTAGCGTTCGGTCCGATACGACACCGGGTCGCATTCGCGGACCACGCCGCCACCATAGCCGCCGCCGTAGCTGCGGGTATTGGTGTCGTAGATCGAGCGACCGGCCAGGCTGCCAAGCATGGTGCCGACCGCGGTGCCGACGAAGCGACCGCTGCCGCCGCCCACGCGGCTGCCCAGCACGGCGCCTGCGATGCCGCCGACCACCGACGAGGCAGTGCGGCCGCCGTCGGTGCCGCGGTAGCCGTAGTCGCTGGCGTAGCTGCCCGAAGCCGGACGGTCGTAACAGCGCTCGGTGGTCTCGCGCGGGCCGTTGACCTGCACCATGATCGGATCGGCGCGTACCACGCGCGCATATTCGTAGGTGCCGGACGCGTAGCCGCGGTCGCGGTAGTCGTCGTAACGGGTGTAACCGTAGTCCTGCGCGGCGGCGGAGCCGATGACGCCGACAGCGAGCGCAGCGGTCAACAGACGGGTCGAGAGCTTGTTCATGGCGATGGTTCCAAGCGCGTGGATCGCGCGATTGCATGCTCGATCCGAGGCGGTGAAACCAGACTGAATAGGGACGGCTGTGGCGCGCACATTTAGTGGCGCGACAGCTATCGGGCAATCAAACCATGCGGGCCGGTGCGAGACGCACGCTGGACTGCGCTGCGGCGGCGCCGCGGGTGCGCTGCACCCACGCGCGGCCCGGCATGCCACCGGGCCGCGCAAGGTTCAGCCCAGTTCGGCTTCCAGGCTGATCGGCACCGCGCTCAACGCCTTGGACACCGGGCAGTTCTGCTTGGCGTCGTCGGCCAGTTCGCGGAAGCGCGCGGCCTCGATGTTCGGCACCACGGCCTTGACCTTCAGGCGGATCTGCGACAACTGCGGACCGCCTTCCATCGACAGGTCGACGTCGGCGCGGGTGTCCAGCGCCGTCGGCGGGAAGCCGGCTTCGGTCAGCTTGGCCGACAGCGCCATGGTGAAGCAGCCGGCATGCGCGGCGGCGATCAATTCCTCGGGGTTGGTGCCCTTCTCGTCGCCGAAACGGCTGTTGAATGCGTAGCGGGTGTTTTCCAGCAGGCCGCTCTGCGGCGTGTTCAACCGGCCCTGGCCGGTCTTGAGATCGCCTTCCCAATGCGCGGTGGCGTGACGCGAAATGCCCATGCGAGGCTCCTGTCGGTGAGTGGAGCGCGGACCTTAGGACAGGCGGCGTTACGCACGTGTGCTGCTGTGTGGCCGGCGCGTTCGCCGCGCGCGCAGCGGCAAAAGACCTGCGGCATCCCGCGGATTTGCCGGTGCCGGCGCCGGCCGCCAGCAAAAAAGGCCGTGGTTGCGGCGGATATTCGCGCTTTTTTGCTTCCGGCCTATTGGCGCGGCGTAGCACATGCCCTACATTTCGCCATGCCGACGGGGTCGGCGCGACCCAAACCACCAAATACGGAATCAGGACATCATGGCAAAGACCGCAAAAAAGGCTGCCCCGAAGAAGGCAGTGAAGAAGGTAGCGACCAAGGCTGCCGCCAAGCCGGCCGCTCCCAAGCCGATCAAGGACGTGCTGAGCAAGTCCGCGCTCGTGGCGCACATCGCCGAGACCAGCGGCGTGATCGCCAAGGACGTGCGCGCCGTGATGGCCTCGCTGGAGCACGCCGTGGCCGGTTCGGTCAGCAAGAAGGGCGCTGGCTCGTTCACTCTGCCGGGCCTGCTGAAGATCACCGCCGTCAGCGTGCCGGCCAAGCCGAAGCGCAAGGGCATCAACCCGTTCACCAAGGAAGAGCAGTGGTTCGCTGCCAAGCCGGCCACCACCAAGCTCAAGGTGCGCCCGCTGAAGAAGCTCAAGGACGCCGCGCTCTGAGCAGCGTCGCCTGATCCAGGCAAGCACACCGACGAGACGGCCCCGGCCGTCTCGTTTTTTTTGGGGCCGCCTGCGCAACCGGGTTGACGGCCAGCTAAGGCGGCTGCCGCTATACCGGTGATTCCCTTCGACAGGATCACCTGCATGAAACTACAGGGCTTTCTCGACCAACTGCTGCAATCGGCGCAGGGTGCCGCCGGCCAGGCCATGGGCAAGACCGGCACGTCCGCTCCCGCCGCACCGGCGCAGACCGCCGGCGGCCTGGGCGGCCTGCTCAACGCCGACTTCGGCAAGGGAGCCCTCAGCGGCGGCGCGCTGGGCCTGTTGCTCGGCAAGCACCGCACCACGCGCAAGCTGGCGACCTACGGCGGCTTGGCCGCGCTGGGGCTGATGGCCTATCGCGCCTATGGCGACTACCGCCGCCAGCAACTCGGTGCCGCCGCACCCGAACCGCAGACGCTGGACCGCCTGCCGCCGCTGGAAGTGGAGCAGCACAGCCAGGCGGTGCTGCGCGCACTGGTCGGCGCGGCCAAGGCCGATGGTCATCTGGACGAGCACGAACGCAGCCTGATCGAAGGCGAGTTCGCCCGCCTCCACGGCAACGACGCCGACGTGCAGCAATGGCTGCATGCGGAACTTGAAAAGCCGCTGGATCCGGCCGAGGTGGCGCGCGCATCGACCAGTCCCGAGATGGCCGCGGAAATGTACCTGGCCAGCCTCCTGGCCGCCGACGAACAGGGCTTCATGGAGCGCAGTTACCTGGACGAACTGGCACGGCAACTCGGCATCGACGACGCCCTGAAACAGCGCCTGCAGGAACAGGCGGCCTCCCTGCACGCGGACTGAGCGCATGGCCGCCGCGCCTACGCCGTCGCCAGCGCAGCGCCTGCGTCGCGGGCTGCTGCGCCTGGCCCTGCTGGCCGGGTTGGCGGTGACCGCGGCCTGGGCCTGGCAGCATCCGTGGGCGCAGCGCCTGCGCGTCGGCTGGGAGTTGGCGCGGGCACCGGCGCCGACGGCGCTGCACATGCCGGTCGAAGGCGTGGATCCGCGGCGCGTCGCCGCCACCTTCGGTGCGCCACGCGGGCGCGACCGCCAGCACGCCGGCGTGGACATCTTCGCCAAGCGCGGCACGCCGGTGGTGTCGGCGACACGCGGCATCGTCGTCGCCATCGCCGACCGCGGCCTCGGCGGCCGCCAGGTCTGGGTGCTGGGCCCGGCCCGGCAGCGGCATTACTACGCACACCTGGAAACATGGGCGCCGGGGCTGCAGGTCGGCAACCTGATACAGCCTGGCGACCTGCTCGGCGCGGTCGGCGACAGCGGCAACGCGCGCGGCACCCCGCCACATCTGCATTACGGCATCTATGCCGAGGGCGGCGCCTACGACCCATTGCCGTTGCTACGCGCCGCACCCTGAACGGAAGCACTGGAACAGAGCGTCGCGGGCAGCAGGCTCGTGGCGGCGGCCGGCCGCGCCTATCTTGGACGCACACCCCGCGTGCGCCACTGCCATGACCGCCTCCCAACGCTACCGCGTCACCGTCACCCCGATCCAGGACGACGGCCTGCCCTGCCAGGGCCGCTGCACCATCGAACTGGAGGCGCGCTGCCGGCAGGACTGGATGCGCCTGCTCGAAGCAGCACAGCGCCAGCCCGGACTGCGCGGCGACGAACGTGCCGCACTGATCGTCGGCGCGCAGTTGCTGCGCAGCCTGGGCGAGCGCAGCGACAGTGAGGCGCGCGCACTGCTGGCACCGCTGCAGCCGGCGCTGGACGCCCTGCTGGCCCGGCTGGCGCCTGCGCCTGCCGCGTAAGTATCGGGGCGGGGAATGCAGCGATTCCGCTAATCGCGCATTCACCGCCCACGGTTATGGTGAAACCCTCTTCGTTGCCAAGGCTCGCTCGATGACCTTCCGCCAGTTCACCCTGCGCACCGCAGCGTTGCTGCTGCTCGCCACTGCCGCCCAGGTCCAGGCCGAGCCGACGATCCAGGGCCATCAGGTCAGCGTCGGCGCCGCCGACGTGCAGCACTACCTCGATGGCAGCTTCCCGCAGACGCACAAGGCGCTGGGCGGGCTGATCAAGATGACCGTGCGCGACCCGAAGCTGAGCCTGCCGCCGGGCGATCGCCTGAAGATGCAGTTCGACCTGAGCATGGCCACCGGCGGCGGTGCGGCGACGCCACTGGGCCAGGTGCTGCTGACCAGCGCCCTGCGCTACGACCAGCAGAGCCAGAGCTTCCACCTGCAATCCCCGACCATCGACGATTTCCGCCCGGCCGCTAATGGCGGCAAGCTCGACGCCAATACCCGCGAGCTGCTCAATGCTTGGCTGGAGGACTACGCGCGCAAGGAGCCGATCTACAAGCTGGATCCGCGTCTGACCGCGATGCTGGGCGACGTGCAGATCCAGTCGGCCGGCGTGGAGAACGGCACCCTGGTGGTGCGTTTCAACCAGGACATCAGCAAGCTGGTGCCGGCGGGCATGCTTCCGGCGCAGTAATCCAGGTGGCGACCTGAGTGCGGCAACAGCCGTCACCAGGGAGCGCAAACAGAGGAACGGCGGCCGTGGCCGCCGTTTCTGCTTCTGTCGTTCACCCGCCACCGTCGCGGCAGCACAGGCGAATCGCCGGGACTCAGCCCAGCGCCTTGGCCACCGCCTGCGCGAACGCCGGAATATCGTCCGGCTTGCGACTGGTGATCAGATTGCCGTCCACCACCACTTCCTGGTCTTCCCAACGCCCGCCGGCATTGGACAGGTCGGTCTTCAGCGACGGCCACGAAGTCACCTGGCGATCGCGCACCAGCCCGCTTTCGGCCAGCAGCCAGGGGCCATGGCAGATCGCCGCCACCGGCTTGCCGGCGCTGGCGAAGGACTGGATGAAGGCGATCGCGGTCGGCTCCGTGCGCAGACTGTCCGGATTGATCACTCCGCCCGGCAGCACCAGCGCGTCGTAGTCGCCGGCTTGGGCCTGCTGCAGACGCTTGTCCACCGGCACGCTGTCGCCCCAGTCCTTTTTGTTCCAGCCGCGGATGCTGTCGGCATCGCCCGGCGCGATCACGTCGACCTGCGCGCCCCAGGATTCGAGCAGGCGCTTGGGTTCCTGCAGTTCCGACTGTTCGAAACCGTCGGTGGCCAGGACAGCCACCTGCTTGCCGGCAAGGGAAGGCATTGCGCTCATGGGGTCACTCCTCGAGTAGGGGGGAGTCCCACCGTAGAAACGCGTCGGTGGCAGGGCCGTGAACCGCGTGTCGGCGCGGCGTGCACGGCCTGCACGCTAGGGCGTGTCACCCATTCCCGAGTATGCCGCGTTGGGTCTGGCAGGCGCGCGGCCGGCGTTGCGTGGCGCAGCGCCTGACTGGCCGTCAGGTCAAGCCGCGCGGCGCCGGCAGCGCGCCTGCCAGGCCCAACCCGAAGGGCCGCGGTTGCGCCCCCCCATGGCCGCGTCATCGCTCGCGCGTGGACGGACGTCCACTTCCTCCCTCTTCCTTGCCACAGGCGCGCGCAACCGCGGCGCGGCATGCTCGGGGATTGATGACACGCCCTAGCGTTTGGGCTGCAGCATGGTGCCGGTGCAGTTCTTGGCGCCGCAACGGCATTCCCAGATCTTCTTCAACCGCGGCGTGTGCCGCTCGCCCAAGGTGATGCCGTAGTTGTAGGTAAGCTCCTCGCCGGGCTTGATGTCGCGCAGCGCCTCGATCACCACCTTGTCCTTGCGACGGTCCTCGCCTTCGGCCTCGACGATCACCGCTTCGCAGTTCGGCGCGCAGCTGTGGTTGATCCAGCGCGCGTCGTTGCCCTCGTAGTTAGCGTCGATCACGTAGTCGTCGCTGAGGGTGAACAGGAAGGTATGCCCGGTCTCGACGTCGCCGGCCTCGTCGCGGTCGACCTCGGCGTGGGTGCGGCGGCGGCCCTTGTACTCGATGACCCGCTCGCCTTTCTTGAGCGGCAGCACGGCGAACACGCCGTTGCCATGGATGCGGGACTTGCGGGCGGCGATCTTGCGGGGCATGCGGCGATCCGGACAGGAAAGCCTAGATTCTGGCGCACATCGCCCGCGATCCCAAGCCCGCGCCGTCCGGCGCAGCGACCGCAGCCGGCGCAATCCCCGATCACGGCGATCGAAATAAAAGATGAATGGCGCGGTTGGACCCCGCGTCGCAAAAGAGTACAATTTCGGTCCGCATTGAAAAACCACTGTGTCGCCATGCTCCGCGTCACCAAGCTCACCGATTACGCCACCGTCGTGCTGACCGTGCTCGCCGCGCGTCCGAACGAAGTGCTGAGCGCGACCGAACTGGCCGAACAGGCCGGGCTGGAGCCGCCCACCGTCAGCAAACTGCTCAAGCCGCTGGCTCAGGCCGGCCTGGTCGAAGGCCTGCGCGGCGTACGCGGCGGTTACCGGCTGGCGCGGCCGGCCGACGCCATCACCCTGATCCAGATCGTCGAAGCGATGGAAGGCCCGCTGGCGATCACCGAATGCAGCCATCACGGCAGCCAGTGCAGCATCGCCCAGACCTGTGGCGTGCGTTCCAACTGGCGGCTGATCAACGACGTGGTCGCCGATGCGCTGCGCGGCGTGACCCTGGCGCAGATGCTCCACCCCCTCCCCCCCTCCGGCGATCCGAAACGGCGTCCCATCGCCGTGCGGTTCGCGACCACCTGACCTGTAGGCAGCCCCATGGCCACCGAAAACGCTGAAATCCTGGAACGGCTGGGACGTCGCTACGACGCCGGCTTCGTCACCGACATCGAATCCGATTCGTTCCTGCCCGGCCTGAACGAGGACGTCGTGCGCGCCCTGTCCGTGAAGAAGGACGAGCCGGAATGGATGACCGAATGGCGCCTGGCCGCCTACCGGCACTGGCTGAAGATGCCGATGCCGCACTGGGCCAAGCTGGACATCGCGCCGATCGACTTCCAGGCGCTGAGCTACTACTCCGCGCCCAAGGGCCCGAAGTACGCCTCGCTGGACGAGGTGCCGAAGGAACTGCTGGACACCTACGACAAGCTCGGCGTGCCGCTGCACGAGCGCGCCAAGCTGGCCGGCGTGGCGGTGGACGCGGTGTTCGACTCGGTTTCGGTCGGCACCACCTTCCGCAAGGAACTGGCCGAGAAGGGCGTGATCTTCTGCTCGATGTCCGAGGCGATCAAGGAACATCCGGAGCTGGTCAAGCAGTATCTGGGCAGCGTGGTGCCGGTGGGCGACAACTTCTTCGCTGCGCTCAACTCGGCAGTGTTCTCCGACGGCAGCTTCGTGTTCATCCCCAAGGGCGTGCGCTGCCCGATGGAACTGAGCACCTATTTCCGCATCAATGCCGGCCATACCGGCCAGTTCGAGCGCACCCTGATCGTGTGCGAGGACAAGGCCTACGTGTCCTATCTGGAAGGCTGCACCGCGCCGATGCGCGACGAGAACCAGCTGCACGCGGCGGTGGTCGAACTGGTGGCGCTGGAAGACGCGGAGATCAAGTACTCCACCGTGCAGAACTGGTACCCGGGCGACGAGGAAGGCCGCGGCGGCATCTACAACTTCGTGACCAAGCGTGGCGAATGCCGCGGCGCGCGCAGCAAGATCACCTGGACCCAGGTCGAGACCGGCTCGGCGATCACCTGGAAGTATCCCTCGTGCGTGCTGCTGGGCGACGACTCAGTGGGCGAGTTCCACTCGGTCGCGCTGACCCATCACCGCCAGCAGGCCGACACCGGCACCAAGATGATCCACGTCGGCAAGCGCACCAAGAGCAAGATCGTCAGCAAGGGCATCAGCGCCGGCCGCGGGCAGAACACCTATCGCGGCCTGGTCAAGGTGGAGCGCAGCGCCGAAGGCGCGCGCAACTACACCCAATGCGACTCGCTGCTGATCGGCAAGCAGTGCGGCGCGCATACCTTCCCGTACATCGAGGTCAAGCACCCGACCGCAACCGTCGAGCACGAGGCCACCACCTCCAAGATCAGCGACGACCAGCTGTTCTACTGTCGCGCGCGCGGCATCGACCAGGAGAACGCGGTGTCGATGATCGTCGACGGCTTCTGCAAGCAGGTGTTCCGCGAACTGCCGATGGAGTTCGCGGTGGAAGCCAAGAAGCTGCTGGAAGTGTCGCTGGAAGGCAGCGTCGGCTGACAGCGTCGCCCTTCTCCCATCGGGAGAAGGTGGCGCGCAGCGCCGGATGAGGGTACGGGCGCAGCCTCGTGCACCCGAACCCCGCGAGATGCTTCGCACCGACCCTCACCCCAACCCCTCTCCCGGTGGGAGAGGGGCTAATCAAGAATTCTGATGGACTACCCCATGCTCACCATAGAAAACCTCCACGCCTCCGTCGCCGGCAAGGACATCCTCAAGGGCCTGTCGCTGCAGGTGAAGCCCGGCGAAGTGCACGCCATCATGGGCCCCAACGGCGCCGGCAAGTCCACCCTGGGCAATGTGCTGGCCGGCCGCGACGGCTACGCCGTGACCGATGGCAGCGTGCGCTTCGACGGCGCCGACCTGCTCGAACTGGAACCGGAGGAGCGCGCCGCCGCCGGCCTGTTCCTGGCCTTCCAGTACCCGGTGGAAATCCCCGGCGTCAACAACACCTACTTCCTGCGCGCCGCGCTCAACGCGCAGCGCAAGGCGCGCGGCGAGGCCGAGCTGGATTCGATGCAGTTCCTCAAGCTGGTCCGGCAGAAGCTGGCGGTGCTGCACCTGAAGGACGAGCTGCTGCATCGCGGCGTCAACGAGGGCTTCTCCGGCGGCGAAAAGAAGCGCAACGAGATCTTCCAGCTGGCGGTGCTGGAGCCGAAGCTGGCGATCCTCGACGAGACCGACAGCGGCCTGGACATCGACGCGCTCAAGACCGTGGCCGAAGGCGTCAACGCGCTGCGTTCGCCCGAGCGCGCGTTCGTGGTGATCACCCACTACCAGCGCCTGCTCGACTACATCAAGCCGGACGTGGTGCACGTGCTGGCCGACGGCCGCATCGTGCAGACCGGCGGCCCGGAACTGGCGCTGGAGCTGGAAGCGCACGGCTATGCCTGGTTGAAGGAGCGCGTGGCGCCCGAGGCGGCAGTGCAATGAGCGCTCTGCTCGACTCGCTGGCCGCCGCATTCCACGGCGATGGCGCGCGCCGCGCGCCGCTGGAGCAAGCGCTGCGCGACGGCCTGCCCGGCACGCGCAGCGAAGCCTGGAAGTACACCTCGCTGCGCGCGCTGGAACGGCGCAGCTTCGCGCCCGCGCCGCAGACCGCACCGGCGGTGGACGCCTCGCTGCTCGACGGCATCCCGGCGCCGCGCCTGGTGTTCGTCAACGGCCGCGCCAGCGACGCGCTGTCGGACCTGACCGGCCTGCCGGCCGGGGTGGAATTGCAGCGCCTGTCGACGATCCTGCGCAGCGGCGACGATGCGATGCGCTTCCTCGGCCGCCGCTTCGAGCGCAGCGACGAGGTGTTCGCGCAGCTCAACGCTGCCCTCGCCGACGAAGGCTGCGTGCTGCGGGTGGACGCAGGCGTGCATGTGGAACAGCCGCTGCACCTGGTGTTCGTCTCCACCGCCGCCGAGGCCGACCTGGCCTGGCACCACCGCCACCTGATCGAACTGCGCCAGGACGCCACGCTGGCGCTGGTCGAGCATCATCTGCACGCCGGCGATGCCGCGCACCTGAGCAACAGTCTGGCGCACGTGCATCTGGCCGCCGGCGCGCAGCTGAGCCACGCGCGCGTGCAGGACGAGGCGGCCGGCGTCACCGCGCTGCTGCGCACCGACGCGGTGCTGGCGCGCGACGCGCAGTACCGGCGCGTGGACCTGGAACTGGGCGGCGCGCTGGCCCGGCACGAACTCAACGTGCGCCTGGAGGGCGACAACGCCCGGCTGGTCGCCAACGGCGTGCTGCTCGGCAACGGCCGGCGTCAGCTCGATACCCGCCTGGGTATCGAGCACATCGCCCGCGACACCGCCTGCGAGCTATTGTGGCGCGGTGTCGCCACCGGCCGCAGCCGCGTGGCGTTCCATGGCGGCATCCAGATCCGCCACGGCGCCGATGGCACCGACGCGGCGCTGTCGAACAAGAACCTGCTGCTCTCCGCCGACGCCGAGATCGATACCCAGCCGGTGCTGGTGATCGATGCCGACGAGGTCAAGGCCGCGCACGGCGCCACCGTCGGCCAGCTCGATACCAATGCGCTGTTCTACCTGCGCTCGCGCGGGCTGCCGCAGGAACGCGCACAGCAACTGCTGACCGCCGCGTTCTGCCGCGAGCCGCTCCGCGTGCTGGACCCGGCGCTGGGCGAGTTCCTGTTGGCGCGGCTGGAGCGGGCGCTCAGCGCCGCAGGCGTGGCATGAACGGGCCCGCCGCGCACACCGCCACGCCGCAGGCGCCGGACTGGGACGCGGTCCGCCGCGACTTCCCGCTGCTGATGCGGGAAGTGCACGGCAAGCCGCTGGTGTACTTCGACAACGCCAACACCGGGCAGAAGCCGCTGCAGGTGATCGCAGCGACCGACGCCTTCTACCGCCGCCACAACGCCAACGTCAGCCGCGCGGTGCACGCGCTCGGCAGCGAGGCCACCGAGGCCTACGAAGGTGCGCGAACCCGGCTCGCCCGCTTCCTCAACGTGCGCGCCGACGAGCTGGTGCTGTGCAGCGGCGCCACTTTCGCCCTGAACCTGGTGGCGTACTCGTGGGCGCTGCCGCGACTGCGTGCCGGCGACACCATCCTGGTGTCGCGCATGGAGCACCATGCCAACATCGTGCCCTGGCAACTCGTCGCGGAGCGTACCGGTGCCACGGTGAAGGTCGCCGAGATCACCGCCGATGGCGCGCTCGACCTGGACGCGCTGCGCGCGGCGATGACCGCCGACGTCAAGCTGCTGGCCCTTGCCCATGTCTCCAACGTGCTGGGCACGGTCAACCCGGTGCGCGAGATCTGCCGCGAAGCGCGCAAGCGCGGCATCGTCAGCGTCATCGACGGCTCGCAGGCCGCGCCGCACCGGCCACTGGACGTGGCCGCGATCGGCTGCGACTTCTACGCCATCACCGGCCACAAGATGTGCGGCCCGACCGGCACCGGCGCGCTGTGGGCGCGGCGCGAGCATCTGCAGGCGATGCCGCCGTTCCTGGGCGGCGGCGAGATGATCAAGGAAGTCAGCTTCGACGGCACCGTGTTCAACGACCCGCCGCACAAGTTCGAGGCCGGCACCCCCAACATCGCCGGCTTCGTCGGCCTCGGCGCGGCGGTGGACTATCTGCAGACACTCGGGCTGCAGCACGTGGAAGCGCGCGAAACCGAATTGCTCGCGCATCTCACCGAGGAACTGCAGCGGATCGACGGCCTGCGCCTGTTCGGTACCGCGCCGGGCAAGGCCGCGGTGGTCTCGTTCCTGATCGAGGGCGCCCACGCCCACGACCTGGCCACCCTGCTCGATCTGGAAGGCATGGCGGTGCGTTCCGGCCAGCACTGCGCACATCCGCTGCTGCAGTTCTACGGCGTCGCCGCCACCTGCCGCGCCTCGCTGGCGTTCTACAACACGCACGAGGAAATCGAGCGGTTCGTGGCAGCGCTACTGAAAGTGCGCAAGCTGTTGGGCTGAAGCGCCGGGATTGGGCATTCGGGATTCGGGATTGGTAAAAGCGCCGCTTTGACGAATCCCCAATCCCCACTCCCGAATCCCCGCCTCCGGCATAATCGCCCCATGCACACCCTCACCTTCCGCACCGCCACCGTCGACGATCTCGACGCCATCGCCGCCCTGGTCACCTCGGCCTATCGGGGCGACAGCAGCCGCGTCGGCTGGACCACCGAAGCCGACCTGCTCGACGGCAACCGCATCGATCGCGAGGTGCTGCGCGCCGACATCCTGCGCCCGCGCAGCCTGGTGCTGCTGGCCGAGCGCGACGGCGAGCTGATCGCCTGTGCGCACGTCGCCGACGACGACGGCGCCGGCTATTTCGGCATGTTCTCGGTGCAGCCGCAGGCGCAGGGCAGCGGCCTGGGCAAGACCGTGTTGGCCGAGGCCGAGCGCATCGCCTGGCAGGAATGGCGGTTGCCGCTGATGCGGATGACGGTGATCGACCTGCGCGAGGAACTCATCGCCTTCTACGAGCGCCGCGGCTACCGCCGCACCGGGATCAAGAAGCCGTTTCCCTACGGCGATGCGCGCTTCGGCCAGCCCCGCCGCGACGACCTGCGCTTCGAGGTCCTGGAAAAACCGCTGGGCGGTGCCGCATGAGCGAGACCTGGACCTTCGTCTGCGCCGATGGCGAACTGCTGCCAGGCGAAATGAAGACGGTGTGGGACGAAGTGACCGACACGCCGATCGTGGTGTTCAACTTCGATGGCCAGTTCTATGCGCTGGAAGACCGCTGCAGCCATGAGGACTACGAACTGTCGCCGGGCACCTTCGACCCCGCCGCCGGCAGCATCGAGTGCGTGCTGCATGGCGCCCGCTTCGACGTGCGCGACGGCCGCGCCCTGTGCGCGCCGGCCTACGGTCCGGTACCGAAGTTTCCGGTGAAGGCCGAACACGGCGGCCTGTGGACCCGCGACGACCGCGGCTGAGGTCGCGCGCTTGTTTACTGTCCGTCGTTAGCCGTCCCTTGCCGGATGATCGCGACACCTGCCGCGGTGCTCCCGTTCGCAATGGCCGGACCTGGTCGGCTGATCGGCCGCGCCCCGACCTCCGACGCCACTGCCGATGGCGGCACGAAGACGCACCGCTGCAACTATCCTGAGCGCCCCGGCGCAAGCCGTCGCTCACAAGGAATGCGCATGCGCCCGCTCGCCCTGGTCTTCGCCGCACTGGCCGCTGTCGTGGCACCGCACGCGTCGGCTGCCACCTGGCAACCGACGCCGGGGCACACCCAGGTACCGATCTGGCCAGGCGAGCCACCCGATGCGGTGGCGCTGTCCGGTCCCGAGACGACGACCACGCGGCCCGCGGTCGGCGGCCGTCCCTGGTTGTCCGTGGAGCGGGTCTCCCAGCCGACGATGACCGTGTATCCCCCCAGGGGGCACAACACCGGTGCGGCGGTGGTGGTGTTCCCCGGTGGCGGCTACTGGGTGCTGGCAATGGACCTCGAAGGGACCGAGGTGTGCGACTGGCTCACCGCGCGCGGCATTACCTGCGTGTTGTTGAAGTACCGCGTGCCGGGAGATCGGCAGCAGCCGCAATCGGGCCCCTATCCGAAATCGCCGATGGCGCTGCAGGACGCCCAGCGCACCGTCGGCCTGGTGCGGCAACACGCCGCGCAGTGGCAGATCGATCCGCACAAGATCGGTGTGCTGGGCTTCTCGGCGGGCGGCCACCTGGTGGCGGCGATCAGCACGCATTTCGAGCGACGGCGGTATCCCGCCGTCGACGCCGCGGATGCCCAGAGCTGCCGGCCGGATTTCGCCGTGGCGCTGTATCCGGGGCACCTGTGGATCGACGACGACAAGTTCGAACTCAATCCGGACGTGCCGGTCAGCAAGCACACCCCGCCGACCTTCCTGCTGCAGGCGCAGGACGATCACGTCGATGGCATCAACCAGGCGCTGGTCTACTACATCGCCCTGAAGGACGCCGGGGTGCCGGTGGAAATGCATCTGTATCCCGACGGCGGACACGCGTTCGGACTGCGCCCGACCAAGTTCGCGATCACCCGCTGGCCGGCGCTGGTGGACACCTGGCTGCACACGATCGGGATGACGCCCGACTGAGCGCGGCCGCCAGCAGCACGGCGCCGACACCTGGCGGCGCCGGAGCCGGCTGCGGCACACTGTGCGCCTCCCCCTCGCGAGCGCGCCCATGAAGATCGTCGAAGTCCGCCACCCGCTGGTACAGCACAAGATCGGCCTGTTGCGCGACGCGGCGCTGAGCACCAAGGGCTTCCGCGAGCTGGTCACCGAACTGGGCACCCTGCTCGGCTACGAGGCCACCGCCGATCTGGAGACCGAGACCCACACCATGGCCGGCTGGGCCGGCCCGACCCAGGTGCAGCGCATCGCCGGCGCCAAGATCACCCTGGTGCCAATCCTGCGCGCCGGGCTGGGCATGCTGCCCGGCGTGCTGGCGCTGATTCCTGCGGCACGGGTCAGCGTGGTCGGCCTGCAGCGCGACGAGGAGACGCTGCAACCGGTGCCCTACTTCGAACGCCTCACCGGCCGCTTGGAGGAGCGCGATGCGCTGATTCTGGACCCGATGCTGGCCACCGGCGGCACCCTCATCGCCACCGTGGACATGCTCAAGCGCGCCGGCGCGCGGCGGATCAAGGGCATCTTCCTGGTCGCCGCGCCGGAAGGCCTGCAGGCGCTGCAAGCGGCGCATCCGGACGTGGAGGTGTACACCGCCGCCATCGACGACCATCTCAACGAGAAGGGCTACATCCTGCCGGGCCTGGGCGACGCCGGCGACCGCATCTTCGGCACCCGCCTGGGCTAGGGCGTGTCATCAATCCGCGAGCATGCCGCGCCGCGGCCGCGGATCAGCGCTGCAGCACCTGCAGCGCGGCGCTCACGTATACCAGCGGCGCATTCCAGTTGATCGCCACTTCGTTGGTGGCGTAGCTGCATTCTTTGTCCAGGTACGACAGCGCCGGCAGTGTCGACGTGTAGGCGTGCTTGCATGCATCGGCGTCCTGCTGCCCCGGCTGCGGGCCGCCGACCAGCCATCCCGGCACCGGCGTGGCCACGCCGTCGGCGATGGAGATGCGATGGTGGATGTGCATCGGCGAGCGCGCGCCGATGCCGGTGACGAAGGACATGCCCAGCGGGTTGCGGCCGAGCACGTAGTCCAGCTGCGACTGCGCGGCCTGCAGGTATTCGGGCTTGTGCTGCAGCTGGTAGGCCTGCAGCAGCATCATCGCCTGGTTCATCGCCGTGGCGTTGCTGCCCCAGTGGAAGTCGGCGTCGCGCATCGTCACCCGCCAGGCCGAGCCCTGCCATACCTGCACCAGATGATCGGCCAGGCCCTCGATCTCCTCGGCGATGCGCGCCTGGTCGGCGCGCGGGGTCAGCCGTGCGCGGTGCTGCGCCAGCGACATCCACGCCAGCCCGCCGACCTGGCGCCAGTCGGGCACGCTGGCCGGCACCTTGCGCGCCATCGCCGCCTCGTAGAACGCGTCGTCGGCGGTGGCCAGGTACAGCTCGGTCGCGGCCCAGGCGAACTCGTCGTCGAACTGGGTGTCCTCGTAGGCGCCGGTATGCACGTCGGCCGGTTGCTTGTAGGCCACGTCCGGATGCGCCTGCGCCCAGGCCCAGGCGCGCCGCGAGGCTTCCAGCATGCGCGTGGAGATGCCGCCGAACTGCGCGTCGTACGGTGCGTAGATGCGGCTGGCCTGGGCCATCACCGCGGCGAAGTCGAGCGTGGCCGCGGTGCTCTTCTGCACCACGTAGCGCGGCGCGCGCGCCTGGTCCGGCATCTGCATGCCGGCGAAGTCCAGGTTGGTCAGCTTGTGGTACACGCCACCGTCGTGCGGGTCCTGCATCGCCAGCAGCCACTGCAGGTTCCAGTCGACCTCGCGCAGGATGTCCGGCACGTCGCCGCCGCTGTTCGGAATGCCTTCGGGATGCTTGGCGAAGTAGGCGGGGAACTGCTCGTAGGCGGCCAGCAGGGTGTAGACGGTGATGCCGGAACTGACCACGTACTTGTTGTAGTCGCCGGCGTCGTACCAGCCCTTGGGCGCGGCGATCACGGTGCCGGCCGGGCGCTCCGGCGACGCCGCCGAGGCATGCACCAGCACGTGGTCGTCGGGATGGCCGGCGGCGCGCGCGTGGCGGCCGGCGTAGTCGCCGTCCAGCGCGGTGCTGGCGCGGTTGTAGTAGTAGGCCTTGAGCGCGGCGCGCGACAGCGCGTTGTAGGCGTCCTCGCCGATGGCGAAGCTGTCCGACGGCGGCAGGCCGTCGACCTGCAGGCGATAGCGGCCCGGCGTGCGCAGCGCGGAGAAATCGGCGATGCGCACGGTCTGCTGCGCCGGCGGCCACGCCGCGGCGGCGCCGAGGGTGCCGCGCAGCACCACCTCGTCGCTGTCGGCGCGCGCGATCGAGAACGCGTCGCCGTGGCCGTCCGGCACCACCGCCAGCTTGCTCGCGGCAGGCAGGAAGCCGACCTGGTTCAGGCGGATCGGCGATGGCATGGCGGTGTCGGCATGCGAGGTGCAGCCGCCCAGCAGCAGGCAGGCGAGGAACAGGCAGGACAGGGCATGGGGCAGCTTCATGCGCCGATACTGGCGGGCCATGATGACGGCTGCAAGCGCCACGTTGCGGACGCGCCGGGGGCGGCCCAGGACGCGGCGCGGGACGGCCGCATGCGGCGTTCCTGACAGCGCCGTCAGCGAGGCGTCAGCGTGGGGTCGCCATGCGGCGCCTACGGTGAAGACCTGTTCCCGCTGCCGGCACCGACCCCGTGACCGCCCTGCCCCCACCGCCCGTTTCCCGCCGCCTGGCGCCGCTCGCACCGCTGCTGAGTGTGCTGCTGCTCGGCGGCTGCATGGCCGGCCCGGACTACGTGCGCCCGGCGCCGCCGGCGGGCGCACAGCAGCCGTTCGCCGAGGCCGACGGCCACTGGGCGCCCGCCGCACCGGCTGCGGCCGACCCGGCGGTGGCGTGGTGGACCCGCTATGGCGATCCGCAGCTGAATGCCTTGGTCGAGCAGGCCGATCGCGCCAACCAGACCCTGCGCCAGGCCGAAGCACGCTATCGGCAGGCGCAGGCGCTGGTCGGCAGCGCGCGTGCGGCCGAAGCGCCGACGCTGGGCGTGCAGGCCGCGACCACGCGCGAACGCGCGGCGACTCCCAAACCCGGCCTGCGCACCACCGATACGCTGGGACTGAGCGCCAGTTGGGAACCGGACTTCTGGGGCCGGATCCGACGCAGCGTCGAACAGGCCGGCGACAACGCCCAGGCCAGCGCCGCCGACCTGGCGCAGGCGCGGCTGTCGCTCCAGGCCGCGGTCGTGGCGGATTACCTGCAGTTGCGCTTCGACGACCAGACTCTGGCGCTGTACCAGCGCACCCTGGCCGGCTATCGCGATGCGCTGCAGCTGACCCAGGCGCGGGTCCGCGCCGGGGTCGCCAGCGCCGCCGACGTAGCCGCAGCGGAAGCCACACTGCACAGCGCCGAAGCCGCGTCGACCGATCTGGCGCTGTCGCGGCGGCAACTGGACCACGCGCTGGCCGTGCTGCTGGGCCATACCCCCGCCGAGTTCTCGCTGGCAGCCAGCGACGCGCCGCTGCCGGCGCTACCACCGACGCCGGAGGCCCTGCCCTCGGTGCTGCTGCAACGGCGCCCGGACATCGCCGGCGCCGAACGGCGCATGGCCGCGGCCAACGCCGGCATCGGCATGGCCGTGGCGGCGTGGTTCCCGACCCTGTCGCTGAGCGCCAGCGGCGGCTACGACGGCGCCGGGCTGGCCTCGCTGCTGAGCGTGCCGAACCGGGTCTGGGCGGTGGGCGCGGCGCTGGCCGGCACGCTGTTCGACGGCGGCGCCCGTCACGCGCAGCGCGCGCAGGCGCAAGCCAGCTTCGATGCCGCTGCGGCCAGCTACCGGCAAACCGTGTTGAGCGCGTTCCAGGGCGTGGAGGACCAACTGGCCGCCACGCGCGAACTGGCGCGCGAGGCGCAGCAACAGCGCAGCGCCGCAGATGCCGCGCAGCAGGCCGAACGCGTGCTGATGGACCAGTACCGCGCCGGCACCACGCTGTACAGCGCGGTGATCACCGCCCAGGCCAACGCGCTGGACGCGCAACGCAGCTTGCTGCAGGTGCAATCGCGCCAGTTCGGTGCCCAGGTCGCGCTGCTGGTCGCGCTGGGCGGCGACTGGGACAGCGCCCGTCTTCCCGCCGTGCGCGGCGCCTCGCCGGGCGCCACGCCGGCTCCTGTCGTCCCGGAGTAACCCATGTCCATCGCCGCTCCCACCCGCCCCGCTGATCCGCCAGCGCGCCATGCCGCGCCGCGGCGACGCTGGCCGTTCGTCGTCGCCGCGTTGCTGGTCGTGCTGCTGGTGCTGTGGCTGCGCCCCCGCCACGCGCCCGCCGCCGCCACGCCGCCGGTGCCGGTGACCAGCGCGCCGGTGCTGCGCAAGGACGTGCCGATCCGCCAGACCGGGATCGGCACCGTGCTGCCGATCGCTTCCGTAACCGTGCACTCGCGCATCGACGGGCAGCTGATCGACGTGGGCTTCGGCGAGGGCCAGGACGTCAGGGCCGGGCAGGTGCTGGCGCGGCTGGATCCGCGCACCTACCAGGCGCAACTGGCCGCGGCCACCGCGCAACTGGCCAAGGACCAGGCGCAGTTGGGCAATGCGCAGGCCGACCTGCAGCGCTACACGCAACTGCTGCAGGACAACGCCACCACCCGCCAGACCCTGGACACGCAGAAGGCGCTGGTGACGCAACTTCGCGCCACCCTGCAGAGCGATGAGGCGGCGATCGACAGCGCGCGGGTGCAACTGGACTTCACCACCATCCGCGCGCCGATCGACGGCCGTGCCGGCGCGCGCCTGGTCGATCCAGGCAACATCGTCCACGCCAGCGATGCCGGCGGCCTGGTGGTGCTGAACCAGATCGACCCGATCGCGGTGCAGTTCACCCTGCCGGAAAGCGCGTTCCAGCAGATCAACCGCGCGCTGCATGCCGCGCCGGCCAGCGTGGGCGTGGACGCGGTCGACCACGGCAGCGGACAGGTGCTGGCGCACGGCACGCTGGCCCTGCTCAACAACCAGATCGACACCAGCACCGGCACCATCGCGATGAAGGCGCACTTCCCCAATCCCGGGCACACGCTGTGGCCGGGACAGACCGTGGATGCGCGCATCACCCTGGGCATGCGCGCCGGCGCGCTGGTGGTGCCGAGCGCGGCCGTGCAGCGCAGCCAGGACGGCGAGTTCGTGTACGTGGTCGGCAGCGACGGCAGCGTGCGCGACCAGCCGGTGCAGGTCGTGGACGATGCCAACGGCGAGACGGTGATCGGCCAGGGCCTGCAGGCCGGCCAGCGGGTGGTGGTGGATGGGCAGTACCGGCTGCATCCGGGGGCGAAGGTGGTGGAAGCCAAGCCGGCCAAGCACGCCAGGCCGGCCGCGGCGGGAGCGCACGCGTGAGCGTCTCGGCCGCCTTCATCAAACGCCCCATCGGCACCTCGCTGCTGGCCATGGCGCTGCTGTTGCTGGGCCTGGTGGCCTGGCCGCTGCTGCCGGTGGCGCCGCTGCCGCAGGTCGATTTCCCCACCATCCAGGTCTCGGCCAGCCTGCCCGGCGCCAGCCCGCAGACCATGGCCTCGAACGTGGCGCAGCCGCTGGAGCGGCAGTTGTCGCTGATCCCGGGCCTGAGCCAGATGACCTCGACCAGCGCGCTCGGCTCGACTCAGGTGACGCTGCAGTTCGACCTGGACCGCAACATCGACGCCGCCGCGCTCGACGTGCAGACCGCGATCAACGCCGCGTCCGGGCAGTTGCCGAGCGCGCTGCCGAGCGCGCCGAGCTTCCGCAAGATCAACCCGGCCGAATCGCCCGCGCTGATCCTGGCGGTGCAGTCGCGGGTACTGCCGCTGACCCAGGTCAACGACTACGCCGACAACGTGCTGGCGCAGCAGATCTCGCGCATCTCCGGCGTGGGCCTGGTCAACCTGTACGGCGCGCAGAAGCCGGCGGTCCGCGTGCAGGTGGATCCGGCCAAGCTGGCGGCGCTGGGACTGAGCCTGGAGGACATCCGCGCGGTGATCGCCACCACCACGGTGAACGCGGCCACCGGTTCGATCGACGGCGCGCGCCAGGCCTTCACCGTCTCCACCAACGACCAGTTGCTGCAGAGCCAGGCCTGGAACGACGCCGTGCTGGCCTGGCGCAACGGCGCGCCGATCCGCGTGCGCGACGTCGGCACCGCGGTGGACGGGCCGGAGAACGCCAAGATCGCCGCCTGGGGCTTCGCCGGCGCCGCCGCGCCGGCCGACAGCGGCATCGTCAACGGCCGCGCGATCATGATCGCCATCACCAAGCAGCCCGGCGCCAACGTCATCGACACGGTGGAACAGGTCAAGGCGGCGCTGCCCAAGCTGATGGCGTCGATTCCGCCCAGCGTCAGCGTCAAGATCCTCGCCGACCGCACGCAGAACATCCGCGCCTCGGTCCGCGACGTGGAATTCACCCTGCTGCTGTCGATCGTGCTGGTGGTGGCGGTGATCTTCGTGTTCCTGCGCAGCGCGGTGGTCACCCTGATCCCGAGCCTGACCGTGCCGCTGGCCATCCTCGGTACCGCCGCGCTGATGTACGTGCTCGGCTACAGCCTGGACAACCTGTCACTGATGGGCCTGACCATCGCCGTCGGCTTCGTGGTGGACGATGCCATCGTGATGCTGGAGAACATCTACCGGCACATCGAGGACGGCATGGCGCCGCTGCAGGCGGCACTGCAGGGCGCGGCCGAGATCGGCTTCACCCTGGTCTCGATCTCGGTGTCGCTGGTGGCGGTGTTCATCCCGCTGCTGCTGATGGGCGGCATCGTCGGCCGCCTGTTCCGCGAGTTCGCGGTGACGGTGAGCCTGACCATCCTGGTGTCGTTGCTGGTGTCGCTGACCCTGACCCCGATGCTGTGCGCGCGCCTGCTCAAGCCGCACGCCGAGCAGGCGCAAGGGCGTCTGGCGCGCGCGTTCGAGCGCGGCTTCGAGGCGATGCTGGCGGCGTACCGGCGCGGCCTGGAGACGGTGCTGCGGCACCCGCGGCTGACCCTGGCCAGCTTCCTGCTGACCGTGGCCACCAGCGTGGCGCTGTTCGTGGTGATGCCCAAGGGGTTCTTTCCGCAGCAGGACACCGGCTTCATCTCCGGCACCGCCGATTCGGCGCAGGATTCGTCCTCGGCGGCGATGCGCACGCGCATGCTGCAACTGGCCGACATCATCCGCCGCGATCCGGACGTGCTGTCCTTCGGCATGCAGAGCGGCGCCAGCACCTTCAACTCCGGCACCTTCTCGATCGCGCTCAAGCCCAAGGACGACGGCCGCACCGCCAGCGCCGACCAGGTGATCGCGCGGCTGCGCAAGCGCCTGGCGCACGTGCAGGGCGTCACCCTGTTTATGCAGGCCGGGCAGGACATCAACGTCGGCGGCCGCATGGCCCGCACCCAGTACCAGTACACCCTCACCGACGCCAACCTGGACGAACTCAACACCTGGGCGCCGAAGCTGCTGAAGGCGTTCCGGGCCTTGCCGCAACTGACCGACGTCGCCTCCGACCAGCAGAACGCCGCGCCGATCGCCAGCCTGACCATCGACCGCCAGCGCGCGGCCAGCTTCGGCATCACCCCGCAGCAGATCGACGCGACCATCAACGATGCCATCGGCCAGCGCCAGGTCGCGCAGTACTTCACCCAGCTCAACAGCTACCACGTGGTGCTGGAAGTGACGCCGGCGCTGCAGGGCGATCCGTCGCTGTTCCAGCGGCTGTACCTGACCTCGCCGTTGAACGGCAAGCAGGTGCCACTGTCCACCTTCGCCACGCTCGACACCGGCAAGACCGGCTACCTGTCGGTGAGCCACCAGGGCCAGTTCCCGGCGGTGACCATCTCCTTCAACCTGGCGCCGGGCGCGGCGCTGGGCGATGCGATGGACGCGATCCAGCAGGCCCAGACGCAGCTGCGGGTGCCGGCCACGCTCAGCGGCAGCTTCCAGGGCACGGCGCAGGCGTTCAGCGCCTCGCTGCGCACCCAGCCGTATTTGATCCTGGCGGCGCTGATCGCGGTCTACATCGTGCTCGGCCTGCTCTACGAGAGCTACATCCATCCGCTGACCATCCTCTCCACCCTGCCCTCGGCCGGCGTCGGCGCGCTGCTGATCCTGATGGCCGGCGGCTACGACTTGAGCGTGATCGCGATGATCGGCATCATCCTGCTGATCGGCATCGTCAAGAAGAACGGGATCATGATGGTGGACTTCGCCCTGCATGCCGAACGCGAACGCGGGCTGTCCTCGCGCGATGCGATCTACGAGGCCTGCCTGATGCGCTTCCGGCCGATCATGATGACCACCCTGTGCGCGCTGCTCGGCGGCCTGCCGCTGATGCTCAGCCACGGCGCCGGTTCGGAACTGCGCCGGCCGCTGGGCTATGCGATGGTCGGCGGCTTGCTGCTGTCGCAGCTGCTGACCCTGTTCAGCACGCCGATCGTGTACCTGTACCTGGACCGCCTGCACGGCTGGTACATGCAGCGGCGCCAGGCACGCCGCGCACGCACCGCCGCACCGGGGGCGCTGCAGCCATGAAGGTGCTGATCGTCGAGGACGAGCGCAAGACCGCCGACTACCTGCAGCAGGGGCTGAGCGAACAGGGCTGCACGGTCGACGTGGCCTACGACGGCATCGACGGCCAGCACCTGGCCCTGCACTACGACTTCGACGTGATCGTGCTCGACGCGATGCTGCCGGGCCTGGACGGCTTCGCCATCCTGCGCTCGCTGCGTTCGGTGAAGAGCACGCCGGTGATCATGCTCACCGCGCGCGACAGCGTGGAGGACCGGGTCAAAGGCCTGCGCGAAGGCGCCGACGACTACCTGATCAAGCCCTTCTCCTTCATCGAACTGCTGGCGCGGCTGCAGGTGCTGGCGCGCCGCGGCCGCGCCCAGGAAAGCACCCTGCTGCGCGTGGGCGACCTGCAGATCGACATGATCAGCCGCAAGGCCGTGCGCGGCCGGCAGCGGCTGGACCTGACCGCCAAGGAGTTCGCGCTGCTGGCGACGCTGGCCCGGCACCAGGGCGAGATCCTGTCCAAGACCGCGATTGCGGAAATGGTCTGGGACATGAACTTCGACAGCAACACCAACGTGGTGGAAGTGGCGATCAAGCGCCTGCGCGCCAAGATCGACGTGCCGTTCGACGCGCCGCTGCTGCACACCGTGCGCGGCATGGGCTACGTGCTGGAAGAACGCGAGGACGCGGCCGGGTGAGCGCGCCGGCGCGGCCCTCGATCGCGCTGCGCCTGGCCGGCCTGTTCGCGGCCACCGCGCTGCTCGGCTTCGCCCTGATCGGGCTGGTGTTGCACCAGGTGCTGGAACACGAGTTGCGCCGCCACCAGCGCGAGGAACTGCGTTCGCGCATGGACGCGGTGCAGTACATGCTGGTCAACAGCCGCTCGCCGGACCTGGCCGCGCATGCGCGCACGCGGCTGGCCAGCGTCTCCAGCGCACCGGACCTGCGCTTCTGGCTGTGGAGCGAGGACCCGGCGTTCCGCTACGGGCGTGGCGCCGAAGCGATGGCGCAGGCCACGCGCGGGCGCAGCGGCCTGGTGCGCATCGGCGATCCGCAGGCGCTGGGCATCGCCGACGCGCATCCGCAGGCATGGCAGGCCATCGGCCAGACGCTGCCGGCCACGCCGGTGCGGCCGCCGGTGCAACTGATCGCGGCAATGGACAGCGCGCCGTTCGCGCTGACCCGGCGCCGCTTCGACATCGCCCTGGCGCTGGTCACGCTGGCCGGCACCGCGCTGGTCGGCGCGTTGGGCTATTGGACCGCCAAGCTCGGCCTGCGCCCGGTGCAACGGCTGTCGGCCGATGCCCAGCGCATCGGTCCGCACGACCGGCGGCGCCTGGACCTGCCGCGGTTGCCGCGCGAACTGGAGGACCTGGGCGCGTCGTTGAACGCGGCGTTCGATCGACTCGACGCCGCCTACGCGCAGCAGGAAAGCTTCAATGCCGACGTCGCCCACGAACTGCGCACGCCGCTGGCCAGCCTGATCGGCCAGACCCAGGTGGCGCTGACCCGCCACCGCGACGCCGAGCAGTTGCGCCAGGTGTTGCAGTCGAACCTGGAGGAACTGGAGCGGCTGCGCGCGATCGTCGCCGACATGCTGTTCCTGGCGCGCGCCGAGCAGGGCCAGCGCGCGCGCCAGTGCGAGGATGCGTCGCTGGCCGAGGAGGTCGGCAAGACCGTCGAGTTCTTCGAAGTGCTGCTGGACGAGGCCGGCTTGCGCGTGGAGCTGCGCGGCGATGCGGTCGCCCAGGTCGAGAAGTCGCTGCTGCGGCGCGCGCTGTCCAACCTGCTGCACAACGCGATCCAGCATTCGGCGGGCACCGCGCCGATCGTGGTGGAGATCGTGCAGCGCGGCGGGCAGGCGTTGATCGCCTTCTCCAATCCCAGCGTGGCGCTGGCGCCGGAACATCTGGAGCGCCTGTTCGACCGCTTCTACCGCGGCGACGCTGCCCGCGCCAACAGCCGCGAAAGCCACGGCCTGGGCCTGGCGATCGTCAAGGCGGTGGCGACCATGCACGGCGGGCGCGTGTTCGCGCAGCACCGCGACGGCATCACCACCATCGGCTTTTCGGTGGCGCTGGACGGCGCCACTGCCGGCGCGCTCCCGCACGCCGACTTGCGCTGGTAGCGCCGGAACGCCGCGCTCAGGCGGCGAGCGCGCGCGCCTGCAGCGCCGGCACTTCGTGCGCGGTGACGAAGCGGCCCTTGGGATCGCGCTGCACCTGCGCCAGCGCGCAGTCCGGGTCGTGGGTGAAGAACAGGCGCACGTCGCGCGCCAGCGCGTCTTCCAGGAACGCACGCTTCTCGTCGATCAGCAGCTCGGCGTTGCGGTCGTAGCCCATGGTGATCGGCACGTGCACCCACGACCGGCCCGGGATCAGGTCGGCGCAGAACGCCACCCCGCCGTGCGCCTGGCCGTCCTCGCCGTGGTGGGGGCCGACGATCTCGGCCAGCATCAGCCCCGGCGTGTGGCCGTCGCTGAAACGGAATCGCACCGCCTCGCCGAGGGCGCGCGAGTAGTCGCCCTCGACCAGTTCCAGGCGGCCGCTGGCCTCGAGCAGGCCCGGCAGTTCCGGGATGAAGCTGGCGCGGTCGCGCGGATGCGGGTGCAGCGCGCGCTGCCAGTGCGCCGCACCGACCAGGAACTGCGCGTTGGGGAACAGCAGCTCCGGCGCGGCGCCTTCGCGGTACGGCGCCAGCAGGCCGCCGGCGTGATCGAAGTGCAGATGGCTCAGCACCACCACGTCGATGTCGGTATGCGCAAAGCCCGCAGCCTGCAGCGAATCCAGCAGCACGTGCCGCGCCTCCTGCACGCCGTAGCGCTCGCGCAGCGCCGGCGGGAAGAACGCGCCGATGCCGGTCTCGAACAACACCGTCTTGCCGGCCAGCGGGCTGGCCAGCAGCGCGCGGCAGGCCAGCGCGATGCGGTTGCCGTCGTCGGGCGCGGCCCACTGTTGCCACATCGCCTTGGGCGCGTTGCCGAACATCGCGCCACCGTCAAGTTTCTGCGAGTTGCCTTGGATGGACCAGAGCTTCATGAGCGGGGATTCGGGAGTGGGGAGTGGGGATTCGCAGAAGCGGGCGTCGCGCGGCTCAGCGCGCCGGCGCGGTCTGCAGCACTTCGGCGCTGCCGACCTCGTTACGCGGGTCGCTGCCGCCGCTGAGCACGTTACGGCGCTTGTCCCATTCCACCGTCTGCAGGTTGCCCCAGACGTGGCTGGACCCGTGGCCATCCTCGGCGCTGTCGCCGGGCAGCTTCAGCGCATGCCCCATCGCTTCCAGGCCCTTGGCCGTGGCCGCGTCGAAGGTGCCGGTCTCGGCCTCGATCACGTCCGGCAGCCACTGGTGGTGGTAGCGCGGCAACGCGGCGACCTGCTGCGCAGTGAGGCCGTCGTCGTAGCCGAGGATACCGAGCAGCACCATGGTGATGATGCGGCTGCCGCCCGGGGTGCCGAGCACGATGGCCTTGTCCGCGTTCTCCATGAAGGTCGGCGACATCGAGCTGAGCGGGCGCTTGCCCGGCTTGGGCGCGTTGGCCGCGTAGCCCATCACCCCGAACGCGTTGGGCGTGCCCGGACGCAGCGCGAAATCGTCCATCTCGTTGTTGAGCAGCACGCCGGTGCCCTTGGGGATCAACCCGGAGCCGTACAGCAGGTTGACCGTCTGGGTCGCGCCGACGCGGTTGCCTTCGCCGTCGATGATGGAGAAATGCGTGGTCTCGTCGTCTTCCAGCGGAGTCGGCTGGCCCGACAGCAGATCGCTGGGCGTAGCCTTGTCCGGGTTGATGGTCGAGCGCAGGCCCACGGCGTAGTCCTTGCTGAGCAGGATGCGCTGCGGCACATGTGTGAAATCCGGGTCGCCCAGGAAGAAGGTGCGGTCGCGGTAGGCGCGGCGCATCGCTTCCACGGTCAGGTGCACGCGGTGCACCGGGTCCATGGTCTTGAGGTCGTAGCCCTCCAGGATCTGCAGCATGCTGGCCAGGGCGATGCCGCCGGAGGACGGCGGCGGCGCGGTGGTGATGGTCCAGCCCTTGTAGTCGAAGCGGATCGGCGTGCGTTCCTTGACCGTGTAGCCGGCCAGTTCCTGCGCGGTCCAGCGGCCGCCGGCCTGCTTGACCCCGGCCAGCAGCTTCTTGGCGGTGGCGCCGCGGTAGAAGCCATCGAAGCCCTTGTCGGCCAGCAACTGCAGCGTGTTGGCCAGTTCCGGCTGCTTGAACACGTCGCCCTCGGCGATCGGCCGGCCGTTGCGCAGGTAGACCTCGCGCGTGCCGGGATAGCGCTCCATCACCTTGCGCCGCGACTGGTAGCCCTCGGCCATGCGCGCGTACACCGGGAAGCCTTCGCGGGCGATGCGGATCGCCGGCGCCAGCGACTGCCGCAGCGGCAGCCGGCCGTGCTTGGTCGCCAGCTCCACCAGCGCCGCCGGCAGCCCGGGGATGCCGGCCGACCACGGGCCGTTGATCGAGCGGTCGCGGTCCAGCTCGCCCTTGGCGTCCAGGAACGCGGCCGGCGTCGCCGATTCCGGCGCGGTCTCGCGCGCGTCCAGCATCACGTCCTTGCCGGTCTTGGCGTCGTGCAGCAGGAAGAAGCCGCCGCCGCCCAGGCCCGAGCTGATCGGCTCGACCACCGACAGCGTCGAGGACACCGCCACTGCGGCGTCGAAGGCATTGCCGCCCTCACGCAGGATCTGCAGGCCGGCCTCGGTGGCCAGACGGTGGCCGCTGGCGATCGCGGCACCGGGCGGATGCGCGGCTGGGGCGGTGGCAGTCGCTTCGGCGACCGGTGCCTCGGCCCACGCCGACGGCGTCAGGACCAGGGCGAGCAGCAGGACACGGCGGACGAGGCTTCTCATGCGGCGGGGGGCTCCAGTGGGTACAACTCGGGGTGGTCGCGCTGCAGGCGCTGCAGCTTGGCCAGCAATTGCGCGTGCGTCTCCGGAATGGCCGGGTCCGGGTCGATGCATTCCACCGGGCACACCACCACGCACTGCGGCTCGTCGAAATGGCCGACGCATTCGGTACAGCGGGCCGGGTCGATCACGTAGATCGTCTCGCCCATGGCGATGGCTTGGTTCGGGCAGGCCGGCTCGCAGACGTCGCAGTTGACGCAGAGCTCGTTGATCTTGAGGGACATGGGGCGCACTTCGGCACTGACCCGGGCAGTTTACCGGATCGGGACGGGACGGCCCCGCGAAGGCGGCGCCATGGCGCGGAACGCTGTATCGCCATTGCCTCGTCGTGAAGGAGCGCGTCTGCCCCGCGATCGACGCCGGACACACGGCGCCTGGCATCGCCGCATCGAAAGATGGCACGCCTGGTCTCGAGGGCCAGGCCCTTCTCCGCTGTGGCGGAGAGACTGGGTTCGCGCCGTGCGGCGCGACATGGCGGGACCGGCGCGCATCGGCGCGCCGGCCCTGCGGGCTTACTTGGCTTCGACGAAGATGTAGTCGGCGCCGGTCGGCTTGACCACGGCTTCGACGCGGGCGCTGTCGGCCGGGGCGCCGATGTAGACCACGCGCACGCCCTTCATGGTGTTCGGCTCGACCTTGGCGAAGGCCGCGGTGATCAGGTCGGCCATCTTGGCCGAGGCCGAGGAGCCGAACGCCAGCATGTTGCCCGGCTGGATGCCGCGGCCGATGGCGGTGGTGGCGCTCTCGACCTGGCGGTCGTACTTGGCCTGGAACTCCGGATCCGACTCCGGCGGCAGGTAGTACAGGAACGGGCTGTTGGTGACGTTGCCCATGTTCTGGATCGCCACTTCCTGCAGGTACTTCTTCCAGCCGGCGTCGTCGTCCTTGGCCGGGGCGGTCAGCGCGGGCTGCGCGTCGGCGGCCGGCTTGGCGGCCTCTTCCTTCTTGCAGGCGGTGAAGCCCAGGGCCAGCGAAGCGATCAGCAACGCGCGTGCGGTGGTGTTCATGGAACGGCTCCCTCTGTGTCGTCAGTGAATGGTGGACGGCTCAGCGCTGCGCGGCGGCCTGGCGGGCCTGGACCAGCGCCTGCACCACCGACGGCGGCACGAAGCCGGAGACATCCCCGCCCAGGCGCGCGATCTCGCGCACCAACGAGGACGAAATGAAGCTGTGTTGCTCGGCCGGGGTGAGGAACAGCGTCTCCACCTCCGGGATCAGATGCCGGTTCATGCTCGCCATCTGGAACTCGTATTCGAAATCGGACACCGCGCGCAGGCCGCGCAGCAGCACGCCGCCGCCGACCGAGCGCACGAAATGCGCCAGCAAGGTGTCGAAGCCCAGCACTTCCACGTTGCGGTGCCCGGCCAGCGCCTCGCGGGCCAGCGACACACGCAGCTCCAACGGCAGTGTCGGACCCTTGGACGGGCTCTGCGCCACGCCCACGATCACCTGCTCGAACAGCGGCGCCGCACGGTTGACCAGGTCGATATGGCCGTTGGTGATCGGATCGAAGGTGCCGGGATAGACGGCGATGCGGCTATGGGCCACGGTCATGCGTCGGGTACCGCGTGAAGGTCGCCGGGAAGTGTAGCAGCGGTGCGCCGGTACAGGGCAGCACGCACCTCGCGGCTGCCGCCCTCGCGGTACAGCGCCCAGGGCGCAGGCGGCGCCGGTCCCTGCCCGGCCGGCGACTCCAGGTACAGCCAGGCGTCGGCAGCCAGCCGCGCCGGCAGGCGTTGCAGCACCGCGTCCCACAGCCCGGCGGCGAACGGCGGGTCGACGAAGGCGATGTCCGCCGGGGCATTGGCCGGCGCCTCGGTCAGCCAACGCAGCGCATCGCCCTGCACCACCTCCACTTGGTCCTGGGCCTGCAGCCGCGTGACCGTGGCGCGCAGCTGTGCCACCTGGCCCGGGTCGCGTTCGACCAGCACCGCGCCAGCCGCGCCGCGCGACACCGCTTCCAGCCCCAGCGCGCCGCTGCCGGCGAACAGGTCCAGCACGCGCGCCCCGGGCAACACCGGTTGCAGCCAGTTGAACAGGGTCTCGCGGACCCGGTCGGAAGTCGGGCGCAGCCCGGCCAGGTCCGGCACCGGCAGCCGCGTGTTGCGCCAGCGCCCGCCGATGATCCGCACCTGCCCGCCGCCGGGACGGCTCATCGGCAGCCCCGCAGGGGCCTGGACAGGCAGGACATGAAACGCAAGGACGGCATCGGCGACGGGCGGCGGAACGGGGTCCGGATCATAGACCAGCGCGCCGACCGGCGTCTGCGCGGCCCGGTGCTTGAAGCCGGCCGCGGCCGCCACCATGTCGGCCGGCAGAGCCGTGCCCCCCTCCGCGCGGCCGCCCATCCTTCATGGAGCACCTACCGATGAGCGTGGAAACCCAAAAAGAAACCCTGGGCTTTCAGACCGAGGTCAAGCAGCTGCTGCAGCTGATGATCCATTCGCTGTATTCCAACAAGGAGATCTTCCTGCGCGAGCTGATCTCCAATGCCTCCGACGCCGCCGACAAGCTGCGCTTCGAGGCGCTGGTCAAGCCGGAACTGCTGGACGGCGACGCGCAGTTGCGCATCCGCATCGGCTTCGACAAGGACGCCGGCACCGTCACCATCGACGACAACGGCATCGGCATGAGCCGCGAGGAGATCGTGGCGCACCTGGGCACCATCGCCAAGTCCGGCACCTCCGAGTTCCTCAAGCACCTGTCCGGCGACCAGAAGAAGGATTCGCACCTGATCGGCCAGTTCGGCGTGGGCTTCTACAGCGCCTTCATCGTCGCCGACCAGGTCGACGTGTACAGCCGCCGCGCCGGGCTGCCGGCCAGCGAAGGCGTGCACTGGTCCTCGCGCGGCGAAGGCGAGTTCGAGGTCGCCACCGTCGAGAAGGCCGAGCGCGGCACCCGCATCGTGCTGCACCTGAAGGACGACGAGAAGGATTTCGCCGACGGCTGGAAGCTGCGCGGCATCGTGCGCAAGTACTCCGACCACATCGCCCTGCCGATCGAACTGCCCAAGGAACATCACGGCGAGGACAAGGACAAGCCGGAAACGCCCGAGTGGGAAACCGTCAACCGCGCCAGCGCGCTGTGGACGCGCCCGCGCAACGAGATCAAGGACGAGGAATACCAGGAGCTGTACAAGCACATCGCCCACGACCACGAGAACCCGGTGACGTGGAGCCACAACAAGGTCGAGGGCAAGCTGGAGTACACCTCGCTGCTGTACGTGCCCGGCCGCGCCCCGTTCGACCTGTACCAGCGCGACGCCTCGCGCGGACTCAAGCTGTACGTGCAGCGCGTCTTCATCATGGACCAGGCCGAGCAGTTCCTGCCGCTGTACCTGCGCTTCATCAAGGGCATCGTCGATTCCAGCGACCTGCCGCTGAATGTCTCGCGCGAGATCCTGCAGTCCGGCCCGGTGATCGACTCGATGAAGTCGGCGCTGACCAAGCGCGCCCTGGACATGCTGGAAAAGCTGGCCAAGGACGACGCCGAGCGCTACCTGGGCGTGTGGAAGAACTTCGGCCAGGTGCTGAAGGAAGGCCCGGCCGAGGACTTCGGCAACCGCGAGAAGATCGCCGGCCTGCTGCGCTTCGCCTCCACCCACGGCAGCGACGGCACGCAGAACGTGTCGCTGGCCGACTACGTGGCGCGGATGCAGGAAGGCCAGGACAAGCTGTACTACCTGACCGGCGAGAGCTACGCGCAGATCAAGGACAGCCCGCACCTGGAGGTGTTCCGCAAGAAGGGCATCGAAGTGCTGCTGCTCACCGACCGCATCGACGAGTGGCTGATGAGCTACCTCACCGAGTTCGATGGCAAGTCCTTCGTCGACGTGGCGCGCGGCGACCTGGACCTGGGCAAGCTCGACAGCGAGGAAGAGAAGCAGGCCAAGGAAGAGGCCGCCAAGGCCAAGCAGGGCCTGGTCGAGCGCATCCAGAACGTGCTGAAGGACGAGGTCTCCGAAGTGCGCGTCTCGCACCGCCTGACCGATTCCCCGGCGATCCTGGCCATCGGCCAGGGCGACCTGGGCCTGCAGATGCGGCAGATCCTGGAAGCCAGCGGCCAGAAGTTGCCGGAGAGCAAGCCAGTGTTCGAGTTCAACCCGGCGCACCCGCTGATCGAGAAGCTGGACGCGGAAGCCGACGGCGAGCGCTTCGGCGATCTGGCGAAGGTGCTGTTCGACCAGGCTGCGCTGGCGGCCGGCGACAGTCTCAAGGACCCGGCGGCGTATGTGCGGCGGCTCAACAAGCTGTTGTTGGAGTTGTCGGTGTAGGCCTTGCCAGGCCCAAACGGTGGGAAGAACGAAGCCGGCGACCTGCCGGCTTCGTTGTTTCTGGGCCCGCTGTCAGACATGGAACGGGCTGGGGATCTCCAGTTGCCGTGCTCTGGCCACGACGGATCTCAGTCAGGACAGCCGCCAGAGGGTTCTCACGAAGCACGGCTCGGGCCAGAATCCAGAGCACTCCCCCGCCCGCCTTTCTCGATGAACACCAGCGACACGATCCCCCTGTCCCTGGACCAGGCCACCAACCTGGTCGAGCGCATCCTCTCCCGTGCCGGCTTCAGCCCCGCGCATGTGCATGCCCTCACCCACACCCTCGTCGCCGGCGAACGCGACGGCTGTGCCTCGCACGGGCTGTACCGGACGCTGGGCTGCGTGGCGACGCTGCGCAACGGCAAGGTGGTGGGCGACGCCGAGCCGGTCGTGCACGACCATGCGCCCGGCATCGTCCGGGTCGATGCGTGCGGCGGGTTCTCGCTGCTGGCGTTCGAGCGCGGCCTGCCGTTGTTGATCGAAAAGGCGCGCGGCAATGGCCTGGCGGCGCTGGCGATCAACCATTGCGTGCACTTCTCCGCGCTATGGCCGGAGGTGGAACGGCTCACCGAGGCCGGTCTGGTCACGTTGATCTGCAACCCCAGCCATGCCTGGGTCACGCCGGCCGGCGGTCGCACGCCGCTGCTGGGCACCAATCCGTTGGCGTTCGGCTGGCCACGCGTGGACGCGCCACCCTTCGTGTTCGATTTCGCCACCAGCGCGGTGGCACGCGGCGAGATCGAGCTGCGCCGCCGCGCCGGCCAGCCGATTCCCGAAGGCTGGGGCGTGGATACGACAGGCGCGCCGACCACCGACCCGGCCGCGGTCGCCGACGGCGGCGCGATGCTGACCTTCGGCGGACACAAGGGCTCGGCGCTGTCGGTAATGATCGAACTGATCGCCGGCCCCTTGATCGGCGACCTCACCAGCGCCGAATCGCTGGCCCACGACGCCGGTGCCGGCGCGGCGCCCTACCACGGCGAACTGATCCTGGCGCTGGATCCGGCGCGCTTCCTCGGCGCCGACCGTGCGACGCATCTGGCCCGCGCGGAAGCTTTCTTTGCCGCCTACGAGGCCACCGGGGCGCGCCTGCCGTCGCAACGCCGCTACCAGGCGCGGGCACGCAGCCGCAGCGAAGGCGTGCGGATTCCACAGGCCTTACATCAGGATCTGCTGGCCTTGCTCGATTGAGGGGCGCCGCTAATAGCCCGCTTTGCCGTAGCTCAGCGGGACATGGCGTCGTCGTGTAGGAGCGGCTTCAGCCGCGACGCGGCGTTACCGGTGATGCCTGTCGCGGCTGAAGCCGCTACTACGAGTGGCCTTCCGTCATCGCTAGGTACGCGGCGCAATCGTGCGATGCGCCGCGCCAGATGCGGCAGCCAACCCGCAATCCGCACGCCGTGACGGCTCGACGCCACCGGTGCGGAAGCGCACCGGCCGATCGCACCGCGGCGGGCTGCACCCGCCACGGCACCGGCACCCTGCTCGCCTGTGCAAACAGCATTCGGCTCAGAACTTCACCGTCGCGCGCGCCCAGTAGTAGCGGCCAAGCAGATCGTAGGTGGCCACGTCGGTGTTGGCGTTGGTGACGTTGTTGGCGTAGTACAGCGGCGGCTGGCGGTCGGCCAGGTTGTCCACGCCCACTTCGAAGCGCGTGTTCCACGGCTTGACCTGATAGCCCACCTGTACGCTGTGGTAGACGTAGGCACCGATGTCGCGGACCACGGCGGGCTGGTCGGCGTCGGCCGACAGGCTCTGCCGCGTGTCGGCGCTGCCGATCTCGGTGCGGCCGATGTAGCGGACGCGCCACGACGCGCTCCAGTCGCCCAGGTTCCAGTTCAGCGTGCCCAGCGCGCGCCAGCGCGGGAAGTTGCCGTAGGCGTAGGTGTACTTGCCGGCGTTGTGGATGGTGACGGTGCTGGGGTCGGTGGTGTCGGGGTTGATGTCGTAACGGATCACGTAGGTGCCGTTGAGGCCGGCGCTGAAGCTGCCCCAGGCGGTGTCGGGCAGGCGGTAGTTGAGGCTGAAGTCCGCGCCGCTGGCCCACAGCTTGCCCAGGTTCACGGTGGGCTCGGCGATGTAGTTGACGGTGCCGTTGTCGTTGCGGTGGATCAGCGCGCAGAACGCGCTGGCGTCGTTGGCATAGCACTGGTTGAGCACCGTCTGCGCCGAGACCTGGGTGATGGTGTCCTTGAGGTTGATCTTCCACAGGTCCGCGCTCATCGACAGGCCCTCGACCCAACCCGGGTCGTAGACCACGCCGAAGTCGTAGGACATGCCGGTCTCCGGCTTGAGCTGGTAGCCGGCCACCGCCGCGCCGGAGGCCTTGGCGCCGACCTGGTTGTCGGCCTGCTGGTAGCTGCCGTCGGTGGGCACGTTGGCGCAGGCCGCGGCATGGCCGCCGGTGTAGCCGTTGCACGGGTCGGTGACCGACGGCGAGTCGCCGGCCACGCCCGCATACAGTTCGTTGATGTTGGGCGCGCGGAACACCTGCGAGGCGGTGCCGCGCAGCAACAGGTTCTCGATCGGGCGGTACTCCAGCGAGACTTTGCTGTTGGTCTTGCTGCCGACGGTGTCGTAGTCGGAGAAGCGGGTGCCCACGGTCAGGTTGAGCGAGTGCACGCCGGGCAGCCCCGCCAGCAGCGGGAACAGCGCTTCGGCATAGGCTTCCTTGACGCTGAAGCTGCCGCCGAGCACCGACGCGCAGTACTCCAGCACCCCACACATGCCGTTTTCGTCGCCGGTCCACAGCGGATCGGCGGCGGTGCTGGTGCTTTCCTTGCGGTAGGACACGCCGGCGGCCAGGCTGACGGTGCCGGCCGGCAGCGCGAACAGTTCGCCGTTGGCATTGGCCTCGAACTGCTTGACCGTGTAGACGTTGGTGACGATCGGGTTGACCACCAGCGCCTCCAGCGCGGCCTTGTTGCTGGCGGCGTTGAGGTTGAACACGTCGATCGGGGTGCAGCCGGCGATCACCGCGCCGGCGCTGCCGCACTTGACGGTGCCGTCGGCGGCGAGGAACGACGGCCCCACCGCGGCGTTGAAGCCGGCGTAGTCGAGGAAGCCCTGGTTGATCGACTTCTGCTTGACCTTGCCGTAGTTGAGGCTGGCATCCCACTGCCAGGAACTGTCGCCGAAGCTGCCGCGCAGGCCCGGATTGATCTGGAAATTGTAGGTGTCGTACTGGTATTGCCGGTTGCCGAGCACCGTGGCGCGCGTGTTGAAGTTGTTGTACGAGGTGCCGGTGCTGCGGTCGGTGCCGAAGTTGACCCCGAACGGGTTGTAGTAGCTTGCGGAGGAGACCAGGAAGTTGTCGCCGTTGGCGAAGATCGGGATCGGCGCGATGATCGAGGACGAGGTGGTCTTGCTGAAGTAGGTGTTGACGTAGCCTTCCAGATGGTCGTTGAACCGGTAGCTGCCGAGCACGAAGGCGTTGGTGCGTTCCTGCGGGGTCTGCAACAGGTTGTAGGGCTGGTAGTTGTAGGAATCGGTCGAGGCGACGTAGCAGTGGTACTGGCTGGCGTTGGTCGGGCTGCTGCTGCCGCCGTTGAAGGTGACCCGCGAACAGCCGTTGCTCGCCGCCAGCGCCTTGGCCGCGGCCGAGCCGTCGTTGAAGCTGATGCTGCCGGTCGGGGTAGCCGAGGAGCCCTGCTTCACCCCGACGCCGTCGATCAGCGACAGCGCATCCTTGGAATAGGCGCGCTCGCCGGCCGAGACCGGATCGATGTCGTGGTAGGACAGGCCGGCGACGATGCTGCCGCGCTCGCTGGTCTTGCCGGCGGTCAGCGAGAAGTTGCGGCGGTTGCCGTCGCTGCGCGAGCTGGTGCCGAAGTCGGCGCTGGCCTCGATGCCGTCGAAGCCCTTGCGCAGGATGAAATTGACCACGCCACCGATCGCGTCCGAGCCGTACACCGCCGAGGCGCCGTCGCTGAGCACTTCCACCCGCTCGATCATGGTCGCCGGGATCGCGTTGACGTCGTTGCTGGCCAGGCGCGTGCCGTTGACCAGGACCAGGGTGCGCTTGTCACCGAGGCCGCGCAGCGAGATCACCGAGGCGCCGGTGCCGCCGCCGTTGTTGGTGTTCGGATTGGTGGCGTTGCCGGCGATCGACGGCAGCTCCTGCACCAGATCGCCGAGCGTGGCCTTGCCGGTGGCCTCGATCTGCGCGCGGCTGATGGTCACGACCGGGTTGGCGGTCTCGGTGTCGACGCGGCGCAGGCGCGAGCCGGTGACCACGATGCTGTCCAGGGTCTGGGGAGCGCTGTCGGCGCTCGCCTCCTGCGCCTGCGCCGTCCCCGCGCTGCCCAGCGACAAGGCGGTGGCGACCGCCAGCGCCAGCGGCGTCGCGGCATGACGGAAGGAGGGGCGTGGCGGCGAAAACGACATGGGCGAGCTCCAGGAGTGATGACGAGACGGGACAGTGAGAAACGCAGGCCGAACGACGCCATGCCGGCGCCATGCCGACGGACGGACCTGCTGGACGGTGGCGCCTGCGCGGCGCCTGCGATGGCATGCCTGCGCCCGGCCTTGACGGCCTGGCGCACCGCGGGGATGGCGATGTCCTGCGCGCACGGCCGGTGCGCGGCTCCCCGCTACTGCGATGACGTCCGACGACGACGGCGGCGCTCCGGTGGCGCGCGCCGGCGCCACGGCCGGTACGACGATGCGATCAGAATTTCATCACGCGGTCACACTGTGCCGTGGATGCATGCCCGCGTCTTGTCGCGATTCGCGGTTTCACGTGCGGAATCATGCATGGTCGGGTGCGAGTCGGCGCCTGTGCGCGACGGCCGTGCTGCGGCATGGCGCCGTGTCGCGCAGACGCCGCCACGACAGGCACACGCTGCAATCGGTCGCACGAGGCGATGCCGATGTTCGTGCCGGGCCGCATCACACCGGAATCAGCCAGCCGCCGAACAGCGGGCCGGCGGTGTCGCCGTGCTGCGGCTCGATGCGCACGGTCAGCGGCTGCGCGTCGCGGGTCAAGGCGGGCGGCAGCGGGTAGTCGCGGTCGACGAAATCGATCACCTGGCCGCGCTCCACCGCCACTTCCACGGCCAGCTTGCCATTGACCAGGATGTTGAAGCGGCCCTTGTCGCTGCCCCAGAAGCGCAGGCGCAGCGCCAGCGGCTGCGCGCTGCCACGCATGCGGAACTCGACGAAGCCCTTGCCGCGCACGTCGCGGCACTGCTGGCGGCGGTAGGCGCCGCCGAAGGACGTGTCGCTGCGCAACTGGTGGGCCTGCTCGGAGGCTTCGTCGCCGAACTGGATCATGTCCACCGCGGTCGCACGCAGGCTATCCTGCTCGGCCTGGCGGCGCGCCCGCCGCTGCGCTTCCTGCGCCCATTGGGCCGGACCCATACGCTTGAAGTACAGCGCGCTGCGCCGCTCGTACTGCGCATAGAACGGCACGAAGGTCAGGCCAGTCGGCTGCGTGCTGCTGGCCAGGAAATGGCCGGGTTGCGGCAGCTCGGCGAAGCCGCGCAGTGGATCGGCCGCGGCCACCAGCGCCGGGTCCGGCGCGTCGTAGGGCGTGCTCACCGGGCCCAGGTCGGCGGCCAGCGCCAGCGGCCCGCGCATCACCACCACCGTGTCCGCATCGCCGGCCGCGTGCTCCAGCCGCAGCGGTGTGGCCAGGTCCAGGTCGATGACGTCGCCGGCGCGCCAGTCACGCTCCAGCGTCAGGTAGCCGTCGGCCAGCGCCGCGCGTGCGGGCTTGCCGTTGACGCGCAGGGTGTAGCGGCCCTGGCACCAGGCCGGCACCCGCAACAGCAACCGCCGCGGCGCCCGTGCGCCGGCGCGCAGCACCTGCAGGCGCACCTTGCCGTTGTCGGGCACGCCGCTGTCCAGTTCCAGCGCCAGGTCGCGCTCGCTCCAGTCCAGCCGCGAGGGGATGTAGAGATTCACGTACAACGACGTGGCGTCCTGCCAATAGATCGCATCGCCGAACTGCGCATGCGCTTCCATGCCGCTGCCGACGCAGCACCAGAACGAATCGAACTTGTCGGAGAAACCGCGTTCGCCGCCGCTGATCATCGGCGTCATGTAGGTGAACATGCCGGTGGCCGGATGCTGCGCGGCCATAGTGTGGTTGTGCAGCGTGCGCTCGTAGTAGTCGAAGTAGCGCGCCCGCGGCGTCCACTGGTACAGGTGCCGGGTCAGCTTGAGCATGTTGTAGCTGTTGCAGTGCTCGCAGGTCTGCTCGGTGAGGAACGCGGCGATGGTGTCCGGCTCCTGGAAATACTCGCGGTCGGCGTTGCCGCCGATCACGTAGCTGTAGTGCGCGGTCACCGTCTCCCAGAAGAAGCGCGCCGCCGCGGCCGCATCGGCGTCGCCGGCGACCTCGAACTGGCGCGCCTCGCCGATGAACTTGGGCACCTGGGTGTTGGCGTGGATATGCGGCAGCGCATCGCGCCCGGCCGCGGCCGGGTCGATCACCTTCTCGTGGCGCAGGCGCTTGCCGATGGCGATCCAGCGCGCATCGCCGGTACGCGCGCCCAGCTCGATGTAGGACTCGTTGAGGCCGCCGAACTCGGTGTCCAGCAGGGTCTGCATCTGCGCATGGTCGAGCGCGTCGAACACCCCGCCCAGATAGCCGGCCAGCGGCAGCAGCACCTGCAGCGCTTGTGCGTTGCCGGCCAGTGCGTGCGCGTCGAGCAAGCCGGCGAACAGTTTGTGCACCGTGTACAGCGGCGACCAGCTGCCGTTGAGATTGAACTTGCTGCCCTTGATGACGCCGCGGCGCACTTCCTCGAACACCACCTTGCCGCTGTCGATGGCGCCTTTGTCGTTCTTGCGGGTGAGCCCGCCGACGTAACCGTCCGCGTCCTTGGCCTGCGCGCGCGCCAGTTCGGCGACGATGTAGTCGATGCGCTCGCGCAGCACGGGATCGCGCGTCTGCGCATGCATCTTCGCCAGCGCGCTGAGGTAGTGGCCCAGCGTGTGGCCGGCAATGGTGTCGCCCTCCCAGCCGCCGTAGACCGCGCCCTTCGGCGGCAGGCCGGCGTTCTGCAGGAAGTTGTGCAGCAGACGGTCCGGCTCCAGTTCCAGCAGGTAGCGACGGTTGGTCTGCAGCGAATCCAGGAACAGCGACGGCTTCAGCGTGACCTGCTGCAAGGGCAGCGCCTGCACCCGCCCGGGCGTGGACGCGGCGGCGTCGAGCGGGAAGCGCAGCATCCCGGCCGCCACCGCCAGCGCGCTCCACTGCAGGAAGCGGCGCCGCGAGGGATCCAGTGCCGCGCCCGCCGTCTCCCCGGTGACATGCGCGCACGCGGCGCCATGCCGATGCATGCCCTGCCCGCTCATGGCCGGCTTCCCGCGTGCGACGCGGCATGCGGGAAAGAAACGCATCGAGGCATGGACTGCTCCTGTGTGAGATGTCGGGACGCCGACTCCGCAGGGCAACGACCAGCGGATCCATGGCCACTGTGTCATCCGGGTGACAGCGCGTCTTGTCCCCACTGATGCGTGCAGATGCGGATTTCTGCCGAATCGCCGCTTCGGCCGGCCGCAGGCGACCAAGCACCGCACACACCGCAGGCGAACGCGGCCGACACACCAGTGCCCTGCGTCTCATGAGCCACCTACGCGACACGTCGCGTCATGCAGGCATCAGGAAACTGTGGCGGTGCGGCGGCGAATGCACAGGCATCCGCCGCGACGCCGCCGGCCAGTCAGTGCCGGTCGATCAGCGTGGCCTCGCCGTGACCTCTGGCACCGCGTCGGTCAGGTCGGCGCCATAGTCGGGATTGGTCACCGTATCCGCATCCACGTAACCGTAGAACACGCCCTTGCTGGCCGACGCGCCGCGCTGCTCGACGTCGCCACGCATCTGCGCGGCGCCGGACAGCGTGAACCCACCGAATGCCCCTGCCGGCTTGAACACCGTCTGCAGCTGGGCGCGATCCTTGATCGTCACCCCGTCCTGCAGCACGCTCAACCCGCCGACCACGGCGCCGTCCTGCACCTGCCCGCCCATGATCGTCGCGTGGTCCTCGATCCGCGCATCCCCCAGCACCTTGCCCCCGAGCACCCGCGCCTGCGGGCCGACATAGGCCGTCGACGCGACATACGCATTCTGCGCGACCCAGCCACCGCCGTTGGGATGGCGGCTGCCGACGCGCGTCGGCGTCGGCGCACCGGGCTGGTGGCCTGACGGATAGGCGTTCTCCAAGGTGACGCTCCACGGATAGCGGTAGACCGAATAGTAGGACTGATCCCACTTAATCTTCTGCATCTTGCTCGGCGTGCCCATGACCACCAGATACAGGTCGCTGTCGTCGCTGCGCACCTGGAACGACAGCGCGGCATCGGCGCCACGCTGCAATGCGCTGTAGCGCGGCTTGCCGTTCGCATCGATCGCGACCAGACCCCAGCGCCAATCCGAGTCCGGTGCGCCGAGCGTCTCCGGATCGTTCGCCAGGCCCGGCAACGTGTCGACCGCCGGCCGCTGCTGCACGTTGCCATGGAACTTCACCACGACCGCATCCGCACCCTCGGCGGGAACCAGCCGGACCAGGTTGTACCCCCAACGCTGCGGCGCCCAGTCGAACGGCACCTGGTAGCCGCCGGCCTGGCCCTGCACCGGATCCAGTTGGGTCAGGCGCAATGCACGATCGCGATTGGTCTCGTCGGATGGGTTTTCCGGATCGAACGCGGTATTGCTGCCGTATTGCTGGCGCATCACGGCGCCATGGTCGCGACCATCGGGGTCGATGTAGTCCCACTGCACGTTGTGCATGGCCCAGTCGCCGAACACGTCGTTGAGCTGCGACTGGCTCCAGCCCATGTTGTCGCGGAGGATCGTGAACGGGTCGGCATCGGCCTGGCCAGCATCGCCGGCCTTGGGCGCCTTGCTCCACAGATCGTTGACGATCGCGTAGCCGAAGCGATCCTTGAGGTACTCCATGAACTGCCAGTTGCAGTAGCGGTCGCGCGTCGAGCCAAGGTAGAGATGCGGGTAGTTCACCAGCATTTCCGAGCATTGCACATCGTCGTGGAAATACTGATGCGCCATCCAGTTGGCATGGGATTCCCAGATCCAGCCCACGTACGGCGAGTCACGCAAGCCGCCGGTACTGCCCTGCAACCCATGGGTGAGTTCATGCGCCAGGCCCCAGTGATATCCCAACTGATCCGGATTGATCCACATGCCCATGCCGCCGCTGGCGGAGGTACCGCCGTTCAGGGCGAAGTCGTGGTCCAGGTAAACGCTGACCTTGTACTTCTTTCCCGTATTGCAGTAAGGCTCGGGAAACCCGACGCGCCCCATGTAGTCATCCCAGATCAACTCCAGTTCCTTGGCTGCCGAGGTCACGTCGTCCTGCGAAACGGTTTGTCCGTCCTTCCAGCGGAAAGCGAAGTGTTGGGTTTCGTAGCGGACCGCCGGCATGTCGGTGTCGTCGGGATTGGCGATCCATTGGCCGGCGGTGCAGACGGCCGCGGCGGCCGCATGCGCATGCTGCGCAGCCAGCACCAGAATGGCCGACAGGCACACCGTGGAGACCATACGCATGAATCGAGAAGCAGCAATTTTCACGGCTCTACACTCCTCTTGTCCGACGACATTGGATGGATAGGACGATCGACGCGCGATCCGCCGCAACAGCCCCGGTGATGGATGCATGCCGCCACCCCGACGGCATGCCGGTACAAGAACGCTTCCGGCGGAACCCCGACAACATCCGGCGCGTCAGCCACGCACGCATCGGCGACGCGTCGCCAGACTAGTCCAGTAAAACGCAATGCACCCGACGGTTCTCTTCATGGAATCGGGATAATTCCGCACAGAGTCCGAAAATCAAACGATCGTCACGACAGGAACATGATGCGGCCGGCAACCGGCCGAGGTCAGCGGCAGGTGTTGCAACTGCAACGCGTGCGAAGCTCTGCGAGGTTGGCTCGGTCAGCATGCGCGCCTCGCCTCAATGTGCATCGCAATGCTGCGCATCGGCGGTGCCGGCCTGCGGCAGACGCTGCGGCTGCGGCGCCAGCATTTCCCACTCCTGCACAGCTAACGCGGCGTAGCGCTCGCCACCGCCGGAAGCATCCAGCACCGCGCGCACGCAGCGCGTGGTCACCGGCGCGAAGCGCAGTGTCTGCCAATGGCCGGCAACAGGCGTGTGCGTGCTCTGCGCCAGCGGCCACCAGCGCCCATCGCGGCGGTATTCCAGCCGCCAGCGCGCCGGCGGCGCCACGCCGGTGTCCGCGCCCGGCGGATGATCGGCCCAGAACAGGATGCGGCTGCGCTGCAGCGTCACCGGTTGCGCCCAGCTGTATTGCAGCCACTGCTGCGGCGGGTTGTGCGCGGTCCAGCTACCCCATAGCTGCGGCGGCAAGGGATTGCGCTTGACCCGACCGTCGTTGAGCGCGGCGATCCAGTACTGGTGCGGGATGTCCGGACCGTTGGACGCGCTGGCCTGCGCATAGCGGGCGACGTTGCGCTGCGGCGGCAACGGCGGCTGCGGCCGCCGCGTGGCCACCACCGGCAGGATCCGCGCCGGCTGCCGGGTGTCGTCCCACTGCAATCGGTCGATCGCCACGCTGCGGCGGAAATGCCCGCCGCCCTTCGCATCGGCAGTGTGGTAGACCAGATACCACTGACCCTTGAATTCGACGATGCCCGGGTGCGAGGTGGTCGAGGACACCGGCGGCAGGAGCACCCCGCGGTAGGTCCACGGGCCCAGCGGCGACGGCGCGCTGCCGTAGGCGATGCAGGCGTGGTACAGCGTCGGCGTGCAGTCCGAATCCGGTCCGGCGCGGTTGCCGGCGTAGGCCATGTAGTAGGTATCGCCGCGCTTGAACAGCCAGGGTGCCTCGAAATAGCCGTCCAGCGTGGTCACCGCCACCGCCTGCCCCTTCGGCGTGACCATGTCGCGCTCCAGCTCGATGCCGAACAGCTTGCCGAAGGTGCCCCAGTACAGGTACACGCGGCCGTCGTCGTCGACCAGCACGGTCGGGTCGATGTTCTGGATCGCATTGGGCACCGGCAGCGATTGCGACAGGATCGGCCCCTGCGGATGCGCGTCGCGCCACGGCCCCAGCGGGCTGTCGGCCACCGCCACGCCGATCGCGAACGGATCGGCATTGCGCGAGTGCGCCTCCTGCACCGGCGCATACAGGTAGTAGCGTTTGTCCGGACCCTGCACGATCTGCGCGGCATAGGCGTGGCCGGGCGCCGCCCAGGCGAACACCTGCTGCGGGCGCAGCAGCCTCGGGTAATGGGTCCAGTTGCCGCGGCCGACGTCGTCGGTGACCAGCAGTTGCCAGCGGTCGATCACGAAGTCGTTTTGCTCCGGCGCAGCATCGTCGCGGCCGGCGATGATGTAGAGCTTGCCGTCGGCGACCAGCGGCGCGGGATCGGCCGAATAATCGCGGCCATCGGCCAGGATCGGATTGCCAGGCGCATGCACCTGCCGCGACCACGGCACCGCCGGTGCGGCGGCTGCGGTCAGGCCGATGCAAGCAGCGCATGCCGCAAGCAGCCAAGCGACTGCAATGCGTACGGGCTGCCCGCTCATGGCGCTGCCTCCGCCTCGATCACCAGTTCCAACCGCACCGGCAGCGTTCCGGTGCCATCGCGGCCCTGCGCCTGCCCGACCACGCTCGTGCGACCGGGCGTCGCATAGGAAGCCGGCGCCAGGGGCGACCACTGCACCGGCACGCGCTCGCGCGAGCCGTCGTTGTACTGCACGGAAACCCGCTCCGGCAGCGCCGGCGCTTGCCCGGCGCGCACGTGCAGTGGCGGCGGCGCCTGCACCGTGGTGAGCTGGCCCGGCGCGGTCGCGCGGACCCAGACGCTGGCGCTCACCGGCACGCCGCCATCGGCCAGGCCCTGCACCTGCACGCGACCCTCGCCCGCCAGCGCCGCCGGATCCGCTGGCGACCAGCGCACCCCCAGCCAGGCCCAGCTGCCGTCGGCGAAGGTGCCGGCAATGCGATCCGGCAACGCCGGCACCTGCCCGGGCGCGATGCGCACGTCCACCGGTTCGGTCGCCACCGCCCGCTCGGCGAATACCTGCCATTCGTCCAGGCCGACCGCGTAGTGGCCCTCGCCCTGCGCCGCGGTCTGCAGCACCGCACGCAAGGCCGTGGTCACCACCGGCGCGAATGTCACCCGGCTCGGTGCGCCGTCGCCATGCACCGGATAGCCGCCGCGCACGGCAATGTCGCGCCACTGCGTACCGTCGAGGTACTGCAAGGTCCACGCGCGCGGCAACGCCACCCCGCCCTGCGGCTGATCGTCCCAGAGATACAGCGCCGCCGCGCTCAGCCGCTGCGCTTGCGGCCATTGGTACTGCACCCATACCGAGGCAGGCTGCGCGCGGCCCCAGCTGCCCCAGCGGCGGTCGGCGGCCGGCACCTGGTCCGGCGCCGGCAGCAGCCCATCGTTGAGCGCCTGCAGACGGTGGTGGCCGGCCGTGAACTGCGCGCTCGGTGTGGCCTCGCCTTGCACCTGCAGCGTCTGCCCGGCCGGCGTCGGCGCAGCGACCACCGCGATCTCGGCGTGCCCCTGCAAGGCGCCATCGTCGGCCTGCAGTTGCAAGGTGTAGGCACCGGGCGCAGTGAAGCGCACCTCGGTCGTGGCCGCCTGCGGCTGCTCGAACAGCGCCGCGCCGCCCGGCGGCGCCTGCAGCGTACGCCAGTGCAGCGCCAGCGTGCCGTTCGGCAGCGCGTCGTCGCCGACCCGACCGACCAGGCGCACCACGCCGCCCGCGGCACTGCCGTCTTCCTGCCAGGCCTCGACCTGCGGCGCCTGGTTGCCGTGCGCGGCCGGCACCGCGGCACCGCTGGCATAGGCCTGGATCTCCTTGATCCCGGTGCGCAACGCGCCGGCATGCGTCACCTGCACCCGCCAGTGCTGCGCGCGCAGCGGCGGGAAGCGGATGCGGTTGCGGTTGCCCTGCGCGATCGGCATATCGCGCACCTGGCCCGGCACGGTCTTCCAGGCGTTGCCATCGCGATACTGCAGCACGTACAGCCACGGCGGCGCGTAGCCGGCGCGCGTGCCCGACGCAAAGCCGTGCTGTTCGCCCGGTGGCGATGAACTGCGATAGAAGTACACGCGCACGTCGTCGAGGGTCTGTGGCCGATGCAGATCCAGTTCCAGCCAGTCGCTGGCGGCGGGCGAACCGGCCGTGCCCCAGAACGGCTCGTTGGCGGTGCTGCCATCGACCGCCGCCGTGGCCGGAAACCCATCGGTCGTGTAGCTGGCGCTGACCGCCGCACCCTGCGCCAGGTTGCGCGCGCCGGGCGGCAGCGCGATGTCGAGCCCGGCGTCGGCGAGGACCGCCCCGATTCGCGCCGCGCCTGGAAAGCGCACCTGCTGCGGCACCTGCAGCGCCAGCCGGTGCGTGGCCAGCACGCGCAGCGACGCTGCATCGGCATTGACCGCGTCCGGCAAGGCCTGCACGCGACCGCTGGCCGGGTCGTACAGCACGTGCGCCAGGCGATCGATGGTGAAGGCCAGGCGTCCGTCCAGGTACAGCGAATAGCCCTTCGGCGCGGCGCCGCCGTAGCGGCGACCGTCGCGGTCCCAGACGATGCTCAGGTCGCGGTCGCGATAGCGCAGGCGGTCGGCGGCGAAATGGTCCCAGCCGATGTCGATCGGATACAGCTCGATCAGGGCATCGCTGCGCGGCCGCAGGCCCATCGCATCCTCGATCACGGTGAAGTTGGTGGCGCCGAGCTGGGTGTGGTGGATCCACGAGCGATAGCCGATGCGGCCGCCATCGGCGGCGCTGCCCTGCGCCCAGAATTCGTTCTGGTCCGGGTAGCGGTTGTCGCCGTCGATGTAGTGCGCCCACGCGTTCCAGTACAGCAGCTTGCGGTAGCTGGACGCGTCCAGGTACGGGCTGGGGTAATCGCGCAACACGCTGCCGAGCAGACGGAACGCCACGGTGGAATTGATCACCGAGAAATTGTTGCTGCCGCCCTCGCCGCGCGCCTGCTGGTCGGCCTGGTTGGCGGTGTAGAACGGAAACAGCGGGAACTGCCGGGCGTCGGCGAACAGGCGCAGCGCGCGCACGTACTTGGGATCGTCGTCGGCATCGCCGTGCCTGGGCATCAGGCCGACGCTGAAGGGGTAGTAGTTGTTGGTTTCCTTCCAGTCCACCGGCAGGCGCGGTCCGTCGGCCTGGCGCTGCTTGAGCAGGTCGCCGTGCAGGCCCATGCCATCGGCCTGCGCGCTGTGGTCCTGCCACAGCACCTCGAGCACGGCGCGACGGATCTTCGCCGCCAGCGCCTGCATGCGCACCGCGGTGGCGGCGTCGCCGGCCAGCTGTGCGGCCTGCGCGGCGGCGAGCGCATTGGCGTACACGTACGCGCTCTCGCTGCGGTCCATGCGCGGCGCGCCATGGTGCTTGGCCCAGTCGAAGGAGACCGCGTCGGCGTCGTTGCCGGTCATCGCCGCCCAGTCGTATTCGATCAGACCGTTGCCGTTGCGGTCGTAGGCGCGCAGCAGCGCCTCCACGTCGTCGCTGGCGTAGCGCGCCAGTTGCCCGGCGATCGCCGGCGGCCCGCCATGCACCTGGTAGGCGCGCCAGGCCGCGGCACTGAGGTACTGCGCGTAGGAATTGGACCAGTTCTCCGGCGCGCCGGGGTTGTCAACGTACTTGCCGCCGCCGGCGGTCTCGCCGGCACCGAGCCAGGAACCGTACGCGTAGAGCGGATCGCGCAGGTACTTGAGGTCGTCGATGAACATGCCGGTGGTGAGCACGATGGCGTTGTCGTAGCCGAGCACGCCCTCGATCGCCACCGGGAACTGGTAGTCGTTGCCGGGTACCGCGGCATCCACGAAATTGAAGCGCAGCAGCCACCAGCGGTAGAACAGGGTCTTGTCGAGATTGTCCTCGGGCGTGTCCAGGTACGGCAGGTTGTCGGCCCACCAGCGGTTGTAGGCGACGACGTGCTCACTGTAGGCCTGCTGCGGCGACTGCGCGGCGATGCGCCGGTACTCCTGCAGCGACGCCGGCAGTTCGCGTGCGACCAGCCCCAGTTGCACCTTCAGGGTCGGCGCAGGCGCGCGTGCCGGCACCACCAGCGGCCGCACGATGCTCGCGCCATCGACGGCGAAACCATCGCCGGACAGCCGCGGGAACAGCGTGGTGATGGCGTTGTGGGTGACGAAGGCGCCGGTCAGTTCGGCGCCTTGCGCATGCGTGGCCATCGGCGAGACCGCGCGCAGGGTCAGCGTGTGCGCCACGCCGTCGGTACTGGACACGGTGGCCTCGGCCACCGCCACGTTCTGCTCGCTGATGAACTTGACCAGTTGCAGGCGCACGCCAGCGCCGGCATACACGCTGCTGAAATAGCTCGGCGTCTGCCGCCGCTGCGCACTGTCCTCGATCAGGGCGATCGGCACGCCGTCGCGCTCCAGTTGCAGACGGAACAGCGCGTCGTGTCCGGTCTTGTGCACATAGGCCACGTCGCCGACGAAGCCGGGCTCCTCCGGCCGGTGCGTGTACAGGTAGGCGGCGCGGCCGCGGGTGAACAGCCAATTGTTGCTGTCGCCGAAACCGCCGCCGGTGCCCTGCCGCACCAGCAGGCGATCGATCCAGAAATCGCGACCGGGCGCGCTGCCGGCGCCCGCCGCCAGATCGGCGGCGAACACCCGCTGCAACTGGCCCTGTCCCTGCCCCGGCGCGAACGCCACGCCGCTGTCCGGCAACGGGTGCGCATCGCCTTTGAAGCGCGGCATGCCGATCGCGGCGTTGCTCGGCTGCAGGCCTTCGCCGTCGCTGTCGAGCGGGTCGCCAGCGTCGGCCGCTGCCGACACCGCAGCGGCCACGAACAGCAGGCTGCCAAGCAGGGCGATGGCGCCACGCCGCACGCGCGACGCGGCGCCACCGGGTGCAGGCGTACGAATCAAAACTCGGTCCTGATCCGCGCCCAGAAGTAACGCCCGAGCGTGTCGTAGGTATACGCATCGGTATTGGCCGCACTGGCGTAGCCGTAGTACTGCGGCGGCTTGCGGTTGCCGACGTTGTTGGCGCCGGCCGACAGCGTGGTGTGCAGGCTCTCGAACTTCCGGCTCAGCGAGACATCGTGGTAGGTCACCGTGCCGACCTTGAAGTAGACGCAGCTGCCGTCGGCGGCGGTGTTGATGCAATAGTCCTCGTAGGCGCTGCCGACCGTGGTCGGGCCGATCAGGCGCGTGTTCCAGCTGGCATGCCATGGGCCGTTGTCCCAGCCCAAGTTGAAGTTGGCGCGCCAGCGCGGCATGTTGCCGTAGCTGGAGGTCTCGCCGACGTAGTTGTGGCTGTCGCCGCTGAACGTGTAGCTGGACAGGAACGTGGCGTCCACGCCGGCCTGGAAGTTGCCCCAGGCGGTATCGCGCAGCGCGTACTTGATGCCGATGTCGTCGCCGCGGATGTCGACCTTGCCGCTGTTGATCGCGAACGGCACGGTGACGCTGACCAGTTGCCCGGTGGGGCCACGCTTGATCAGCGGGCAGTAGGCGCTCTGGCCGTCGTAGCAGTTCTGCAGCACCTGGTCCAGGCCGGTACCGTTGATCATGTCGTCCAGGGAGACGCGCCAGCTGTCCAGGTTCAGCGACAGGCCCTCGGCCCAGCCCGGGTCGTACACCGCGCCGATGTTGTAGGAGCGGCCCTGCTCGGGCTTGATCGCGAAGCCGGCGTTGGCCGAGCCTGTGGTGAGCACGGTGAACGAGGAGGTGTTGACGAAGCTGCCGTTGGTCGGCACGTTGGCGCAGGCCGCGGGATTGCCGCCGCCGGTGTAGCCGTTGCACGGATCGGTGTAGGTGCCGACGTCGTCGACCACGCCGTTGTACGGCGAGCCGTACAGGTCGCCCAGCGCCGGTGCACGGAACACCTGCGAACCGGTGGCGCGGATCAGCAGGTTGTCGATCGGCCGCCATTCCAGCGCGACCTTGCTGTTGGTGGTGCTGCCCCAGTAGTCGTAGCGCGAGTAGCGCGTGCCCAGGTTGAGGTTCAGCGCCTGCGCACCGGTCACACCCTTGAGCAGCGGCACCAGCACTTCGGCATACGCCTCCTTGATGGTCTCGTCGTGGCCCTGGTTCATGATGCAGCCGTCGTTGTAGTCGCAGTTGCCGTCCGCATCGGCGGCCGCCACCGGGTTGCTGGTGCCCTGCGAGAAGCCGTTCCTGCGGAACGACAGGCCGAACGCGGCCTGCACCGCGCCGGCCGGCATCGCGAACAGGTCGCCGTTGACGCTGGCCTCGGCGAATTTCATCGTGCTCTCGTCGATCAGGTCGACCGCGCTCTGGGTGGCCTTGATGCCGGCGATGGTGGCCGGATCGTCCGGATTGAACACGTTGATCGGGGTACAGCCGGCGATCACGTTGCCGGGCGTGCCGCATTTGATGGTGCCGTCGCTGTCGCGGAACGAGGCGCCCACCGCGTTGTTCAGTGCCGAGGTGATGGAGAAGCCGTTGCGCACCAGGGTGTCCTTGTAGTGCGCGTAGCCGGCCGCCGCATCCCACTGCCAGCTGCTGTCGCCGAACTTGCCGCGTAGCCCGGCGACAATGTTGGTCTGGTACATCGTCGAGGTGTAGACGCGGGTGTTGGCCGGCACCGAACGCAATAGGTAGCGGGTGAGCTGGCTGCCGAAGGGGTTGTAGTAGTTCTGCGCGGCGTTGGGCAGCTCCAGGCCGTAGGCGGTGAGCTGCGAGGTGGTCTCGCTGCGGGTCCAGAACATGTCCAGGTAGCCCTGCACGTTCGGGGTGAAATCGAAACTGGCGTGCGCGGAGGCGTTGGTGCGCTGTACGGGGGTGACCAGGTACTGGCCGGTGTAGGCGTCGTAGCCTTCCACCGCCTGATTGTAGGTGTGGAAATCACCCGCATTCACCTGGCCCGGTGCCAGGTTGGCATTGGGCGTCAGCACGCTGCCATTGCTGAGGAAGGCGCGCGTGCCATTGCCGCGGCGCTCCACCACTTGGCCGTTGAGGTAGTTCTGCGCGGTGCGCGCGTAGTCGCGGTCGCTGTCGTACAGCGCATTCATCGAACTGCGGCTCACGCCGAGGATCAGCCCGCCGCGCTCCCAGGTCTTGCCCCACTCCAGGCCGAGCGAGCGCCGGTTGCCGTCGCCGTGGGTGCTCAGGCCGTAGTCGGCGGTGGCGGCGAAGCCGTCGTACTTGTCCTTGAGGATGATGTTGATGACGCCGGCGATGGCGTCGGAACCGTACACCGAGGAGGCGCCGTCGGTGAGCACCTCGATGCGCTCGACCATCGCCGCCGGAATCGCGTTGACGTCCACGCCGGGCGCGGCGGCGACGCTGCTGGCCGGCCCGGCCATGCGGTGGCCGTTGACCAGCACCAGGGTGCGCTCGGGCCCGAGGTTGCGCAGCGACACCAGCGCACGGCCGTGGCTGAAGCCGGAGTTGAGCGCGACGTTGGGCATATTGCCCGCCATCGCCGGCAGCTGCTGCAGCAACTGGCCGAGCGTGTCCTGGCCGCTGTCCTCGATGCGCTGGCGGTCGATGGTGATGACCGGGCTGGCGGTCTCCGCATCGACGCGGCGCAGGTGGCTGCCGGTGACGCTGATCCGTTCCAGCGTGGTCGCCTGGGTGTCCTGGGTCGGCGCATCCTGCGCCTGCGCCGCCGGCGCGAGCAGGGCCAGCGCGGTACAGATCGCCGCGGCCAATGGACCGGGCTGCGGCGCGGCGCGCCAGGAACACGGGAGCAGCGGCGCAACGCGTTCGAGCAAAGACGGCATCGGAATCTCCTGAGCGGCGGCCTGGCGATCGTCGGAGCGCCGCCCTTCCCCAGGCGGCCGCTCCGTCACCAGCGCGTGTGGCGGATACGAAAACGGACGTGTCCACGCATGCGCCGCCGGACGGGACGATCCCGACGCCGCCTGCACGGCGACGCGCACGACTCATGCGCTGCGTCCCCGGTGGCGTGCAGGAATCTCCCCCTGGACATTCACTGCACGGCCACAATGTGCGCGTAGGCTGCGTGCGGCGTCTTGTCGTATTTATCGGGAAAACGTGCGGAATACCGCACTGCCCCGCCCGCGACCGGGACGTTTCCGACTTTTTCGCCACTCAGCCGTAGACGGCCGAAATCGCCACCGTCGCCGCGCTGCCGGCCGGGACCAGCACGCGCTCGTTGCGCGGCCCGGACAGCGCCGCCGACTGCCCGTCCAGCCGCACCTCCTGCAGGCGGGTGCCGGCCGGCACCCGCAGGGTCAGCCAGGTGCGCGCCGGCCGCTGCGCCGGCAAGCGCACGCCGCCCTCGATGCGGCGCTGCGCCGGATCGGCGCGCAGGCGCAGCGACACCGCACCCCAGCGGGTCGGCGCGGCGTCGATCGCGATCGTCTCGCCGCTGCCCAGCCAGTCGCGCGGCACCGCCCGCGCCAGGAACAGTTCCTCGCCGGCGCTGTCCTCGAACACCAGCATCCAGCGCAGCAGCAGCGGAATGGTCATCTGCGCGGGGATGCAGAACAGCGGCATGCCGCCGGTGATGCCGGTGACCTCGCCCGCGGTCCAACTGCCGCGGGTATGTACGTGGTAGCGGTGCGCGTACAGGAACAGCAGGTACTCCTCGATCCGGTCCAGGCGCAGCAACTGCTGCGCGTAGCCGTAGGAGATGAAACCGAGCAGGTCGCGCGCCTCCGGCGTCGGCGCGGTGATGTTGCCGACCACGCCGAGGCTGGTGCCGCCGTGGCCGCGCACGCAGTCGATGACCAGGTTCGCCAGGTCGTCGGGCAGCACGTCGGCCTGCAGCAGTTCGGCGTAGGCGCGATGCGGCCAGCCCTGCTCGCTGGGGTGCTCCTGCTGCAGCGACTGGCGGAAGGTGAGCTTCACTCCGGGCAACGGGCCGATATAGGGCGGCTGCAGATCGCGGCGGACGTTGCCGCGCAGGGTGCGCAGCAGTTGTGCGGACAATTGCTGCGCGCGGCGTTGCCACTGCGCTGTAGCGGCCTGCCCGCCAGGCCCGGCGATGCCGCTCCACACCGCGGCCAGGTCCTGCCAGCCGCGCACCGCCAGCGCGCTGTTGGCGTAGTACGGCTTCCACCACACCTGCGGATCGGGGAACAGGCAGGCATCGGATTCGTTCCAGCCGTGGATCAGGCCGTGCCCTGGCGCCGACGCCGGCAGGCGCAGGCTGGCGTCGTGTAGTTCGGCCAGCACCTGCGCGGTGGCGGCGATCTTGTCGCGGTGCTTGCGCAGCAGCGCAGCATCGCCGGTGTAACGCAGGTAGCGCGCCAGCAGCGACAGGGTCAGTCCGAACTGGCCGGTCTCCGCGCCGCGCATGTTGACCATGCCGTCGGCCTGCACGAAATCGCTGAAATAGCCGTCCAGCACCGCCGCCGCCTGGGCGAAGCGGCCCCACTCGAGGTTGGCGTACAGCGAACTGGTGAAGGTGTCCTGGAAGCCGTCGTACTCGTTGCCGTAGTAGTCGCGATCCACCGCGCCGTACTTGGGATAGGTGCCGCCCGGACGCACCACCAGCTCGCGGGCGAAGGCGAAGCGCGCCATGTCGCGCCAGCTCGGGTCCGGGGTCTGCGCCTGCACGGTGTCGGCGAGTTGCGCCTGCCAATAACCGGCGAAGGCCAGCAGGCCGCGGTAGAAGTCCTCGGCGCTGCGCGGGCCGCGCCGCGGCGGGTAGTCGGGATAGCTGTAGCCGTACACCACCTTGCTGACCTTGCCGTGTTCGACCAGCGCGCTGCGGTGCCAGGTCTGCACCACGAAGCGGTCCTCGGCCAGCACGTCGGCGAACAGCAGGATGTCGTAGTAGCGGCCTTCGCCGGCCGGCACCACCTTGCGCACCGCCGGCATCCAGCCGCCGAGCAGGCCTTCGCTGCGACGCCGCACCAGTTCGTCCTTGCCCAGCTCGGGAAACGACTGGATGGCGCGATAACAGCGGGTGCGCCCGTCCGGGTACACCGGCATGGTGTCGGCGCATTCGCGGGTGCCGACGAAGGTGGTCCACGGCAGGCGCCCGTTGTAGTCCTTGGGATCCAGTTGCGAGGCCGGCGGCGGCGCGACGTCGCGCACCTCATCGGCGCGCGGGTCGCCGTCGCGCAGCAGGCGATCGGCGAGCAGGTCGGCGTCGGCCATCGCCACCTCGGCCAGGGCCATGCCGAAGTACGGCGCCTGCGCGGCCGGGAACACCGCTTCGGTGCGCTTGCCCAGTACCAGCGCCCCGCCCGGCCCGCGCAGGGTCAGGTCGCCATCGGGCTGGCGCAGGTCTTCGTACACCTCCCAGGTCGCGCCGGCCTCGACGAAACGGCACTGCAAGGTATGCCCGGCGAGCGCATCGGCCGCCAATGGCTGCAGTTGCGGCGGCGCTGGCGCACGCGTGCTGCTGACCGCCGCCGGTGCCGCGGCGGCACGCCCGGCCAGTGCTTCCACGCCGGCGACCGCACCGACCGCCAGGCCCTGACGCAGGAAATCTCTCCGATCCATCTACCGTCCCCGATGCAATGCGATCGTTGCATCGTGCGCTGCGCACGCCGCAGCGTCTTGTGCGCTGTGCCGAGGATCGGTGCGGAAAATCGCATAGCCGCGTGGTCGCGGCGGTGCTGCGCTGCGGGAATGCGATGGACCGGTGCGGCTTAGGCGAGCACGTCGAGCAGGCTGCCGATAGTGTCGTCGGCCGCGCGCAAGACCCGCGCATTTGCCTGGAACGCGGTGCGCTCGGTCAGGGTGCCGACCATGTCGTCGACCAGATCGCTGCCCTGCCCGTCGGCCTGCTGCACCTGGCCTACAACGCCGCCACCGGCGGTGGCCTGGTTCACCGGCACGGAACGCTGGAAGCCATCGGTGGAGAGATTGGCGATGTTGTTGGCGCGCACCTGCAACCCGGACGTCGCGGCACGCATGCCGGACAGCGCGATCGAAGAACTGGGAGCGATGGCAGTCATGGCGGGCCAGGGTGCAGGGAGACGTGCCGGGATATCGGCTGGTTTGGCGAGGTCTTTAGTTTGGGGATTTGGGAGTGGGGATTCGGGATTCGCAAGAGCGGATGCGTCAGCGCTGATAGCGAAAGCCCCTCTCCCCTCGGGGCGACGGGGCACGGCTTGCGCGCCACTGGCGCGCAAGCCCTGGAGCGCCCGCGCCGCAAGCGCGGGCCGGGGCGCGGAGCGGGGGTTGGGGTGAGGGTCCGGGAGCACCGCGCCGCTTCCGGACTCATTGCAGCGCCCGCACCCTCATCCGCCCCTTCGGGGCACCTTCTCCCACAGGGAGAAGGAATCATCGCGGGAGACCAAAGCCCCTCTCCCACCGGGAGAGGGGTTGGGGTGAGGGTCCGGGAGCACCGCGCCGCTTCCAGACTCATTGCACCACCCGCACCCTCATCCGCCCCTGCGGGGCACCTTCTCCCGGAGGGAGAAGGAATCATCGCGGGAGACCGAAGCCCCTCTCCCACCGGGAGAGGGGTTGGGGTGAGGGTACGGGAGCACCGTGCCGCTTCCGGACTCGGTGCAGCGCCCGCCCCCTCATCCGCCCCTGCGGGGCACCTTCTCCCGGAGGGAGAAGGAATCATCGCGGGAGACCGAAACCCCTCTCCCGCCGGGAGAGGGGTTGGGGTGAGGGTCCGGAGGCGCAGCGCCAGCTCCGCAACTCATTGCACCACCCGCACCCTCATCCGCCCCTGCGGGGCACCTTCTCCCGGAGGGAGAAGGGAAAAGCCGAGCCCTGAAGGAGCAGGGATCCCACGCCTTTGCCAATCCCCAATCCCAACTCCCCAATCCCGCCCCCACTACAGCCGATTCCACGCCGGCGTCGGCTCTCCAAGCAGATGCCGCACGAAGAAGTCGTACTGCCGCCGCTGGACGTAATCGATGGGACCGGTGGAGCGGCCGACGGTGTGCTCGCCGCCAGGCACGACCAACAGGTCGAAATCCTTGCCGGCCTTGATCAAGGCGTCCACCACCTGCGCGGTCGAGGCCGGGTCGACGTTGCTGTCCTGCTCGCCGACGATCAGCAGCAGGTCGCCGCGCAACTTGCTCGCATTGTCCACGCCGGAGGCGCGCGCATAGCTGGCGTCCACCGGCCAGCCCATCCATTGCTCGTTCCAGCTGATCTTGTCCATGCGGTTGTCGTAGCAGCCGGCGTAGGCCACGCCGACCTTGTAGAAGTCCGGGTGCCGCTCCAGCGCACCCAACGTACTCTGCCCGCCGGCCGACGCGCCGTAGATGCCGACGCGGCCGATGTCGTAGGACGGATCCTGCGCCGCCAGCGCCTTGTGCCAGGCGATGCGGTCGGGGAAGCCGGAATCGCCGAGGTTCTTCCAGGCCACGTCGTGGAAGGCCTTGGAGCGGTTGGCGGTGCCCATGCCGTCGATCATCACCACGATGAAGCCCAGGTCGGCCTGCGCCTGCATGCCGATCTGCTTGTCGCCGCCGGAGTGGTAGCCGAACGGCCAGAAGGTCTTGGGCACGAAGGAATCGTGCGGGCCGGCGTAGATGTTCTCGATCACCGGGTACTTCTTGTGCGGGTCGTAGTCGCGCGGCCGCACCACCATGCCCCAGATGTCGGTCTTGCCGTCGCGGCCCTTTGCGACGAAGGTCTGCGGCGCGCGCCAGCCGGCGGCCTGCAGCTTGCGGATGTCACCGCGCTCCACCACCTGCAGCAGCTTGCCGTCGGTGGCATGCAGCTCCATCACCGGCGCCATGTCCGGACGCGAGTACACGTCCACGTAATGGCGGCCGTCGGCGGCGATGGCCACGTCGTGGTCGGCATCGGCCTCGGTCAGCCGGGTCAGGTGGCTGCCGTCGAAATCCACCGCGAACAGGTGCCGGTAGTAGGGATCCTTGCCCGCATCCATGCCGCTGGCGGTGAACCAGATGCGCCGCTGTGCGTCGTCTACGCGCAGCACGTCGCGCACGATCCACTCGCCCTTGGTGATCTGCGCCTTGATGCGGCCGTTGCTGCCGTCGAACAGGTACAGGTGGCGCCAGCCGTCGCGCTCGGAGATCCAAAGGATCTCCTTGCCCAGGCCATCGACATCGTGGTGGTAGCTGCGGTCGGCGTAGACGAAGGTCTTCGCGTCCTCGCCCACCGCCACGTGCGCCTTGCCCGTGGCCGCGTCCACCGCGATCGCGCGCATGCGCTGGAAACCGTGCTGCACGTAATCGAACACGAAACTGGCGCTGTCGCGGCGCCACTGGATCGGCGAGAGCTGGTAGGGGTTGGCGAACAAGGCATCGTCGATGGCCAGCCGCTTGGGCGCGCCGCCGCGTGCCAGCGCGCCGAGGTCGAACAGCACCGGCCGCTCGATGTCCACCGCGTCGCCGGGCTTGGGATACAGCTGGGTGCGCACTACCGGCTGTCCGCCGCCAGGCGGTGCCGCTTCCACTCGGGTGACGCGGCGGGCGAAGCCGGGCCGCACCCGGTACAGCGCCAGCCGCTGCGAATCCGGCGCCCAGGCGATGGTTTCCGGATCGTAGAAATCGTCGCTGCGGCCATCATCGGCCAGGCGCAGCGTGTGCCCGTCGGCCAGCGCACGCAGCATCACCGCGTTGCCGTCGACATAGGCCTCCCAACGTCCGTCAGGCGAGCGCCGCGGAGTGGCGTCGGCCGGCACGCTGAGGTCGCGCACCACGCCAAAGCCCCGCGGTCGCGGCTGCGGGCCGCTATCGGCGCGGGCGCAGACGTAGGTGGTGAGGGTGCAGCGCCACAGCGCTTCGTCGAGCTCGAAGGCGATCGCCGCCTGCGGCTGGCCGCCCTCGGCGGCATAGGCGAAGCGTGCGAACGGCAGGCGTAGCGCCGAATAGGCGGTGCCGGTCGCCGCGCTCAGCGCGCGCGCCACTCGCTGCTGGTCGAACGCCGGCTGCTTGCGCTGGCTGGCCACGTCCTCGACCACGAAGGCGAAGCCGCCTGGCACGGTCTTGCGGTAGTAGAACGTGCCGTCGTCGCGCCACTGCGCCGGCCAGGTCACGTTCTCGGTCAGGCCGATCCAGGCCTCGCGCAGGCCCAGCGAACGCTGGTAGTCGGCGACGCTGGGCGCGGCCTGTGCGGCGCCGGCGCAGCACGCCAGGGCGACGATGAGAGAGGCGACGAACTTGTTCATGCGGTTTCCGAGAGTTTCGATGGCACGCTTCTTTTTTTGTAGGAGCGGCTTCAGCCGCGACCCGGCGTTACCAGCAAAGCCTATCGCGGCTAATCCCACAAAAGGGGACAAGAGCCGCTCCTACGTACATCCACAACGGGCTATTCCCCGTCATCCTCTTCCAGCGCCAACTCCTCATGGCGCAGGCCGCTGCGGGCGCCCCAGTGATAGCAACCCAACGCGATCGCCGCCACGCACAGCGTGTCCCAGGGATGCGTGATCCAGCCGCTGCCGCCGAAGGTGCCCAGGCGCGACACCACCAGGACCAGGGCGAAGAACACGATCAGCCACAGCACGCCGCGCACCTGCCGCCACAGCCGCGCACGGCCGGCGGCGTTGGGTAACCGATACAGCACGTACAGCACGCACATCGCGATCTGCAGGCCGAGCAACCACGACAGCGTGCTCCAGGTCGACCAGTACACGATCAGGCCCGCGACGATGAACGACAGTGGGCCGAGCAGCGCCATGCCGCGCAGCCGGAACGGCCGCGGCAGCTCCGGCGCACTGCGCCGCAACGCGGCCACGGTCACCGGCGCCACCGCATAGCTGAGCACCAGCGCCGCCGACACCACCTGGATCAGGGTCTCCCACGACGGGAACGGCAGAGTCCAGAACACCGACAGGCCCAGGCTCAGCCACAGCGCCGGGCGCGGGATGCCGGAGGCGGCATCGACGCGCGTCAACACCGGCAGGAAGCCGCCGCTGCGCGCCCAGCCGTACACCACCCGCGGCGTGGCGTTCATGTAGATGTTGCCGGTGCCGCTGGGCGAGATCATCGCGTCGCAGATCACCAATGCCGCCAGCCAACCCATACCCAGCGCCAGGGCGATGTCGTGGTACGGCAGCGAGAACGCCTTGTCGATGCCGCCCCAGCCGTTGGCCAGGTGCTGCGCCGGCACACCGCCGAGGAAGGCAAGCTGCAGCAGCACGTAGATCACCGTGGACAGCGCCACCGACAGGATCAGTGCGATCGGGATATTGCGCTGCGGATCGCGCACTTCGCTGGCCACCGACACGATCGGGGTCAGCCCGAGGTAGGCGAAGATGATGCCGCCGGCGGAGATCGCCGCCTCCACTCCGGCCGCGCCGAACGGCGCGAAGCCCTGCACGTGCAGGTTGCGCGCATCGAAGTGCGCCATCAGCAGCACGATCACCAGCACCGGCACCAGGAACTTGAACACGCTGACGATGTTGTTGGCGGTGGCGAAGGTCTTGACGCTGTAGTAGTTGAGCAGGAAGAACGCGACCAGCAGCGCCAGTTGCAGCAGCCAGCCGGCGACGCTGGGATGGGTGCTGCCGGCCTGGTTGAGCCAGGGGAACCACGCCGCCGCGTATTGCCGCGCTGCTTCCACTTCGATCGCGATCAGGCTGGAGAAGGCGATCAGGGTGATGAAGCCCATCAGCCAGCCGAGCAGCACGCCATGCGAGTACTCCGGGTAGCGCACCACGCCGCCGGCGCGCGGCAGGGCCGCGCCGAGTTCGCAGTACACCAGGCCCAGCAGCAGGACCGCCACGCCGCCGGCGATCCACGACACGATGCCGGCCGGCCCGGCGATCGCCGAGACGTGGCTGGCGGAGAACAGCCAACCGGAACCGAAGATCGAGCCCAGACCGATGAAGGTCAGATCGGTCAGGCTCAAGCGCTTGTGGAACTTGCCTTGTGCGGCCATGGCGTCTCCCGCTGGATTGGTGTCACTGGCGAATCAACGATCTGCGATGCTTCCTACCCTCACCCCAGCCCCTCTCCCGGGGGGAGAGGGGCTCGCGCAGCCCGGCCGAAGCCGGTGATTCCTTCTCCCTCCGGGAGAAGGTGCCCCGAAGGGGCGGATGAGGGTACGGGCGCAGCCTCGTGCAGTTGAAACACCGCATGCGCTTCGCGCCCGACCCTCACCCCAACCCCTCTCCCGAGGGGAGAGGGGCTTATTGCTCCCTTCTCCCCTCGGGACCATGGCCCCCTTTTTGGGGGAAGGTGCCCCGCAGGGGCGGATGAGGGTGCGGGCGCAGCCTCGTGCAGCTGAAACACCGCATGCGCTTCGCGCCCTACCCTCACCCCAACCCCTCTCCCGGAGGGAGAGGGGCTATTGCTTCGCCGCCTCCCGCGCCCAAGGCGACTTCCCACCCTCGGCGATGAAGCGATCGATGCGCTGCTCCAGCACCGGCAGCGGCACCGAGCCGGTTTCCAGCACCGCGTCGTGAAACGCGCGCAGGTCGAACTTCTCGCCCAGCGCCTGTTCCGCCTTGCGCCGCAGCTCCAGGATCTTCAGCTCGCCCAGGTAGTACGACAGCGCCTGGCCAGGCCAGGCGATGTAGCGGTCGACCTCGGTGGTCACCTCGTGCTCGCTGAGCGCGGTGTTGTCGCGCAGGAACGCCTGCGCCTGCTCGCGCGTCCAGCCCTTGTGGTGGATGCCGGTGTCGATCACCAGCCGGCACGCGCGCCACATCTGGTAGGTCAGGTAGCCGAAGCGGTCGTAGGGGGTGTCGTACATCCCCATCTCCTGCCCCAGGTACTCCGAGTACACCGCCCAGCCCTCGCCATAGGCGGAGATGTAGCTATAGCGACGGAAGTCCGGCAGGCCTTGCTGCTCGGCCGCAAGCGGCATCTGCAGCGCATGGCCGGGCGAGGATTCGTGCAGGGTCAGCGCGGTGAGGTTGTACAGCGGCCGCGACGGCAGGTCATAGGTGTTGACCAGGTAGATACCCGGGCCGCCACGGCCGCCGGTGTAGAACGGCGCCAGATCCGCCGGCACCGGCTCGATCGCGAAGCGCTGCCGCGGCAGCCGGCCGATGTAGTCGCCGATCTTGCCGTCCACGCGCTTGGCGATCCAGGCCGCGTCCTTGAGCAGTTCCTCCGGAGTCTTGGCGTAGAACTTCGGATCGGTGCGCAGGTAGTGCAGGAACGCCGGGAACGTCTGCTGCCCCGGCGGGGTCTTGAAGCCGCTGTCGGCGATCGCCTGGTCCATCTCCTTGCGCAGCCGCGCCACTTCCTTCAGGCCCACCGCGTGGATCTGCTCGGGGCTGAGGTCGAGCGTGGTGTATTCGCGGATCTGCGCACGGTAGTACGCGGCGCCGTCGGGCAGCGATTCGGCGGCGAGCGCCGGGCGCGCCTTGGGCAGGTACTCCTCGCGCATGAAACGCAGCAGCTTGGCGTAGGCCGGCGCCACCTGCTGGGCGATCGCCGTGCGCGCCTGCGCGCGCAACTGCGCCTGCAGCGGCGCCGGGATCGTCGTCGGCATCTGCTTGAACGGGGTGTAGAACAGATTGCTCTCGCCGGTCGCCTGCGCGACCTCGGCGATCGACTGGTCGCGGCCCTGCAGGGTCACCGCCGGCTGCGCGAAACCACGTGCCAGGCCGGCGCGCATGTTGGCGATCTGTTCGTCGAAGTAGCGCGGGATGTCGGCAAGCTGCCCCAGGTAGCGCTGGTAGTCCTCGCGGTTGCGCAGGGTGGCGCGCGCGGTGAAGCCCAGGTCGCTCCAGAACGCGCTGTCGCTGTTGAACGGCATTTCCCAGACGCGGAACCGCTGCTGGTCGAGCAGCACCTGCAGTTGCTGGCGATAGACCTGGTAGTTCACCTGGTCCTGCGCCGACAGCTGCGCCGGGTCGATCGCGTCCAGGTCATGCAGGACCTGCTGCCAGTAGGCAGTGCGCTGCGCCTGGGTGGCCGGATCGACCTTGGGCAGGTGATCGGCGGCCTGCCCTTGCGCATCTTCGTCGTCGGCACCGGCGAACTGCTCCTGGCGCCATTTCCACTCGCGCTGGTACAGCGCCTTGAAGCGCGCGCCGGCATCGCCGGCGGGGGCTGCGGAGGCCGGCGCGGAGGCCTGTGCCGGCGTGGCGGCGGCGGCGCCCTGCCAGGCCAGGGTGCAGACGATGGCCAGAGCCAGCGCCGTGCGCAATCGGGAACGAGACATCATCGTGGGGTCTCCGGAGTGGCGGGGGCGCCGGCCTGGACCTGGGCGATCCAGGCGTCGATGCGCGCGTCCAGCAGGTCCAGCGGCATCGCGCCGCCGCCGAGCACGGCATCGTGGAAGGCGCGGATGTCGAAGCGCTCGCCCAGCGCGCGCCTGGCCTTCTCGCGCAGCGCCAGGATGTCCAGTTCGCCGAGCTTGTAGCCCAGCGCCTGGCCCGGCCAGACGATGTAGCGGTCGGTCTCGGACTGGATGCTGGGTTCGTCGTCGGACGGATGCGCGTGGAAGAAGTCGATCATCTGCTGGCGGGTCCAGCGCTTGTAGTGCACCCCGGTATCCAGCACCAACCGGTTGGCACGCAGCAGTTCGCCGGCCAGGCGGCCGTAGTCGCTGTACGGGTCGCGGTAGAAGCCCACTTCCTTGCCCAGCCGCTCGGCGTACAGCGCCCAGCCTTCCACGTAGGCGTTGTAGCCGGATTGCTGGCGGAACGGCGGCAACGGCAGGCTCTGGGCAAGCGAGATCTGCAGATGATGGCCGGGCACGCCCTCGTGATACGCGGTGGCCTCGATGTTGACCAGGGTGCGGTGCGCGTAGTCGCTGGTGTTGACCATCACCAGCCCCGGCTTGCTGCCCTGCGCATCGCTCTGCCAGTACTCGGCACCGGGCGCGGTGGCGCGGAACGCGGGCATCGCGCGCACCTCCAGCGGCGTCTTCGGCAAGGTGCCGAACAGCTTGGGCAGCATCGGCTGCATCTGCGCGATGTCGTCGCGGTAGCGCTGCAGGATCTGCTCGGGCGAGCTGGCGAAGAAGCGACGCTGCTGCGCCACCGCCTGGCGCAACGCCGGCAGATCGGCATAGCCGAGTTGCTTGGCGATGGCGCCCATCTCGTCTTCGATGCGCGCGACCTCGGCCAGGCCGGTCTGGTGGATCTGCTCGGGCGACTGGTCGGTGGTGGTCTGGGTGTGGATCGCAAAGCGGTAGCGGCGCGCGCCATCGGGCAGCGACCACAGGCCTTCGTGGGCGCGGCCTTGCGGCGCGTATTCGTTGGCGACGAAATCGGCGAGCTTGCGATAGGCCGGGCGCACCTGCTGGTCGATCGCCGCGATCATCGCCGCGCGCAGGCGCGGCCGCTCCGCCTCCGGCACCGCCGCCGGGAACTGCTGCAGCGGCGCCGCGAACGGACTGTCGGCGCCGGCCGGCGCGGCGATCTCGCGCACCTGCGCGGGAATGCGTTCGAGCAGGTACTTCGGCTGCACCAGCCCATCCTTGGCGCCGGCGCGCGACAGCGCCACCACCTGGTCGAGCAGCGCCGGGATCGCCTGCAGGCGCTTGATGTAGTCCTCGTAGTCCTTGACGCTGGCGAACGGAAACGCCTGCGCGTAGCCCGGCAGCGCCACCTGGATGCCGCCGACCGGCTCCAGCGGCATCTCGTCGTTCTTCAGCGCGATCGCCTCGAGCCGGTCGCGCAACTGGCGCTGCATCATCTGCAGGCTCAACCGCTCCTGCGCCGACAGCGCCTTGGCATCGATCGCATCGAAGCGCGCCAGGAACCCGGCGGTGGCCTGGCGTTCGGCCTCCAGCGCTGCAAGCGAATAGTCGCTCCAGCGATCGTTGTAGCGGCTGTCGCCGATGATGCTGGCGAACTCGGGATGGTGGGCGAGCTGGTACTGCCATTGCGCATCGAGCAGCGCGGCGAAGGCCTGCGCTGGCGGCACCGCGGCCTTGGCCGGTGCCGCCGCGGAGGACGTCGGCGCTGCGGACGGCTGGCAGCCCGCCAGCAGGCTCAGCAGCAGCACGCCGGCGGCGGGCAGAGGCATGCGTTTCATCGATGGACTCCGCAGGGCGGCACGCGCCCGTGGCACGCCGCGGCGGCCGCCGCGCAAGGGTCGTGGGCGGCCGCCCTGCGCATCAGGCGAACGGCCGGTCGATCGCCGGCGACGGCGGGGTGAACCACTGCGCGCCGTCTTCGGTGACGTAGAAATGATCCTCCAGGCGCACGCCGAACTCGCCCGGCACCACGATCATCGGCTCGTTGCTGCAGCACATGCCCGGCGCCAGCGCCAGCGCATTGCCGCGCACCAGGTACGGCGCCTCGTGGATGCTCATGCCGCAGCCGTGGCCGGTGCGGTGCGGCAGCCCTGGCAGCTGGTAGTCCGGGCCGAGCCCGGCGCGCTGCAACACCTTGCGTGCGGCCTCGTCCACCACCGCGCAGGCCACGCCCGGCCGCACCGCGGCGAAGGCCGCCGCCTGCGCCTCGTGCTCCAGTTGCCAGATACGCCGTTGCTTCTCGCTGGGCTCGCCGAAGATGTAGGTGCGGGTGATGTCGGAGTGGTAGCCCTGCACGGTGCAGCCGGTGTCGATCAGCACCAGTTCGCCCGGGCGCAGCGCCTGCACGCCGGGAATGCCGTGCGGATACGCGGTGGCGTGGCCGAACTGCACGATGCAGAAGGTCGAGCCGTTGTCGGCGCCGAGCGCACGGTGCGCCTGGTCGATGAAACGGGTCAGTTCCGCGGTGGTGATGCCTTCGCGGATCAGCCCGGCGGCCAGCCGCTGCACGTGCAGGGTCATGTCGCAGGCCTGCTGCATCAGCGCCAGTTCCGCCGGCGACTTGCGCATGCGGCAGCCGTCGACGATGGCCGCGGCATCGCGGATCGCGATGCGGCCCAGCACCGCGGCCAAGCCGGTATGCACCGCGAAGGCCACGCCCGGGTCCAGCGCCAGGCTCTGCGCGTCCAGCTCCAGCAAGGCCTCGGCGACCAGCGCGTGCGGGTCCTCGTGTTCCTGCCACAGGCGCTTGCGCACCGGCACCGACAGCACCGCGTCCAGCGAGCCTTCCTCGAACGCCGGGCAGATCAGCAGCGGATCGCCTTCGACGGTGAGCAGCATCGCCACCAGGCGCTCGCTGGCGCCCCACGGCACCCCGGTGAAGTAGCACAGCGAGGCACCGGCGCCGATCAGCAGCGCGTCGGCGCCGTGCGCGCGCATCAGCGCACGCGCGTTGGCCAGGCGTTGCCGGTACTCCGGCTCCTGGATCGCCGGCGCCCGCTGCGGCCACGGCGCCAGTTGCGCATGCGCCTGCTCCAGGGTCAGCCCGCCGATCTGGGACTGCTCGCTCATGCGCTGCGCTCCACGTCGGCGGTGCTCCAGCAGCCATCGATCAACCGCTGCACGCCGCCGGGATTCCGGTCGCGCAGCAGCGCCGGCAACAGCGCGTCGGGAACGCCGTCGTAGCTGTGCAGCGCGGCGAAGCGACGGATCGCCGCCGGCATGCCGACCGCGGTGAAGCCCGGATGGCCGGTGCTGGGATACGGGCCGCCATGGTTCATCGCCGGGCTCACCGCCACGCCGGTCGGCATCTTGTTGCAGATCAGCCGCCCCACACGCGGACGCAGCGCCGCGGCCAGCGCGGCGAAGACCGGATCGTCGCTGCCATCGGCGGCGCGATAGAGGGTACCGGTGAGATTGCCTTCGAAGCTGCGCGCCAGGGCGGTCAACTGCCCCACCCCACCGCCGCGGACGATCAGGCTGACCGGCCCGAACGCCTCGGTCTGCAGCGCCTCGGGCTGCTGCAGGAACGCCTCGGCCGACACCTCCAGCAGGGTCGGCGCATGCCGATAGCCCGGCCCGGCATCGGCCTCGCCACCGGCCAGCACCGCGGCGCCGGCATCGCGCAGCGTGCCCACGCTGCGCTGCAGATGCTCCAGCACCCCGCGCGAGAACAGCAGCGCCGGCGCGGCCGCGGCGAAATGCGCGGTGGCGGCGACGACGAAGGCATCGCCGGCCTCGCCCTCGGGCACCACCACGATGCCCGGATTGGTGCAGAACTGGCCGCTGCCCATGGTGCAGGAGGCGAAGAACTCCTGCGCCAGTGCCGCGCCGCGTTCGGCCAGCACGCCCGGCAGCAGGAACACCGGATTGACGCTGGAAAGCTCGACATAGGCCGGCACCCCGGCACGGTCGGCGGCGGCCTTCAGCGCCAGCCCGCCGGCGCGGCTGCCGGTGAAGCCGATCGCGCCCAGCCGCGGATCGCCGGCCAGTTCCAGGCCCAGCGTGTTGTCGAAGTGGTACAGCAACTGCACCGTCGCCGCCGGCAGGTCGTTGGCCAGCAGCGCCTGGTGCGCGAGCTGCGCCAGACGCTGGCTGGTGGCCGGATGCGAAGGGTGCGCCTTGGCGATGACCGGATTGCGCGCGACGATGGCCGAGGCGAAATCGCTGCCGGCCACCGCGTTGAACGCGAACGGGAAATTGTTCGGGCCGAACACCAGCACCGGCTTGTGCAGCGGTCCCAGCTGCGCGCGCAGGCCGGCCGCGGTGTCGATCACCGGCTGCGCCCAGCTGTGGCTGCGCGCCGCCTGCGCGGCCTGGCGCAACTGCCCGCTGGCGCGCGGCAGTTCCACCTTGGCCAGGCGCGGCTCCACCGGCAGGCCGGTTTCGGCATGCGCCAGCGCCACCAGGCGCTCGACGTCGGCGTCGATCGCGTCCGCATACGCATCCAGGAACGCGGCGATGCGTTCCGGCGCGGCCGCGGCCAGCGCGTCGGCGCTCAGCGCCGCCGCGCTCAGCGCCGCTTCCAGGTCGGCGGCGCCGCTGATCGGGAACGACGGACCGAACTCGCTTCCGTCGCGCGGGTCCTCGGCGCGGAAACTACCGCGCTCCTCCAGCGAGGCCTGCCAATGGCCGGCCAGCAACAGCGGTTGCATGCTCATCTCAGTGCCCGGGATGGGTGGCGATGGCGTGGTCGATGACCTTCAGCGCGGCCTCACGCTCGGCGCCTTCCAGTACCAGCCGCGGTGCGCGCACGCGCTCGCTGCCCAGGCCGACCTTCTCCTGCACCAGCTTGATCAGCTGCACGAACTTGGGCACGGTGTCCAGGCGCAGCAGCGGCAGGAACCAGTCGTACAGCGCCTTGGCCGCCGGGTAGCCGCCGTCGCGGGCCAGTTCGAACAGCTTCACCGACTCCTTCGGATAGGCATTGACCAGGCCGGCGATCCAGCCCTTGGCACCCATGCTCAGGCCTTCGACGATCGCATCGTCCATGCCCACCAGCAGCACCAGGCGGTCGCCGAGCAACTCGCCCAGCGCGGCGAAGCGGCGCACGTCGCCGGAGGATTCCTTGACCGCCTGCAGGTTCGGGAATTCGGCAGCCAGCTCGGCGATCTGCGCCGGGCTGAAATCGGTCTTGTAGGCGATCGGGTTGTTGTACAGGATCGCCGGCAGGTCGGTGGCGGCGATCACGGCGCGCATGTGCGCACCCATCTCGCGCCAGTCGGTGGAATACACGTACGGCGGCAGCACCATGAGGCCACCGCAGCCGATCTGCTTGGCCGCCTGCGCCAGGCGCACGGCCTCGTCGGTGGACAGCGCGGCGATGCCCGGCACCACCGGGATGCGGCCATCGACCGCCTGCACCAGGGTCTTCAGGATCGCCAGCTTGTCGTCGAAGCTCAGCGTGGCCGCTTCGCCCAGCGAACCCAGCGGCACGATCGCGGTGCAGCCGGCGTCGATCATCAACTGCGCATGCTTGGCCAGGAACGCATGGTCGATGCTGCCGTCGGCGTTGAACGGGGTGGTGATGGCCGGCAGCACGCCGTACCAGAAGGAAGCCTTGCTCATGGATGTACACCTTGTGGAGAGTTGCGAAGGGATGCCGCGCGCGACGGCGCGGCGCAAGCGGTGTCCGGACCGGGGTCCGGACAGGGATGGGCCAGCGCGTCCAGCCGCGCCGGGAACAGCGGCGGCCGGCGGCCGTCGTCGGAGAAATCGTCGGCGCGCGCGGCCAGGCCAAGTTCGGTCAGCGCACTGCCGCAGATGCGGCCCTGGCAGGCGCCCATGCCGCAGCGCGAGGCCAGCTTGGCGTCGCGCAGGTCGGTGTGGCCGCGCAGCGCGGCCAGCGGCACGTCCTCGCAGCGGCACACCAGCGTGTCCGGCGCGGCCAACGCATGGATGCGCGGATCCAGCGCGAACTGCCGCTGCAGCAGCCCGGCGAAGGCGCGCGCGCGTCGCCGCTGCGGCTGCAGCGCCTGCGCATCGGCGTCCTGGCCGGCCGCTAGGTGGCCGGCGATGGCGCCTTCCACCCGCGCGCAATCGCGCCCGCCGATGCCCAGCGCCTCGCCGGCGGCGTACACGCCGTCGATGCTGGTACGCAACTGCGCATCCACCGCCACGCACGGATGCGTGCCACTGCGGCCCAGACGGCAGCCCAGCAGTTGCGCCAGTTCCACGTTCGGCACCAGGCCGTAGCCCACCGCCAGTTGATCGCAGGCGAGACGGCGGCGACCATGCGGGCCGTCGATTTCCACCTCCTGTACGCGGCCTTCGCCATGTGCGGCCAGTACCACGCTGCCGGCGTGGTAGCCGACCCCGGCCAGTTGCGTGCGCAGCGCCAGCGCCTGCAGCGCCTTGTCCGGCCAACGCAGCGGCAGTTGGGCGGCGAATGCGGCCAACGCACGCCATGGCGCCTGTTCGACGATGCCCAGCACCTGCGCGCCGTGGCGATGCAACGTCGCCGCAGAAGCCAACAGCAGCGGCCCGCTGCCAGCGACCAGCACGCGCCGTCCGCGCAGCGGCCAGCCCTGCTTGGCCAGCGCCTGGGCGCCGCCCGCGCCGGTCACCCCGGGCAGGGTCCAGCCCGGGAACGGCAACAGCAATTCGCGCGCGCCGGTGGCCAGCACCAGCGCGTCGTAGCCCAGCCAGCGCGGGCCATCCGGACCATCGGTGAGCAACTGCCGGTCCTGCGCCAGCAGCACCTGGGTCTGCGGCAGGAAGGTCACCGCGCTGGCCGCCAGTTGCGCCAGCGCGCGCGCGGCCAGGCGTGGCGGCGCGTGGGCGACATCGTGGCGCCAGATCTGGCCGCCGGCACGCGCCTGCAGATCGACCAGGCCGACCCGGCGGCCATGCGCGGCCGCGGCCAGCGCCGCCGCCAACCCCGCCGGGCCGGCGCCGATCACCAGCACGTCGTAGTGGGCGCGCGGCTCAGCCATCGGTCCACACCTGCATGCCGTCGCGCGCCGGGGTGATGCAGGCGCGCAACTGACCGACGCGGTCGATGCGTACCCGGCACTCGGCGCACACGCCCATGCCGCACAGCGGCGCGCGCGGCTGACCACTGCGCGAGCGGCGGAAATGCGTGGCGACCTGCGCCACCGCCGCGGCCACGCTGCTGCCGTCGAGCACTTCGACGTCGCGTCCGTCGACCTGCAGGCGCAGCATCCGCGCGCTCATGCCAGCGCCCGCGCCGGCGCGTACGGCGCCGGGTCGATGGCCGTGGGCCGCTGCAGCAATTGGTCCAGCAGCAGACGCGCACTGCCCAGCGCGGTGGTCACGCCCAGGCCTTCGTGGCCGGCCGCGACCCACACGTCGCGCCGCTCCGGCACTGCGCCCAGGTAAGGCCGCCCGTCCGGCGTGGCCGGACGCAGGCCGGTCCACACCCGGATCGCCTGCAGTTGCCGCAAGCCGGGCAGGAACGCGAAGGCGCGCTCCAGCATCCGCTGCAGCATCGGCATGGACACCGCGCGGTCGGTCGCGTCGAATTCGCGCGAGGAGCCGATCAGGATCTGCCCGGTCGGCCGCGGCTGCACGTTGAACGCCACGCTGCTGCCGTCGCTGCCATGCGCGCTGTCGGCGTAGCCCAGTTCCAGCAATTGATGGGCGACGAAGCCCGGATAGCGGTCGGTGATCACCAGTTGCCCCTTGCGCGCGCGCATCGGCAGTTCCGGCAGCAGCTCCGGCACGGCGCAGCCGGTGGCGACCAGCACCGGGCCATGCAGCGCACTGCCATCGTCCAGGCGCACGCCGGCATCGAGCAGCGCGGTGGCGCGGCGTCCGGCGTACAGCTGCGCGCCAGCGGCGCAGGCGCGCTCGACCAGGTAGCGCGCCATCCGCGGCGGATACACCACTGCCTCGGCGGCCACGCGCATGCCGCCGGCCAGGCCCGGCACCAGGGCCGACTCCAATTGATACAACCGCTGCGCATCGAGCGCTTCGGCCTGCACGCCGGCCACGGCCAGGCGCTGGATCTTGGCCGGAATCGCCTCCAGCTCGCGCGCCTCGCGCGCCACCCACAGCGTGCCGCAGCGGCTGAACTCCGCCTCCGGCAGCGGCGCGAATTCTTCCCACAGGCGCAGCGAATACGCCGACAACGCCAGTTCCGCCGGATCGTCGTCCATCGCCACCAGGTGGCCCATCGCCGCGGAAGTGGAGCCGCCGCCGATGCTGCCCGACTCGACGATCGCCACGCGCAGGCCGGCGGCCGCCGCCGCATCGGCACAGGCCGCGCCGACGATGCCGGCGCCGACGACGATCAGGTCGAAACCGCTCATGCGGCGCCGATGCCCCAGGCGAACGGATCCTGTGGATCGATCAGCAATTGCGAACGCGCGGTGATGTAGGCCTGCCCGGTGATGCGCGGCAGCACCCCGCGGGTGCCGGCCGCATAGCTGCCCTCAAACACGCTGCCGAGGATGCCCTGCTGGCGCCACACCTGGCCCGCCGCCAGCTTGCCGTCGGCGGCCAGGCACGCCAGCTTGGCGCTGGTGCCGGTGCCGCACGGCGAACGGTCGTAGGCCAGGCCCGGGCACAGCACGAAGTTGCGCGCATCGGCGCTGGCGTCCGGCGCCGGCCCGTTGATCTCGATGTGGTCGATCTCGCCGCCGTCGGCGCCGCGGATGCCCGCCGCCTCCAGCGCCAGCCGCACCGCCTCGGTATAGGCGGTCAGCGCGCGCTGGTGGCGCAGTTCCAGCGCGCACGGGGTCTGTTCGGTGATGAAGAACCAGTTGCCGCCCCAGGCCACGTCGCCGCGCACGCGCCCGTACTCGGGCACCTGCACGTCGACGCCGGTGGCATGGCGATAGCTCTCGACGTTGTCGACCGACACGCGGCCGTCGGCGTGCAGTTCCACGCCGACCGTGCCCACCGGCGTCTCGATCCGGTGCGTGCCCGGGCTCAGCCGGCCCAGCTCGGCCAACGTGCGCACCAGGCCGATGGTGCCGTGGCCGCACATGCCCAGGTAGCCGACGTTGTTGAAGAAGATCACCGCCGCGCAGGCGTCGGCGGCCACCGGCGGCAGCAGCAAGGCGCCGACCATGGTGTCCGAGCCGCGCGGCTCGCAGGCGATGGCGCTGCGCCAGCGGTCGAAGCGCGTGCGGAACAGCTCGCGGCGCTCGGCCAGGGAACCGGTTCCCAGATCGGGGAAGCCGGAGACGACGACACGGGTCGGTTCGCCGGCGCTGTGCGAGTCGATGACATCGAGTGTATGCATGGGGCCATGCTCACATTCGGCACCGCCGCCGGCTAGCAGCGTTTGCCTGTCGCCAATGCGGAAGTTCGCACAACCCGGCGACGCCCGACGGCGCCGACTTAGGCTAGCATCGGCATTCAGGGGGACGCGCGGCGGCGCGCCCGCACCGCCGCCCACTCCCGCAGGTGAACGCCATGGACACTCTGATTTCGGCACTGGAACTGCAGACGCTGTTCGACGCCTTGCCGGACGTGGTGTTCTTCGTGAAGGACCGCGACGGCCGCTACACCCACGTCAACCTGACCCTGGTGCGGCGGCTGGGCAAGAAGTACCGCGCCGACCTGATCGGCAAATCGGCCGCGGACGTGTTCCCGCTGCCGCTGGGCGGCAGCTACCTGATGCAGGACCGGCGCGTGCTGTGCGGCGAGGTGATCGAGAACCAGCTCGAAGTGCACCTGTTCCCGAACCGCACCCCGGGCTGGTGCCTGACCTTCAAGCGCCCGCTGTGCGAGGGCGAGGAGGTGATCGGCGTGGTCGGCATCTCCCGCGATCTGGGCCAGCCGGACAGCCGCCATTCCGCCTACGAGCGCATCAGCCGCGCCATGGAGCACATGCAGGCGCACTACGGCGACAACCTGCGCGTGCAGACCCTGGCCGACCTGGCCGAGCTGTCGGTGGCGCAACTGGAGCGGCATTTCCGTCGCGTGTTCCAGCTGACCCCGCAGCAACTGCTGACCAAGATGCGCATCGAAGCGGCGATGCGCCTGCTGCACGGCGACGACAGCATCGCCAGCATCGGCCAACTGTGCGGCTTCGCCGACCAGAGCGCCTTCGCCCGCCAGTTCAAGGCCACCGTCGGCATGACCCCGCGCGACTATCGGTCGATGAAGGGCAAGCTGTGAAGAGCCGGGATTGGGGATTCGGGAATGGGGATTCGTTTCCGAGCTGAATGCGCGCGTTGAGATCGCGACGCTGGATATGCAAGAGCCCCTCTCCCTCCGGGAGAGGGGTTGGGGTGAGGGTACGGCGGAGCCATTACGTCGAAAAACCATGCCAATTCCGCACCTGCACCCTGCGACTGTGCTTCAGTGGGAATCCGCCTGTCGCGGCTGATCCCACAAAGGGCCAGGAACCGCGCCTAGCGCGACACACGCATACGCAGTCGCGACGCCCGAAGTCCACCTTGCCGACCATCCCAGCCGCCCCCGCTGCACAGGCCGCTCAGGTCGCAAGTGGTAGCATTCCGCGTTTCCGGTCCACGCGTCATCCATGGTCAGCCTATTCCGCCGCAACAAGCCCCAGGACAACGCCGGCGAGAGCCGCACGCAGCGCTACAGCATCGAGGAATTGGCCGCCGCCTTCCCCAAGCCGGCAAGCGCCGAACCCGCTGCGCCTGCGCCGTCGGCGTCGCCTGCCGCTGAGGCGGCGCCTGCCACCCCAGCACCCGCTCCTACTCCGGAGCCAGCGCCCGCGCCGGTCGCCGAACACCCCGTCCAGGCGCCGGCCCCGGTCGCTGCCCCGCAGCCGCAACCGACGCCGCTGCCGGCTGCAGCACCCACACCGCCGCCGCAGGCCTATGTGCCGCCGCCAGCCGCCGCGCCGGCACCGAGCGTGCCGCACCCGACGCCCGCCCCCGCCCAGCAGCCCGCTGCGGTACCCGCGCCGACACCTAACGCCGCGTCCGTGCCCGCCGCCGACGCCGACCTGGTACGCAGCGACGCCCTGCCCGCCGCGCCGGCCGGCAAGCCCGGCTGGCGCGAGCGCCTGCGCAACAGCAGCTTCGCGCGCAGCGTCGGCAGCCTGTTCTCGCGCAATCCCAAGCTCGACGACGACCTGCTCGACGAGATCGAGACCGCGCTGATCACCGCCGACGTCGGCATCCCCGCCACCACCGCGCTGATCGAAAACCTGCGCAAGCGCATGAAGGCGCGCGAGTTCGTCGACGCCAGGGCGCTGCAGCAAGCGCTACGCGCCGACCTGCTGGCGATCCTGCAGCCGGTGGCCAAGCCGCTGCAGATCGATCGCAACGCCAAGCCCTTCGTGGTGCTGACCGTCGGCGTCAACGGCGTCGGCAAGACCACCACCATCGGCAAGCTGGCCAAGCGCTTCAAGGACGAAGGCCACAGCCTGATGCTGGCTGCCGGCGACACCTTCCGCGCCGCGGCGGTGGCGCAGTTGCAGGCCTGGGGCGAGCGCAACGGTGTGAGCGTGATCGCACAGGGCCAGAACGCCGACGCCGCCTCGGTGGCCTTCGATGCGCTGCAGGCCGGCAAGGCGCGCGGCACCGAGGTGCTGATCGCCGACACCGCCGGCCGCCTGCACACCCAGACCGGGCTGATGAACGAACTGGGCAAGATCCGTCGCGTGCTCGGCAAGCTCGACGCCAGCGCGCCGCACGAGGTGCTGATGGTCATCGACGGCACCACCGGCCAGAACGCGCTGTCGCAGCTGCGCCAGTTCCATGCAGCGGTCGGCGTCACCGGCCTGGTGGTGACCAAGCTCGACGGCACCGCCAAGGGCGGCGTGGTGTTCGCCCTGGCCCGCGAGTTCGGCATCCCGATCCGCTTCGCCGGCATCGGCGAACGCCCCGAAGACCTGCGCGTGTTCGACGCCGAAGCCTTCGTCGACGCGTTGCTGCCAGAAGCGCTCGGCGGCTGACCGCTGAAGCCCCTCTCCCTCCGGGAGAGGGGTTGGGGTGAGGGTGCGGCGGAGCCTGCCAAGCCAGCACTGGCACCACCCCAACCGCACCAGGCTTCGCCCGTACCCTCATCCGGCCCTTCGGGCCACCTTCTCCCGGAGGGAGAAGGCACGAGTTCCTGCCAGCATGCGCCAGCCCTCCGACACCTTCCCCGCCCGCCTGCTCGCCTGGTTCGATCGCCACGGCCGCCACGACCTGCCCTGGCAGCATCCGCGCAGTCCGTACCGGGTGTGGCTGTCGGAAATCATGCTGCAGCAGACCCAGGTGGCGGTGGTCATCCCCTACTTCCTGCGCTTCCTGCAGCACTTCCCGACCCTGCCGGCGCTGGCCGCCGCCGACAACGATGCGGTGATGGCGCAATGGGCGGGGCTCGGCTACTACGCCCGCGCGCGCAATCTGCACGCCGCCGCCAAGCGCTGCGTGGAACTGCACGGCGGCGAACTGCCGCGCGATTTCGATGCCCTGCATGCGCTGCCCGGCATCGGCCGCAGCACCGCCGGCGCGATCCTCAGCCAGGCCTGGAACGACCGCTTCCCGATCCTCGACGGCAACGTCAAGCGCGTACTGACCCGCTACCACGGCATCGCCGGCTACCCCGGCCTGCCGGCGGTGGAAAAGCCGCTGTGGGCGCTCGCGCAGTCGCATGTGGACGCGGTGCCCGACGGGCGCATGGCCGACTACACCCAGGCGCAGATGGATTTCGGCGCCACCCTGTGCACCCGCGCCAATCCGGCCTGCGTGCTGTGTCCGCTGCAGGACGATTGCGTGGCGCGTCGCGACGGCCTGGTCGAGGCGCTGCCCACGCCCAAGCCGGGCAAGACCCTGCCCGAGCGCGAAGCGCTGGCCCTGCTGCTGGAGAACGCCGCCGGCGAACTGCTGCTGCAGCGGCGGCCGCCGACCGGCATCTGGGCCTCGCTGTGGACGCTGCCGCAGGCCGACACCGACAGCGAACTGCGCGCCTGGTATGCGCGCTGGATGCGCGGGCGCGCCTACGACGATGCCGAAGCGCTGCCGCCGATCGTGCACACTTTCAGCCATTACCGCCTGCACCTGCAGCCACTGCGCCTGCGCAAGGTCGCCATGAGCGATGCGCTGGGCGACAATGACGACCTGCGCTGGGTGGCGCGCGCCGACCTGTCGACGCTGGGCCTGCCCGCACCGATCCGCAAACTGCTCGACGGCCTCTGACGCACCAACGCGGGGCCGTGCGCGCATCGCCAGGAATTGCCATGTCCCGCACCGTCTTCTGCCAGTACCAGCAACGCGACACCGAAGGGCTCGACTACGTGCCGTATCCCGGCGAGCTCGGCAAGCGCGTGTTCGCGCACATCGGCAAGGCCGGCTGGCAGGCGTGGCTGGCGCACCAGACCATGCTGATCAACGAGAACCGGCTGTCGCCGCGCGATCCCAAGCACCGCGCATTCCTCGAAGCGGAGCTGGAAAAATTCCTGTTCCAGGGCGGCGCCGACAAGCCCGACGGCTACGTGGCACCCGATCAGGCGTCCTGAGCGGCGCCGCGTCGTGGCGTCACGGCACGCACCACGCTAAGACTCCGCCAAGCGCCTGCTTTCGTCGCACTTTACGCGATCTCGTAAGAGCGGCTTCAGCCGCGACAAGGCCTTACCAGGAACGCCCGTCGCGGCTGAAGCCGCTCCTTGTATCTGGACCTGGCGCCCTTAAACAGGCGTCATGTCTTCCGACTGATCATCGGAGGAGGTGTGGGAAGTCCA
>NZ_JACHOH010000005.1:0-337730 GCF_014199795.1 Xanthomonas sp. 3498
TTTTTCGCCGGCACATGGATGTGCCGTCGAAAAATGCCCGTCGTGGCTGCGAACCCGGAGCGCGTAGCGCGGAGGGCGCGCTGCGGGGTGTGCTTGACCAGCCTTCGGCTGTGGTGAAGCGCTTCTTTTGGTTACTTTTCTTTGCACAAGCAAAGAAAAGTGACTCGCCGCCAGGCGAAAGCCTTTGTTGTTGCTTTCAAGCTTCCAAACGCAGCAACCACATCAACGACAACAGCAGAAGCAAAGCTTTCGCCCTTGCGGGCGAGTTACTTTTCTTTGCTCGCGCAAAGAAAAGTAACCAAAAGAAAGCGCGCCCTGCCTTCGCGCCCTCCGCGCTGCGCGCTCCGGGTCCGCGTCCATCACGGGGATCCGCGGAAGGGGCATCCTGCCCCTGCCGCGGACGGCGTACATCCATGTACGCCGCCCTTCGGGTTTTTCCCCGCGATGGCCGCCGCTACGGAAGGGAACCGGCAAGTCAAAAGCAACAGCCAAGGCCAAAGCAACAGCAACAGCAACAGCAACAGCAGCGGCAGCGGCAGCGGCAGCGGCAGCGGCAAGCATGGAGCTGCAAGCCTCGCATGGAATGCTAGCCCCTCTCCCCTCGGGAGAGGGGTTGGGGTGAGGGTGCGGAGCGAAGCCCTCAGCTTCAGCCGCGATAGACGACGCCGAAAATCACAAGAGCACCGACAACGTCTCGGCTCGGTCAACACCGATCTGCAAGCCCGAACGACGCGTCCAGCTCACAGGAGGCGCCTCTCGGTGTCGAACGCAGCGCGCCATTACCCCAGCGCCGCGTCGATCGCCGCGCGCAGGCGCGGATCCTCGGCGGTGACGTCCGGGGCGAAGCGGCCCAGCACCTCGCCGTCGCGGCCGATCAGGAACTTCTCGAAGTTCCACAGCACGCCCGGCGCCGGATTCGGCTCGATACCGTAGCCGGCCAGCTTCTCGCGCATCGGGCCCTCGCCCTCGGTCTGCGGCTGCGCGGCGATCAGCGCGCGGTACAGCGGATGCGTGTCCTCGCCGGTGACGGCGATCTTGGCGAACATCGGGAAGGTGACGTCGTAGGTGAGCTGGCAGAACTGCTGGATCTCCGCCTCGCTGCCCGGCTCCTGGCCCTTGAAATCGTTGGCGGGGAAACCGAGCACTTCCAGTCCCGCGGCCTGCTTCTCGCGGTACAGCGCTTCCAGGCCGGCGTACTGCGCGGTGAGGCCGCACTTGGAGGCGACGTTGACGATCAGCAACACCTTGCCGGCGAACTCGGCGAGGGTGGCCGGCTGGCCGTCGATGCGGGTCAGCGGGATGGCGGTCAGCGACTCGGACATGGGGCATTACCTCGGTCGAAAGGGAGCGCCAGCATAGTCGCTGCCGATACCGCCGACAGGGCATCGCCCGCCCTCCGCTCAGCCCGCCGACAGCCGGATGCGTGCCTGCCTCTGGCGGCGTGGTAGGGGTGGCAACGCGCACGCGGCAGACGTTCGCGTCGCGACAGCGCAGGCCCAGGATGCGTCTCCCACATGCCGCGCGCTCTGCGACACGCTTCGATGCGTCTGCGCGACGCTGGCTGCACCCGCGCCGGCGACGCTTAGCCTGCCGGAAAGCCTCCCTGGTCGGCGCGAGCACCATCAAGGCGCGCAGTGCTGGCTCCGCGAATCCCCGGCCTGTCAGCAGCAGAATGACTGATCATCCCCAATCCCGAATGCCCGATACCGGCCGCGCAACGCGCGGCCCTCACCCCTGCTCGTCGCGCGACGACTCCTCCACGTCGGTGTCGGCCTCGGCATCGTCCAGCGGCAGCGACAGGTCCAGCAGCGGCGCGGCCTGCGCGTCGGCCAGGGTCTCGACGCCGCGCAGGCGGCGTTCGATGGTGCGGGTCTTGCGGCTGGCCTCGCCCAGGCTCTTGCCGACGGTGCTGATCTGCTTCTCGGCCTTCTCCAGGATGCCGGCGAACTTGCCGAACTCGCTCTTGACCGCCGCCAGCACGCCCCATACCTCGCTGGACCGCTTCTCGATGGCCAGGGTGCGAAAGCCCATCTGCAGGCTGTTGAGCAGGGCGGTGATCGTGGTCGGTCCGGCGACGACGATGCGGTGTTCGCGCTGCAGCAGGTCGGCCAGGCCGGGGCGGCGCAGGGTCTCGGCGTACAGGCCCTCGGTGGGCAGGAACATCACCGCGAAGTCGGTGGTGTGCGGCGGGGCGATGTACTTGTCGCCGATCGACTTGGCCTGCACCCGGATCGCGCGCTCCAGCTGCACGCCCATCGCCTGCACCAGCTCCGGATCGCCCTGCTCCTGCGCGTCGAGCAGGCGCTCGTAGTCCTCGCGCGGGAACTTGGCGTCGATCGGCAGCCATACCGGCGTGTCCTCGTGGCCGCGGCCGGGCAGGCGCACGGCGAAATCGACCATCTCGTTGCGCTCCGGGCGCACCCGCACGCCGCGTGCGTACTGCTCCTGGGTCAGGGTCTGCTCAAGGATGTTCTCCAGCTGCACCTCGCCCCAGCCGCCGCGGTTCTTGACGTTGCTCAGGACGCGCTTGAGGTCGCCGACACCGGTGGCGAGCTGCTGCATCTCGCCCAGTCCTCGCTGGACCTGCTCGAGCCGTTCGGAGACCAGCTTGAACGAGGCGTCCAGGCGCGTGTTGAGGGTGGTCTGCAGCTTCTCGTCGACGGTGCCGCGCATCTGCTCGAGCTTGGCCGCGTTATCGGCCTGCAGCTCCTTCAGCCGCTCTTCCAGGGTGCCGCGCATCTCACCCAGGCGCTGCTCGTTGCGCTGGACCAACTCGCTCAGGCGCTGGCCGAGCGCGTCGGCGAAGCGCTGCTGCGCGTCCGCGCCTTCCTGGCGGCCCTTGCGCGTGTCCTCGAGCAGGGCCTCGCGCAACGCGCCCAGTTGCGCGTCGATGCGCGCGATCAGTTCGGCCTGCTGCTGGCCGAACTGGGCCATGCGCGCGTCCTGCTGCTGGCCGAAGGCATCCAGCTGGCCGCGGATCTCGACCAGGCGCTGGCTCAGCAGTTCGGCCATGCGCTGCTGCGCGGCGCCGGCCTCGACCCGGCCACGCCGTGCGTCCTCGGTCAGCGCTTCGCGCAGCAGGTCCAGGCGCTGGTCGGTGCGGGTGGAAAGATCCGCCAGGTTGCGGGCGAAGCCTTCGCTGCGCGCGTCCTGCTGGCGGGCGAGGCTGTCGAGTTGCTCGCGCAGTTCGCCGCGGCCGCTGCGCTGCTCATCGCGCAGGGCCGCCTCCAGCGCGGCGTGGTTGCTCCGCCGCAGCAGCACGGCCAGCAACAGGACGATGACGGCGCACAACAGGCCGGCGAGGATCAGGAAATGGGCATCGTTTTGCATGCGGCCAGTGTAGCCGGCCGCGTCTCAGTCGCTGCGCCACGCGCCGGTAGGCGGACGGGGCCGGGATATACCTTGGTATCGCCGCCATGGCCTCATGCAGGCTGGTGCGCCCAGATGCCCCATGCCAAGCTTTGCGCCACCCGCTCCTGGCCCGGCCAGTGGGCGGCGCCGCGGCATCAGGCCGCGCCAGACCGTCGCGTACCGCGCGATCCGTTCCCCTGACACCGGAGGCGAGCATGGACCCCGATCCGCATCGACGCGGCGTCAGCGCCGCATTCCACTGCCATTCCCCCCGCCTGGTCGCTGCCTGGCGCTGAGCCGGAAGACGCCCGCCGCCCGCACGCCGCGACGTCCTTGCCGGCCACGCGCCGCAAGGAGGTCGTCATGTTCGCGTTCTCGCTGTTTTCCCGCCGTTTCCGTCTGCAGCGCGGCCTGCAGCGCGCGCTGCGCGCCGCGGTCGCCATGCGCCGCACCGAGGCGCTGCGGCATCTGCTCGCCGCCCACGGCCCCCGCGCCTTCGCCCTGGCGCTGTCCGCACAATCGCCGCGGGTGATGGCCGACGCGCTGTCGCAGCTGCCGGTCGCAGACCGCATCCGCGTCCGCGCGCGCCTGCCGCATGCGGCGCAGCGGCGCCTGCACGAGGCCGGGGCCAGCGCCCCGGCTGCACACTGGCTGCATGTCGCGCTCGCGTGGTGGCCCGGGGTGCGCTGAGCCGCGCGCGCCTGAGCCGCGGTGTTGGATGCCATCTTGCCCCGGCATCATGCGCTCCCCTGCATCCGCTCACTCCCTTTCCTGGAGCCGCCATGATCGCTCCCCTCGCCTACCGGAACGCGCCCTGATGGAAGCACTGCGCCTGTTCAATCTCGGCTCGCTGCTCGACACCCTGGTGAGCCTGACCGCCGCCTTCGTGCTCGGCGCGATCATCGGCTTCGAGCGCCAGGTGCGCCAGCGCACCGCCGGGCTGCGCACCAACACCCTGGTCGCGGTCGGCGCGGCGATCTTCGTCTCGCTCGGCGACCGCCTGTTCGAAATCCACGGTGGCACCCAGGGCGCGGTGCAGGTGGTGGCCTACGTCGTCTCCGGCATCGGCTTCCTCGGCGCCGGCGCGATCATGAAGGAAGGCGCCAACGTCACCGGGCTCAACACTGCGGCCACGCTGTGGGGATCGGGCGCGGTCGGCGCCTGCGCCGGTGCCGGGCTGGTCGCCGAGGCGGTGCTGGCGGCCATGTTCGTGCTGCTCAGCAATACCCTGCTGCGACCGATGGTGAACCGGATCAACCGGCATCCGCTGAAGGAATCCTCGCTGGAAGCCACCTACATGTTCTACGCGATCTGCGCGCGCGAGGTGCACGGCGACGTGCGCGAGCGCCTGATCGAGCTGCTGGAGGAAGCGCATTACCCGGCGCGCGAAGTCGAGCAGCATCCGTTCGGACAGAAGGACGTGGAGATCGCCGCCACCCTGTACGCCACCGCGGTGCGCGCCGAGGAACTGGATGCGGTGGTGCAGCGCCTGGAGGGCGAACCCGGTGTACAACAGGCGTTCTGGAACGCCGGCGTCGAAGGCTGAGCCGGCCATGTCCCTCCCCGCGTCCTCCCTCACCCTGCGCCGCCGATGATCGTCTGGTTCAAGCCGCTGCCACCGCACCGCCGCCTGCTCGGCCTGACCGCGCTGGGCCTGGCGCTGGGCGCGATCTTCGTCGCCGACACGGTCACCGACTACGCGGTGGCCGCGGCGCTGTTCTACACCGTGGCGATCCTGGGCGCGGTGCGGTTGCTGGCGCCGGCCGGGCTGGGCGTGCTGGCCGGCATCTGCGTGGTGCTGGTGGTGCTCAGCTTCCATCTCACCCACGCCGGGGCCTATCACGTGGGCGTGATCAACTCGGCGATCAGCATCGTGGTGGTGGCGGTGACCGCCTCCATCGCGGTGCGCATGGAGCGCGCCAAGGCCGCCGCGCACGCGGCGCAGGCGCAGTTGCTGCGGCTGGCGCGGGTGCGCAGCCTGGGCAGCCTGACCGCGTCGATCGCGCATGAGGTCAACCAGCCGCTGGCGGCCATCGTCACCAGCGGCAACGCCTGCCAGCGCTGGCTCGACCAGCAGCCGCCGAACCTGGACAAGGCGCGCGCGGCGCTGGCGCGCATCCTCGCCGACGCCGAACGCGCCGGCGAGGTGATCGCGCGGGTGCGCAGCCTGACCCGGGGCGAAGCGCCGCAGCAGCGCGTCTTCGATCTCAACGCCGCGGTGAACGAAGTCCTGGCGCTGTCGCAGGGCGAACTGGAACGCAGCGCGGTCAGCGTGCACACCGAGCTGTCGGCGCTGCTGCCGCCGGTGTCGGCCGACCCAGTGCAGATCCAGCAGGTGATCGGCAATCTGTTGCTCAACGCGATCGAAGCGATGGCCGCCACGCCGCCGGCGCAGCGCACGCTACGCATCGTCACCGCGCGCGAGGACACGCGCTCGGTCCGGCTGAGCGTGGCCGACAGCGGCGAAGGCCTGTCCGCGCAGGCGCAGGCGCATCTGTTCGATGCGTTCTGGACCACCAAGCAGGGCGGCATCGGCATCGGCCTGAGCATCAGCCGCAGCATCGTCGAGGCCGGCGGCGGGCGGATCTGGGCCGAACCCGGGCGGCCGCGCGGCGCGGTGTTCTGCGTGTGCCTGCCCACCGCCGGCGGAGCCAAGTCATGAACGCCGACGCGACCGCGCGCCCGGTGGTGTACCTGATCGACGACGACGCCTCGATCCGCGCCGCCCTGGAAGACCTGTTCGCCTCGGTGGACCTGCAGGTGCACGCCTTCGCCTCGACCCGCGACTTCCTGGCGCATCCGCGCGCCGATGCGCCGAGCTGCCTGGTACTGGACATCCGCATGCCCGGGCAGAGCGGCATGGATTTCCACCGCAACATGCACGAGGCCGGGCTGGCGCTGCCGACCATCTTCATCACCGGCCACGGCGACATCCCGATGAGCGTGGAGGCGATGAAGAACGGTGCCATCGAGTTCCTGACCAAGCCGTTCCGCGACCAGGACCTGCTCGACGCGATCGGCCAGGGCATCGCCCGCGACCGCGCGCGGCGCGCCGCCGATGCGGCGCAGGCGGAACTGCAGGCGCGCTGGGCGCGACTCAGTGGCGGCGAACGCGAGGTGGTGGAGCTGGTGGTGCAGGGCCTGTTGAACAAGCAGGTGGCAGCGCGGCTGCAGCTCAGCGAGATCACGGTGAAGGTGCGCCGCGGCAATGCGATGCGCAAGCTGGAGGTCGGCTCGCTGGCCGAGCTGGTGCGACTGGCGGAGCGGTTGGGGCGGTAGTCGGTTGCAAGAACCCACGGTTGCCGCGCGCGGCGCAACACGTTCTGACGCACCGGTATTTCATAGAAACGGCTTCAGCCGCGACGGGCGTCATCGGGAACGCTCGTCGCGGCTGAAGCCGCTCCTACGAGAGAGCGGTCTCGGCTCGATATCGCCGAACGCGCGCTTCGCTGGGCTGGCCGCGACCCGCACGAGCGCCGCGCCGCAGGCATAGCTTTGCTGCACCGCATTCGGCGACACTGCCGGGCTTGTCATTCCAGCACCCGAGGCCCGCATGTCGTTCCTGTTCCGGCGCAAGTCGCTCGACCTGGTCACCGTCCACGAGGCCGGCCGCCGGCTGGTGCCGTCGCTGAGCTGGCCGCATCTGGTGGCGCTGGGCATCGGCGCGATCGTCGGCACCGGCATCTACACCCTGATCGGCGTCGGCGCGCAGCTGGCCGGTCCGGCGGTGCTGGTGTCGTTCGCAGTGGCCGGGGCGATCTGCGCCTGCGCGGCGCTGGCCTATGCGGAGATGGCGACGATGATGCCCGCCGCCGGCAGCGCCTACACCTACAGCTACGTCGCGCTGGGCGAGGCGATCGCCTGGGTGGTGGGCTGGAGCCTGATCCTGGAGTACTCGCTGGTGGTCAGCACGGTGGCGGTGGGCTGGTCCGGCTACTTCGTCGGCTTCCTGCACTGGGCCAGCGCGCAGACCGGCATGGACCTGAACCTGCCGGCGGCGCTGACCGCCGGGCCGCACGCCGGCGGCATCGTCAACCTGCCGGCGGTGCTGATCACCTTCGCCGTGGCCGGCCTGCTGATGGCCGGCACCAAGGAGAGCGCCACGCTCAACGCGGTGCTGGTGGTGTTGAAGCTGATCGCGCTGGGCATCTTCGTGGCGGTGGCGCTGCCGGCGTTCAACAGCGCCAACCTGCATCCGTTCATGCCCTACGGCTTCCCCAAGACGGTCGGCGCCGATGGCGCCGCGCACGGGGTGATGGCGGCGGCGGCGATCATCTTCTTCGCCTTCTACGGCTTCGATGCGATTTCCACCGCCGCCGAGGAAACCAAGAACCCCAAGCGCGACCTGGCGATCGGCATCGTCGGCTCGATGATCGGCTGCACCCTGATCTACATCCTGGTGGCGCTGGCCGCGGTCGGCGCGATGCGCTACGACGTGTTCGGCGCCAGCGCCGAGCCGCTGGCGCTGATCCTGCGCGAGCTCGGTCACGGCAAGGCGGCGGCGGCGATCGGCGTGGTGGCGGTGATCGCGCTGCCCACGGTGCTGCTGGCGTTCCTATACGGGCAGAGCCGGATCTTCTTCGTGATGTCGCGCGACGGCCTGCTGCCGCGCGGACTGTCCAAGGTCAACGCACGCACCGGCACGCCGGTGGCCACCACCCTGTTCACCGCGGCGCTGGTGGCGGCGCTGGCCGGCGTGGCGCGGCTGGACGAGATCGCCGCACTGGCCAATGCCGGTACCCTGGCCGCCTTCATCGCGGTGGCCGCGTGCATGCTGGTCCTGCGCCGCCGCGAACCCGGCCGCACCCGCACCTTCCGCACGCCGCTGGCGTGGGTGGTCGGGCCGCTGGCGATCGGCGGCTGCCTGTACCTGTTCTGGAGCCTGCCGCATACCACGCAGATCTGGTTCGCACTGTGGAACGCGCTGGGCGTGGTCGCCTACCTGCTGTACGGCCGCCGCAACAGCCTGCTGCAGCGCGCGCCGCAGACGCCGCGATGAGTCCGGCCTTCCAGGCGGCGCTGGCACAGCACATCGGCAGCGCCTACGCCCGCCAGCAGGCGCTGGCCGACGTGCTGGGCGAGCGCGACTGGCGCGTGGACCTGGGCGACGGCCGGGTGCGCTTCGGCGAGGATCTGTCGTTTCCGATGCAGCTGCTGGGCACCGCCGCCGAGGCCAGCGCCAGCTGGCTGTGGGCCTGGGCCAATACCGCCAGCAACCTGCCGCCGGCCTTGCTGACCGAAGCGCAAGCGCTGCGCATGCACGGCGAGCGCGAAGGCATCGAAGAACTGGCCACGCCGTCCTCGGCGCTGGACGAGGACGGCGGCCACCACATCGCCCTGCTTGCCGGCGCCCTGCGCGGGCGCTGCTACTACCGCGCGCCGTACGATGGCGGCGCGCTGTTCTTCCTGCTCGAGGACGTGCCGGCCACGGTGTTCGCGCCTTGCGACGACGCCCGCGTGCTACGCCTGCTCGGGGAACTGCCGATGCAGTTCACGCTCAACCACCGCGTCATGAGCGAAGGCCTGCTCGGCGATCAGGGCTATGCGCTGCAACGCGACGCCGCGCAGACCGTGGCGACCCGCGGCAACACCCGCATCGTGCTGGAGTTCGATGCGCAGGCACGGCTGACCCGCGTGCAAGGCCAGCTGGCCCCGCCGCCGGCCACCGCCGTGGTCACGCCAACGCCGGTACCGGCCTGGCAGTTCTGGAAACGCAAGCGCTGAACGCGGCGGCGGCGCATCGCACCTGCGCGCCGCCGCGCCCGGCCATTACCACCAACGCACGCCTTCGAACGGGTTCCAGCTGACGCTGCCCTTGCGCTGGTCGAGGTAATAGGCGTAGTTGGCGGCCATGCCGACCAGCACCGAGTAGGCGAATCCCAGGCCGCGACCGACTGCGTCGGGCAGGAACGCCGCGATGATGCCCACCGCCAGCGAGATGCAGATCAGTCCCAGCGCCTTGCGCCACATGCCGAGGATGAAGAAGTAGATGAAGCCGAAGAACAGCGCGAAGAAATTCATGTTGATCTTCAGCCGTTCCATGAACGGCAGCGCCTTGAACGCGGCCTTGTACTCGGGCGTGGACGGTCCGCCGTAACGATCGAAGAAATCGAAGCGGAACTGCCACTTCGGGCTGAGCGGGGCGCGTTGCGGGAGATTGGGCGTTTCCATGGTTATGAGCATCCGTGTTGTAAACGTTTTCAGTTTACCTGAACGGGGCAGCGCGCGCCAAATGGGCGCGGACTGGAGCACCAGTTTGGTGCAGGCACGATTGCCCGGGATTCGGGATTCGGGATTCGGGATTGGCAATAGCGGGCTGGCGCTGCCATGCCTGGCCCGGGGACCTGCTTCTCTGCGCGCATTGGGCCGCCGCCTGTCATCGCGTCGGGACTGAACCTCCCACAAGGCTTGCCCGCGCGTGATGCATCCGCTGGCGGGGACCCACGTGTGGGAGCGCTTCAGCCGCGACGCGCGGGGCAACAGCCGCGCGGGGGCCCTGCGGCAATCACCGGTCATCGGGTCGGGACTGAAGTCCCTCCCACAGGGGCTGACGTACCGCGAGCCAACGCCGCGGATTCCAGCGCGCCGCCAAGCCGAGCCTATTGCGCAGGCCGCTATTGCGCCCGGGAGCCGCCCAAGCGCTGGCCCAGCGCGATCGCCGCGGCCACGTTGCGCGCCGCCTGACGTAGCGCATCCGAGGCGTCGGCCAGGGCGGCCTCGCGCGTGGCCACCCGCTGCACCGCGCCGAACAGCGCGTCGATCCCCTGCGCATGCAGGTCCGCCGCGCCCTCGCCCAGGCCGCCGGCGATGGCCAGCACCGGCACGCCATGGCGCCGGGCGATGCGGGCGAGGCCGACCGGGACCTTGCCCTGCGCGCTCTGCCCGTCCAGACGGCCCTCGCCGGTGACCAGCAGGTCGGCGCCGTCCAGGTGCGCTTCCAGGCCCAGTGCCTGCGCGACGATCTCCACGCCCGGCCGCAGGCGCGCGCCGAGAAAGGCGACCAGGGCCGCGCCGATACCGCCGCCCGCGCCGGCCCCGGGCAGCTGCGCCATCGCCACGCCCAGGGTGCGTTCGATCGCCGCGGCGTAGTGCAGCAGCCCGGCGTCGAGCTGGGCGACCATCGCCGGCGTCGCGCCCTTCTGCGGCCCGAACACCGCCGAGGCGCCGGTCGGCCCGGTCAGCGGGTTGTCGACATCGCAGGCGACTTCGATGGTGCAGTCGCGCAGCCGCGGGTCCAGCCCTCCCATCTCGATGCGCGCCAGCGCACCCAGCGCCGCGCCGCCAGCCGCAAGGTCGCGGCCATGCGCGTCCAGCAGGCGCACGCCCAGCGCCTGCACCATGCCGGCGCCGCCATCGTTGCTGGCGCTGCCGCCGATGCCGATCAGCAGCCGGCGCGCGCCGGCATCCAGGGCGGCCAGGATCAGTTCGCCGACACCGCGGGTGCCGGTCAGGCGCGGATCGCGCTGCGGCGGCGGCACCAGCATCAGCCCGCTGGCCGCCGCCATCTCGATCAACGCGGTGCCGCCATCCTCGCTGAGGCCGAACTGCGCCGCGACCGGCGTGCCCAGCGGACCGGTCACCGTACAGGCGACCCGGCGTCCACCGCCGCCGGCGACCAGCGCGTCCACGGTGCCCTCGCCGCCGTCGGCGAACGGCAGCAGCACGTACTGCGCCTCCGGGAACACGCTGCGGAAGCCGGTCGCGATCTGCGCGGCCGCCTGCGCCGCGGACAGGCTTTCCTTGAACGCGTCCGGGGCGATGACGATTTTCATGCGCGGCGCGCGGTCGTCAGCGTCGCGCGCACCCGCACCGGTGCGCTGCGCAGGAACCGCCGCTCGGCCCGGCACATGCGCCGCGCGCTAGTCCAGCACGCGGCAGAACACCGCCTTGAGGTAGCGCGATTCCTGCACGTGGGCCATGAACGGGTGGTCGGCGCCGGCGCCGGCCACCTTCAGGATCTGGATGGTGCGGCCGGAGAAATAGGCGGCGCGGCGCAGCATGTCCAGGAACTCGTGCTCGGCGACCAGGCCGGTGCAGGAGAAGGTGGCGAACAGCCCGCCCGGCGCGACCACGCCCAGCGCCAGCTTGTTCATGTCCAGGTATTTCTTCAGCGCCGGGATCACCTGATCGCGGTCGCGGGTCATCTTGGCCGGGTCCAGGATCACCACGTCGTACCGGTCGCCGCGCGCGGCGGCATCGCGCAGGTACGGGAAGATGTCGGCCTGCACGAACTTGGGCCGCACGTCGTTGAGGCGGGCGTTGCCCTTGGCGATCTCGATCACGTCCTCGTCGATGTCCACGCCGACCACCTCGGTGGCGCCGCGGACCTTGGCGTAGACCGCGAAGCCGCCGGTGTTGCAGCACAGGTCGAGCACGCGCTTGCCCTCGACCTGCTGGCTCAGCCACTGGCGGTTCTCGCGCTGGTCGGCGAAGAAACCGGTCTTGTGCGCGCCGGCCGGATCGGCGCGGAAGCGCACGCCGTATTCGCTGATGATCGCCGGCTCCGGGCGCTCGCCGCTGCTGGAGACGGGCCGGTAATCGAAGCTCTCCTGCTTCTGCACGTGCTCTTCGGCGAAGCTGTAGAAGCGCGCGCCGGGGAATTGCGCGCGCAGCGCGGCGTAGATCCACTCGCGGTGGCGGAACATGCCGGCGCTGAAGAACTCCACCACCAGCAGGTCGCCGTAGCGGTCCACCACCAGCCCGGACAGGCCGTCGCCCTCGGCATGCACCACGCGCCAGGCATCGCTGACCGCGTCCAGCTTGAGCACGTCACGGCGCAGCGACACCGCCTCGGCGATCTTGCGCGCGAACCAGGACTCGTCGACGGCGATGTCAGGATTGGTCTCGAGGATGCGCACGGCGATGCGCGAGTGGCCGTTGTAGAAGCCGCGGCCGATCCACTCACCGTCCACCCCGACCACGTCCACCAGCGCGCCCGGCTTGGGCTTGGCGGCGGGTTTTTCGACCAGTTTCTGGAAGATCCAAGGGTGGCTGGAGCGCCAGGCGTTCTTGAGGCGGACAACGGGCAGGGGACTATTCATGAATGCCATTGTAGCCGCCCCGATTGACGGCACCGCCGGCAGCGGCAAGAATGCGCGCAGAAGGGGAGTAGCTCCCGACGTTGTCGCCGTCAATTCGAGCCCGCGGGCTCCGGTGCAACGGCAGCCGGTTCATCGGCTGCGAGCGAGACCTTCGCCGCAGTGGCGAAGGCACCCTCTGGACGACATCCGTCGTCTCCGTCCGGAACGCCTCCGCCACCGCGGCCCCGAGGTTCCCTGTTCACTGACGGAAAATTCCCAATGGAAACGATAGGCAACGTGTGGTTGTGGGGCGGTTTCGCGATCGTGGTGGTCGTGGCGCTGCTGGCGGACCTGGTGCTGATGCGCCACGGCGGTCCGCACAAGGTCACCTTCAAGGAAGCGCTGTGGTGGAGCATCGGCTGGATCGCGCTGGCGCTGGCGTTCAATGGCGGCCTGTGGTGGTACCTGCGCGAGACCATCGACGTGGCCGCGGGCAACCGTCTGGGGCTTGAGTTCCTGACCGGCTACCTGGTCGAGAAGTCGCTGGCGGTCGACAACATCTTCGTGTTCCTGATGATCATGAGCTACTTCGCGGTGCCGGAGGAGCAGCGCCAGCGCGTGCTGGTGATCGGCGTACTCGGCGCGATCGTGCTGCGCGCGGTGATGATCTTCGCCGGCTCGGTGCTGCTGACCAAGTTCCACTGGCTGCTGTACGTGTTCGGCGCGTTCCTGCTGCTGACCGGCATCAAGATGTGGTTCTCGGCGGGCAAGGAGCCTGACCTGGAAGCCAACCCGGTGCTGCGCTTCATGCGCAAGCATCTGCGCCTGACCCCGCAGTACCACGGCAACGCGCTGAGCGTGACCCAGGAAGGCAAGCGCTGGTTCACTCCGCTGTTCGCGGTGCTGATGCTGATCGCGATCACCGACGTGATCTTCGCGGTGGACAGCATCCCGGCGATCTTCGCGATCACCACCGACCCGTTCATCGTGCTGACCTCCAACGTGTTCGCGGTGCTGGGCTTGCGCGCGATGTTCTTCCTGCTGGCGGGCATGGCCGACCGCTTCCACCTGCTGCCCTACGGCCTGGCGATCGTGCTGGTGTTCATCGGCACCAAGATGCTGATCATCGACCTGTACAAGATCCCGGTGCTGGTGTCGTTGCTGGCGGTGGCGGTGGTGATCGGCGCGACCATCGTGCTGAGCCTGCTGCGCCCGGCCAAGCCGGCGCACTGACCCGGCGCTGGCGCCGCGGCCGCGGATTGTCCCGCGGCTGCGGCCAGTCCCTCCCATCGGCGGCGCCTTGCCTTGCAGGCCGGGCGCCGCCATCCAGGGAGCATGGACACCTCTTCGCTCCCCTCGCCCGCGCCCGAGTCCGATGCGCAGGGCCGCTTCGACCGCGCGCGGATCCTGCGTGCGTTCAATGCCAGCCTGGCCTTTGTGGCGGTACTGGTGGCGGTGTTCGCCAGCCAGGGCCTGTTCGACTGGCGGCCCTGGGCGGTCGCGCCGCACACGGCCGCCGGCCTGCTCGGCGTGCTCACCGCGCCGCTGCTGCACGGCTCGCCGGAGCACCTGGGGGCCAACGCCGGCGCGCTGCTGATCCTGGGCACCCTGGCCGGCAGCGTGTATCCGCGCGCCACCCTGGCCGGGCTGCCCTTGCTGTGGCTGGGGTCGGGCCTGGGCGCCTGGTGGCTCGGCGACCCCGGCAGCCATCACCTGGGCGCCAGCGGCGTCGCCCACGGCCTGCTGTTCCTGGTGTTCGTGCTCGCGTTGCTGCGCCGCGACCGCGCCGCGATCGCCGCCAGCATGATCGCCTTCCTGTTCTACGGCGGCATGCTGGTGACGGTATTGCCGCACGAGGACGGGGTGTCGTGGCAATCGCACCTGGGCGGTGCGGTGGGCGGCGTGGTCGCCGCGCTGCTGCTGCGCCATCGCGATCCGCTGCCGCCACGCAAGCGCTACAGCTGGGAGGACGAGGACGACGCGGACGAGATCCTCGTCGCCGACGACGAACTGGAACCGCCGCCCCCGACCCAGGTGCCGGTGCTGTGGCAACCGCCGCAGGCTTCGCGCGGAGTGGTGCTGCGCTTCCCGCCGCGCGAGGAGCGTGACGGGGGATGAGCATGACAATGCATAGGAGCGGCTTCAGCCGCGACCGGACTTGCCGCGTGGAACCCGGTCGCGGCTGAAGCCGCTCCTACAGCAAAGCGCGTCCAGCGAAGGACACCGTCGCAGGCGACGCTCGCCCCGCCACGCGCCGTACACTGACCGGTCCGCCGTCGCTGTCCGAGTTCGCATGCCCGTGTCGCCCGCCTGTCGTGTCCGCTTCGCCGCTACCGTGCTGGCGCTCGCCCTGGCCGCGTGCAGCGGCCCCGCGCTGCGTGCGCCATCGCCTGCAGCGGACAAGGCCGTGGGCTATCTGCCGGCCACCGCGGTCCCGGACAGCCTGCAGCTACTGCCGGCGCCGCCGGCGGCCGGCTCGCCAGGCGAGGCGCTGGACCTGGGGGTCAACCGCGAGGCGCTGGCCCTGCGCGGCAGCGCGCGCTGGCAGCAGGCCGCGCGCGATGCCGATCTGAGCTTCCCGAACGGCGCCGGCCAGTTCGCCTGCGCGCTGGGCGTGGCGATCGATGCGCAGCACACCCCGCACCTGTACACCCTACTGGAGCGCAGCCGCATCGACGCCAGCGCCGCCACCAAGGCGGCCAAGCGCCAATACCAGCGCGCGCGGCCGTTCCTGCGCAACCAGCAGGCGGTGTGCACCCCGGGCGATCTCGACGACCTGCGCCAGAGCGGCTCCTATCCGTCGGGACACAGCGCCATCGGCTGGGCCTGGGCGCTGATCCTGAGCGAGATCGCGCCCGAACGCGCCGATGCGCTGATCGCGCGCGGCCGCAACTACGGCGAGAGCCGGCTGGTGTGCAACGTGCACTGGCAAAGCGACGTGCTCGCCGGCCGCTTCATGGGCGCAGCCACGGTGGCGCGGCTGCACGACGACCCGGACTTCCGCGCCGACCTGGCCGCGGCACGCGGCGAGATCGCCGCCGCGCGCGCGGCCGGGCGCGCGCCGGCCAGCGACTGCGCCGCGGAGGCCGACGTCCTGCAGGTGCGCCCGGCCAGCGCGCTGTAGCAACGCCTATCGGTGCGCGCCCGCGCGCCGAAGACGCATCCATGGACGATCCGCCTGACAGGCAGCGTGTGCATCCGGCCACCGCGTCGAGGTGACGCTTGCCCCACGCCTGCGCCCGCAGCGGCCACCGGGCGCTGCCTGCGCGGAGCCACGCTGCCTGCGCCGCGCCGCTGCGGCCCCCTGCCTTTGGACAGATGCGAACGGTCCGGGACGGCAGGCTAGACTCGCCGCCACTACCCGCCAAGGACCTGCACCCATGACCCAGTGGTACTTCCTGACCGGCAGCGAACAGACCCGCTCCGGCCCGTTCGACGATGCCGACGCAGTCGCCTTCGCCCGCAACAACCCCACGGCGCTGGCCTGGTGCCAGGGCCAGAGCGGCTGGCTCCCGGTGGCGCAGATCGCCGCGCTGCAGGGCGGCGCGGCATTCCTGCCGCCGGGCCTGCCGCCGCCGCCGGCCGCGGGCGGCCGCGCCGACGAGATCGACTACCGCATCGTCGGCCACGAGATGCAGTTCGTGGAGATCGAGCTGGACCCGGGCGAGAGCGCGGTGGCCGAGGCCGGCGCACTGATGTTCAAGGACGCGGCGGTGCAGATGGACACCGTGTTCGGCGACGGCTCCGGCGGCAACCAGAGCGGCCTGATGGGCAAGCTGTTGTCGGCGGGCAAACGCCTGGTCACCGGCGAGAGCCTGTTCACCACCGTGTTCACCCACCAGGGCCAGGGCAAGGCCAAGGTCGCCTTCGCCGCGCCCTACCCCGGCACGGTGCTGGCGATGAAGCTGGACCAGCACGGCGGCCGCCTGATCTGCCAGAAGGACAGCTTCCTGGCCGGCGCGCGCGGGGTGTCGCTGGGCATCCACTTCCAACGCAAGATCATGACCGGCCTGTTCGGCGGCGAAGGTTTCATCATGCAGAAGCTCGAGGGCGACGGCTGGGTGTTCGTGCACGCCGGCGGCTGCGTGATCGAGCGCGAGCTGGCTGCCGGCGAGCGGCTGGACGTGGACACCGGCTGCGTGGTCGCGTTCCACTCCTCGGTGGACATGGACGTGCGCCCGGTCAGCGGCATCAAGAGCATGTTCTTCGGCGGCGAAGGCATGTTCCTGGCCACCCTGACCGGCCCCGGCAAGGTATGGCTGCAATCGCTGCCGTTCTCGCGCCTGGCCGGGCGCATGTTCGCCGCCGCGCCGCAAGGCGGCGGGCAGAACCGCGGCGAAGGCTCGGTGCTGGGCGGCTTCGGCCGGATCCTGGACGGCGACAACAACTTCTGAGGCGGCACACTTAGCCCCTCTCCCCCCGGGAGAGGGGTTGGGGTGAGGGTACGGGCGCGAAGCGCCTCGCAGCATCAGGAGCACAGGCGCCCACACCTCCGCTGAAGCGCAAGAAGCACCCGGGCATGACCTCCGGTCGTGGGCGGTGCAGGAGGATGCGGCTATGCTCGCGCCGGCTCCTTCCTCCTGTCCGCGACGCTTCCATGACCGTGTTCCGTTCCCCGCGCCTGTTGCTGTCCCTGTCCCTGTTCGGCCTGCTTGCCGCCTGCGGCGGCGAACCCAAGCCGGCGCCGCCGGCCCCGGTGGTGAACGGACCGGCCCCGTCGCCAGCGGCCAAGCCGCTGCGCATCGGCATCGCCCTGGGCGGCGGCGCGGCCAAGGGTTTCGCCCACATCGGCGTGATCAAGATGCTGCAGGCCAACGGCCTGGAGCCGACGGTGGTGTCCGGCACCAGTGCCGGCAGCGTGGTCGGCGCGCTGTACGCCAGCGGCATGGACGCGTTCCAGATGCAGCAGGCGGCGGTGGCGCTGGACGAGAGCAGCATCCGCGACATGCGCCTGTTCTCCGGCGGCCTGGTGCAGGGCCAGGCGCTGCAGGACTATGTCAACGCGCAGCTCAAGGGCAAGCCGATCGAGAAGCTAGCCAAGCCGTTCGCCGCGGTCGCCACCCGCCTGGAAGACGGCGAGCGCACCGTGTTCGTGCGCGGCAACGCCGGCCAGGCGGTGCGCGCGTCCAGCAGCATTCCCGGCGTGTTCGAGCCGGTGGCCATCGGCAAGTTCCACTACGTGGACGGCGGCGTGGTCAGCCCGGTACCGGTGGACGCGGCGCGCCAGCTCGGCGCCGACTTCGTCATCGCCGTGGACATCTCCAGCAAGGCCAGCGGCAAGAATCCAGGCAGCATGCTCGGCACCGTCAACCAGTCGATCGCGATCATGGGCCAGCGCCTGGGCCAGCAGGAACTGGGCCGTGCCGACATCGTGATCCGGCCCAAGGTCAACGACATCGGCGCGGCCGACTTCGCCCAGCGCAACGCCGCGATCCTGGAAGGCGAGAAGGCCGCACTGGCGGCGATGCCGCAGATCAAGGCCAAGCTGGCGCAACTGCAGCAGCAGCACGCGGCCGCCGCAGCCGCGGCGGCAAAGGCCGCGCAACCGGCGCCACCACCGTGCGAACCGCCATCGCGCCTGGGCCGCCTGCTGCGCCGCGACGATCCCTGCAAGCCGAAGGACTGAGGCTTCGCTCCCCTCTCCCACCGGGAGAGGGGCCGGGGGTGAGGGTCCGGGCGCCAGGGGCCTCTACACGAACGCCCCTCGCCGGCTCATCCAACCTGGGGCTCATGTCGAGGCCACAGGTACCTTCAGCCAACCGCGCTGCGGACCTGATCGCAGCGCCACAGGGTTCGCTTCGCTCAGATCCGCGGCACCGCCGCACTCTGCCGCTGCGCGTCCTGCTGGTGTACATCCTGCTGCATCGCGACTTGCTGCGCCTGGACCAACGCCTGCTGCCGATCGAACTCGGCAAGCCGCTCAAAGGACTGCGCTACCGGCGTGCGGATCGCTTCTTCGGTGGACATGTGGGCGCGCACGTGCGCCGGATCCTTCGGATCGCCCTGCACGACGAACACCCGCTCGCCCGGCTGCGCCGTGCGCCCTTGCTCGCTCAACAGCACGTGATCCACTCGCTGCAGACCGTTGCGTGCGGCCAGGTCGGTGACGCTGGCCGCCATGCAGGCGCTGTCCGCATCGGGGCTGCGTCCCAACTGCCGGTCCAGCGCCTGGGTGCCGGCGGCACACTGCTGGTACAGCGCATGGCGCGGATGGCCCGGCTCGGTGGGATCGGACATGTGCGCGGCCTGCGCGACCGCCGGACCCGCCTGGACCGGATCGGCCTCGGCCAGCGTCTGCGGGCTGCGCAGGATCGGCTGGTGGCGATACGGATCCTCGGGATGGAACTGCTCGCGCAATTGCTGGCGCTCCAGGCGCAGCGCACGGGTCTCGTCGAGTTCCCGGATCTGCTGCGGGTCGCGCACCGGCTGGGCGATGGTCTGCTCGCCACCGGACACCCAATTGGTCCACTGCCCGGTTCGCGCATCGCGCTCGTAATAGAAGCTCTGTGCACCGATCCGGTCCGGATCGGTGATCGGCCGCGCTTCGTGCGCGAGTAGGCGCGCGGCGGTCATGCGTGTGGTGTAGGACACCACATCGAGTTGCGCGTCGTCGTACTTGCGTACGTCGTTCAACGTGGCGCCTGCACGATCCAGGCCCAGCGCGGAGTTGTCGAGCATCATCGACCAGACCTTTTCCGCCTCGGGCTCACCGCCATGGCGGCGCGCGGCGTCGAGCAGCTCGCGTGGCGTCCAGCCGTTGGGATTGATGTGGTGCTTCTGAAAGGTGGCGTCGTGGACGGCTTCGACGTCCTTGACTGGAAGATTCAGTGCTTGTGCGGGCTGGTCATTGTCAAAGTAGCTTCGCCGACTCTCGAAGTCGCGCTTCATCAGATCCACGCCGAATTCGTTCCACTGCCGTTCGCTCATTGCGACGCCATCGCTGCGTGCCTGGCTTTCGGCGAACGCGTTTGCGGTGGCGCCTGGCGCGTTATCGTTACGGACTACGCCGAGCGCGAGCAACCCATAGCCATCGTTGCCTTGCTTGTTTGCAAGGTAGTTCCAGTAAAGCTCCCGATTCCCCTGCCCGGCGTAGTAACCGAGAACCTCGATATCGCGCTTGTCCAGACCATTCATTTCCAGAGCTCCTTTGCCCTACGCCTGCAGAACTACCTGTTCTGCGTCTTATCCCGTGTCACCATGAACTTATCTAGATAGCTGCGGGCTGCATCCTCTATTCGTTTCCAGTCCGGCAATGCGGCGCGCACGTAGCGCACCTCCACGAGCGTACTGATCTCGGGAAGCGCGAAGATATGATGGCACTCTGGAAGTTCGGCGTCCTTGCTGCGCACCAGCTTGCCGTCTCGATACTCGACACCGGTTTCGGCGACCACATGCGAGGTACAGTTGATGAAGGTACGGATTTCGCCATCCGCATCCCGTTCGACATACCAATCGTCGTGTTCCTCCGCTTTGAACACGGGCGCCGACGCCTGGTATCCCTTTGCCTGGTAGTAGGCAAACACTTTCGGCAGGTCCGCATAGTAGGGGGTCAGCCCATACACCGGTCTTTGTTCGAGACGGCTTTCCAGATGCTCTGCCGGATTGTCCTTGTCTGCGGAATAGCCTGTATAGCGCCTGCGTAGCGCCTCATGGACATTCACCCGATCCAGATAGTGATACCCGATATCGACCGTCCGCGTCGACACATCCAGGCGCAGATGCGTGCGTTCGCCCGGCGCGAACGGCTGCAGCGACGGGTATTCCAGGTACAGGCCGAAACTGTCGTCGAAGTTCGGCCCCATCTGGTCGCCGAAGTAGTTGGCCGGAATGCGTAGCTTGTACGGACCCAGGCATGCCTCCATCAGTGGCGGCGGCGTCTTGAACGGATCCTGTGGGCCGAGCTGGCGCTTTCGCACGCAGCCCTGGGCATTGGTGGAGGTGGACGCCGGCGTGTCGGCAGAGCCAGACTGGGCGCACCCCGCCAGGGGCAGGATGCCGGCAAGCAACAAGCACTGGGCCAAGCGCGTGGCGGGTCGCATCTGCATCCTCCGATAATGGCGGCGGCAGTATAGACGCGCGGTGCCGGCCATCGGCACGCATCGCCACAGCGGCCACCGCCGCAGCCATATCAGGCTGTGCGACGGGCGTCCTTGCCCGCCATGCGCCGGCGCTCAGTACCGCCAGCGCAACGTAAAGCTGACGAAGCGCGGTTCGCCGTAGTTCTGGTAGTCCAGGTTGGCCCAGTACTTCTTGTTCAGCGCGTTGGTCACCGCCAGGGTCGCGGTCCACTGCGTGCTGAGCTGGTAGTTGGCATTGAAATGCACCAGCGCGTAGGGATCCTGCACCACGGTGACCGGGCGCGTGGCGGCGCTGCCGTCGCCGACCGGACGCTGGATGTTGTAGCCGCGCACCGCGCTCTGCCAGCTCACGCCGCCGCCCAGGCTCAGGCGCTGCCAGGCGCCGGGCAGGCGCACCTGGGTGGACAGCTGCAGATAGTCCTCCGGCAGGTTGGCGTAGATCGCGTCGGTGGGCGCGCGGGTGACCTTGGCGTGGGTGTAGCCGGCATTGAGCGTCCAGCCCGGGCGCAATTCGCCGTTGTACTCCAGTTCCCAGCCACGGCTCTTGGTGCCGTCGACGCCGATGTAGGCCGAGCTACCGTCGGGCAGCGAGGCTTCGGGCTGGGTCATGTCGCGCACCGCGTAGTTGTCCTGCTTGGCCTCGAACACCGCGGCGCTGAATAGCCCTCGGCCGTCGGCCAGCTGCGCCTTGATGCCGGCTTCCAGGTTGGAACCCTGCACCGGCGCCAGCAGGTTGTTGTCCTTGTCCTTGTAGTTCTGCGGATTGAAGATCTCGGTGTAGCTGGCGTAGGTGGAGATGGCCGGGGTGATGTCGTAGACCAGGCCGACGTAGGGCGTGACCTCGTCGCTGACCCGGTAGCGGCCGCTGGTGCCGGTGTAGCTGCCGTCGGCGGCGAAGGCCTGGGTGCGGGTCTGCCAGGAACTCAGGCGCGCGCCGGCGATCAGCGACAGCGGCTCGGCCAGGCGCAGCCGGGTCGAGGCGTACACGCCGCGCTGGGTGGTGCGCGCCTCGCGCCGCGCACCGGTGCGGGCCGTGGTGATCTGGCCCACATCGCCCTGCCAGTCGTAGACGTTGGGGATGTAGTAGCAGCGCTCGCGGCCGCAGGTGGTCCAGTCGCCCGGATAGCGCAGCGCCAGGGTCGGCGTGTTCGACTGCAGGTCCTGCCAGCTGCCGCCGACGACCACATCGTGGTCGCGGCCGAACAGCGGGAAGCTGCCGGACAGGTACACGTCCAGGCCGTCGCGGGTGTCGGTGGTCTGCCCGGCGGCGGCGCGCAGGTAGATGCCGCTGCCGTCGCGTTGGGGATAGCCGCTGCCGTAGACGCGCAGGTTTTCGACCTCGCCCTCGGTACGCGCCAGGTTGACCTTCAGCAGCCAGTTCTCGCCGAAGCGCTGTTCCAGGTTGGCGAAGGTGGTGCGGGTGTTGCGCTGCCAGCGCGCCCACTTCGGCGCCAGGTTGGTGGAGCTGGGCAGGTCGGCGAAGCCGCCGTCGGCGAAGAAGTACGGCACCGTGCCCCAGGTCGAGCCGACCGGGTCGTTGTCCTGGCGCTGGTAGCCGACGGTGACCGTGGTGGTGTCGGTCAGGTCGCCTTCCAGCACCGCCATGCCCGACATCTTCTGCTCGGTGTAGTGTTCGTAGTAGTAGCCGCGGTCCTGCCAGGCGGCGACGAAGCGGCTGCGGAAGCGGCCGTCGGCGGTCAGCGGCGCGGTGACGTCGGCCTGGGTGCGGCGGAAGTCCCACGTGCCCAGCGAGGCCGCGAACGACGCATCGAAGGTCTTGCCGGGGCGCTTGCGCAGCAGGTTGACCGTGGCCGAGGGAATGCCGGCGCCGCTGAGCAGGCCGTTGGCGCCGCGGATCACCTCGACGCGGTCGTAGAAGACCATGTCGTATTCCTGGTTGGTGGAGCCGCTGTAGGTGGGCAGGCCGTCGACCTGGAAGTCGGTGATCTGGAAGCCGCGCGCGAAGTACAGCGGACGCTGGGTGTCGAAGAAGGACACGTTGACGCCGGTGACGTTGCGCATCACGTCGTTGATGCTGAACAGCGATTCCTCTTCCAGCCGCTGCTGGCCCAGCACGCTTACCGATTGCGGCGTCTCCTGCAGCGTCAGCGGCAGGCGGGTGGTCGTCGACGGCTGCGCACGGCTCGGGCTGCCGCTGACCTCGACCTTGTCCAGCGTGGTCGGCTGCACGTCGGCGGCGACCTCGGCCTCGGCGGCGAACAACGGGGCCGAAGCGGCGGAGAGCGCGGACAGCACGGCGAGGGACAGCAGGCGGCGTGGAGCGGAGGGAAGCATGGATCGATCTCGCGGGGTGGGCGCGGCGGCGACACGGTCGCGCCGCGGGTGGAGGAAAGGACAGGCGCAGCCGCGCTCCACGGCGGGGAATCCGGCGTGGCTGGCCCAAGAGGGCTGGCGGAGGGGCTGTGGCCATGGATGGCCGTCGCAGAACGCAAATGTAAATCGTTAGCAACAACTTAACAAGGGCTGCCATGCGCCGACACGCAGTGGCACACCCGGGTTCGGTCGCTAGCCGCGCGGCAACGGCAGGCCGGCGAAGTCCTTGACGGTACGCAGCACGAAGCTGGAATTGACGTCGGCGACGCCAGCGGCGTTCAGCAACTTGTCCAGCAGAAACGCGGAGAAGTGCGCCAGATCGCGGACGTAGACGTGCAGCAGGTAGTCCATGTCGCCGGTCAGCGCATGGCAGGCGACGACCTCGTCCCAGCCCTGCACGCTGTCGGCGAAATGGGCGATGCCGCTCTGGCCGTGCTTCTCCAGCTGCACGCGGACGAAGGCCTGCAGGCCCAGGCCGATCGCCGCCGGCACCAGCCGCGCGGCGTAGCCGACGACCACACCCTCGGCCTCCAGCCGCTGCACCCGGCGCAGACAGGCCGAGGGCGACAGGTTCACCTGCGCCGCCAGCTCGGCATTGCTGGCGCGGCCCTGCCGCTGCAGCAGGGCGAGCAGGCGCAGGTCGGTGCGATCGAAGGTCGGTGTTCCGGTCATTTATTGCTCTGCAACATGGAACCTACGCAACAATCTTGCGCGCAGCGCGCGGATCCGTGCAACTTCGCAAGCTCATTGCGTGGCTGCGCGCCTACCATCGTGGCATCCCTTTCCGGAGCGTCGACCATGGACACCGCACCGCGCCGCGTCGAACACCAGCAGACCGACAAGGGCTACGTGCCGGTCTACACCACCGCCGTGGTGACCCAGCCATGGGACAGCTACAGCGCCGACGACCACGCCACCTGGGGCACGCTGTACACGCGCCAGCGCGAACTGCTGGTCGGCCGCGCCTGCGACGAGTTCCTGCAGGCGCAGGACGCGATGGGCATGAGTCCGCAGGCGATCCCGCGCTTCGACGCGCTCAATGCGGTACTGCAGGCGACCACCGGCTGGACCCTGGTCGGCGTCGAGGGGCTGCTGCCGGAACTGGACTTCTTCGACCACCTGGCCAACCGCCGCTTCCCGGTGACCTGGTGGATCCGCCGTCCCGAGCAGATCGACTACATCGCCGAGCCGGATCTGTTCCACGACCTGTTCGGCCACGTGCCGCTGCTGATGAACCCGCTGTTCGCCGACTACATGCAGGCCTACGGCCGCGGCGGGGTGAAGGCGCATGCGATCGGCCCGGAGGCGCTGCAGAACCTGACCCGGCTGTACTGGTACACGGTGGAGTTCGGCCTGATCGACACGCCGAACGGCCTGCGCATCTACGGCGCCGGCATCGTCTCGTCCAAGGGCGAATCGCTGTATTCGCTGGAGTCGGACGCGCCCAACCGCATCGGCTTCGACCTGCAGCGGATCATGCGCACCCGCTACCGCATCGACACCTACCAGAAGACCTACTTCGTCATCGACAGCTTCGAGCAGCTGATGCAGGCGACCTCGCCGGACTTCACCCCGATCTATGCGGCGCTGGCCGACCAGGCGCAGCTGCCGGCCGGCCAGGTGCAGCCGCAGGACCGCGTGTTCCATGCCGGCAGCGGCGAAGGCTGGGCGGACGGCGGCGACGTGTGAGGTGCGGCCATGCCCGTCTCCGCCGAACCTGACGGAGACCGGGCGTGGCGCAGGGTCAATCGGTGCCGTACTTCGGGTTGTAGGGCCCGTACAGCAGACCGCCAGGGTGGCCGGCGGACAGCAGACGCTGGCTGGCCACGTTACCCATCTGATGCCCCTGGTCGGTGACCTGGTTGACGACCTGATTGATCGCAGCGGTCACCAGCATCCCGACCAGGCCGCCACCGGCGTTGTTCTGATTTTCGCCGCTCGACGCCTGCGCCTGGCCTTGCCACAACACCGTCCCGGTGCGCAGATCCACCAGCTTGGCGTTGGCTGAAACCACCACCACGCTGTTGATGATCTGATACACGGCCCCGTACTTTTCCACGGTGATGTACAGGGCCGCGTCGGCTCCGAAGATCTCGCGCAGCTTCTCCGGCGCGACCGCCTGCGCCTCGTCGGCCACCGTGATGCCGTTCTGCTTGAAGGTCTCGTAGACCGGCGCCACCGGCAGCACGTAGTAGCCGGCTTCGGCCAACGGCAGCGTGGTCACCGACAGCACGCTCAGGTTGGCGTTGACATCCGGGGCATGGCTGACCGGCGGCAGGACCAGGATCGACCGCGGCTTGCTGGCCTTGTACGCGCTGTAATCGCGGGACATCGGCTGCGTCGCGCAGGCGCTCAGCAGCAGACCGAGCACGGCCACGCAGGCCATTCTTGCGACGTTCTTCATTGCGCGCTCCTCGCGTTGCTGCCGTTCTTCAACAGCAGATCGATGTACGTGGTGGACTCGGGGTACTGGGCCTTCTCGGCGAGGAGCTGTTGCTGGGACTTGGCATCGTTGCCGGTTTCCGCGTACAGCATCCCCAGGTGCGCCTGCAGTCCGGGCGGCGGCCTGCGATTGGCGGCCTGCATCACCTGCAGGTCCTTTTCCAGCGCCTGGATCTGCTGCTCCGGGCTATCGCCCTTGAAGTGGCTGTAGACCTGATCCTGGTAGCTGCCCCACTGGTAGAGCGATGCGTTCTGGTGAGCGCAGCCGACCAGCGCGAGCATGGCGCAGGCGCCGAGCCAGATCCGCTTGCGGACGTTGATGGTGTTCATGGGCGAGGGTCCGTTGCGAGTCACTTGACCGGCTTCCATGCGCCGGCGTCGACCGCGGCGGTGAGATTGTTGACGGCCTCGCGGATCGCCAGATCCAGGACTTTGCCGTTGAGCGTGGAGTCGTAGCTGGAGGTCCCGCCGAAACCGACGATCTCGCGATTGGACAAGGTGTACTCGCCACCACCCTGCACCGAATACACCACTTCGGACGTCGCGCTATCGACCACGTTCAGGCTAACCTTCGCATAGGCCTGCTGCTGCTTGCCGCGACCGAGAATGCCGAACAGCTGCGTATCGCCGGTCTCCTTGCGGCCGAACTCGGTCACGTCGCCGGTAATGACATAGTCGGCGCCCGTGAGCTGCTGCGCCTGCCCCTTGATCTGGGCTTCCTGCTTGATCTCGCCCATGTTGTCGCGATCCAGCACGCGGAAACGATTGGTCTGTTGCAGGTGGGTGATCAGGATGGTCTTGGCCTGGCTGCCCAGACGATCCGCGCCATCGGAAAACAGGCCGCGCATGAAGGACGAGCGATTGTCGAACTTGCCCACCGCGATCGGCGCGCGTGCGCCGGCGTAAGGCACGCTGGCCGCCGCCACGGTCTGCGGTTTGACGCTCTGATGGGTTTCGGTCGCGCAAGCCGCCAGGCCCAACGCAAGCGCCAACCCCATGGTCCCCTTGATCACACTGTCCTTCATCGACTACCCCTTGTTGATACAGCTACGAAAAAAATGCATCGCCAGCGGCTCTGTCCCTGCCCAGCGTCGCCGCATGCCACACGCATGCGCGCACCGCGTGCATAGGACGCGATGCGTGCCATCGACGAGAGGGAGAGAACAGGCACAGCGGAAGATTGGTGTCGCTCCATGACCCTCCTGCGCAGGGCAGGGAAAGAAAAATCCATGTCGTCCCGCGACGCAGCGGGACCCAGCTAGGCGTTCGGTATCGGCGGGGTCACCTGAAACTTTAGGTGTGTTTTGCAGACGCGTCGCGATGCCCAGGACACGGACAGCGCGTCCTCGCGCCGCCGCACAGTCAGGCCGGGCCTCTGCGGCGGCTGGCAGCTGCGACAAACTGCACCGCGGCAGAGATCGGACGGTCCACGTCGGCAAATGGGCAATGCGCCGATCCCGGCGCCACCGATGGCGAACCTACGCTGCGCAGCGAGCGAGATCGGTGCGCCACGACGCGGTCACCCCGGATTTCCGGACGCTCCCGCCCAACACGTGTTGGCGGTCCTGTGCGTCGGGAGACTCCTCATGCTCATTTATGTCGGCCTGGACGGCGATCAGGCGGATCAGCGCGGCGCCAAGCTGAAGGCCTTGCAATCCCACTTCGGCGAAACCCAGTCGCACGCGTTGACCATGCTCGACGCGACGTCGCTGTCGCCCAGCAACAAAACCCGCGGCAAGCGCCTGGTGATCAATTCGCACGGCAACGTCAACGTCTTTGCCGGGCTGACGCCGGAGGCGTTCCTGCAGCAACTGCTGGCCAAGGGGCTGGGCAGGGAGTCGTTCGAGGAGATCGTGCTGATGGCGTGCCAGGTCGGTGCGCAGAGCCAGACCAACTCCATCGCCAACAACTTCGCCAAGGACCTGAAGCGGCTGCTGGTCGGCCACGGCATCCTGGCCAAGCTGTACGCGCCGCGCGGCACGCTGACCTACCTGGTGCACACCGAGCAGAAGCTGGGCCAGACGTTCTACGTGGTGGACAGCATGCATATCGCCTGCCCGGAGCGGAACTATCCGCTGGCGGAAGGCCTGCTGCTGGTGCAGTAAGTCCGCATGCAAACGCCCCGCAGGTGCGGGGCGTTTGGCGGACACGCGACCGGGCGAATGCGCCCGAGTGTCTCTGCGACCTCAGGCCGCGGCCGCGTCGGCCTTGCCCAGCACGCCAGCGACGAAGGCGCGCAGGTCGGCGTCCTTGGCGTTGTCGAAGAAGCACTGCTGGAAGCGCGCGCCGCCCACGGCCTGCTTGACCAGTTCCGGGTCCAGCGCACGCAGGCCGTCCAGGTAGGACTTGGCCAGGGCCTGCTTGACCTGGGTCAGGATGCCGGCGTTGGCCTGCTGCGATTCGCGACGCTCGGCCGGGTAGCCCATGCCGCGCTCGCCGCTGAAGGCCTTCTCGAAGATATAGCGCACGTTGATCTCCGCGCCCCAGCCGTAGCCCTTGGCGAAGGCCAGCGCCAGCGCGTTGCCGTTGTTGACCTGGGCGAACAGGTAGGCGTCGGTGGGTTCGATGCAGTAGCCGCAGAACACGCCCGGGTGCGCGTTGAGCGACATCATCGCGCCCTGGCCGGTGCCGCAGCCGGCGACCACGAAGTCCACCGCGCCGGCGTTGAGCAGCAGGCCGGCGCAGATGCCGAGGTGGATGTAGGTCAAGCGATGGTCGGCGTCGCCGTCCATGCCGACGTTGAACACGCTGTGGCCCTGCGCGGCGGCGACGTCGTTGAGCTGCTGCAGGATCACCGGGTTCTTGGCGGCCTGGCTGAATTCGTTCATTAGAGCGATTTTCATGGGGGTCCTTTGGTGGGGGATTCGGGTGATGGGGAGATTTGGCTGGGATGGGTCGGCGGTGGGCGTACCCCCATCCGCCCTGCGGGCACCTTCCCCCGGTGGGGGAAGGGAAAGGCCACGCGCTCTGCTTAGCGGGCGAGCCAGCCGCCGTCGACCGGGATCACGGTGCCGTTGACGTAGTCCGAGGCGCTGCTGGCCAGGAACACCGCGGTGCCGCCCAGGTCTTCCGGCACGCCCCAGCGGCCGGCCGGGATGCGGTCCAGGATCGCCTGGTTGCGCGCGGCGTCGGCACGCAGCTGCGCGGTGTTGTCGGTGGCCATGTAGCCGGGGGCGATGGCGTTGATGTTGACGCCCTTGGCACCCCACTCGTTGGCCAGCAGGCGGGTGATGCCGGCGATGCCGGACTTGCTGGCGGTGTAGGACGGCACGCGGATGCCGCCCTGGAACGACAGCATCGAGGCGATGTTGATGATCTTGCCGCTGCCCTGGGCGATGAAGTGGCGGCCGGCCGCCTGGCACATGAAGAAGGCGGACTTGATGTTGACGTTCATGACGTCGTCCCAGTCCTGCTCGCTGAAATCCACCGCGTCGGCGCGGCGGATCAGCCCGGCGTTGTTGACCAGGATGTCGAGGCGGCCGAGGCCGGCCAGGGTCTCGTCGAGGATGCGCTGCACCGGCGCGATGCTGATCAGGTTGGCCTCGATGGCGAGGAAGCGCCGGCCCAGTGCGGTGACCTTGGCCTCGGTCTCGGTCGGCGCCTGGATGCCGGCGGCGGCGATGTCGGCGCCGGCCTGCGCCAGGGCCAGGGCGATGCCTTGGCCGAGGCCGGTGTTGGCGCCGGTGACCAGGGCGACCTTGCCTTCGAGACTGAACGGATGGGTCATGCGGGGGCTCCTAGAGGATGCGAACGGCGGGGACGGTGGCGGGGCACGGCGCGGACGGCGGCCTACTTGAGCTGGCAGATGTCCAGCACGTGCATGTCGGTGTAGTCGAGGTTCTCGCCGCCCATCGCCCAGATGAAGGCGTAGTTGGCGGTGCCGGCGCCCATGTGGATCGACCAGGGCGGCGACACCACCGCCTCGTTGTTCTGCACCACGATGTGGCGCTGCGCGTCCGGCTCGCCCATGAAGTGGTACACGCGGTCGTTGGCGCCGAGGTCGAAGTAGAAATAGACCTCGCTGCGGCGGTCGTGCAGGTGCGGCGGCATGGTGTTCCAGACGCTGCCCGGCTTGAGCACGGTCAGGCCCAGCAGCAGCTGCGAGGACTGGCAGGTGGCCGGCACGATGTACTGGTAGATGGTGCGTTCGTTGCTGGTCTCCAGCGCGCCGCGGTCCAGCGCCACCGCCTCGGCGATCGACAGCCGCTTGGTGGCGAAGCGCGCATGCGCCGGGGTGGAGGCCAGGTAGAACTGCGCCGGCGTGGCCGCGTCGTCGGAGGCGAACACCACCTCGGCGCTGCCCATCGCCACGTACAGGCCGTCCTTCGGCCCCAGCGGATACGCGGTGCCGTCGACGGTGACGGTGCCGCCGCCGGCGCCGACGTTGATCACGCCCAGCTCGCGCCGCTCCAGGAACGGGTGGCCGGCGGCCGAGGCCGGTTCGGTCTGCGCCGGCAGCGTCAGCGCCCGTGTGCGCGGGGCGGCGCCGCCGAGCACGAAGCGCTCGTAGTGGGTGTACTTCAGGGTCACCGCGTCGTCCACGAACAGGCCGTCGAGCAGGTACAGGTCGCGCAACTGGTCGTTGCTGGCGCCCTTGATCGCGTCGGGATGGGTGGCGTAGTGGGTCTTGCAGTACAGGGACATGGGCTTCTCCAGTGCAGGCGACGGCATGCGGCAGCCCGCCACGGAGGACAGTCTAGCGGGTCTGGTAAACCGGTGTCATTCCGCAGTGCACGAAGGGCCGGGATTGGGGATTCGGGATTGGGGATGGAAGGCACTGCGCCGCCGGGCGGCGCAGCGGCTCAACGCGGCAGCGGCTGGCCGACGTCGATGCGGTTGCCGTCGGGGTCGGCGAAGACGAAGCAGCGCAGGCCGAAGTCGGCATCGCGGATCGCCTTGATGATGCGCACGCCCTGCGCCTGCAGGTGGTCGTGCAGCGCCGCCGCGTCGTCGACCAGCAGATGGGCGACGTTGCTGGTGCTGCCGCGGTGGCCGGGACGCAGGGTCAGGTGCAGCTCGGCGTCGTCCTTCTTCAGGATCACGAAGCCGACCGGGCTGCCGTTCTGGAACACGCTGCGGAACCCCAGCCGTTCCGTGTAGAAGGCGACGGCGCGGGCGATCTCGGCGACGGGCACGGTCGGCGCCAGGCGGCCGAAACGGACCGCGACGGCGGCAGGGACAGGGGACGACATGGCGAAGGCTCCTCGCAGGAAGGCCGCGTGGGTCCGCCCGGGCGGTGCCGGAACGGAACGGGCCTTCGATGGGCGGAGCGGTGTCCGCGCGGTCGGCGGACAGTCTACACCCGCCACGCCGCCGCGCTCAGTCTTCCGGCGGCTGGCAGGAGTCGCGCACGATCAGGTGCGGGCGCACGCTGGCCACCGCCAGCGACGGCGTGCCCTCGGGCTGGATCAGCATCGCCGCGGCGGTGCGGCCGGTGTCGCGGGTGTGGCGGCGCACCGAGGTCAGCGAGGGCCACAGCCGCGAGGCCAGCGGGCTGTCGTCGTAGCCGATGATCGACAGCTGGCGCGGGATGTTGATGTTGGCGCGCAGCGCGACCTTGTACACGCCGGCGGCCATTTCGTCGTTGCCGGTGAAGATCGCGCTGGGGCGCTGCTTGCCCAGCAGCAGCTTCTCCGCCGCGGCCACGCCCGACTCGAAGGTGTAGCCGGCCTCGACGATGCGCGCTGGCGGCAGTTCGATGCCGCGCCGGGTCAGCGCGTCGATGAAGCCGGCGGTGCGCTCGTGCGCGGAGCGGTAGGCGCTGGGGCCGGTGATCAGGGCGATGTCGCGGTGGCCCAGCGACAGCAGGTAGTCGGCGGCCTCGGCGGCGCCGTCGCGGTCGTGGGTGACCACCATCTGCGAGGTGTCGTCCAGCGGCAGCGAGGCGATACGGGTGTAGCGCACGCCGATGCCGGCGAGCATGTCGGCCAGGGCCTGGTCCTCGGAGGCGCGCGGCACCAGGATCACCCCGTGCAGCTTCTGCTGCTGCACGAAGCGGCGCACGCCCTCGATGTAGCCGGGGCTGCGGCTGTCGCACGGGTGCACCACCAACTCGAAGCTGGAACCGCGCAGCGCGTCCAGCGCGCCGTACTGCATGTCCACGATGTACTGCGCGGTGGGGTTGTCGTAGACCATGCCGATCAGGAACGAGCGGCGGAACGCCAGGCCGCGCGCCAGCGGGTCCGGCGCGTAGCCGACCTCGCGCATCAGCGCCTCGACCTTCTCGCGGGTGTCTTTGCGCACCAGCGGCGAGTTGTTGATGATCCGCGACACGGTCTTCTTCGACACCCCGGACAGGCGCGCGATGTCGTTGATCGTCGCGGCCTTGCCGTGGGCGGAAGCGGGAGCATCGGCGGGACGGGGCTTGTTCGGCGCCATGGACGGAAGACCGGACGAAAGAAAGGGGATTCTACTGGGTGTCATGCTCGCTCCAGCGTACGGTCACGCAAGCGGTGTAGGCGCACCATGCCGGGACCCGGGACCCGGGACCCGGGACCCGTGGGCCTGCGCCGGCAGCGGCGATCGGCGCGCACGGCCCGCGGTCAGCCGCCTGGCGCGAACCGGCGCCGCCGGGCCGGCTCAGGCGCGCAGCGCGCGCGGCAGCCACAGCGACAGTTCCGGGAAGAACGCCACGATCAGCAGCACGCACAGCGCCGCCAGCCAGAACGGCCAGATGGTGCGCATGCTCTGGGCGACGGTGATCTGCCCGATCGAGGTGCCGATGAACAGCACCGAGCCCACCGGCGGGGTGATCAGGCCGATGCCGCCGGCCAGCACCATCACCAGGCCGAAATGGATCGGGTCGATGCCGTAGGCCTTGGCCACCGGCAGGAAGATCGGCGTGCAGATCAGGATCTTCGGCGCCAGGTCCATGAACATGCCCAGCAGCAGCAGCATCACCACGATCATCAGCAGCACGGTGTGCTGGCTGTGGGCGATGGACTGCAGGAAGTGCACCGCCGCCGTCGGCACCTGCAGGTAGGCCAGCAGCCAGCCGAACACCGCCGCGGTAGCGATCACGAACAGGATCACGCCGGTGGTGCGCGCGGCGTGCGTCACCGCGGCGAAGAACTCGGCCCAGCGCAACTGCCGGTACAGCAGCGCGGTGACCAGCAGTGCGTACACCACCGCGATCGCCGCGCTCTCCACCGCGGTGAAGATGCCGGCGCGGATACCGACGAAGATCAGCGCGACCAGGCCCAGGCCCGGCAGCGCGCCGACCAGGCGCAGCGCCACCGCGCGCCAGCCCGGGAACGCCTCGGTGCCGTAGCCGCGCGAGCGCGCCACCGCGTAGCCGGTGAGCATCATCGCCGCGGTCATCAGCAGCGCCGGGACGATGCCGGCGGCGAACAGGTCGGCGATCGACAGGCCGCCACCGGCCGCGGCGGAGAACAGGATCAGGTTGTGCGAAGGCGGCACCAGCAGCGCCACCAGCGCCGCGGTCATGCTCACGTTGACCGCGTAGTCGCGGTCGTAGCCGCGGTTGATCATCTGCGGAATCATGGTGCCGCCGACCGCCGAGACGTCGGCGATGGCCGAGCCGGAGACACCGCCGAAGAACAGCGAGGACAGCACGCTGACCTGGCCCAGGCCGCCGCGCATGCGCCCGACCAGCGAGGAGGCCAGCGCGATCAGGCGGTCGGAGATGCCGCCGCGCAGCATCAGCTCGCCGGCGAAGATGAACAACGGGATCGCGATCAGCGACGCCGAGCCGCTGCCGGCGGAGATCTGCTGCACCAGCACCACCGCCGGCAGGTCCAGGTACAGCAGCGTGGCCAGTGCCGCCGTGCCCAGCGCGTACGCCACCGGCACGCCGATCAGCAGCAGCACCACGAACAATCCCAGCAGGATGGCGATGGCCATGCTCAGTTCCTCCCCATGGTGGTGCCCGGGCGCAGCACCCGCCAGGCCTGATACAGCGCGAACACGCTCATCAGCGCGCCGCCGATGGACAGCGGCAGGTAGTTGATGCTCTGCGGCATCCGCGCGCCGGCGATCTTGATGTCCAGCCCGTCCAGCAGCAGCACCGCGCCCCACCACGCGATGACTGCGCCGATGGCGGCCACCAGCAGCGGGCGCAGCAGGTCGATGACGCGGCGCAGGGTGGCGTGCAGCGTCTCGGCCAGCAGGAAGAAGCCGAAGTGGCGGCGCGTGTGCACGCCGGCGGCCGCGCCCAGGCTCATCGCCGTGCTCAGCAGCAGCAGCGTCACCGGCTCGGTCCAGCTCGGCGAGTCGTTGAGGACGTAGCGGGTGAACACCTGCCAGCCCTGCACCACCACCAGCCCGAGCAGGGCCGCGGCGGCGATGCCGATGGCGAGGTTGGCGATGCGGTCCAGCAGCCGCTGCAACGGCGGCACCGGGAGGGCGGGGTCGTGGTCGGTCATCGGCATGGACTCAGGCGAAATCGCGGATACGGCGGTACAGGGCTTCGATCTCCGGCTGCTGCCGGTACTCGGCCAGCAGCGGCGCGGCGGCCTTGCGGAAGGCGGGCATGTCCACCGCGTTGATGGCCACGCCGTAGTCGATCACCTGCTGCCGCGCCTGCGCCTCGGAGGCGTCCCACAGCCGGCGCATCACCGTCACCGATTGCCGCGCGGTCTCCAGCACCAGCGCGCGCGCGTCCGGCGCCAGCGCTTCGAAGCTGCGCCTGGACATCACCAGCACGTCCGGCGCGTAGGAGTGATCGCTTTGCGACCAGTAGTGCGCGGCCTCGAAGTGGCGGCTGGACTGGAAGCTGCGCATGTTGTTCTCGGCACCGTCGATCATGTGCGTCTCCATCGCCGAGAAGGTCTCGCCCAGCGACATCGGCGTCGGGTTGGCGCCGAGCATGCGCATCAGCTTGAGGAAGATGTCCGAGGACGCCACGCGCAGCTTGAGCCCGTGCAGGTCCTTGGGCTGCCGCAGCGGATGCTTGGTGTTGTAGAAGCAGCGCGCGCCGGAGTCGTAGATCGCCAGCCCGACCAGGTCGCGCTGTTCGAAGCTGTGCAGGATGCTGTCGCCGACGTGGCCGTCGATCGCGCGGCGCAGGTGCGCCACCGAGTCGAATACGTACGGCAGGCACAGCGCCTGGGTCAGCGGGAAGGCGTTGTTCAGCGCGCCGGAATACACCCGGGTGATGTCGATGGCGCCGAAGCGCGCCATGTCGATCGCCTCCGCCTCGCGGCCGAGCTGGCCGGAGTGGTACTGGCGCAGGCGCAGGCGGCCGCCGGTCTTCTGCTCCAGGGTCTGCCCGAACCAGCGCACCGCCTCCACGGTGGGGTAGTCGGCCACATGCACGTCGGTGGCGGTGAGCAGGCGCGTCTGACCGCGTTGCGCCAGCGCGCCCAGCGGCACGCCGGCCGCGGCCGCCGCGGTCAGGCCCGCGCCCAGGAATCGTCTACGAGTGATCATGCTGCGCCCTCCCGCGCGTCATTACCGTCGCAGCCTGGGCCGCGACCGCCCTGCAGTGAAGTTCGCCGTAGCCGTCGAAGCGGATCGTCGCCTGCTGGCCGATGGCGATGTCGTGGATGCCGGTGGCGTTGCCGGTGGCGATCAGCTCGCCGCGGCGCAGCGGCCGCCCGCGCCTGGCCGAACGCGCCAGCGCAAACGCGAACGCCGCACGCAGGCCGCCCGGCAGCAGGGTGGCGCCGCCGCTGCCCACGCACTGCCCCTCGATCCAGGTCTCGGCGCGCAGCGCGGTCTCGTCCAGCGTGCTCCAGTCGGGCACCTGCGGCCCCAGCAGCAGGCCGTTGTTGTTGCCGAAATCGGAGATCACCACGCGCGGCCCCAACTGGTTGATCGTGGCCAGCGGGCTGCTGGCCACTTCCACGCCGATGAACAGCGTGGATGGGACCTGCGCTGCCTGTTCCGCGGTCCAGTCCAGTTGCTCGGCCGGCACGTCCGCATCCAGACGCAGTACGTACTCGGCCTCGACCGCGCCGAAGCCGCCGTCGAACACCGGGATGTCCGCTGTTCCACCGGTAGCATTCCACAGCGCAGCGGCGAAGATCGGGCCCAGCAGACGCTCGTCCCCGGAGTGGTCGCGGCGCTCGGGCGCGATGTAGCCGACCTTCCAGCCGACCACGCGGTCCGGCCATTGCGCGATCGCCAGGTCCTGCACGCGGTAGGCGGTCTCCAGATCGTCCGGGATGACGCCGGGGAAATCAGGCAGCGCGCGGCCCTGGCGGCGGGCCTGGACGAAGCGGGCCGCGATGTCGGCCAACGCGGGCGGTGGCGTCTGCGACGGGCCGGAAGGAAGGCTCAAGGGCATCTCCGCAAGGATGGGGTCGGGGAATTGCTGCGCCGCGCATCGACAGCGCGTTGCGCCGTTGTATATGGTAAACCGGTGTCATTGGCAATGTGCGGTGCGGCAAAGAGCCGGGAATCGGGAATCGGGAATCGGGAATCGGGAATCGGGAATCGGGAATCGGGAATCGGGAATCGGGAATCGGGAATCGGGAGTCGGGAGTCGGGAATCGGGAGTCGGGAATCGGGAATCGGGAGTCGGGAGTCGGGAGTCGGGAGTCGGGAGTCGGCAACGGCAACGGCAACAGCAACAGCAACAGCAACACAGCGTCATGCGTTGGCGCAGGCCACGCGCACACTGGGGCCACCGCCCTCGTCGGTCGCGCGCCACGCGGGTTTCTTCCATCCACGACGGAGATCTCGACGATGTCGGCCCTGCTGCTCCCCACCCGTCTACGCCCCGCCGAACCGTTGTCCCCGCGCCGGTCCCGTCCCTGCATCGCGGGGCTGGCGGCGCTGGGCCTGCTGCTGGGTGCCCTCGGCGCGGCCGCGGCGGCCGAGCGGCCGGCCAGCGAGAGCGCCGCCGAGCTGGCGGCGCGGCTGCCGCTGTGGCCAGGTCCGGCGCCGGGATCGACGGCTGGTCCCGATCAACCGCACTTGGTCGAGCGCAGCGACGACCCGGCCCTGCCCGATCGCGCGCTCAGCGGCCGCTACCAGCCCTACCTGGTGGTGTACCGGCCGAAGACGCCGAACGGCAGCGCCCTGCTGGTTGCCCCGGGCGGCGGCTATGCGCGCGTGGTGCTGGACAAGGAAGGCACGGCACTGGTGCCGATCTTCGCCGAACAGGCCGGCATCACCCTGTTCGTGCTGCGGTACCGGCTTCCCGACGCGGCCGCCGATGGCGCTACGGCGCGCGACCAGCCGCTGGCCGACGCGCAGCGCGCGCTGCGCCTGATCCGCGCACATGCCGCCGACTACGGGGTGGACCCGCACCGCATCGGCGCGATCGGCTTCTCCGCCGGCGGCCACGTCGCCGCCAGCCTCGGCACCCGCTACGACGACACGGTGTATCCGGCCCGCGATGCGATCGATCGGGTCAGCGCACGCCCGGACTTCCTGCTGCTGCTGTATCCGGTCATCGACATGGGCAGCGGCACCGCGGCGCACACCGGCTCGCGGCTACGCCTGCTCGGCCGCCACCCGGACGCGGCGACCATGGCCGCCTACTCGCTGCAGAACCGCGTGCACGCCGGCATGCCGCCGACCTTCCTGGTGCACGCGCAGGACGACCGGGTGGTGCCGGAGGAGAACAGCCTGCTGTTCTACGAGGCGCTGCGCCAGGCCGGGGTGCCGGCCGAGCTGCACCTGTTCGCGCACGGCGGCCATGGCTTCGGCACCCGCGGTATTGCCGGCCTGCCGTTGGCGGCGTGGCCGCAACTGGCGCTGAGCTGGATGCGCAACGTGCAGGACGACCCGAGTGCTCGTGCGCCGATCGCGCCGCCGGCAGGCACGCCGTGAGCCTCGCCGTGGGCACCGCCTCCATTACGCGGCGATGCCCGCCCCGCCCACACCCATCACGCGGCGGGGTCGCCGGCAGTCGCACCCCCTGCCGCTTGCCACTCCTTCCACGTCCCCGATCGCCTAGCCAGGACCCCATCCACGCATGACCGCCCGCCCTCGCCTGCCCGCCCCGCCCTCAGCCGCGCCCGACGCGGCGATCCCCGACGACCATGGCCGCCGCCGCTTCCTGCGCGACGGCGCGCTCGGCGCCCTGGTCTTGAGCGGCGCGCTGCCCGGCCTGGCGACCGCGGCGGTGCCGACGCCGGCTGCGCCGCTGGCACGCACCCGCAGCGGCCGCATCCGCGGTGTGCGCGATGAGGGCGTGTGCGTGTTCAAGGGCATTCCCTACGGCGCCGACACCGCGCCGCGGCGCTTCCAGCCGGCGTTGCAGGAACAGCCGTGGCACGGCGTGCGCGACTGCAGCGCCTATGCCGCGTCGGCGCCGCAGCGCGGCGGGTCCGAGCCGGTCAGCGAGGACTGCCTGTTCCTCAACGTCTGGACCCCGGCACTGCGCGACGGCGCGCGGCGCCCGATCCTGTTCTACATCCACGGCGGTGCCTACAACAACGGCTCCGGCAGCGACCCGCTGTACGACGGCGTGCGCCTGTGTCAGCGCGGCGACGTGGTGGTGATCAGCGTCAATCACCGCCTCAACGCGTTCGGCTATCTGTACCTGGCGCCGTTCGGCGGCGACGCCTATGCCGCCTCAGGCAACGTCGGCCAGCTCGACCTGGTGCAGGCGCTGCAATGGGTGCGCGCGCACGCGGCCGAGTTCGGCGGCGATGCCGGCAACGTCACCGTGTTCGGCCAGTCCGGCGGCGGCGCCAAGATCGCCACGCTGATGGCGATGCCGGCCGCGCAAGGCCTGTTCCACCGCGCCTGGACCATGAGCGGGCAGCAGGTCACCGCCGCCGGGCCGCGCGCCGCCAGCCAGCGCGCGCAGTTGCTGCTGCAGGCCCTGCAGCTGAAGCCCTCGCAACTGGACACGCTGCGCACGCTGCCGCTACAGCGCGTGCTCGAGGCCACGCGCACGCCCGACCCGTCGCGCGCCGAGACCACCGCGCTGTACCTGGGCCCGGTGCTGGATGCGCAGGTGCTGCACCGGCATCCGTTCTGGCCGGACGCGCCGCCGCAATCGGCGCGCATCCCGATGGTGATCGGCAACACCCATGACGAGACCCGCGCCTTCCTCGGCCACGATCCGGCCAACTTCGCGCTGAGCTGGGAGGCCCTGCCGGACAAACTGGCGCAGGAGCAGTTCGTGGACCTGTCGCCGCAGGTGGTGATCGCCGAGTACCGGCGGCTGTATCCGCACTACACGCCGAGCGAGGTGTTCTTCGCCGCGACCACCGCCGGCCGCTCCTGGCGCGGCGCGGTGGAGGAAGCCGAGGCGCGCGCGCGCCAGGGCGCACCGACCTGGGTGTACCAGCTCGACTGGGGCTCGCCGCTGGACGGCGGCAAGTTCGGCGCCTTCCACACCCTGGACATCCCGCTGGTGTTCGACAACATCCGCCAGCCCGGGTCGCGCACCGGCGACGGCGCCGACGCGCAGCGCATGGCCGATGCGATGAGCGCAGCCCTGCTGGCCTTCGCCCGCCATGGCGACCCCAACCACGCCGGCCTGCCGCGCTGGGAACCGTATTCGCTGGCCCAGCGCGAAACCCTGTTGTTCGACACCGACAGCCGCCTGGCGCACGACCCGCGCGGCGGCGAACGCCGGCTCTACGCGCAGGTGCCGTTCGTGCAACGTGGGACGTTCTGAGCGTCCGTGCGCCGCCTCGCATGCGTGACAACGTCGTAGACACACCGCCCACGATGCGCACAGCATGCGCGGCGTCATGTCCACGATCGCGCAGTGTCCGCGACAATCCCCGCTTCTGCGGGCGACTTACACGCACCCATGCCGCCTTCCGATCGCCAACTGATCTTGCTCGCGCGCATCGACGACTGCTATCGCGCGCTCAGCGGTCACCGGCTGTATTGCCCCGACACCATCGCAGATCGCTATCGTTGGCTGCACACGCATGCGCCGTACGCCATCCTCGCGCATGACGCCGGCACCGATCCCGTGTTCTTCTACGCCAATCGCTGCGCCTTGAACTGCTTCAAGTACAGCGAGCGCGAGATGCTCTCACTGCCGTCCCGCCTGAGCGCCGGCCCATCCGATCGCGCCGAACGGCAACGATTGCTCGAGACCGTCACGCGCAACGGCTTGACCGGCGGCTACAGCGGGCCACGCGTCGACAAGCTGGGCAACAGCTTCCTCATCCATGATGGCGAAATCTGGCAGTTGGGCTTCGGCAGCGCCGCGGGGTGGGGCCAGGCCGCCCTGTTCTGGCCAAGCCCTCGCCAGACCGTGGCGCTGGACTAGTACGCCAAGTACGGGTTCCAGCCTTGGCGCCCGAGGGCGAAGGGATGGCGCTGGCTGGAGCGCGGCGACGTATCGCGCGTTGCGCCCACCGGTGTCACGATCAGCGGAGTGAACGTGCGCCGGCAGCGCCGGCGATTGTCGCCGCATCCGGCACCGCGCACGCGCGCGCATCGCGCGCTACCAGCCGGTGTCCTCGGCCAGCACCACGCGGTTGCCGACGGCGCGCGCGGAATCCAGCAGCGCCTCGGCGCGCTGCATCAGCGTGGCCGGCGTGTCCTCGGGCGCGGCCAGCAGCGCGCCGACGCTCACCGTCAGCGGCCGCGCGTCCGCCGTCTCCTGCGCGATCGCCATCACCTCGACCATGTCGCGCAGCGCCGGCGCCACCTGGCGCAGATGCGCACCGCTGGCGTCGTACAGCACCAGCGCGAAGCGGTCGGCGCCGATGCGCATGGCGACATCCAGCGGACGCAGCAGGCATTGCATGGCCTCGGCCACCTCCAGCACCGCGCGGTCGGCGGCACCGGCACCGCTGCGCTGCGCCAGCGCGGCGAAGCCGTCCAGCTCGACCAGGATCAGCGCCAGCCCGCGCTGCAGGCGCCCGCGCTCGGCCAGCGCCACCGCCAGGTGTTCGTCGAAGCGGCGGCGGTCACCAAGCCCGGTGAGCGCGTCGCGCAAGGCCTCGTCGTCGCGCACCCGCCGCTGCAGGAAGCCTTCGCGGCGCGAGTGTTCGCGCAGGTAGCCGCCGACCGCGCCGACCGGCACCGCCGTCCACAGCAGCCACTGCAGGCGCAGGTAGGCATCGTGCGCCGCGCCGTCCAGCAGCAGGTGGCCGGACACGGCGCTGATCGCGCACAGCAGCAGCGCCACCGCCACGCTCTGCCACAGCGCCATGCCCAGCGGAAAGAAGCCGGCCACGATCACCAGGGTCATCACCGCCGCCGCATAGCGCAGCTCCTGCGGCGGGTAGCCGATGCTCGACAGCACCAGCCCGGTGCCGCCGACCAGCAGCAACAGCGCGGCACGGCCGGGCCCGTGCGTGTCGGCGCGGTGGATCGCGGCGGCCACCCACAACAGCGCCAGCAGGGTCGCTGCACGCACCGCCACCGCATAGCCGGGCAGACCGCCGCCGCGCCAGCCGAAATGCACCGCGTCCCAGCCCAGCAACAGCAGCGCGATCAACACGCCCAGCGACGCGGCCACACGCTGCGCGAAGCCCAACGTGGCGGCGGTGTAGTGGCGATACGCCCGTTCCAGCGGAGGATCGAAACGCAGCCCGGCGAATCCCTTGCGCAATTGCGCCGCGTAGGCCTCGCCCGGCGGCGCGTCGTTTGGCTCCTGGTAACGCTCGTGCATGCAGTCCCCTGTCGACGGCAACGCGGCGCGAAGTGCGGATCAGGTCACATCACATCGTGTCACCCGATTCGGTTTCGCGCGGACGCTGCGGTGCCCACGTCGCGACCATGAAAAAGCACCGGCGCGTGATTGTCCACTTTTGGGACGATCGGTTGCGTGACAGTGGCGCCCTGCCGCGCCGATATGGCGCGGCAGGCCGAGCGTCAACGCGGCGGCGGGAACGCCCACACGCTATGCGGATCGCCGCCCTGCCCGCGGCGGTACGCGGCGCGCGCCATCTGCCAATAGGCCCAGGCCAGCACCACCGCACAGGCGTCGATCGCCAGCAGCGTGCCGCTGCTCCACGGTGCCACCCAGCCGGTGGCGCCGCGCAAGCCGGCCAACGGCACCAGTGCAGTCAGCACCGCGCAGGCCAGCAGTAGTTCGTAGGCGCCACGCGCGGTCGGCCGCAGCAGCGCCCAGGCCACACCCAGCGCGAACACGGCGTAGTACGCACCGCGCTCCATCCCCGGCGGCAACAGGCGCGCAGCCACGAACAGCGCCGACACCCCGGCCACGCAGCCCAGGCACACGCCGGTGGTGAGCCGTGCCATGACGTGGGTGCGCAGCGGCTGCGCGTGCTGGCGGCGCTTGCGCCGCGCCTCCACCCACAGCAGGTTGCCGCTGTAGAACAGGAACGCACCGCCGAGCCCGAGCAGGAAGTACAGCCACTGCAGCGGCCAACGCCCGTAGTTGCCGAAGTGCAGGGTCTGCAGGCCGCGCAGCGCCGCCACGCCCGGCGACATGGTCTGCGGCGACAGCACCCGCAGCACCTTGCCGTCGGCCGCGCGCAGGGCGACGCCGGCCAGCGTATTGAGCCGGCGCTGGTCCTGGTGGCCGTAGAGTTCCACCTGCGCGTTGGCGTCGCCGGCATCGTGGAAGGACAGGCTCTCCGGCACGAAGCCGGGATTGGCCGCGCGCGCCCGCGCCACCAGCTCTGCCACCGTGAGCATCCGCGCAGGCACGTGCGCAGGTTGCACGTGCGGGGCCAGTTCGAAGTCCGGCTGCAACACCTGCATCAGCTTGCCGTCGAACACCAGGTACTGGAACGGCGCCAGCAACAGCACGCCCAGGGTCAGCACCGCGCCGGACCAGGCGAAGATCACGTGGAACGGCAGCGACAACATGCCGATGGCGTTGTGCGCGTCCTGCCACAGGCGCTTGACGTTGCGGCCGCGGCGCAGCGCGAACAGGTCCTTGAGCAGCACCGGCGCGTACAGCACCACGCCGCTGACCAGAGCCAGCCCGTACAGCAGGCAGACCACGCCGAACAGATAGGTGCCGAAGGTGCGCGGCAACCCGGCGGTGAAGTGCAGGTCGTACAGGAAGTCGACGAAACCACTGCGCTGCGGCAGCTGCACCGGTTGCCCATCGGCACCGGGCTGGAACTGCACGATGCCGCCGAAGGCCTGCTGCGCGGCCGGGCCGAACGCATAGAACTGCGGCAGCGTGCGGCCTTCGCCGGGCAGCATCAGCGTGTAGGACTCGGCCAGCGCCGGATGCCGTGCCAGCACCGCATCGGCCAGCGCCTGCGTGGCCTGTTCCGGCGGCAGCGTCGGCGCGCGCACCGCTGGCGGCCGCGGCCACTGCTCCAGGTCGTGGGTAAACACGTTGATCGCCCCGGCATAGAAGGCGATGAACAAGGCCATGCCGGCGAGCAGGCCCATCCAGCTGTGCGCCGACAGGAACTGGCGCAGGGTCGCGGCCTTCATGGGGTCACCTGCACGAGATGACTGGCCTTGAGCAGGAACAGCGCCACGTAGCACAGCGCGGTGGCCGTCCCCAGCCACAGCCACGCGCGTGCGCCGCTGCGGAACACGAAGGCCAGCGACATCGCACCGATCCATGCCGGGAACACCAGCAACAGCCACGGCAACGTGTGCACCTGCAGGTTGCCCGGCCACAGCAGCACGCACAGCCCGATGACGCCCACCGCCAGCGGCAGGCCGAGCACGATCGCCGCCAGCCACCTAGCCCACATCGGCATCGCCTCCGTGCAGGTGCCACCAGGCATCCAGGTACGGCAAGGCCACCGCCGTCAGCATCGTCGCGCTCAGCGCGGCGAAGACGCCGGCCCACACGCCCAGCGCGACGATCGCCGCGCCCAGCGCCACCACGCACAACAGCGTGCCGGCCACGCGCAGCGCGCGTGCGTGCCGCCGCCACGCCGGACACAGCCGCTGGTGCGCGGTGGCCAGGTAGAACGCCAGCGCCGCCAGCGCGGCGGCCAGCAGATAGCCGGCGGTGGCAACGGCGGGCATCACCAGCGCGCCTCGAAGCCGATGCCGACCACGCGCGGCGCGCCCAGGATGGCGATCGGATCGTTGGCCCAGCGGTACTGCACGTAGTGGCGGTCGAGCAGGTTGTTGGCGAAGATCCACGCGCTCCAGTCCAGGGTCTCGTAGCCGAACTTGGCATTGACCACGGTGCGCGAGGCCAGCTGCACCGCGCCGGCGCCGACATCGGTGTAGACGCGGTCGCGAAAGCTGGCATTGAGGTTGGCCAGCCAGCCGTCGGCGAAGCGCCAGTTGGCGCCCAGCGCCGCGGTCCAGCGCGGTGCGTAGGCGAACTCGCGGCCGGCGTAGTCGATGATCGAGGCGCCGGCGACGGTGGCGAAACTGTCGTAGCGGGTGCGCGCGTAGCCCAGCGAGCCGTACCAGTCGAACGCCTCGTTGGGCCGGTGGCTGGCCTCGAGCTCGGCGCCGTACAGATGCGCGCGGCCGGCGTTGACGGTGTTGTAGTCGAAGCTGTTGAGGCCGAAGTAGGCGGTGGTCTGCTTGTCCTTCCAGTCGATGTAGTAGGCGTTGGCGTTGAGGGTCAGGCGCCGGTCCAGCCACTGCGAGCGCAGCGAGGCTTCGTAGTTCCAGGTGTATTCCGGGTCGTAGGGGAAGGCCTGGCTGCGCGCCGAGTTGAAGCTGGAACCGCCGGAGCGGTAGCCGCGCTGCACCACCAGGCTGGTCGACAGGTCCGGACTCCAGTCGTAGCGCGCGCCGAGCTTGGGCAGCAGCGCATCGAAGTCGCGCGTGTTCCATGCCACTTCGCCGTTGGCCGAGCGCACGATGCCGGCCACGCCCTGGTTGATCGCGACGACGGCGCGGTACAGCGCAGTGCCGCTGGCGGCGAAGGCGGCCGGGTCGGGATAGCGGCCGGCGAAGGCCGCGGTGGTGTCGGAAGCCATGGCGTAGCGCTGGCGGTCGTAGCGCAGCCCGCCCAGCAGCGAGAAGCCGCTGCCGACCTGCCACTGGCCATCGGCGAACAGCGCGCGGTTGCTGGAGCGGGTCGGGCTGGCGCTGACGTAGTCGACCGGAATCACCGGCAAGGCCTGCGCGTAGCGGGTGGCGATCGCGGTGGCGGTGGCGGCCGGGAAGCCGGCGCCGCGCAGCAGGCCGGCGATGGTCGTGGTCGGCGTGGCGACGTTGTTCAGCAGTTGCGCGTCGTTGTCTTCCACATGCCGCGCCCAGTACGCGCCGATCAGGCCCTGCACCGAGGCGCTGGCGTAGTGCAGGCGCAGTTCCTGCGAGGCAGTGGTGTCGTCGAGCTGGCGCTGCGCGTAGCCGGCGTTGTCCGGGCCATGGTCCATGTCCCAGATGCTGGACGAGGTGACCTTGTTCCAGGCGCTGACCGAGGACAGCGACCAGGCGTCGGAGAGCGCGTAATCGGCCTGCAGGGTGACGATGTCGCTGTCGCTGCGGGTGCGGTCCGGGGTGTTGTTGGTGGCGTAGCGGTGCTCGGCATAGTCGGGCAGGTCGGTGCGCACGTAGCTGTACATGTATGGGCCGGTGCGGTGCGAGCGGGTGTAGCCCAGCTGCACCTTCAGCCCCGCGATCGCCGACGGCGTCCACAGCAGCTTGCCGCGGTAGATCGCCGAGACCTGCGCATCGTCGGCGGCCTGGCGGGTGAGGTTCCAGTTGTAGCCGTCGAAGCTGCGCTGCTCCACCGAGGCGCGGAACGCCAGCTCGTCGGCGACGATCGGGCCGCCGACGGCGCCGGCCAGACTGCGGTCGGACGGATCGGAGGCCAGGACCCGCAGCTTGCCCTGCCAGTCCATGGTCGGCTCGGCGGTACGCAGGACGATCGCGCCGGCCAGGGCGTTTTCGCCCTGCAGGGTGGACTGCGGACCGCGCAGGACTTCCACCTGCTGCAGGTCCCACAGGCTCAGCGGCGCCCAGCTGATCGCCTTCCACGGCAGTGCGGCGCCGTCCAGGTAGATGGTGGCCAGCGGTGCATCGCTGCCGCCGTCGATGTTGCGGATGCCGCGGATGCTGAAGCCGGCGTCGCCGTAAGTCTGCGCCATGTTGGCGGTGCGGTTGAACACCTCGTAGGCGTTCTGCAGGTTCTCCTGCTCGATGCGCGCTTCGGTGGTGACGGCGACCGAGCTGGTGGTGTCCTGCACGCTGCGGCCGCTCTTCTCGCCGGTGACGACGATCTGGTCGAGAGTGGTGGGATCAGGGGGAGGTGCGGCATCGGCGGCAGCCGCGCGCGTTGGCGGCGACAAGCCGAGTAAGACGGACACCACAGACAAGGACAACACCGACCGCGCGACGCGCATGCACCACTCCCCCCGAAAGACTCACGGATGAAGGCATGGCGGCGGCTGTGCCCGGCTGCCGGACCCGGCAGCGCTGGGCGCGGACTTTAGCAGAGCGGGGGCGAGGCCGCTATGGGATTTGGGATGGGCAGCAGGTTTGCCTCGGGCCTTGGAGTTGGGCCTTAGGGTTGGGCCTCGGGGTCGCGGGGGTCGCGAGCGGTCGTAGGAGCGGCTTTAGCCGCGACCGGGCTTTACCGCGAAGGTCGCGGTCGCGGCTGATGCCGCTCCTACGGTCATTCTTTTCCGACAGTCATGTCAAGCAAAAGCAAAGGCTTTCGCCCTTGCGGGCGAGTTACTTTTCTTTGCTCGCGCAAAGAAAAGGTAACCAAAAGAAAGCGCGCCCTGCCTACGCGCCCTCCGCGCTGCGCGCTCCGGGTTCGCGTCCAGCCCGGGGATTCGCGGAAGGGGCATCCTGCCCCTGCCGCGAACGGCGCACATCCCTGTGCGCCGCCCTTCGGGTTTTTCCCCGAACTGGCCGCCGCTTCGGAAGGGAACCCGGCAAATCAAAAGCGACAGCCAAAGCCCAGCAACAGCAACAGCGACGGCAACGGCAACGGCAACGGCAACGGCCAGGGATATGGCTGGGGCTACAGCTACGGCAACATGCTTCTGAGAAACGCAAACGGGCGGGAGGACTCTCGTCCTCCCGCCCGCTGGCGCCGGCAGGTGCTGCCGACGTGGTGCTACGACGCTCTGCGATCAGTGCCAGTGCAGGTTGAACGAGACGCCGACGATGCGCGGTTCGTTGTAGACGGCCGCCATGTAGTTCTCGATCACGCCCTTGAGGTTCTTCTCGTTGGTGATGTTGCGGGCGAACGCGGCCACTTCCCATGCGCCGTAGTCGCCGGTATAGCCCAGCTTGAGGCCGCCTTCGAAGTTGCCGTCGGAGGTGAATTCGGTGGAGTCATACAGCACGAAGCTGGTGTAGCCCTGCTTGTTCCAGTCGGTGGCGACGAAGAACGCGCCGCCGTCGTTGACCGGGATGTCGTAGCGGGCGGCCAGGTTGACGTTGTACTTGGGTGCGTTCGGCAGCGGGTTGCCGTCGATCTGGGCAAAGGTGTTGCTGCCGATGCGGATGGTCGGATCCTTCACCGTGCACACCACCACGCCGTTCAGGCCGCACACCTGCGCGTATACGCGCTTGTCCTGGATCTCGCTGTGCAGCAGGCTCAGGCCGGCGGTCAGCGACAGGTTGGGGATCGGGCGCCAGTCCAGATCGGCTTCCATGCCGTAGGCCTTGGCTTTGTCGGCATTGAACAGCACGCCGTTGCCGTTGGAGTCGTTGCCGTTGAGCTGGATGTCGTCGACGGTGTAGGTGAAGCCGGTGACGTTCAGGCGCAGGCGGTTGTCGAACAGGTTGCTCTTGATGCCCGCTTCCCACGACAGGATGGTTTCCGAATCGGCGGTGGTGAAGTCGGAATTGAACACCGCCGAACGGCCCTGGATGGTCGGGCCACGGAAGCCGCGGGCAACCTTCGCGTACACGTTGACGTTCGGGTTGAGCTCGTACATCGCGCTCAGGTCCCAGCTCGGCTGGGTGTCGGCCAGGCGAACGTCGCGGCGGCCCTTGTAGGTGACCACGCCGGCCGCGGTGTCGGCGGTCTTGAGCAGCTTGGTCTCCTTGCTGTCGCGGGTCTGGCGCACGCCGGCGGTCAGGGTCAGCGCGTCGGTGACCTTGTAGGTCAGCTGGCCGAAGCCGGCCCAGGAGGTGTTGCTGTTGTGCAGGCGCACCCAGTTGTTGGGATTGCGTGCGGCGGTCTGCAGGAAGTAGGCGCGCTGGTAGAAGTCGGTGGTGTCCTTGCCGTCGAAGTAGAACGCGCCGGCCTGCCACTGCAGCGGGGCGTCGCCTTCGCTGGCCAGGCGCAGTTCCTGGGTGTACTGGTCCAGGTCGCGCACCTGGCCCATCGACTGGCCGTAGCCGTTGGGCACGCCATTGACCGGGAAGTTGGCCGCGGCGCCGCCGTCGGTGTCGCCGCGGCTGTAGCCGGAGGTGGTCTCGTAGGCGCTGATCGAGGTCAGCGAGACGCCGCCGAAGTCGTAGATCGCCTTCAGCGAGGCACCGTGGGTCTTGTACGCCTGCGGGTTGTCGTGGGCTTCGTCGTAGGCCACCTGGTCGCGCGGCACGTCGACCTTGTTGGAACCCTTGGTCAGCGCGCCGCGCAGGAACAGGGTGGAGGTGCCGTCGTAGTCGCGGGTGTGGAACGAACCCAGCAGCGAGACGTTCTCGCTCGGCTTCAGCAGCAGCTGCAGGCGCGCGTTGCGGTCGTCGTAGCCGCCCATCGCGTCCTTCTTCGGGGTGACCGTGCCGTCGGCGCTGGGGCCGTTGTAGGTGTTGTCCACCCAGTCGTCGCGGTGCTGGTACAAGGTGGACACGCGGAACGACAGCACGTCGTTGATCGGGCCGCCGATGCCGCCGTCGACCGAGACCGTGTTGTAGCTGCCGTAGCTGGCGGTGACGCGGCCGGTGTAGTCGTCGCTGGGCTTGATGCTGTCGAACTTGACGATGCCGGCGGTGGTGTTGCGGCCGAACAGCGAGCCCTGCGGGCCGCGCAGCACTTCCACCTGGTCCACGTCGTAGACCGGGTTGGACTTCAACACCACGTGCTCCAGCACCACATCGTCCTGGATGATCGACACCGGCTGCGAGGCGCCGAGGTAGAAGTCGATGTTGCCCAGGCCGCGGATATAGAAGCGCGGGAAGATGCGGCCGGTGGTGGTTTCGGCGTAGAAGCTGGGCACCCGGCCGGACAGCGCCAGCAGCGTGTCGTCGCCGCCGGCGGTGAAGTCGCGCATCGCCTCGCCCTGCACCACGCCCACCGACACCGGTACCTCCTGCAGGTTCTGCTCGCGGTGCTCGGCGGTGACGATGATGGTGTCCAGCGAGGTCGCCGCATCGCCATTGCCGGCAGCGTTGGCCGGCCGCGTCTCGCTGCCGGCCAGCGACGGCGCGCTGTCCTGCGCGGCGGCGGCGGCGGCGACCGAGGCCAGCACCAGGGCGGCGCAGGCCTGCGCCAGGCGGGTACGGGCCGGCGCGGCGCGCGCGGTCAGCGGCCGCGGGGAGAGTTGGGGATGCAGCATGTCGGATCCTTGTGAGCGCGCAGAATCGAGTCCGTTCGGCTTGCGCAGCAGCCCGCGACGGCATGCGCCATACGGTGGCGCAGCGCGGCACGATATGTCGTTTGTGTTGCACCGCCATTGCAATGGCGGCGCCAGGGCCGCGACGCGACGACGCGTGAGCGCTTCACGTCGCGCCACGCCGCCGCTGCGGACATCCGAGGACCGGCGCCACCGCGACCTGATCAGGCCTGCGCATCACCACAGCGCGCAGACACCCCGGGCACGGACGCCCCCGCCCGCGCCAGTGGCCATCAAGGCGTGCAGCGCTGCGCGGCGAATTCGGCCAGGCGCCGGGTGAGCGTTCCTTCCTGCCAGGCGATGTCGAGAATCACCCAGCGATCGTCCTGCCGGCCGAGCACCACCGTGTCCGTCCACTGCAGGCTATCGACGGCCAGGCGGGCGCGCACCCGGGCGGTGTCGCCCTTGACCTGCGCGATCGTCGAGACAATCGCGGTGGGCTGGTCCGGCCACAGGAAGAACGGACTCTGGTCCAGCATGTGCGGCTTGACGTCTGCCTGCACTTGCCTGGCGCAGGCTGCCTCGTAGGCGCGCTGCGCCTCCAGCGCCGCGAACAATTCCCGCCCCAGCAGATGCCGTACCTGCGCAACGTCGCCGTCGGCATGCTCGGGCGCGATCGCCCAGGCATAGAACGTCTGGACCGTACTCACCGGCGACTCGCCCGCGATCGCGGCGAACGCGCTCAGCCACAGGCTCATCGCACACAGGAACCGCATTCCCCTCATGGATCGCCGACCCCTTGGGCCGCCAGGCGCGGCCCGGCGATCCTCGACCAGGCACTGCGCGCCGTCAATGCGGGCGCGGCCGCGCGTGCCAGCACCTCATCAGGGCGTGCCTCAATCGCTGTCCACTCCGAGTACGCTCAGGCGCAGCGGCGGTGCGTCCGGGCCGGCCGGCGCATGCGCCAACCGTCCCGTTACCCGTACTACCTGCCCGGCACCTTCCTCGCGCAGATGCGCCGCCTGGTCCGCGGTGACCGCCAGCCGCAGCTGACGCACCTGCTCGTGCCGCGGCTGGCGTCCGTCCGCCGACGCCGCCACGCACAACGTCTGCGGCAGGATCAGCACCTCTTCCTGGGTGGCTGCCGCACCGGCATCGGCATGCGTGTGCGCATGCGGCGCGGCGGGTTCGACGGACGACGGCGCCAGCGTGCCGGACAAGGTGACCTGGGTCGGCCCGTACGGCAGGCAATGCTTGGGCGCTGCCATCAGCACGGGCGCAATGCCGATCAACAGCAGTGGAAACAGCGACAGGGTTCGGATCGGCATCGTGGCACGCGGATGGAGACGGGCCGCCGAGCATACCCAAGCGCGATGGCGAGTGTGCTGCAACCGGCGGCATCATCTTGGGGCAGCGTACAGCGATGCCACGGAGACGGCGGCGGCCGTCAGGGTTCGCGCTCCACCGTCAGGTCGGTGAACCGCGGTTCGGCCGCGATCAGCGCATGCACCCGCGCAAAGCACGGATCGTCGTCGGTCATCGCATGCCGGCCGAGGATGCGCTCCCAGAACGAACGTTGCTTCTCGATCTGCAGCATCCAGGTGTGGTTGCCGTCGACCTCTTCCTCGGCGAAGGCGCCGACCAGGTAGGTGCGCCCCTGGCATTCCGCTTCGGAGGCCCAGCCCCAATCCTCCGGATCCGGTTCGGACAACGCCATGGTGTCGCCCACGCGCACGCGCAGCCAGTCCAGCAGCGAACTGCCGCGGATCGGATTGATCGGATTCTCCGGCTCGGCGCTGACTTCAAGCAGGCGGGAGCGGAAGTGAATAACGGGATGCATGCGGCAACTTGACTCTCTAACGATCGGATGGCGGACGCCCGCATCGGCGCGGCATGCGTCACAGCATGCACGGATGGGCGGTTCCGGAGGGTAAACGCATGCGCGTCGGTCCAGGTGGACAGCGGCGCCGCACGTCATGCAGACCTGCGACACGCGGAAGGCAACCGCCGCGGGCGCATGCGTCGCTTGCAGCGACAGGTCCACCGGATCCGGACCCGCCGCGCCGCAACGGGCCACATCGATTCCAGCACGCCTGCATGACAACTCATCGCATCCTGCGTAGACAGGCACGCGCACCCGGATATGCCCAGATGCCGATCGCAGCGGCGAGCCACACGCTGGCGAGCTTGAAGCGGGCCGAGGCGAAGGCAGGGTCGCCGGATGAGCATGCTGCAGTGGCGCCGCGCCCTGGCGTTGCCAGAACGTCCGCCATGCCTCGACGCCGCGCCACAGCGGCAGCACCCAACCGGCGGACAGCAGCGCGACCGCGAGGGTGAGTACCCGCTGCCTCATCGCGTGCCGTTCTGCGCCGGCGTCGCCACGCGCCGGCAAAGACCTGGGATCCGTTTGGCGAATCCGCAACCTCGGCAGGAGCCCGCAGGGAGGTCCACCGCCGCGGCTGCCCTGAAGCGGTCGCGGCGACGCGGCGGCGGCACTGGGTCACGGTGTTTGCTCCGGCTCCAGATCCGGCTCGAACGGACGATCGGGCAGTCGCTGCCCGCACCACGGGCAGAACTGCACGCAGATCGCGTCATTGAGGTACCAGGTCGGATCCTCGCCACGGAACAACTCGAACCCGATCCGCACCACCCTGTCCGGCTTGGTCACTGCCTCGAACATGCTGAAGCAGCAATAGCGAGCGACGCGCTCGCGCCACGCCCCGCTCTCGGGAAACTGTGCCTCCAGCCAGAGCGCGCTCCAGGCCTGGCAAGCGCTACACCGCGTCAGATGCGACAGCGCAGCGTAGGTCGGTGGATCAGGGAAGTGTTCCTCTTCTACCTCGATCAAGCCTTCGAGCGCCATCACCAGTTCGGGTCTTTGGTGAATCTGATCGCGCAGCGCCGACAGCGTGTATCGCGTGATGAAGCAGGTGCCGGAATGCGGCATAGGTGCAATCCATTGCAGTCCAAGGCCAGAAAGCGTAGCGCGATGCAGCCGCTTCGAGGTTAAGCGCCCGCCGCGCTCCACAGCGCATAACCCAACAGCCCCAATCCCACCAGGGCGAACCCACCCCAGAAGGCCGCCGCGTCGGCCGAGACCACGCGTGGGGCCAGATAGGCGCTACGCTTGCCGGATTTGCTGCGCCGTTTGCTGCTCCACGGTTCGACGCTGTAATAGCCGAACGAGAACGCCGGCACCACGAGCATGCCGACGAGATAGCACAGGCCGTAGAGGACGATCTCGAACAGTGGGCGCAGGACGACCTCGGTCAGCAGACTTGCGGGCATGGTGTCACCTGATCCAGACAGACGTGATGTGCGGCGCCGGCCACGCCCCGTTGAACCTGCATGCGATGCTCGCCGAGCGGCAAGTGCCCGTCAACGGCCGGTGCCCTCGATCACCGGCTGTCGCTGAGCAGTCGTTGCACCAGCTCGAATCCGAGCACCGACATCGACGGATAGCGAGCGTACTCGTCCACCGACAACATCCGCACGAAGGTATCGCCCTCGTGCAAGGCGCCGGTGATGTGGAAGGTCAGCCGTTCCCTGGCGTCGCTGGGCAGCGGCGCGTGACCGATGAGTTGCCATTCGCCACTCTGAGCTTCTGGGCGCCTGTAAACAGCAATCGGATGTCCTTGTCGCCATCGCGCACCGGCAGCGGCCGTGCCGGCGACGGACCAAGCGTCGGGGCCGAGGCCTGATGTTCCAGCACACAGAAGCCGACCACCTTGCGATAGTCGCCCTGCGGCGCCCACAGCACCTGGCAGAGCGCATACACCGCCGTGTCCAAGGGACCGCGAAGACATCGCCCGCCCGGTACTTCACTGCCATGCCACCACCCTCTTGCGTCTGAAGCCTGGATCGACGCAAGGCTATCCCGCGGTGTGCCTGATGGCATCCACCTTACAGTCCGAGGCGTTCGCCGGCGTCGATGCCGCTGGTCGACGCGCATGACGTGCGATGAGCCGTGCCGCGCGCCACAGCGTCATGCCGGCCAGACGCCGCCACCTCCTCGCCCATCGTTCGCTCGCCACCGGTTCACCCCCGGTGGCCCACACTGTCTCCCCACCTTTGGAGCGACTCTGATGCACAAGACCTGGCTGCTCGCCTTGTTGGCGGTTCCCGCACTGGCCCACGCTGCCCCGGACGAGGACACCGCGATGTGCCGCAACGGCGGCTTCCCCATGAGCACGGCCGGTTTTTCGCTCGCCAAGGTCGCGGTGCCGCGCCTGTACCTGCTCAACGACGACGACGGCTGCCCGGCCAAGGGCGAGGCCGCGTGCCGGCAGCGCGCCTATGTGGTCAAGGACGACACCGTGATCCTGGCGCAGCGTCAGGGCGGCTTCGTCTGCGCGTTCTACCCCAATAAGGTCGGCGGCAGCGCCGGCTGGGTGGCGGCGTCGAGCGTGCAGCCACTGCCGGCGACGGCCGCCCCGAAGCCGCAGGCCTGGGTCGGTCAATGGCACGACGGCGACAACGAACTGCAACTGATCGCCAATGGCGACGGCACCATCACCGCCAACGGCGATGCCTACTGGCCCAGCGCCAACCCGAGTCCCGAGGAAAGGCCCGGCGGCCCGAACCTGGGCGCCGTCACCGCGCGCGGCTTTCCCGAAGGCAATCGGCTGGAGCTGAGCGAGGACGACTGCAAGGTCCGCCTGCAACTGCTCGGCGACCTGATGGTCGTCTCGGATAACCTGCAGTGCGGCGGAGCCAATGTGAGCTTCAATGGTGTGTACCGGCGCAAGGCCGCGAAGCACTGAGGCGCAGCCTCTGCGGTTCCCTCGTTCGGTGTGGTCCAGGCGGCGATCCGGTGCCGCCTGGGTTTTCTTTAGAAGATCGCGCCCCGCGGTGTGATTCCAGTTTGCGTCACAAACCCACGCTTTGCGCGACGAGGTCAGCGAACACCCACACATCGCCCTTGTCGTACGTTTCAGGTGCCTCCGTTCCGCCCAGCGTCGGATAGGGCTGCGGGATATAGATCTGTCCAGGCTTCAACGGGCCGAGACGCGCAGCGATTTCCCGTACGTGGTCGCCGCGTAGCACGTACTCCTCAAAGCCCGGATCGCGCAGGATGGCCGCCTCGAACGCCGCGGTAGAGGCATGCGCGCCATACGACTTGCCCGCGGCCTTGAACGGATGCAACACCGCGTAATCCTGGCTGGCCGGATCATGCAAAAAGAAGTGGCCGAGACTCGAGTAGCCGACGACGACAGTGTACGCCGGGAACGCGTCCGCCCAGGGGCCGAGCACCTCGTGCGATTCCGGCGTAATCAGGTAATACAGCGGGACGTTCGTCGCGTCACCACGCTCTGTACTCTCGCTCATTGGACACCTTGCTGCGATGGCGGCTTAGGATACCAAGGCACGCGCGTCCGCCTGCGTTCATCGTGATCACCTAGGCCTTGGCGACAGCTCCGTAGCACTTGGCAGAGCCATCCAGAAAGAACTGCACGTCCCGCGCCTGGCACCAGGCTTCCAGCTCCGCCTTGAACACCGGCCACAGGTCGCGCGCCCATGCAGGTGCGCTCTGCGCCCACGCGTGCTCGGTGGGGACGTAGACCGTGGGCACGCCCATCGGGAAATCCAGAACGAATTCGCTGCCCGGGCCGGTGCAGACGAGTTCCTCCTTCCAGCGGGGTTGGAATTGGAATGTGGTCATGGGGGATGGCGACCTATGAATGCTGTGCTGATGGCGCGGCGAGACGCTAAACGAGTAGCTTGCTTCAGGTGGCCCACCAGAGGTGTGCGGCCTTGAGAAAGCAGAACAATGCGGCAGGCGCGGTGATGTAGATGCCAGCACGCACGCCCGAAAGATGCGACGCGCGATCGACGGTCGGACGCATCACCCTGATCCACGTCCGCTCGTTCGCAGCAAGACGCCAAAACGACAATGCTGATAGAGCAAGAACAACACCGGCAACGGCCAGCGACACCGGCGTAGCGAACTCGCCGCTCCGGCTATCGAGATAGCCGGCAAAGCTCAGCCCCGGGATCCAAACCAGAAGAACGGCCAGGGCGAACCTCGGTCGGAGCAAGCCGAGGTGAAATGTGCTGGGCCACTTCCAATTTGAGGGCATGCGCGTAAGGAGGATTCGTTTCAATGAAACCAGGCCGGCGGGAAGAACGGGGTCAGGTTCACTTCCTACACGCCGACACGGCGATGCCTGACAATTGTCACGGAGCTTGCTCGATGTCGGTGATAGCGATCGGTGACCATGCTTGCCGGCATGGCTCGTCTTCCTCGCCTTGATCTTCCTGGCATACCCCAACACATCGTACAGCGCGGCAATAATCGCCTTCCATGTTTTCTGGATGACAGCGACCGCATGCGCTATCTGCACATGTTGCGTGATGCCCTGCACGCCACCGGCTGCCAGCTACATGCCTACGTCTTGATGGACAACCATGTGCACCTGCTTGCCACACCGCCGGAGGCTGGAAGGGTCGGACAGCTAATGCAGCGACTCGGTCGTCACTATGTCGCCATCTTCAATGGCCGTCACGGCCGTATCGGCACGCTCTGGGAAGGGCACTACACGTCATGCCTTATGGACAGCGCCGACTATGTGTTGCGCTGCTATCGCTACATCGAACTCAACTCGGTACGCGCTCGTCTCATCGAGGATCCGACCGCGTACCGCTTGTCTAGTTGCGCTAGCCAATCTCGATCAGCGGTAACACGCGGCACTAACGCCAATCCGTACTGGTTCGCTCTGGGGAATAATTCATCCGAGCGGTTCAGCGCTTATCGCGCCTCTTTTCATGAAGTCCTGAGCGACGAACTGCTTGCCGACATCCGCATTCACCTCCAGCGACAGCGGGCTCTCAGCCACAATGCGTTTCGCGACATGTTGAGGCCAAGACCTGCCACTTCGCGGGTGTCAGGCCAGCCCATCGGCCACGCAAATCCACCACGATCAACGAATAAGTCAATCCGACCCCGTTATCCCCCGTTATCGCCTTATGTCTCGCTCTTTGGGCGCCCGGCACCAAACAGAAAGGGTCGCACTTCTTCAATGATTGCGAGTTTGATGTCCTCGGCGCTCGCTCCGCGAGGAACCTCGATTGCTACCACGTCCTCGACTAACTCAGCAGTATTGTTTACATACTTCTTGGCGCGCGCGAAGGTTTTCTGCCTATGGGCTGCTGCGCCCTTGGGCAGGACGAACACAACAAGCAGATTGTCAATCCTGCGCCTACTGCCATCGCTAAGGTCCACAAAGATTCCGGTACTAATTTTTGTCAGAAATGCTTTGCCCAAAGGATTGGCTTTTACTTGAGAGGTTGCATCCTCCGATTGGATCACCACCCCAAAGGTTAGATGCGTAGCTTCAACAGGCTGCCTCCCATCTCCGCCACTTACAGTCCGCCAAGCAACTAAAGTCCCATCTGACTCCATTACCTTCATCCAGCGGTACTTTCCTGCGGCATACAGCGGCGTGTAAAGAGAGTTGCTAGTTGCTTTTACACACTTGAAGTTATCTGCGTCGTCAATTGCAACGATGGCGTCGCGCAGCCGTGTAGTGAACCGAGTGCCCATGCTGCTCCTAGAGAGACATAACACCTGAATTAATCCGAACCGCGAAGCGGTCTCGGCTGAACAAATTGTTAGCAGTCAATCTCTGATGAACTCGCGAACAATACGCCTATCGGCTCCAGGGTCAAGTTGCTCTAGGCGCGCAATCAGTGGAGCGATCCCAGCATCAGAGATGGCGGAGACCTGCACATGCAGAACTGGGATGATATTGCCTGGATGATCTGCCCCGACTAACGGAAGCAGTCGCAGGCTTCGCCAAACCTCACGACAATATTCCTCTCCTGGCGCATAAGCAAAAATTGTCCAGTAATGCAAGAGGTGATCCCGGCTTAGCTCTTCTACACTTACAGAATCCATAATAAAATCTCCTTGACGGCTAAAACCAGAATTAAGCCGGCCCGCGACGTGGATTTGGCTTGAATCAATTGTTAGGCCCACCGGTAAGCGGCGCTTTTTCTTAGTCGTCCGACCCGCATTCGCATAAGTAGCAAATCGCGCCTGCATCCTTAACAGTTTCGCCAAGACCCGCCAGCTTCGCTGGTGTAAGGCCAGCCCATCGGCCACACGAGCCCACCATAATCAATGAGTAAGTCAACCTGACCCCGTTATCCCTTGCCGACATCCGTATTCACCTCCAGCAACAGCGGGCTCTCGGCCACGATGCGTTTCGCGGCATGGTCGAGGCCAAGACCCGCCGCTTCGCTTATGCCAGACCAGCCCCATCGGCCACGCAACCCCACCATGATCAACGACTAATTTAACCTGACTTCTTTATCGTGGCGCACACACAAAATTTCACTCTAACTCCTATTTTTTCTCGAAGCGGCGTCTTCTTTAATGAATTCTTAGGTGCCAAAGCCGTAGAACGCTCCGATTGCTGTGGCAAGAATATTGCCTGCGGCTGCTTTTGTTACTTCCCACGCGGTCGTTCCGGCCTTACCTATCATTGACCCCACCCACCCACTCACCCTTGGCCCCCACTGGCGCTCGGCAAGCTCCGCAGAGGAAGCATCACTCTCGATCGCGCTTTGCAAATCTGATAAGTCTGCTTGTTGCACTCCGACGTTATGGAGCCCCCTCAGCAATGACTGGATATCACCTTTATTGACTGAATTCGTGATGTCACGGATTGACCCGCTGCCAACTACGATCGTTGCGTTGTCGCCGAAAACTGCGTTACGAAAAATTTCATTCGCTCCAACGTTTTCTGCCTTATTACGCACATCCTTCTCCGGGGTATCTGCAGGGATCTTGTCGGATATCTTTAGGCAGAACTCCAGCAGGCGCGAGCGAACCTCCGTCAGGATGCCCTGACCGGCCCCGATTCCGAATCTTCCCCATGCTTGTTGAACATAGTAAGTGTCGGAGAGAGGCTTCGACAGAAGCGCCATTACCTCGGATGGGATCGTGACCGCGATATTGTCTTTTTGAGCCCAATCTTCGATTGCGGATACACTATCGGCTATCCGATTCGTGGTCAGCTTTTCGCGAATATCCGGGTCTAGATGATGAGTGGGTAGCGTCTGATTGCTGTAGTGATAGTAGCCGTTGCTAACGTGGCCAACGAGCATTAGGTGAAGAACCCGGTAGGGTGGCACTCCCGCGTCACTCGGATAGCCCCGAAGTTCGTGCTCAACCCAGCGACCAAGTTCTTCGTCTCCAAGACGGTGCGCGAGAATCTGCGCCTTGATCAGCGACGACTTCAGGCTTGCGTTGTCGTCACCGAGTAGTTCGATCAGGTCATCGAGTAACTTCATCTTGGCACCTAACCCCTGAATTACGTCGCGCCGCGAAGCGACGTCGGCTTGGGCGAATTGTTGGCGCGCATCTGCACTGCTCGCGGGATCGTCCATGACCGCAAGACGGTACTGATGACTGGGCTCCACCCGAACGAAGCCACGTGTTTAGCTGGGTCAAAGTAGTATTTAAATAGCGGACCAATACCTATCCCACCACGAAAGGCTAGGATTTATGCCGACGGTACTGATTGTTGGTACTCGGGCTACGGTAGCTACCACCCTTGTGCGAAGACCCATGGCCCGACGCGTAATGCCCACCATGACTGGTTGTATGGTGTGAACCAGACGCACGCACACGTGCGTCCGCAGATGCAGCAGCCAGGCACATGGCCAATCCAGCCAGCGCCGCGATGATCGAGACTTTGGTAAACATCGATTTCCCCCTGAGAATAACGTGGCGTTCTAGCGTTCCCATTGCAGATGCACGCGCTGCGCCGCGTATCCCGCAGGCGCAACCGTCCAATCAGGTCCGATGGAAGTCCGTTCTCCCCCACAGACGATCCTGTTCTAGCACGGCGTCACACTTTTTGGGGAGACAAATGCGGCCGTCAGTCGGGAACATTCCGAGGTGAGGGCGGCCCGCTAGGCAAAGGGTGTGTCTTGATTCAGGCCCCGATTAAGTCAGGGCACATCCAATGCATTGTTTCTCTGGGTCAGTTCCGCCACGTCGCCCTCGGTGACGACACGCACCCGTCCTCCCTTGGCGCTCTTTCCACCCGGCACCACCAACCACACCTGCGCCGTCCTCGGCTCCAAATCCCGCGGCGCTTCCAAGGTAGGAAACGCCGCCCGTGCCAGTTCCCGGCCACGCGCATCCTCCAACACCACGTATCCCGCCGGCGCATCCGCATGGCCAAGGCTGTGCACAATCACCTCAATAGCATCGCCAGCCACCCGCACATCCCCACGCCCAATCCCCAGATCCGGCCGCTGCTCGACCGGAACCGCCGCAGACACAACCAGCTCGAACTCCATCACCACCGTCTTGCCGGCCGGGAACTCCACATCCACCGCCCCGCTCCTCTCGAACGTGAACTCGCGCGTGGCGGCCTTGCCATCGATCTTCCCATCACCATCGCGATCGACACCCGAGCGCATGCGCCATTGCCCAGCGGTGACATTCCATCCGGTCATCTGCGCCTGCTGCGTCTTACCGCTGGTGTTGTAGCCGATAACGGTGAAGCGATCCTGCCGCGGTTTCGGTAGCAGCAAGGCCACCTGCACCGCGCCTTCGGGGTCAGCGAAGCGCCAGCTGACGGTGTGCCCCGGGTAGGTCTGGTTGCGCTTGAGGGCGACGCCACCGAGGCGGGCGCGCTGCAGGTTCACGGTGGGCGATTCGACGCGGTCGCTCCACCAATGGCCTTCGGTGTTCATGTAGAAGGTCTGCAGTTTGTCGCGGGTCTCGGCGCGGTACAGGGTTTCCAGCCAGCGCGGGTCGCCGCTCTGTTCCCAGGCGACGTGGTGGGCGAAGTCCGGGGCGTCGTCGGCCTCGGCGTCGGCCGCCGCCTTGGCCAGGCTGGCGCCCCAACTGTCGCGCTTGCCGAGCACGTCGAGGAAGTTCTCGTTGAGCATTGACAGACCGCCGGGGCCGGCCTTGGCCACGCGGTAGTCGATGGGCTGGAAGTAGCGGGCGTCGCCGGTCCAGCGGTAGGCGGCCCAGAAGGTGTGCAGGGTGTCGGGGCCGCCGCTGCCGTCGAACAGGCTGCCGCCGCGGGTCTTGCCGGTGGCCCAGTTGATCTCGTTGGGCAGCGCCCACTGGCCCTTGGCGTCGGTGTAGGCGTGGGCCAGGTAGCCGTCGGCCAGGCCGGTGACGATGCGGCGGCTGTTGGGGTCGGCGTTGTAGCCGCCCAGCAGCAGCGCCGGGTGCAGGATCGGGAACGAATAGGGTTTTTGCCACTGCCAGTTCGGCTCGCGGTAGACCTTGCGCCCGCCGAACCAGTTGCTGGCGAACAGCAGGTGGCCCTGCGGGTTGACCTGGATGATTGTGTCGAAGGCCTTCACCGTGCGCATCAGCCGCTCCACCGTCAGCGGGTCGCCCCAGTTGAGATAGAGCATGGCGCTGTTGATGTTGATGCCGTCTTCGTAGGAATGCAGTTCGTCGGTCTCGATGGTGGAGAGGCCGTCGGTGAACATGCCGTTGCGGTAGTTGGCGTCGGACAGCGCGGTGAGCGAGGCGTTGAGCTTGTCCGGGTCCACGCCCATCAGGGCGACGCCGGGCCATTGCTGGGTGAGGTCGGAATCGTCGGAGATGCCGCCGCCGAAATCGCCGTAGTCGACCTGGCGCTGGTCGATCCACCAGTGGATGTAGCGGCGCGTGGCCTTCAGGTCTTCCAGCTGCCAGAACGCCCATCCCGGCACGCCCTTGGGCGGCTGCGGCAACTGCACCGGCAGCGGGCCCTGGTTGCCGTAGCTGATGTCGGCCCAGTACTGGCGGCCCAGCGCGTTGTCCGGATCCACCCGCAGCAGGTCGTGGATGTCGGCATCCAGGCGCGCGTACAGGCGCTGGCGCTTGGAGGTGGTGTGTTCCTCGACCAGGAAGCCCCAGTTGTCCTTGACCTGGTTGAAGCGGTCGGCGATGTGCTCGGCCTTGGCCTGCGCGCGCGGCTTGAACAGCAGGCGCAGTTGCGCGCCGTCCAGCGCGCGCGCGTCGAAGCCGGGGGCGGCCGAGGCGATGCTGAGCATCAGGCTGTCGTCGCCGAGGATGCGGTCGCGCAGGTCAAGCCACAGCGTGCGCGCCCGCCCGGGCGCGACCGAGACCGACACGTCGAGCATGTCGCGGCCGGGCCAGATGGGGTCCTTGACGCGGATGTTGAGCGGGATCAGGCCGTTGTGCGTGGCCGGCAGCTGCAGCGCCGGCAAGTCGATGGCGATGCCGTCCAGGCCGTCGTGCATGTTCTCCCAGCCGTACGACCAGCTACGCATCAGCGGCTGCGCGGCCGGGGCGTCGCCGAGGTTGGAGGGGATGAGCATGTGGACGATGGGCAGCGGCGGCACCGCGGTCTTTTCCTCGGCACGCTTGCGCGACGGCGCCTTGCTCGGCAGCGCGACCACGGTGCTGCGCTCGTCCGGCGGGTAGCGCCCGGCGATGTAGGCGCGCAGTGCGGCGAGGTTGGCGTAGTCCGGGGCGATGTCGCTGTGCACGGTGTAGCGCAGCGTGGCGCTGGGGTTGGCCGGCTCGGCGCCGGCGCCGACGTCGTAGGCCCAGATCTCCTGGATCGGGGTTTCCTGAGCGACGTTGGTGAAGCGCAGGTGGCCGCCGCGTCTGCGTTCGAACTGATCGACGCTGCGCACCGTGCCCTGGGCGCGCGAGAACAACGGCGCAGGCGTGGCGCCATCGGCGGCATAGGTGGCCTGGCCGTAGGCGGCGCCGCGCAGTTCGATGCGGTTGAACGGTTCGTCGGGCAGGGCCAGGTCCAGCGCCTTGCCGCCTTCGACGTAGACGTTCCAGTCGGGCAGCTGGAAGTAGTCGTTGCGGCCGGGCAGGCGCGAGCGGTTGTACACGCCGGGCCAGGTGGTCTCGGCGATGCCATCCGTCGCCTTCCACATCCACTCCTTCAGGTCCTTGGCGTCGGCGAACTCGACCTTGCGGATGCGCGTGGATGGCGCGTCCAGCACCGGCGGTGCACGGCCGTGGTCCCAGCCGAAGCGGTGCAGCCAGGCGTTGCGCGCGGCGCTGTCGGGTACGGCCTCGGCGCTGCGCGGTTCCTGCTGCCGGGCCAGGGCGGCGACACCCGCGGCATCGAGCATGCGGTCGTACACGCGGATCTCGTCGAAGTCGCTGCCGCGCAGGAAGTTGTAGCGGCTCTGCACCTGGTGCGGCGCCAGCACGCGCGCGGCCAGGCCGAGCTGGTCGAGCGCGGCGTCGAAGTCGAGCGAGCCGCCATCGGCGCAGGCCTGCGTGCAGTCCACGCGCGCCGCTTCCTTGCCGTCCACGTACAGGCGTACGCCGCGGGTCTCATCCCAGGCGAAAGCCAGGTGAGTCCAGGCACTGGGCGCCGGGTTGCGGTCGAGCTTGAAGGAGACGCGGGTGCGCGCCAGGTTGGCATCGGTGACGAAGGCATCGAAACCGTGGCCGTTCCAGTCGATGCGCAGCCAGGCCATGTCCCAGCTGGTGTGGTCGGCGTAGCCGACGCGGAAGATCACGAACGGCGCTTCGCCCACCGGGTAGCGCGACCGCCAGAAGAACGACAGCGTGCCGCGTTGGGTGTAGATGTTGCCGGGGGCATTCCAGGACAGCACACCGTCGTCGGCCCATTCGATCGCCTGCCCGGACACGCCGGTGGGGACCAGAGCGATCTTGTCGCGGAAGTTGGGGGTTGCATCGCCCTGGGCGACGTCGGCGTCCAGGCCGTGGTCGGCGGAGACGCGGAACAGGAGTTCGGGTGCGGCGGCTGCGGCGATGGTGGGGAGTGCGAGGGTGCAGAGCAGGGCCAAGCAGTGTGCGATGCGGCGTGGAGCCTTCGCGTTGGCGATGCGTGCGTTACAGCTCTGGAGTGCCAAAGTGGATCGGGAAAGCCCGTCGCGGCTGAAGCCGCTCCTACGAAGAGCAGATGCTGGTGTAGGAGCGGCTTCAGCCGCGACGCGCGATGCCGGCACATCCGATGGCGTGCATACGGAGCCGATGGCGGTCAGGCATCGCATCGCATATGCCTCCAGGCGCTGCCATCCCCGGACCCCCATTGCCGCCACACCACGGGCAGCGCACATGGCGCTGCGGCACATTGCCTGTTTCATCTCGCTCCTTTGCGATCGGCGCGCGCCATGACAGCGCGCGGCGACCTCCCTCCCCGGCCCGCGAGTATGCGGGCAGCGGGGCGTTGCCGATGCCGCAGCGCGGCACCGGCGAACGCAGTCTTCAGAACTTGTAGCGCACGCCGATCGCGTACTGGCGGCCGGTCTCGCTGTAGGTCAGCGGCAACTGCGCGCCGCCCGCACTGGTCTGCACCCACTCGTAGTACGGCACGTTGGTCAGGTTCGACCCTTCCAGGCTGATGTCGATCTTCTCGTCGATCTTGTAGGTCAGCTTGGCGTCCACGACGTTGGTGCCGCGCATGCCGTGCACGTCGAAGCCGGTTTCCGTGGCCGGCACCTGGGTCAGGTAGCCGTCGCGGTGGGTCAGCGACACACGCCCGCTGAAGCGCTCGCCTTCGTAGAACAGCGTGGCGTTGTAGGAGTTCTTCGACAGGCCGGTGAGGTCGGTGTTGAACGACAGCGCGCCGGTACCGGTGACGTACTGGATCTTCGACTGCACGTAGGTGTAGTTGAGCTGGGTGCCGAAGTTGGCCCACTTGCCCGGCAGGAAGCTGAAGGGCTGGATGTAGTTGAACTCGGCGCCCTTGAGCTTGCCGCCCGGGGTGTTGAGCGGCACGCTGAAGACGAAGTCGTCGCTGGCCGCCGCGCCGGTGCCGTCGAGCAGACTGACCGGCAGGCCGCTGCTGGAGTACGGGGCGATGGTGCGCGCAGTCTGCACGAAGCTGTCGATGTCCTTGTAGAACAGCGCCAGGCCGAGCATCGCGCCTTCCTGCAGGTACCACTCGAAACCGAGGTCGGCGGTCTTGGCGCGGATCGGATCCAGGTTCGGGTTGCCGCCGCTGACCGTGCGCGCGCCGCCGGCGACGGCGACCGTCACGCCCGGGGTCAGGCTGCCCAGGCCCGGCCGCGTCATCACCTTGGCGGCGCCGAAGCGGATCAGGAAATCCGGGGTGATCTCGGCGACCAGGTTCAGCGACGGCAGGGTGTCGTTGTAGGTGCGCTCGACCGTGGTGTTGATCAGGTTGGAGCCGACCAGGGCGTAGCCGGTGGAGGACTGGGTGGTCTTCACGTAGCGCACGCCGACGTTGCCGGAGAACGGAATCGCGCCGATGTCGAAGGCGAAGTCGCCCATCAACCACGCGCCGCGGTCCTTCTCTTCCACGCTGCGGGTGTTGACCGCGCGCTCGGTCAGCGTCCAGGTGCCGGTGCCGCTGTAGATGCCCAGCGCGTCGGCGATGCCGTTTAGGTCGGGTACCGCCCAGTTCGACGGCGTGCCCTCGATGCCCTTGAGCCCGGCCAGCGCGACCAGGTCGGTCGGCACGATGCGGTTGCCGGTAGCGAAGGTCGGCACGCTGGTCTCGGAGGCGCGGCGGAACTCCTTGGTGTCGAAGCCGTAGTTCTTGGCCAGCACGCCGCCCTTGAGGGTGAAGTTGGGGCCCAGGTTCCACTCGAAGTTCAGCGAGCCGGTGTCGAAGCTGTTGTTGGCCGACTGCGGACGCATGCGCACTTCGGCCAGGGTCCAACCATTGGCGGCGGTCGGGTCGATGCCGTAGTTGAACACCGGCGAGGTGTAGCTGTTGCGGTAGTCGTAGCTGTACCCGGCGACGTTGTTCTTGTCCATGATCACCGTGGTCTGGATCGGGTTCCGGTGCTTGGAACTGGAGGTGCCGATCTCGCCGGTGATCTTGAAGGTGTCGCTGAAGCGGTGCTCGCCGTTCAAGGTGAGCTGCTTGAAGACCGTGTTCCACTCGTCGTGGCGGTTCTCCGAGCGGATGTCGGTGTTGTCGAAGCGGCCGTACAGCAGCGCACCGGAGGCCGGGTCGACGTAGCCGTCGCGCACGATCATGTCCGGCTTGCCGTTCTGCGAGCGGCCGCGGCTGAAGCTGATCGCCTCGATGTAGTGCTCGTCGCGCTTGGCGTCGATCTTTGAGTACAGGCCGTCCAGCGAGAACTCGGTGCTGTCGTTGGGCTTCCACTGCAGCGAGCCGGTGACGCCCAGGCGGTTCTGCTCGTGCTCCATCTGCGTGTAGCGCGGGATACGCGGGCTGAACACGTTGGCGCTGTTGGCGGCGGCGAACGGCGAGGTGGGGCTGTAGCCGTTGTTGCTGGGGCCGTTGGCCCAGCGCGTGGTGCCGCTGCCTTCCTCGAGCACCTGGCGCTCGGAGTAGGCCACCGACATCAGCGCGCCGAAGGTGCCGTCGGCCCAGGTGTTGGCGACCAGCGCGGCGATGCGCGGATCGGCCTTCTGCGACATGCCGTTGTAGGTGGCCTGGCCGTTGGCGGCGAAGGTGAAGCCGTCGTAGTCGAACGGCCGCGCGGTGCGCAGGTCGACCGTGGCGCCCAGCGAGCCCTCCTCGACGTCGGCCGAGGCGGTCTTGCGCACCACCATCTGGGTGAACAGGTCCGAGGCGAACACGTTGAAGTCGAAGCCGCGGCCGCGGTTGGTGCCACCGCTCTGGTCGCTGGCGCCCACCGTGGTCAGCGCTTCCATGCCGTTGATGCGCACGCGGGTGAAGTCCGGGCCGAGGCCGCGCACGGAGATGTTGCGGCCTTCGCCGGCGTCGCGGGTGATGACCACGCCGGGGATGCGCTGCAGCGATTCGGCCAGGTTGGTGTCGGGGAACTTGCCCACGTCCTCGGCGACGATCGCGTCGACCATGCCTTTCTCGGCGCGCTTGATGTCCAGCGCCTTCTCGACACTGGCGCGGTAGCCGGTGACGACGACGGTGTCGAGCTCGGTAGTGGCATCGGCCGAGGCCGTGGCCGGCGGCGCGGACGCCGGCGCCTCCTGCGCCTGCAGGGCACCGGCCTGCAGGGCACCGGCCTGCAGGGCCAGGCCGATCGACAGCGCGAGCAAGGTAACCGGTGTCTTCCGGCGTTCGGTACGTGATTGCATGTCCTCCCCTCCCAAGGGTTACATGACGGCGTGGAACTGCGGGCGTTGTCGCGAATGACACCGCTGGTCAAAATCAACGTTAACAGTTGCGAAACATTGCGGCATCTTGCAGCGCAACAGAGTGCTAGGCGGGAAGAGGGTCTTTGCAGTCAATGAGATAGCGCAAGAGCGCGACGCCGGCCAGTGCCGAAGCGCCTGCTGGCGCACAGAAATGACACCGCTGGTCACTTGTTCTGGCCGACGTCCGCGTTTCGCGGCATGCTTGGCGTCCTTTCGGCCGCCGGACCCGCCCGCCATGACCGCTTCCCGCATCGTCTGCTTCGGCGAACTGTTGCTGCGCCTGGGCGCGCCCGGCCACGAACGCCTGCTGCAGACCCCGCGCCTGGAGGTACAGGTGGGCGGCGCCGAGGCCAACGTGGGCGTGGCGCTGGCGCATTTCGGCCACGCCGTCTCGGTGGTCAGCGTGCTGCCGGACAACCCGCTGGGCCAGGCCGCCGCCGGCGAACTGCGCCGGCATGGCGTGGACACCGCCGGGGTGCGCTTCGTGCCAGGGCGCATGGGCCTGTACTTCCTCAGCACCGGCGCCGGGCATCGGCCCAGCGAAGTCACCTACGACCGCGCCGGCTCGGCCTTCGCGCTGGATGCCGGCGACCAGCACGACTGGCCGGCGCTGCTGCACGGCGCGCAGTGGCTGCACCTGTCCGGGGTGACCCCGGCACTGGGAGAACGCGGCGCGGCGGCGGCGCTGGCGGCGGCGCTGGCGGCACGCGCGGCCGGAGCGCGGGTGTCGTTCGACGGCAACTACCGCCCCAAGCTATGGGAGGCCTGGAACGGCGATGCGCCGGGCATCCTGCGGCAGCTGCTGGCGCAGGCGGACGTGCTGTTCGCCGACTACCGCGACCTGGAAGTGGTGCTGGGCCACCGCTACCCGCAGGACAGCGTGCAGGCGCGGGTGGAGGCCGGCGCGCGCGATGCCTTCGCCGCGTTCCCGCAGCTGCAGGCGATGGCCTGCACCCAGCGCGTGGCGCACAGCGTGGACCGGCACAGCCTGGGCGCGATGCTGCTGCGCCGCGACGGCAGCGTGGCGCAGGCACCGGCCGAGGAACTGAGCGGCATCGTCGACCGCATCGGCGGCGGCGACGCCTTCGCCGCCGGCGTGCTGCACGGCTTGAGCCAGGGCTGGGACGACACCGCCACGATCCGCTTCGGCCTGGCCGCCGGCTGCCTCAAGCACACGCTACCGGGCGACGTGCTTGCGCTGAGCGAGGCCGAGGTGCAGGCCTGCGTGGGGGCGACGCGGTTCGATGTGAGGCGTTGAAAGGCCGGGATTGGGGATTGGGGATTGGGGATTGGTTTTGCGGCGCTGGCGGTGTGGGTTTTACTTGCGGATTGGCGCTGCGCTGCGGCGGGTTTTTTAGTCCTGATGCTTGATGCTGTGCGGGCAGTTCCGGCACCGCGGCTTCGCTTGTCGCGGCTGAAGCCGCTCCTACGGGGGGAAGCTGCCGCGGGGATGGATGGGTCTTTGTGGGAGGGACTTCAGTCCCGACGCGGTTCGGTCAACTCACGCATTGCCGCTTCGCTTGTCGCGGCTGAAGCCGCTCCTACGGGTGCAGCGGGCGCTCTTCTTGTAGGAGCGGCTTTAGCCGCGACCGGCAATCGCACGTTGGCGATGCGCGGTGCGAGCGCAATGGCGCACATGTCGCTGCTTCGGTGTTGCGGGCAGCGCCGCTAATCCACTGCACGGCCTTGGCCTGCCGCAACTGCATCGCCCTCGCCTGCTTCGCTACGCAGGTACCGCTCATCTCGGCCTCGCCATCGCCGCGGTGGCCACCGGAAAAAGAAAACGGCCGACATCGCTGCCGGCCGCATGTTCTGTCCGGGCTTCGGGATCAAGACGACTCCCGAATCCCCACTCCCGAATCCCCGCGCCTCAGAGCTCCACGCAATCGAACTTCACGTCGGGGTCGACCTCGGCATCGTAATCCACGTCCTTGCGCTCGAAGCCGAACAGCTTGAGGAACTCGTGTTTGTAGCCGGCGTAGTCGGTGAGTTGGAACAGGTTCTCGGTGGTCACCTGCGGCCACAGCGCCTTGCAGGCGTCCTGCACGTCGTCGCGCAGTTCCCAGTCGTCCAGGCGCAGCCGGTTCTCGTCGTCGGTGGCCGCCGGCTGGCCATCCTCGCGATACAGGCGCTCGCGGAACAGGCGGTCGGCCTGTTCGATGGTGCCTTCGTGCAGGCCCTTTTCCTTCATGATCTTGTAGACCATGGAGATGTACAGCGGCATCACCGGGATCGCCGCGCTGGCCTGGGTCACCACCGATTTCAGCACCGCCACGTTGGCCGTGCCGCCCTGCGGTTGCAGGCGCGCGTGCAGGCGCTGCGCGGTCTGGTCGAGGTCGACCTTGGCCTTGCCCAGCGCGCCGTGCCAGTAGATCGGCCAGGTGATCTCGGTGCCGATGTAGCTGAAGGCGACGGTGCGCGCGCCCGGGGCGAGCACGCCGGCGGCGTCCAGTGCGTCGATCCACAGTTCCCAGTCCTGGCCGCCCATCACGGTGATGGTGTCTTCGATCTCCTGCTCGGTGGCCGGCTCGATCGAGGCCTCGATGATGGCGTCCTTGTTGGTGTCGATGGCGGTGGCGGTATAGGTCTGGCCGATCGGCTTGAGTGCCGAGCGCTTCACTTCGCCGGTGCTCGGCAGCTTGCGCACCGGCGAGGCCAGCGAATACACCACCAGGTCGACCTGGCCGCCCATGTCCTGCTTGATCAGCTCGATCACCTTCTCGCGCGCCTGGTCGGAGAACGCGTCGCCGTTGATCGACTTGCTGTACAGGCCATCGGCCTTGGCCTGCTTGTCGAACGCGGCGGCGTTGTACCAACCGGCGGTGCCGGCCTTCTTCTCGCTGCCGGGCTTCTCGAAGAACACGCCGAGGGTGGCGGCGCCGAAACCGAACGCGGCGGTGATGCGCGAGGCCAGGCCGTAGCCGCTGGACGCGCCGATCACCAGCACGTTCTTTGGCCCATCGTGGCGCACGCCGCGCGCGCGCGTGGCGGCGATCTGCTCGAGCACGTTGCGCTCGCAACCGAGCGGATGCGTGGTGGTGCAGATGAAACCGCGGACTTTCGGATGGATGATCAACGTGAATTCCTCATCGGCACAATGCCCGCGGCATCTTAATGTCTGCGGCCGGCGCGCAGAAGTCCCGGCGGCAGCACACGGCGGGGTATGGAGTTCGGTGTGGGTGGAGGCGCGCGCGTTCGGGGGTGTCGCGTCGCGACTGAAGTCGCTCCCACATGGGGCGGCGTCGCGGTGGCGGATGTTGTGCTGACTGGAGGGAAAAGCGCTGAGCGGCGAGCCGCGCACCGCGGCGTCGGTTGTCGCGGCTGAAGCCGCTCCTACGGGATGGGACGGTACCGCCATTGGGACGGTGCCGCCATGTCGGATGGAGACACTGTGGGAGGGACTTCAGTCCCGACGCAGTGCCGCTGGCCGGTGCAGCGCTGCCACTTTTGCGCGCATCAGATGATGCGCAAGGTGATCGCCTTGAGCACGGCGCGGGTGCGGTCGCGGGTGCCGAGCTTGTCGAGGATGGTGGAGACGTAGTTCTTCACCGTGCCCTCGGCCAGGAACAGGCTACGCGCGATCTCCTTGTTGGAGTAGCCGCCGGCGAGCAGGCGCAGGATCGCCACTTCGCGTTCGTTGAAGGTGTCGCGCGGGGCGTCCTCGTCGCGGTAGCGGTAGCGCGCGCGCACCGGGTCGGTGCTGACCGGCTGCAGCAAGGTCTCCCCGGCGGCCACGCGCGCGATCGCCTCGCGCAGGTCCTCCGGTGCGGCGTCCTTGAGCAGGAAGCCCTGCGCGCCGGCGTCGGTGGCGCGCAGCAACAGGTCGGATTCGTCGAAGGTGGTCAGCAGCAGCACCGGCGTGCGGTCGCCGCGCGCGCGCAGTTGCTGCAGCGCCTGGATGCCGTCCATGCCCGGCATGCGGATGTCGCTGAGCACCACGTCCACCGGCGTGGCCGCGACCGCGTCGAGCAGGGCCTGGCCGTCGTCGGCCTCGCAGGCGACGACGATGCCCTGGGTCTGCAGCAGCGCGCGCAGGCCTGCGCGCACCAGCACCTGGTCGTCGGCCAGGGCGATCCGCAGCGCGCTCACAGCGGCAGCCTCGCGCTCAACTGCATGCCGCCCAGCGGCGTGCGGCCCAGCTCCAGGCGTCCTTGCAGGGCGGCCAGGCGCTCGCGCATGCCGGCGATGCCGTTGCCTTCGCGGATGCGCTCGGCGCGGTGGCCGTCGTCCTCGATGTCCAGGCACAGCTGCTGCCGGTCCTGGCCCAGCCGCACCCGCACATGCGCGGCGTCGGCATGCCGCGCGGCGTTGGTGAGTGCTTCCTGCACCAGCCGCAACAGGGTCTCGGCCAGGTGCGGATCGGTGATGCGCAGCGCCGGGTCGATCTGCAGCTGCAACTGCGGTCGTGGGAACGGCGCGGCCAGGGCGCACAGCGCCGTCTCCAGATCCACGCCGCGGTCGTCGCGCAGCGACTGCACCACCGCACGGATATCGGTCAGCAGTTCACCGGACAGCTGCTCCACGGTCGCCACCTCCGTGCGCTGCGCCAGCGCCGGATCGGCCAGCAGCAGGCGCAACTGGATACGCATGGCGGTGAGCTTGTGCCCGGCCACGTCGTGCAGTTCGCGCGCCAGGCGCAGGCGCTCGGCATCGCGGGTGCTGTCGGCCAGCAGCGCGCGGGTGGCCAGCAGGTCGGCGTTGACCCGCGCCAGCGCCTCGCGCGCCAGCTCGGCGGTGCGCGCGTAATGCGCGCTCAGGCCGGCGAAGGCGTGGAAGCCGGCGTAGATCAGCGTGGTCGGCAGCGGATGCCGGATCCCGGCGGCGGACAACGCCAGGAACGTGCCGAGGTTGGCCAGCAACGCCAGCGCCAGCACCTGCCGCGGCGGCCACTGCAGCGCCACCTGCGCGACCACCACCACCAGCAGCACCGGCGCGGTGCCCACGTGCGGTTCCAGCCAGACCAGGGCCATCGCGGCCGCGGCCTCCAGCCATAGTGCGGCGTCGCGCCAACGCCCGGGCAGGTAGTGGGCGCCGATCAGCGGCAGCAGGAACAGCGCCGCCGCGATCCAGCGCCAAGCCGCCAGGGCATGCGGCGCGAACTGGAACGACCACAACACGGTGGCCACGGTCAGCAGCCCGGCCAGGCGCTTGGGTTCGATCAGGTCACGCAGGAATCGATTCATGCGACGGATGCTGACCGGGGGTCGACGCCGCAGCAATGGGGCGCACGCAGAAAGTGACTTCCGGCAGGCGGCCGGCATGACCAGCGGCCACTGTCGCGCCACCACGATGGCGGCACACTGCGTCCATGCCCGCTGCATGCCGGACGATCGGCACACAGGACGGACCCGATTCATCCACCCTGCCACGCACTGCGTGGCGCACGCTGCCATGAGGAACACCGCCATGCTCCTGACCCTGCGCCATCCGGATCTGCTGTTCCTGCTGCTTAGCCTGAGCTGGGGTGCCTACGAAATGGTGCTCGGGCGCCGCCGCCGCGCTGCCGACGGCGGCGCCCGCGACCAGGGCACGCTGCGCCTGCTGTGGCGCGTGCTGTACGCCGCGGTGGCGCTGGGCGTGTTGCTGTCGCTGCTCGGCGTGTGGCGCTACGCGCCGCACTTGCGCGAACCGCTGCGCTGGACCGCCTGCGCGCTGCTGGCCGGCGGACTGGCGCTGCGGCTGTGGTCGATCCGCGTCCTGGCGCGCTGGTTCACCGTGGACGTGACCATCCAGGAGGGCCACCGCCTGGTCCGCCACGGACCGTACCGGTATCTGCGGCATCCCTCGTACACCGGCGTGCTGCTGGCGTTCTACGGGCTGGCGCTGGGCATGGGCAACGTGCTGTCGCTGCTGGCGATCGTGCTGCCGGTGACCTGGGCGTTCCTGCGCCGCATCCAGGTCGAGGAAGCGATGCTGACCCAGGCCTTCCCCGAGGAGTACCCGGACTACGCCGCGCACAGCTGGCGGCTGCTGCCGTGGGTGTGGTGAGGCCGCGGCGATCGCCCTGCGGGTCCTGATCCTGGCCGCCCTGCACCACCTGGCGATGCCGCTGCTGATCACGCACCGATGGCGGGACGCATGCTGGCCATGGCGGTGGACCATTGCCGCATCAGCTGATTGGTATTACCAATATTCGCGAGCATCTCGTTGAAGTGATTGACGCCGCCTGAGATCCGGCGCCTAATGGCCCTGCCATCGCTTTCCCACCGCGCAATTGGTATGACCAAAAGTTTCATGGCTACTAGCCCGCCGGTTGCCGCCGAGCCCCCTGCCCGGCTCAGCGACCGGGTCGCCGCGCAGTTGCGCACGCTGATCGCGCAACGCGGCCTGGCGGCCGACGCGCGCCTGCCCGCCGAGCGCACCCTGGCGGCGGAACTGGGCGTCTCGCGCCCGGTGCTGCGCGAAGCCATCGCCCAGCTCGCCAGCCAGGGGCTGCTGCGGGCCCGGGTGGGCGGCGGCACCTACGTGCAACGGCCACCGACCCCGGAGGACCAGGTGGTGGCGCCGCTGCAGCCGTTCCTGCCGCTGCTGCACGCCGACCCCGAGTACCGCTTCGACGTGCTGGAGGCCCGCCACGCCCTGGAAGGCGCCACCGCCTGGCACGCCGCGCTGCGTGCCACCGACGACGACCGCGCGCGCATCGACGCCGCGTTCGAGGCGCTGCAGCAGACCCATGCGCAGGCCGACGCGGCGGCGCAGGCGCACGCCGACGCCGCCTTCCACCTGGCCATCGCCGAGGCCACCCACAACCGCGTGCTGCTGCAGGTGATGCGCGGGCTGTTCGACCTGCTGCAGGCCAACATCTCGCAGAGCCGGCAGCAGCTGTTCGCCTCGCCGCGCATCTTCGCCGCGCTGCACGCGCAGCACCGCGCGCTGCGCGACGCGATCCTGGCCGGCGACCCCGAACGCGCCCGCGCCGCCGCGCACGCCCACCTGGAATTCGTGCACAGCGCGCTGCGCACCCTCGACGAGGACGATGCGCGCCGCGCCCGTGCCTCGCGCCTGCCTTCCTCTCCCTGACCGCCCTGCCGCCATGATCATTTCCGCCTCCACCGACTACCGTGCCGCCGCCCAGCGCCGGCTGCCGCCGTTCCTGTTCCACTACATCGACGGCGGCGCCTATGCCGAGCACACCCTGCGCCGCAACGTGTCCGACCTGAGCGACATCGCCCTGCGCCAGCGGGTGCTGCGCGACATGTCGGCGCTGGACCTGCACACCGAACTGTTCGGCGAACGCCTGGCCTTGCCGGTGGCGTTGGGGCCGGTGGGCCTGACCGGCATGTACGCGCGCCGCGGCGAGGTGCAGGCGGCCAAGGCCGCAGCGGCCAAGGGGGTGCCGTTCACCCTGTCCACGGTCTCGGTGTGCCCGATCGAGGAAGTGGCGCCGGCGATCGATCGGCCGATGTGGTTCCAGCTGTACGTGCTCAAGGACCGTGGCTTCATGCGCAACGCGCTGGAACGGGCCAAGGCGGCGGGCGTGACCACCCTGGTGTTCACCGTGGACATGCCGGTGCCGGGCGCGCGCTACCGCGACGCGCATTCGGGCATGAGCGGCCCCAACGCGCCGCTGCGGCGCATGCTGCAGGCGGTGACGCATCCGCGCTGGGCCTGGGACGTGGGTCTGCACGGGCGTCCGCACGACCTGGGCAACATCTCCACCTACCGCGGCCACCCCACCGGACTGGCCGACTACATCGGCTGGCTCGGCGCCAACTTCGATCCATCGATCGCGTGGAAGGACCTGGAGTGGATCCGCGAATTCTGGACCGGGCCGATGGTGATCAAGGGCATCCTCGACCCGGCCGACGCGCGCGACGCGGTGCGTTTCGGCGCCGACGGCATCGTCGTCTCCAACCATGGCGGGCGCCAGCTCGACGGCGTGCTGTCCAGCGCGCGGGCGCTGCCGGCGATCGCCGATGCGGTGAAGGGCGAGCTGAAGATCCTGGCCGACTCCGGCGTGCGCAGCGGCCTGGACGTGGTGCGCATGCTGGCGCTGGGCGCCGACACGGTGCTGCTCGGCCGCGCCTTCGTCTACGCGCTGGCCGCCGCCGGCCAGGCCGGGGTGGAGCATCTGCTGACCCTGATCGAGAAGGAGATGCAGGTGGCGATGACCCTGACCGGCGCCAAGTCGATCGCCGCCATCTCGCGCGATTCGCTGGCGCAGGTGACGCGCGAGGGGATGGTCGCGGCGTAGCGCCGCTGCGGCCCGAGCGCCGCCGCAACCTGCCTGACTCTGCCCTACCCGGCCTTGCGCCGCGCCGGCGCCTTGCGCGCAGCCGGCTTGGCCTTGGCCGCCGCCGGTTTGGCGCGTGTCGCCTTCTTCGCCTTGCCGGCCGCCGTCTTGGTGGCCTTTTTCGCGGTCTTGCGCACCGGCACGCGCTCGTCCTGCTTGGCCGGCGTGCGCTTCTTGGCATCCAGGCTCTTCTGCAGCAGCGACATGAAATCGACCACGTTGGTGGTGGCATCCTCGCGCTGCGGCGACTCGGCGTCCTCGTCGACCTGGGTGGTGCCCTCCTGCGCCTTGATCCGCTTCTGGATCACCGCGTGCAGCCGCTCGCGGAATTCGTCGTGGTAGGAATCGGGATCCCAGCGCCCGGACATCGAGTCGATCAACTGCGCCGCCATCTCGGTTTCCTTGGCGCTGATCCGGTAGTCGGCGGCCTTGCCGCTGGGCAGCGTGTAATCGTCCAGGTCGACAAGTTCCTGCGGATAGCGCAGCAGGATCAGCACCAGCGCGTCCTGCAGCGGCATCACCGCCGACAGATACTCACGGGTGCGGATCACCACCCGCGCGATGCCGACCTTGCCGGTATTGCGCAGGGTCTCGCGCAGCAGCACGTAGCCCTTCTCGGCCTTCTTGCCCGGCACCAGCACGTAGGGTTTCTCGAAGTAGCGCAGGTCGATCTCGGTGGCGTCGACGAAGGCCTCCACCTCCACCGTCTCGTGGCTTTCCGGCGCGGCCGAGGCGATGTCCTGCTGCTCGACCACCACGTAGTTGCCCTTGCTGTATTCGTAGGCCTTGACGATGTCCTTCCACGGCACTTCCTCGCCGGTGTCGGCGTTGACCCGCTCGAAGCGGATCGGGCGTTTGTCGCGCGAGTCGAGCATGCGGAAGTGCAGATCGATCCGGCGTTCGCCCGACATCAGCGACACCGGCACGTTGAGCAGGCCGAAGGACAGCGTGCCGGTCCAGATCGGGCGCGGCATCAGTGCGCCTCCCCGCCGGCGGCCTGCGCCGGCAAATGGTCCAGCGCCTGCCAGGCGTCCTCGATCACCTGCCGCGCCTGGTTCCAGTCCAGCCGCGAGTCGCCACGCATCAGGTCCCAGTGCGCGGCGAGTTCGTCCTCGGTCTCGGCCCCCGGCCCGCGCGGCCAGCCGCGGGCATGGGTCTGCAGGGCGAAGGCGTAGGCCGGGCACAGGTCGCGCCATGGGGTGCGGTGGCGGGCGCGGCGCTGGCGGTAGTCGGCCAGGCTGTAGCGGCGATAGTCCGGCGCGTCGTGCGGACGCGGCGCGGCGCCACGGCGGCGGTATGCCGGTGCGCTCGGCAAGGGATCCAGATGGGCGTTGAACAGCAGCGGGTCGGGGCGGTCGCTGGGGCGCATGGCAGGCTCCGGGCGGCAACGTCGGCGGGGGGATGCGCAGCAGTAGCGCTGTGGCCGTTAGCGACCCGTGACCGACGCGTGGAGGATGCGCGATTCGCAATGGCTTCACCGCGGCGGCGGTGAACTGGACTTCCGCCGCCATTCCCTGGAGGAACCGGACATGTCCACACCTACCGATCCGCTGCGCCGCGCGGCTCCCGTTCCCGGCGAACAGCGCGGCAAACGCGATACACAACTCAACGAAGACCGCGGCGCTGGCGACAGGCCCGAGACCATCGTCGAACACGAACCGCGCACCGGCGAACACCGCCCTGCCCCGCAGGACACGCCAGCGCACTCCACGCCGGACACGGTGCACGGACGGCATGCCGACGCGAACCAGGACGAAGCGCTGGAAGAAACCTTCCCGGCCAGCGACCCGGTGTCGCCGTTCGTGCCCGCGAAGCCGCCGAAGGCGTCTTAGGGCGTCGAAGACGTCGTTATCGCTGTATTGCCGCGGTCGCTGTAGTGCTGCGCATGCCTCATCGTTGTAGGAGCGGCTTCAGCCGCGACCGAGGCGTTCCCGAGAACGCCCGTCGCGGCTGAAGCCGCTCCTACAGAGGCATCCGGGTGCGCGCTTTCGCCTACACCTTGCCCGCCGCCTCCAGCGCGGCGTACTCGCTGTCGCTGAACAGCCGCGAGCGCACCAGGAACCGCACGCCCTCGCCGTTCTCCAGCGAGAACATGCCGCCGCGGCCGGGCACCACATCGATGATCAGCTGGGTGTGCTTCCAGTAGGCGAACTGCGACGGGCTGATGTAGAACGGCGCCTCGCCGATCTCGCCCAGCAGCACGTCGCGGTCGCCGACGATGAAGTCGTCCTGCGGATAACACATCGGCGAGGAGCCGTCGCAGCAGCCGCCGGACTGGTGGAACAGCAGCGCGCCGTGCCGCGCCCGCAGCGTCGCGATCAACTGCAGGGCCGGCAGCGTCGCCAGCACCTGCGGCGGCGGCGCGGCCTCGGGCGCGGACATGTCCATCAGGCGGCCATGTCCAGCACGATGCGGCCTTCGATCTTGCCGGCGTGCATGCGCGCGAACACGTCGTTGATGTTGTCCAGGGTGTCGGTGGCCACCGTCGCGGCGACCTTGCCCTGCTCGGCGAATTCCAGCGATTCCTGCAGGTCCAGGCGGGTGCCGACGATCGAACCGCGCACGGTCACGCCGTTGAGCACCATGCCGAAGATGTCCAGCGGGAACTGGCCCGGCGGCAGGCCGTTGAGCGAGACCGTACCGCCGCGGCGGACCATGCCGATGGCCTGCTCGAACGCCTTCGGCGAGACCGCGGTGACCAGCGCACCGTGTGCGCCGCCGATTTCCTTTTTGAGGTACGCCACCGGATCGGTGGTCCGCGCGTTCACCGTCACCGTTGCGCCCAGGCGCGTGGCCAGCGCCAGCTTGGCGTCGTCCACGTCCACCGCGGCCACGTTCAGGCCCATTGCCTTGGCGTACTGCACCGCCATGTGGCCGAGCCCGCCGATGCCGGAGATCACCACCCAGTTGCCGGGCCTGGTGTCGGTGACCTTCAGGCCCTTGTACACGGTGACGCCGGCGCACAGGATCGGCGCGATCTCGACGAAGCCGATGTTCTTCGGGAGATGGCCGACGTAATTGGCATTGGCCAAGGCGTATTCGGCGAACCCACCGTTGACCGAGTAGCCGCTGTTCTGCTGCGCCTCGCACAGGGTTTCCCAGCCGCCCAGGCAATGCTCGCAATGGCCGCAGGCCGAGTACAGCCACGGAATGCCGACGCGGTCGCCTTCCTTGACGTGGTCCACGCCGGCGCCGACCGCCACCACATGGCCCACGCCCTCGTGGCCGGGGATGAACGGCGGATTCGGCTTCACCGGCCAATCGCCTTCGGCGGCGTGCAGGTCGGTGTGGCACACACCGCAGGCCTCGATCTTGACTAGAATGTCGCCGGCCTGCGGCCGCGGCACCGCCACTTCCTCGATCGCCAGCGGCTTGCCGAACTCCCGCACCACGGCGGCTTTCATCGTCTTGTCCATTGCAATGCTCCTGAGAAAAACGGTACTTCACCATCGCGCGTCCAGCGACGGATTGCCTTGATCCAGATCAGTTGCCGGGCCGGACGACGCCACGCCTGCCGCGTGGCGCCGGCCGGCCCCGTGCCTCAGAAAAAGCCCAGCGCCTTCGGCGAGTAGCTGACCAGCAGGTTCTTGGTCTGCTGATAGTGGTCGAGCATCATCTTGTGGTTCTCGCGGCCGATGCCTGACTGCTTGTAGCCGCCGAACGCGGCGTGCGCCGGATAGGCGTGGTAGCAGTTGGTCCACACGCGCCCGGCCTGGATCGCGCGGCCCATGCGGTACAGCCGCGCCGCATCGCGGCTCCACACGCCGGCGCCGAGTCCGTACAGGGTGTCGTTGGCGATCGCCAGCGCCTCGGCCTCGTCCTTGAAGGTGGTCACCGACACCACCGGGCCGAAGATCTCCTCCTGGAAGATGCGCATCTTGTTGTGGCCCTTGAACACCGTCGGCTTGACGTAGAAGCCGCCGGCCAGGTCGCCGTCCAGCGCGTTGCGCTCGCCGCCGATCAGCACTTCGGCGCCCTCCTGCTTGCCGATGTCGATGTAGGACAGGATCTTCTCCAACTGCTCGCCGGAGGCCTGCGCGCCGACCATGGTGTTGGGATCGAGCGGGTTGCCCTGCTTGATCGCCGCCACTCGCTTGAGCGCCTTCTCCATGAACTTCTCGTAGATCGATTCCTGGATCAGCGCGCGCGACGGGCAGGTGCACACCTCGCCCTGGTTGAAGGCGAACAGCACGAAGCCCTCCACCGCCTTGTCGAGGAAATCGTCGTCCTCGGCCATCACGTCGGCGAAGAAGATGTTGGGCGACTTGCCGCCCAGCTCCAGCGTCACCGGGATCAGGTTCTGGCTGGCGTACTGCATGATCAGCCGGCCGGTGGTGGTCTCGCCGGTGAAGGCGATCTTGGCGATGCGCGGGTTGCTGGCCAGCGGCTTGCCCGCTTCCAGGCCGAAGCCGTTGACCACGTTGAGCACGCCCGGCGGCAACAGGTCGCCGATGACCTCCATCAGCACCAGGATCGAGGCCGGGGTCTGCTCGGCCGGCTTCATCACCACGCAGTTGCCCGCGGCCAGCGCCGGCGCCAGCTTCCAGCACGCCATCAGCAGCGGGAAGTTCCACGGGATGATCTGCCCGACCACGCCGAGCGGTTCGTGGAAGTGGTAGGCGATGGTGTCGTGGTCGATCTCGGAGATGCCGCCTTCCTGCGCGCGCACCGCGCCGGCGAAGTAGCGGAAGTGGTCCACGCACAGCGGCACGTCGGCGTTGAGCGTCTCGCGCACCGGCTTGCCGTTGTCCCAGGTCTCGGCGTAGGCCAGCAGCTCCAGGTTCTGCTCGATGCGGTCGGCGATCTTCAGCAGCACGTTGCTGCGCTCGGTGCTGGAGGCCTTGCCCCAGGCATCCTTGGCCGCGTGCGCGGCGTCGAGCGCGGCCTCGATATCCTCGGCGTTGGAGCGCGCCACCGAAGTGAACACCTTGCCGCTGATCGGCGTGCTGTTGTCGAAGTACTGCCCGCTCTTCGGCTCCACCCACTTGCCGCCGATGAAGTTGCCGTAGCGCGACTTGAAGATGGACTGCGGATCGGTGGCATGCGGCTTGGCGGTGCTGACGGCATTCATCGTGGTGTCTCCTTCGGCGGTCGAGAAGGACAGGGCAGGCCCGTCCGGGTAGCTGCGTAGGCGCAAGACCGATGCCAGGTTTTGCGTGCTGCGCCGCGTCACGCGGTGGTGCCGCGACACAACGACGCATACGCGCCGGTTTTGCTGCGTCGCGTCACGCCTGCCGATTGCACCGTGCCGGCGGATGTGCTGTTTATCGGAACACCCGTATCAACAGGTGTCGCAATCTGCGACAGCGGAGCCGGACATGGCGCAGCAACCTTCCCAACATCAGCTCGGCCAGGCCCGCCGCGCGTTCTTCGAACGCGGCGGCGCGCCGGTCGGGCAGGTACCCGATACCATCCTGCAGTCGTGGCAGCGCTGCCAGCGCCTGGGCCTGGCCGCGGATGCGCAACCGGCGATCGAGCCGCTGGGAGCCTCGCGCCTGCGCGCCCTGCGCGAGGCGCACGAGCGGCTGTGGCGGCTGGCCCGCGCCGAACTGGAGGGCCTGGCCGGCGACGCCGCGGCCACCGGCAGCATCGTGCTGCTCACCGACGAGGCCGGCTGGATCCTCGACGCCGAAGGCAGCCCGCGCTTCCTCGACAAGGCGGGCAGGGTGGCGCTGATGCCCGGCGCGTGCTGGAGCGAGACCCAGGTCGGTACCAATGCGATCGGCACCGCCATCGTCGAAAGCCGCTCGGTGGAAGTGCGCGGCGGCGAACACTATTTCGCCCCGCACCAGATCCTCAGTTGCGCCGCAGTGCCGATCTTCGATCCGTACGGCCGCCTGGCCGGCGTGCTCGACATCTCCGGCGACGCCAGCGTGCAGCACATGCATGCGCTGGCGCTGGCGCGGATGGCGGTGGCCAACATCGAGCACCGCTACTTCGACGACGGCATTCCCGGATGCGAACTGCTGCGCGTGCACCACGACCCCGCGCTGCTCGGCACGGCGCGCGAGGCACTGCTGGCATTCCGCAACGGCCGCCTGGTGGCGGCCAACCAGGCCGGGTTGCGGCTGTTCGGGCTGGAACGCCACGAACTCGGGCGCGCGCCCTACGAGGCGCTGTTTGAGGAACCGCTGTCGCGGCTGCGGCAGCAGGGCAGCGTGTTCGACCTGCAGGGGCGGGCGCTGCATGGACGCATCGATAGTCCGGCCGACGACCGCCCGCGGCGGCGCCCGCAGCAGGCGCCGATCACCGTGACGGCGTCGCGGCCCTCGGCCGCGGCCGCGTCCGACGCGCCGCTGTTCGACGCCGCACAGGAGCTTGCGCTGGAACGCGCGCGACGCGTGCTCGACGCGCAACTACCGGTGCTGGTGCAGGGCGAAACCGGCACCGGCAAGGAAGTGTTCGCGCGCGAACTGCACCGGCGCAGCGCGCGCGCCGGGCGCCCGTTCGTGGCGGTCAACTGTGCGGCGCTGCCGGAAGGGCTGATCGAAGCCGAGCTGTTCGGCTACGAGGACGGCGCCTTCACCGGCGCGCGCAAGCACGGCAGCCCGGGCCTGCTGCGCCAGGCCGATGGCGGCGTGCTGTTCCTGGACGAGATCGGCGACATGCCGCTGGCCTTGCAGCCGCGGCTGCTGCGCGTGCTGCAGGAACGCGAACTGCTGCCGCTGGGCGGCGGCAAGCCGGTGAAGCTGGATTTCGCCCTGGTCTGCGCCACCCACCGCGACCTGGACGCGGCGATGGCCGAACAGCGTTTCCGGCCCGACCTGTACTACCGCATCGCCCACCACTGCGTGCAGGTGCCGTCGCTGCGCGCGCATCCGGACCGGCGCGCACTGGTCGGCGAACTGTGGGCGCGGCTGGGGCAGGGCAGGCGCCTGACCGAGGCGGCCCTGGCGACACTGGGCGCCTATGCGTGGCCAGGCAATCTGCGCCAATTGGTAGCCTGCCTGCGCACGCTGGTGGCGTTGAGCGAGCCGGGCACGCTGGTCGATACCGACGCCTTGCCGGCCTATCTGCCCGGCATCCGCGCGGCGGAGCAGGGCGGCACCCACGTCGCACCGTCGCCGCTACCGGCCGCCGATCTCGACAGCCTGGCGCTGCACGCCATGCGCCAGGCCCTGGACGCATGCGACGGCAACGTCTCGCAGGCCGCACGCCGATTGGGCATCAGCCGCAGCACGCTGTATCGGCGGCTGCAGTTGGGGGCGCAGTAGCGCGGGCGGTGCAGACGCGGGGGACCTCTTCGGCAAGAAGCCGCGCGATCCGCTAGCCCTGGATCGTCTGTAGGAGCGGCTTCAGCCGCGACAACGATTCATGGGAATGCCTGTCGCGGCTGAAGCCGCTCCTACGGCGGTTTGCCGCGGTCGGGAAGCGGCAGCGGCAAGCGCATGCACGACGGCTCAGTCGTAGCTGTTGTTCATGCACGGCGAGCTGACCGGCGTCAGCACACTGAAGCTGCTCGCGTACAGCGCGATGATGCAGGTCCCCGGCGCATCGCTCTGCACGTAATTGCATTGTTTGCTGTTGCGGCTACGCGAGCTGCCGTCGCTCATCTGGAACGACAGGTTCCAATAGTCGTTGGAGCCGGTTTGCGCACGTAGCGGTATGGAGGCGATCGTGCCACCCGCCGGCAGCGACGCCGAAGCGGCCGGATCCATGTAATCGCCGCAGGTGTGTTTGACGCTGACGTTGTTGATCGTCTGGCCGGTGCAATTGACCACCGTGAAGGTGCCTTGGTACGGCGTGGCACTGACGCCTTCGGCCAATGCGGGTTTGCTCTTGGTGCCGGCGTTGTCGCGGCTGTCGTCGGATGTGCTCATGGTGCGTCTCCTGGAGAGTGCATGGCGGTGTGCGGGGGGTGTCGCTACGCTAGCGCCGCCGCAAAGCGCGCCGCCAGCGTCCGCTGCCGGTTCGCGTAGACAGGTGCAGTGCGTTTGGTAGACGGCTTGCAGTGGCGGCGCAACGTGTAGACACCACGGCACCTCGTACGGATTCACACGAGGCTGCCAAGCGCCTCCTGCCGCAGCGCCGCTACCGCGTGTGCCTCGCGCTGCATCCGGGCTTCGAACTTGCCGTAGTTCGACAGGTGCAGATGCTGATGGACGCATCGACCGTCATCGGCGTACAGCTGTGGTAGGCCATCGCCGATCAGTGGCTGCGCACGTAGCCAGCCGAACGACGGCAGGCGACGCAGCAGTCTCGCAACGCCAGCGGAGACGAATACGTGCCGCGCTCGCCCCTGACGCATCGCCATATCGAGCATGCGCAGGTGGCTGGGATCCAGATCGGACACCACCAGGGAGTTGCGTCCGACCGTTGGCAGATGCAGCAGTTCGACGAACGACACCTCCGCGGCGTCTCCCGGCAGGAAGCCCAGTCGCGCGAAGTTGCGGTGGTAGCGACGGCCATCCCCGCGGTAGCCGGGCAGGAGAAACGGATGGTGGAAACGGTGCTGGCGCCAGAAGTCCACGCCGTCCTGGTGATAGCGCAGCAGTTCGGGGAAGATCGGGCTGCGCTCAATGTCAGGTGCATAGTTCGCATCGAGCCCAACGAACAAAAAGCGTGCGTCCCATGGAGCTGCTCCTTGAAACGGACGTTCGCTGAAGTGCCGGCGAAGTTCTGCGCTGGGATGCAGGGTATACATGTGGCGTCCGGAGGCGGCACCTCCAACAGGTGATCGAGTGGCAGTTTCTCTCGGCTAGTGCGGCAAATCCCACTGCAGCCCGATCGTATAGCTGCGATCCGGACCCGGCTCGTAGTAGCGGCCGTTGCCGTCGTTGACGATGACCGAGCCGATGTAGCGGCGATCGAACGCGTTGTCGATGCGCGCGAAGGTGCGCAGGGTGCCGTGCGCGGTGGTCCAGCGCCGCGCCGCTTCCAGGTTGAGCAGCGCGTAGCCGGGTGCGGACTCGCTGGCCAGGTCGTTGACCACGGTGTCGCCGGCGGCAACGCCCTCCACCGCGAACTGCCAGGCGCGCGGCTGCCACTGCCAGCGCGCGAACAATTGCTGGCGCGGCACGCCGGGCAGGCGGGTGCCGGCCGCCACCACCGCGGTGGGCGTGGCGCAGCCGCTGCTGGCGCAGGTCAGGTAGGCCTGGCGCACCGTCGCCTGCAGCCAGGTGTAGGCCACCTGCAGTTGCGCGCTGTCGCCCAGCGGCAGGGTCAGGCTGGTCTCGGCGCCCTGGCGGCGGGTGCGGCCGATGTTGCGGTAGGTGCTGCGGCCATTGAGGTTGCTGGCCACCGCCAGTTCGTCGTCGGTGCTGGCGCGGAACAGCGCCGCGTCCCAGCTGGCGCCGGCGGCGTTGCGCCACTTCGCACCCAGTTCCAGGTTCTGGCTGCGCGCCGCGGCCAGGTCCAGCGCCAAGCCGGCACCGCCATCGCGGCGGTAGCCCAGCTCGTTGAAGGTCGGGGTCTCGAACCCGCGCCCGGCCGAGGCATAGAGCCGCAGGTCGTCGCTGACGCGGAACACCAGCCCGGCCACCGGCGTGGTCGCTGCGTAGTCGGTGCGGCCGCTGTCGTCGGGATTGCGGCCGACGATGTACGCATCGTCCGAGCGGAATCGCACCTGGCTGTGGCGCAGGCCGGCCAGCAGCGACCAGCGCTCGGCGAACTGCCACCAGGCCTGGGCGAACTGGTCTACGTTCTCCACCCGGTCCTCCTGGTCGCGGCGCAGCCGGCCCTTCACCCCGAGCGTGCTGCCGACAAAGTTCTCGTAGCCGGTGCGGTGCTGTTGCTGGCGGTCGGCGTTGGCGCCGACGGTGAACTGGAACGGGCGGCCGCCCAGCGCGCCCTGCCAGGCCCAGCGCGCGTCGAGGCCGCCGTAGTCGCCGTCCAGGTCGATCACGCCACCCGCGTTGAGCGGATTGCTCTGTGCGCCCACCGGAACCGAGAGGTATTGGGTGACGTCGCGGCGTCCGGCGTAGCCCATCAGCCGCCAGGTCTGCTGATCCACCTGCTGGGTGAAGATGGCGCCGGCCTGCACCTGGCGGGTGGACTTGCGGGTGTCGAACTGGCCGGCCGCGGCGGTGGCCTGGCGCGGGTCGGCGGCGGCCTGGGCGCGGCTCAGGCCCAGCGGATCCTGCGCATCGGGCGCTTCCAGCGCGTTGAGCAGCAGGTCCAGGCGCCGCCCGGGCGCCAGGTCGATGCCGATCTTGGCGTTGAAGGTGGTGCGCTGCGCACGGCTGTGGTCGCGGTAGCCGTCGGTGCTGAAGTGGGTGGCGGCCAGGTTGTAGTGGACCTCGCCTTGCTGGCCCAGCGCCTGCGCGCTGAGGGCCGCGGTGCCGTGGCTGCCGATCGCGCTGCGCAGCCGCCATGGATCGTCCGGCTGGCCGTCGGCGCTCCACAACTGCACCACGCCGCCGGAGGAGTTGCCGTACAGCGCCGAGAACGGCCCGCGCAGCACCTCGACCCGCTCGCTGCCGAACAGGTTGAAGTTGGACAGCTGGCCCTGGCCATCCGGCATCGTCGCCGGGATCCCGTCCAGCAGCAGGCGCACGCCGCGCACGCCGAACGCCGAACGCGCGCCGAAGCCGCGGATCGACAGCTGGGTGTCCTGCGCATAGTTCTGGCGGTCGCGGGCGAGCAGGCCGGGCACCCCGGCCAGGGCCTCGGAGGCCTGCACGCCGAGGCGGTCGCTGTCGCCCAGGCCGGTGGTGGTCAGCGACGCCGGCAGGTCGAAATCGGCCACGCCGCCGACGCGGGCGGCCTGGACCTGCAACGCGGGCAGGGTGGTGGCGGGGTCCTCGCCGGGCGCGGCGTGGGCAAGGGAGGACAACGCCAAGGCGCAGGCCCCGCAGAGCAGGGCGGAGGGCAGGGGAACGGACATGCGCCATCATCGCCCATGTGCCGCCGGGCCGCACCCGGCCAAGCGCGGCAGCGTTTGTTAGGATGAGGTGTTTGACCGCGCCGGCTCCGGTCCCCCCGGCCCCCACCTCCGCCACCGAACGAGTACCGCCGTGTCCTTCTTTGCAAACGTGGAACAGGTCCCAGGCGACCCGATCCTGGGCCTGACCGAGGCCTACAACGCCGACTCCCGCCCGACCAAGGTCAACCTGGGCGTGGGCATCTACTACGACGAAAACGGCCGCATCCCGCTGCTGCGCGCCGTGCAGCAGATCGAGCAGCAGCTGGCACAGGACGCCAAGCCGCGCGGCTACCTGCCGATCGACGGCCTGCCCGCCTACGACCTGGCCACGCAGAAACTGCTGTTCGGCGCCGAGTCGCCGCTGCTGGCCGCCGGCCGCGTCGCCACCTCGCAGACCGTCGGCGGCAGCGGTGCGCTGCGTGTGGGCGCGGACCTGCTGAAGAAGCTGCTGTCCACCTCGACCATCGCCATCAGCAACCCGAGCTGGGAGAACCACCGCGCGGTGTTCGGCGCCGCCGGCTTCGACGTGGTCGAGTACACCTACTTCGATCCGGCCAGCCACGGCCTGAACTTCGACGGCATGCTCGCCGACCTGCGCCAGCTCGCGCCCGGCAGCGTGGTGCTGCTGCACGCCTGCTGCCACAACCCCACCGGCGCCGACCTGAGCCAGGCGCAGTGGCGCACCGTGGCCGAGCTGCTGAAGGAACGCAACCTGTTCCCGTTCGTGGACATCGCCTACCAGGGCTTCGACAAGGGCATCGACGCCGACGCCTACGCGGTGCGCCTGCTGGCCGAGGTCGGCATCGACAGCTACGTGGTCGCCAGTTCCTACTCCAAGTCGTTCTCGCTGTACGGCGAGCGCGTCGGCGCGCTGTCGGTGGTCTCGGCCAACGCCGCCGAGAGCAAGGCGGTGCAGTCGCAGGTCAAGCGCATCATCCGCACCATCTACTCCAGCCCGTCCACGCACGGCGCCGCGCTGGTCGCCGGAGTGCTCAACAGCCCCGAACTGCGCACGATGTGGGAGCAGGAGCTGACCGAGATGCGCGAGCGCATCCACGCCCTGCGCGCCGGCATGGTGCAGAAGCTGGCGGCCCTGGGCGCGCCGGAGTTCGGCTTCATCCAGCAGCAGGCCGGCATGTTCTCGTACTCGGGCCTGAGCAAGGCGCAGGTGGACCGGCTGCGCGATGAGTTCGGCATCTACGCGGTCGGCACCGGCCGCATCTGCGTGGCTGCGCTGAGCCAGAAGAACCTGGACTACGTGACCCAGGCCGTGGCGACCGTGCACAAGGGCTGATCGCGCGCGGAAGCGTCGCAACACGAAGCCGGAAGCGCCTGCGCTTCCGGTTTTTTTGTGCCTGCGCTTGCGCACGTGCTGTGGGAGGGGCTTCAGCCCCCGACGCATGCCGTCCTCCTGACACGCCAATCTCCCATCGGCCATGGCGTTGCGACGCCATTGCATGCCATCGCTCGCGCGCTAATCGAAATCTCATGCAACAGCCGCGACAATAGGCGCCTTCCCTCAACGAAAGGCTGCCTGCGCCCATGTCGCGAACCTCGCTGACCCGCTTCCTGATCGAAGAACAGCACGCCGGCCGCATCGGTCCGGAGCTGCGCCAGCTCATCACGATCGTGTCCCGCGCCTGCAAGCGCATCTCCATCGCGGTCAGCAAGGGCGCCCTCGGCGGCGTGCTCGGCGACGCCGGCACCGGCAACGTGCAGGGCGAGGCGCAGAAGAAGCTGGACGTGCTCAGCAACGACATCCTGCTCGAAGCCAACGCCTGGGGCGGGCACCTGGCCGCGTGCGCCTCGGAAGAGATGGACCACTGCCAACCGGTGCCCGACAAGTATCCCAGCGGCGATTTCCTGCTGCTGTTCGATCCGCTGGACGGCAGCTCCAACATCGACGTCAACGTCTCGGTCGGCACCATCTTCTCGGTGCTGCGCGCACCGCCGGGCACGGACAAGCCCGGCGACGAGCACTTCCTGCAGCCGGGCACCGCGCAGGTCGCCGCCGGCTACTGCATCTACGGCCCCAGCACGATGCTGGTGCTGACCCTGGGCCACGGCACCCACGCCTTCACCCTGGAACGCGAGGAGGGCAGCTTCCTGCTGACCCAGGCCGACATGCGCATCCCCGAGGACACCGCCGAGTTCGCGATCAACATGTCCAACCAGCGCCACTGGGAAGCGCCGATGCAGCAGTACGTGGCCGACCTGCTGGCCGGCAGCGAAGGCGTGCGCGGCAAGAACTTCAACATGCGCTGGATCGCCAGCATGGTTGCCGACGTGCACCGCATCCTCACCCGCGGCGGCATCTTCATCTATCCGTGGGACAAGAAGGATCCGGGCAAGGCCGGCAAGCTGCGGCTGATGTACGAAGCCAACCCGATGGGCATGCTGGTGGAGCAGGCCGGCGGCGCCGCCAGCACCGGCCGCGCGCGCATCCTCGGCCTGCAGCCGGAGCAGTTGCACCAGCGCGTGCCGGTGTTCCTGGGCTCCAAGAACGAAGTGGCCGAGGCGGTGCGGTATCACCTGGAGCACGACGCACGTCCTCAGTGAGCTTTCGCCATGCGAGCGGACTGCCCGGTGGTAGTCCGCCGATAGCGGTTGCGATCGACGACGTCGTATAGTCGCAGGCGAAGCGGCTCGACGTATGTAACCGGTTGTCTGCACAGGGGTGTTTTTGCAGGCGCCGCGATGCAAGCGGGGATCTTTATTGTTCGTATCGCCCGCGTTGGCCTGGTGCCGACGCGGGCGTGCCGATGGCTGTGTTTCATCGCAGGATGTCCCATCGCCGATGCCGCATCGGTAATGGGTGGACGCAACGGTTTTCAACTCAGGGGGAAACGCAATGAAAGTCGTACTCGGAATGCTGTTGCTGCTTGTCTGCGGAAACGCGCTTGCCGACACCGCGCAACAAGGGAAAATCATCCGGTTCGTGGTCGAAGGCAATTACGCATCGATCTGGTTGGAAAACCAACCGACCAACAACGAGTGTCTTGCGAACTCGGATGGACGATGGGTCATCGATTTTTCGGTGGACTCGATCGCGAAGGAAAAGTATTCAGCCATCCTCGCCGCGGCGAGTACGCGGACTCCGGTCGTCCTGCACTACGCCACCAGCGAAGGCTGCAGTGCGTTCGGTGCCAAGCGGGTTCAGTACGTCGATCTTTCGTACTGACCCGCGACTTGGGTGCGGACGCCGGTTCGCGTCTGACCAGCCGTGCCCGAGGCGGTCCGCAGGTCGTATCGGAAGCATGTCACCGCCGCCGGCGCAGCGGCCGGTGCGTGGCGTCCTGACTGCGGTAGGGTAGCGGCTGTCCGGCCGCGTGCGCCGAGGGCGATGGCCGCCGACGGTCGTCGCCCGTGCACCCGGTCGTCCCGGGCGGGAGGAAACCATGAATCAGACCCTTGTCGTGCTGTTCTTCTTCGCCACCGCACCGGTCGCGCTGATGCCCACCGTCATCGCGCTGTTCACCCGCCATCGCTGGCGGCGGCGGATTGTGCTGGTCAACCTGGCGCTGTGGACGCTGCTGTTCTTCGCCGCCAGGAGCTTCACCCTGTACAACTCCAGCCGCTTCGAGCTGCCGACTCTGCTGGCATTGACGGTGTGGCTGGCGCTACTGGGCATTGCGATCCGCGGTAATCCTGCGCAGTCGAAGGAACCCTAGCGGAACCCCACACCCGGCAAGCGGACCTCTCTGCATCGGCATGCGCAGCATCGCAAGCCGAGTCCAATGGGGTCAGGACCGCAGGACCTTTTCCATCCGCTACCGCAAGCCGAGCGGTGCCGAGACCGAATACGAAAAGCGCCTGGCGGCGATCAGGCATCCTGAGCTTGGCCTGAGCTATCCGCACCTCACGGTGCAGGCTTTTCTGGATGAGCGCGGCGGTCGCGTCTGCAGCGTCGCCGCGATCACCACCGAACACCTGATCCTGCAGGCGGAAAAGTTGCTTGGCTGGGGTCGTCTGGTCGACGGTTCGGATAGACGCTTCGGACTTCGACGGCTCCCGGACGGCACCGAATTCCTGTACATGCATTGGGACTATTTGCTGTTCACCCAGTTGGCCCCACACCTGACGATCTTCGCGGGAGCGGCGGCCGACGTCGGCTGAACCCGGCAGTGGCGTTCGCGGGGCGAGGTGCGCCACTGGGGGCCGACGTTTGCTGGGGCAGACCTCGGCGCGGCCGGGCATGGCAAACCGTCCTCTGCTGGCAACATGCGCACGGGCGTCCGCCATAGCTGCGGCGCCGGCAGATCGCTGGTAAGGTCGCGCGATGTCCGACACGCATCCCGATTTCATCGAAGTGTTCGAGGGCGCCATGTCCCGCGAGGACTGCGCCGCCATCCTGCGCCGCCTGCGCGGCAGCACCCAGTTGCGGCCCGGCGAGGTCGGCAGCGGCGTGTTCCCCGAGCTCAAGCGCAGCCGCGACCTGCGCATCAGCGGCCTGGAACCGTGGCGCGACGTGGAACAGCGGCTGCAGCAGGCCGTCTTCGGCGGGCTGCTCGGCTATCTGCGCAAGTACCCGCAGACCCTGATCTCGCCGCTGATGCTGCAGGTGCCGGGCGCCGACGGCCAGCCGCACCGGCTCGGTGCCGACGACTTCGCCCTGCTCGACGATGCCGCGCTGTCCAACCTGGCCCGTACCTGCCTGCGCCCGGGCGCGATCAACCTGCAGTGGTACGAGGCGGGCGAGGGCGGCTATCCGTACTGGCACTGCGAACTGTATCCGCGCGATCCGAGCGCCGAGACCCTGCACCGACACCTGCTGTGGACCCTGTACCTCAACGACGATTTCGAAGAGGGCGAGACCGAATTCCTGTTCCAGCGCCGCAAGATCGCCCCGCGTGCGGGCAGCCTGCTGATCGCCCCCACCGCCTTCACCCACACCCACCGCGGCAACCGCCCGCAGCGCGGCGACAAGTTCATCGCCACCAGCTGGATTCTGTTCCAGTCGGCGCAGGCGCTTTACGGCCGGGAGTAGGGATTCGGGAATGGGGATTCGCAAGAGCGGCGTGGCGCGGCGGCCTGACGCAGCCACTGCAATCCAGCTGCCAAGAAAGCAGCTTTTACGAATCCCCAATCCCGAATCCCCAATCCCCGCTCAAAACAACTCGCCCTGCGGCGATGGCGATCGTGGTGGCAGAGGTTTGACGAAGTGGCTGCAATCCAGGCGGCGGCGCGGGGATTCGGCATAGCCCAGCCGTTTGTGCGCCAGCGCGAAGCGCCGCGCCAGCAGGTCGGCATAGACCCCTCCGCCGCGCATGCGCTTGCCGAAGGTGCTGTCGTAGTCCTTGCCGCCGCGCAGTTGCTGCACCGTGCTCATCACATGCGCGGCGCGGTCGGGATGGTGCGCCTGCAGCCAGTCGCGGAACAGCGGCGCCACCTCGTGCGGCAGGCGCAGCAGCACGTAGCCGGCGGACTCGGCGCCGGCGTCGCGGGCCGCCTCCAGCACCGCCTCCAGGGCATGGTCGTTGATCCACGGGATCACCGGCGCCACCATCACCCCGACCTGCACCCCGGCCTCGTGCAGGGCCCGCATCGCCCGCAGCCGTGCGTGCGGCGCCGAGGCGCGCGGCTCGAGCTTGGCCGACAGCCGCGGATCCAGCGACGTCACCGAGAAGTGCACGCTGACCAGGTTATCGCGGGCCAGCGGCGCCAGCAGATCCAGGTCGCGCTCGACCAGCGCGTTCTTGGTGATCAGCGAGAACGGGTGGCGGGTCTCGGCGAAGACCTCGATCAGGCGCCGAGTCAGCTGCAGCTTGCGCTCGATCGGCTGGTAGGCGTCGGTGTTGATGCCCAGTGCGATCGGGCTGGGCACGTAGCCGGGCTTGGCCAGTTCGCGGCGCAGCAGCTCCGGGGCATTGGTCTTGGCGAACAGCCGCGTCTCGAAATCCAGCCCCGGCGACAGGTTCAGATAGGCGTGGCTGGGGCGGGCGAAGCAGTAGCTGCAGCCGTGCTCGCAACCGCGGTACGGGTTCACCGACTGCGCGAACCCCACGTCCGGCGACTGGTTGCGGCTGATGATGCTGCGCGCGGTCTCCTCGCTCACCTGGGTGCGCAGGCGCGGTTCGGCGAACTCCTCGCTGTCGTCGGGGTGCCAGCCGTCGTCCTCGGCCTGGCTGACGGTCCGTTCGAAGCGGCCAGGCAGGTGGCTGCCGGCGCCGCGGCCCTTGATGGCAGTGCTCATCGGCATAGGCTACGCGCCGGCCGTCTCGGCGGATGCGACGGCGCGCGCCGGTGCGCTGAATCTTTCAGACCGATGCCTGCCGTATGGCCACATGCGCGGCTCGTGCAGGCATCGAGCGCGACGGCAACGCAGCCGATCGACGCTCCATGCCGACCGGTCGCGACGATGTCGCCGTTCGCCGGAGCGGAACCCGTCGCTCGCGAACGCGATACGACAGGCGTCACGCGGCTGCCGCGAACACGTGGCATACACCATGAAGTGCCGCGCCGGTTCGCAGAACGGGTCGCCACCAGCAAGCCCGACAGCAACCGCGCGCGATCTGGTCGGTCGCCGAAGACCCGCACCGGCATCGCCATCGCCGCAACGGCCACCGCACCCTCTAGAATCCGCCGATGCTCGTGATCGCGACTCTGCAGAACACCTGGGACCGGCTGACCGGCATCCCGCACATCGGCGCCTACCTCACCGCCGCCTACCTGCTGTACATCCTGTGGCTGAGCGGCTGGATCGTGCTGCAGAAACGCGAGCCGGCGGCGACGCTGAGCTGGGTGCTGTCGCTGGCCGCCTTGCCCTACCTGGGCTTCGTCATCTACTACCTGCTGGGCCCGCAGAAGGTGAAGCGGCAGCGCCTGCGCCGCGGCCGCTCGCGTTCGGGCATGGAGCACTACAGCAGCGTGTGTCCGCCGGACGCCGACTGCACCGAGCTGGCCAAGATCGCCCAGGCCACCACCGGCCTGGCGCCGAGCTCGGCCACCGCGGTGCAATGGCTGGTCGACGGCGCGGCCACCTACGAGGCGATCGTGCGCGACATCGGCACGGCGCAGCACCACGTGCACCTGGAGTACTACATCTTCAACCCCGACCGCACCGGCACGCGCATCCGCGATGCGCTGGTCGAGCGCGCCCGCGCCGGCGTGCGGGTGCGCCTGCTGCTGGATGCGGTCGGCTCCTCGCAGGTGCGCAAGCGCTTCCTGCGGCCGCTGCTGGAGGCCGGCGCCGAGGTGGCCTGGTTCCATCCCACCCAGTTGCTGCGGCCGTTCAAGTTCAAGCGGCCCTGGGTCAACCTGCGCACCCACCGCAAGATCGTGGTGATCGACGGGCGCATCGCCTTCACCGGCGGCATCAACGTCACCGACGAGGAGAACGAGGCGTTGCGCGCAGACGCCTACCGCGACCTGCACGTCCGCTGCGAGGGCCACGTGGTGCGCAGCCTGCAACTGGTGTTCGTGGAGGACTGGCTGTACGCCACCCGGCAGGGCCGCGACGCCTTCGACATGGCGCGGATCTGGCCCAACGACATGCCCAGCCGCGACGCTGGCACCATCCAGGCGCAGGTGCTGGTGTCGGGGCCGGACTCGTCGTGGGAGAGCATCCATCGCCTGCAGGTCGCATCGATCTACGAGGCGCAACGGCGGGTGTGGCTGGTCACGCCGTACTTCGTGCCGGGCGAGGCCGCGCGCATGGCGCTGACCTCGGCGGCGCTGGGCGGGCTGGACGTGCGCCTGCTGGTGCCCAAGCGCAGCGACTCGCGACTGGTGACGCTGGCCGCGCGTTCGTACTTCGACGAACTGCTGCAGGCCGGCGTGCAGATCTACGAGTACGGCCCGCGCATGCTGCACACCAAGGCGCTGATCACCGACGAGGACCTGTGCCTGGTCGGCAGCGCCAACTTCGACAACCGCAGTTTCCGGCTCAACTTCGAGGTCGCCACGCTGTTCCGCGACCGCGGGCTGACCCGGCAGCTGGCCGAACTGCTGGAAGGCGAGATGGCCGACGCGGTGCGCGTGCGCGACGACCGCAAGCGCTCGCTGTGGCGCTACCGGCTGCCGGAGGCGGTGGCGCGACTGACCTCGCCGCTGTTGTAGCCGCGACCATCGTGGTGCCCCCGCGCCCGGACGACCGTGGCGCGCCGGCCGCGCACCACGTGGAACCGGCACGCCCGGCGGCGCTACACTGCGCCATCCTTGGGGAGATCGTCATGTACTGGCTCTTTCTGCCGCTCGCGCTGGGTGCTTTCGTTCTGGCGTTCACGACGCCGCACATGTGGTTGCTGGTGGTGAGCCTGCTGGCCGCCCTGGCCTTCCTGCTGGCCTGGGCACGCGGCTGGTACGTGGCCAAGATCGGCGACGCCAGCCAGCGCGACGCGATGCCGATGATCGATCCGGCCGAACTACGCCGGCTGCGCGAGCAGGCCGAGGCGCGCCGCGCCGCGGCCGCCGCCAGCGACGACGCCGCGGCGCCGTAAGCGGCACGCCGGCGATGACCAAGCTCAGCGTCAACGTCAACAAGATCGCGGTGTTGCGCAATTCGCGCGGCGGCGACCTGCCCAGCGTGCTCGAGGCGGCGCGTACGTGCCTGGATGCCGGTGCGCACGGCATCACCGTGCACCCGCGCCCGGATCGGCGCCACATCCATGCCGAGGATGTGCTGGCGCTGGCCGCGCTGACCCGCGAGCGCGGCGTCGAATTCAACATCGAGGGCAATCCGTTCGCCCCGCCGCGGCCCGGCTATCCGGGGCTGATCGCCCTGTGCGCGCAGACGCGTCCGGCGCAGGCGACCCTGGTGCCCGACGGCGACGGCCAGCTCACCTCCGACCACGGCTTCGATTTCGGTCGCGACAGCGACCGCCTGCGTCCGCTGATCGCCGAACTGAAGGCGCTGGGCTGCCGCGTCAGTCTCTTCGTCGATGCCGACAATCCCGACCTGGCGGTGGCGGCCGAACTGGGCGCCGACCGCATCGAGCTCTACACCGGCCCTTATGCCGCCGCGTGGGACGAGGGCGACAGCGCCGCGGCGGCGCCCTTCGCGTCCGCCGCACGCCGCGCCCAGGCCGCCGGGCTGGGCGTCAACGCCGGCCACGACCTGGCCCAGGCCAACCTCGGCGCGTTCCTGGCGCACGTGCCGCAGGTGCTGGAAGTGTCGATCGGCCACGCGCTGATCGGCGAGGCGCTGTACGCCGGGCTCGATGCGACGGTGAAGGCCTATCTGGCGGTTCTGGACGCGAACCGGTAGCCGCTAGACCCTAGCTGCGCTGCTCTGATCGCAGCCGCATGCGGCGACGGCCACACAACGTCCGCGATGCGCGTGAAACGAGGCTCGGCACGCCACCGGGCTGGAGTCCGACAAGCACGGAACCTCACGCGCGCCAGTATCGCTGCTGACGCGCGCTACAGCCGCGCCGACTAGTGCGCCTGGACGAAACCGATCCGTTGCACGTCGGCGTTCTTCGCCGCCGCAAGCACCTTGGCCATCGCCGCGTACTCCGCATCCGGGCTGGCGTCGATGCGCAGCTCGGGCGGGTTGCCGGCCGCCTGCGCCATCGCCTCCTGCAGGCGCGGCTGCAGATCGCGCAAGGGCAGCGGCGCGGCGTTCCAGAACAGCTGGCCGCTGGCATCCAGACGCAACTGGATCGGGTCGGGCGGCGGCAAAGGCGTGGACGGCGCCGACGTTCGTTGCGGCAGGTCCATGGTGATCGTGCGCGTCAGCATCGGCGCGGTGACGATGAAGATGATCAACAGCACCAGCATCACATCGACCAGCGGGGTGACATTGATCTCCGCCAGCGGTCCCCGATTCCCTGCAGCACTGAACGCCATGGCCAGCCTCCTGTGGGTGTGGTGTCGCGGACCCAGCCTACACCCGCGACGCGGCGGTGTGCGAGGGAGGGCGACAGCGGCGTGGCGTGGCCTCGCTGCGGATGGCGAACCAATCCGGTCGCTCGGGCGCAGATGCCGTCAGCCGCGCGATGTGTACAGCGAGGCGGACGGCGCATCGCGCTGGACCACACGGCGACAGCGTCGAATGGGCAGACAGCGGGCAATCTACGCGCATAAAAAAACGCCACCGTTGCCGGTGGCGTTTGCAGTCGCGTCATGACTGAGGTATTGCGGTGAAGCGAATTGCGGTGAAGCTTATTGCTGCACGAAGCCGATCTTCTTCATGTCCGAATTCTTGGCGGCGGCCAGCACCTTGGCCATCACTTCGTACTCGGAATCCGGATTGGCATCGATGCGCAGTTCCGGCTGGTTGGTCGGATCGCGCTGGACTTCGTTTTCCATCATCTGCGGGAGCGCAGTCACTGCCACCGGGCTGTTGTTCCAGAACACCTGGTTCGACGCATCGATCCGCAGATCGATCGGCGGTGGCGGATCGCGCAACTGCGGCGGCGGGTTGATGACCCGCTGCGGCAGATCCACGTCGATCGGGTAGGTCATGATCGGCGCGGTCACGATGAAGATGATCAACAGCACCAGCATCACGTCGACCAGCGGCGTGACGTTGATGTCGGCCATGGGACCACGGCCGCCTCCTGAGCTGAACGCCATGGCTCAGTTCCCCTTCTCTTTGGTCGCAACGAAACCGACGTCCAGCATGCCCTGACTCTGCGCGATCTTGGTGATCTCGTTGATCGTGCGCATCTTGGTGGTGCGGTCGCCACGCAGGTTGAGCGGCGGCTGCGGGGTCTGCTGTGCGGCGGTCGAGAAGCGCGACTCCAGGGCTTCCTTGGAGATCGGCTCATCGTTCCAGTACAGCGACCCGTCTTCCTTGACCGCCAGCGTGATCGGATTCGAACGCTTGTCGTCCTTGTCCGGATCCTGCTTCAAGTTGGCTTGGGGCAGTTCCACCTTGACCTTGTGGGACATCAGCGGTGCCGTGATGATGAAGATGATCAGCAGCACCAGCATCACGTCCACGAGGGGCGTGACGTTGATGTCGGCCATGGGGCCGCCGCTGTTACCACTACTGAAAGCCATAACGGGCTCCGTTAACGTTGCGTGGACGACTTAGCCGGGATCAGCGAACGCGCGAGCCGGTGGCGAAGAAGTCGTGCAGGTCGTGAGCGAAGGTGTCGAACTTGGCGATCACCGAGCTGTTGACCTTGCTGAAGAAGTTGAAAGCGAACACGGCCGGGATCGCGACGAACAGACCGATCGCGGTCATGATCAGCGCTTCACCGACCGGGCCGGCCACGGCGTCGATCGAGGCGGAGCCGGTGGCACCGATCTTGATCAGCGCGCCGTAGATGCCCCACACGGTACCCAGCAGACCGACGAACGGCGCGGTCGCACCGACGGTCGCCAGCAGGGTCATGCCCGACTGCAGCTTGGTGCTTTCGCGGGTCACGGCCTGGCGCAGGGCGCGGTCGACGAACTCCGAACGGCTCAGGGTCTCGCCCAGGCCATTGCCGGCACCGGCTTCGGCGCGCTGGTGGTGCGCGGCGGCCTGCGCAGCGTCCAGGGCGATCTTGGAGAACGGCTCGGAAGCCGGCTGCTCTTCCATCGCACGGATGGCGTCCTGCGCGTTCGGGGTGTCCCAGAACAGGCTGGTGACGCGGTCGGCCTGGCTCTTCAGGCGGGTGGCGCGGAAGATGTTGATGATCGTCCAGTACCAGGACGAGGCCGACATGATGATGAGGGTGATGAGCACCACCCAGGAGACGGCGAAGTCACCCGGCTTGGAGGTCATTTCGGTGATGAGGTGCTCGAAGCCCATCTGCGACAGGGCGTTCGACGCGTTGTTGCCCCCCGCAGCGGCGGCAATGAAAATTTCCTGCAGCATGACGCGTACCTTTGTTGTGTGTGGTGGTGATGAGGGTGGTGCAAAGAGTAGACAGGGCGGGTGGACCTGCGGTGCGCAGGCCCACGTGCCTTTGTATCAGTTCAGCGCGAAGTTGACCGGGACGCGGACGCGGCCGGCGGTCTTCTGTCCATTGGCCGTAGCGGCGTTGAACCGCCACTTGCGCGCTGCTTCCATGGCGGCGCGGTCCAGGTCGCGGTTGCGGCTGGATTTTTCGACGGCAACGTTCGTCACGTTACCATTCGCATCGACATCGATGATCAGGATCACCTCGCCCTGCGCACCCGAGCGGAATGCGGCCGGCGGATACTTCGGCGGATTCATGTTCTTCGACGAGATATCGACGCTGGCGCCGATGTCGGTCGGCTGCGACGGCGGCGCGGGCGGCGACGGCGGGGTGGCCACGTCGTTCGGACGCGGTTCCGGCACGTCGATCACCGGGGCTTCCGGCGGCGGCGGCAGCGGGGTCGGCTTCGGCGGCGCCAGGTTCTTCACCGGCGGCGGCGGCGTTTCCGGCGGCTTCGGCGGCGGCGGCGGCGGCGGGGGAGGCGGCGGCGGTGCGTCCACCAGGGTGACCATGATGTTGCGTTCCTTCTCCGCCACTGCCTTGGGCGCAACGGCTGGAATCAGCAGCAACATCAGCGCTGCAAGGTGCAGCGCGATTACGAAGGCAATACCGATGATGCGCGGCCAGCTGAGGCCGGAGGCGTCATCTTTGTCGTAATGCCGATGGATGACCAGTTGTTCCGTCATGCGCCAATGACTCGATTAAGGGGGGCGGATTTCGCTGTGGAGCGGAACCCAAGTTCACGCGGGGATGACACCGCAGGAACCTCCAAGCTTATACCAATCCCTGTTACCTGCACTACTTTCAGCACTGGTCGTCGGGGGCTTTTTTTGCGTGCTACTTCAGGTTGATGATCTTCTTGGCGTCTTCCGGCTTTTTGACGCCCTTGGCCAGTGCCTGCTGCGCGGCCTGCTTGGCTTCGGCAATGCGGCCTTCCGAATGCAGCACCTTGGCCAGGTTCAGATAGGTTTCGCCGTCCTTGGACAGCGGCGCGGCCTTCTGCCAGTTCTCGATCGCCTGCGGCAGCTGGTCGGTGTAGTAGTACGACTGCGCCAGGGCGAGGTAGGTCTGGTAGTCCGGCTTCAGAATGCCCTTCTGCATGCCTTCGTTGATGACCCCGATGACGTCCTTTTCGTGGCCCTCGGTGTTGGCGTAGATCGAGTACAGCTGCTTGTATTCCTTCTCGTCGGTCAGCTGACCGGCGGCACGCAGCTTGTCCATCACCGCTGCGGCCTTGTCCATCTGGTCGGCCTGCATGTACATGCTGGCCAGGTTGAGCTGGGTCTTCTTGTCGTTGGGCGACTTGGCGGCCAGCGCCTCGGCGGCCTTGACCGCCTCACCGGTCTGGCCGGCTTCGGCGTAGGACGCCATCAGCAGCTGGTTCCAGCTGTCCTTCGGCTCCGGCGAGGCGGCGATCGCCTGCTTCAGCACGGGGATCGCTTCCTGGTAGCGCTGCGCCTGGTACAGGGCCTGGCCCTTGAGGATCAGGTCTTCCGGGCGGGTCGACTTGGACTCGGCGAGGAACTTGTCCAGCGAGGCCAGGCCTTCGGCGGTCTGGTCGTCCTGCAGCTGCAACTGCGCCAGCATCAGCATCGACTGGAAGTGGCCGTTGTTGTCCAGGCCGTTGAACTGGATCGCCTGCTTCAGGTACGCCTGCGCGGCCTTGCTGTCGTCGAGGTTGTAGGCGGCCTGCGCGGCCAGCTGCGCGGCCAGCGACTTGTCGTACTCGTTGGCGCCGCTGTTGGCCAGGATCTCATCGGCCTGGGTGCGCACCGATGCGTAGTCCTCGCCCTTGTTGTAGGTGTCGATCAGCTTCTGCAGCTTGCTGCCGAGCTTGGACGACGGCTTGCCGTTGGGCTCCTTGCGCTCGGCGTTGGGGAACAGCACCGTCGCCTTCTCGGTCTTCGCGTTGCGCGAGGAGCGGTGGTCGGAGCGATCGCTCTGCGCTGCGGCATCGGTCACCACCGCGCCACCGAGGGCACCTGCGATCACCAGGGACAACAACGCTTGCTTGCGGATGCGGAATTTCATGGGTCACCTCGGTGGAAACCGCCCGGAGCGGCACGGAAGACGGAGCGGCCATTCCTCGGCCGAGCCAGCAAACCTATCAGAAACCTGTACGCCGTGAAAACGTTTTTAGATGCGTTTTCCGTGACAGGCGCGGTGACGACGACCGACTCAGCCGCACTTGGGCGTCCTGCCGGCGCTGCGCGCCTGCGCATACACCGGCTCGAGCGCGGCGACGTCGCGCTGCAGCTCGCCGATGCGTGCACTGGGATCGGGGTGGGTGGAGAGCCATTGCGGCGGACGATCGCCGCCGGCGGCCATCATGTTCTTCCACAGATCCACCGCTTGCGCCGGATCGAACCCGGCCTGCGCCATCAGGCGCTGGCCGACGATGTCCGCCTCGGTTTCCTGCTGGCGCGAGCCCGGCAGCAGGAACAGCGTCTGTGCCGTCATGCCGCCGACCTGGCCGACGGTGTCGGCCGCGCCCTGGCCGTAGCGCGCGCCGGCCAGCGCGCCGATCACGCTCAGGCCCGCCTGCGCGCCGAGCTGGCGGGTGATGCGTTCTTCGTGGTGGCGCGAGATGACGTGGCCGATCTCGTGGCCGAGCACGGCGGCGAGCTGGTCCTGGTTCTTGGCCACGCTGAAGATGCCGCTGTTGACCCCGACCTTGCCGCCGGGCAGGGCGAACGCGTTGGGTTCCTTGTCGTTGAACAGCGCGGTTTCCCAGCCGGTGCCACGCCATTCGGCGGGCAACTGCGCGACCAGCGTGTTGACCACGCAGCGCACGTAGGCGTTGCGCTTGGGATCGGTGTCCAGCTGTTCCTTGGCCTTGGCTTCGGCGAACGCCTGCGCGCCCATCTGGTCGAGTTGTTGTTGCGAGATGCCGCCCACGACCTGGGTCCGCCCGGTTGGCGATGTCGTCGTCGCACACGCTGCCAGCAGCATCGCAAGCGACGCGCCAAGTACCACTTGCTTCATACGGTCCCCCCTCCTAACACGCGTCGCAGTGTGGGGGCCCGTGTCTTAACATTTCGTCAAACAAACCTTCAGGTTGCGCCAAACCAATAGAGGCCGGCGACCGCCAGGGCGTTGTTGAGCCCGTGCGCGGCGATCGGCGCCCACAAGGTGCCGGTGCGCTTGTACAGCCAGGCGAACGCCGCGCCCATGCCGCCATAGATCAGCCACAGCTGTGCGGTTGCGGCCAGGCTGTTGCCGGTGGTCCCCGGCACCTCGTGCACCAGGGCGAAGGCGGCGCCGCTGAGCAGCATGCCCAGCCGCGGCCGGCCGGCATCCCACAGCCGCCCGAACAGCACGCGACGGAACAGCAGTTCTTCGTAGGCTGGAGCGATCACCACCGCGAACACGATCAGGAACAACGGCATCTGCGCCATCGCCTCCTGCATCAGCGGCAGGTTGGTCGGCACCGGCTTGATGCCGATCTGCGCGGCCAGCGCGGAGATCACCGCGCTGCCGAAGAACACCCCGGCCGCAACCAGCAGCACCCAGCCCCAGGTCGACGGGAGGCGCGCGGCCTGCCACGAGGCGCGACGCTCGGCGGCGTTGGCCGGCCGCCGCAGGAAGTACAGCAGCAGCGCCGCGGACAGGGTGCTGACCAGGGCGATCAACAGCTGCGCCAGCGCGCCCGGCTGGCCGACCTGCTGCGCGACCAGCGCAGCCAGGCGATCGGCAGGGATGCCCTGCGCCTTCAACTCCATGGCCAGCTGGGCGCCGCGGATCACGCCCCACACCAGGCCGCACAGCACGCTCACCGCCAGCAGCACCACCGCCGCCAGCAGCACGTCGAGGAAGAAACCGAGGATCGGCCGGCGCGGGCGGGCCGGCGGCGTGGAAGGCAACGGCAGCGGGGGGACGGGCAACGGCGGTGCGGTCATCGCGATCCAGGGCGGAAGCGGGCGGAAGGCACAACGGGACGCCCGCCCCGGCGCAGGCCAGGGGCGGGAACCGCCGCGGTCAGATGTCGAGGTTGGCGACCTTCAGCGCGTTTTCCTCGATGAAGTCGCGGCGCGGTTCGACCACATCGCCCATCAAGGTGCTGAAGATCTGGTCGGCGGCGACCGCGTCCTCGATGCGCACCTGCAGCAGGCGGCGCGTGTCGGGGTTCACCGTGGTCTCCCACAGCTGCTCGGCGTTCATTTCGCCCAGGCCCTTGAAGCGCTGGATCTGGCGGCCCTTCTTGGCTTCTTCGAACAGCCAGGCATGCGCCTGGGCGAAGCTGCTGATGGCCTGGGCCTTGTTGCCGCGCACGATCTGCGCGCCCTCGCGCACCAGCCCATGCAGGGCCAGCGCGACCTCGCGCAGAGCCCGCAGTTCGCCGCTCTCGAAGGCGGCCATCGGCACCCAGCTGGTGAGTTCTTCGCCCATGTGGCGACGGATCACCTTCAACATCGCCGGCTTCTGCTCGTTGCCGCGTTCGAAGTGCAGCGCGTAGCGCGCCGAGCCCAGGCTGCCGCGGTTGAGCACCGCCTGCAGCGCGTCCAGGCTCGGATGCGCCTCGCCCTCGGCCTCGAGCTGGGCCACGTCCAGCGGCGGCAGGTCGATCAGCGCGGTCAGCAGCGCCGGGTCGTAGCGGTGCGCATTGCGCGCCACCGCTTCGTTGGCGCTGGCGAACAGCAGCAGCAACTTCTCCAGCGCCGCACCGGTGATCGGCGGCTCGTTGTTGGCCGGGACCAGCGCCGCGCCTTCGACCGCACTGCTGGCCAGGTAGGCGTTGAGCGCGTTGTCGTCCTTCAGGTACAGCTCCTGCTTGCCCTGCTTGAGCCGGTACAGCGGCGGCAGGCCGATGTAGACGTAGCCGCGCTCGATCAGCTCCGGCATCTGCCGGTAGAAGAAGGTCAGCAGCAGGGTGCGGATGTGCGCGCCGTCGACGTCGGCGTCGGTCATGATGATGATGCGGTGGTAGCGCAGCTTGTCCGGGTTGTACTCGTCGCGGCCGATGCCGGTGCCCAGCGCGGTGATCAGCGTGCCGACCTGGTCGGAGGACAGCATGCGGTCGAAGCGCGCGCGCTCGACGTTGAGGATCTTGCCGCGCAGCGGCAGCACCGCCTGGTTCTTGCGGTTGCGGCCCTGCTTGGCCGAGCCGCCCGCCGAGTCGCCCTCGACGATGAACAGCTCCGACAGCGCCGGGTCCTTTTCCTGGCAGTCGGCCAGCTTGCCCGGCAGGCCGGCGATGTCCAGCGCGCCCTTGCGACGGGTGAGGTCTCTTGCCTTGCGCGCGGCCTCGCGGGCGCGGGCGGCATCGACGATCTTGCCGGCGATGGCCTTGGCTTCGTTGGGGTTCTCCTGCAGGAACTCCTCCAGGCGCGCACCGAAGGCGTTTTCCACCGCCGGGCGCACGTCGGAGCTGACCAGCTTTTCCTTGGTCTGGCTGGAGAAGCTCGGATCCGGCACCTTCACCGACAGCACCGCGATCATGCCTTCGCGCATGTCGTCGCCGGTCAGGTTGATCTTGGCCTGCTTGGCGATGCCGTTCTGCTCGATGTAGGTGTTGAGCACGCGGGTCAGCGCGCCGCGGAAGCCGGCCAGGTGGGTACCGCCGTCCTTCTGCGGGATGTTGTTGGTGAAGCAGTACATCGTCTCCTGGTAGGAGTCGGTCCACTGCAGCGCCACGTCCACGGTGATGCCGTTGTGCTCGCCGGTGACCGAGATCACGTTCGGGTGCAGCGGGGTCTTCAGCTGCGCCAGGTGCTCAACAAAACTGCGGATGCCGCCCTCGTAGTGGAAATCGTCGCGGCGGCCCTCGCCACGCTCGTCGGCGAGCACGATCTTGACCCCGGAATTGAGGAAGGACAGCTCGCGCAGGCGCCGGGCCAGGATGTCGTAGTGGTACTCCACGTTGTTGTGGAAGGCCACCACCGAGGGCCAGAAGCGCACGGTGGTGCCGCGCTTGCTGGTTTCGCCCAGTTTCGCCAGCGGGGCCACGGCCGCGCCGTTGCTGAATTCCTGCTGGTAGTGGAAGCCACCCTGGAACACGTCCAGCAGCAGCTTCTCCGACAGCGCATTGACCACGCTGACGCCCACGCCGTGCAGGCCGCCGGACACCTTGTAGCTGTTGTCGTCGAACTTGCCGCCGGCGTGCAGGACGGTCATCACCACCTCGGCGGCGGAGACCTCGCGCCCGAGCTTGGCGCTCATCTGCGCGTGCTTGCCGACCGGGATGCCGCGGCCATTGTCGGACACCGACACCGAACCGTCGGCGTGGATGGTCACCGCGACATGGTCGGCATGCCCGGCCAGGGCTTCGTCGATCGAGTTGTCGACGACCTCGAACACCATGTGATGCAGACCGGTGCCGTCATGGACGTCGCCGATGTACATGCCGGGCCGCTTGCGGACCGCCTCCAGGCCTTCCAGGGCGGTGATGCTGTTGGCGTCGTAGTTGCCGTTGCTGGGCGGGGTGTTCTGTTCGTCGGTCATGCGGGTGCCGTAGGCTCCACGAGGCGGCGAAGACAGGCCGGGGCCGGTTCGCGCCGCTGGATAGGGGATTGGTGGAAATTATAGCAGCCCGGGCGGCTGCCCCCCGTGGCGGCCTAGGAGGGAACCAGGATTTGTCCATGTTCCACGTGGAACCGCGCAATCGGCAGGCCGGCACCGGCCAGCGCCTGCGGGGTTTCGGTGGCGGTGACGAAGACCTGGGCGGGTCCGGCCCGCAGACGCTCCAGCACACGCCCCTGATGGTGCCGGTCCAGTTCCGAGGCCAGATCGTCCAGGGCGATCACCGGCCATTCGCCACGTTGCTCGGCATAGTCCTCGGCTTGCGCCAGCAGGCAGGCCAGGGCGGTGAGCTTGGCCTGGCCGCGGGAGAGGGCGTCGCGGCCGGGGATCTCGGCGAAGCTCAGGCTCCAGTCGGCGCGGTGCGGGCCGGCCGAGGTGTAGCCGAGCTGCCGGTCGCGCTCGCGGTTGAGCAGCAGGGCATCGGCAAGCGAGACGTCTTGGCGGCGCCAGCCGGGCGCGAACTGCAGGTGTGCGATTTTCAGCGTCGGCGCCAGCTCGGGGGCCAGGGCGAGCAGGCGCTGCAGCAGCCGGTCCAGGTAGTCCTGGCGGCGCGAGGTCAGCGGCTCGCCCGACTCGGCCAGCTCGTGGTCCCAGGCATCGAGCGCCGCGCCGCTGCCGCCGCTCTTGAGCAGGGCATTGCGCTGCTTGAGCGCTCGCGCGTAGCGCCGCCACAGCGGCAGGAAGTCAGGTTCCACGTGGAACAAGCCCCAATCGACGAAGCGGCGCCGCGGCTCGCCCCCCCCGCTGACCAGCAGATGGCTGCCCGGCTCGAAGGTGACCACCGCCAGCGCTGCGCACAACGTGCCGAGGTGGGCGATGTCCTGGCCGTCGAGGCGGCCGCGCCACTCCTGACCGCTGTGACGCAGTCCGGCGCGGCGCCGACGTGTCGCACCGGCCTCGCCCGACTGCTCCTGCCATTCGACGAAGACGTCCAGCGCTTCCTGGCCTTGGCTGACCAGTCCGTCGCGCACCCGGCCGCGGAAGCTCCGCCCATAGGCCATCAGGTGCATCGCCTCGAGAACCGTGGTCTTGCCGGCGCCGTTGTCGCCGGTGATCAGGTTCAGCCCGGGCGCAGGCGCCAGCTCGAGCGTCGCGAACCTGCGCAGATGGTGAAAGTCGAGGCGGGAGACGTGCATGCGGGAATGGAGGCGAAAGCGCTCGCGCCGGGCGCACGCAGATCGGGATCAGGGGGAGGGCGGCAGCATACCCAAAACGGCTGGCTGGCGTTGTGCAGTCGGTGCGCCGGGCACCAGGTCGCAGTGCGATGGACGGAATGCTTCGGGCTGGCGCCGGAGGCTTGTCGGCCGAGCCGCGGAAGGGAGATCGAGCAGGGCGCAATTGGAGCAGGCGAAAATGTCGCTATTCGCTCTGTTTGCCGGCGGACCGACAAAGGAGCGTATCTCCCATGTCGGCGCAGTTGGTCCTAAGCTCGCGCAGCTAGGCGTAGCAGCGCCTCCGTACGTGCCGCCACGGTTAGGGGGCCGCGCGTCAGGTTGCGTCGATGTGTGACCTCGGCGCTTGGACCCATCCGTCCACAGAAAAAGAAAACCCGGCACAAGGCCGGGTCGCTTTCCGCGCGTGTTCCACGTGGAACACGAAGCGAAACGTCAGAGACGCAGCGGCATCACCACGTGACGCGAGCGGGCACTGCTGGCTTCGCGCACCAGCGCGGACGAGTTGGCGTCGCGCAGCTGGATCACCACGAACTCCTCGCGCAGCGCGGACAGGGCATCGAGCAGGTAGTTCACATTGAAGCCGATCGCCAGGTCGCTGACCTTGGTGTCGGCTTCGACTTCTTCCTGCGCTTCTTCCTGTTCCGGGTTATGCGCGCTGATCTTCAGCTGGCCCGGCGACACTTCCACGCGCACGCCGCGGTACTTCTCGTTGGACAGGATCGCCGCACGCTGCAGCGCCGCGCGCAGGATCTCGCGATCCAGCTTGACCTCGCGGTCGGCACCGATCGGGATCACCGCTTCGTAATCGGGGAAGCGGCCGTCGATCAGCTTGGAGGTGAAGGTGACATCGTCGCGCTTGACCCGTACGTGCGCGCGGCCGACTTCCAGTTCGACTTCGCGCTCGCCGCCTTCCAGTAGACGCTGCAGTTCGGTCACGCCCTTGCGTGGCACGATGATCTGGCGCTTGGCGCCGCCGGCGTTCTCCAGTTCGGTCTCGCACAGCGCCAGGCGATGGCCATCGGTGGCCACACAGCGCAGGGTCTGGTTGTGCAGGTCGAACAGCAGGCCGTTGAGGTAGTAGCGCACGTCCTGCTGCGCCATCGCGAACGCGGTGCGCTCGATCAGTTCCTTCAACGCCGCTTCCGGCACCACCACCCGCTCGGTGGCTTCCACTTCGTCGACCGACGGGAAGTCGTTGGCAGGCAACGTGGCCAGGGTGAAGCGGCTACGCCCGGCCTGCACGGTGATCTTGTCGCCGGATTGGGACACGGTGACCTTGCTGCCGTCGGGGAGCGCCCGGACGATCTCGAACAGCTTGCGCGCCGGAATCGTGGTTTCGCCGTCCTGGGCATCGTCGACCGCAATGCGCGAGACCATTTCCACTTCCAGATCGGTACCGGTCAGCGACAGCTGCCCGCCGTGCACCTGCACCAGGAAGTTGGCCAGAACCGGCAAGGTCTGGCGGCGTTCGACCACATTGACGACTTGCGCCAATGGCTTGAGGAAGGCTTCGCGCTGCAGTGTGAAACGCATGTGGTTCCGTGCCCCTATGCTTTAAAAGATGTGGAATAAATCAAAAGCTTGGTGGTGATGGTAGAGCGAAATTCGGTGCAAATGTAGCTCAAACCACTGAATACAAAAGATTTTTCACGCCCTCAATCCCGTGTACTACTGCCCCGGAACTGGTGGGGAAACCTGTGGATAGTTTTGCCGTCGCCGCCGCGTCGCGCTTTATCCACAGTTTCTCCCGGATTTGTCGCGAAGTCATGCACCGATTTATCAAGCGGCCCCCCGGTAGTCCCGCTTGGGCTCACTCGCTGAGCTTGCGGATCAGCTTGTCCCAATCCTCGCGCAGCTTGCCGTCGGTCTCCATCAGGTGCTTGATCTGCCGGCAGGCGTGCAGCACGGTGGTGTGGTCGCGCCCGGCGAACGCGTCGCCGATCTCCGGCAGGCTGTGTTCGGTCAGTTCCTTGGTCAGCGCCATCGCCACCTGCCGCGGCCGCGCCAGCGAGCGCGTGCGCCGCTTGGACAGCAGATCCTTGATCTGCAGGCCGTAGTAGTCGGCCACGGTCTTCTGGATGTTGGGGATGCCGATCGCCTGCTGCTGCGCGCGCAGCAGGTCGCGCAGGGTCTCCTGGGCGAACTCGGTGGTGATCGCGCGGCCAGTGAAATTGGCGCGCGCCGCCAGCGTGTTGAGCGCGCCTTCCAGATCGCGCACGTTCGAGCGCATCTTCTTGGCGATCAGGAACGCCACGTCGTCGGGGATCTCCGCGCCGCGCTCGCGCGCCTTGGCCAGCACGATCGCCGCACGGGTCTCGAAATCGGGCGGATCGATCGCCACCGACAGGCCCCAGGCCAGGCGCGACTTCAGCCGCGGCTCCAGCCCTTCGACCTCGCGCGGATAGCGGTCGCATGTCAGGATGATCTGCTGGCGGCCATCGAACAACGCGTTGAAGGTGTGGAAGAACTCTTCCTGGGTGCGGTCCTTGCCGGCGAAGAACTGGATGTCGTCGATCAGCAGCGCGTCCACCTGCTGGAACTGGCGCTTGAACTGGTCCATGGTCTTGTCCTGCAGCGCGCGGATCATCGCGCTGAAGAACTGTTCCGAGCGCAGGTACATCACCCGCGCATTCGGATTCTGCTCGCGCATGGCGTTGCCGGCGGCGAACATCAGGTGGGTTTTGCCCAGGCCGGTGCCGCCGTACAGCAGCAGCGGGTTGTGCGCGCGGTCGCCCGGCTTCTGCGCGGCCTGCACCGCAGCGGCCAGGCCGAGCTGGTTGCTGCGCCCTTCGACGAAGTTGGCGAAGGTGTAGTGCGAATCGAGGTTGCCGGCGAACGGCTCCAGCAACGGCGGCGTCGGCGTGCGTGCGGCCGCGCTCTCGCTGGGCGGTGCGGCAGCCGGTTCCGGCGCGCGCGGGCGCGAACCGACCTGCAACAGCACCTCGCCGCTGCCGGCGAAATAGGTCAACAGCTCGCGGATGCGCGGCAAGTAGCGCTCGCGCACCTGCTCGACGATGAAGGCGTTCGGGGCGTACAGCACCATGCTGTTGTCATGGCGCTGTTCGGCTTGCAGCGGTTTCAACCAAGTGTGAACGTCCTCGGCTGGAAATTCGGCTTCCAGACGTTCCAGGCAACGGGGCCAAGCATCCATCAGATCTAAATTCGTCGATAGACCGGGCATGAAGGGCGCGCTCGGGCGCGGCGCATTCGGCCGGTGGGAGAGGAAAGCGGATGGATCAGACTACCACCGGCGCGCAGGGTCGGGAATGGTTTTCCCACGGCTATTCACAGATCCATCCACAGGCCGGGTGCTGCCGTCCTCTGCCGTGGGCAATACAGGGAGTTGACCGCGGCGTGAGTGGTCCTATAGAATTTCCGGTTCTTTCCGCCCCATTCAGATCAGAGCGCCCCGATGGCCACCAAGCGCACCTTCCAGCCCAGCAACCTCAAGCGCAAGCGCGACCACGGCTTCCGTGCCCGTATGGCCACCGCCGACGGCCGCAAGATCCTGGCCCGTCGCCGCGCCAAGGGCCGCAAGCGCCTGAGCGCTTGATTGCTTCGCCGCCCCAGGCGGCGCCTGCAATCCGGACCGTGAATCATCCCGACCCGCGTAGGCGATTTCCTCGCTCTGCGCGGGTTCGCACGTCTGCGGAATACCGCGTCGTGTTCGATGCCGCGCGCCGCTGTTCCGAGCCGCTGATGAGCCTGCACTGGCGCAGTTCGCCGCACCCGGCGCGGCTGGGCCTGGCGGTGTCGCGCAAGGTCGACAAGCGTGCAGTCGTGCGCAATCGCATCAAGCGCGTGCTGCGCGAGGCCACGCGGCAGCTGCTGCCGTGGCTGGCGCCCGGCGATTACGTGGTAGTGGCGCGCAGCGCCGCCGCCCAGGCCAGCGGCGATCAACTGCGCCAGGCCTATCTGCGCCTGCTGCGTCGCGCCGGCGCATTGCCGGCCCCGTCCGCGGACGGCACAATGCCGCCGCCCGATCGTCCTTCTTCCCCCACATCCACGTCAGAACCTGCTTCTGGCTGAGCCGAGCTTGCCTGTCCGATGAACCAGACCCGCCTTTTCCTGATTTTCGCCTGGCTGATGGTCGCGGCGCTGTTGTGGATGGAATGGAACAAGGAACACGCGCCGAACGCCAACGCGGCGACGGTCGCGGCGGCGACCACGGTGCCGCCGGCGCAGGACGCCGACGCCGGCGCCACGCATGCGCCGGCCGTTCCGCAGGCCACGGTGCCCGGCACCGCGCCGGCCAGCACCACGCCCGAGACCGCCGCCGCCAGCGCCGCGCCGCGGGTCACCGTCACCACCGACGTGCTGCGCCTGACCCTGGACGGCCGCAGCGTGTTCGACGCCGACCTGCTGCTGTTCCCGCAGACCAAGCAGCCCGGCAGCCCGCCGGTGCAGCTGCTGACCGAAGATGCGGCGCATCCGTACACCGCCACCAGCGGCTGGGTCGGCGAGCGCAATTCGCCGTCGCCGGGCCCGGGCGGTTTCCGCCCCGAGCAGCCGGGCAAGGACTACGTGCTGGCCAAGGGCCAGGACAGCCTGCAGGTGCCGTTCGTGTGGAACGGCCCGGACGGCGTCAGCATCCGTCGCATCTACACCCTGCAGCGCGGCCACTACGCCGTGCAGGTGCGCGACGAGGTCGTCAACCACGGCAGCAAGCCGTGGCAGGGCTACGTGTTCCGCAAGCTGAGCCGGGTGCCGACCATCGTCAGCCGCGGCATGACCAACCCGGATTCCTTCAGCTTCAACGGCGCCACCTGGTTCAGCCCGGCTGATGGCTACCAGCGTCGTGCGTTCAAGGACTACCTGGAAGACGGCCCGCTCAACCAGACCATCTCCGGCGGCTGGATCGCCCTGCTGCAGCACCACTTCTTCACCGGCTGGATTCCGCAGGCCGACCAGCAGGCGCTGTACGTGCTGTCCAACGACGGCCCGCGGCATGTGATCGAAGCGCGCGGCCCAGGCTTCACCGTGGCGCCGGGCGCCACCGCCAGCACCGAGGCGCGGCTGTGGGTCGGCCCGAAGCTGGTCAGCCAGATCGCCAAGGAGAACGTGCGCGGCCTCGACCGCGTGGTCGACTACAGCCGCTTCTCGCTGATGGCGCTGCTCGGCCAGGGTCTGTTCTGGATCCTCAGCCACCTGCACAACCTGCTCGGCAACTGGGGCTGGTCGATCGTCGGTCTGGTGGTGCTGCTGAAGCTGATGCTGTATCCGCTGTCGGCCGCGCAGTACAAGAGCATGGCCAAGATGCGCAAGTTCCAGCCGCGCATCCAGCAGCTCAAGGAGCGCTACGGCGACGACAAGCAGAAGTTCCAGACGGCGATGATGGAGCTGTACAAGAAGGAGAAGATCAACCCGATGGGCGGCTGCCTGCCGGTGCTGATCCAGATGCCGATCTTCTTCGCGCTGTACTGGGTGCTGGTGGAGTCGGTGGAACTGCGTCAGGCGCCGTGGTTCGCCTGGATCCAGGACCTGACCGCGCGCGATCCGTACTTCATCCTGCCGGTGATCAACGTGGCGGTGATGTGGCTGACGCAGAAGCTGACACCGTCGCCGGGCATGGATCCGGTGCAGGCCAAGATGATGCAGTTCATGCCGCTGGTGTTCGGCGTGATGATGGCCTTCGTGCCGTCGGGTCTGGTGCTGTACTGGGTCACCAACGGTTCGCTGGGTCTGCTGCAGCAGTGGTGGATGACCAAGCGCCACGGCGAACCGGCGACCGCCGGCGGTGGTGGCGGTGGCGGTGGCGGTGGCGGCAAGCCACCGGTCAAGACGAAGAAGTAGACACGACAACGCCCGCCCTCCGGCGGGCGTTGCGCATGCGGCCGGGGAAGGCGCCGGCTGCATGCGTTTTCCGCATCGCCTTGCTCGCGAGTCCGTGGTCATGCGCAAGCGCCGTCGTCCGTTGTCGCCGTCCTTGGCCGTGATCGGCCTGCTCGCGTTGGCCCTGGCCGCCTGCCAGCGCCAGCCTGCGAGCAGCGAGGCCACTGCCGCCAAGCCCGCGGCGCCCGCCCCGACGATCGCCATCCCCGGCTCGCCGGCGTTGCAGTCCCAGGCGACGGCGCTGCTGCAGGGCCTGCAGGCGCAGCTGGCGGCGCAGCGCAAGATCATCGTGTTGCTGGCCGACGAGGCCAAGCAGTCGCCGGCCGACCGGCAAACCTCCAGCGGCGTCGGCCAGCAGCTGTTCCACGAGGGCCTGGAGCGCCGCGAGGCGCTGGCCAAGCAGTTCGATGCGCTGCTGGCGCTGCCGGACCCGCAGCGCTTCGCCGCGGTCGGCAGCTTGCTGGACTACGTCGAATCGGCGCCGGACCTGTACGACGCCGACCGCCTGGCGTTCCGCGAGGTCCTCGCCGACTGGCAGCTGCGCATCGGCAAGGACTCCTCGCTGCCGGCGATCAAGCTGCACCAGCGCATCGGCGAGGACCTGGAAGCGCTCGACGAGATCGAGCGCACCTACAACCGCGAGATCACCGCGATCTTCAGCCGCTTCGACCGCACCCGCGCGATCGTGCAGAAGCGCGAGAAGTGGGAGGACTACGTCGCCCACCTCGGCACGCTGTACACGCGCGAGGCGATCCTGCGCGACTACGGCGTGATCACCCCGTACCCGATGTCGATGAAGGACAGCGACCGCGAGGTGTTCGGCCGCGACCTGCCGCCCAAGACCGTGGTGCTGAGTTTCGACGACGGCCCGCATCGCGAGTACACCGACGAGATCGTGGCCATCCTCAAGCGCTACGACGTGCCGGCCACGTTCTTCGAGGTTGGCCGCAACCTGGGCAAGCTCGAAGCGGACGGCAAGGTCGATCTGTCGCCGCTGGCCAGCGTCAGCCGCAGCCTGATGGAGCAGGGCTACACCGTCGGCAACCACAGCCTGACCCACGCGCAACTGTCCAAGGAAACCGGGGCCGCGCTGCGCAGCCAGATCCTCGACACCGACCGCATGCTGCGCGCGGTCGACGCCAAGCGTGCGCCGCTGTTCCGCTTCCCCTACGGCGCGCGCAACGCCGAGGGCATGCAGATCCTCGGCGAGGCCGGCCTGAAGTCGGTGATGTGGAATGTGGATTCGCTGGACTGGGCCGACCCGGTGCCGGAGTCGATCGTGCAGCGCGTGCTCGAGCAGGTCGGCCGCGAGCAGCGCGGCATCCTGCTGTTCCACGACATCCACGAACGCACGGTCAAGGCGCTGCCGCAGATCCTGGACCGGCTCAGCGCCGACGGCTACCAGTTCGCCGCCTGGAACGGGCGCGACTTCAGCGTGGCGCGCGCGGCCAGCAACGCCGCCGCACCGGCGGTGACCAGCGGCTACGACAAGTCCTGGGCCATCGTGATCGGCATCGACGACTACGCGCACTGGCCCAAGCTGCAGTACGCGGCCAACGACGCGCAGGCCATCGCGCAGACGCTGACCGGCAGCTTCGGTTTCCCGTCGTCGCAGGTGATCGTGCTGAAGAACCAGGAGGCCACCCGCAACAACATCCTGGCCGCCTTCCATGACCGCCTGGCGCATGGCGGCGTCGGCAAGAACGACCGCGTGTTCGTGTTCTTCGCCGGCCATGGCGCAACGCGCAAGCTGGCCTCCGGACGCGACCTCGGCTACATCGTGCCCGCCGACTCGGATCCGGCGCAGTTCGCCACCGACGCGATTCCGATGACCGAGATCCAGGACATCGCCGAGAGCCTGGAAGCCAAGCACGTGCTGTTCGTGATGGACGCGTGCTACAGCGGCCTGGGCCTGACCCGCGGCGGTGGCACCAGCGCCTACCTGCGCGAAAACGCGCGGCGCATCGCCCGGCAGATGCTCACCGCCGGCGGCGCCGACCAGCAGGTCGCCGACAGCGGCCCCAACGGCCACTCGGTGTTCACCTGGGTGCTGCTGCAGGCGCTGTCGGGCAAGGCCGACCTCAACGGCGATGGCCTGATCACCGGCACCGAACTGGCCGCGTACGTGGCGCCGGCGGTGTCGAGCATCTCGCAGCAGACGCCTGCGTTCGGCAGCCTGCCCGGTTCGCAGGGCGGCGAGTTCGTGCTGCAGGTGCCGGAGGGCGAAGAGTTCCTCACCGCCAGCACGCAGCAACTGTCCTCGGCCGCGATCGCGATGAACGATCGCGTCGATGCGGCCGCGCCGGCGTCGACCGCGACGCCGAACGCCAGCACCAGCAGCGCCGCCGCGCCGGCCGCTCCGTCCAAGCCGGCAGTGGTGGTCAAGGACCTGCAGGGCGGCGAACGGCCGCTGGCGGTGCCGGTGGCGGCCGGTCCAGTGTCCGATCGGCAGCGTGCGCTGCGCGCCAACGACCGCGGCCTGCAGCTGTACAAGGAGAAGCGCTACGACGAGGCCGAAGCGCAGTTCACCGAGGCGCTGAAGCTGCGCCCGGACTTCGCGCTGGCGGCCAACAATCTCGGCTTCATCTACTATCGCCAGGGCAAGTTCGCGCAGGCCGTGCGCTGGCTGGAGAACACGCTGAAGATCGATCCCTCGCGCGCGGTGGCCTACGTCAACCTGGGCGACGCCTACCGCCAGTTGGGCGATGCGGCCAAGGCCAAGCGCGCCTTCGAGACCTACCTGGAACTGCAACCCAACGGCGCGTCGGCGGCTTACGTGCGCGGGCAATTGCAGACGCTGTAATCCACCGCGCTATCGACCTGCTGCCTCCGCCATGCCGTCTTCCGCCATCGACACCATCGCCGCCATCGCCACCGCTCCTGGTGCGGGCGGTGTCGGCGTGGTCCGCGTGTCCGGTCCGGCGGCCGCGGCCATCGCCGATGGACTGGGCCTGGGCCCCTTGATGCCACGCAGCGCGCGCTACGCGCGCTTTCGCGACGCGCACGGCGAGATCGTGGACGACGGCATCGCGCTGTGGTTTCCGGCGCCGCGCAGCTTCACCGGCGAGGACGTGCTGGAACTGCAGGCGCACGGCAGCCCGGTGCTGCTTCGGCACCTGGTGGCGCGCTGCTGCGAACTCGGCGCGCGGCCAGCGCGCCCAGGCGAGTTCAGCGAGCGCGCCTTCCTCAACCGCAAGCTCGACCTGGCCCAGGCCGAGGCGATCGCCGACCTGATCGCCGCCGGCGACCTGCGCGCCGCACGCGCGGCACGACGCTCGCTGGACGGGGTGTTCTCGCGTCGCGTCGACGAGCTGGCCGAACAGCTGATCCGCCTGCGTATCCACATCGAGGCGGCGATCGATTTCGCCGACGAGGCGCTGGACACGCTGGGCGGCGAGCAGGTCCGCGCCGGCCTGGCGCAGGCGCGCGCGGACCTGGCGCAACTGCGTGCCGACGCCGAACGCGGGCGGCGCCTGCGCGATGGCCTGCATGCGGTGCTGGTCGGCCCGCCGAACGCAGGCAAGAGTTCCCTGCTCAACGCGCTGGCCGGCAGCGATCGCGCCATCGTCACCGACATCGCTGGCACGACCCGCGACACCTTGCACGAGACCGTGCGCCTGGACGGCGTGGAACTGACCCTGGTCGACACCGCCGGCCTGCGCGAGGGTGGCGATGCGATCGAGCGCGAGGGCATGCGGCGCGCGCGCCAGGAACTGCAGCGCGCCGACCTGGCGCTGATCGTGCTCGATGCGCGCGAGGCCGAGGCCGGCCATGCGGCGATCGCCGACGCCATCGCCGACGTGCCGCAGCGCCTGTGGATCCACAACAAGAGCGACCTGCTCGCCACCGTGCCCGTGGCCAGCGCCGAGCGCGTCTATGTCTCCGCCGCGACCGGGAGCGGCCTGGAGCAACTGCATGCGCAGCTGCGTGCGATCGCCGGCGCCGCGGCCGGCGAGGGCAGCGACGGCGAGTTCTCCGCGCGCGCCCGCCACGTCGATGCGCTGCAGCGTGCCGCGACTCATGCCGATGCGGCGACGGCCGAACTGCAGCACGAACGCCTGGAACTGGCCGCCGAGGAACTGCGCCTGGCCCATGCCGCGCTCGGCGAGATCGTCGGCACGCTCAGCGCCGACGACCTGCTCGGGCGGATCTTCTCCAGCTTCTGCATCGGCAAGTAGCACGCACCTGCGTGCGCGCGCCGCCGAATTCGCTTACGGCTTCAACGCCGTCAACTGCGCGCGCTGGTCCTGCAGCCACTGTTCGAACGGCAGCGGCGCCTGCCCGGTCAGCGCCTGGTAGTCGCCGGTGACGGTAGCGACGCGGCCGGCGGCGGTGTTGGTGTCGAACGAGGCATAGATGCGTGCGACCGGCTCGGGCAGGCCGGCGCCGACCATGCCCTGCACCAGGCCCTCGACCGGTACCGGCACCACCTGGATCTGCACGTCCAGCACCTGCGCGACCAGCGCGGCGATGTCGGCGGTGGTGTAGGCGCGCGCACCACTGAGGGTGAGCGTGCGCTTGCCGTCGCCGCTGGCCAGGGCGACCGCGGCGGCGCGGGCCAGGTCGTCGCGGGCGATGTGGGCGATGCCGCCGTCGCCGGCCGCGCTGTACCAGTGGCCCGAGGCCAGCACCGGCGGCAGGCTCATGAACAGGTTTTCGAAGTACCAGTGGTTGCGCAGCACGGTCCAGGCGGGCAGGGCGCTGGCGGCCAGGCTGTCCTCGGTGCCGGCGTGATCGGCAGCCAGCAGCAGCGGCGAGTCGCGCGGTTCCGGGCACGACGTGTAGACCAGGTGGCCGACGCCGGCGCGTTCGGCGGCGGCGATCGCGGCCTGGTGCTGCTGCAGGCGGTGGCCGGGGCGGTCGAGCGCGTCGGTGCTGATCAACAACACGCGGCCGGCGCCACGGAACGCGGTGTCGAGCGAGGTGGCGTCGTCGAAATCGCCGTGGCGCACGTCCACGCCGCGCGCGGCCCAGGCGGCCAGGCGGTCGGGCTGGCGGGTCATCGCCACGACCCGCGACGGCGCCACTTGGAGGGTGTCGAGCAGGTGCGTGAGCACGCGCTGGCCGAACTGGCCGCCAGCGCCGGTGACGAGCAGGGAATCGGAAGATACGGACATGACAGGTCTCCTGAAGAAAGGGAGGCGTCGCAGGACGCCATGGTCTGGAAAAGGAACCTGGTCTATCCTAGAGACCTTGGCCGGGCTGTAAAGACGGCACTTTTTCCGCCCCTGATTACCTCGAGGTAACCACCATGGATCGCGTCTTGCCGTCGGTCGCCGCCGTCGACGGATTGATGAGCCAGCAACTGCAGGACCACCAGCGCGCCGGCATGGCCATCGACCAGTGCCCGGTGCGCGACGTGCTGGCGCAGATCGGCGACAAGTGGAGCACCCTGTTCGTGATGCTGCTGGCCGAACGCCCGCACCGCTTCGGCGAACTGCGCCGCGCGGTGCCGGACATCTCCCAGCGCATGCTCACTCAGACCCTGCGCGACCTGCAGCGCGAAGGGCTGGTCGCTCGCGAGGTGCTGCCGACGGTGCCGCCTGGGGTGGAGTATCGGCTTACCCCGCTAGGGCAGTCGCTGAGCGTGGTGCTGGCGCCGCTGGTGCGTTGGGCCGCCGATCACCATGCGCAGATCCGCGGCGCGCGCGCCGCGTTCGAAGCAAACGCACCGGCGCGAGGATCGAGCGCGGCGTTTGCCTGAGCGCATTCGGCACGGTTACCGGAACTCCCGATGACGGTGGACGTCCCGCGTGTGGAAGCGGCTTCGGGGCGGCTCTAACCAACGACGAAAGGCCATCTGCAGGAGCGGCTTCAGCCGCGACAGGCGTTACCGGGAATGCCCGTCGCGGCTGAAGCCGCTCCTACAGACATTCCCGCATCACCTGCGACATTGCGCAGACCGCAAGCCCGCGGCCCCGAGGGTTCGTGGGCTTGCGCGGATCAGCCCTCCGCAACCACCCGCGCGCTATAGCTGTCGCCATCGCGCTGCACCCGCACCGGTCCGCCGAACACCGCCGACAGCGGCGCATCGGCCAGCAGTTCCTCGCGCGTGCCGTCGGCGTACACCTGACCCTCGCGCAGCAGGATCACCCGCGCGATCTCCGGCACGATCTCCTCGATGTGGTGGGTGACCAGCACCAGGGTGATGCCTTGGCGGGCGAGGTCGCGCATCGTCGCCAGCAGGTGCTCGCGTGCGATCAGATCCAGGCCGGTGCTGGGTTCGTCCAGCAGCAGTGCCTGCGGCCGGTTGACCAGGGCGCGCGCGATCATCACGCGTCGGGTCTCGCCGGCCGACAGCTCGGCGTAGGCGCGTCGCAACAGCGGCAGCGCGTGCGAGGCCTGCAGCGCCTCGCGCGCCCGTGCCCGCATCGCGTCGGTCACCTCACGGTGCGGCGGCACCACATAGCTGGCGAAGAATCCGGACAGCACCGCACTTTCTACGTCCAACCCCGGCATGTCGGCGAGATTGACGCTGAGGTCGCCGCTGACGATGCCCAACTGGCTGCGCAGCCGATCCACCTGCCAGCGGCTCTGGCCGAGCACCCGCACCGCCGGTTCCTCGCCGGCGCGCGCCAGCGGATACAGCTCGCGGGTGATCAGTTTGATGAACGAGGATTTGCCGCAGCCGTTCGGGCCGAGGATGGCGGTGTGTTGGCCGAGCGCGATGCGCAGGCTCAGCGCGTGCAGCACGCGAACCTGGCCGCGGATCACGCTGGCGCGCTCCAGTTCGATCAACGGCGCGGCCGCTGGCATGGGGGTTGCTTGGGAAGAGGCGGCTGACATGGAACCGACACCGTTCTGTGATCGGAAGCGCTTGGCGGCTGAATACCATACGCGAGCGCCGGGTGAAGTTTGCCCGCACAACCCCCATCATGTCGTCATCCCCTCACGCCGTCTTACGCTCTGGAGCTTCTGGCAATGTTCGACGCGATCCTCGACTTCCTTGGCAACGGCCTGCTCGGCGTCGGCTGGTGGGGCATGCTCGCCGTGCTGCTGCTGTTCACCCAGCTCACCATCTTCGCGGTGACCTTGTACCTGCACCGCAGCCAGGCGCATCGCGGTGTGGATTTCCATCCGCTGCTGTCGCATTTCTTCCGCTTCTGGACCTGGTTCACCACCTCGATGATCACCAAGGAGTGGGTGGCGATCCATCGCAAGCACCACGCCAAGGTCGAGACCGAGGAAGACCCGCACAGCCCGCAGACCAAGGGCATCGCCCGCGTGTTCTGGCGCGGCGTGGAGCTGTACCGCGAAGCGCGCACCCAGCGCGGCGACATCGAGCAGTACGGCAAGGGCGCGCCGGACGACTGGATCGAGCGCCACCTTTACACCCCGTACGCCAACCTGGGGCCGGTGGCGCTGTTCGCGTTCAACTTCGCGCTGTTCGGCCTGCCCGGCATCGCGCTGTGGGCGCTGCAGATGGCCTGGATTCCGTTCTGGGCCGCTGGCGTGATCAACGGCCTGGCCCACTGGTGGGGCTACCGCAACTTCGAGTCCGCCGACACCTCGACCAATCTGACCCCGTGGGCGCTGTGGATCGGCGGCGAAGAGCTGCACAACAACCACCATGCCTTCCCGAGCTCGGCGCGCTTCTCGATGCGTCGCTGGGAACTGGACATCGGCTGGATCGCGATCCGCGCACTGGCCGCCTTGCGCCTGGCCAAGATCCTGCGCGTGGCGCCGACCCTGGACGTGCGCCCGAACATCGCCGTGCCGGACGCCGACACCCTGCGCGCGCTGCTGTCGCACCGCTTCCAGGCGATGACCGATTACCAGCGCAACGTGTTCACCCCCGCGCTGAAGGAAGAAGCCGCGCAGGCCGGCGCCAAGTTGCGCAAGCTGCTGCCGCGGCGCCTGCGCAAGGGCCTGGTCGACGACGGCCGCTGGCTCAAGCCCGACGCCCGCGAACAACTGCAGCACTGGGTGGCGCAGCGCCCGCGCATGCGCACGCTGGTCGAGCACCGTGCGCGCCTGGCGGCCCTGCTGGAAGCGCGTAGCCACGACGCCAGTGAACGCCTCAAGCACCTGCAGGCGTGGTGCCACGATGCCGAAGCCAGCGGCATCGCCGCGCTGCAGGCGTACGCGGCGCGACTGAAGGGCTACGCCCTGGCATGAGCCGCGGCGTACCGCGCACCCCGTTGCACGAACGCCGCCTCGCGCGGCGTTCGTCGTTGAGGGCCGGGCTGACGCTGGGCATCGCCTGCGTCCTCTTCGCCGGCAGCGTCGCCAACGCCGAGGCGCAGGCCATCGACAGTACCGCCAGCTACCTGCAGCGCATGGACCGCGACGGCGACGGCCGCGTCAGCCTGGACGAATACCTGGTCTGGATGAGCTACGCCTTCGACGCGCGCGACCTCGACCACGACGGCGTGCTCAGCCCCGCCGAACTGCCCGGCGGCCGCGGCCCACCGATCACCCGCGCACAACACATCGCCACCCTGACCGCCCGCTTCCGCAAGCAGGACACCAACGGCGATGGCTACCTCAGCGCGCGGGAGCTGGCGGCGCCGCCGCAGTGAGCACGGCCGTGTCGCCACACGCGCTGTGCGTTCCGTCGCGCAGCGCGCGGAGTGTCTGCTCAACAATCCCCAGCTTCAGCAGAAGCGCACCTCGCGCCCGCTAAGCTTGTCCATCTACCTGCGACATTCGACGAACCCATGCCCGAACTCCCCGAAGTCGAAACCACCCGGCGCGGCCTGGAGCCGCATCTGTCGGGGCGGCGCATCCATGGGGTGATCCTGCGGCGGCCGGATCTGCGCTGGCCGATTCCGCGGGAAGTGGCCGAGCAATTGCCGGGGCAGCGTATCGACGGCATCCGCCGGCGCGCGAAGTACTTGCTGCTGGACACTGCGGTCGGCAGTGCATTGCTGCATCTGGGCATGTCCGGCAGCCTGCGCGTGCTGCCCGGCGACACGCTGCCGCGGGCGCACGACCATGTCGACATCAGCCTGGAAGACGGCCGCGTGCTGCGCTTCAACGATCCGCGCCGGTTCGGTTGCCTGCTGTGGCAGGCGCCGGGCGAAACCCATCCCTTGCTCGCCGAGCTGGGGCCGGAGCCGCTGTCGGATGCGTTCGACGGCGATCATTTGTTCCGGCTCAGCCGCGGCCGCACCGCGCCGGTGAAGACCTTCCTGATGGATCAGCGCATCGTGGTCGGGGTGGGCAACATCTACGCCGCCGAGAGTCTGTTCCAGGCCGGCATCAGTCCGCTGCGCGAAGCCGGCGAGGTCTCGCGTGCCCGCTACGCGCGTCTTGCCGAGGCCGCCAAGGCGATCCTGGGCTATGCGATCCAGCGCGGCGGCACGACCCTGCGCGATTTCATCAGCCCGGACGGGGCGCCGGGCTACTTCGAGCAGGAACTGTCGGTCTACGGCCGCGAGGGCGAGGCCTGCAAGCGCTGCGGGCGCACGCTGCGCCATGCCAGCATCGGTCAGCGCGCCAGTGTCTGGTGCGGCCACTGCCAGCGCTGAGCGATGAGCCTGACACAGGCGGTTCGGCGCCTGCGGGGCACCTCCAACAACGCGGTTTTGTGGCGGCGCAGCGAGCCATGCCGTCGCGACCGTGAGGGCGACTTCGGCCGCGACATACATTCGCGTTAACGCGTCGGCTCAAGCGCTTCTATCAGTGGCTTTCTCGCGTTAGTAGACGCTCCTCTAAACGCCTTGCCCGCTCCCCGCGTCGCCGCCGCCGATGCGGTTGGGTGGGAAAGCGATGTCGCCAGCAGCAGTGCGCCGCCGCCGGAGCGGCGGCGCCTGGGATGCATCCGGTGAGCCCATCACCGCCGCCTTCGGCGCCGCTTGTCTATCATGGGCATCCTCTTTCGTTTCGGTCCGGCCATGCAACGACGCGATTTCCTCAAGAACGCCGCCGCCGCCTTCGCCGCCATGGGCTTGCCGGGGATGCCGATGCTCGGCCAGGCCGCTCCTGCGGTGGGCCTGCGCCGCCTGGGCAAGCCGCAGCCGTTCGACTACGCCTGGCTCAAGGGCCACGCGCGGGCCATGGCCGATGCGCCATACCAGAGCCACAAGCGGGTGCTGCCGGCGCCGGTGGAGGCGTTGACCTGGGACCAGTACCAGTCGATCCGCTACCGCCAGGACCACGCGCTGTGGGCGGCCGACCAAGGCCCGAAGTTCCAGGCCAAGTTCTTCCACCTGGGGCTGTACTTCAAGACGCCGGTGCACATGTTCGACCTGGTCGACGGGCAGGCGCAGGAACTGGCCTACGACAGCGCGGCGTTCGACTACGGCAGCAGCGGGCTGAAGGGCGCGCACCTGCCCAAGGAACTGGGCTTCGCCGGTTTCCGCCTCAACACCAAGCAGGACACCGAGCGCGACTTCGCCGCGTTCCTCGGCGCCAGCTACTTCCGCGCGGTGGGCAAGGAGGGCCAGTACGGGCAGTCGGCGCGCGGGCTGGCGATCGATACCGGTACCGGCGGCCCGGAGGAATTTCCGGATTTCATCGCCTACTGGCTCGAGCAGCCCCAGGCCGGGTCGGACACGGTGGTGGTGTACGCGCTGCTGGATTCGCCCAGCGTCGCCGGCGCCTACCGCTTCGCCATCACCAACGGCGACGTGCTGCTGATGGACATCGACAGCGCGCTGTATCCGCGCAAGACCATCGAGCGCCTGGGCCTGGGTCCGTGCACCAGCATGTACCAGGTCGGCGAGAACGACCGCCGCATGGATTGGGACTGGCGCCCGGAGATCCACGACACCGATGGCCTGGCGATGTGGACCGGCGGCGGCGAGTGGATCTGGCGGCCGCTGTGCAATCCGCCGCACCTGCGCTTCAACATGTTCGTTGACGACAACCCGCGCGGTTTCGGCCTGCTGCAGCGCGACCGCAACTTCGATCACTACCAGGACGACGGCGTGTTCTACGAGAAGCGCCCGTGCCTGTGGGTGGAGCCGAAGCAGGGTTGGGGCAAGGGTTCGGTGCAACTGGTGGAGATCCCCACCGTCGACGAGACCTTCGACAACATCGTCGCGTTCTGGAATCCGCAGGACAAGCCGCAACCGGGCCAGGAGCTGCTGTTCGGCTACCGCCTGTACTGGGGCGCGCAGCCGCCGGCGTCCTCGCCGCTGGCGCATTGCGTGGCCACCCGCACCGGCCTGGGCGGCGTGGTCGGGCAGAAGCGCCACTACTTCTCCTGGCGCTTCGCGGTGGATTTCGCCGGTGGCGAACTGGCCAAGCTGGGCAAGGAGAAGGACGCCAAGGTCGAGGTGGTGCTGCAGCTCAACCGTGGTCGCACCGAAATCGTCTCGGCCCGGCCGCTGCATGAGATTGCCGGCTACCGCGCGATGTTCGACGTGGTGCCGCCGGACGACGGCAGCGAGCAGATCGACATTCGCCTGTACCTGCGCAGCGGCGAGCGCCCGCTGACCGAGACCTGGCTGTATCAGTGGACGCCGCCGCCGGTGGCCGAGCGCAAGTTGTACTGAGGAGGCGCGCGTACGCGGTGCCGATGCTTGGCATCGGCGCGTGGACGTTCATCCCGGGAGGCGCGGCGATGCGATGTCGTCGCGCTTCGCTCGTCGGGACTGAAGTCCCTCCCACAAGGGGGATTGCACTCGGTCGAGAGAAACGCGCAGCCGCGCCTGCAAAGCAGGGCGATACATCGAACGCGTCCTGTGGGAGGGACCTCGGTCCCGACGCTGTCCGCCTCGCACTCAGTGCTTGGCCGGTTCCTGCGGCGGCGGCGGCGCGCCTTGCGTGCTGATGTCCTCGACATCGCCGATGTCGACCCGGCCCGGTGTGCGGCCGTCCCACACCTGGTCCTGCAGCTTCCAGTACGCGCTCGGTTCCCAGAACTGCTTGGCGTAGAACACTTCCGGATCGATGCTGCCGCCGCGCGGGCCGTTGATCGACAGCGGGCCGGCCGCGCCGGAGTGGCCGAGCAGGCCGCCGGTGCTGCGCATCGCTTCGCGCCGCAGCACCGCTTCCTGGCGCGGCTTGGCGACCTGGTCGCCGTACTCGGCCAGCATCGACTTGTCGAGCTTGGCCGCGCGCTTGCGCTCGTCCGGGGTCAGCTGATTCCAGTACTCCATCTTGCGCGCGCCGAACTGGTCGTAGCCGCGCTCGGCGGCCAGCGCCATCCACAGGAAGCCCATCGTGTGGTCGGCGGCGCCGCCCTGGCCTTCCCAGTACATCTCGCCCAGCCGTGCCTGCGACGGCTTGTCGGCGTAGCGCGCGGCCAACTGGTACTGCTTCCTGGCCTCGGCGTAGTCGCCCTTCTTGTCGGCGCGGATGCCGGCGCGACGATAGAACAGATCCAAGTGCGCCTCGAGGAAGCCGTCGGTCAGCACCTGCGCCGGGATGTCCTGGAAGGTGTGGTCGCCCGGGGCCGCTGCGGCCTGGCCGGGCAGGGCGAGCAGCAAAGCGCAGGCCAATGCGGTGCCGCTGCCGGCAAAAAATCCTTTCAACGAAAGCATATTCCTCATCCCATGAGTGCGATCGGCGCGATTCTAGGCATGCCGCCGGGCGCGCTCCATAGACTGATGGCATAGGCACAGGAGCCTGCGCGGCAAGCGTCAGCGGCGGTTCATCGCGGCCAGACCCGACGCACCAGCGCGGTGCATCGAGCGTTGCATCCGGGTTACAGCGGCAGGGCGATCTGCAGCGGATCGATGCGGCCTTCGCCGCGCATGATCTTCTTGAACTCGGGGCGGCTGACCGACACGTAGCGCTCGTTGCCGCCGATCTCCACCTGCGGGCCGTCCTGCACCGCATGGCCGTTCTCGTCCACGCGCACGGTCATCGTCGCCTTGCTGCCGGTGTGGCAAATGGTCTTGATCTCCTGCAGTTCGTCGGCCCAGGCCAGCAGGTACTGGCTGCCCTCGAACAGCTCGCCGCGGAAATCGGTGCGCAGGCCGTAGCACAGCACCGGGATGCGCAGCCGGTCGACCACTTCGCTGAGCTGCCAGACCTGCGCGCGGCTGAGGAACTGCGCCTCGTCCACCAGCACGCAATGCAGCGGGCCGTGGCTGGCGATGTCGGCTTCGATGATGGCCAGCAGATCGGTCTCGGCGCCGAAGCCCATGCCGTCGGCGCGCAGGCCGATGCGCGAGGCGACCACGCCGCTGCCGGCGCGGTGGTCCAGCCGCGGCGTCAGGATCGCCGTGCGCATGCCGCGTTCGCGGTAGTTGTGCGCCGACTGCAGCAGCGTGGTGGTCTTGCCGGCGTTCATCGCCGAATAGTAGAAGTACAGTTTCGCCATGCCGCCGATTCTAGCGCGGCGGCCGCGCACCCCGGCCGCCAGGCGGATCGCGAACCGGTTCAGCGCCGGCGCGGCGGTGAGGCGTCGGCGCCGGCCGGCGCCCGTTACAATGCGCGGCCAAGGGAAGTCTTCATGCACGGTCTCAATCCTCCCCAACGCGCCGCGGTCCTGCATTGCGAGGGTCCGTTGCTGGTGCTGGCCGGCGCCGGCAGCGGCAAGACCCGCGTGATCGTGGAAAAGATCGCGCACCTGATCGCCAGCGGCCGCTATCCGGCCAAGCGGATCGCCGCCATCACCTTCACCAACAAGTCGGCCAAGGAAATGCGCGAACGCGTGGCCAAGCGCATCCGCAGCGAGGCCGCCGACGGCCTGACCATCTGCACCTTCCACGCCCTGGGGCTGAAGTTCCTGCAGATCGAACACGCCGCGGTGGGGTTGAAGCGCGGCTTCTCGATCTTCGACGCCGACGATGCCGCCGCGCAGATCAAGGACCTGATGCCGGGGGCCAAGCCCGATGCCATCGAGGACGCCAAGAACCTGATCTCGCGCGCCAAGAACGCCGGGCTGTCGCCGGAGCAGGCAATGGCGGCGGCGCGCAGCAACCGCGAGCAGGAAGCGGCCAGCCTGTACGAGCGCTACCAGGCGCGGTTGAGCACCTTCAACGCGGTGGACTTTGACGACCTGATCCGCCTGCCGGTGCAGGTGCTGGAGGAGAACGAGGACATCGTGATGGCCTGGCGCGAACGCATCGGCTACCTGCTGGTGGACGAAAGCCAGGACACCAACGACGCGCAGTACCGGCTGCTGAAGATGCTGGCCGGCCCGCGCGGCAACTTCACCTGCGTGGGCGACGACGACCAGAGCATCTACGCCTGGCGCGGGGCCAACCCGGAAAACCTGATGCAGATGGGCCGCGACTATCCGGCCCTGCAGATCATCAAGCTGGAGCAGAACTACCGCTGCTCAAACCGCGTGCTGCGCGCGGCCAATGCGTTGATCGCGCACAACCCGCACGAGCACCTGAAGACGCTGTGGAGCGACCAGGCCGACGGCGAGCGCATCCGCGTGTGGGAGTGCCGCGACAGCGAGCACGAAGCGGAGAAGGTGGCCGCCGAGATCGCCTACCTGGGCACCGCCAAGCAGGTGCCGTGGAGCGACTTCTGCATCCTGTTCCGCGGCAATTTCCAGTCGCGGCCGCTGGAAAAGGCGTTGCAGATCGCCGGCGTGCCGTACCACATCACCGGCGGCACCGCGTTCCTGGAGCGGCAGGAGGTCAAGGACGTGCTGTCCTGGCTGCGCCTGTTGGTCAATCCCGACGACGACGCGGCGTTCCTGCGTGCAGTGCAGGCGCCCAAGCGCGAGGTCGGCGCGACTTCGCTGGCCAAGCTGGCCGAGCTGGCCTCGGCCAAGCACCTGCCGATGTCGCGCGCGGCCGAGTCGGTGGGCGCGCTGCAGCAGTTGCCGCCGCGCGCGGCCAACGGCCTGAGCGACTTCGTCGACATCCTGCACGAATTGCGCGCGGCCTCGACCACGCTGTCCTCGGCCGACGTGGTGCGTCAGCTCGCCGAGCAATCCGGGCTGATCCGCGAACTGCGCCATCAGTGCAAGGACGAAGCGAGTTTCCAGCGCCGCCGCGGCAACCTGGAGGAACTGGCCAAGTGGTTCGAGGGCGGCCCGCGCGGCGCCACCGTCGGCGACCTGGCCGCGCAGCTGGCGCTGCTGTCGCGCAACGACAAGGACGACGGCGGCAACCAGGTGCGGATGATGACCATGCACGCGTCCAAGGGCCTGGAGTTCCGCTACGTGTTCATCGTCGGCTGCGAGGACGGGGTGCTGCCGCACGAGGTCAGCCTGGAAGAGGGCAACCTGCAGGAAGAGCGGCGCCTGCTGTACGTGGGCATCACCCGCGCCAAGGAGCAGCTGTGGATGAGCTACAGCAAGCTCACCCGCAAGTTCGGCGAGCACATCCGGCTCAAGCCCAGCCGCTTTTTCGACGAGATCCCGGCCGAGGAAATGCAGCGCGACGGCGCCGACCCGGTGGCCGATGCGGCGCGCAAGAAGGAGCGCGCCAATGCGGGGTTGGCGGCGATCCAGGCGTTGTTTGATTAGACGCCGGGATTGGGGAATCGGGATTGGGGATTCGTAACGGCGGGGCGCGTCGCGCCGCTCCCTTCTCCCCTCGGGATCACGCAGAGGAGCTAGTCGGCTTTTCCTTCTCCCCTCGGGAGAAGGTGCTCCGAAGGGGCGGATGAGGGTACGGGCGAAGCCTCGTGCACTCACACGCTGCGAGTCGCTTCGCGCCGTACCCTCACCCCAACCCCTCTCCCGGGGGGAGAGGGGCTAGTCGGCTGTTCCTTCTCCTTTTGGGAGAAGGTGCCCCGAAGGAGCGGATGAGGGTACGGGCGAAGCCTCGTGCACTCACACGCTGCGGGTCGCTTCGCGACGTACCCTCACCCCAACCCCTCTCCCGGGGGGAGAGGGGCTTGATTGCGGGCGCTCACACACTGTCCGTTGTGTGCAGGGTTGCAGGCCTCCGGCCGGCGCGTTCTCTCCTGCCGTGTGAGTGCTTGGTTCTTTCGTCGCGGCGGAAACACGCGCGGCTCCTGCCGAGGCTTGCGGACCACATGGGCAACCCACTGTGGGAGGGACTTCAGTCCCGACGCATTGCGGTGTGCCGAAGCCAGTCGCGCCGCATCGCGGCGGCAGCCATCTCGATGAAACGAGAACGGGCCGCGCTAGGCGGCCCGTCTCTCGTTACGGCGGCGCTGACGCTTACGCCGACAGGTGTTCGATCGCCGCGACGCTGCCGAGGCGGTCGCCCAGACGCTTGAGCAGGGCCAGGCGGTTGCGGCGTAGCGCCGGGTCGTCGGCGTTGACCATCACGCCGTCGAAGAACGCGTCCACCTGCGGACGCAGCCGCGCCAGGAAGTTCAGTACGGTGACGTAGTCGTGTTGGCGCAGCGCGCCGTCCGTCTCCACGATCACCGCTTCCACCGCCTCGGCCAGCGCGCTTTCGGCCGGCTCGCGCAGCAGGGTCGGGTCGATCTGCCCCGGAATCTCGCCCTCGGCCTTGCGCAGGATGTTGCGGATGCGCTTGTTGGCCGCGGCCAGCGCCTCGGCTTCCGGCAAGGCGGCGAAGGTACCGATCGCGTCGATGCGGCGGTCGAAGTCGTACAGCGAACCAAGTGCCACGGTCGCGGTTGAAACCGCTCCTGCAGCGCCCGCGGTGCCACCTGTAGGAGCGGCTTCAGCCGCGACCGAGAACAATGCAGCGACCGCATTGAACTGCGTCGCCGGCACGCCCTTGTCGGCGTAGTAGCCGCGCAGGCGGTCGAGGATGAAATCGAACTGCTCTTCAGCTGCCAGTTCTTTAGACAACAGAGCAGGATCGATCTCAATGCTTTGCTTCAACGATACCTCTGACTGCAAATCCGACTTGAGATAAGCGCGAACCAGTTGCGCCACCTGTTCCAAAGAGGCTTTCGCCTTAATTTTTGCCCATGCCTGGATTGATGCATGCGTCACTAATTTCCGCACATCCACATCAAACCCACTCTCAATCACCGTCCGCGCCAACCCCAGCGCATTGCGCCGCAGCGCGAACGGATCCTTGTTGCCGGTGGGCTTCAAGCCGGCGGCGAACCCACCGGCCAGCGTGTCCAGGCGTTCGGCAATCGCCAGCACCTTGCCCAGCGGCGACAGCGCGATGTCGTCGCCGGCGAAGCGCGGCTGGTAGGCCTCGTCGATCGCCAGGGCGATCTCGCTGGGCTCGCCGGCGGCGACGGCGTAGTGGCGGCCGGCGATACCCTGCAGTTCCGGGAACTCGTTGACCATGCGCGACTGCAGGTCGTTCTTGCTCAGTTCGGCGGCGCGGCGCGCCTGCGCCGGGTCCACGCCGACCTGCGCGGCGATCGCTTCGGCCAGCGCGGCCACGCGCTGCACCTTGTCGGCGATGCTGCCGAGCTTGGCCTGGTAGGTGACGCTGGCCAGGCCGGCGCCCATCGCTTCCAGGCCCTGCTTGAGGTCTTCGTCGAAGAAGAACTTGGCGTCGGCGAAGCGCGGACGGATCACCCGCTCGTAGCCCTTGGCCACTTCGGCGACGTCGCGCGAGACGATGTTGGCGATGCCGATGAAATGCTCGGTGAGCTTGCCGCCGTCATCCAGCACCGGGAAGAATTTCTGGTTGCTCTCCATGGTCTCGATCAGCGCTTCCTGCGGCACCGCCAGGAACGCCGGCTCGAACTTGCACAGCACCGCCGACGGCCATTCGACCAGGTTCACCACCTGCTCCAGGTTGTCCTCGGCGATGCGCGCGCTGCCGCCGGCCTCGCGCGCTGCCTGTTCGACCTCGGCGACGATGCGCGCGCGGCGCACGTCCGGGTCTACCAGCACCTGCGCGGCCTGCAGCGCGGCCACGTAGTCGCCCGGCTGCGCCAGCGGCACCGGCGCGTCGTGCAGGAAGCGGTGGCCGCGGCTGTCGCGGCCGGCTTCCACGCCGAACAGCGGCATCGGCACCACCTCGCTGCCGAACAGCAGCACCAGCCACTGCACCGGCCGCGCGAAGCCGTAGTCGTGATCGCCCCAGCGCATCGGCTTGGGGATCGGCATCGCCGCGATCGCCTCGCGCAGGATCTCCGGCAGCAGCGTCGCGGTGCGCGCACCCGGGTTCACCGCACGGTGCACGAAGCGCTCGCCCTTGGCGTCGCTGGCGCGCTCCAGCGCGGTCCAGTCGATCCCGGCCTTGGCGGCGAAGCCCTGCAGCGCCCTGGTCGGTTGGCCGTCGGCGTCCAGCGCGATGTTGACGTAGGGGCCGAGCACTTCCGCGCGCTGCTCCGGTTGCTCGACGGCCACGCCCGGCAGCAGCACCGCGAGCCGGCGCGGCGTGGACAGCGGCTTGGCGTCGCCGCGCTCGACCGCGATGCCGCGCTTCTCCAGCCCGGCGATCACGCCGTCGAACAGCGCCTGGGCCAGGCCCGGCAATGCCTTGACCGGCAGTTCCTCGGTGCCCAGTTCGATCAGCAGGGGAAGGTGTTGGCTCATGTGTCAGACCTTGCTTAGCGGTTCCTTCTCCCTGTGGGAGAAGGTGCCCCGAAGGGGCGGATGAGGGTGCGGGCGCCTGGGGGGCGGAGTAGCCGGCCTTGCGTACCGGCGTACCCTCACCCCAACCCCTCTCCCGGGGGGAGAGGGGCTTGCATCACTTCTTGACGCCGGGAAAGCCCAGCTTCTCGCGCTGCGCGTAGTAGGCCTTGGCCACCGCTTGTGCCAGCGCGCGCACGCGCAGGATGTAGCGCTGGCGCTCGGTCACCGAGATCGCGCGGCGTGCGTCGAGCAGGTTGAAGGCGTGGCTGGCCTTGGTCACCTGTTCGTAGGCCGGCAGCGGCAGCCCGACCTCGACCAGCGCCTGCGCTTCCTGCTCGCACGCGTCGAAGCGGTGGAACAGTTCGGCCACGTTGGCGTGTTCGAAGTTGTACGCGCTCTGCTCCACCTCGTTCTGGTGGTAGACGTCGCCATAGGTGACCGGCGTGCCATCGGGTCCGTAGGTCCACACCAGGTCGTAGACGTTGTCGCAGTTCTGCAGATACATGCACAGGCGCTCGAGACCGTAGGTGATCTCGCCCAGCACCGGCTTGCACTCCAGGCCGCCGGCCTGCTGGAAGTAGGTGAACTGGGTGACTTCCATGCCGTTGAGCCACACTTCCCAGCCCAGGCCCCAGGCGCCGAGCGTGGGCGATTCCCAGTTGTCCTCGACGAAGCGCAGGTCGTGCACCAGCGGATCGATGCCCAGCGCCTTGAGCGAATCCAGGTACAACTGCTGGATGTTGTCCGGGTTCGGCTTCATCGCCACCTGGTACTGGTAGTAGCGCTGCAGGCGGTTCGGATTCTCGCCGTAGCGGCCGTCGGTGGGGCGGCGACTGGGCTGCACGTAGGCCGCATTCCACGGCTCCGGTCCGAGCGCACGCAGGAACGTGGACGGATGGAAGGTGCCGGCGCCCACTTCCAGGTCCAGCGATTGGATCAGCACGCAGCCGTGCTGCGCCCAGAACTGGTTGAGGGTCTGGATCAGACCCTGGAACGTGATCGGTACGGACCGGGTGACGGACATCTAGCAGGGGCCGGTTGAGGGGTGCGCTAGTATAGCGACCGACTCGCGGGGACTTCCGCGCACCGGACCTGGACCATGGATTCGCGCCCTGCCGCGCCCCCCGCGTCGTTGCCCGCCGAGCCCGCCGTGGCATTGCCGCCGGGCCGGTTGAGCTTCGAGCGCGTGGCCGCCGCACTGCTCGCCGACGGCCTGGTCGCGCCGGCCGAACGTGGTCGCGTGCAGTTCTCGGCGCAGACCGCGCGCACCGTCAGCGACGTGCATCCGCTGGTGCTGCTGTCCAACCTGAAACTGGCCGCGACCCGTCCGCCGGGCAGCGAGCTGAGCCTGGAACGGCTGACCGAATGGCTGGCGCAGCGCTGCGGCCTGCGCTACCTGCGCATCGATCCCACCCGGGTCGACGTGGCCGCGGTCACCGGCGTGGTCTCGCACGCCTACGCGCGCCGCCACCGCATCCTGCCGCTCGCCCTGCAGCCCGAGCGCCTGCTGGTGGCCACCAGCGAACCGCTGGCGCTGGACTGGCTCGGCGACGTGCAGCACCTGGCGCGGCGCCGCATCGAAGTGGTGGTGGTCAACCCGCTGGACCTGCATCGCTACACGATGGAGTTCTTCGGCGTGACCCGCTCGGTGCGCGGCGCCAAGGACGGGCGCACCGAACAGAGCAGCGGCCTGCCCAGTTTCGAGCAACTGGTGGAACTGGGCCGCGGTGGGGACGTCAACGCCGACGACCACCACATCGTGCACATCGTCGACTGGCTGCTGCAGTACGCCTACGAGCAGCGGGCCAGCGACATCCACCTGGAGCCGCGGCGCGAGGCCGGGCGCATGCGCTTCCGCATCGACGGCGTGCTGCACAAGGTGCTGGAAGTGCCGCCGGCGGTGATGACCGCCATCGTCAGCCGCATCAAGGTGCTCGGGCGCATGGACCTGGCCGAGCGGCGGCGGCCGCAGGACGGGCGCATCAAGACCCGCTCGCCGGGCGGGCGCGAGACCGAGATGCGCCTGTCGACCATGCCCACCGCCTTCGGCGAGAAGTGCGTGATGCGCATCTTCGATCCTGATGCCGCGTTCAAGAGTGTGGACCAGCTCGGCTTCAGCCCGCAGGAAGCGGCCGGCTGGAACGCGCTGGTGGAACGCCCGCACGGCATCGTGCTGGTCACCGGCCCCACCGGCTCGGGCAAGACCACCACGCTGTACTCCACGCTCAAGCGCCTGGCCACGCCGGACGTGAACGTGTGCAGCGTGGAGGACCCGATCGAGATGATCGCCACCGAGTTCAACCAGATGCAGGTGCAGACCAACATCGATCTGGATTTCGCCAGCGGCGTGCGCACCCTGCTGCGGCAGGACCCGGACATTATCATGATCGGCGAGATCCGCGACCTGGAAACCGCACAGATGGCGGTGCAGGCCTCGCTGACCGGACACCTGGTGCTGTCGACCCTGCACACCAACGATGCGCCCTCGGCAATCACCCGCCTGCTCGACCTGGGCGTGCCGCACTACCTGGTCGCCTCCACCCTCAACGGCGTGCTGGCGCAGCGCCTGGTGCGCACCCTGTGCGGCCACTGCAAGCGCCCGCACACGCTGGAGCCGCACGAGTGGGACGCGCTGCGCGAGCCGGGCGAGGCCTTGCCCGAGCCGCTGCAACCCTACGCCCCGGTCGGCTGCCTGGAGTGCCGCCGCACCGGCTACCTGGGCCGGGTGGGCCTGTACGAACTGTTGCCGGTGACCCCGCGCCTGCGCACCCTGATCCGCGCCGACATGGACCTGGCCGGCTTCAGCCGCGCCGCCCAGGACGAGGGCGTGCGCACGCTGCGCCGCGCCGGCCTGGAAAAAGTGGCTGCCGGGCTGACCACCATCGAGGAAGTGCTGTCGGTGTTGCCGCCGCGGGAGTGAGCGGGCGGGGGCGGCGTGGTCGGCATGGGTCTCCTCGCGCGCTGGTCTGCCGCACACGATGCGCTTGCGGGAGCGCATCGCCAAGCCGCGACCACAGAGAATGAGCGCACCGCCCACGCGTCGGATGAGAACGCCGTCCGCAGCGCCGTGATTCGCGCCGCCGTTATTTCTTCCCGGCCATCGGCGTGAGGCCGCTCTCCGCGATGGCCTTGGCCGCCGCAGGAGACGCCAGGTAATCCAGCAGCGCCTGCGCCGCCTGCGGCTGCGTGCTGGCGGTGGCGACAGCGCCGGAGTACAGCGTCATCTGCTGCGCCTGCTTGGGGATCAGGCCGACGATGGCGATGCCCGGAACCGGCTTGAGTTCGCTCAGTTGCTGGAAACCGAGTTGTGCCTCGCCGCGCGCGACCACTGCGCCGACCGGCTCGGCGGGAATCATCCGCGCCTTGGCGGCGAAGCCGGCGCCGAGCCGCATCCGCGGGAACAGCGTGCGCGACAGATAGACGCCGCTGGCGCTGTCGGAATAGGCCACCGATTGGCTGTCGAGCAAGGTCTTGCGGAAGGCCTCCATCGTGGAGATGTCCGGTTTCGGTGCACCCTGTTTGACTGCCATGGCGATGTAGGACTCGCCCAGGTCCACGCGGCTGGCGGGGCGCGCCTGGCCGTTGGCCACCAGCGTGTCCAGCGCCGCGCCGACCATCAGCAGCACGTCCGCCGGCTCGTGCCGGGCGAGGCGGTTGGGAATGGCCTGCGGCGTGTCGCCCATCGACGGCGCCGCCTCGATGTGCAGCCTCACTCCCGTACTGCGTTCGTAGTCGGGCGCGACGGCGCGGATGGCGCCCATGATGCCGCCGGAACTGAGCACCGTCAGCGTCGTGGGCTGGGCGGGACGGCCGGACTCCGGCGCCGCCGCCACCGATGCGGACACGCTCAGCAGCGTGACCAGGACCAAGGAAATCAGCGGACTGCGCATATCGAACCTGCCAGGAAGGAAGAGCGACAGCCTGCGCGCGCCGCGCTGAAGCGGATGGGAAGCCGTGGCCGCGCACCGACCCGACCGCATGCCCCGCCGGATCGCTTGTGCGCCACCGCGCTGCCATCCCACCGCGGCTCCGTCATGCCGGGGATCAGGCCCGGCCGCGTCGCGGCCGCCTCCCCTTGCTCGCAGTTATATGCTTATGCCATCGACACCTTCGGCGCTCGGAAAAAGCCGCGCGCTGCCGTCTAGAATCCCACCATGCCGTTGGCTTCTCCCGTCCGTCGCCGTGCTGCGCCCTTCCTGATCCTCGAAACCGGCGAACCGGTGGCGACGATGCGGCGCTACGGCCGCTTTCCGCACTGGATCCGTGTCGCCGCCGGCCTGGCCGAGCGCGAGACGGTGGTGGCCAATGTCGCCGCCGGGGAGGCCTTGCCGGCGCGGGGCGACTTCGCCGGGGTGATCGTCACCGGCTCGGCGGCGTTCGTCACCGACCGGGCCGACTGGAGCGAGCGCTCGGCGGCCTGGCTGCGCGAGGCCGCCGAGGACGGCACGCCGCTGCTGGGCATCTGCTACGGCCACCAGCTGCTGGCGCACGCGCTGGGCGGGGAGGTGGCCTACAACCCGGCCGGGCGCGAATCGGGCACGGTGCACATCGAACTGCATCCGCCCGCCGCCGAGGATCCGTTGTTCGCCGGCCTGCCGGCGCGGTTCCCTGCGCATGCCACGCATCTGCAGACGGTGCTGCGCGCGCCGGCCGGCGCCACGGTGCTGGCGCGCTCGGCGCAGGACCAGTGCCACGCCTTCCGTTGGGGCGAGGCGACCTGGGGCCTGCAGTTCCATCCGGAGTTCGCCACCCACCACATGCGCGGCTACGTGCAGGCGCGTGCCGACTGTCTACGCAGCGCCGGACGCTGCGCCCGTACCATCGCCCGCGAGGTCAGCGCCGCACCGCTGGCACGCAAACTGTTGCGGCGCTTCGTTCAGCACGCACGCGGGCAGCACAGCAGCGGCCAGGTAAAACCGCGATAATCTGTGCAGTCGCCGCGCTGTACGGCGTCCCCCACTTCGGATTGGCAATGATCGAGATTCGCAAGCTGCCGGCCTCGGCCGGCGCGGAATGGCTGTTGGCCGGCATGTCCCTGCTGCGACGGGCGCCGTGGGCGTTGGGCCGGCTCGGACTGGTCTGGGGCCTGGCGGCGCTGATCGCGCTGTTCCTGGGCGTGCTCAACCCCACCCTGGGCATGTTGGCGCAACTGCTGATGGGCTTGGCCGGGCCGCTGCTGTTCGGCGGGCTGGTGTGGGCCGTACGCGAGGTCGACCAGGGCCGCAGCGCCGAGCCGGCGCACCTGCTGCAGGGCCTGCAGGGCGGCCGCACGCCGAACCTGCTGGTGGCGCTGCTGCCGCAGGTGGTGGTCGGGCTGGCGCTGGCGCTGCTGGCCGTGGTGGTGATCGGTCCGGGCGGGCTCGAACAGCTGACCACGGTGATGAACAAGCTCAACGAGTTGGGCCAGTCCGGCGCGCAGCCGGATCCGCTGCAGGTGGAGCAACTGGTCGCGACCCTGCCGGCGCTGCGCATCCTGCTGTGGCTGATGCTGGTGGCGGTCGGCTTCGTGGCGGTGGCGCTGACCCTGTTCCTGTTCGCGCCGCAGGTGATGTTCGACGGCCGCAACGGCATCGCCGCGATCGGTCACGGCCTGCGCGCCTGCCTGCACAACCTGCCGGCGATGCTGGTGTTTTTCGTCCTCGCCTTCCTGGCCATGTTCGCGTTCTATTTCGCGCTGACCGTGGTGATGCTGGTGCTGCAGTTCCTGGTTGGCACCGCGGTGGCGGCCCTGGTCGCGCAGTTGCTGCTGATGGCGCTGCTGATGCCGGTCTTGGCCGGGATCGTGTACGCGGCCTGGAAGCAGATGTTCGTGCACGCCGGCGATGCCGCGCCGGCGGTGCCGCCGCCGCCTTCGAACGTCTTTGTGGCTTGAGGGCTGGGATTCGGGAGTGGGGATTCGGGATTCGTAGAGCGACAGCAACAGCAAAACGGCCCCTCGGGGCCGTTTTGCTGTGTGCAGGCGAGCGCTATCTGGTCCTAGGATGCGTCAGACGCAGCGAACCGCGCTTACGAATCCCTATTCCCGAATCTCCACTCCCGGCTTCTTCGTCACCGCCGCCGCGGCGATGATGCCCAGCTCGTACAGCAGGCACATCGGGATCGCCAGCATCAGCTGCGAGACCACGTCCGGCGGGGTCAGGATCGCCGCCAGGACGAAGATGCCGACCACCGCGTAGCCGCGGCCCTCGCGCAGTTGCTGCGGGGTTACCCAGCCGAGCAGGGCCAGGATCACCAGCGCCACCGGCAGTTCGAAGCTGGCGCCGAAGGCGAAGAAGATCGCCAGGACGAAGTCCAGGTAGGCGCCGGCATCGGGAGTGAGCTGGATCACGTCCGGCTTGAACGTGGTCAGGAAGTGGAACACCGCCGGCAGCACCAGGAAGTAGGCGAAGCCGCAGCCGAGGTAGAACAGCAGTACCGCCGAGGCCAGCAGCGGCAGCGCCAGGCGCTTCTCGCGCTGGTACAGGCCGGGCGCGACGAAGGCCCAGGCCTGGTATAGCAGCCACGGCGCGGACACGAACAGGGCCAGGAAGAACGCCAGCTTGAGTGGGGCGATGACGGCGCCGGCCGGGTGCGTGGCGATCACGCTCTGGCCCACCGGCAACTGCGCCAGCATCGGCTCGGCCAGCCAGGAGTACAGGCGCTTGGAGAAGGGCAGCACCACCACCACCACCAAGCCCAGGCCGATCAGCGCGCGCATCAGCCGCGCGCGCAGTTCGATCAGGTGTTCGATCAGGCTGCTTTCGGCTTCGACGTTCATCGTGGTGCCTCCGGCTCACTGGAGGGCGGCTGGACGCTGCCCGTCGCCGTGGCGGAGGGCGCCGGATGTGGCGCGGCGGCACCGCGCGCGGCGGCCGGCACGGCGGACGCTGCTGGTGCCGTCGACGGTGGCAGTGGCGTGGCCGAATCGGCAACGCGCGGCGTCGAAGTGTCGGTTGCGGCGGCGGCCGCTGGCGGCACTGTCGCCGAAGCGCTGTCGGCAGGCGGCACCGGCGGGTGCGGGTCGATCTCGCGGCGCAGCGCCTCGGTCTGCCGCTGCAGTTCCTCGCTGCCGTCGCGAAACTGGGTCTCGGCCTGGCGCAGCGAACTGTGCACGTCGTGCAGGCTGCGCTTGAGTTCCTCGGCTTCCAGTTCGCGTTCCAGTTCCTGCTTCACCGAGTCCCACTGCGCGCGGGCGCGGCGCACCCACAACCCGGCGAAGCGCGCGGCCTTGGGCAGGCGCTCGGGGCCGAGCACCACCAGGGCCACCACCGCGATCACCAGCAGTTCGCTGAATCCGATATCGAACACGCCGGCGGTGTCCCGTCAGTGCGCGTCGCGGTCGCGCTCGGCCTGGGTCTGGCGGGACGGCTCGCTGCTGCTGCGCGTCTCGTCGCCGAGCTGGCCGGCGGGCTTGTCCTCGTCGCGCATGCCTTTCTTGAATTCCTTGACCGCGTTGCCCAGATCCTTGGCGCCGCTCGTCAGCCGCTTGGTGCCGAACACCAGCAGCACGATCACCAGCACGACCAGCCAGTGCCAGATGCTAAGACTGCCCATGATCCGCTCGCAGAAAAGTCGTAAGGAACCCGCAGGATAACGCACCGCGCCGTGCCGCGTTACCTTTCCCGGCCGTGCAGGCATGCCTGCACGGCGGGATGGACAGGTGGCGTTGGGAACGACGCTCAGCGATCGCCGTCGAGCTTCTCGGTACGGATCTCGCCGTCGGACACCGGCTGGAAGCCCTGCTGCGCCGGTTGTGCCTGGCCCTGCAGGGGGGCGGTGCTGGCAGCGGCGTCGGGCGCGGCGGTCGGTTCCGGCGCGGCCTGCGGTGCCGGCATGGCCGGTGCCGGGGCCGCGGTCGAATCGCCGCTGCTGTCGGTGCCGCGGCTCTGCCGCGCGGCGTAGGTGGCTTCCTCGAGCTTGTCGCGGAAGGCGACGATGTCGTTGGACGGCCGGTTCGTGGTGCGGCCTTCGAAGATCATCCGCGGGGTGGTGTTGGGGCCGTAGGCATTGAGGTCGGCGGCATCGTCGATCTGCAGCGCGGCGCCGTCGAGGGCGACACCGGCGAACAGGCCGCGGGCGCGCGACCACGACCAGATCTCGGCCTTGAGCTGGCCATCGGTGGCGGCGGCGGCGTTGCGCCCGACCGGGCCGGCGGCGACGCCGGCATCGGCGCCGAGGGTGAACTTGCCGTTGACGATGTTGTCCAGACTGCGGTCGTTGCGGAACACCAGCACCACGTCGGAGGACTGCACGCCGACCTGGAAGCCGATGCTGCCGCCGGTGAGCTTGACGAACACCGGATTGGACCAGGTGCCATCGGGGCGCTTGACCGACATCAGGCCATGGCCGCGACGCCCGCCGATCACCAGGCCGGCCTTGAGCGTGTCCGGGATCACCACGATGGCGCGGCCCTCGTCGAGCAGCTTGTCGGGGATGGACTGTTCGGGGATCTTCTGGATGTCGGTCAGCACGCGCAGCGCATTGCGGGCGCGCTCGTCCTCTTCCGGACCGGCCACGGCGTGGCCAGCGAACAACACGGTGCTCATCAACAGGGCGAGGCGCGGCAGGAGGGGCATGGCGGGCTCCGAAGTAGGTCCGCAGCAAGATACTGCAAGTGCTTGAACTTAGTCACAGGGCAATGAATCGGCAATGAGTGGTGCCGGCGCCATGCACAGGCGCCATCGATCGCCGCGATCGAGCGGATCGACACGCCGCGACGCGCGCGCTCTGCCACAATGCGCGCATGTCCGACGCACCCGAGACCGCCATCCTGGTGGTGAATCTAGGCACGCCCGAGGCGCCGACCGCGCCTGCGGTCGCCCGTTATCTGGCCGAGTTCCTCGGCGACAAGCGCGTAGTCGCGATCCCGCGGCTGTTCTGGTGGCCGCTGCTGCACTGGGTGATCCTGCCGCGGCGCTCGCCCAAGTCGGCGGAGAAGTACGCGCAGGTGTGGCTGGCCGACGGCTCGCCGCTGGCGGTGTACACGCGGCGCCTGGCCGAGGGCATGCAGCGCGAACTGCCCGGGCACCGCGTGGCCTGGGCGATGCGCTACGGCACGCCGGCGCTGGCGCCGGCCCTGGACGCGCTGCGCGAGGCCGGCGTGCGCCGGATCGTGGTGCTGCCGCTGTACCCGCAGTATTCGACCACCACCACCGCCTCGATCGAGGACGTGGTGCAGGCCTGGCAGGCGCGCCATCCGCAGCTGCCGGTGCACCTGATCGAGGACTACCCGACCGATCCGGCCTGGGTCGCCGCGGTGGCGGACAGCGTGCGCGCGCACTGGGCGCAGCATGGCCGCGGCGAGCGCCTGTTCTTCTCGTTCCATGGACTGCCGCAGCGCGTGGCCAACAACGGCGATCCCTACCCGCAGCGCTGCGAAGCCAGCGCGCAGGCGATCGCCACCGCGCTGGGCCTGGAGGCCGGGGAATGGGAGCTCGGCTACCAGTCGCGCTTCGGCGCCGAGCGCTGGCTGCGCCCCTACGCCGAACCGCGGCTGTGGGACCTGGCCGCGCAGGGGGTCAAGCAGGTGGACGTGATCTGTCCCGGCTTCGCCACCGATTGCCTGGAAACCCTGGAAGAAGTGGCGATGGGCTTCGTCGAGACCTGCGCCGAACGCGGTATGCAGGTGCGCTACATCCCCTGCCTCAACGACGCCCCGGCGCACGCGCGCGCACTGGCGCAGCTGGCGGCCCGCGCCGCATGAGTGTGCGTCCCTTCGCCTGCCCGTCGCGGGTGGGCGCGCTGGCCGGGCTGCGCAGCGGCAATCCGGATGGACCCAAGGCGCTGGCCTTGCACGGCTGGCTCGACAACGCCGCCAGCTTCGTGCCGCTGAGCCGGCACCTGCCGCAGTTGGACCTGGTGATGCTGGACCTGCCCGGCCATGGCCACAGCAGCGCCTTGCCCGAGGGCGCCGAGTACCTGCTGGCCAGTGCCCTGCATCCGGTGCTGGACGCGGCCGATGCGCTGGGCTGGGAGCGCTTCTTGCTGATCGGCCATTCGATGGGCGCGGCCATCGCCAGCCTGCTGGCCGCCGCGGCGCCGCAGCGCATCGAGAAGCTGGTGGCGATCGAGATGCTGGGCGGCCTGGCCGAGAGCGAGGACGGTGCGGTGGCACGGCTGCGCAATAGCGTCGCCAGCACCCGCCGCGCCAACGCCGCACCGTTGCGCGTCTTCCCGGACCTCGCCGCGCCGGTGCGCGCGCGGATGCTGGCCAACCAGCTCAGCGAGCCGGCGGCACGGTTGTTGGTGGAACGCGGCGTGCGCGCGGTGGACGGCGGCTACGTGTGGCGCAGCGACCGCCGCCTGACCTTGCCGACGGCGATCCGTTCGACCGAGACACAGATGCAGGCGCTGCTGGCCGGCATCGAGTGCCCGACCGCGGTGGTGTTCGCCGATCCGGCGCAGGACATGCTGCCCGAGCCGCTGCGCCTGCAGCGCGCGGCGTGCCTGCGCGATGGCCGCGTGCACACGCTGCCCGGCACCCATCATCTGCACATGGAACAGCCGGCGGCCGTGGCCGCGTTGCTGCACGACTTCCTCTGAGGCGGCCGCGGCGGCGCGCGCTGCGCGGCCATGCCGCCGGACAGCGCGCACGCATACTGCGACGCAGTGACAGCCAGCGCTGCGCACTACGCCGCGGTCCTCCTCCTCCCGGCGTCACAGTTCGACATGTTGTCGCCGCGCCGTCGCGTTTCGGAAAACTTCGGCGCACAGCGTAGCGGGCACTCTTCGCCCTGACGCCGCACTTCCGATGATCCGCCTCCTTCGCCGCTACCGGGTCGGCCCGCGCCTGACCTTCGCCTTCGCCGCCCTGCTGTCGATCTGCGGCGCCCTGATCGTGGCCAGCCTGGCGTCGATGGCGCTGGCGCGGCATCAGCTCGACGACATCGCCCTGGATAAGATGGAGAAGATCCGCCTGTCCAACGCGATGGTCGCGGCGCAGGCGCGGCTGGAGATCGGCTTGCTCAACGATGTCATCCTGACCAATCCCGACGAGAAGCAGGCGGTGGTGCGCGCCATCGGCGCGGCCCAGCAGGACTACGCGCAGGCGCGGCGCAAGTTGTTCGCGATGCGCCTGGACCCGGCCGACCGCACCGGCGCGCAGTTGCGCGCGGCGATCGACAAGGCCTATGCGCAGGTGCAGCCGTTCCAGTCGCAGGTGCTGGCACTGGCCGCCGACAACCAGAACCTGGATGCGCAGACCCTGCACCTGTACACCCTGCAGCCGCTGCTGGCGCAGTGGCAGCAGGCGATCCAGCGCAATGCCGCGCACCTGCGCACGCTCAGCGACGGTTCCTATGCGCAGGCGGTGACCACCATGGCCCATGCGCGCTGGCTGCTGCTGCTCGGCGGCGGCCTGTTGCTGGCGGTCAGCGCCTGGCTGGGCTGGTGCATCACCCAGAGCCTGGTGCGGCCGCTGCGCGAGGGCACCCGCGTCGCCGCGGCCATCGCCGCCGGCCAGCTCGACGCGGTGGTGCCGGCACAAGGCAACGACGAGGCCGCCGACCTGCTGCGCAGCATGCAGACCATGCAGACGCAGCTGCGCGCGGTGCTGGCCGAGCAGCGGCAGATGGCGCAACAGCATGCCGACGGCGCCATCGCCTGCCGCGGCGACGCGGCGGCGTTCCCCGGCGACTACGGGCAGCTGCTGCGCGACGCCAATGCGCTGGTCGACCTGCACGTGGGCACCGCGCAGTCGATGGTGGCGCTGATGCGGCGCTACGCCATCGGCGATCTCAGCGAGGACATGCCGCGCCTGCCCGGCGAGCAGGCGGCGATCTCCGAGGCGATGGATGCGATCAAGGCCAACCTCGGCACCCTCAGCCGCGACATCTGGCACCTGGCCGAGGCCGCCGCGGCCGGCGACTTCAGCGCACGCGCCGACGTGGGCGCGCACCAGCACGATTTCCGCATCATGCTCGAGAGCCTCAATCAGTTGATGGCGACGGTGGACGGCAACCTGGGCGAGTTGTCCGGGTTGCTGCGCGCCATCGCCAGCGGCGACCTCGGCGTGCGCATGCGCGGCGACTTCCGCGGCGTGTTCGCCGACATGCGCGACGACGCCAACGCCAGCGCCGACCAGCTGGCGGCGATCGTGGCCGGCATCCAGCACGCGGCCGCGGCGATCGACGCCGAAGCCGGCGCCATCGCTGGCGGCCATCAGGACCTGTCGCAGCGCAGCGCCGAACAGGCCGGCACGCTGGAACGCACCGCCTGTGCGGCGGCGCGCCTGACCGAGACCGTCCGCCAGAACGCCGCCCATGCGCACCACGCCAACGAGCTGGCCGACGCGGCGGCGACGGTCGCCGGTCATGGCGGTGCGTCGATCGACGCGGCGGTCGGTGCGATGCAGGGCGTGGAAGTGGCCTCGCGCAAGATCGGCGAGATCATCGGGGTGATCGACGGCATCGCCTTCCAGACCAACATCCTGGCGCTCAACGCCGCGGTCGAAGCCGCACGCGCCGGCGAGCAGGGCCGCGGCTTCGCCGTGGTCGCCAGCGAGGTACGCGCGCTGGCGCAGCGCTCGGCCGATGCGGCCAAGGAGATCAAGCGCCTGATCGAGGCATCGGTGAACCAGGTCGCGGTGGCGTCGGCGCAGGTGCACGATGCCGGCAGCACCATGGGCCGCGTGCTCGCGTCGGTGAGCGAGGTCAATGCGCTCATGGCGGGCATCGCGGCGGCCTCGCAGGAGCAGGCCGCCGGCATCGACGAAGTCGGCCAGGCGATGGCGCAGATGGACCGCAGCACCCAGCAGAACCTGGCGCTGGTGGAACAGGCCACCGCGGCCTCGCGTGCGTTGGAGCAGCAGGCCGGCAGCCTGAGCGAGGCGGTGGCGGTGTTCCGGTTGGCCGACGCGGCAACGCCGGTGCCGCACGTGGAGGAGCCGATTCTGGCGATCCAGCCTGCGCCCGTCGGTTTCGAGTACGCGCGCAGCGCCTGACCGAAGGCGGCTGTCGGGCGGGATCGGGCGCCATGCGCGCAGCGCCGGCGGTGCCGTGTGTCTTCCGCCGGCATGCCGAATGCGTGGCTGTCAGGGGCCTGCGGACAGTCGTGTAGGTGTGCTCCCTACACACTCAAAGTGAAGCTTGTGTGTAGAAAAATTTTCGCTTAAGTTGCGCCCACGCCTGCCGTCAACAGGCGTAGACGCGATACGTCCTGTGTACGCGGCTCGATCCCGGCGTCCTGACATGCCGGCGTAGCGCCGCACGGACCGTACCGCCTCGCTGGCGCCGGAGGACGCGCCTGATTCGCGGTAGGCGGGAGGAGAGGGGGCCTGCCGGGCGCTGCATGGAGTTCTGCTTCCGCAGCGCTGGGGTGACACATCGCGATGCGACCGCATCGGCGCCCACTCGCACCCTCATCCCTCTTGTTCGCATCTCCGCTTGCGCGCCATGTCGTGCCGCAGCGCAGCATGTGTGCCCGATCCGCTCCCCAACCACACCCTCGCCGCTCACGCCGATCGCATCGCGTTGTTCGGCGTTCAGTCGCGGGCCGGGCGCAACCGCCGCAGCGTCTTCCGTGCCCTTCGAAGAACGTGCTTTCGCCCAGGCCGACGTGTGCAGCCGCTCCTACGGCGCGTTTGCCACCGTTGGTGGATGCGCGCTTCAGTCGCGCTCCGGCCGCAGCAGCCAGCGCAGATGCGCCTTGAGTTGGCGGCCGTGCTGGTGGAACCAGGTGCGCTCGGCGCGCCAGTCCGGGAAGCGCGCTTCCACTTCGTGCCAGAACGCCGGCGAGTGGTTGGCCTGGATCAGGTGACAGAGTTCGTGCACCAGCACGTACTCGAACGCCGAGGGCCGCCCCAGCACCAGCGCCAGGTCCAGCGCCATGCTGCCGTCGGGCGCCAGCGAGCCCCACTGCGAGGACATGACCTTGTAGCGCACCGCGCGCGGGGCGCGCGGCAGCGATGGCAGGTATTGCGGCAACCAGCGGCCGACGTCGGCACGGGCCTGGGCTTCGTAGAAATCGCGCAGCGCCCGGCGCAGCGCCGCATCGCCGCCGCGCGGCGGCAGGTGCAGGTGGGCCACGCCGTCGGCGACCTCGATGCGCGCGTAGCGCGCGTCGTGCCAGGTCACCGGCAGCGACTGCCCGCGCAGCGGCAGTTCGCCGGCTTCGCCCGGCCGCAGCGGCGTCAGCGTCTCGGCAGCGACATAGCGCGAGAGCTGCTGTGCCAGCCACTGCCGGTTCTCCAGCAGGAAGCGTTCGCCGGCGATCAGGCTGGCGCGCAGCGGCAGGGTCAGCCGCGCGCCGCGTTCATCCACGCTGAGCTTGATGCGCCGCGCGCGCGGGTCGCGCACGCGCAGCACCTCGACTTCGCGCTCGTCCAGGCGGAAGCGGACGAGGTCGCGTTCGACGGCCGCCGGGGGCGGCGCGATCAGGCGACGGAGCAGATCGGGCATGGGCACAGCATACCGCCGGCGCGGGGGCGCACGGTGACAGCCGCGTGCGGCTGCCTCCGCCGCATCAGTCGGCCTTGCTCAGCTTCAGCGCCTCTTCCAGCAGCAGGAACAGGCGCCGCACCTCGGCGCTCATCAGCGCGAAGCGCGCGTCCAGCTCGGCGCGCACGCCATCCTGGTCGGCATGCTCGAGCTGGTCCAGCGCACCGTCGAGGAACTTCAGCTTGCGGATCACCAGGTCGTCGCCGAGCACGAAGGACACGTGGTCGTCGAGCACCAGCGCCAGCTTGGTGACCTGCTTGCCGGCTTCCAGGTGCTTGTCGATCTCGTCGCAACGCAGTTCCTGGTGCTGGCACTTGACCACCGCGCCGCCTTCGATCGGGTCCTTCATCTCGCACTCTTCGCCCAGGCTCAGGCCTTCAGGCAAAGGCTCGCCGGCGATCCAGCCGGTGAGGATCGAGCGCGGCGCCACTTCGGCGTTCAGCGGCAACGCCGGGAAGCTGCCGAGCAGGCCGCGGATCTCCGACATCACGTTTTCGCCGGTCTTGCGGCTGGAGGTGTCCACCGCGACGTAGCCGTGCTGCAGGTCGAGCATGGCGTCGGTGCGCGAGGACTTGACGAAGGCGCGCGGCAGCAGCTCGTGGATCAGGTCGTCCTTGAGTCGCTTGCGCGCGCGGCCGCCGGGGCGCCGGCCTTCCTTCTCCTCGATCTCGGCGACCTTGCGCGCGAGCAGGTCGTTGACCACCGAGCCGGGCAGGATCTTGTCCTCGCCGCCGACGGTCAGCCACAGGAAGTCGGCGATGCGGTGCGAGAGCGCTTCCTGCTCGTCGCGACCGAACGGGGAGATGAAGCCGCGCGAACTCATTTCCAGCGGGCCGACCGATTTGAGCTGGGCCTCCGGCAGGAGCTTTTCGACCTCGGAAAAATCGAGCGTGGTGGGGAAACGGAACAGGGTCAGATTGCGAAAGAACATCGAGCATCCAGCTGAAGGAAACGGAACGGTCCGGCGGCAAGCGCCGGGGAGCGGCGGCCATTGTCGCATCGCGCCCGCCCGGGCACCGCATTGGGCGGTTCAGCGAGGGGCCTCAGCCCGGCGCGTCGTCCGCCCAGGCGCCGGCCGCTGCCGTGGCCGCGCCGCCGAGCGCGGCGAAGTCGAACAGCGCGCGGTCGGCCAACTGCGCCGGATGCACGTTGCCCAGGGCGCGGGCGATCTGCTCCACCCGCCCCGGATGCTCCCGGTCCCACTGTTGCAGCAGTTGCCCGACCTGGCGGCGCTGCAGCGTCTCCTGGCTGCCGCACAGCGTGCAGGGGATCAGCGGGAAGGCCTGCGCCTGTGCGTAGGCGGCGATGTCGTCCTCGCGCACATAGGCCAGTGGCCGGATCACCACGTGACAGCCATCGTCGCTGCGCAGCACCGGCGCCATCGCCGCCAGCTTGGCGTGGAAGAACAGGTTCATGAAGAAGGTGGCGACGATGTCGTCGCGGTGGTGGCCCAGCGCGATCTTGGTGAAGCCGTGCTCGGCGGCGTAGCGGTACAGCGCGCCGCGGCGCAGCCGCGAGCACAGCGAACACAGGGTCTTGCCTTCCGGCACCACCCGGGTGACCACCGAGTAGGTGTCCTGTTCGATCACATGCCAGGGCACGCCGCGCCGGCGCAGGTAGGTCGGCAGCACGTCGGCGGGAAAGCCGGGTTGCTTCTGGTCCAGGTTCACCGCCACCAGTTCGAACGGCACCGGCGCCTTGCGCTGCAGTTGCAGCAGGATGTCCAGCAGGGTGTAGCTGTCCTTGCCGCCGGACAGGCACACCATCACCTTGTCGCCGGCGCCGATCATGCCGAAATCGGCGATGGCCTGGCCGACCTGCCGGCACAGGCGCCTGCCCAGCGCCGCGGCGTTGCGCGCGCTGGGCGGTGCGGGATCGGCGAGCGGTTGCAGTGGCGGCAGGGGCAGGGGCGAGGTCATCGGCGGTAGTGTAGTCGGCGCGGCACGCGCGGCGGCGTTGCGGGTCACTCCAGTCCCGCCACCGCGACCGTCCTGAACGTGCCGGTCAGGCCGGCAATGACGGTGCCGAGGCCGCGCAGCTCCTCGCTGTTGTTCGCGCAGAAGGACAGGCCGTCCGTGGTGCATTGCATCACCGCGGACCGTAGCGGCCGCGCTGGCGCCGAGGCAGTGCCGTCTTCCGCGAAGGACGCGCATCCGGCGCGGTCCGTCCTCCGCCGTCATGCCGCACCGGGACCGGCCCGCTACACTCGCCGCTGGCCACGCACGCAGGGTCCTCGCATGTTCAAGAACCTCATTCCCAAGATCTTTTACGAGCGCCTGCAGGATGGACTGCCGTTCTTCGTCGATGGCCTGGGCTTCCAGGTGCTGTATCAGGACGAGACGATGGCGGTGATCGCGCGCGACGGCGCCAAGGCCTACCTGGTGGAAAACGCGGAATGGGCGGCGAAGGATCGGCCGGAACTGGGCATCGAAACCGACTGCATCGACACGATCCATGCGGAGTTGTCCGCACGCGCACCGCAGTGGCTGCATCCCAACGCCCGCACCGTCGCGCTCAAGCCCTGGGGCGCGCGCGAATTCGCGATGCTGGACCCCACCACGGTCTGTGTCGTGTTCCGCGAGTGGCCGGCGCAGACTTAAGCGATGCCGCGTTGAGCGAGCCGCGGATGGGCATGCGCAAAAAGCACCAGTTGCCGGAAAAGCCCTGCCTGCATTGCGGCCGGCCGTTCCGCTGGCGCAAGAAGTGGGAAAAGGTCTGGGACGAAGTGAAGTACTGTTCCGACCGCTGCCGTGGCGAGCGCAAGCGCGTGTCCGTGCCGGGGCCGCCATGAGCCGCAGCATGGCGCGCCGCCGCGGTGCGTGGTCGCGCGCCTGCCGCGCTGCATGAGCCCGATGCAGCCCACCGCCCACACCTTGCGTCTGGTGCTGGGCGATCAGCTCGATCCCGAACATCCCTGGTTCGACGTGCGCGATCCCGGCGTGGTCTATGTGTTGATGGAAGTGCGGCAGGAGACCGACTACGTCCTGCACCATGCGCAGAAGATCCTCGCCATCTTCGCCGCCATGCGCGCATTCGCCGGCCAGCTGCGCGCGGCGGGCCACCGCGTGCGCTATGTGGCGATCGACGACGCCAGCAATCGCCAGTCCATCCCCGCCAATCTCGCTGCGCTGATGGCGCACTACGGTGCGCAGCGCCTGCAGTACCAGGACCCCGACGAATGGCGCCTGGACCAGCAACTGCGGCAGTGGGGCGCGACGCAGGCCTTCGCCACCGAAGCGGTGAACAGCGCGCACTTCTACACTCGCCGCGGCGAACTGGCGGAGTTTTTCCGTGGGCGTCCGCAATGGCTGATGGAGCACTTCTACCGGCACATGCGCAAGCGCCACCAAATCCTGCTGGTGGCCGACGGCACGCCCGAGGGCGGGCAGTGGAACTACGACCACGATAATCGCCAGCCCTGGCCCGGTGATCCGCCGCCGCCGCCGGATGCGCGCCCAGTCCACGATCACAACGCACTGTGGGCAACCATCCAGGCGGCCGGCGTGGACAGCTTCGGCCAGCCGCAGGCAGATGCGGTGCGCTGGCCGCTGAACCGCGCCGAGGCGCTGGCCTGCCTCGATCGCTTCATCGCCGACGGCCTGCCGCACTTCGGCCGTTACGAAGATGCGATGAGCACGCGCAGTCCGCGCCTGTTCCATTCGCAGCTCTCCTTCGCCCTCAACACCAAGATGCTGCGGCCGCAGGAAGTAGTGCAGCGCGCACTGTCGGCCTACGACGCCGGCACCGCGCCACTGGCGGCGGTCGAGGGCTTCGTTCGGCAGATCCTGGGCTGGCGCGAGTACGTGCGCGGCATCTACTGGGCACACATGCCCGACTACGCCGCACGCAACGCGCTCGGCCACGACACGCCGCTGCCGGCCTGGTTCTGGACCGGCGACACGCACATGCGCTGCCTGCACCACGCCATCGGCCAGTCCCTGCAGGATGCATACGCCCACCATATCCAGCGGCTGATGGTCATCGGCAACTTCGCACTGCTCGCCGGCCTGGATCCGGCGGCGGTGCACCGTTGGTACCTGGGTGTCTACATCGATGCGTTCGAATGGGTCGAGCTACCCAATACCGTGGGCATGAGCCAGTTCGCCGACGGCGGCCTGCTCGCGACCAAGCCCTATGTCAGCAGCGCCGCCTACATCGACCGCATGAGCGACTACTGCCAGGGCTGCCGCTACGACCGCAAGCAGAAGACCGGCGCGCGTGCATGTCCATACAACGCGCTGTACTGGGACTTCTTCGCGCGGCACCAGGACACGCTGGGGCGCAATCGCCGCCTGGACATGGTCTACCGTCAGCTCGGCAAGCTGCCGGCCGCGCAACTGCAGGCCTTGCGCACGCATGCGCAACACCTGCGCGGACGCCTGGACACGCTGTAGCGCGGGCCAGGCGCTTCGCGCGCGCGTGCAGCAACCGGATGCGCTGCCGGAACGTGCCCTGCAACGCACCCAAACCGTGCCACGCGCCGCGCATCGGCGCGCTGTCGCATGTGGTGTGTGCGCAATCGTGCGATCTGCTACCTGCGTTCTGGTCGATCGACACGCGCTCAAGCACCCTATGCCGCCGGTCGGCCTGGCGGCCGTCCTGCACTCGAGGTGTCAGCGACATGCATGACAGTCGAATGACTGCCGCGTGTCGCGTTGTTCCCCCGCAACCCTATCGAGCACGATCATGACCACGACGCGTTCCCTGAAAGCCAGCGCGCATGCTGCTGGCGTTATCGCCCTGATGACCGCCGCCACGGCGATCGCCGCCGTCCCCGCGGCGCCACAATGCAGCGTGCCGCAGGCTTGGGCGCTCCCGACCGCGGCCACGGTGGTCGGCAACGGCACGCAGGCCAGCTGCACCGCCAGTGCGCTGGCCGCCGCCGTCGCACAAGGCGGCTACATCACCTTCAACTGCGGCGCCAAACCGACCAGCATCGCGATCGACCGCTCGATCACCATCGCGGCGACCACGCCCACCGTGATCGATGGCCAGGGCAAGATCACCCTGGATGGCCGCCAGTCCACCCGGATCCTGCTGGTCAACGCCGGCAGCGCGCTGTCGGTGCGCAACCTGAAACTGCAGAACGGCAGTTCGGTGCAGCCGGCATCGAACCAGGCCTACGACCCGGGCACCTGGGGCGGCGGCGCGATCAAGGTCGGCTACCGCGGCAAGCTGGAAGCCATCAACAGCCAGTTCCTGGCCAACCGCAGCAGCATCGGCGGCGGCGCGATCTTCGCCGGCAGCGACGCGGAGGTGACCATCGTCCGCAGCGGCTTCTACAAGAACACCGCCTGGCTCGGCGGCGCGCTGTATACCCAGCTCAGCCGGCTGACCATCGTCGGCTCGGAGTTCGCCAACAACCAGGCGATCAACGCCCCGCAAGGATTCCCGGATGCCGGCAATTTCGGTGGCGGCGGGGCGATCGACACCGACGGTGCGTCGCTGGCCGGCTATCTCAAGGGCGGCGTCGGCAGCGGCGGCACGCTGGCGATGTGCGGCACCGTGGTCCGCAACAACGTCGCCGCCAACGGGTCCGGCGGTGCCACGCTGTGGGCGTATGCGCCGGACACCATCGACGTGAAGTACTCCACATTCGCCAACAACGTCGCCACCGGCGGCCCGGGCGGCGGTGCGCGCATCAGCATGGGCTTCACCGATACCTCGCATGCCGGCACCGCCATCACCACGCCGGGCACCATCAACATTGCCGAGACCAGCTTCCTGTCCAACACCGCCGAACAGGGCAACGCCGGCGCGCTGTACCTGGATTGCTACGGCGCCTGCGACGTCAGCAACAGCACCTTCCACGGCAACTCCGCCAAGGGCGTGGGCGCGGCCATCCAGCATGTCGGCTGGCAGCCGGCCAACGGCGACCAGGGCAGCCCCAGCGTGCGCTTCAACAACGTCACCTTCGCCGAGAACACGCCGTGGGTGACGCTGTTCGGCGACAAGTTCGACATCCGCAACAGCATCCTGTACTCCAAGACCGAGCGCGTGTTCTGCAACAACCAGAGCAACACCGGCAACAATCTCATCGAGTACTCTGCCAAGGGCGCGGTCTGGCCGAACGCCTGCCTGGCCGCGGGCAACGTGAAAGCGGCCGATCCGCTGCTGTCCGCCCCTGCGAACAATGGCGGACCGACGCTCACCCAGCTGCCTGCGGCCAACAGCCCCGCGCTGAACGCCGGCGCCGGCTGTACCGCCATCGACCAGCGCGGCAATCCGCGCAATACCGCGGTGTGCGATCTGGGTGCGGTGGAGATCAAGTAAGTCGGTTGGCCGTCGTTAGCTGCAGGACAATGCGTGGTCGCGCCGGCTTGGCCGGTGCGACCGCGCGTCCGTCGCCGGGATGAGAAGCGCGTGCGGTGACGCCGCTTCCCGCGCCGATGCGCCGATGCGGTAATGCGGTACCCAGGCGGCGCGGCGGCCCCGTCGTACGCACTGCGATGGTGTCGGGTCGCAGACCAGTCCGCTGCATGCGGCCCCCGCGCCGAGCGATCGCGCCGCGACCGTGCGCTCGACATACGCCGCACCCTGTCCGGTGCGCCTGCCAACGTTCGTCAGGCGGCGGTCGACGTCGCGCAGGCCTCACCACCGCTGCAGGCATGACCGCGCGTTGCAGTGGGCGCCAACAACGCCATTCGAGCCTACCGCGCGCGCCGCGGGCAATATGGTGGCGTATCTTCTTTTGTGGGCATCGGCGGTGCCGCGCGATGGCGCGGCGCCAGCGACGTCTGTGTCTGCGACTTTCCGGATTTGGGACCTGGGTCGCTCGCAGGGGGTCAAGTTCGCGATGCAGATACCGATAAAGGTACCCCCCTCGCGAGTCCCCCCCGATGCATTTCTTTCACTCCTTCAAGGTGAGTCAGCGCCTTGCGCTGTCGTTCGGCCTGCTGATCGTGCTGCTTGGCGCTTCCTCTACCTTGGCGCTCTACCAGTTCCACAACGTACGCCAGGCGGTCGACAAGATCGTCCACGAAAACAATCAGAAGACCGGACTGCTGTACACCATGCTGCGCAACAACATGAGCGCGGAGCGCTACCTGCGCGACATGATGCTGTCGCCGGCCGACAAGCGTCCGGCGATCGCCGCCAAGATCCAGGAGATCCGCGCCGACAACGACCGCCTTCGTCAGGCCCTGGACGCCCTGCCAGGCACGGCGGCAGGTCTGGCCATGCGTAAGGAGATCCATGCTGCGCAGGCGGCGGCGCGGTCGGTCAACAGCCGGGTACTGGCGCTGGCCAGTGCCGGCGAGATCGAGGCGGCCAGGCAACTGCTGTACGGTGAAGCCGCGCCGTTGCTGGCGCGGCGCGTGGAGGTGATCCAGAACGCGGTCGATCTGCAGATCCGGCAGAACGCGCTCAGTTCCGAGCAGATCCAGGCGGCCCTGCTCTTCAGCAATCGTGCCTTGATCGGGTTCGGCCTGCTGGCGGCGGTGCTCGGCGCGACCTTGAGCGTGCTGATCACCCGCAGCCTGGCCGGACCGCTCGGGCGCGCGACCGAAATCGCCGAATCCATCGCCCAGGGCCGGCTGGACCATCGCATCCCGCCGCAGCCCAAGGACGAGACCGGCCGCCTGCTGACCAGCATGGACCGCATGCAGGCGCAGCTGCAGGCGGTGATGGCGGCGCAGTCGCAGATGGCCAGGCACCACGAGCGCGGCGACGTCAGCCAGCGCATGGACGAGCACGCGTTTCCCGGCGAGTACGCGCGCATGGTGCGGGAGAGCAATGCGTTGCTCGACATGCACGTGAGCCTCCAACAGCGCTTGCTCGAGATCATGGGACGCTATGCGATCGGCGACCTGTCGCAGGACATGGATCGCCTGCCCGGCGAGCAGGCCGCGCTCACCGAGACCATGGACCAGGTCAAGCGCAATCTGTCGGCGATGAATGCCGAGATCGGGCAACTGGTCGACGCCGCGGCCGCCGGCGACTTCGCCGTGCGCGGCGACAGCGCGCGCTTCCAGTACGACTTCCGCGACATGGTCGAGGGGTTGAACCAGTTGATGGCGACTACCGACGGCAACCTGCAGGCGCTGTCCAAGCTGCTGCAGGACATCGCGAGCGGCGACCTGACCACGCGCATGGAGGGGCAGTTCCAGGGCGTGTTCGCGCAGATGCGCGAGGATGCCGATGCCACCGTGGCCCAGCTGACCGGGATCGTCGGCCGCATCCAGCATGCGTCCGGGCAGATCACCGGCGCCGCCGGCGAGATCGCCGCCGGCAACGCCGATCTGTCGCGCCGCACGGAGCAGCAGGCCGCCAGCCTGGAGGAAACCGCCGCCTCGATGGAGGAACTGACCTCCACCGTGCGCCAAAATGCCGAACGCGCCAGCCAGGCCAATCAGCTGGCCATCGGCGCGACCGCGGTGGCCTCGCAAGGCGGCGCGCTGGTGGCCCAGGTCATCGACACGATGAACGGCATCCAGACCTCGTCCCGGCGGATCGCCGACATCATCAGCGTGATCGACGGCATCGCCTTCCAGACCAACATCCTGGCGCTCAACGCCGCGGTGGAGGCTGCGCGCGCCGGCGAGCAGGGCCGCGGTTTTGCCGTGGTCGCCAGCGAAGTGCGGGTGCTGGCGCAACGCTCGGCCGAGGCCGCCAAGGAGATCAAGCAGCTGATCGACGACTCGGTGAGCAAGGTGGACGCCGGCTCCCTGCTGGTCAACAGCGCCGGCAGCACCATGCACGAGATCGTCGTCAGCGTGCAGCGCGTGACCGACTTCATGACCGAGATCTCGGCCGCCTCGCAGGAGCAGTCGAGCGGCATCGAGCAGGTCACCCAGACCATCACCCACATGGATCAGGCTACCCAGCAGAACGCCGCCCTGGTGGAAGAAGCGGCGGCGGCGGCCCAGTCAATGGAGGAGCAGGCGATCCAGCTCAGCGACGCGGTGAAGGTGTTCGTCCTGTCCGGCGGCAACCGGGACCTGACGGCGCGGCGCCAGGCCAAGCCCTTGGGCACGGCCGGTACCTCGACCTCCCGGCGTGGTCCGCGTCAGGTGGCGCCGTTGCTGGTCGAACAAGCCTGCTAGGAACGCCGAGATGGCGCGCGCTGCTGGCCGCAGCGCGCTCGCCACGGCTCTCCCCGGTTCCCCCGGGAGAATGGTGCACGGCGTGCGTTCGCAGGAGCGCGGCCCATGGTCGCGGATGATGTTTCATGGCACCGTCAGTTTCCGTCGGCTCGGCCGCCTGCTGTTCCGTCGTGGTGCAGCGTTGCGCGTGCGTCAGGCGTACATGCAAGACGAGGCTAGGCAGGCGTCTCGCAGCAGGGACGCGCCGGCGTCAACAGTCAGCCAGTGCGTCGGCTCCCGCTCCCGCCGGCGCCTGCAAAGCACGCGGGCGATGCGGGGATCTGCCACGACGCAGAGACCTCCTGTGACCCATCCCGAGGCGCTGCAGCGACGGCTGACGTGTGGAATCATGGATGGTCCCGAAAGCCCGCAGGCGCTGCCATGAACGAATCCGATGCCTACGTGTACGACGCGATCCGCAAATGGGTCTGGTCCGGGTTCTACTCCCAGGACGAGATCCAGGAGATGATCGAGGACATCCTCGAAGAGGACTGCGACGAGGCGATGCTGCGCGCCTCGGTCGCCAGCCAGTGGCAGGCCAAGCAGCAGGCCGAGCAGACCTGGCCGGCGCAGACCGATTGCGACCGGCTGGATGCGTTGTTCGAGCGGCTGCACGAGGCCGGCATCTGCGCCCTGGCCAATGCCGGCTACACCATGTCCGACGGCCACGTCGAAGTGAACCAGGCGGTGGCCGACACGCCGGACCGGCGCTACCACGGCTACTGCTTCTATCACGGCCAGGACATGGAGCGGGCGATCGACGGCGACGGGTTGATGCTGGCGTTCGGCGATCTGGACGGGCGCGAGGACGCAGACCTGGCGGTCGGCCAGCAGGTCGCCGCGGCGTTGCGCGCGGCAGGCTTCACCCTGGACTGGGACGGCACGCCGCGCAAGCGCATCGACCTGCCCGGCTTCGTCTGGCAGCGCCGCGCCGATTGGGATTGACGCAGCGGCGCAGCCCTGGGCTGCCAGACGTCGACGCCCTGGCTACAATCGCACGCTCATGCCCGACCGCGTCCCGATGCGCGGAAGGCGTTTGACGGAGAGGCGTTTCATGGAGCGGATGTTGTATCGCAATCGCCGCAGCGCGCGGCACGCAGCCGGCACGCGCCCGGCGCTGCGCGCGGCCTTGGTGCTGGCCACCACGTTGCTGGCCGCCTGTGCCGGCGCGCATTCCTCTTCCCCCTCGATCACCCCTGCAGACAAGGAGCGGGCCATGGCGGAGATGACGCCAGAGCAACTGACACAAGGCGTAGTACGGCTGATCCTGGCGATCGGCGGCAAGCAGGATCTGGTCGCCACCCAGGTCGCCGCGCAGACCGGCGTGCAGGTCGAGGACGAGGGCGGTCACGCGTTCAGCGCGTCCGGCACGCTCGCCGGCGGTGGCGGCTACACCCTGGAATCGGTCGCCGATGCCGACGATGCACCGCCGTCGCGGCTGGACCTGCGCTTCACCCCCGCGCCGGGCGCGGCGCCGGCGCAGTGCACGCAGTCGCTGGCCGGATATCGCCAGGCGCTGGTCGCCGCGGGCTTCGTGCCGCACTGGATCGCGCCGCCGCGCCAGGGCAGCGCCGGCCGCTGGCATTTCGAACGCGGCGCGGTCGCCGTGTACGCCTTCCTCGGCAAGGACGCTGGCGAACACGACGCGCAGGCGTGCGTGGAGATGCTGCAGATCCTGGTCGACGCATAAGGGAGAGCGGAGATGGCACACGACGACGAACGCCTGAAGGGCATGGTCGACACCTTCGCGCAGGCGCATCCGAGGGAAGGCCAGGCGCTGCGGCAGATGCTGGACAACACGCCGGAGCTGCGCTCGCGCGTGGAACAGGCGATCGGGCAACAGCAGCTGTCCGGCTTCGCGCCCAGCCCCGAGGCGGGCACCGGCTCGTACAGCCCGCGCACCGGGCAGATCGAGCTGCCGATGGACGTGCTGGCCACGGCCAAGATGAACGCGCCGCGCGACGATTCGGCCAACACCGCCCGCATCGTGCTGGGCCACGAGATCGGCCATGCGATCAACAAGGCCGCCATCGACCGCAGCGACGCCGCGTTCGCCGCCAAGGTCGACGGCATCGCCGCCTCGCCCTCGCCGCACGACTACACCGCCACGCTTCAGGCCTACGGGCAGGAACAGCGCACCCGCGAGGCCAAGGACGAGATCGCCGGGGTCAACACCCTGGCCGACTACGTCACCCGCAACAACCCCAAGGCCACGCTCAAGGACCTGTACAACGCCAGCAGCGAGATGGCGAGCTACATCGACAAGCAGGGCGTAGGCAGCAAGGCCACCTACACCGCCAGGGACGGGCTGAGCTTCGGCAAGGATCTGAAGATCGACGCCGACAACCCCCGCAACGTGGAGGCGATGGGCAAGCTGTTCTACGACGCGCGTGGTTATCCGCAGAACTATGGCGAGCGCGCGCTGGCGCAGATCGCCAACGCCGAGGACCGGGCGCAGGCGCAGCACCCCGAGCGCACGCCGCCGGCGGTGCATGCCGACCTGAAGGCGGTCGGCATCGATGCCGCGCAGGTGCCGCGCGACCTGCTTCCGGCGGGATTCCGCGACGGTCCCGCACCGGCGCCAGCGCCGGCACAGCCGCCCGAGCCGCAGGCGCAACCACCCGCGCCGCGCGCCGGCGAGCCGGCCGGCGCTCCGGGCGCCGCCGACCGCGCCCTGCATGACCGGGTCCGCAGCGGCGTGGCCCAGGCCGAACAGGCGATCGGCAAGGGCTGGGACGACAACAGCGAGCGCATGACCGCCAGCCTGACCCTGCTGGCCAGGCAGAGCGGCTTCAGCGAGCGCGACCAGCTGTCGGTGGGCTTCAACCGGCCCACCGCCTCCCACCAGGGCGGGGAACTGGCGTTCGTGTACCGCAGCGGCGGCGATGTCTCGCCGGATCCCTATGCCAATCGCGCGCACATGCCGACCAGCGAGGCGATCGCGCGGCCGGCGCAGGAGACCTACCAGCAGCTGCAGCAACTGGGGGCGCAGCAGGGGCAGGCACAGCGCCAGGTGCAGGAGCAGGAACAGGCGCTGCAGGCGTCGCAACAAGGCCCGACGCGGACCGAGCCGCCGCAGGTGTTGAGTCGCTGATTGCAGCGGGCGGCGGCGCGCCGCGCCGCATTCCCGGTGCGCCATGGTCGCGGCAGGCCGCGGCCATGGCGCACGGTTCGCGCCGCCTCCGCCGGATCGGGAGCGCGGCGCTATGGCGCGCAGTGACGCGCCGGGATTACGGCTGCCAGACCAGGTTCTGGGTCTTCGGATCGGCGGTGACCTTGTCGACCTTGCCGGCACCGTCGAAGGACACCTGGAACTCGTTGAAGCTGTCGAGCCAGTAGCGCCACAGCGGCGCGTCCAGGCTCGGGTTCTCGCTGCTGATCGGATAGCCCAGCGCCATCAGCACCTGCTCGCGGGTCATGCCCTTGGTCACGCGGTTGGCGGCGATCGCCTCGCGGATCTTCGGGGGGTAGGTGGCCAGCTTCAGCTTGGGATCCTGCGCGACCACGTAGCGCTGGGCGAAGGCCTCGTTGCCCAGGTCGCGGCTGTAGTCGTTGCCGATGGACTGCTTCTTGCCGTCGATCAACACATTGGCCCGGTAGCGGCCGTAGCCGGTCACCTGCACGGGCGTGCCGGCCGGGATCACCCGCTTGCCGTCTTCGGCGTAGTTGCTGTCGCTGATCCAGCTGCCGTCGCTGCGCATGTTGCAGCACAGGAAGCCGGAGAACTTGGTATCGGCCGCCGCGGCCAGTTGCGGCAGGGCTGCCGCCAGGGCGAGGGCGAAAACGAACGGGGAACGGAACGAACGCATGCTGACTCCTTTCGGCGCGGCGATCCTGCCGCGGGTGGCACGAGGGTGGGAGGGTGCCGCCTCCGCCGCGGCGCCCGTGCGCATTGTGCAGGCTGGCCCGCGCCCGGGATAGCGGCGCGCTGCACGGTGACGACGGACCGGTGGCCTGTGTATGCTCGAACCTCGTGGACACCCTGACGCCCGCCGAGATCTCCCTGCGCATCGACGCCCTGCGTCGCGAGCACCGTGCGCTCGACGAACAGCTGCAGCGCATCCCGGCCAATCTGGACGACGAGCTGGAGGCCAAGCGGCTGAAGAAGCGCAAGCTGCAACTGAAGGACTGCATCCTGCGCCTGGAGCATCTGCTGATCCCCGACGAACCGGCGTGAGCGCGGCGACCTTCTTCAGCGTCGGCCATTCCACGCGCAGCCTGGAGACCTTCCTGCAGATCCTGCAGGGCGCCGGCGTCACCCGCCTGGCCGACGTGCGCGCGTTTCCGTATTCGCGGCGGTTCCCGCAGTTCGACGGCAGCGCGCTGGCGCCGGCGCTGGCTGCCGCGGGCATCGCCTACCGGCATTTCCGCGCCCTGGGTGGGCGCCGCGGCAAGCAGCCGGGTGTCGATCCGCAACGCAACGGCTACTGGCGCAGCGTCAGCTTCCACAACTACGCCGACTACGCGCTGGGCAGCGAATTCGCCGAGGCGCTGACCGAACTGCAGGCGTTCGGCGGGGACGGCGCCTGCGCGGTCATGTGCGCCGAGGCCTACTGGCGCCAGTGCCACCGCCAGATCATCTGCGACCACCTGCTGCACCATGGCCACCCGGTCGTGCATCTGATCGATGTCGGCCGCCAGGAGCCGGCGGTCCCCAACCCGGCCGCACGCGTCGGTGCGCAGGGGCAACTGACGTACCCGCCCGATGCGGCCGATCCCGGGCCGCGCACTGGGGATCTGTTCGAGGCCTGAGCCGCGCCTCGGTAGCAGGGACCAGGGTGTTTGGCACGTCGTTTCAGGAGTCCACCGCGGATCGCGACACGCGCTGCAGCGCCGGACTCACTTCTGTGGGACCGGCGGCACCGCGACCGCGTTGCCGCGCGGCGCATCGATGCTGGTGACGCTGGTGGTGCCGGGCCCGGTCACGCCGTCCTGGGTCGCCACGAGCAGGCGCAGCGGCTGGCCGTGATAGCGGTACTCCAGCGCCTGCTGCAACTGATCCAGGTGCGCGACCCGCGTGCACAGCGCCGCGGCCTTGGCTTCGACGCGCTTGCTGCGCGCATCGAGGCGGGCGTCGACGGTGGCGTCCATGCCGTCGGCGCGCTTGTCGATGGCCTCGGCGCGGCCGGTGACGATCTGCCACATCATGTGGCGGGCGATGCTGCCGGAGAAACTCTCGGCCTGGGTCTGAACATAGCGTTCGAAATTGCTGTCGAATGCGGTCTGGTCCCAACGCCCCATGCCAAGCGTTCCGTCGACGTACGCATTGGCCTGCTTGCGTAACCGCTCGATCTTGCGCGCGTTGCCGGCGCTGCCGGTCAGCACGTCGACGATGACGCCGAGCACGTCGTAGCTGAGGTCGACCGTTTCGTGCGAGAGATCGGCCACTTCCGGCATCAGCGCGCGGGTCTCGCGCTCCATCTCCAGCAGCCGTTGCGCATCGGCCTGGCCGATCTGCTGCACCCGATGATCCACGCTCAGTTCGCCGGCGTGGAAGAAGACCTCGCGCGGCCCCTCGCCGCCGTCGCGGGTGAGCCAGATGCCGCCGCTGTCGGCCAGCACGTTGAACGGCGTGCTCAGGCCGCACTGGCGCGAGGACACCTGCGGCCGATGGTCGTGCTTGCCATCGGGTTCGCCCTGATCGGCCCACGCGGGTCCGCTGGAGGCGGCAAGCAGCAACAGGACGAAGAGGGGAGCTGTGCGCATTGCCGGAATCCGCAGCAGGGAGTCTGGAGCATGCTCGCGGCGGCACCGGCCCGCGGTCGCGTGTCGGAAGTCACTGTGCCGCGCCGCAGCGATAGCGGGTCGCCCTTGTGTTTGACGCGTCGCCACGCGCCGCGCTGTAGTGATAGACGGGCGCCCTCGTGTTTGACGCGTCGCCACGCGCCCGGCTCCTACCGCGTCACGACCGGAGGTACGGCAGCCGCCTCAGTCCTGCGGCACCGGCGGCTCCTCCACCTTGGCCGCTTCCGGGCTGACCCGCTCGATGGTGTGGCGCAACTCGCGGCCAAGAATGAACTTCGCATCCTTGGCCCACGCGTCCAACCGCTCGTCGAACACCAGCTTGCTGTTCTCGTCCGGCCACACCAGCTTCAGCTCGCGCAGCTTCTGGATGAAGCCGCGGAACAGGGTCTTGTCGAAGAACTCCGGCGCGGCCGGTGCGTACAGCAGGCTCAGGCGTTGCGCGGCCTGCTGGCACAGGCTCTCCAGTTCGCCGGCGCCGAGCTTGCCCGGGCCGTTCTTCACCAGCACCGAGATGGCGATGTAATAGCGCTCGAACGCCTGCTGCAACGAATGGCCGATGGCGCGCAGGCGGAACACCTCGTCGGTCTGGCCGGTGTTGCGCGCCAGCACGCTGCCGTCGTCCTCGTTGAGTTGCAGCAGCAGGCCCTCGCGCACGAACACCTCGATGGTGCGTTCGATGCGCTCGGCGAACTGGTCCTCGCTCCACGGGAGGAACAGCTCCGTCTGCAGGAACGGGTACACGGTGCGGCCCAGCCGCAGCAGGCCGGCGCGGCTCATGCGGCGGTTGTTCTGGAAGCAGCACGCCACCCACGAGGAGGCGGTGAACAGGTGCAGCACGTTGTTGCGGAAATAGCTCAGCAACACCGCGTTGTCGCCGTTGACGCTGAGCACGTCGCCCAGCGGATGCGGCGTGCGGGTGAGCACGTTGATCTCTTCGGCGTGGGCGATGATGCGCTCGGGCGAGTGCGGGGTCACCGTGACCCGGTCCGAGTACGGCAGTTCCGCCAGCAGCTTCTTGCACAGTTCGATCTGCGCGATCAGGTCGGCCTCGCCCATGGCGTGCTTGGGCGTGGACAGCAGCGCCAGCGCCAGCAGGTTGACCGGATTGACGTCGGCGGCGGCGTTGATGTGGACCTGGATCTGCTGCGCCAGCGCATCGACGGTGCCGTTCAACCAGGCCGGCTTCTCGTCCTCGCCCAGCGGGTGGCCGTCCCATTCCGGCGCGCGCTGCGCCAGCATCTGGCTCAGCGCGATCGGCTCGCCGAAGTTCACCACCACTTGGCCGTAGTTCTGCTTGAGCACCTTGGGGATGCCCCACAGCAGCGCCCAGATCGATTCCTTCTCCTTGGGCCGGCCGCTGAGTTCGTCGAGGTAGCTGTTGCCCTCCATCAGCTTCTCGTAGCCGACGTAGATCGGCTGGAACAGCACCGGCTTGCGCGGCTGGCGCAGGAACGCGCGCAGGGTCATCGCGATCATGCCGCCCTTGGGCTGCAGCAGCCGGCCAGTGCGCGAGCGTCCGCCCTCGACGAAGTATTCGATCGAATAGCCGCCGGCCACCAGCTGCGCCACGTACTCGCTGAGCACCGCCGAGTACAGCGCGTTGCCCTTGATCGAGCGGCGGATGAAGAACGCGCCGCCCTTGCGCAGCAGCGTGCCGACCACCGGCAGGTTGAGGTTGATGCCGGCCACGATGTGCGGCGGCACGATGCCGCGTTCGTACAGCAGGTAGGACAGCAGCAGGTAGTCCATGTGGCTGCGGTGGCTGGGCACGTAGATCACTTCGTGCCCGGGTGCGGCGTCCTTGAGCTTGTCCAGGTGGTGGACCAGCACGCCGGCGTAGATGCGGTTCCACACGTGGGTCAGCAGGAAGCTGGCCGAGCGCACCACCGGGCTGGAATAGTCGGCGGCGATCTCCCAGGCATAGGCATGCGCCTTGCGCCAGGCGTCCACCGGCTTGCTGTTGTCGCGCTTGGCCTGCGAGGCGATCGCCTCGCGCACCGGCTCGGCGGCCAGCACCTGGTCCACCAGCAGGCGCCGGGTCGACAGGTCGGGGCCGATCACCGCCTCGCGGATGCGCCGGAAGTGCGTGCGCAACACGCGCTGCAGTTTGCGCACGGTGCGTTCGGGCGGCAGCCCTTCCTCCACCGTCTGCCGCATCGACACCGGCGGGGCGAAGCGCACGATGGTGCTGCGGCCGTTGAGCAGCACGCCGAGCAGGCGTCGGAAGCTGCCCACCAGCGCCCAGTTTTCCGAGAACAGCACGGCGAACCAGCCGCTCTGCTTGTCCGGGGCGCGGCCGACGAAGATCGACACCGGCACCAGGTGGATGTCCAGGTCCGGGCGCTCGCGGTGCGCCTGCAGCAGCTTGGCCAGCGAATCGGAGTGGGTCTTGGCGCCGCGCTGCTCCGGCAGCAGCGCGTGGTTGCTGCTGCGCCGGGACAGCGCCAGGTAGGCGCGCTTGCGCCCCAGCGGATCGCCGGGCAGCGGCACCAGCGGCGAGGGCAGGCCGGATTCGCGGCAGGCCTTGTCCAGGATCAGCGCGTTGGACAGGCCGTAGTCCTCCAGCACGTACACCACCGGGCGGCCGTCGTTGTACTGGCCGGGCTCGGCCGGTTCGATCTTCAGCCCCAGCCAGGGGTCGGCCAGGCGGCCGAGCAGGCGCGCCCACAGCGGCCCCTTGGCCTGGCGTGGGGCGGTCGCCGCCACCGGCAGGGCAGCGGCAGTCGAAGCGGGGGAGGCGCCGGGGTCGGCCGGGGAGGCGTCGGCGGGCGCACGTGCCGCGTCGGCCGCGCGTGCAGCCGCGGCGTCGTCGGGGAACGGAAGGGGGTTTTGTTCTGGCATCGGGGCCATTATCGCTTAGCCGGCGGGGCGGGGTCGGCGGCGGGTGCCGTGGCCGTGTCGGCGGTGCCGGCGCTGGCCGCCAGCACTGCATCCGCCTCGCTCAGGGTGTCGCGCAGGTACCAGTGCCCGTCGCGGCGCACCAGCACCGCGGTGGTGTCGATCTGTTCGCCGTCCAGCGGGTACTGGATGCGCACCACGGCCTGGTCGCCCTGCTGGTTCACCAGGCCGGTGCGCAGCGCACCGGCGCTGGCGTCCAGGTCCAGGCCGTAGTCGGCCAGCACCGCCTTGAGGTCGGCCAGGAACGGGCCCAGCCGGCGCAGGCTCTCGTCCATGCCCAGCTGGCGCAGGTCGGCATCGCTGCGCACGCCGGTGCGGCGCGCGGCGGCGCACAGCCGGGCGATCGCCGCCTGGGCGCGCTTGCGCTCGGACAGCGGCGCGCGCGCTGCCCACGCGCTCAGCGCCTGCACCAACTGCACGTAGTGGCCGCGCTGCTCGGGCGTGTAGTGGCCCTGGTTGCGCAGAAACTGCACGCCGAACAGGCCCAGCGAGTGCGCCGCCTGCTTCAGGCTCGCCGCCTGGCCGCCGAACTGCGCATCGAAGGCACGTTGCAGCTGGCGCTCGGCGTCCGGCGCGGCGAGCGTGTCGAGCACCTCGGGCAGGCGTTCGGCCAGCGGCAGTTCGGTCAGCGGCCAGCGGCTGCGGCCCTCGCTCCAGGCCTGCTGCAGGCGCTGGTACTGGGCCGGCGGCACCGCGGCCTGGGCGTAACCGAGCAGATCGTTGCGCTGCAGCGCGTGCGCCAGCGTGCGCACCGCCGCGGCAGGCTCGGCGCTGGCGCCTGGCAGTTCGGCGGGCGTGCGCTTGCATCCGCCCGCGGCCAGGGCGAGCATCGCCAGCAGCAGGATGCACAGCGCGCGCGAGGAGATGACCCGGGTCGGGCAGGACGACATACGGTACGGGCTCGTTCCCCAAAACGTCCCGCATCTTGCTGGGCGCGGGCGATTCCGGCAAGCCGGACGGTACGGCAGTGCGGAGGCGACCCGGCAGGCATCCAGGGGGCGGGGCTGTCGCGGCAGGACATTTCATGACCCGGCCTGGGACTGCCGGGACAGACATGTCGGCGGATCGCCCGATGTGCCAGGGGATTGCACATGTTGCAACGCATCATGTAACCGCTTGCAGTTGCTGCTAACGTCCGCCCACCTCGATTGAGGCGGTGCTGGCCGGGGGACCCAGTGCGATATTCGTCAGAGATCATCCGAGTGCTCGGTCACGGTGGCGCGCGCCGCTGCGGCTGGGTGTTGTCTGCAGTCCGGTGCGGACTTGCGATGACGGCCCCAGCGCAGGCGCAGGACCGCCGCTTGCCGCCACGTGCGCAATGGCGGGCGGCGCGTTCGTCCCGTGCGCTGCGAGGCACCCATACCGTGTCCGTCGCTCCGCGCCTGTCTGCCCACCTGCGCGTCGCCACGCGCAGGTCCGACCGGACCCTGGAGGCACGCTGGTGAGCCCGCCCCCCGTTCCGGCGCCGGATCCGCGCGCCAACATCACCATCAAGGACGTGGCGCGCCTGGCCAACGTGTCGGTCGCCACCGTGTCGCGCACGATGAACGGCCATCAGCACGTGGCCGAAACGGTGCGCGCGCGGGTGCTGGAAGCCGCGCGCACCCTGCACTACGTGCCGCACCATGCCGCGCGCAGCCTGAGCAGCCGCCGTACCCACACCATCGGCGTGGTGCTGCCGGACCTGCACGGCGAGTTCTTCTCCGAGCTGATCCGCGGCATCGACACGGTGGCGCGAGAGCGCGGCCTGCACCTGCTGGTGTCCAGCTACCACGGCGAACCCGAGCAGCAGCGGCTGGCGGTGCGGCGCATGCCCGGGCGCGTCGACGGGCTGCTGATCATGTCGCCGTACCTGGCCAACGATGCCGAGGACCCGGCCGACATGCTGCCCGGCACGCTGCCGGCGGTGCTGATGAACTGCGCCGAGCGCCTCGGCGAGGCGCAGGTGCTCAACGTCGACAACTACGGTGGCGCGCGCGCCATGACCCGCCATCTGCTGGACGTGGGTCATCGCCATATCGCCTTCATCGCCGGGCCGGACGACAACTTCGACGCGCGCGAGCGCCTGCGCGGCTACCGCGACGAACTGCGCGAGCGCTGCCCGCAGGAGGCGCCCCTGGTACTGCCCGGCGCCTTCGACGAGGCCTCCGGCTACCGCGCCGGCGAAGCCCTGCTGCAGGGCCAGCGGCCGGACGTGGTGTTCGCCGCCAACGACATGATGGCGCTGGGTTGCCTGTTCGCCTTCACCCATGCCGGGCTGCGCGTGCCCGAGGACATCGCCCTGGCCGGCTTCGACGACGTGCCGATGGCACGTTACGTGCATCCGGCCCTGACGACCATGCGCGTGGACATCGCCGGCTTCGGCGCCCGCGCCATGCAACTGCTGCTCGCCGCGCTGGAACCGCATGCCGCTCCGGCGGCATCGGCAGCGTCGGCCAGCGCGATCGCCCCGCAACTCATCGTTCGTGCTTCCAGTGCTCAGCGAGGGACCGCCATGGACTGACACCGACGCATGCCGCACCGATGTCGTTTTTTTGCTGCACCTAGAAGAACACAACAATGATCCCGTTTACCGCCCTGGGAGGGCTTTTGTCATGAAGAAACCGCGTTCCGCTTCCAACCTGCCCGCACGCAGCCTGCTGTGCTGCGCGCTGGCCACCTGCCTGTTCGCCACGATGCCGGCGATGGCCCAGTCCAGCAACGCGACCCTGCGCGGTCAGGTCGCCGCCGCCCAGGCCGGCACCGAAGTCACCGTCACCAACATCGCCACCGGCTCGGTGCGCCGCGCGCCGGTCGCCGCCAATGGCAGCTATACCGTGGTCGGCCTGCAGCCGGGCACCTACAAGGTCGAGGCCAATGGCGTCACCAAGACGGTGACCCTGCAGGTGGCGTCCTCGTCCACCGTCGATCTCGACGCCGCGACCCCGGCCGCCGGCGGCAACGCGACCACCCTGGACACCGTCACCGTCAGCGCGCCGTTGCTGAAGGACGTCAAGACCTCGGAAGTGGGCAACGTGGTGTCGCTGCACCAGATCGAGCAGCTGCCGCAGGCCACCCGCAACTTCCTGGAGTTCGCCGACACCGTGCCGGGCATGGTGTTCCAGATCGATTCTCAGGGCCACACCACGCTGCGCGGTGGCGCCTCCAACAGCAGCGCCGGCAACCTCTACATCGACGGCGTCAGCCAGAAGAGCTACGTGGCCAAGGGCGGCATCGCCGGCCAGAACGACAGCCAGGGCAACCCGTTCCCGCAGCTGGCGATCGGCGAGTACAAGGTCATCACCTCCAACTACAAGGCCGAGTTCGGCCAGGTGAGCGGCGCGGCGGTCACCGCGGCCACCAAGTCCGGTACCAATGAGTTCCACGGCGAGGTGTTCTACCGCTATACCGACCAGGATCTGCGCGACAAGAGCCCGGCGGAGGAAGCGACCGGCAGGAAGGTGGACTCGCAGACCAAGGAATACGGCTTCGCGATCGGCGGCCCGATCCTGCAGGACCGCATGCACTTCTTCTTCGCCTACGAAGGCAAGGACAACGTCGTGCCGCGCACGATCTATCCCGATGCCAAGGCGGCGCCGTATGTCGGTTTCCTGCCGGCGAACCTGTCCGGCCAGTACGGCGCGGCCAACCTGCCGTTCACCGAAGACCTGTACTTCGGCAAGATCGATTTCGAGCCGACCGATCGCGACCGTTTTGAATTGAGTGCGCAGGTCCGCGACGAAACCCAGACCGACAACGTCGGTGGGCAGAACGCTACCGATCACGGTCTGGACAAGATCAACAAGGACAAGCGTGTTGCGCTGCGTTGGGCGCACAGCGCCGATGCCTGGTACAACGAATTGATCGTCAGCCGCGAGGACGGCCGCAACGATCCTTTGCCGATGAGCACGGGCAACGGCGTCATCTACAACTACCTGGATTACACCGATCCGAACATCGGCGAGTACAACTTCCTGTCCACCGGACCGGCCGGTGGCGCCAGCGTGCAGAAGCGTCAGCAAGAGGGTTGGTCGCTGCAGAACGACCTGACCTTCACCAGCTTCCAGTGGCACGGCGACCACACCATCAAGATGGGCGTGAACTACAAGGACATCAAGCTGACGGCGCAGGACGCCGCGTCCTTGAACCCGCAGTTCAGCTACTCGGTCGACGCCAACGGTGTGGCCTCCACGCCCTATCGCGTGGACTTCTATTCGCCGTACGCCACCCCGGGCCAGAGCGCGATCGTCTCCACCAAGGCCAAGCAGTACGGCATCTACCTGCAGGACGACTGGGCGGTCAACGACAAGCTGATGCTGAATATCGGCGTGCGCTGGGATTATGAGGACAACCCGGCCTACACCGATTTCGTCACCTCGCCCGCGTTTGTGCAGGCGCTGTATTCCGACGATCCGGCCAACCCGGGCCAGCCCTGGGCCAACCGCCTGTTGCCGAGCGGCGTCAACGCCGCCGACTACATCAGCAACGGCCACAACCGCAAGAACTTCAAGGATGCGTGGCAGCCGCGCCTGGGCTTCTCTTACGACTTCTTCGGTGACCAGTCTGCCGTGCTGCATGGTGGTGCCGGGCGGTCCTACGACCGCAACCTGTTCGAGCAGATGGCGTACGAAACCAGCAAGGCAGCGCTGTCGCCGGTGGCGGTGTTCTTCCAGAACCCCGCCACCGGCCAGTGCTACCGCAGCGATCGCGTGTGCGTGCCGTGGGATACGAAGTACCTCAACGGCATGGACAATCTCAATGCCATCGCGGGCGTCAGCGGCAGCGGCGAGCTGTTCATGTTCAACAACCACCTCAAGACCCCGTACAGCGATCAGTACAGCATCGGCATCAGCAACCAGGTCGGCGACTGGCTGACCGACGTGACCGTGCAGCGCAACCTGAGCTACGACGGTTTCGCCATGTCGTTGATCAACCGCTACCCGAACGGCGCGTACTTCCAGAACGGCAGCGCGCCGTGGGGCGAACCGGTGCCGGGCTACAAGAACACCATCATCGGCATGAATGGTCTGGAACAGCGGACCACCCAGGTGCTGCTGTCGGCGGAGAAGCCCTACACCAAGGAATCGGGCTGGGGCCTGACCTTGTCCTACACCCATACCAACGCGCGTCAGAACCGCAACATCGACGAGCCCTTCGGCTTCGACAAGGCCACCATCCACGACTATCCGTTCGTGAAGTCCGACGCCGTGGCGGGCCACCGCTTCGTCGCCTCCGGCTCGATCGACGGCCCGTGGGGCATGACCTTCGGTGCCAAGGTGGTGCTGGCGACCCCGGAGCCGATCAACACCATCGCGTGCTATGGCAAGACCGATCCCGATGGTGCGACCTGCCAGCAGGTCGCGGCGATTCCGCCGGGCAATGGCAAGTTCCTGGTCGGCGGCAAGATCTGGGGCTATCGCACGGTCGACTTCCAGGCGTCGAAGGACTTCACCGTGTACAAGGACTTCAAGCTGTCGGCGCGCGTGAACCTGCTCAACGCCTTCAACTTCAAGAACTACAACACGTACGTCTACAACGACTTCGGCAGCAATGGCCGGTACGATCCGAACATCAGCATCAACAAGACCGGCGACATCATGTACGTGCCGCGCACCGTGACCTTCGAGATCGGCGCCAAGTTCTGATCCACGGCATGACCCACGCGCGTGCCCGACCGGCGCGCGTGGGGTTTCAACGGACGGGGCCACGTGGCCCCGTCCGCGTTTGCGGTCGCCCCTTTCTTCGGTACAGGACCACGCACGCATGATCGCCGCCCCTCTTCGCAACCTGGTCATCGTCGGCGGCGGTACCGCCGGCTGGATGGCCGCTGCCGCGCTGGCGCGTGTGCTGGGTCCGGACTACCGCATCACCTTGATCGAATCCGAGCAGATCGGCATCGTCGGCGTCGGCGAGGCCACCGTGCCGCACATCAAGGCCTTCAACAACCTGCTCGGCATCAACGAGGCCGAGTTCGTGCGCCACACCCAGGGCAGCTTCAAGCTCGGCATCGAGTTCGCCGACTGGCAGCGCCCGGGTACCTCCTACGTGCACGGCTTCGGCACCGAGATCGGGCATCCGCTCGGGCTGCTGTCGTTCCAGCAGTACTGGTTCAAGCAGGCGCTTGCCGGCAAGGCCAGGCCGCTCGGCACCTACACGCTCAACACCGTCGCCGCCAAGCGCGACCGGTTCATGACCTCGGCCACCGACGTGCCGCCGAATTCGCCGTTGGCCAACATCGCCTACGCCTACCATTTCGACGCGGCGCTGTATGCGGACTTCCTGCGCCGCTACGCCGAACAGCGCGGGGTGACCCGGCGCGAGGGCATCGTCGAGGAAGTGCAGCTGCATCCGGAATCGGGCGACGTGAGCGCGGTGCGCCTGGCCTCGGGCGAGGCGATCGCCGGCGACCTGTTCATCGATTGCTCCGGCTTCCGCGGCCTGCTGATCGAGCAGGCGCTGCACACCGGCTACCACGATTTCAGCCATTGGCTGCCCTGCGACCGCGCGCTGGCGGTGCCCTGCGCCAAGGTCGGCCCGCCCACGCCCTACACCCGCGCCACCGCGCGCGCGGCGGGCTGGCAGTGGCGCATCCCGCTGCAGCACCGCACCGGCAACGGCTACGTCTATTGCAGCGCACACATCAGCGACGACGAGGCCGCGGCCACGCTGCTGGCCAACCTCGACGGCCCGGCCCTGGCCGATCCGCGACCGCTGCGCTTCGTCACCGGCCGCCGCAAGCAGGTGTGGAACCGCAACGTGATCGCGCTGGGCCTGGCCAGCGGCTTCATGGAGCCGCTGGAATCGACCAGCATCCACCTGATCCAGTCCGGCATCTCCAAGCTGCTGGAACTGTTCCCGCGCGAAGGCATCAGCCCGGTGCTGGTGCGGCGCTACAACGAGCGTATCGCCTTCGAGTTCGACCGCATCCGCGACTTCCTGCTGCTGCACTACCACGCCACCGAGCGCGACGACAGCGCGTTCTGGCGGCACTGCCGCAGCATGCCGATCACCCCGGAGCTGCAGGAGACGCTGGACCTGTTCCGCGACAGTGGCCGCTTCTACCGCAACGGCGATGAGATGTTCGCCGAGATCAGCTGGGTGCAGGTGATGGTCGGGCAGGGCATCCTGCCGCGCGCCTATCATCCGCTGGTGGACCAGGTCCCGCAGGCCGACCTGGAGCGCTTCATGGCCAGCGTCGAGCAGACCATTGGCCATTGCGCCGACGCGATGCCACCGCATCAGGCCTTCATCGACCGCTACTGCGCGGCCAAGGCTCCGTAAGCACCGCCCACGCCACGCGGGCACAAAAAAAGAGGCCACGCGCACCAGGCGCGGGCCTCTTCAAATCCGACCGAAGCCGGAGAACGGTATGGCACATCTCCGGCAGAGCCGGACGCTGGGCATGCTACCGGCATGCCGAAGCTAAAGCAATACTTTAGGATTCGTCATCTAAGTTATTGATTTGAAATCGGTGTTGCTGGCCAGCGTCGCCGCAATCTCCCGCTGGATGGCCTCCGCCGCGGCGCGCGGGTCGCTGGCCTGGCGAATCGGCCGGCCGACCACGATCGCATCGGCGCCGTCGGCAAAGGCCTGGGCCACGCCCACCGTGCGCTGCTGGTCGTCGCCGACCGGGCCGCCGGGGCGGATGCCCGGGCAGACGATGGAGAAACCGGCGCCGGTGGCGCGGCGGATCGGCGCCGCTTCCTGGCCCGAGGCGATCACGCCGTCGATGCCCTCGGCCTGCGCGGCCAGCGCGCGTTCCACCACCACGTCTTCCGGCGCGCGGTCGATGCCCATCGACGCCAGGTCGGCGCGGCCCATCGAGGTCAGCACGGTCACCGCCAGCAGGCGCATGTCGCTGCCGTTGGCCTCGGCCGCGGCCTGCATCATCGGCGGGTGCCAGCCGTGGATGGTGCAGTAGTCCACCGGCCACTGCGACAGTCGCCGGATCACCCCGCCCACGGTGGCCGGGATGTCGAAGAACTTCAGGTCCACGAACACGCGCTTGCCGCGTCCGGCCAGCGTGTCCAGCACGTCGAAGTACTCGCCCGAGGCCAGCAGTTCCATGCCGATCTTGTAGAACGCCACCGCATCGCCGAGCCGCTCGATCCACTCCAGCGCCTCGCTGCGCCCGGGCACGTCGAGGGCGAAGATCAGGCGCTCGTGCGGCGCCAGCGGCAGCGGCGCACGGCTCACTGCGCCAGCTCCAGCGCCTGCACCTTGGCCTGGTGGCGCGCCGCCCGCGACTGGGTGAAGTCGTTGTTGAACAGCGCCGGCTCCCAGGAACCGTAGCTGGGGTTGGGCAGCATCCACCAGCGCTCGCCGAACCAGTCGTGGTACTGCTGCAGCAGCTGCGCGCGGCCTTCCGGGGTATTGGACACCACCTGGGCGAAATCGCCGAGCTGGTCGCCGAACTGCATCAGCACGCGGTACTGCTGGCCGACCAGCTTGCGCCGGCAGTTCTTCTCCGAGCCGTTCTGCTCGCAATCCTTGACCACCGTGCCCAGGCCAAGCAGCACGCTGTTGTCGGCCACCGGCAGGCCGGCGCTGCGAAGGTTGGCCAGGGTCGCGTCGGTCAGGTGCACGGCGCGGTTGGTCACGTACAGCACGGTGATGCCCTTGGCGTCGGCGGCCTTGGCGAAATCGACCACGCCCGGAATCGGCTTGGCCTTCTTCTCGGCCACCCACTGGTCCCAGCTGACTTCGTCGTATTCCTTGCCGTTGCGGATCAGCCGCGCCTGGTACGGCGAGTTGTCCAGCACGGTTTCGTCCACGTCCATCACCACCGCCGGCTTCAGCCCGGCGGCAGCGTTGCCGCGCTCCTCCGGCACCAGCGCGTCCCAGTTTGGCTCCTTCAGCGCTGCATCCAGGCGGTCGGCGGCAGCGCGATAGGTCTGCTCGGCCAGGGCCTGGTACTCGGCCGAGCGCTGCATCCACAGCACCGCGTTGAGGTTGTCGTCGGCGGCGCCCGGCGCGGCGGCAGACGCGTCAGCGGATGCAGTTGTGGCCGGCTTGACGGCCGGGTCGGCGACCTGCGTCTGCGGCTTGCAGGCGGACAGGGCGAGCACGGCGCAGGCCAGTGCGGTGCGGGCGATCGGAGTCATCGGGCGCAGGAACCTAGGCAAATGAACCGCGGATTTTAGCCGGTTGCGATGACAGGTGCGGCGCAACGCAGGCGGGCCGCCACGCTCAGGGCACGAACGTCAGTGCGCGCAGATCCGGGGCGAGCACCGCTTCGACGGGGGGGGCGCTGTCGTGGCCGGCATAGGTGCTGAAGCGGATGCGCAGGCGGCCATCGCGCACGGTGTAGGGCGTCAGGTCATCGAGGTCGGGCGCGTCCAGATCGATGTTGTCCAGGCAACTGGACACCGGCACGCGTGCCAGGATCGTGGGCGTGCCGTGCAGGCCGACCACGGTCAGCGCCATCTCCGCACCGGCGCCGCAGTAGCCGTGTCCGTCCCCGGGCGAGGAACGGCGCACGGACAGGTACAGCAGGCGGTCGCGCGCCAGATACGGCTGCAACCGGGTCGGCAACAGGCGGATGGCGTGCTCGGTGCCGATCCGTTCCGGTGCGTAGGCGCGCGGGATGGTCTCCAGCACGGTCGGCGCGCGTCCCGGCACCTGCAGCACGACGCGACCGGCACGATAGGCCAGTTGCAGCATGCCGCGGCGTGGATCGCAGACGTCGGCATCGCTCAGGGCGCCCGGCGCAGCGGGGCATTCCGTCGGCGTTGGCGCTGCGGCGGTGTGGGCCGGTGCGGCGCCGAGGGCGGCAGGCGAGGCCAGGGCCAGCAGGAGGGTGAGCGGCAGCATGCGAGGCCTTCGAGGTTTGAGCCGCGAGTGTGGCAGTCGCGGCGGATGGCGCACCAGTTGTGACGCGCATCCTTTGTGGAAGTGATGCAATTCACGCAAGCGCCTGTTTTGCAGGGAATTTCCTGACAGCACGTCAGGAGCGTCCGGATGCCGCAGCGCTGTGGTTTGCACCACACTTCTCCGTACGGAAAACCGCAAGATGCGGCGCCTCGCGCGCTGCAGCGCGATCGCGCCTGCGTATGCAGGCAACCTCCGGAAGCGTCACAGGGGACGTTGCAGTGGATAGTTGGAGAAAAGGAGCTTCTCTCGTCGTACTGGCCGTGTGCGCGCTGGCGGCTGCGCGGTCGGCGCACGCGCAGGAACCCACCACGCTCGACCGCCAGGAACAGTTGCGCCAGGCCGAGCAGGTGCAGCGGCAGCAGGAACAGGACCGGCAGGCGCCGTTCGTGGGTCCGCGCGAGGCCGAAGCGCCGGCAGACATGCGCAGCACCGCCTTGCCGACCGAAGCGCTGTGCTTTCCGATCCGGCGCATCCGCCTCGGTGGCGGCGGCCCCGACGCGGCACGTTTTTCCTGGCTGTGGCAGTCGCTGCGCCGCTACGAGGGCCGCTGCATCGGCACGGCCGGCATCGACCTGATCCGCCGCCGCGCGCTGGACCAACTGGTCGCGCGCGGCTTCGTCACCACCCGCCTCGGCGTGCCCGCGCAGGACCTGTCCAGCGGTGAGCTGCGCTTCGAACTGCTGCCCGGGCGCCTGCGCCAGGTGCGCGTGCAGTCGGCGGACGGCCGCGTGTTCTGGCGCGGGGCGCTGCCGCTGCGTCCGGGCGACGTGCTCGACCTGCGCGCGATCGAACAGGGCGTGGAGCAGTTCAAGCGGGTGCCGTCGCAGGACGCCAAGATCGACATCGCCCCGGGCGAGCAGCCGGGCGAGTCGGACCTGCTGATCACCGTGCAGCGCAGCAAGCGCTGGCGCGCGGTGCTCAACGCCGACGACTCGGGCGTACAGGCGACCGGCCGCTACCAGGGCGGCATCGACTTCGCCCTGGATGCGCCGCTGGGCATCAACGACCTGCTCTCGATCGGCTACAACCACGACCTCGTCGACGACGGCGCCGCCCGCGGCACGCGCGGCAACAGCCTGTCCTATAGCGTGCCGTGGGGCTGGTGGACGGCCTCGCTGTCGCTGTCGTCCTACCGCTACCACCAGCAGGTGGACGGCTTCCGCCAGAGCTTCCAGTCCAGCGGCAGTTCGAACAGCGCGCAACTGGATCTGCAGCGGGTGATCCACCGCACCGGCACCAGCAAGACCACGCTCGGCGTGGTGGTGGCCAAGCGGGCAGCGCGCAGCTACCTGGATGGGGTGGAGATCGGCATCCAGCGCCGCCACACCACCAGCGCCGAGTTCTACCTCAGCCATCGCCACTACCTGGGCAAGCTGCAGCTGGACACGCGCCTGGGTCACCGCCGCGGCACCCCGTGGTTCGACGGACAGTGGACCGGCTACGACCCGGCGGTGGGCTTCCCCGGCTACCGCTACGGCGTCACCACGCTCGACGTCAGCGCCGGCCTGCCGTTCGCGCTGGGCCCGGTGGCGCTGAGCTGGGACAGCAGCCTGCATGCGCAGACCTCACCGCAGCTGCTGCTGGGCTCGGAATTCATCACTCTGGGCGGGCGCTACAGCGTGCGCGGCTTCGATGGCGAACGCACCCTGGGCGCCGAACGCGGCGCGTACTGGCGCAACACCCTCAACCTGCCGGTGCAACGCCTGGGCATCACCCCATACCTGGGCGTGGATGCCGGCCGCATCGCCGGGCCGAGCGCGTCGGCGCAGGCCGGGCGCAGCCTGGTCGGCGGCTTCGTCGGCATGCGCGGTGCGCGCGGCGGGCTCAGCTGGGATGGCTTCGCCGGCTGGGACCTGCACGCGCCGCGCGACTTCCACAGCGCGCAGCCGGCCTATGGCGTGCGCCTGATCTACCAGTTCTGACATCACTGCCGCCAATTGGCGGCAGGCAACGCAATGGATTTGCCGCCTTGGGCGGCACGAGAGAGACGACGATGCACATGGACCGTACCGATCGCCGCCACCGCCTGCTCGAGCCGCTCAAGCGCGGCCTCGCCGCCCTGCTGTGCTGCACCGTCACCTGGACCTCGCTGCCGCTGTACGCGCAGGTCGCGCCGGTCGCCAATCCGGACGGGCGCCAGCCCGGGCAACAGGCCGCGGCCAACGGCGTGCCGGTGGTGGACATCGTCGCCCCCAACGCGCGTGGCGTCTCGCACAACCGCTATTCGCGCTTCGACGTCGGCAGCAACGGCCTGATCCTCAACAACAGCGAGCAGATCTCCAAGACCGAGCTCGGCGGCTACATCGCCGGCAACGACAACCTGAAGAACAGCGGCGCGGCCACGCTGATCCTCAACGAAGTCACCTCCACCACCAGCCGCCTGCAGGGCTATACCGAAATCGCCGGGGCCAAGGCGCAGCTGGTGATCGCCAATCCCAACGGCATCGTCTGCGACGGCTGCGGCTTCCTCAACACCTCGCGCGTCACCCTGGCCACCGGCACCCCGCTGCTCGGCGCCGATGGCGCCCTGAACGGCTTCTCCATCACCGGCGGCGCGCTGAGCGTCGGCAGCAACGGCCTGGACGCCTACAACGTCGATCGCCTGGACCTGCTGTCGCGACAGTTGAGCGTGGGCGGGTCGGTGTGGGCCAAGGATCTGCTGGCCAGTGCCGGTGCGCAGCGCATCGGCTACGACGGCATGTTGCTGGAGGTGCTGCCGGGCAGCGACGGCGCACCGCCGGCGATCGGCATCGATGTGGCGTACCTGGGCGGCATGTACGCCGACCGCATCCGCCTGATCGCCACCGAAGCCGGTGTCGGCGTGGTCAGCCGCGGCACCCTGTCCGCGCAGAGCGGCAGCCTGCAGATCGACAGCGCCGGGCAGCTCAGCCTCGCCGGCACTGCGGTGGCACGTGACGATGTCGACCTGCACGCGGCGGGTGCGCTGAGCCAGCAGGGCGTGCTCGGCTCGCAGCAGGCCGGCGTGCGCCTGCGCGCCGCGCAACTGGCGTTGAGCGGCGACACCATCGCCCATGGCCTGCTCGACGCCGCCGCCAGCGGCGCGCTGACGCACAGCGGGCGCAGCAGCGCCGGCGCCATCACCCTGTTCGGTTCGGAACTGGACGCCGGCGGCAGCCTCTACAGCGGCGGCGATCTGTCGCTGAGCGCCAGCGGCGAGTTGCGCAGCAGCGGCAGCGCCTATGCCGGCGGCGCGGCGCAACTGCAGGCCGGAGCGGCCTGGCTGCAGCGCGGCGGTACCGTGCAGAGCGCCGGTCGCCTCGCGGTGCAGGCGGCGCGGATCGATGCCGCCGGCGCGCTCGACGCCGGTGCGGGCCTCAGCTTGCGCAGCGATGCCGACATGCGCCTGTCCGGGTTGGCGCAATCCTGGCAGGACGCCAGCGTGCAGGCCGGCGGACGCCTGGACACGCTCGGTCAGCTCAGCGCCGGCGGGCGCCTGGACCTGGGCGCGGCGGCGATCGGCAATGCGGCCGGTGCGGTGGTCTCGGCCGGCGGCGACATTGCGTTGGCAACGCCAGGCACGCTCGACAACGCCGGCACGCTGTATGCCGGACGCGATCTGCGCATCGACGCGGCCAGCGTCGGCAACAGCGGCGGCAGCTACGCCGGCCGCAACGCCACGCTCGCCACGACCGCGGCGCTGAGCAACAGCGGCAGCCTGGTTGCCGGCGGGGCGCTGAGCGTGGACGCGGCGCAACTGCTCAGCAGCGGCGAACTCGGCAGCCAGGGTGGCGACGTCGCCCTGCGCAGCCGCGGCGACCTGGCCCTGGCCGGGCAGGTGGCGGCGAAGGGCGCGCTGACCGCGCAGGCCGGCGGCATCTTGCTCCAATCGGGCACCTTGCGCGCGGGCAGCGCGCAGCTGCAGACCACCGGCGACGCCGCGCTGGACGGCGTGATCCGCACCGATGGCGACCTGCAGTTGAGCGCCGACGGCCAGTTGCGCAGCAGCGCCACCCTGGCCGCCGGCGGCAACGCCACGCTGCACGCGCAGGGCGCGTTGCTGCAGAGCGGACAGGTGCAGACCGGCGGCGCACTGGCGCTGGACGGCGCCAGCATCGCCCAGGCCGGCGTGCTGGATGCCGGCACGACCCTGGCGCTGCGCAGCGCCGGCGACCTGTCGCTGGCCGGCACCGCGCAGTCGCGTGGCGACCTCACCCTGACCGGCGCCGGGGCGCTGCAGAACCAGGCGCAGGTGGTGGCCGGCGGCGCACTCAGCGCCAGCGCCGGCAGTCTCGGCAACGCTGCCGGCGCCAGTCTGTCGGCCCTGGGCGACGCCAGCCTGACCAGCGCCAGCGCGCTGTCCAACGACGGCCACCTGTACGCGGGCGGCGCGCTCAGCCTGCGCGCCGGCAGCCTCGCGCAGACCGGCTCGGCCAATGCCGGCACCACGCTGACCCTGACCGTCGATGGCGCCGTCGCCAACCAGGGCGACCTGGTCGGCGGTAGCGATGTGCAGATCGATGCCGGCAGTCTCGCCAGCAGCGGCCAGCTCGGCAGCCAGCACGGCCAGGTCGTGCTGAACAGCCGCGGCGACGTGCAACTCGATGGCGTGGTCGCGGCCGCCGGTGCCTTGAACGCGCAGGCGCTGGGCGATCTGCAGCAGCGCGGCAGCCTGCGTGCGGCCGGCGTGCAGCTCGCTGCCGCGGGCGACCTGGGCGTGGCCGGCACCGTGCAGAGCACCGACACCCTGCAACTGCAGGCGCAACGCGCGCTGCGCGTGGACGGCCAGGCCAGCGCGAACGGCGCGGTCGGCGTCAATGCCGCCAGCGTTGCACTCGCCACCGGCGCAATTCTGCAGAGCGCAACCGCCCTGCAGGTGGAGACGGCGGCGCTGGATAGCCAGGGCGCGCTGGACGCGGGCACCGATCTGCGGCTGCACAGTACGGGCGACATCCACCTGGCCGGCATCGCCCAGGCCGGGCGCGACGTCGCAGTGCTGGCCGACGGCAACCTCGACAACCAGGCCAAGGTGTTCGCCGGCCGCGCGCTGCAACTCACCGCCGCCAGTGCCAGCAACCAGGCGCAGGGCCAATTGCTTGCCCAGGCGGCGCTCGACGCCGACGTGCAGGGCAACTTCGACAATGCCGGCCTGGTACAGGCCGGCCAGGCCGCGAGCTTGCGCGTCGGCAGCCTGCAACAGAGTGGCCGTACCTACGCCGGCGACACGTTGACCGTGCAGGCGGCGACCGCACTCGGCAACACCGGCGATCTGATCGGCAAGCATGACGTGGCGATCACCGCCAGCAGCGTCGCCAGCAGCGGCCAGCTCGGCAGTCAGGACGGCCAACTGAGCGTGACCAGCGCCGGCGACCTGCAACTCGCCGGTACCCAGGTCGCCGGCACCGCGCTGCACCTGCAGGCGGCGGGCGATCTGCTGCACGGCGGCACCAGCAAGGCGCAGTCCGTGCAGTTGGATGCCGGGCGCGACCTGACTCTCGCCGGCACCACGCAGAGCGCCAGCACCCTGCAGGCGCAGGCGCAACGCGCGCTGCAACTGGACGGTCAGGCACTGGCTGGCGGCAGCGTGCACCTGCGTGGCGCCAGCGTCGGCACTGGCAGCGCCGCGGTGTTGCAGAGCACGGCGGACATCGCCGTGGACGGCGGCAGCATCGACAGCCAAGGTGCGCTCGACGCCGGCACCGACCTGACCCTGCGCAGCCAGGACACGCTGCGCCTGGCCGGCATCGCCCAGGGCGGTGGCGACGTGCTGCTGACGGCTACGGGTGCGTTCGACAACAGCGCCCGGGTTGTGGCCGGGCGCGATCTGCAGCTGCAGGCGGCGAGTGCGGTCAACCGATCCGCCGGCACGCTGGCCGCCGGTCGCGGACTGGACCTGCACGTCGATGGACTGCTCGACAACGCCGGCCTGCTGCGCGGCGAACAATCGCTGCAGCTGCAGGCCGGCAGCCTACAGCATAGCGGCACACTCTCCACCGGCCAGGCATTGACCCTGCGCAGCAGCGGCGCGGTGGACAACCGCGGCAACGTGATCGCCGGCGGCGATCTGTTGGTGGACGTGGGCAGCCTCAGCAACAGCGGCCAACTCGGCAGCCAGAACGGCCAGGTCACGCTCACCAGCCAGGGCGACCTGCAACTGGGCGGCAGCGTGATCGCCGCGCAGGCGCTCAGCGCCACCGCGCAGGGCGACCTGCGCCTGGACGGCGTGGCAAAGGCGCGCGCGATCGCCCTGAGCGGGCGCGATGTCGGCCTCGCCGGTGGGTTGCAGAGCGCGACCAACGCGACGCTGCAGGCGCAGCGCGCCCTGAGCGTTGATGGCCAGGCCCTGACCACCGGCGACCTGCAGTTGCAGGGTGCAAGCGTCGCCACCGGCAACGCCGCGGTCCTGCAGAGCACGGCGGGCGCGATCACCCTGCAGGGCGGCAGCATCGACAGCCGCGGCACGCTCGACGCCGCCACCGATCTGGGCCTGCGCAGCGACGGCACGCTGGCCGTGGCCGGCGTGGCCCAGGCCGGGCGCGATGTCGTGCTCACCGCCGGCACCCAGTTGACCAATGCCGCGCAGGTGCTGGCCGGGCGCGATCTCACCGTCACCGCTGCCGGCATCGCCAACGCCACCGGCGCCAGCCTCGGCGCGCGCGGTGCGCTGGCCCTGACCACGGGCGGTACCCTCGCCAACGCCGGCACCCTGCAGTCCGGCCAGGCCATGACCTTGCAGGTCGGCAACCTGCAGCACAGCGGCCAGGCCTACGCCGGCGACGCGCTGACCCTGCACGCCACCGGCGCCGTCGACAGCCAGGGCGACCTGATCGCCAAGCGCGACCTGCAACTCGACGCCGCACGCATCGCCAGCACCGGCCAACTCGGCAGCCAGAGCGGCCAGGTGGCGCTGACCAGCCAGGGCGACCTGCAATTGGGCGGCAGCATCGTCGCTGCACAGGCGTTGAGCGCCACCGCGCTAGGCGATCTGCGGCTGGATGGCGTCGCCAAGGCCGGGGCCGTCGCCCTGACCGGGCGCGACGTCGGCATTGCCGGTGCGTTGCAAAGCGGCTCCACGGCGACGCTGCAGGCGCAGCGCGCCCTGAGCATCGATGGCCAGGCCCTGACCACCGGCGACCTGCAGTTGCAAGGCGCCAGCGTGGTCATCGGCAACGCCGCCGTGCTGCAGAGCACGGCCGGCGCGATCACCCTGCAGGGCGGCAGCATCGACAGCCGCGGCACGCTCGACGCCGCCACCGATCTGGGCCTGCGCAGCGACGGCACGTTGGCCTTGGCCGGCGTGGCCCAGGCGGGGCGCGATGTCGCGCTCGCCGCCGGCACCCAGCTGACCAATGCCGCGCAGGTGCTGGCCGGGCGCGATCTCACCGTCACCGCTGCCGGCATCGTCAACGCCGCCGGCGCCAGCCTCGGCGCGCGCGGCGCGCTGGCCCTGACCACGGCCGGCACCCTCGCCAATGCCGGCACCCTGCAGTCCGGCCAGGCCATGACCTTGCAGGTCGGCAACCTGCAGCACAGCGGCCAGGCCTACGCCGGCGACGCGCTGACCCTGCACGCCACTGGCGCCGTCGACAGCCAGGGCGACCTGATCGCCAAGCGCGACCTGCAACTCGACGCCGCGCGTATCGCCAGCACCGGCCAACTCGGCAGCCAGAGCGGCCAGGTGGCGCTGACCAGCCAGGGCGACCTGCAGTTGGGCGGCACCGTCGCCGCAGCCACCCAGCTTAGCGCCCAAGCGCAGGGCGATCTGCTGCAGGCCGGCACGCTCAGCGCGCAAGCGCTGGACCTGCGCGCCGGCCGCGACTTGACCTTGGGCGGGCAACTCGCCACCACCCAGGGACTGCAGGCGCAGGCACAGCGCGACCTGCAAGTGAACGGCAGCCTCAGCGCCGGCCAGGACGCCACCCTGCAAGCCGGCGGCACCCTGCGCAGTGGCAGCCAGAGCGTGCTGCACAGCGCCGGCGCACTGCGTCTGAGCGGCGCGGCCATCGACAGCCAGGGCACCGCCGATGCCGGCACCACCCTGGCGATGACCAGCACCGGCGACCTCGCCCTCGGCGGCTTGGTGCAGGCGGCCTCGACCCTCGATCTGCACGCCACCGGCGCACTCAACAACGCCGCCCAGGTCGTCGCCGGCACCGATCTGAGCCTCACCGCCGCCAGCGCTACCAACAGCGCCAGCGGCATGCTCGCCGCCCTGGGCAATGGCACGTTCACCGTCAGCGGCCTGCTCAGCAACGCCGGCGCGCTGCGTGCGCGCCAGCGTCTGCAGCTGGACGTGGGCTCGCTGCAGCAGACCGGGCGCAGCTACGGCGTGCAGCGCCTGGCGCTCACCGCCAACGGTGCGGTCGACAACCGCGGCGACCTGATCGGCGGCAACGCCCTGCGCGTGCAGGCCGCCAGCGTCGCCAGCAGCGGCCAGCTCGGCAGCGAGAGCGGCGATGTCGCCCTGGTCAGCCAGGGCGATCTGACTCTGGGCGGCACCCTGGCGTCTGCCGGTGCATTCAGCGCGCAGGCCGGCGGTGCACTGAACCAGAGCGGCGCGCTCAGTGCCGCGACCACCCTGCAACTGCAATCACACGGCGACCTGACCGTGGCCGGCACGCTCAGCGCCAACCAGGTCGTGCTCGGCAGCGACGCCGGCGTGCTCCAGCACGGCACCGTCAACGGCGCCGACATCGCGCTGCAGGGCCAGCGCATCGACAACGCCGGGCAGACCCTGTCCAGCGGCAACCTGCGCCTGAGCGGCGGCGATGTGGCCATCGGCGGCGTGGCCGCGGCCGGTGTGCGCAGCGACGGCAGCCTCGGCAACAGCGGCGCGCTGACCCTGCATGCCGATGGCACGCTCAGCGCCAGCGGCCGCCTGATCGCCGCCGGCAACCTCGCCGCCGACGCCACGCAGCTGGCGCTGGCCGGCAGCACCACCCGTGTCGGCGGCAACGCCACCCTGACCGCGAGCGGCGACGTGGACCATCGCGGCGCCGACCTGCTCGCCGGCGGCCAGCTCACCGTGCGCGCCGGTGGCGCGCTGGACAACAGCGCGCTCAACGGCGTCGGTGGCACGCTGCAGGCGGCGGGCCTGGACCTGGGCGCGGGCACGCTGCGCAATGGCAGCGGCAGCCTGCTGCAGAGCGGCACCGGCACCACCCGCATCGCCGTCACCGGCGCGTTCGACAACGGCAGCGGCCGTCTGGTCAGCAACGGCAGCGACCTGCAACTGGGCGCGGCGTCGATCAACAACGCGCAAGGGCGCATCGAACACGCCGGTAGCGGCACCCTCACGGTGAGCAGCGCTGGTGCCCTCGGCAATGCCGGCGGCCGCATCCTCACCCAGGGCCAGCTGCAGCTCAGCGCCGGCAACACGCTCGACAACCAGGGCGGCGCCATCGCCGCGGCCGGCGATGCCAGTGTCACCGCGGCCGGCCTGGGCAACATCGGCGGCAGCGTGTCCGGGCGCGGCTTGAACCTGCAACTGGGCAGCGGTGCGCTCGACAACCGCCTGGGCGTGGTGCAGGCCACCGGCGGCAGCCTGGTACTGCGCGCCGACAGCCTCGAAAACCGCGGCGGCACCATGCAGGCGCTGAGCAGTGGCGGTGCCGGTGGCGACCTGCGCGTGGATCTGGCGCATACGTTGAACAACGACTCCGGCGTGATCGGTGCCAGCACCGATCTGACCCTGGGCGCAGAGAACGTCAGTAACAGCGCCGGCACCCTGCAGGCCGGCCGCGACCTGGCACTGACCGCGCGTGGCCAGCTCGACAATCACCAGAGCGGCCGCATCGGCGCCGCGCGCGATCTCACCGTCGCCGTCAATGGCGCGCTGCTCAACAGCGGCGGCCAGCTCGACAGCGGCAACGTCATGACCCTGTCCGGCGGCCGCATCGACAACAGCCAGGGCAGCATTGTCAACAACGGCGGCGGCCTGACCCGGCTCACCACCGGTGGGGACCTGCGCAATGTCGGCGGCAGCCTGGGCGGGCGCGGCAGCGTGGTGCTCGACGCGGCCAGCATCGCCAACGGCAGCGGGCAACTGGTGGCCGGCGGCGATCTGATCGCCAACACCAACGCGCTCGACAACCAGGGCGGCAGCGTCTACGCCGGCGCCAGCATGCTGCTGCAACGCAACGGCGCCACGCTCGACAACCGCAACGGCAAGATCAAGGCCGAACAGGCGGTGCGCCTGGCCCTGCAGAACCTGAGCAACAGCGGCGGCCAGATCGGTGCCGGCAGCAGCGCCGGCGGTGCGGGCGACGTGGTCATCGACACTGTCGGCTTCGACGGCGGCGGCAGCATCCTCGGCCAGAACCTGCTCGACCTGACCATCCACAGCGACTACACCCATCGCGCCGGTGCCGACATCACCAGCAACGGCGATTTCCGCCTGGCAGTGGGCGGCAACTTCGTCAATGCCTCGGCGCTGCAGGCCGGGCGCAGCCTCGGCATCAACGCCAGCAACATCAGCAACCTTGCCGGCGCCAGCATGCGCTCGGGCAACGTGCAGTTGAACACCGGCGGCAGCGTCGGCAACGCCGGCGACATTTCCGCCAGCGGCAACCTGCAGGTCACTGCTGGGTCGGTGAGCAACACCGGCAGCCTGGTCGGCGGCAACGTGCTGGTGGACACCGGCACCCTGATCAACGGCGCCGATCTGGGCGGCGCCACCGACAACGCCGCCTACGGCAGCGCGCTGATCGGCGCCACCAGCGGCATGACCCTGCTGGTGCGCGACCAGTTGGTCAACCGCGACGCGCGCATCTTCAGCCTCGGCAACATCGCCATCGGCGCCGCGCGCGACGGCAGCGGCACGCTCACTGCGCGCACTGGCACGCTGGACAATGTGTCCGGCAGCATCGAGGCCGATGGCAGCATCCTGATTGCGGCCAATCAGATCAATAACCGGCGGCGGGTGCTGAACACGCAGACCGGCCCGCTGTCGGACGCGGACAAGGCAGCGGCAAACGCGGCGATGCCGAGCGAACGGATCGACAGCAGAAGCATCGTCTATCCCAAGGTTCCGTACTACATCTACACGCCGTATCGGGGCGAAGCCCCAGGCGTGTTCCGCAGCTATTCGGTCGAGCAGCGCGAGCGCCTGATCGCAGCCAGCGCGGAAGGCCGAATCGCTGCGGGCGGCAACATTGCCCTGTCCGGCAGTGTGACCAACAACGCATCGACGATTGCTGCCGCTGGCGCGCTGATGGTCAACCAGCGCGGTGTCGCCGGCCTGTACGACGGCATGATCAACAATGGCGAGTCGGTGTTGAACCAGGCGCTTGCCCTGAAGCAGCAGGTGGTCCAGCGCGATGTCGAGCACAAGGTCACCGCCTACATCGACGACTGTGCGGGAACGCCTGTATCGGGAATCAACAAGGGCAAAAAACCGATCTGCGGGTACGACAGCACGCAGACGGAATTGTCCAGCACCACGGTCGACTCCAGCTACACCGCCCTCGCCGCCAACATGACCGGCGGGCAGGGCGTGGCGATCAGCGGCGCCACGATCAGCAACGGCGCCGTCGGCAGCGATGGCCGCAGCATCGGCGGCGCCTCCTTCAACGCCACCCAGGGCGGAGGCCTGAACCGGTACGTCACCAAGAGCGCCGACGGCGCTGGCGGTATCGCCGTGCAGGCGCAGACCGCTGCCGCCACGGGCGGCGCCAGTGTCGGCAACCGCATTGCCGCCGCCGGATTCGGCCAGATCCGTGTCGATGACGGTCGCGGCAGCCTCGTCGGCACTACCGACGCGACTGCGGTCGACGTCCATGCGCAGGGGGTCCAGACCGCTCTGAACGGCAGCAGCGCCGTCAATGCCTCCAATGTCCAGGCCACCGGCGTGCAGGCCCAGCTCGGCGGCGCCGGCAACGGCAGCCGCAGCCAGGTTCAGGCCAACGGCGCGCAGGCGGTGCTGACCGGCGGAACGGTGCCCGGCCAGTACCAGCAGATCGACCCGGGCACCGGCCAGGTCCCGCAGGTAGTCGGTGGCGTCGGCGCGCCGCTGGGCAACATCGTGCTGCCGATGGGCGGGCTGTACCGCCTGGTCGGCAGCAACGGCGCCAATCCCAACGCGCTGGGCCGCGCCGCCAACGGCCTGGGCGGGGTCAAGGCCAACAACGGCGCCCCCGGTCGCCGCTACCTGATCGAGACCGATCCGCGCTTCGTCGACTACAACAACTTCATCAGCAGCGACTACCTGCTGGACAAGCTCGGCGTGGACCCGCAGTGGACCCAGACCCGCCTGGGCGACGGCTTCTACGAACAACGCCTGGTGCTGGACCAGATCACCCAGCTCACCGGCCGCCGCTACCTGGGCAACTACGCCGACGGCGTGGCCCAGTACCGCGCACTGCTCGATGGCGGCGTCGCCGAGGCCGGCACCCTGCACCTGAGCGTGGGCGTGGCCCTCACCGCCGCGCAGGTCGCCGCGCTGACCCACGACATCGTGTGGATGGTCGAACAGGAGTACCAGGGCCAGAAGGTGCTGGTGCCCGTGGTCTACCTGTCGTCCAAGACCGCGCTGACCCTGCGCAGCGATGGCGCGCTGCTGGCCAGCGACAACGGCGACGTCTCGCTCAACGCCACCGCCGGCCTGAGCAACACCGGCACCATCAGCGGCGCCAACGTCAGCGCCAACGTCGGCAACCTGCTCAACCAGGGCCGCATCGTGTCCGGTGGCACCGTGGCGTTGCAGGCCAATCAGGACCTGCTCAACCTCGGCGGCCAGATCGCCGGCCGCGACGTGCTGCTCAGTGCTGGTCGCGACCTGACCAGTACCACCCGCGACGCCGTCGCTGGCGGCGACCTGCGTTCGGGCATCACTGCCGGCAACAACCTGCTGCTGCAGGCCGGTCGTGACCTCAGCCTCACCGGTACCACCGTGCAGGCCGGCAACAGCGCCGCGCTGCTGGCGGGCAACAACCTGACCCTGCAGCCGACCGCACTGCGCAACGAGTCCGGATTGCTGCGCGGTGGCGATCTGACTAGCCTGACCGTCGGCAACAACCTGTCGCTGCAGGCCGGCAACGACCTGCAACTGCACGGCGTGGCGATCGCCGCCGGCGGCGACGCCGCGCTGCAGGCCGGGCACGACTTGTCGCTGACCCCGGTCACCGATGCCAATGGCAAGGCCACGGTGCGCACCAGCATCGATACCGGCGGCAGCCTGCAGCTGGCCGCCGGCAACGACCTCACCATCCGACAGGCGCAGGTCACCGCCGGCGGCAACCTGATCGCCGCGGCCGGACACGATCTCAATGTCACCTCGGTGCTGGGCGACAGCCGCACCGTCACCGACCAGACCCGCCAGGGCAAGACCAAGGTCGTCACGACGACGACCACTCAGGACATCGACCAGCAGGCGCTCACCGCCGGCGGCAACCTGCTGCTCAGCGCCGGCCACGATGTCAACCTGACCGCCGCCAAGCTCGACGCCGGCAATGGCCTGGCGGTGGTCGCAGGCAACGACCTCAACAGCACCACGCTCACCACGGTCGACAGCAGCACCACCTTGGAGACGCGCAAGCGCTTCAAGCAGACCACCAGCACCCGCGACGAGACCGTCCACGGCAGCGAGTTCACCGCAGGCGGCGACATCGCTCTGCAGTCCGGCCACGACGTGAATCTGACCGCGGCCAATGTGTTCACCGACAAGGGCGCTCTCGCCGTGTCCGCTGGCAACGATGTCAACCTGCTCGTCGCACAAGAGCAGCACGATGCCGTGCAGGACATGCAGAAGAAGAAAAAGGGCTTCCTGTCCAGCAAGACCACGACCACGCACGATGAGTGGCACGACAGCTTGGCCGTTGGCACTTCGCTCGACGCCGGCAGCGTGCAGATCAAGGCAGGCAACGACATCGCCGTGGTCGGCTCGACCGTGCTGGCGCAGCAGGACGCGCGCCTGGTGGCCGGCAACGATGTGGCCATCGTCGCGGCGCAGGACCATAGCAGCGAGGCGCACAGCAGCGCCCAGAAGAAGTCCGGCTTCAGCGCCAGCTTCTCCGGCGGCGTGGCCAGCCTCGGCTATGGCAAGTCGCGCAGCAGCAACGACAGCAGCACCGAGAGCACCACTGAGGTGGCCTCGGCAGTCGGTGCCAAGCACGGCAATCTGCTGATCAGTGCCGGCGATCAGCTGACCATCGGTGCATCCGACGTTGCAGCGGGCAAGGACGTGACCCTAGCGGCGAAGGACATCGCGCTGCTCGCCGGTCAGGACACGGTGGACAAGCAGTCCAACCAGTCGAGCAAGTCCAGCGGCTTCTCCATCGGCGTGACCTACGACCCGGCCGCGGCGTATCGCAGCGCACGCGATTCGGCGACCAGCAACATGCCTGACAGCGGCTCGACCATGGGCAAGCTCAGTCGTCGGGCTGAAGGCGACATGGCCGGCACCGCGGCGGCGCTGACGCCGGTGGTGATCCAGGCCGGGTCGCACCGCTCCACTGCCGGTCAGAACGACAGCACCAGCACCGCGCGGGTTAGCCAGGTCAGCGCCGGCGGCAACCTGACCCTGCTCGCCAGCGACGGCTCGATCACCAGCCAGGGCACGCAACTGTCTGCCGAGGGCAATGCGCTGTTGCTGGCGAGCCAGAACATCGACCTGGGCGTGGCGCATACCACCCAGTCCAGCGGCAACGACAGCCGCGGCAAGGGCTGGAGCTTCAACAATGCGGCGGGCCTGCCATTCGGCAACTACAACCTGAAGGGCAACGGCAACGGCCAGACCGATACCATCACCGGCACGCAACTGTCGGTGGGCGGCAACGCCAGCCTGAGCACGACCAAGGGCGACATCACCCTGACCGCGAGCAACATCGCGGCAAAGGGCGATGTGAACATGCACGCCGCCGGCGACCTGACCATCCAGAGCGGGCAGGATACCGCCGGCAACGCCAACGTCTCGGACAACAAGGCGATCGGCACGGTGGTCATCTCCGATACCGAGCGCTTCTCCGGCTATCACACTGAGAAGCACCGCGACGACAACGCCACGGTGACGCAGGTGGCCAGCAGCGTCGGCAGCCTGGGCGGCAACGTCAACCTGAGCGCGGGCGGCATCTACACGCAGAGCGCCAGCAACGTGGTCGCGGCCAAGGACGTGGACATCACCGCGGCCACGATCCAGTTGCTCACCGCCAACGACAGCCACGCGGCCTCCTCGCAGGACGATACGCTCAAGATCGGCGCGTTCGCGCGGGTGAAATCGCCGCTGATCGACCTGATCAACAACGTCGATGCGGCACGCAACTCCGACGGCAGGCTGTCGGCGATGCAGGGCATGGCGGCGCTGGCTAACGGCTACCAGACCGCTAGTGCCATCAGCAGCATGGCCGGCGGCGCCGGCAGCGGCACGCTGGTCAGCGTGGAAGCCGGCGTGGGCTATGCCACCAGCACGGAGAAGTACAAGGCCGGCAGCCAGACCGCGCAAGGTTCGACGATCAGCGGCGGCGGCAACGTCAGCCTGACCAGCACCAGCGGCGACCTGCACGTGGTGCAGGGCAACCTGAAGGCGGGCGACACGCTGAGCCTGGACGCAGCACGCGACCTGGTATTGGAAGCAGGCAAGTCCTCGGGCTCGGAGCAGAGCAAGGGCAGCAACGCCGGCCTTGAAGTGGGCGTGGGCGCCTCGGTCGGCGCGCAGACCGGCGTCTATGCCTATGCGCAGGCCAGCGTCGGCAGTCATTCCTCCAACGCCGACAGCGCGACTTGGAAGAATACCGAGCTGGCCGCGCAGAACATTTCCCTCACCTCGAAGGGCGACACGACGTTGCGCGGCGCAGTGGCCAAGGCCGACCGCATCGACGTACAGACCGGCGGCGACCTGACCATCGAGTCGCTGCAGGACACGTCGAACATCCAGTCCAAGGAGAGCGGCTATGGCGGCCGCATCCAGGTGTCCTTCGGCACCGCCTGGGATGCCAGCGGCTATGCCAGCACCGCCAAGGCCAACGGCAGCTCCACCGGCGTGACCGAACAATCGGGCCTGTTCGCGGGCAAGGGCGGCTACCACGTCGATGCGGGCAACGTGAACCTGATCGGCGGCGCGATCGCCAGCACCAATGCGGACAACAGCGAACTGACGGCCACGTCGCTGACCTTCAGCGATCTGCAGAACCAGATGGGCTACTCGGCCAGCTCGGGTAGCCTGAGTGGAGGGTTCGGCAGCAGCGGTAAGCCGGCCACCGATGCCAACGGCAATCCAGTGGCAGTGAGCGCGGGCGATCAAGCCAAGAACATCGGCAGCAACATCGCCAACGGCAACTATGGTCAGGTTAACAGTGGTGGGTTGGGCGGTAGCCTGCCGATGTCCGAGAGCGGCAAGGACAGCACGACCACGCGTGCCACGCTGACCGAAGGCAACATCACGATCGGCGGCAAGCGCACCACGGCAACGGAGACGGGCATCAACACCGATGCCAGCAAGGCGAACGAGGCGCTGGCGACGCTGCCGGACGTGCGCAAAGTGTTGGCCGAGCAGCAAGCCATGGGCGCGGCGGCTGGAACGGTACTGGAGACCAGTCAGCAGGTGGCGGGCGATATCGCGGCCAATGCGGCGAAAAAGACCGCCGAGGCGCGCGAGGCGTACCTGGAAGGCCTCAACGGCGATCAGCAAGAGGCGTTCGCGAAACTGAACCCAGCGCAGCAACAGGACCTGCTGCTGAGCCAGAGCGCAGCCTACCGCGATGCCTATACCAGCCAAACGCAATGGGGTACGGGCGGCGATTACAGCCGTGCGTTGCAGGCGGTGACCACCGCACTGGTGGGCGGTATGTCCGGCCAGAGCGGCACGCAGGTGGCGAGCAATGCGCTGGCGCCGTATGCGGCGCAACTGATCGGACGGACCTTCGACGGCGACCACGGCAGCGACCCGAATGCGGCCGCGCAATTGCTTTCGCATGCGTTGCTGGGCGCTGTGCTGGCCGAAGCCAACGGCAGCTCGGCCGGCGGCGGCGCGTTGGTCGGCGCTGGTGGTGAACTGGCGGCCCAGTATCTGACAAAGACGCTCTACGGCGCCGACGCCAAGCCGAGCGACCTATCCGAGCAGGACAAGCAAACCATCCTGGCGCTGTCGCAAGCAGTTAGCGCCCTGGTCGGCGGGATCACGGGCGGAAGCTTGAACGACGCGGCGGTCGGAAGCGCGATCGCACGCAATGCGGTCGAAAACAACCGCATGCTGACGGATACAGAAATCAACCGGATCAAGGAACTAAGCAAGGGCGATGTCCAGCTGCAGGCGGACCTCACTGCTGCTGCGTGCGCACGTGTGAAATGCTCAGCACAATTTGCGGATGGAACTCCAGAAAAAGCATTCTGGGGCGCACTTGAAGCGAAGGGAGCAGCCGATGAATACGGACAAATACGCGACTTGCTCGCTGGGCAAATTTACCAGGACTACAGTTCATATACTGCCGCAAAAACAGGGATCCCGTCGGAAAAGCAACTTTTTGATTACAGCTCAGGCGATGCCATAAAAGATGGTGTAATCAAATGGGACAACAGCAATGGGCATCCTTTTGCTCGCTTGGGTGGTGTGCTGCAAACAGCAGCGGGCTCGGCGGCCATATCGACAGGCGCAGCAGGATGTGCAGAGACGGGCATTTCATGTTTGCTAATACCGTGGGGTGCCGATCAGGCTGTTGCTGGCGCTAGAACCGTAGCGACGGGTGAGACGACGTCCACATTAGGCGGGATGCTGCTGAGCAAGACAGGGCTACCCACGCCTTATGCAGAAGCGCTCTATTCCCTGGTTGGATTTGTTCCATCCGGTGTGGTTCCCGGTCTGGGTAGGTCAGCCACCACGTTGCCTATCACTACCCTCGAGCCGGTCAATGCCTTGAAGCCGGTGGGTGAGGTTGTTGAAACGGCGGGTAGCACGGCAGGAAGAACGGTTCTGCGCAGGGGTGACGACGTCTCGGCGTCGAACATTGCGTCTGATGTGCCGAGAGGCAACGCGATTGACACCTCTGCCTTAAGCGGTTTTCCGGAGCTTCCCCCGGGCTACCGCACAATGAACTCGGCAGGAGCAGCCGCGGATGAGACGGGCAAGCTGCCACAGGGGTTTAGACGTGTATATAACCCGGAGGGTGATCTAGTCATCCAAGGACCAGTTGGTGAGATTTATGCGTCCGAGGAGGCTCTAGAGGCTGCAAGAAAGGGGGCGGATCTTGTCGGAGATTTCATTCCGCCGGGCATGAGTCGCCCTTTCCGTTCTGTTAATCCAGACTTCCCGCCAAACAAGTCAGTTGTTGACGCAATGGGAAGCCCAAGTATTAAAAACATGGCTGCATGTGAGCACGTGGATTGTTCAGAAATTGCCACCAAGCTGTTTAATGCTGCAGGTGGCAAAGGTAAGGTTATTGAAGTTAGGCCGAGGCAATCTGGCACTTTGACGCTGTTTGAGAATGGTGCCCAGGAGTCAGGGCAGTTCTACCACCAAGTTTACACAGATGGCCGCTATGTATATGATCCCCGCTTGTCGCCTAATCCCATCCCTAAAGGGGATTGGGAGCGTCATGTCAGAGGTATGAATCCCGGGGGTGTGACTATTTCAGATAAATTGAGAGGATTAAATGGACGTTAAAAAAATTGAAGCGCCTGAGGGATGGTTGCTGAACTTTCTATATGAAATAAGTCCTTTGGAATGGAGAAGATATCAGCAGCGACAGCCCAACGTTTGGTTTGGTGATCATTTTGAGAAGGTGGATCGAAGTGAATATCCGCCATATATTGCATTTAGATTTGAAGATGAGTGTGAGGCAATCATAAAGAGGATTAAGATTGCAGTAGAAAGTTATTGTGGGAGGGTTCGCTGGATGTTGCATGAGCACAAGCGTGAGGGCTTGCCTGGAACAAATTGGACAATAGGGCCAAGCAGATTGTGGGAAGTAAAAGAACAGGCATTAAAGTTGGGTTTATCCTCGAGCCAGTATTTAGCCACGTATGAGCCAGGGTTTGGTCCTATCGCTTATGATGACTTGGAGGGCCTCGCCAAACATATCCAGAGTGCATTCCCCGAAGTGTCAAGTCATATACCTTGAGCATTACCGTCAGCGCTAACGTCGGCAACCTGCTCAACCAGGGCCGCATCGTGTCCAGCGGCACGGTGGTGCTGCAGGCCAATCAGGACCTGCTCAACCTCGGCGGCTAGATCGCCGGCCGCGACCTGACCAGCACCACCCGCGATATGCGTTCGGGCGTCAGCGCCGGCAACAACCTGCTGCTGCAGGCCGGCCGCGACCTCAGCCTCACCGGCACCACCGTGCAGGCCGACAACAGCGCCGCGCTGCTGGCGGGCAACAACCTCACACTGCAGCCGACCGCTGCGCGACGAGTCCAAGCTGATGCGTGGTGGCGATGGCACCAGCCTGACCTTCGGCAACAACCTGTCAAGGAAGGCACCACGAGCGGTACGGCAGCAGCCCGCAGAGCCGAAACTCTCAAGCAGTATGCTTCGCCCCTGACCAGCAAGTAGCCCACACGATGACCGACACCCCCACCATTCCCATTCTCTCCGCCATCGAAGCCCGCGCACTCGGCTGCCTGATCGAGAAGGAGACGACCACGCCGGATGCGTATCCGCTCACGGTCAATGCGACGGTGGTGGCGGCCAATCAGAAGACCTCGCGCGAGCCGGTGATGTCGGTGAGTCCCGGCGATGTGCAGCATGCGCTGCGGCAACTGGAGGGGCGCGGCCTGGTGCGGCAGCAGTTCTCTTCGCGCGCCGAGCGCTACGAGCATCGGCTGGCGTCGGCGCTGGATCTGACCCAGCAGCAGGTGGCCTTGCTCGGCCTGCTGCTGTTGCGCGGCCCGCAGACGGTCAATGAGTTGCTGACGCGCGCCGAGCGCATGGCGCGCTTTGCCGATGCGGATGACGTCCGTCATCAGTTGGAACGGTTGGCCCAGCGCCAGTTGGCGGTGCAGTTGCCACGCGCCAGTGGGCAGCGCGAGGACCGTTACATGCACTTGCTCGCCGGTCCGGTGGATGCGGAGGCGCTGGCGGCCACGTTCAAAGCACGGCCGGCGGCGTCGGGGCATGACGAGTTGGAAAGCCGGGTGCAGGCGCTGGAGGCCGAGGTGGCGGAGCTGCGCGAGATCGTGGCGCAGTTGCAGGGGCAGCTCGCGCACGAGTGACGCTGCGTGGACGGGCTTCTAAACGAAGCCCCCGGTTGACCAAAGAACGCTCACTTCTAGGAGCGGCTTCAGCCGCGACGCGCATTCCCTGGATCGTCTGTCGCGGCTGAAGCCGCTCCTACAATCGCGACGACAGGCCCCGCAAAACCACGGCAAGGGCGCGTTACTACAGGGGTGCCCTAAACATCAAGGCACGCACCAAGCGCAGCGCCCCGCGATCGCAAGATCACCCCATCTCCACCTGCGGAATTACCGCCAGCATATCGGTCACGCCGACATCGGCACCCGCCTGGCTGAGCAATGTGGTCGCCTGGCCGCGATGGTGGGTCTGGTGGTTGAAGAAATGCAGCAGCAGGTCGCCGAAGCGCCGCCCCTGCGATTCGCCACGGGTATTGCGATAGCGCAGCGCCACGTCGAGGTCGTCGGCATGCAGTTGCGACATCCACTCGGCGATCGTCGCATCCAGAACCTCGCGCTGCGTCCGCAGGTCCGCCAGGCAGTCGGCCTGCGGCGCATTCAGGGCGGCGGGGACTGGCGTGGCGGCGATGGCCTGCAGCGCCGGATGGCGTGCAGGATGCTGGGCGAAGCGCTGCAGCCAGATCGTGTCGGCCACCACCAGATGGTTGAGTGTGCCCAACAGCGAACCGAAGAAGGCGCCGCGCGGCTGGGTGATGGCGTCGTCCGGCAGGGTCGCGGCTGCGGCGTAGAGACGCTGGTTCATCCACTGGCTGTAGTTGGCGAACAGCCGCAGTGTGTGCAAGGTGTCCATACTCAGGCGCGCTCCTGGGGCGCATGTAGTTCGCAACGATGCAGGTCGACCTCGGCCGCCTCCGGGCTCAGGCGCACGCGCCCCTGGGCGACGAAGCCCAGCGCGGCGAGCAGGCGCAGCGAGCGCGCATTGCCTGGGGCCACAATGGCGTAGACGCGCAGCAGCGCCAGCACGGTGCGCGCGTAGTCCAGCACCGCGCGCGCCGCTTCGCTGGCGTAGCCCTGGCCCGCGTAGGGTTGCAGCAAGGCATAGCCCAGGTCGGGCGCGGGCAGGGTCGGTCGCAGCACCAGCCCGGCCACGCCGAGCCAGGCGCCATCGTCGCGGCGCTCCACCGCATACAGGCCGAAGCCGTGTTCGGCGTAGCTGCGCACCGAGCCGTCGGCGAGGTAGCGGCTGGCCTGTGTTTCGTCGCGCACGCCGCGGTCGCCGATGTGCGCCAGGAAGTCGGGGTCGTTGAGCAGGGCCAGCATCGGCGCGGCGTCGCGCTCGGGGTCCAGTCGGCGCAGTACGAGGCGCGCGGTCTCGATCACGGTGGACATGCGGCGCTCCTGCGGGTCGGGGGCGCCAGCGTGGCGCCGTCGCCACGGCTTGGCAAGCGGCGCCGGCGCACCCGCGTTTCCCCGTGTAGACGCCTTGACGCAGTTAGGTCCGGGAAGCGCGAAATCCCCTGCGCAGAGGCTTCCGCACCCGACATCCCGGTCACGCATAACAAACGTCTAGTTAACAGCTTCACATGGGGTGCCGGTATTCTGACGCCCATGCGACCCATCCCCCGTCTCGCCATCGTCCTGTCCCTGCTCTCCCTGGCCGGCCTCGCCGAGGCCCGCGGCGTCATCGAAAAGGTGCAGATCCAGGGCCTGAACAAGGACGACGACGCGGCGATGATCGAGAACATCCAGGTCTCGCTGTCGCTGTACGACGCCATCGGCAAGGACCAGGGCGAGTCGCGCCTGGAGTACCTCCTGAGCCAGGCCGAACGGCAGACCCGGCAGGCGCTGGAGCCGTTCGGCTACTTCACCCCCACCATCACCGTCGAGGCGCCGCGCCAGGACGACAAGCTGACCGTGGTGGTGCACGTGGACAAGGGCGAGCCGATCCGGGTGCGCAATTTCCATGTGGGCATCACCGGCCCGGCCGAGGACGACCGCTACCTGGGCGACGACTTGAAGAACTTCCGTCCGCGCAAGGGCGACATCTTCGTCAGCAGCGTCTATGAGACCAGCAAGGTCACCATCACCCGGCGCCTGGCCGAACGCGGTTACTTCGATGCCGACTTCACCCAGCGCAAGGTCGAGGTGACCCGCGCCGACCACGCCGCCGACATCGACCTGAGCTGGGACAGCGGCCGCCGCTACAACATGGGCCCGATCCGCTTCCATCAGGACTACTTCAACCAGAAGCTGTTCGATCCCCTGGTGTACTGGAAGGAAGGCAGCTATTACCACGAAGGCAAGCTCGACCGCCTACGCGAGTCGCTGGTCAAGCTCGACTACTTCAGCGTGATCGACCTCCAGCCCAAGCCGGAAGAGGCCGACGCCAACGGCGACGTGCCGGTGGACGTCAACCTCACCCGCGCCAAGCGCAGCATCTACACCGCCGGCCTGAGCTACGGCAGCGAGAGCGGCGCCGGCGTGCGCCTGGGCGTGGACCGCCGCTACGTCAACGCGCGCGGGCACAAGCTCAGCACCCAGCTGGACTACGCGCAGAAGCGCAAGAGCTTCATCACCAGCTACCGGATCCCGGCGTTCCGCTGGCTCGACGGCTGGTACACCACCTCGTTGCGCGTCTACGACGAGCAGACCGACTACATCGACCTGCGCAACGTCAAGCTCACCGGCAGCCGCAGCGGACAGATCAACGAGCACTGGACCGCGATCGCCTCGATCAACGCGCTGCGCGAACGCTGGCGCTACTCGACCGACGAGGTCTTCGACGGCGCGCTGTACCAGACCTCCACGCTGTTCTATCCGCAGATCGAAGCCGATTACGTCGGCGTCGACGACAAGGTGTTCCCGCGCAAGGGCTTCAGCGGCAACATCAGCCTGCGCGGCGGCGCCGAGGGCGTGGGGTCGGACGCCAGCTTCGTGCAGGCGCACATGCGGGTGAACTGGTTCCACGGCATCGGCGACAACGACCGCCTGATCCTGCGCGGCGAAGCCGGCAGCACCTGGACCGACGCGCTGGTGGCGATGCCGCCGAGCTTGCGTTTCTTCGCCGGCGGCGACAACAGCATCCGCGGCTATGCGTTCCGCGAGGTCGGCCCGCGCACGCCGCGGCCGGACCGTTTCGCGCTCGGCGCCAAGCACGTGCTCACCGGCAGCGCTGAGTACGAGCACTACTTCAAGGGCGGGCCATGGGGCGGCGCGGTGTTCGTCGATAGCGGCAGCGCGTTCGACGACACGCCCGACTGGCACACCGGCGTCGGCTTCGGCCTGCGCTGGCGTTCGCCGGTCGGCCCGGTGCGGGTGGACATCGCCCATGGCTTGAACGACCCGGATTCGCAGTTCCAGCTCTATCTCAACATCGGAGCCAATCTGTGAGCGCGCCGCTGGAGCCGACGTCGCCCGCCGCGCCGCCGCCGCCGCGGCGCCCGCGTTTCTATCGCCGCAAGCGCTTCTGGTGGGGTTCGGCGCTGACCATTGCCGGCCTGTTGTTGCTTGCCGTGATCGCGCTGTACTGGCTGCTGCAGACCGTGGCCGGGCGCGACGTGCTGCTGGCGCAGGTGGTGGCGCGGCTGCCGGCCGGCTCGACCCTGACCTGGGAGCGCGCCGAGGGCCCGCTGGCCGGCCCGCTGACCCTGCACAACCTGGATTTCCGCTACAACGAGATCCACTTCACCGCCAAGCGCGCCTACCTGGATCCGGACATCCGCCCGTTGCTTGGGCGCAAGCTGCAACTGGACGCGCTGGAACTGACCAACGCCACGCTCAACCTGGCCAAGAGCGACGAACCGTTCGAACTGCCGCGCTGGCCGCAATCGCTGCCGCAGATCGAAGTGCCGCTGGCCCTGCAGGCCGACCGCATCGCCATCGATGGCCTGCGCATCACTCAGGCGCAGCAGCCGATGATCGACATCCGCACGCTGCGCGGCGGCGTGGAAGTGGCCAACGGCGAGTTCCGCGCCACCCAGGTGGTGGTGAACAGCGACCGCGGCGATTTCCGCGTCAATGGCGACTACCTGCCGGGACAGGACTACAAGGCCGATCTCACCGCCAGCGCGGTGCTGCCGGCCGCGCGCGGGCGCACCCCGGCGCGCCTGGGCCTGGTCGCGCGTGGCGACCTGGACAAGATGGAAGTGGCCATTGCCGGCAACGCACCGGCGCCGCTGCGCGCCACGCTGGTGTTCACCGGCCGCACCGATCCGGTGTGGGAATTCGCCGCCAGCAGCAAGGCGCTGGATCCGTCGCTGCTGGTGCCGCCGGCCGACGACGCGCCGGCGTCCGTGCCGCTGGCCTTCGACCTGCATGCCAAGGGCAAGGGCGGCAATGCCGATCTGCAGGGCGAGCTGTCGCGCGACGGGCAAAAGCTCGTGCTCGATCCCTCGCACCTGAGCCTGGACAACCAGGTGCTCACGGTCGCGCCGCTGCAACTGCGCGCCTTCGACGGGCAACTGCGCCTGCGCGGCACCGCCGATCTGCGCGACCCCGACAACACGCAGCTGCGCTTCGCGGTCAACGCCAGCGGCATGAGCTTCGCCAGCGCGCCGGATCCGTCCACCCCGAACGCGCCTGCAGTGCCGATCAAGCTGGTCGAGGCCAACCTCGGCGTGGCCGGCACGATGAAGCAGTGGGCCACCTACGGCGAGGCCACCGTGGCCCGCGGCAAGGACAGCGCCAAGTTGCAGCTGGACGTGCGCGGCGACGATCGCCAGGCGCAGCTGAAGCAGGTGCGCGCGACCATGCCCAGCGGCACGCTCGACCTGGGCGGCAACGTGGCCTGGGTACCGGAATTGAACTGGGACGTGCAAGGCACGCTGGCCGGGTTCGACCCGGGCTACTTCGCACCGGGCTGGGACGGCAAGCTGTCCGGTAGCTTCGCTTCGCAGGGCAAGCAGTTGCCGGCGCGGCCTGACGGCAGCGCCGCCGGCTACCAGGCCACGCTCGATATTCCACGCGTGAACGGAAACCTGCGCAGTCGTCCTCTCGACGCCAACGCCAAGCTCGCGCTGCAGGGCAGCCAGGGCGAGGGCAAGCTGCAGCTGAGCCTGGGCGATAGCCGTCTGCAGGCGCAGGGCAAGGTCGGCGACCAGCTCGACATCGACGCGCAACTGCAGCCGCTGCAACTGGCCGACCTGCTGCCGGGTGGTGCCGGCAGCCTGCGCGGCAGTGTCCAGATCAAGGGACGCCGCGACGCTCCCGACCTCACCGCCGACCTCACCGGCAGCGGCCTGAAGTGGGACAGCTACAGCGCCGACAGCGTCAGCCTGCGCGGGCGCCTGCCGTGGCGCGGCAACGGCGGTGAACTCGCCCTGCGCGGCAGTGCACTCAATGCCGGCGTGCTGCTGCAGACGCTGAGCGTGGATGCGCGCGGTGCGGTCGAAAACCTGCAACTCGATGCCAAGACCCAGAACGACATGGGCGCATTGGCCCTGGCCGGGCAGGTGCGCCGCGACGGCGCGCGCTGGCAGGGCGCCTTGAACACGCTGCGCATCGCCCCGGCCAAGGGCGAACCGTGGCAGCTGCGGCAGGCGGCCAATTTCAGTGTGGCCGGCAGCGCCTTCAGCCTGTCCGAGAGCTGCCTGGCCCCGGGCAGCGGCGGTGCGCTGTGCGTGTCCGCCGACTGGCCGAAGCAGGGCCTGACCTTGCGCGGCGATGCCTTGCCGCTGGCCCTGGTGCAGCCGTGGCTGCCACCCAACAGCGGCCGCAAGATGTACCTGCGCGGCGACCTGTCCATCGACGGCAGCTTCAAGCCGGCCGGCAATGCCTGGCAGGGCTCGTTGCGCCTGGCCTCGCGCGAAGGCGGGCTGCGCCTGGGCGACAACGCGCGCGGCGAACTGCTGCGCTACGACCAGTTCAGTTTCGTCACCGATTTCAGCGCCCAGCACATCCACTCCAAGCTCGGCATCGGCTTCCAGGGCGACGGCTTCGTCGACGCCACCGTCGACACCGGCTGGGACGCGTACGCGCCGTTAAACGGCGAGATCTACATGAACATGTCGAAGCTGTATTGGCTCGAACTGTTCTCGCCCGACCTGGTCCGGCCCAAGGGCCTGGTCGAAGGCCACGTCAGCCTGCGCGGCACCCGCTCGCAGCCGGCGATGGGCGGCGACGCCACGCTGAGCAACTTCACCGGCGAACTGCCGGCGCTGGGCCTGACCCTGAGCGAAGGCAAGGGCCGCTTCGACGCGCAGCCGGACGGCTCCGCGCGCATCGTCGCCTCGGTGAAGTCCGGCGAAGGCACGCTCAATGTCGATGGCGGCTTGTCCTGGTACGGCGACAGCACGCCGCTGCAGTTGAACATCCGCGGCACCAACGTGCTGGTGTCCAACACCGCCGAACTGCGCGCCGTGGCCAATCCCGACCTGCAGTTCGGCATTGCCAACAAGACGATGATGCTGAGCGGCCAGGTCACCGTGCCGTCGGCCGACATCGACCTGGAACGACTGGACCGCGGCACCTCGCTGTCCGAGGACGTGGTGGTGCTCGACCCGGCCGATCCCGAGGCCGCGCCGAGTTCGCCGCTGGAGATGGACCTGCGCGTGACCCTGGGCGACCAGGTCAAGATGGCCGGCTTCGGCCTCAAGGGCGCGCTGACCGGCGCCATGCAGGTGCGCTCGCGGCAGGGCCGCGAAATGACCGCCACCGGCGGGCTGGACGTCAGCGGCAAGTACAAGGCGTACGGGCAGGACCTGACCATCACCCGCGGCCAGCTCACCTGGAGCAACAACATCGTCTCCGACCCGCGCATCAACATCCGCGCCCAGCGCCAGGTCGCCGACGTCACCGCCGGCATCGACGTCACCGGCCGCGCCACCGCCCCGCACGCGGACGTGTGGTCCGACCCGTCGATGTCGCAATCCGAGGCCATGTCCTACCTCGTACTGGGCCGCAGCCTCAGCAACACCAGCAGCGCCGAAGCCGACCAGGTCACCGCCGCGGCCAGCGCACTGTCGGCCGGCAGCGGCCTGCTCGCCTCGCAGCTTGGCGCCAAGCTCGGCTTCGACGACGCCGGCGTCAGCCAGTCGCGCGCCCTCGGCGGCTCGGTGGTGGGCTTCGGTAAATACCTCTCTCCGAAACTCTACGTCAGCTACGGCGTGTCGCTGATCGGTAGCGGCTCGGTATTGACGCTGAAATACCTGCTCGGCCGCGGCTTCGACGCCGAGGTGGAATCGAGCACGGTGGAGAACCGTGGGTCGGTGAATTGGCGGAAGGAGAAGTAGTGCGCGGCCCTGCGACGATGAAACTGCCTTGACAAATTCCGACGGTACTGTGTAATTGACGGTGCTGCCAGCGTCGCGTTGGCACGTCTACAGGGGCAATCAATGTTCACTCAGCGGCAGGGATGGCGCATCGTCGTCCTATTCGTGTGTCTGTCCGTATCTGGTTTGCAGAACGCTCTGGCGGTTACGCCGGAGGACGAGTTCGATAAGCGCATTCGGACATCTCGTGAGATACAGCCCCTGGGCGACAAGCCTTTTGGCGAAGAAATCAGCCTTTACAACGGCGCGCTGACCTTCAGGCAGGTGGATATCGATCAGCCTGGGATTGGGTTGCCGATTCAACTGATACGTACGTTCGACCCGTCCGACTCGAGCCCACTGGCAGCGAGAGCTTTCGCCGATTGGCAGCTGGAACTTCCCAGCATCCAAACGCTCACGACAAACGAAAATCGTTTCTTTCAAGGCGACCGGTGCACAAATTTTGCCAAAGCGCCCGCAGTAGTGCTCAATGTCGGCCGTCAAGCACCGGTTATCTATACGGCCGAGCAATGGTGGGGTGGATATCAGCTCATCATTCCCGGATTGGGGCGTCAGGATTTGTTGCGTCGAGATAACTCAAATACGCTGTCGCCGCGGATGAAAGATGCCAGTGGCAATCAAATGTCTTTTCCGATCGTCACGAGACAACATTGGATGGTCAGTTGCCTTGCGCAGACCTCTAATGGGCAAGGCGGGCAGGGATTCCTTGTGGTCTCTCCTGAGGGGACCAAATACTGGATGGACTGGCTGATCTACCAATACTATGAAAACGTCGGATTCGCACAGCCCGGATTCGGGGGTGTTGCACGTCAGATGGCGACGATGATGACATCCCGCGTTGAAGATCGCTTCGGCAATAGTCTTTCTTATCAGTACGACTCTGTTGGAAATCTCGTAAAAATCCAATCGAGCGACGGGCGTTCGCTAAGCCTGAATTATGAAACGTGGACGGGAAAAAATACATCTAATGTCGGAAGCAGGCTAACCACCGCGACACTTCAGGCCTCTGACGCACCGTCTAGAACTTGGAGTTATTCGTATGCACCCCTTTCTGACTCCAACGCGCGCTTGACCAATGTGATCCTGCCGGATGGGAGTTCGTGGGCGATGGATTTCTCCGGACTCAAGAGGTTTAGTGATCTTTCAACTATCATTTATGACCCTTATGACGGTTGCTCTTCGTTTACTTATCGTCAAAGTGGTGGCTCAGCAAACATCTCGCTGAAACATCCTTCCGGACTGATAGGGAACTTTAGTGTTGGAACTTTGATCCGTGGGCGCTCTTATGTTCCGTTTTTATGTGACTCTAGCTCTTCTGGAAAGTTGACCCTCGAAATCCCCAATATTACAAAGGGTATCAACATTCTGTCTGAGCGCATTTCCGGTCCCGGTGTGTCAGAGCAGACTTGGATATATGGCTACTCAGCCCCCCAGGGGAGCTGGGCCAAGGACTGCGCATCTGGCTGCGCTACCACTGTCTGGACAGATCTTAAGTCGCCAACGGGAGCGGTAAGCCGGTATACCTTCAGTAATCGTTACGACTCTACAGAAAGTCAACTGTTGAACACTGAGATTTATGACGGTGCAGTTGGCTCGACACTACTGCGTCGTGAAGACTCGACATATGCGTCACCTTCGACAGGCCCGTGGCCCAAAGTAATAGGAAGTGTGCTACTCGACAATATCAATAGCGCTCAGGTCGGCACGATTTCGCCGGTTTCAGGTCGAGCCATCACTGAATCTGGTTCTTCCTATAACTATAAAGTGACTAGCTTCGACGTCTTTGGCCGGATGTCGGCTTCTAATCGCTACAGCCCTTGGCACCAGCTGTCCGATCGTTTGGAATACAGCGATAACTACGAGAAGTGGATATTGGGCCAGGTAGCCAAGCGCACTAATAGTGATACTGGGCTAGTGGAGTCGCAGGTCGACTACGATCCGCTAACCGGTCTTCCTGCAGCTTCCTATGAGTATGGGAAGTTGCGGCAGAAGTTCTATTACAACCCTGATGGGACGCTTTCCTCTTCCGTTGATGGGGCTAACAATTCCACAAGCTTTTCGAATTGGAAGCGAGGAGTACCTACATCTATCCGCTTTGCTGATGGGGCGGCGATCAGTGCGAATGTAAACGACTATGGCTGGATCACATCCGTTACCGATGAATCCGGCGCCACGACAGGCTATAGCTATGACGTGATGGGGCGCCTGACGAGCGTCACCTATCCGACAGGGGATGGTCAGAACTGGAACACGACAACGGCGACCTTCGAGCAAGTTGGATCGTCGGAATATGGCTTGCCTGCCGGCCACTGGCGGCAAACAACCGCTACGGGAAATGCGCGGAAGGTCCTGTACTTCGATGGGTTTCTGCGGCCGATTGTTACATATGAATATGACGCTGGTAATCCAGGAGCAACAGGGCGCTATCAACGTTTCTCTTATGACTATAAGGGTCGAGTAGCCTTTGCGTCATTCGCGGGAAGTACTGATGCCCTCAGCGCCGGTACTAGAACCCAATACGACACATTAGGTCGGACGACGTCCGTGTCTCTGGATTCAGAGTTGGGCGCGCTGACAACAGTGACCGAATACCTAGCGGGAAATCAGACGCGCGTCACCGATCCGCGTGGCAACAAGACCGTGGCTGGCTACCAAGTGTTCGATCAGCCTGATTACAAAACGCCAGTGTGGATCCAGCACCCTGAAGGTGCCACCACCGAGATCAACCGAGATATTTTTGGCAAGCCGCTGTCCATCCGCCGCCACGATGCCAACGGCACCGTGTCGGTGACCCGCAGCTACGTCTACGACACCTACCAGCAGCTGTGCAAGACGGTGGAACCGGAGACTGGCGCGACCGCCAATGGCTATGACGCTGCCGGCAACCAGGTGTGGAGTGCCGCGGGCTTGGCGTTGCCCAGCACCACCTCGTGCGATGCGGAATCCGCCTTCGCCTCCGGCCGCCGGGTCGATCGCAGCTACGACGTGCGCAACCGGATCAAGGCGCTGAGCTTCCCGGACGGCAACGGCAACCAGGCCTGGAGCTATTGGCCGGATGGGGCGGTCAAGCAGATCACCACCACCAACAACGGCGTCGCCACCTACAACAGCTACGCCTACAACAAGCGCCGCATGCTGATCGCGGAGAGCCAGGGCCAGGCCGATGGCGAGACCTGGGCGCTGGGCTATGCCTACGATGCCAACAGCAACCTCGCCGCGCACCGCTATCCGTCGGGGCAGACGGTGGACTACGCGCCCAACGCCCTGGGCCAACCGACCCAGGCCGGCAGCTATGCCACCGGCGTGAGCTACTATCCGAACGGCGCGATCAAGCAGTTCACCTACGGCAACGGCATCGTCCACACCCTGACGCAGAACGCGCGCCAGCTGCCGGACACCAGCCAGGATGCTTATGGCGGCACCGCGTTCCTCAGCGACGGCTACGACTACGATGCCAATGGCAACGTAGCCGCCATCAGTGACGGCGCGACTGGGCGCAACCAGCGCGGCAACCGCACCATGACCTATGACGGAATGGACCGGCTGACAAAGGCCGAGTCGCCGATGTTTGGTACGGCCACCTACAGCTACGACGTCCTGGATAACCTGACCCACGTCGTTGCGCCGGGCCGCGATCACTACTACTGCTATGACGCCAACTGGCAGCTCACCAACGTCAAGACCGGCAGTTGCGGCGGCAGCACGGTGATCGGCATGAGCTACGATCCGCAGGGCAACCTCAGCAACAAGAACGGCCAGGCCTTTGTGTTCGATTATGGCAATCGTCTGCGCCAGGCGACCGGCAAGGAGACCTACCGCTACGACGGCAGCGGCCGCCGCACGTTGGCGCTGCAGAGCGCCGGCAACATCGGCTCGCTGTACGACCAGTCCGGGGCATTGCGTTTCCAGAAGAACCAGCGCCAGTCCAAGTCCACCGATTACATCCTGCTGGGCGGCAGCCTGGTCGCCGAAGCCGACTGGCCGCTGGGGCAGGCGCTCTCGGTCAAGGACTACGTCAACTGGAACCCGGTTTCCGGCGCAACCCGCTATGTCGTGGAAGAGAGCGTGGATGGTGTCACCTGGACCTCCGTGTACGACGGCGGCCAGGGCAACTGGACCTCGCTGGCTAGGCCGGCAGGTACCTACTCATACCGCGTGAGTGCATGCACGGCGGACGGTAACTGCAGCGCGGTTTCGAACGTGACGCACGACCAGCGGCCTGCGGTGGACATCGTGCCGTTGCTGTATCAGCTGCTGTTGAACGGTTGAAGGTCGCGGTGCCGGAAGAACGGCATTCGCAAAATAATCTTTAATTTCCAGAGTTGGAATTCTTATGCGTTGGATATTGATGTTGGCATGTGCGCTGTTCTGGATGTCTTACAGCGATTCGGCGAGTGCCTTGCAATTCATCACGGGCAAGGTGACGCAGATCGAGGCGACCTACATGCCCACCCAAATACCTTTTCTGTTGAGCGAGGGAAATGCCACATGCCCCGCCGGAAAGCCGGTTTATTGGGCAAAGGATCAGGAGAACAACAAGGCGATCTACGCGGCGTTGATGTCGGCGTTCGTCAGTGGGAAGCGTGTGACCTTGATCATGGACGACAACGATACGTCGTGCACCGGAAAGTTCATCTATATGGTTGATTGAACTAGGCAAGGCGCAAGCGAACCAGCCATCCGGAAAACATGACCATTAACGAAAGAGAAGGAAGAGCCATGAGAACTACATGGGTAGTGCTGTTGCTGTTTGCCAGTCTGAGCGGATCAGCATCAGCAAACGAATCGATGCAGAACGTCGACGTTGTGCAGTTGGGCACATATCAGGCTCATACCGATCATTTTGTCTATCTATCGGACACGCCAGCGGAATGCAAGGCAGCCGTCCCCGGAAATGCTGTTTTGCATTTTCAAGACGACCAACCGGGTGGCAAGGCATTGCTGGCCGTCTTGATGACGGCATTGGTGAACAAGCGCAAGATCGATGTGCAGACGAATGGCTGCGACATTGTTGAGGTCTACTTGAAGTAAGCCGGCTCTGGTTGAGCTGCACCGTAGATTTCGTTGGGTACGTTGCACCGTAATGTTGCTAGGGGAGGCGTTGTCGATCCGACTGCCATGAGTAAGTCGACTCTACATCGCGCATCTATGGTTCCAACTCGTAAGGACGAGTGATGTCAAATTTCCAAGGAATTCGTGCGGCACTGCGCCTGAGTACTGCAGCCGCCCTTTCATTGCTCGTCGCGTTCAGTGCCTCGGCGCAGACGGTTCGCTATATCCATACCGATGGTCTAGGATCAGTGGTGTTGATCACGGACAAGGATCGGAACTCTGTTGAGCGGAGCGAGTATGAGCCATATGGTAATTTGTTGAATCATCCTGTTGAGGATGGGCCTGGTTATACAGGACATATCATGGATGCTGCGACTAAACTTACATATATGCAGCAGCGCTATTACGACCCGGATATTGGAAGGTTCCCATCCGTTGATCCCGTTGGGCCTAATCCGAACACAGGCGTAAACTTCAATCGTTACAAGTATGCCAGTAATAACCCTTTTCGGTTTACTGATCCTGATGGGCGATATGACTGCACAGCGTCTGGCGGTGGACCTTGCAGTGTGAAGCAGTCAGAGCAAGTTGACCACTTCGTGACTGGAATCAGCAAGGCGATGAAGAATCTCAACCCTAAGTCTGATGGATACAAGAAGCTCGACGCTGTATCCAATTACCTTGGAAAGGTTGGGGATAATAATGGAGTAACTATAACTCCTTCATCGCTTGCGAAGAACACGCTGGCCAGCGCAGGACCTAATGGAAACATCCAAGTTGATCTAAAGCAGATTGCGAATTTTTCGTCGGCGTTCTTGGCTGCAAATCCGGGAAAATCTGCCGGTGATATTGGCAATGCGAGAGGTTCGGCAGCACTGGCTCATGAGGGGCGCCACGAGCTCGACTATCAGAGAATTGGGTACCCGAACTCTAGGGCGACGGAGTATAGGACTGAAATGAATGCTTATCAGACTCAGGCCGCTGTCGGACAGGGTTTAGGTATGAATCTCGGGCTTTCTACACCGCAAGAAATTGCTGCTGGTGCTGCTGCTTCGACCGATACATGGTGTCAAGGAAATCCTGCATGCAAATGAATCGACTCCTTACTCTTGCTTTCAGTCTTGCTGTCCAGATTGAATTGTCATCAATCGCGGCGGCAAGTGAACTGGAGCCTCTGCCTGGACATTCCGGCGTCGACATTTCTTCAATTTGCGAGTTGGCGCAACGAGGGAAGCGAATCAGCGGAGCACAAGTACGAGTCCGAGCGATTTTTACTAGTGATCTGCTAGAGCGAAGCGTAATCACTGATCCGAAATGCCCCTCAGTGGTTGTCATCCCATTTGACGCTGAAGAGTCAAAATTGGATATGGAGAGTATGCAGCGCTTCGATGCTGCTGTGGCGGGAGAACTTTCAGATCATACGATTAGAGTTTTTTCGGTGGATGTTTCAGGGACATATGTTTGGCGTGGCGACGAGCAGCCAGCCGGCGCGATATACATCGAAAAGGTGTGGTGCTTTAAGAGACGGAAGGCCGACTAAAGAACTCGGTGGATGATCTCGGCAAGATAACACAAGGCCCGCATCGCTGCGGGCCTTGTTATTTTTACGGGCTTTCTTGTATGGCTACCGATGTGCAGCGATGACCGAATCGAGCGGTAGTTGGGTCAGGTTCACCTATTCAATAGAAGGCATCTACAGATACGGTCAGAGGAAGTAAGTTGACCCTGCGCTCTTTTTGTCGGGGGCATTCTGGATCTTTCTTGGTAAAGATCACATCCATCGATGAATGGATCGCGCCTTGGTTGCTGCCACCGCATTGGCCGGCTAAGGTCGTGGTTACGTTCCTTACCTCGACTTCCGCATGCCCTTGCCCAACTCCATTGCCACCTCTCTCACCCTAAGCCTCGCCCTTACCGCCACCGCCCATGCCGACGAGGGAATGTGAATGCCGTCGCAGATGCCGGAGCTAGCCGAGCCGCTGCACGCGGCTGGCTTCCAGGGCGATCCACAGGCGCTGGCCGAGGTGACGCAACCGCCGTTAAGTGCGGTGGTGAAGGTTGGTGGCGGGACCGGGGCGTTCGTGTCCGGGAATGGGCTGCTGTTGACCAATCACCACGTCGCCTACGGGGTAATCCAATACAACACCTCGGCCAAGGAGAACCTGATCGAGAACGGGTTCATCGCGCGGGATCGCGCCGACGAGCGCGCGGCCAATCCCGATTTCCGGGTGCTGGTGACGGTGGGTTTCGACAAGGTCACCGATCAGGTGCTGGGGCCGGCCAAGGGTAAGACCGGGCGTGCCTATTACGATGCGGTGGATGCGGCCAGCAAGCGCATCGTCGCCGACTGCGAGCGCGAGGCTGGGGTGCGCTGCAGCGTCGCCAACATGTATTACGGCACGGACTTCTATCGGATCCGCCAGCTGGAACTGCGTGACGTACGCCTGGTGTATGCGCCGCCGCGGGCGATCGGCAACTACGGCGACGAGATCGACAACTTCATGTGGCCGCGGCACAGCGGCGATTTCACCTTGCTGCGCGCCTACGTGGGCAAGGACGGCAAGCCGGCGGACTACAGCGCCGACAATGTGCCCTACCAGCCGCCTGCACACCTGCAGATCGCCTCCGATGGGCCGAAGGCCGGCGATTTTGCGACGCTGGCCGGTTACCCCGGCATTACCTATCGGCACCGCACGGCGGCCGAGTTCGCCGAGCAGGTGGAGGCGACGCTGCCGCAGCGGGTAGCGGTGCTGGACCAGTTGATCGAGGTGATCGAGGCGTCGGGCAAGGCCGATGCGGAGGCGCACACGCGCTACGCGTCGCAGCTGCAGTCGCTGAAGAACAACCGCAAGCGGGCGGTCGGCGAACTGGAAGGGTTGCAACGCAGCGATGCAGTACGACTGCGCGCCGACGACGAGCTCGGCATGCTCGCGGCCACCCACGGCAGCGACGCGCGCGACATCGCCGCGTTGCAGACGCTGCTCGGCCAGGCTTCGGCGCTGCGCGAGCGCGATCTGCTGCTGGGGTTGGTCGCCACGCAGACCCAGGCGCTGCGTTCGGCACTGACCCTGGAGCGGTTGCGGCTGGAGGCCGCCAAGCCCGACGATCGCCGCGAGAGCGGCTATCAGCAGCGCGACCTGGCGCTGATCGAGGGCATGCTCAAGCAGGTGCAGCGTCGTTATTCGCCGGCCGTGGAGAAGGCGCTGCTGACGACGCTGCTGACGCGCTACCAGCAACTGCCGGAGGCGCAGCGGGTGCCCGAGTTCGATGCGGCGTTCGGGCGGACTCCGGCGCAATTGCAGGCGGCGCTGGACAAGGCCTATGCCGGCACCGCGCTGGGCACCGAGGCCGAGCGCTTGTCGCGCTTCGTGGCCGCGCGCGAGGGCAAGGCGCCCGCGGCCGATCCGTTGCTGGCGCTGGCCGCAACGCTGGTGCCGGCGCAGTTGCGGCTGGATGACGAGCGCAAGGCGCGCGAGGGCGAGCAGTTGCGGCTGCGCCCGGCCTACATGCGTGCGCTGTTCGCCTGGCGCAAACAGCAGGGTCGTGCGGTGTATCCGGACGCCAACAGCACGCTGCGGATCAGTTATGGCCGCGTCGAGCCGTTGGCGCCGCGCGATGCGGTGAGCTTCGCTCCGCTGACCACGGTGGCCGGCATCGTCGAGAAGAACACCGGCAAGGAGCCGTTCGATGCACCCAAGCCGCTGCTGGCGGCGATTGCCAAGGGTGACTTCGGAAGCACCGCCGATCCGCAGACGAAAACGCAGCCGGTGAACTTTCTGACAAATCTGGACACCACTGGCGGCAACTCCGGCTCGCCGGTGCTCAATGCGCGCGGTGAGCTGATCGGCTTGAACTTCGACAGCAACTGGGAGGCGGTCAGCGCCAGTTGGTGGTACGACCCGCGCTACAAGCGCGCGATCCACGTGGACATGCGCTATCTGCGCTGGCTGATGGCCAAGGTGTATCCGGCACCGCAATTGCTGAAGGAGTTGAACGTTCCGCAGGAGTGAGTGGGCAAGTTGGGATGCGGACGATGCTTGGCGTTGCCTCAAGCAGAATCGGGGCAGGGCATGCGATGTGCCCTGCGTCCTGATGCGGTGGTGGCATGACTGGTAAAACCCAGTCGCCGTCGCAGCGGTCGAACACGCTCCGCACCCCGGCGGCTGCAGCGGCTAGGGAGCTGCCACCGTTCGTCGCGATGCGCGGTTCGCCTCGGAGACGAGGAAGAAGATCGTGATTCTGGAGCCCTCCATGTGTCGGGACTGAAGTCCCTCCCACACTGGCGGCATGCCGCGCCGTTGGCAGTCTTAGCATTCGGTTGGAAGAATCACGATGCTCGAAATGCACCGTCGCGGCTCACTCAGCGACCCTGCCGCAGGGCTTAGACTTACCGGATGGATCTGCTTGTCGCTAAGCCCTTGTCACGTGCGTTCTATGCGCGTGATGCCCGTGTGGTGGCGCCGGAACTGTTGAACAAGCTGCTCGTCACCGCCGACGGTCGCTGCGGGCGTATCGTCGAGGTGGAGGCCTACTGCGGTGCGGAGGATCCGGCAGCGCATTCGTTCCGCGGCATGACCCCGCGCACGCGAGTGATGTTCGGTCCCCCCGGGCATCTGTACGTGTACTTCATCTACGGCATGCACTGGGCGCTCAACGCAGTGTGTGGCGGTGCGCCGGGGCATGCGGTGCTGATCCGCGCCCTGGCGCCGGTGGCCGGGATCGAGGCGATGCAGTTGGCACGCGGTGCGGCGCGCGTGGCCGATCTCACCCGTGGGCCGGGACGGCTGGCCAAGGCGCTGGGTGTATCCGGTGCGGACAATGGGCTGGATCTGACCACGCGACAGTCGCGCCTGTGGCTGGGCCAGGACGGGACGCCGCCGCCGGCCGCGCCGGTTGTCACCCAGCGGGTCGGCATCAGCAAGGCGATGGACGCGCCGTGGCGCTGGCACGTGCCCGACGAGCCTAACGTGTCGCGCTTCGTGGCGGGTCGGACGAAGCGCCGCGGGTAGTGTGGCGCTTGTAGGCATCTCCTACAAGCTGCAGGAAGGCCGGCGCCTTGCCCGACGTCACAAGCCAAAGACACGCAATGCGGTTGTGACGGAAGGCGCGTTGGTTCGGCTAGGAAAGCATGTCTCAGGTGCCTTCGCTTCGTTCGTCGCGGCTGAAGCCACTCCTACGACGGGCAGCTTGCGTCATCACCGCCATAAACCCGGCGTGCATGGTTGAGGATGTACCGACGAGGAACGCGCTAGGCGATGGCGGCGCTTGCATCCAGTTGCGCGATGGCATCGGCCACGACCGTGGCGAACGGTGCGTCCACGTCCACCGAAATGACGTCGGGCTCGTCCAGCGGGAGCTCCAAGGTGTCGAGCTGGCTCTGCAGCAGCGTCGGTGGCATGAAGTGGCCGTGACGCGCGGCCAGGCGCTCGGCGATCACGTGCGCGGCCGCGTGCAGGAACACGAAGCGCATCGGCACGCCTGTATCGCGCAACTGTTGCCGATGCGCTTTGCGCAGCCCGGAGAAGGCCAGCACGACGCTCTGTCCGGCATCGACCGACGCGCGCAGGCGCTGCGCCAGGGCCGCGACCCAGGGCGCGCGTTGCGCGTCGCTGAGCGGGATACCGTGCGCCATCTGCGCCTTGGCGGCGGCGCTGTGGAAATCGTCGGCGTCCAGGAAGGTCAGCCGGTAGTGTGCCGCCAGCGCCTGGGCAACGCTGGTCTTGCCGCTGCCGGACACGCCCATCACGACGATGGCTTCGGCGTGCGGGGGCGGGGACGAGGCGAGCTGTGTCACGTGGTGTGGTTCCTGGCGGTGTTTTGCGCATGATGCCTGGATCGGCGTTGCGTGCGCATGCAGTGCGTTCGGTGCCGTTGGTGCGGGTTTAGCTGCGCTCGCCGAGGGCTGGTGTTTATCGCGTTGCTGAGTCGCTGAGCGCTTGGCTCCGTCTGGCCAGCCGCGTCGGGGCTGAAGCCCCTCCCATAGAAGATTCCGGCCGAACACCGTGGAGGCACGCTGCCACATTCGGTGGCTGGATTCTCTCTCCGCGCTTACGCGTTGTTCGTCTTGTTGCACTACTCAAATGTTTCATATGGTCGGCCAAGCATGTCAGGCCGATGCATTTCAAAAAGCCACATGTCGCACTTTGGATCGACTCGAGCGCACGTTCCCTTCTGCCAGATGTGGCCGGATGCGCCACTGTCTCGTAGGAGCGGCTTTAGCCGCGACAGGTATCCCCAGGAATGCCCTGTCGCGGCTAAAGCCACTCCTACAAGGGACACACCCCATCAAAATTGGAGGTGTTATTCGCCGCGACAAATGAAGCCGTCATGCTTCCGGTCGTATCTTCCCGGAAAGACCCGGGGCGGCATGCTTCAGCCCGCCAGTCAGCCGTCACGCGCCACGCCGACCAGCCCGAAGCACCTACACCGAAGCCCCCGCCGTCTCGACCAGATCATCCCACTGCAGCCGCGTACCGGAGACGTCGTCGCTGTCCTGCAGGGCACGGCGGACGGCGCGGCGCATGGCGCGGCTGATCCAGCTCTGCAGGTCGCGACCGGAGTGGCCTTCGCTGCGATCGGCGATCCAGGCCGCCGCGGCGTCGGCGTCGAGATCCAGCGGCTTGCCGTGCAGCAGGCGCGCGACGATGGCGGTACGCGCCGCGTGGTCGGGCAAGGCGATGGCGATCTGCCGGTCCAGCCGCGACAGCAGCGCCGGGTCGATCGCGGCGGCATGGTTGCTGGCGGCGAGCAGGAACACCTGGCCTGCGTGGCTGGCGACGCCATCGAGTTCCTGCAGCAACTGGCCGACGATCTCGCGGGTGAAGGCGTCGTCGCCGTCGGCACCGCGCGCCGGCGCGACGATGTCCAGTTCGTCGACGAACACGATGCACGGCGCCTGCGCCCGCGCACGCTCGAACGCGGCCTGCACCCGCTGGCCGGACTGGCCGAGGTAGCCGGCCTTGAGGTCGGCGCTGCTCAGGGCGATGAAGGCCAGGCCCGACTGGCTGGCGAGGATGCGCGCGACCTGGGTCTTGCCGGTGCCGGGCGGGCCAACCATCAGGATGCCGCGTGGCACCGGCACGCCCAGCGTGGCCAGGGTTTCGGCATTGCGCAGTTCCTTGCCCAGGCCGACGAACTCCTCGACCGTGGCGGCCGGCAGCACGATGTCGTCCCACCCGAGCGTGGCGACGGCGGTGGAACCCTTGCCACGCAGCGCGCGCAGTTGCGCCAGCAGGGTGGCGTTGTCGAGCGTGCCGTCGACGCACTCGGCCGCGACCCGCGCGACCAGCGTGTGCAGGTCGCGGCCGGACAGGCCGCTGCTGTCGGCGATCACCTGCGTATCCGGCTCCAGGGCGAAACCGGCACGCCGCAGTTCGGCGCCGAGGATGCGGGCACGCGCCGCGGCGTCGGGCAGGCCGATGGCGATGCTGGCGGTGAAGCGCGACAGGATCGCGTCGTCCAGCAGCGCCGGGCGGTTGGTCGCGCCGATCACCAGCACCTGCCCATGCGCGGCGTGGAAACCGTCCCATTCGGCGAGAAAGGTCTGCACCAACTCGGCACCGAAGCTGTCGCTGTCGGCGCCGCCGCGGCGCGCGAACACGCTTTCGCATTCGTCGATGAACAGGATCGCCGGTGCGTGCTCGCGGCAGCGCTGCCAGATCGCCTGCACCTTGGGACCGGTGTGGCCGATGTGCGCGGCCTTCAGGTCGGCCACGCCCAGCGCCTCGAAATGGCAGCCGGCATGGCGCGCCAGCTTGCGCGCGATCAGGGTCTTGCCGGTGCCCGGGGGCCCATGCAGGAGCATGCCTTTCGGCGCCGGGGCGCGCCCGGACACGAACAGGTCCACCAGTTTCAGGATCTGGTCGAGCGTGGCGTCGGGCAGGGCGATGTCGGCCCAGTGTCGCTGCACCGCATCCAGGCTCTGCAGCCGCTGCTGCAGCGCGCGTTGCTGGGCGCGCGCGGTCTCCCAGGCCTGCACGTGATCGTGCAGCGCGGCGATCGGGGCCGCATCCTCCACGGCGTCCTGCGCGAGCGCGAGCGCCACGGCGTGCAGCGCTTGCGGCGCGCTCTCGGTCACGGTGTGGTCGAGGACGAGGCAGGCCGCGGCGTGGTCGGTGCCGGGCAGCACGATCAAGGCGAGCAGGCACGGTTCGGCAGCACCGTCATGCAATGCCAGCAGGCGCGCGCCGGACAGATCGCCATGCATGGCAGGAATGGACCAGCGGCCATGCAAGGCACGCTGCGGCCATGGTGCGCGGGTGACCGTGTACATGGAGGCCGCATCGCGCTGCGCGGCGTCGGTCACCTGCACCAGCGCCAGCGGCATGCGGGCGAACGCCTGCAGCGCGCGCCGCTCGGCATGGCTGTGGTGCCAGGCCAGCAACTGTGCGCCGGCGACGACCAGCAGGCCGTATGCCAGCAGCGAGGGCAGCAGGCTCAGCAGCAGCAGGCCGACATCGCCGTGCAGGCCGACCTGGCGCCACCAGTCCAGGAAGCCACGCGTCTCGCCCAGCCAGTGCGCGCTCGTCCATGGCAGTACCAGCAGCAGGAGGCCGAGCAATGCCGCCCGCCAACGCCAGTCCGGCAGCAGCGGCCGCAGCAGCAATGCCGGCCCCCAGGCGCGGCGGCGTTCGCGCCGCACCGCTGCACGCGACGCGGCCCGGGCGTGCGCCATGAAGCGGCGCCGAAACGCGGCCACCGCCTGCTCCACCGCCGGCAGATGCCGCTCCACCTCGGCCTCGGCTTGCGCCTGGCGCGCCTGTGCCTGCTGCACCTGCGCGAGCAGGCGTTGCGTCTGCTGCTGCAGCGCTGGCGGGGGCGTCGGCGAGGCGGCCGGGATGCAGGACATCAGCGGGGGCGGGCGCAGGTGGTCACCGCGCGCATCTTAGCCCGAGCGCCGGTCGCGCTGCCGTGGCTGGTGGCGGATGGGATATTGCCTGGGTTGGACACGGCACGCTGGCGCGTGAGGCGAGTGCTGCCATGGGAGGAGCGCATTTTTTGGAGAGGGATAGGGCGCAAGGTACGACGTGGCGCGTGGGTCTAGAGACCATCGTGGCTTCGTTCGTCGCGGCGGAAGCCGCTCCTACGCAGGGCTTGCAGCCCATGATGGCTATTGCCGTTGCCGTTGCCGTTGTTTTGGCCGTTGCTTTTGACTTACCGGGTTCCCTTCCGAAGCGGCGGCCAGCCCGGGGGAAAACCCCGAAGGGGCGGCGCACAGGGACGTGCGCCGTCCGCGGCAGGGGCAGAGCTCGCCGGAAAAAGGCGAAGCACTGCTTCGCCGGCGGGCGGGCTGGCGCCGTGAGGCGACTGCCCCGGACTTGGCTGCGAAGCAGACAAGCCCCTTCCGCGGATCCCCGGGCTGGACGCGGACCCGGAGCGCGCAGCGTGGAGGGCGCGTAGGCAGGGCGCGCTTGACCAGCCTTCGGCTGTGGTAAAGCGCTTCTTTTGGTTACCTTTTCTTTGCGCGAGCAAAGAAGCGCTTCTCAGCAGCCGCAGGCTGATCAAAGTAACTCGCCCGCAAGGGCGAAAGCCGTTGCTGTTGCTTGATGCTTGCGTGTCGAAAAAGAAGAACCGTAGGAGCGGCTTCAGCGACCCACATGATCGGTAGAGCCTGTTGCGGCTGAAGCCGCTCCTACAATCCAACTGCAGCAGCAAGAGCAAGGCTTTCGCCTGACGGCGAATTACTTTGATCAGCCTTCGGCTGCTGAGAAGCGCTTCTTTGCTTGTGCAAAGACAAGTAACCAAAAGAGCAAAAGGCGATAAGCGCCATGCCTGCGGGAGGGAGCGCGGTCAGGTGTACGGCCGCCACCGCCACACCTGCCTCGGGCCAACCGGCCCGGTGCACGCACAGCCCGGGCGAGACGCAACGATCCGCACACCCGACTACGCCGAAACCCAGCGCACGCTCTAGACTGCACGCAATCGTCGTGGGGGCTCGCCTTTGGTTTCCAGTTGGATCCTGCTGCTGGTGTCGGTCGGCTATGCGGCGCTGCTGTTCGCGGTGGCGTGGTGGGGCGACCGCCGTCCGCTGTATCCGGAGCGGCCATGGTTGCGGCCGGCGGTGTACAGCCTGGCGCTGGCCGTGTACTGCTCGTCGTGGACGTTCTACGGGGCAGTCGGCAGCGCAGTGCGCAACGGCGCCGGCTACCTGCCGATCTACCTGGGCCCGCTGCTGATGCTGCTGTTCGGCTGGCGCATCGTCGAGCGCCTGGCGCTGATCGCGCGCAGCGAGAACACGGTGTCCATCGCCGACTTCATCTCCTCGCGCTTCGGCCGCTCGCGGCGCCTGGCCGCGCTGGTGGCGGTGATCGCCCTGGTCGGCGTGGTGCCGTACCTGGCGCTGCAGTACAAGGCGGTGGCGATGAGCCTGCAGGTGCTCAGCGGCCAGTCCAGCGCCGGTGCGCCGTTCTACGCCGACCCGGCGTTGTACGTGGCGTTGGGGATGGCGCTGTTCGCCACCTTGTTCGGCACCCGCCAGGTCGATGCCACCGAGCACCACCACGGCATGATGCTGGCGATCGCGCTGGAGTCGGTGGTGAAGCTGCTGGCGATGGTGGCGGTGGGCGTGTTCGCCTACGTGTGGCTGTCCGTGCGCGACGGCGGCCAGGTGCTGCAGTCGGCGCGCACGCTGTTCCAGAACACCCCGCCGGTGGGCTTCATCTCGCAGACCCTGCTCAGCTTCCTGGCGCTGGTGTGCCTGCCGCGGCAGTTCCACGTGGCAGTGGTCGAGTGCAGCGACGTCGGCGACATCCGCAAGGCGCGCTGGCTGTTCGGCCTGTACCTGGTGCTGATCTCGGCGATGGTGGTGCCGATTGCCGCGGCCGGCATCGCGTTGTTCGGCGGCGGCGACGTGGCCGACGACAGCATCGTGCTGGCGCTGCCGCTGGCCGAAAGCCGCACCGCGCTGGCGCTGGTCGCCTACGTGGGCGGGTTCTCCGCCGCCACCGGCATGGTCATCGTCTCCAGCATCGCGCTGGCGACGATGATCAGCAACGACCTGGTGATGCCGGTGCTGCTGCGCCGCCGCGGGCACCAGGCGGCCGGTGCCGACGTGGCCTCGAAGGTGCTGTGGATCCGCCGCCTGGCGATCCTGCTGCTGGCGCTGATCGCCTACGGCTACTACCGCAGCAGCAGTAACGACACGACGCTGGCCTCGTACGGGCTGATGGCCTTCGCCGCGGTGGCGCAGTTCGCGCCGGGGGTGATCGGCGGCCTGTACTGGCGCGGCGCCAGCCGCAAGGGCGTGGAGACCGGCATGGTGCTGGGCTTCGTCACCTGGATCTACACGCTGCTGCTGCCGGCGCTGACCCAGGCCGGCTGGCTGGCGCCGGCCTGGCTGCTGGACGGGCCGTTCGGCATCTCCTGGCTGCGCCCGCAGCAGCTGTTCGGCATGAGCGGCTGGGACCCGCTGGCGCACGGGACGTTCTGGTCGTTGCTGGTCAACGTCGGCACGATGATGCTGGTGTCGGCGCGTTGGCGGCCGGGCCTGGACGAGCGCTTGCGCGCGGCGCCGTTCCTGGAGCCGTACTCGCAGCGCCCGGCGGTGGCCGGCGACTGGCTCGGGCAGGTGCGCGTGGTCGATCTGCAGGCGCTGGCCGAGCGCATGGTCGGCGAACGCCACGCCCGCCGCGCCTTCGCCGAGCAGGCGCAACTGCTCGGCCGCGAGCCGCAACCCAATGCCGTGGCCGACCGCGCCTGGGTGCAGTTCACCGAGCGTCTGCTCGCCGCCTCGATCGGCGCGGCCTCCGCGCGCCTGGTGCTGACCAGCCTGCTGCGCGGCTCGGGCATGGACCTGGGCGAGGTGGTGGCGGTGCTCGACGAGGCCGGGCAAGAGCTGCGCTTCAACCGCGAGATCCTCTCCACCACGCTGGAGAACATCAGCGCCGGGGTCAGCGTGGTCGATCCGGCGATGCGCCTGACCGCATGGAACCGCCGCTACCAGCAGATGTTCGGCTACCCCGACGGCATGCTCTACGTCGGCCGGCCGGTCGCCGACCTGATCCGCTACAACGCCGAGCGCGGCGAACTCGGCGGCGGCGAGGTGGAGGACCAGATCGCCCGCCGCATCGCGCACATGCGCGCCGGTACCCCGCACGTGTTCGAACGCACCCGCAGCGACGGCAAGGTGATCGAGATGCGCGGCCAGCCGCTGCCCGGCGGCGGCTACGTCACCAGCTACAACGACATCACCGACTACAAGCGCGCCGAGCAGGCGCTGCTCGAAGCCAACGAGACCCTGGAGCAGCGCGTGGCCGACCGCTCGCGCGAGGCCGAGCTGGCGCAGCAGTCCAAGACCCGCTTCCTGGCCGCGATCAGCCACGACGTGCTGCAGCCGCTCAACGCTGCGCGGCTGTTCGCCTCGGCCTTGCGCGATGCCCACCAGAACGAGGAGCAGCGGCACCTGGCCGAGCGTGTGGATGCCTCGCTGCGCGCGGCCGAGGAACTGCTCGACGGCCTGCTCGACGTGTCGCGGCTGGACGCCGGCGGCCTGCGCCCGACCATCGAGGACGTCGATGCCGGCCTGCTGCTGCGCGAACTGGCCGCGCAGTACAGCCCGATCGCCGCCGGCCGCGGCCTGCGCCTGCACGTGTACGCGCGGCCGCTGTGGGTGCGCAGCGATCGCCGGCTGCTGCGCCGGGTGCTGCAGAACTTCCTTGCCAACGCGCTGCGCTACACCCGCCAGGGCCGCATCGTGCTGGGCATGCGCCGCCGCGGCGCGGCGCTGGAACTGCAGGTCTGGGATACCGGCCCCGGCATCCCGCCGCACCACATGCAGCAGATCTTCGACGAGTTCCAGCGCTACCAGCAGCCGTTCGACTGGGGCGAGCAGGGGCTGGGTCTGGGCCTGTCGATCTGCCAGCGCATCTCGCGCCTGCTCGGCCACGACCTGGATGCGCGCAGCCGCGTCGGCCACGGCAGCATGTTCTCCATCAGCGTGCCGCGGGCGGCGCCGCCAGCGCAGGCGCAGCAACGCGTGCCACGGGCGGCGGCCGCCGCCGACTCGCTGGCTGGACTGCGCGTGCTGTGCGTGGACAACGACCAGGAGATCCTCGACGGCATGCGCGCGCTGCTCGGCCGCTGGCAGGTGGAGGTGATCTGCGCCAGCACCGTCGACGAGGCGCTGGCGCAGGCTGCGCGCGCGCCGCACGTGATGCTGGTCGATTACCACCTGCACGACCGGCTCGACGGCCTGGAGACCCTGGACGCGCTGCGCGCGGCGATGCCCGGGCCGGTGGCCGGCGCGCTGCTCACCGCCGACGGCCGCGACGAACTGAAGCTGCAGGCCCGCGAGCGCGGCTACCGGCTGCTGACCAAGCCGGTCAAGCCGGCCTCGCTGCGTGCCTTCCTCACCGCCTATCACGATCCGATCTAGGGACCGTCGTGTTTTTGTAACGGCAATGTATGCGCTGTGTGGCAAGTGGCGGCGCGGCCGGCGTGGCGCACGGCGCGGGCCGGCGGCTAAGGTGGTGGACCGCCCACCACCCGCCTGCGCATGACCTCCCTGGACGACACCGCGATGCCTTCGCTTCCGGACCTGCTGGCGGCGCTGGAGGCCGGCCAGGCGCAGACGCTCGAACACGGTGCCCGCGCCTACCTGCGGCAGCGCCCCGACGATGTCCTGGCCAGCAGCCTGCTGGCGATGAGCCTGCAGATGCAGGGCCAGCCGGCGCCGGCCGCCGCCGTGTACCGCACGCTGGCCGGGCGCGAGCCGCACGAAGTGGCGCACTGGAACAACCTGGGCACGGCGCTGCGCGAGGCCGGCGAACCCGGCGCGGCCGGCGAGGCCTATCTGCGCGCCCGCGCGCTGGCGCCGGACGATCCACTGCCGCACCACAACCTGGGCCTGCTGGCGATGGACGCCGGCGACTACGCCGCTGCCCGCGAACATTTGCTCGATGCGCATGCGCTGGCGCCGCAGGCGCCGCCGCTGTGCGTGCACGCGGCGATGGCCTGCCACGAATGCGGCGACTTCCAGCGCGTGCAGGCACTGATCGCCGACTGGCGGCAGTGGCCGCCGCTGGGTCCGGACACCACCGTGGAACTGGCCTGGCTGCTGTCGCAGGGCGGCGCGACCGATGTCGCCTGCATGCTGCTGCGCGCCTGCGCCGAAGGACCGATGGCGCAGCCGGCGCGGGCTTGGTCGCGGCTGGTGCTGGTGCTCGAACGCGCCAATCGCCTGCCGCAGGCGCGCGAGGCCGCCGCGCAGCTGCCGCCGCCGGAGCGGATCGACGACCCCGACGTGCGCCAGGACGCTGCCAACGCGCTGGCGGTGCTGGCCATGCGCGAGGGCCACTGGGACCAGGCGCATGCGCTGCTGCGCGGGCTGCTGGCCGACGGCAGTGCGGTCGACCGGCGCAAGCAGAGCAATCTGTTCTTCGCCCTGGCGCGGGTCTGCGACCGCCTGGGCCTGCATGACGAAGCGCTGGACGCCTGCGCGCAGGGCCACGCCGGCCAGGTCGAGGGCCTGGCCGCGCTGGTGCCGGAACTGGCGGCGGCGGATGCGCCGCCGTTGCCGGTCGCGTGTTCTCGCTGGGACCCGGCGCACCATGCCGCGGCGCGGCCGGTCACCGCGCCGGCGATGGCGGACTCGCCGATCTTCGTGGTCGGCTTCCCGCGCTCGGGCACCACCTTGCTGGAACAGATGCTCGACGCCCATCCGCAGTTGGTCGCGATGGACGAGCGGCCGTTCCTGCAGGGGCTGGCCGATCGCCTGGACGCGCGCGGGGTGGCCTGGCCGGACGGGCTGGGCGACCTCGACGATGCCGCCTGCGCGGAGTTGCGCGCCGAGTACTGGCAGGCGGTGCGCGGGGTGGTGCAGCTGCAGCCGGGCCAGCGCCTGGTCGACAAGAACCCGCTGAACCTGCTGCGTCTGCCGCTGATCCGGCGGCTGTTCCCGGAGGCCCCGGTGATCCTGGCGTTGCGCCATCCCTGCGACGTGCTGCTGAGCTGCTACATGCAGGCGTTCCGCTCGCCGGCCTTCGCCCTGCTGTGTTCCAGCCTGCCGCGGTTGGCCCGCGGCTATGCCGATGCAATGGAGTTCTGGCTGTATCACGCCGCCTTGCTGCAGCCGCGCGCGCTGGAACTGCGCTACGAAGACCTGGTGGCCGACCCGCAGGCGCAGGTGGCGCGGTTGGGGCAGTTCCTGCACCTGGAACAGCCGGAGCGTCTGCTGGAGTTCCAGCGGCATGCGCAGGGCAAGGGCTTCATCAGCACGCCGAGCTACGCGCAGGTGGTGGAGGGCATCAACCGCAAGGCCCTGGACCGTTGGCGTGCCTACCAGGACGCCTTCGCCCCGGTGCTGCCGGTACTGCAGCCGTTCCTGCAGCGCTGGGATTACCGCGGCGCCTGAGCGCGGCGTGTTGTCTGAACGGTTCCCGTCTGGTCGTTGAACAGCCAAAACGCAGCGTGCGCCGCGCCTGGCAATAGCGGCGTTTTTGTCAGCCCCTGGCGCACGTTGGCACACCGAAACAACACCCCTCTTATAAAAAACTAACAAGTGCCTGACGGTCCTGTAATGGTCCGCAGGCCCGAGGCATCCATTCCACCCGCCGCGCGCCCGCGCGTTCGGGACGCTTCGCGCCTGCGTGCAGCGCTGGCGCTTGTCGCATATCACATGAGGTCTTCCCGATGTCCGTAGCAAAGAACAGACTCGCCCACGCCGTTTGCCTGGCCATGGCGACGCTTCCCGCCACGCTCTATGCGCAGAGCGCCGCGCCGGCGGCGGCCGCGTCCGGCGATGCGCCGGTGACCCTGGACAAGCTCACCGTCACCGGTTCGCTGGTGCGTCGCGTGGACCTGGAGACCGCCAGCCCGGTCGCCGTGGTCGATCGCCAGCAGATCCAGCAGAGCGGCAAGCAGACCCTGGGCGATCTGCTGCAGGCGCTGCCCGGCATCGCCGGTGCCGCCACCAACCCGCAGGTCAACAACGGCGGCGGCGACGGCGCCTCGACCATCTCGCTGCGCGGCCTCGGCGACGAGCGCACGCTGATCCTGATCGACGGCCACCGCATCCAGAACAACGACGTCAACTCGATCCCGGCCAACATGATCGACCACGTCGAAGTGCTGAAGGTCGGCGCCTCGGCGATGTACGGCTCCGACGCCATCGGCGGTGTGGTCAACTTCATCCTGCGCAAGAACTTCGAAGGCGGCGAAGTCTCGGCCAACTACGGCCAGACCAGCCGCGGCGACGGCGCGCGCCAGGGCGGCAGCTTCACCTTCGGCAAGACCTGGGACCGCGGCAACGTGGTGGTCGGCCTGGACTACAACAAGCAGAAGGAGGTCTCCACCGCCAACCGCGCGTTCTCCAAGTACGCGATGTACCTGTCCAGCGGCAGCGTCTACAAGGGCGGTTCCGCGCGCACGCCGACCGGCTACTACAAGCTGCCGGCGGCGACCCTGGCGGCCAACGGCTGCGCCGCCGACGGCGCGCTGACCGGCAACGGCAGCGGCGGCTACAAGTGCTACAGCGCCTCGGCCGATTCCTACAACTACGAGGCGCAGAACCTGCTGCTGACCCCGCAGCAGCGCGTCGGCGGCTTCGTGCTCGGCAGCTTCAACATCACCGACTCGATGCAGGCGTACGTCAACGCCTATCACAACCACACCATGTCCAACTTCGCGATCGCGCCGCTGCCGCTCGACGCGCAGAACGACGGCATCACCATCGCCGCCAACAATCCGTACAACCCGTTCGGCGTGGAGTTCGGCCCCAACGGCTACGAGTATCAGACGCGCTTCACCTCGCTCGGCCAGCGCGAGGGCTTCTACGACACCGCTACCGACCAGGACGTGATCGGCCTGAAGGGCGGCATCGGCGACAGCAGCTGGGTGTGGGACGCCAACTTCAACTACGGCCACTACCGCCAGCGCAACTGGAGCCACGGCTACGTCGATTACGCCGCGCTGCAGAACGCCATCAACGCCGGGCAGGTCAACATCCTCGACCAGGGCAGCCCGAGCACGGTCGCCTGGCTGCAGAGCAACGAGTCGATCCCGCGCCAGGAGACCACCACCATCATGCGGCAGTGGGAAGCCAGCGCCAACGGCAGCCTGTGGGAGATGCCGGCCGGCGCCGCGCAGCTGGCCGTCGGTGCGCTGTACCGCAAGGAGAGCCTGAGCTCCAGTGTGTCGGCCAACGCGCTGATCAACAGCGGCAACACCTGTGCGGTCTCCTCCGAAGCCTGCGCCTCGCCGCTGAGCGGCAGCTTCAACGTCAAGGAAGCCTACGCGCAGTTGTTCATGCCGGTGCTGGAGCAGTCCTCGCCGATCGGCGCGCTCAACCTGACCCTGAGCGATCGCTATTCCGACTACAGCAGCGTGCGGTCGGGCAACAACAGCGCCTCGTTCCAGGTGGAGTGGCGGCCGATTCACGACCTGATGGTGCGCGGCACCGCGGCGCAGGTGTTCCGCGCGCCGACCATCACCGACATCTACCAGGGCCCGACCGCCGACGCGCCGAACTTCATCGATCCGTGCATCGGCTACAGCGGCAGCGGCCATGCCACTGCCTGCGCTGGCGTGCCGGCCGGCTGGACCGGCACAGGACTGTCGCAGACCAATGCGATCAAGTCCGGCGCCACCTACGTCGGCTACCAGCTCAAGCCGGAGAAGGGCACCTCGTTCGACTACGGCCTGGTCTACAGCCCCGAGTACGTGCCGGGCCTGTCGGTCAACCTCGACTGGTGGAAGGTCAAGCTCAATGATCTGATCCAGCCGATCTCCGCGCAGACCGTGGCCGACCTCTGCTACAACGACGACAACAGCCCGTACTGCAGCTACCTCCACCGCTACGCCGCCGGCACCCCAAGCGCCGGCAACATCGACCACATCCAGACGCCGGTGGTGAACATCGGCAAGCTCAATACCCAGGGCATCGACCTGGGCGCGAGCTACGCGCTGCCCACCACCGACTACGGCAAGTTCACCCTGGCCGTGGACAGCACCTACCTGCACCGCTACGACATCGACACCGGGGACACGGTGGTGCACATGGCCGGCCGCTACAACTCGTCCTACGGCAACTACGCGCATTGGCGCGCGCATGCCCTGGTCGGCTGGAAGCTGGGCAACTGGGATGCGAGCTGGACCACGCGCTGGGTCGGCAAGATGCAGGTCGGCAGCGGCGACCTGAGCCAGAACATGTCCGCTGACGGGCATGACAAGGGTGTAGTGCTGAATTACGGCAGCTACATGTATCACGCGCTGCAGGTGGGCTACGACATGACCGGGGCCAACCTGCGCCTGGATCTGGGCGTGGACAACCTGACCAACAAGCAGCCGCCGATGATGTACCAGAACAACGTATTGAACGCGAACACCGACGTGAGCACCTACGACACGCTCGGCCGTTACTACTGGATGCGCGCGACTTACAAATTCTGATAGGTAGAAATTTTCTGTAGAGGACATGGAACTGGCGTCTTTATGGAGGCGCCAGTTCTAATTTTAAAATTGGTTCGGTAGTTATAGAAGCTTCACCATGAGTTTTCATTTTCAACAGCAAGGATATAGCTTATGAAAGCTGCATATGGTCTGCTGGGCGCTTTTTTATTAGTTTCATCCTTCGGTGCAAGTGCTGGTGTCGTGACCGACAAAGTTGATAACATATTTATTCAATGTTCTGAATGCGCCATTGCGAAAAATACTGATGTCACTTTGGGATATGTGAAAGTGGCACTTAGTGCGTACGCATCTGCAGCGAACGCAAAGGGTTGGGGGCCAGTTAGTGTAGGCGATCAAATCCAGATCGAGAAATATAACCAAACGCCTGGCGGTTACATGCTTGTCGATCATTACTACGCTGTAAAGAACCTTCCAGTAACCTCCTTCAATGATCTGATAGATGAAGGAGTCGAGCGCGATTCGGACGTCAGGGCGCTTCCTGCGAGGGCGCAAGAAGAGGCATCACTGAAGGGCGACCTTGCCAATTTCGTAGAGAGCTTTGCCGACTCTGGCGGAGTAACAACGATTTACGGATTCTTCCCGCAGAACTAATGATGTTGGTCGCGCCGCGCCACCCAACTCCCTGGGTGGCGCGGCGCAGTGCCATCACTGTAGAGGCGGCTGAGCCTCACCAATTGCGCATGCGCACGATCGATGCCTGGTAGTGCCGGGCTGATTTCCCGCCGTACTGGACGTTCCTGCACGCGGGCCCGCCGCCGCGCAGCGGCGACAAGTACATCCTCTCCACCTACCTGGAATTCACCGCCAAGCCGGCCTGACCCAGGGCGCCGTCATGGCGGGATGGGCGAGCACCGCCGCCGCACATCCCCAATCCCGAATCCCCAATCCCGGCCGAAACAGGCACCGCGGCGCTCACCCCGCGCCGTGCAGATGCTCGAACAGGATGGTGCTGCCGATCGCGATCAGCAGCGCGCCGCCGACGATCTCCGCCCGCTTGCCGGCCAGCGCGCCGAGCGCGCGGCCGAGCATGATGCCCAGGGTGACCATGGTCAGCGTGCACAGGCCGATGATGGCCGCGACCTCGACGATGTTCACGTCGAGGAAGGCCAGGCCGACGCCGACCGCCATCGCGTCGATGCTGGTGGCGAAGCCGGTGGCGGCCAGGCTCCAGAAGCCGTGGCGCTTGGGCGCGGCGTCCTCCGGTGCGTCGCTCTCCGGCTTGAGGCCGGCGACGATCATGTGCACGCCCAGCGCGCCGAGCAGGCCGAAGGCGATCCAGTGGTCGAAGGCGACCACGTACTTGGACGCGGCCTGACCCAGCACCCAGCCCAGCGCAGGCGTCAGCGCCTCGATGCAGCCGAAGATCAGGCCGGCGCGCAGCGCGTCGGCCCAGCGTGGGCGCTGCATCGCCGCACCCTTGCCGATCGCGGCGGCGAAGGCGTCGGTCGACATGGCGATGCCGAGCAGCAGAATCGAAAGAAACGACATGGGGAACCGTACCGGGACAGGCGACAACGACGAGCGCGCGCGCCCGGCCTTCGCCTTGCGCACTCGCCGCTGGTCTCGCCAACCGAACTAGGCTGCCCGTACCACGGCGCATCGGCCGAGTGTGTTGACACGGGCGCTGTCCGCGCAGGTCGGACAGCAGGCTACTCCCCAAGGGGACGCGCAGTCTAACAGCCGCCAACTGCAGCGAACACACTTGGAACGCACGCGAACCTGCAGCTTCTCTTCTTAGCATCGGCTATAGCGGGGCGTGCCGGCCGGCGTTCCGCGTGGGGTGCTGCGATGGCCCGCAGCGCCCGTGATCACTGCAGCGCATTCGGTTGATCGCTGCAGGGAATCCGGTGTCGCCGCTGCGGCGCTGTGCATGCTGGTGATAGGCGCCGGCCGCTGCAGGCGAACGCGGCTGTGCGCGGTCGGCAATGGCGGCGCTGCGTGCCGACGCCGACACCGCGCGCTGCGCTGCAGCGTGTTGCTGTCGCCGCGGCGCGACTACACTGGCCACGCTTCAGGTGCCTGGTCGTCGCAAGACGCACCGGGTGAAACGGGAAGCCGGTCCGATGCCGGCGCTGCCCCCGCAACGGTAGGCGAGAACACCCGACAACAGACCACTGCGCAAGCGGGAAGGTGTCGGGGTGATGCGATCCCGCATTGCTCGCAAGCCCGGAGACCGGCCTGACGTGGACGTCCTGCGACGTTCTTTCTCGGGTGTTGCGGTGGGCAACCTGACGAGCGGAACGACGTCGGGGCCCTGCGCCGCGCGTTCGCTTGTCCTGTCCATCGCCGCCCGCCCGGTGGTGATGCGATGAGGAGACAGGACCCGTGAACCAGATGACCCGGACCGGCGCCGACGTGGCGACCGTCAAGCTCTTGATCGACGGCGCGTTCGTCGAATCCAGCAGCAGCCAATGGCGCGAGGTCGTCGATCCGGCGACCCAGGACGTGCTCGCGCGCGTGCCGTTCGCCACGGCCGCGGAAGTGGATGCCGCCGTGGCCGCCGCGCAACGCGCGTTCGCGAGTTGGCGCAAGACGCCGATCGGCACCCGCGCGCGGATCTTCCTGGCCTATCAGCAACTGATCCGTGCGCACATGGGCGAGTTGGCGGCGATCCTCACCCGCGAGCAGGGCAAGACCCTGGCGGATGCGGAAGGCGACGTGTTCCGCGGCCTGGAAGTGGTGGAACAGGCCGCGGCGATCGGCAACCTGCAGCTCGGCGAACTGGCCAACAACGTCGCCAACGGCGTGGATACCTACACGCTCTTGCAGCCGCTGGGCGTGTGCGCCGGCATCACCCCGTTCAACTTCCCTGCGATGATCCCGCTGTGGATGTTCCCGATGGCCATCGCCACCGGCAACACCTTCGTGCTCAAGCCGTCCGAGCAGGATCCGCTGGTGACCATGCGGCTGGTCGAACTGGCGGTGCAGGCGGGCGTGCCCAAGGGCGTGCTGAACGTCGTGCACGGCGGCGCCGAGGTGGTCGATGCGCTGTGCGATCACGCCGACATCAAGGCGCTGTCGTTCGTCGGCTCCACCAAGGTCGGCACCCACGTCTACCAACGCGCGGCGCTGGCCGGCAAGCGCGTGCAATGCATGATGGGCGCGAAGAACCATGCGGTGGTGTTGCCGGATGCGGCGCGCCAGCAGACCCTCGACGCGTTGGTGGGGGCGGCCTTCGGCGCCGCCGGCCAGCGCTGCATGGCCGCCTCGACGCTGGTGCTGGTCGGCGAGGCGCGGCAGTGGATTCCGGCGCTGGTGGCCAAGGCGCAGACGCTCAAGGTCAACGCCGGCAGCGAACCCGGCACCGATCTGGGGCCGGTGATCTCGCGCAGTGCGCGCGAGCGCATCGAGGCGCTGATCGCCACCGGCATCGCCGAGGGCGCGACGCTGGAACTGGACGGACGCAACCCGACCGTGCCCGGTTTCGCTCATGGCAACTTCGTCGGCCCGACGATCTTCTCCGGGGTCGCGCCGGGCATGCGCATCTACGACGAGGAGATCTTCGGCCCGGTGCTGGTAATCCTGGAGGCGGCCACGCTGGAAGACGCGATCGCCCTGGTCAACGCCAATCCGAACGGCAACGGCACGGCGCTGTTCACCCAGTCCGGCGCCGCCGCACGCAAGTTCCAGGAGGAGATCGACGTCGGCCAGGTCGGCATCAACGTGCCGATTCCGGTGCCGGTGCCGCTGTTCTCGTTCACCGGTTCGCGCGCGTCCAAGCTCGGCGATCTCGGCCCCTACGGCAAGCAGGCGGTGCAGTTCTACACGCAGACCAAGACCGTCACCACGCGCTGGTTCGACGATGCCGGCGCCGGGCCGGGCGTCAACACCACGATCCGCCTGTCGTGATGGCCGCGGCGATGCAGTGGCCGCTGGAGCAGCCGGCCGATGCCGGCCTGGACGAGGCGCAGCGCGCCTATCGCGAGGCCGCGCGCGGCTTCGCCCAGGCCGAACTGGCGCCGCACGCGGCACGCTGGGACGCGGACGGGATTTTCCCGCGCGAGGCGATCGGCAAGGCCGGCGAACTCGGCTTCTGCGGCCTGTACGTGGACGAGCACGCCGGCGGCAGCGGGCTGTCGCGCCTGGATGCGGCGATCGTGTTCGAGGAACTGGCCGCGGTCGATCCGTCCACCGCGGCCTTCATCAGCATCCACAACATGGCCACCTGGATGCTGACCCGCTTCGCCACGCCGGCCGTGTGCAGGGACTGGGGCGCCGCGCTGGCCAGCGGCGCCAAGCTCGCCTCGTACTGCCTGACCGAACCCGGTGCCGGTTCCGACGCAGCCGCGCTGAAGACCCGCGCGGTGCGCGATGGCGACGGCTACCGCATCGACGGCAGCAAGGCGTTCATTTCCGGCGCCGGCGCGACCGACCTGCTGGTGGTGATGGCGCGCACCGGCGAGGACGGCCCGCGCGGCATCAGCGCCTTCGCGGTGCCGGCCGATGCGGCGGGCATCGCCTATGGGCGCAACGAGGACAAACTGGGCTGGCACAGCCAGCCGACCCGCGCGGTGAACTTCGACGGCGTGCGCGTGCCGCTCGCGCATCGTCTGGGCGAAGAGGGCGAGGGCTTCCGCATCGCGATGCGTGGCCTCGATGGCGGCCGCCTCAACATCGCTGCGTGCTCGCTGGGCGCGGGGCAGGGCGCGCTGGACGCGGCGCGGCGCTATCTGGGCGAGCGCCGCCAGTTCGGCAAGAAGCTCGCCGAGTTCCAGGCTCTGCAGTTCACCCTGGCCGACATGGCCACGCAGCTGGTCGCCGCGCGGCAGATGGTGCACACCGCCGCACGCAAGCTCGACGCCGGCGCGCGCGATGCGACGGTGTGGTGCGCGATGGCCAAGCGCTTCGCCACCGATGCCGGCTTTTCGATCTGCAACGACGCGCTGCAGCTGCACGGCGGCTACGGCTACATCCGCGAGTATCCGGTCGAACGCCTGCTGCGCGACAGCCGGGTGCACCAGATCCTGGAAGGCACCAACGAAATCATGCGCGTGATCGTCGCGCGCCACCTGTTGAACACCGAAGAGGAATTGCGATGAGCGCCGCCGACACCTCCTACCGCCGCCGGGACTGGGCCGGGCTGGCCCTGCAGATCGACGGCCACACGGCCGTGGTCACCCTGTCCAATCCGCCGGCCAACACCTGGACCGTGCACAGTCTGCGTGCGCTGCGCGAGCTGGTCGACGCGCTGGACGCCGACCGCGACATCTATGCGCTGGTGCTCGTGGGGGCCGGCGAGAAGTTCTTCAGCGCCGGTGCCGACCTCAAGCAGTTCGCCGACGGCGACAAGGCGCTCGCGCGCGAAGCGGCCCGCCGCTTCGGCGAGGCCTTCGAGGCGCTGAGCGGATTCCGCGGCGTCAGCATCGCCGCGATCAACGGCTATGCGATGGGCGGCGGGCTCGAAGCGGCGTTGGCCTGCGACCTGCGCATCGCCGAGGCGCAGGCGCAGATGGCCTTGCCCGAAGCGACGGTCGGCCTGCTGCCCTGCGCCGGCGGCACCCAGAACCTGCCGCGGCTGGTCGGCGAAGGCTGGGCCAAGCGCATGATCCTGCTCGGCGAACGGGTCGACGCCGAGATCGCGCTGCGGATCGGCCTGGTCGAGGAGGTGGTGCCGAGCGGGCAGGCGTTGGCGCGCGCGCTGGACTGGGCGGCCAAGGCGGCGCGGCAGAGTCCGATCAGCGTGGCCGCGGCCAAGCGCCTGGTGCAGGCCACCCGCATGCAGTCGCATGCCAGCGCGCTGGTCAGCGAGCGCGAGGCGTTCGTGGACCTGTTCGACAGCGCCGACCAGGCCGAGGGCGTCAACGCCTTCCTCGGCAAGCGCGCGCCGCAATGGAGCAATGCGTGAGCGCGCCGGCCGCCGACGCCGCTGCGGTGCTGTTCGAGACGCGTGCCGCTGGCGACGGCCGCCGCATCGGCATCGCCACGCTCAACGCGCCGCGCACGCTCAATGGCCTGTCGCTGGAGATGGCGCGCCTGCTGGATGCGCAGCTGACGCAGTGGGCGCAGGACGCGACGGTGGCACTGGTGGTGCTGCAGGGCGCGGGCGAGAAGGCGTTCTGCGCCGGCGGCGATCTGCATGGCCTGTATCGCGGAATGCGCGAGCGTGCGGCGCACGGCGCTGACGCGCAGGCGGACCCGCGCGGCGATGCGCATGCCGAGGCCTTCTTCGAAACCGAGTACCGCCTCGACTACCGCATCCATACCTTCCCCAAGCCGGTGCTGTGCTGGGGCCACGGCATCGTGATGGGCGGCGGGATCGGGCTGATGGCGGGCGCCAGCCACCGCGTGGTCGGCGAACGGTCCCGGCTCGCCTTCCCCGAGATCACGGTCGGCCTGTTTCCCGACGTCGGCGGCAGTTGGCTGTTGTCGCGGGTGCCGGCGCATGCCGGCCTGTTCCTGGCCTTGACCGGCGCACCGCTGGGCGCAGGCGATGCGATCTACGCCGGCATGGCCGATGTGCACGTGCCGGAGGCGGCGCGTGCGGAGGTGCTGGCCGCGCTGCAGGCGACGCCCTGGCCGGCTGCCGCGCAAGACACCTCGCGCGCGCTGGACGCGCTGCTGGCCCGTTTCGCCACGCCTGTGCCGGCCGGTCCGTTGCAACGGCACGCCGCGGCGATCGCCGGCGCCTGTGCGCACCCCACGCTGGACGCGGTGGTGGCGGCGATCGCCGGCCTCGACGTCACCGATCCGTGGATCGCGACGGCGCAGGCGACGTTGGCGGCCGGCGCACCGGGTTCGGCACGGCTGGCCTTCGAGCTGCAGCAGCGCGCCGCATCGCTGTCGTTGGCCGAGGTGTTCCGCCTGGAGTACACCGTCGCCTTGCACTGCGCCGCGCATGGCGATTTTGCCGAAGGCATCCGCGCGCTGCTGATCGACAAGGACCGCGCCCCGCACTGGCAGCCGGCCACCCTCGAGGCCGCGTCCGCCGCGTGGGCGCGCGATTTCTTCCACGCGCCCTGGCCGCCGCAGGCCCACCCCCTGGCCGATCTCGGCCGCCACACGGAGACCCGCGCATGAGCCGGATCGCCTTCATCGGTTTGGGCAACATGGGCGGCCCGATGGCCGTCAACCTGGTCAAGGCCGGGCACGTGGTCCGCGTGTTCGACCTCAACCCCACCGCCCTCGCGGCCGCGGCCGCCGCGGGCGCGCACGCGGCCGATAGCGCGGTGGCCGCGGTCGCCGAGGCCGAGGTGGTGATCTCGATGCTGCCGGCCAGCCGTCATGTCGAAGACCTGTTCCTCGGTGCGCAGGGGCTGCTCGCGCACATTCCCGCAGGCGCGCTGCTCATCGACAGCAGCACGATCGCTCCCGCCTCCGCACGCGCGCTGGCCGCTGCGGCCGAGGCCCGCGGCCTGCAGCCGCTGGATGCGCCGGTGTCCGGCGGTACCGCCGGCGCCGCCGCCGGGACCTTGACCTTCATCGTCGGCGGCCCCGCCGCGACCCTGGAGCGCGCGCGGCCGGTGCTGGAGGCGATGGGCCGCAACATCTTCCACATGGGCGAGGCCGGCGCCGGGCAGGTCGCCAAGCTGTGCAACAACATGGCACTGGGGGTGATCATGGCCGCCACCGGCGAAGCGCTCGCGCTGGGTGCCGCGCATGGGCTGGATCCGGCGGCGCTGTCGCGGATGATGGCGGTCAGCACCGGCCGCAGCTGGGCCACCGAGGTCTGCAACCCGTGGCCGGGCGTGCTGGAACAGGCGCCGGCCTCGCGCGGTTACAGCGGCGGCTTCGGCAGCGACCTGATGCTCAAGGACCTGGGCCTGGCCGCGGAAGCGGCGATGGCCACCGGCGCGGCGATCCCGCTCGGCGAACTGGCGCGCAACCTGTACGCGCTGAATCGCCGCCAGGGCCGCGGCGGCCTGGACTTCTCCAGCGTCGTGCAACTGCTGGCGGATTCGCCATGAGCAATGTCCGCGAGCGCCTGACCCTGCCCGGCGGCGGCGGACGCCTGCTGCTGCACTCGTGCTGCGCGCCGTGCTCGGGCGAGTTGATGGAGTCGTTCGTCGCATCCGGCATCGACTACACGGTGTTCTTCTACAACCCCAACATCCACCCGGCCAGGGAATACGAACTGCGCAAGCAGGAGAACATCCGCTTCGCCGAACAGCATGGCGTGCCCTTCGTCGACGCCGACTACGACACCGACAACTGGTTCGCCCGCGCCCGCGGCATGGAGAACGAGCCCGAACGCGGCATCCGCTGCACGATGTGCTTCGACATGCGCTTCGAGCGCACCGCGCTGTACGCGCACGAGCACGGCTACGCGGTGATGACCAGTTCGCTGGGCATTTCGCGCTGGAAGGACATGCGCCAGATCACCGACAGCGGCATCCGCGCGGCCGCCCCGTACCCGGCGCTGACCTACTGGGACTACAACTGGCGCAAGCAAGGCGGCGCCGCGCGCATGGTCGAGATCAGCAAGCGCGAGCGCTTCTACCAGCAGGAATACTGCGGCTGCGTGTATTCGCTGCGCGACACCAACCGCCATCGCCGCGCGCAGGGCCGCGAGCGGATCAAGCTCGGCGTGGTGTTCTATGGCGACGAGGACGGGACATCGGGCTGAGCGTGGCCTGCAGGCCGGGGCGTGCGCGCTCCCGGCGGCGGCTCAGTCCTCTTCCGGCGGCAACACGATGGCGTCGCTGTCGATGGCCAGCTTGCCGGCCAGCAGCACCGCCTGGGTGCGGTTGGTGACGCCGAGCTTGCGCAGGATCGCGGTGACGTGCGCCTTGATGGTGGCCTCGGACACGCCCAGGTCGTAGGCGATCTGCTTGTTGAGGCTGCCGGCGCCGAGCATCTGCAGCACCCGGAACTGCTGCGGGGTCAGTTCGCGCAGGCGTTGCCCGACCTCGCGCTCGGCGCGGTCGGTGGGCGGCACGTTGTGCGCCTCCGGCGGCGCCCAGTGTTCGCCGTCCAGCACCGTACCCAGGGCCAGGCCGATGGTGTCCGAGTCGGCCGACTTGGGAATGAAGCCGAACGCACCGTGGTCCAGCGCGCGCCGCATCACCGTCGGCTCCTCGCGTGCGGACACCACCACCACCGGCAACTGCGGATGCAGCGCGCGCATGTGCACCAGCGCGCTGAAACCCTGCGCGCCGGGCATGTTGAGATCCATCAGCAGCAGATCGGCATCGGCGTGGCGATCGGCCAGCGCGTACAGCGCCTCCACGCTGTCGGCCTCGTACAACTGCACCCCGGGCATCACCCGCTGCACCGCCCCACGCAGCGCCTCGCGGAACAGGGGATGGTCGTCGGCGATCAGCAGGGTGGGCATGGGGCGCGGATTCGGGATTTGGGATTGGGGATTCGTAGAGCAACAGCAACAGCGGAGCGTGACGTCGTCAGGAGATTGGACACGGACAGGGGACCGCTTTGGCGAATCCCCAATCCCGACTCCCGAATCCCGGCGCGCGTCAGCGCGTGAGTCGTTCGTTCACCAACGAATCCACCACCGACGGATCGGCCAGAGTCGAGGTGTCGCCGAGTTGGTCGGGGGCGTTCTCGGCGATCTTGCGCAGGATGCGGCGCATGATCTTGCCCGAGCGGGTCTTGGGCAGGCCCGGCGCCCACTGCAGGTGGTCGGGAGCGGCGATCGGGCCGATCTCCTTGCGCACCCAGGCCACCAGCTCCTTGTGCAGGGCCTCGCTCGGCTGCTCCTCGGCGACCAGGGTCACGTAGGCGTAGATGCCCTGGCCCTTGATGTCGTGCGGGAAGCCGACCACCGCCGCTTCCGCCACCTTGGGGTGGGAGACCAGCGCGCTCTCCACCTCGGCGGTGCCGATGCGGTGGCCGGAGACGTTGATGACATCGTCGACGCGGCCGGTGATCCAGTAGTAGCCGTCTTCGTCGCGGCGGCAGCCGTCGCCGGTGAAGTAGCTGCCCGGGTAGGTGCGGAAATAGGTGTCGATGAAGCGCTGGTGGTCGCCGTAGACGGTGCGCATCTGCCCCGGCCAGGAATCGCGCAGCACCAGGTTGCCCTCGGTGGCGCCTTCCCGGATCTCGCCGTCGGCGCTGACCAGCGCCGGCTGCACGCCGAAGAACGGCAACGTCGCCGAGCCGGGCTTCAGGTCGATGGCGCCGGCCAGCGGCGTGATCAGGATGCCGCCGGTCTCGGTCTGCCACCAGGTGTCCACGATCGGGCAGCGGCCGTCGCCCACCACGTCGTAGTACCAGCGCCAGGCCTCGGGATTGATCGGCTCGCCGACGCTGCCGAGCAGGCGCAGGCTCGTGCGCGCCGTCTTCTTCACCGGCGCCTCGCCTTCGCGCATCAGCGCGCGGATCGCGGTCGGGGCGGTGTAGAAGATCGTCACCTGGTGCTTGTCGATGACTTCCCAGAAGCGCGACACGCTCGGGTAGTTGGGCACGCCTTCGAACATCAGCGCGGTGGCGCCGTTGGCCAGCGGCCCGTAGACGATGTAGCTGTGGCCGGTGACCCAGCCGACGTCGGCGGTGCACCAGTAGATGTCGTCCTCGCGCAGGTCGAACACGGTCTCGTGGGTGTAGGCCGCGTACAGCAGGTAGCCGGCGGTGGTGTGCAGCACGCCCTTGGGCTTGCCGGTGGAGCCGGAGGTGTAGAGGATGAACAGCGGATCCTCGGCGTTCATGCGCTCGGGCTCGCATTCGGCCGGCTGGGTGTCGACCACGTCGTGGAACCAGCGGTCGCGTGGGGCCTGCATATCCACCGCACCACCGGTGTGGCGCACCACCAGCACGGTTTCCACGCTGGTGGTGCCGGGCAGCTTCAGTGCCGCGTCCACGTTCGCCTTCAGCGGGATCTTCTTGCCGCCGCGCAGGCCTTCGTCGGCGGTGATGATCAGCTTGCTGCCGCAGTCGATCACGCGGTCGGCGATCGAGTTGGGCGCGAAGCCACCGAACACCACCGAGTGGATCGCGCCGATGCGCGCGCAGGCCAGCATCGCCACCGCCGCGTCCGGGATCATCGGCAGGTAGATGGTGACGCGGTCGCCCTTCTGTACGCCGAGCGCGCGCAGCGCGTTGCCGAGCCGGCACACGCGTTCGTACAGCTCGCGATAGGTGACGCGGTAGGACGGCGCGTCCGGGCTGTCCGGCTCGAACAGCAGCGCGGTCTTGTCGCCGCGGGTGGCCAGTTGCCGGTCCAGGCAGTTGACGCTGGCGTTGAGTTCGCCGTCGTCGAACCAGCGGATATGGAAGTCGTCCAGGGCGAAGCTGACGTCCTTGATCCGGGTCGGCTTCTTGAACCAGTCCAGGCGCTCGGCCACCTTGCCCCAGAACGCCTCCGGCTGTTCCACCGATGCCTTGTACTGGGTCTGGTACTGGGTCTTGTCGACCCGCGCCCGGGCGGCGAACTGCGGATCGACGGGATAGAGATCGGCCATGGTTCCCTCTGCAATGAACGGGGCGCCGCATGCGGCGGCGCGTCAATGCGAAGTGTGCCGCATCCGGCGTTAAGCGCACACGCGCGGGGCCTTAGACGATGGTCGTAACTCAGCCGACGTTCGACTAATGGCCAATAGGCGCGGCCAGCGCGGTCGCGCACGCTGCGGTTCGGCCGCGCCTGTGCGTGCGGCGATCCATTATTCGGGAGGGAGTAATGAGCAACCGCATCGCATCCTTGGCGCGTCGCCCGTTGGCGGCCGCGCTGTTGGTGGCCCTGGTCGCGCCTGGCGCGGCCTTCGCCCAAGGCAAACCCTCGGCGCGCGAACAGGCGCTGGAGACCCGCGTGGCCGAGCTGGAGCGGCAGGTACAGCAACTGCTGTCCGCGCAGCAACAGCAGCAGGGGCAGATCGCGCAGACCCAAACCGAGGTCGCCGCGGTCCGCTCGACCCAGGCCGCACCGCCGCCGCCCGCCCCGGCACCGCCGGCCGGCAAGGCGCCGATCCAGGTCACCACGATCACCCCGGGGGCCACGCCCGGCACCACCTTCAAGGTCGGTGGCTTCATCAAGGCCGACTTCCTGGCCACCCGCACCGGCGACGGCCAGCTCGCCGACGACGCCACCGGCCGCGCGCTGTACCTGCCCGGGCAGACGCCGGTGGGCGGCGCCAAGTCCGGCACCGACTACAACGCCCACGCCAAGTTCTCGCGGATCAACTTCGGCGTGGACAGCGTCACCGACGGCGGCAACAAGGCCGGCGCGCTGGTGGAGCTGGATTTCTTCGGCAATTCCCTGGGAACTCAGACCGCCACCAACACCTACGGCGCCACCCTGCGCCATGCCTACATGTACTGGAACCACTGGCTGGCCGGCCAGACCTGGTCCAACTTCATGGATCCGGCGGCGCTGCCGGAAGCGGCCGACTTCATCGGCCCCACCGATGGCGTGGTGTTCGTGCGGCAGGCGCAGGTGCGCTACACCAACGGCGGCTTCAGCATCGCCCTGGAGAATCCGGAAACCACCCTGTACACGCGCAGCGTGGCTGGCGTGGTCAGCACCACCAGCTCCGACCGCGGCGCGCTGCCTGACCTGACCGTGCGCTACGGCTGGAAGGGCGACTGGGGCAGCTTCGGCGTCGCCGGCGTGGTCGGCCAGCAGAAGGTCGACAACCGCGCCACCGGTGCCGACGCCAGCAAGGCCTCCGGCGGCCTGACCCTGGGCGGCAAGTGGGTGGCCAGCGACAGCGACAGCCTGTTCTACCAGCTTACCGGCGGCGAAGGCATCGGCCGCTACATCGGCCTGGGCATCGCCCAGAACGCGGTGTACGACGCCGCCGACCGCGACCTGGACACGGTCGGGGTGGTCGCCGGCTATGTCGGCTGGCGCCACGCGTTTTCGCCCAAGCTGCGCACCAACCTGATCTACGCGCGCAGCGACTACGACAACGACACCGCGCGCACCGGCCTGGGCGTGACCAAGAGCGTGCAGAGCATCCGCGGCAACGTCTTCTACTCGCCGTTGCCCAAGGTCGATATCGGTGCCGAGCTGATGTACGGCAAGCGCGAGATCGAAAGCGGCGCCAAGGGCGACATCACCCGCCTGCAGTTCACCACCAAGTACAGCTTCTGATCCGCGCCGCGGCCACTTTCCGGAGTCACCACATGACCCTCTCCAACGACGCGCTGATCGCCAAGATCGACGTCAATCCGAAGTACCACGCGCTCAAGCGCCAGCGCAACGCGCTGGGCTGGACGCTGACCATCCTGATGTTGCTGGCCTACTTCGGCTTCATCGGCCTGATCGCCTTCGACAAGGCGTTCCTGGCCCAGCCGATGGGCAGCGGCGTCACCACCATCGGCATTCCGATCGCGATCGGGGTGATGGTCTTCACCATCGCCATCACCGCGATCTACGTGCGTCGCGCCAACACCGTGTACGACCAGCTGACCGCCGACATCCTCGAGGACGCCCGCCAATGAGCAAGCACCTGCGCTTCCTTCTGCTGCTGCTGGCCGCGCTGCTGCCGGCCGGCGCGGCCCTGGCCGCGGGCGGCGATGTCGGCCAGACCGACAAGCAGCCGACCAACTGGGTGGCGATCGGAATGTTCGCCTTCTTCGTCGCCGGCACGCTGTGGATCACCAAATGGGCGGCGAAGAAGACCCGCTCGGCATCCGACTTCTACACCGCCGGCGGCGGCATCACCGGCTTCCAGAACGGCCTGGCGATCGCCGGCGACTACATGTCGGCGGCCTCGTTCCTGGGCATCACCGCGGCGGTGATGACCAACGGCTACGACGGCCTGATCTACGCCATCGGCTTTTTGGTCGGCTGGCCGATCCTGACCTTCCTGATGGCCGAGCGCCTGCGCAACCTCGGCAAGTACACCTTCGCCGACGTGGCCGGCTACCGTTTCGCGCCGACCGCGATCCGCAGCTTCGCCGCCTCCGGCACGCTGGTGGTGGTGCTGTTCTACCTGATCGCGCAGATGGTCGGCGCCGGCGCGCTGATCAAGCTGCTGTTCGGCCTGGACTACTGGGTGGCGGTGAGCCTGGTCGGCGTGCTGATGATGGTCTACGTGCTGTTCGGCGGCATGACCGCCACCACCTGGGTGCAGATCATCAAGGCGGTGCTGCTGCTGACCGGCGTGACCTTCATGGCCGTGGCGATCATGTGGCACTTCAACTTCAGCTTCGAGGCGCTGTTCGCCGAGGGCGTGCGGGTGAAGACCGCGGTGGCGGCCAACGGCGGCGCCTCGCCGGAAGAGGCGGCCAGTGCCGGCTTGTCGATCATGGGCCCGGGCGGCTTCGTCAAGGATCCGATCTCGGCGATCTCCTTCGGCATGGCGCTGATGTTCGGCACCGCCGGCCTGCCGCATATCCTGATGCGCTTCTTCACCGTCCCCGACGCCAAGCAGGCGCGCAAGTCGGTGCTGTGGGCCACCACCTGGATCGGCTACTTCTACATCCTGATCTTCATCATCGGCTTCGGCGCCATCGCCCTGGTGCTGACCAACCCGCAGTTCGCCGACGTCGCCACCGGCACCATCCACGGCGGCAAGGGTGCGGCCAACATGGCGGCGGTGCTGGTCGGCAACGCGGTGGGCGGCAACGTGTTCATGGGCTTCATCTCCGCGGTGGCCTTCGCCACCATCCTGGCGGTGGTCGCCGGCCTGACCCTGTCCGGCGCCTCGGCGGTGTCCCACGATCTGTACGCCACGGTGATCAAGAAGGGCAATCCGGCCCCGGGCTCGGAGCTGAAGGTGTCGCGCGTCACCACCATCGCGCTGGGCATCATCGCGGTGCTGCTGGGCATCGTGTTCGAGAAGCAGAACGTGGCCTTCATGGTGTCGCTGGCCTTTGCCATCGCCGCCTCGGCCAACTTCCCGGTGCTGATCCTGTCCTTGCTGTGGAAGGACTGCACCACCCGCGGCGCGGTGATCGGCGGCTTCCTGGGCCTGATCTCCTCGCTGGTGCTGACGGTGCTGTCGCCGTCGGTGTGGGTGGACACGCTGGGCAACCCGACCGGCTCGGCGCCGTTCCCGTACACCTCGCCGGCGTTGTTCTCGGTGACGATCGGCTTCGTCGGCATCTGGCTGTTCTCGGTGCTGGACCGCAGCGCGCAGGCCGGCAAGGAACGCGCCGCGTTCAAGGCGCAGCAGATCCGCGCCGAGACCGGGCTGGGCGCCTCGCGCGGGTCGGGTCACTGAGCCATCGACACGGCGGTCATCGACAGGACGCCGGCCTCGTGCCGGCGTCCTGCGTTGGAGCGATCGTGACTTTTTGGCATCAGTATCTGCGCCTGCCGATCTGAGGCGCTGACCGAGTGCCGGCTCGTGCTGGTCGCCGCACGCTTGCGTCACGGCCACGTGGCCGATGACGAGGCAGAACGATGACACGCCCATTGAATCCACAGGAATTCCAGGTTGCCGACAAAGCGCTGGCAAACGCCGTGGCCCTCTGCAACCACGTCCTCGGGCTGTCCGATCAGGCGCTCGCCGGCCTGGTCGGCAAGCACTTCGACAGCCGCGGCACCCCCGCGCATCTGGACGGCTACCGTCGAGACTACCGACAGATCGTCGAGGCGCTGCAGCGGCTGGACCGCAAGGCCGCGTTCGAGTTCGACGAGCACGAGGCCGAGGACACGATCGCGTACGTGTGGCCGAACAATCCGCAGCGGATCTACCTGTGCGCGGCGTACTTCACCCTGGATGCGGTGGAGCAGGCGGGGACCCTGGTTCACGAGGCGTCGCACTGGGCGGTGGTGCGGGGCACCGACGACCATGCCTATGGCGAGCGGCAGGTCCGGGCGCTGTCCTATACGCTCAAGCGCAACACCGCCGATGCCTACGAGTTGCTGGTCGAGGACCTGGCACGGACGGGCGGATGACGGCGCCAGGCGGCAGCGCAGTGCTGAGTTGCCGCACACGACGCCGGCCCGAGGGCCGGCGTCGTCGTCTGCACGGCGAGGTGGCGCTACCATGAGCGCCCGCCGCCTTCGTCGTGCCGCCACATGCGCTACCGCTGGATCCTGTTCGACGCCGACGACACCCTGTTCCACTTCGACGCCTTCGCCGGCCTGCAGCGCATGTTCGCCGGCTACGGCGTGCAGTTCGGCGAAGCCGAGTACGCCGCCTATACCGCCTGCAACCGGCCGCTGTGGGTGCAGTACCAGAACGGCGCGATCACCGCGCTGCAATTGCAGCAGCGCCGTTTCGCGGACTGGGCGCAGCGATTGCAGACCGCGCCGGAAACCTTGAACACCGCCTTCCTGGCGGCGATGGCCGAACTGTGCACGCCGCTGGACGGTGCGGTGGATCTGCTCGACGCCTTGCGCGGGCGCGCGCGTCTGGGCTTGGTCACCAATGGCTTCGGCGCACTGCAGAACGCGCGCCTGCAACGCACCGGCCTGCACGATCGCTTCGAGGTCATCGCCATTTCCGAGGTGGTGGGCGTGGCCAAGCCGCACCCGGGGATCTTCGCGCACGCGCTGGCGCAACTGGGCGATCCGCCGCCGGCGCAGGTGCTGATGGTCGGCGACAACCCGCAGGCGGACATCGGCGGCGGCCTGGCCGCGGGCCTGCACACCTGCTGGTTCAATGCGCACGGCGCGGCGGCGGCGGAGGGCATCGTGCCGCACCATGAAGTCGCCTCGCTGGCGCAGTTGCAGGCGTGGTTGCTGGAAGAACCGGCGTAGCCGGAGCACAGCGTCTCGCGTGCCCAGCTCCATCGGGCCGGGACTGAAGTCCCTCCCACAGGTGGCACTTCAGTCCGCGGCGATGCTGGCGCGCCCCTTGTGGGAGGGACTTCAGTCCCGACGCGACCCGCTGTGAAACCTCAGGGTCTCGGTCGTGCCGCTGCCCTGCGACTGACGCGCACGACACCCGCAACCGCCATCGTATAGTGCGCCCATGCCGACCCCCGTTGCCGATGCCGCTTCCGCCGACACGCCGCTGGCCGCCCTGCCAGTCACCCTGCAGCGCCTGCGCGCGGCCTGGCAATCGGCCAAGCCGGAGCGGACGCAGCGCCGCGAGGACCTGCTGCGCTTGCGCGCGGCGCTGAAGCGGCGGCTGCCGGAGATGGCCGATGCCATCGCCGCCGATTTCGGCCACCGTTCGCGCCATGAATCGCTGCTCGCCGACGGCATGACCGTGCTTGGCGAGATCGACCACCTGCTGCGCCACCTCAAGCGCTGGATGCGCCCGCAGCGGGTCGGCGCCGGCTGGCGGCTGTGGCCGGCACGCGCGGAAGTGCGGCCGGTGCCGGTCGGCGTGGTCGGGGTGATCGCGCCCTGGAACTACCCGGTCAACCTGGCGCTGATCCCGCTGGCCACCGCCATCGCCGCCGGCAACCACGTCTACCTGAAACCCTCCGAGCACACCCCGCGCAGCGCGCAGTTCCTGCAGTCGCTGCTGGCCGAGGTGTTCCCGCCGCAGCGCGTGGCGGTGGCGCTGGGCGGTGCCGAAGTGGCGTCGGCGTTCGCCGCGCTGCCGCTGGACCACCTGGTGTTCACCGGCTCCACCGCGGTCGGGCGCAAGGTGATGGCGGCCGCCGCCGCCAACCTGACCCCGCTGACCCTGGAACTGGGCGGCAAGTCGCCGGCCATCGTCTGCGCCGACTACCCACTGGAACAGGCCGCCGCGCGCCTGGCCACCGGCAAGTGGTTCAACGCCGGGCAGACCTGCATCGCCCCGGACTACGTGCTGATCGACGCCGGCCGCGAGGCGGCGCTGGTGCAGGCGCTGCGCGCGCAGGTGCTGGCGCGCTACGGCGATTTCGCCAGCGCCGAGGACTACACCCGCATCGTCAACGAGGGCCAGTACCGGCGCCTGCGCAGCTATCTGGACGATGCCCGTGCGCGCGGTCTGGAGGTCATCGAACTGGCCACGGTGGAGCGCGAACGTGCCGAGCGCGAGCGGTTGATCGTGCCCACGCTAGTGCTGCAGCCGGGCGACGACGCGCTGCTGATGCAGGAGGAGATCTTCGGCCCGATCCTGCCGGTGCGCAGCTACCGCTCCCTGGATGCGGCCATCGCCGAGATCAACAGCCGCGACCGGCCACTGGCGCTGTATCCCTTCAGCCACGACCGTGCGCGGATCGAGACCATCCTGCACGCCACGATCGCCGGCGGGGTCACCGTCAACGACAGCCTGCTGCATTTCGCCGCCAACGCGCTGCCGTTCGGCGGCATCGGCCCCAGCGGCATGGGCGCCTATCACGGTCGTGCCGGCTTCGACGCCTTCAGCAAGGCGCTGCCGGTCCTGTGGCAGTCGCGCCGCGCCGGCAGCGACCTGCTGAAACCGCCGTATGCGCGGATCGCGCGCATGCTCTCGTTCCTGGTGCGGTGAGCGGGGCGCAGCCGACGTCCAGGTGCGGGTGCAGGGCGGGGCGATTTGGCTTCACCGCGACAGCCTGGCCGGTAACGCCTCGTCACGGCTGAAGCCGCTCCCACAACGTAACCACGTGTCTCGCCATGTCGCGGCAACAGCGGCGATGACTGGAGGCGTGCTTCAGCCGCGACCGGCACGTCCTCGATGCAGCTAGCGCGCTCCCGACGGCAGCGCGCGCACAAGGCGGTGTCCGAACTCCCGCCACCAGGGCCCATCGCGGGACCGAAACTGCACCAAATCGGGGCGCAGTCCACAGTCCCGCACCGGGTCGCACCATGGAAATAAATAATTCACAGTAAGTTATTAGGTTCTCGCCCGACGCCGCCGCCGATCACGGTGGCTCAGGCTCCTGCGCGAGACGTCCGTGCGGAGCGCAACACACGAGATGCCGCCATGCGTCGACCTGACCGGCGCTCGTCCCCCCCGTGTCTCCCCCTTTCCTTCAGAACCGGACGCAGCCCAATGAAGATCGCATTCGTTCCCTCGCCCCTGGCGCGCGCCTGCCGCGTGCTCGGCGCCCTGGTGACCCTGGCCGTCGTGCCGCAGCTGGCGATGGCCAACTGCAACGACACCGTCGGTACCAAGATGAGCAACATCCTGTTCGGCGACAGCAGCGGCGACAGCGTCGTGCTGGCCCACCGCGGTCTGTGGGGCAAGTACGGCAACTTCCCCGACATGCCGGAAAACTCGCGCGGTTCGCTGCAGCTGGCCAACGACCAGTGCATGGACGGCGTGGAGCTGGACATCAAGATGACCAGCGACGGCGTGCCGGTGGTGCTGCACGACTGGAACCTCGGTCGCACCACCAACGTGTGGACCAGCCGTGCCGGCGAAACCAAGTACGACCCGATGAGCAACCAGGGCTACAACCCGTCGATCACCGTGACCCCGTGGTCGGTGGTCAGCGGCCTGTTCCTGCTGACCCCCGACCGCCGCACCACTACCGGCTACCACGTGCCGCGCGTGGACGAGCTGTTCTCCTACTTCAAGCAGCACGGCCTGAAGACCCCGATCGTGTTCGACATCAAGGACGCCGCCTCGGTGCGTGCGGTGTCGCGTGCGGCCGATGCCGCGTTCTCGGTGGGTGCGTCCAACTTCGTCGCGGCCAAGGTCAATGCCACCCTGTACCCGAGCCGCTCGGCGTTCCGCGCCGACACCACCAGCATGGTCGGCATTCCGGTGTTCACCACCAACATGCTGACCAAGATCAATGTCGACAACGCCATATCGGCCTGGAGCGATACCAAGGAGGCGATGGAGATCAACGTCAAGCAGCTCGGTGGCCTGCTGCAGGGCCAGGCCGACCGCGTGCGCGAGCGTGGCGTGCGCGTCGGCGTGTTCCAGGCGATTCCGGACAGCCCGCTGGCCGGGAAGTTCTACCAGAACAGCGGCGCCTGCTGCTATCAGCTGTCTGACCTCTATTTCTCCTACTCCGGCGGCCGCGACACCGCCGACAACCGTGGCGATCTCAACTTCATCGTCAACCAGGAGGCGTTCAGCCTGATCACCTCCGACGACCCGAAGGCGGCGATCGCGTACCTGAAGGCGCGCGGCAAGCACGACTGAGTCCTTGCAGGTCCTGGCGGCCGGCCCCGTGTCGGCCGCCTCGTTGCGGCCGCGACGCTCCGGCGTCGCGTGCCGCCCTCTTCACTCCTGGAGAAGCGCATGTCCCTGTCTTTCGCAACGTCCGCCGTGGCCAGGTCCATCACCCTGGTCACGTGCGCGGTGGCCGCGTTCGCCGTCCTGGCCGCGCCGGCCGCCGAGACCGCCACCGCCGATCCGGTGGTGCTGCGCGTCGGTGCGCAGCAGTTCACCGCCAGCGAATACCGCGCCCTGGCCGGCGACGCCACGCGCGGCGACGCCGGCATCGACGACGCCTCCGTGGTGCGCCGCTTCGCCGACCGCGCCATCCTGCTCGACCAGGCCCGGCAACAGCATCTGCAGGACGACCCGGTGGTGGCCGCGCGCCTGCGCCGCGCCGCCGATGCGATCCTGGCCGAGGCCGCGCAGGCGCGGCTCGGCGCCGACGCGCACATCGACGAGGCGATGCTGCGCCGGCAGTTCGCCGCGCATCCGGACGACTACACCGAGTACCACCTGCGCCACCTGTTCGTTGCGCTGCACCCGCAGGGCGGGCCGCGCAGCGGGCACATCCTGACCGAGGCACAGGCGTTGCAGCGCGCCGAGGCGCTCAAGCGCCAGCTCGATGGCGGCGCCGACTTCGCCACCCTGGCGATGCACGAGTCCGACGACACCGCCACCGCCGGCGAGGGCGGGCAGCTGTCGCCGACCTTCGGCCGCTATCTGGCCGATGCGTTCGATGCGCCGATCCGCCAGCTGGCGGTGGAGCGGGTCTCCGCGCCGGTGCGCGGACCCGACGGCTATCACCTGATCCGCCTGGATGCGAAGACCGCGGCGCGCTTCGAGGCGGTGCGCGGGCAGATCGACCTGCAGTTGCGCGAGCAGGCCGCGGCCGACGCCATGCAGCGCCTGCGCCAGGCGCAGCCGATGGCGTTCGACCGCGACGCCTACACGGCGGCGGCGCACTGAGCATGGCGGCGATGCGGCGTGCGCTGCTTTGGTTCGGCGGCGCGGTGGTGGTGGGGGTGGCCGCGCTCACGCTCGCGGCGAAGCTGATACAGCCGACGGCCGCGCCGGCCGTCGCCGCGAACAAGGCGCAAGCGCCGGCGCTGCCGCGGTCTGCAGCATCGTCGCCGCTGCCGACGTCCGCGACCACGCCGCCCGGTACGGCACTGGCGGCCGGCACCAGCGAGGCGCAGCGCCTGTCCGCCATCGCGCTGCTGGCGCTGGATTGCCGGCAACGCGCGCAGGCGCCGCCGTCCCGTCCGGCATTGCTGCCGGGCGCAGACGCCGAGGACGCCGCGGCCGCTGCGGCGAGACGGGCGGCCGAGCGGCAACGTCTCGCCGCCTGCCGTGGCGTTGCCGGGCTCGATGCCGCGCAGGTCGAGGCGATGCTGCGCAGCGCCGCGGCGCGCGGTGATGCCGATGCGCAACGCCAGTTGCTGGCGCAGCGGGTGGCGCAACTGCTCGCGCGCGCCGGCAGCGTCGACGCGGACGGGCACCGCACGCCGCTGTCGGCCGCCGACGAGCACGATGCCGAGGACGTGGTGACGCAACTGGAAGATCGCGCGCTGCATGGCGACCGCACGTCGATCGACGCCTTGGCGCAACTGCTGCGCGCGCCCTGGCTGGCGGTGGCCGATCCGCCGTACGCCGCGGCCTGGCAACTGGCCGCGCGGCAGGCGCCGGAGCGGCCGTTCCCGCCGCCGGACCAGGCGCTCGGTGCCGAGGAGCTGCTCGACGGCTTGAACGAGGCGCAGCGGCAGCAGGCGCTGAACCTGGCGCCTGCGCTGTTCGCGCAGTGCTGCGCGCGGCGCTGAACGGCCTGGTGCCCGCGGTTTGGCCGCCGCGGCGGCTGCGGTCAGAATAGCGGCCGGCTTCCCCGTCCCGGATTTCCCTTGAAGATCGCCAGCTGGAACGTCAACTCGCTCAACGTGCGCCTGCCGCACCTGCAACAGTGGCTGGCCGCGTTCGCGCCGGACGTGGTCGGGATCCAGGAGACCAAGCTGGAAGACCACAAGTTTCCCGACACCGCGCTGGCCGAGGCCGGCTACCGCAGCGTGTTCGCCGGGCAGAAGACCTACAACGGCGTGGCGATCCTGTCGCGCCTGCCGATCAGCGACGTACAGATCGGCGTGCCGGGCCTGGAGGACGAACAGAAGCGCGCCATCGCCGCCACTGTCGGCGACCTGCGCATCGTCAATCTTTACGTGGTCAACGGCCAGGACGTGGGCACCGACAAGTACGCCTACAAGCTGCGTTGGCTGGAAGCGGTGCACGCCTGGCTGGCCGACGAGCTGCAGCGGCATCCGCGGCTGGTGGTGCTGGGCGACTTCAACATCGCCCCGGACGCGCGCGACGTACACGATCCGCTGGTGTGGAGCGACAACCACATCCTCACCTCCACCGCCGAGCGCGGCGCCCTGCACAAGCTGCTCGCGCTCGGCCTGCACGACGGCTTCCGCCTGCACCACGCCGACGGCGGCATCTTCAGCTGGTGGGATTACCGCCAGGCCGGTTTCCGCCGCGACCTGGGCCTGCGCATCGACCTGACCCTGGTGTCCGAGGCGCTGAAGGCGCGCACCCGCGGCGCCGGCATCGACCGCGAGCCGCGCAGCTGGGACCGCCCCAGCGACCACGCGCCGGCCTGGGTCGAGCTGGAGCCGGCGGCATGAGCGAGCGCCATGTGCGCCGCTGCATCGACAAGGTCGGCGACACCGCGATCGCGCCGCTGCATCGGCTCAGTTGCCACTGCGGTGCGGTGCAGATCGACCTGGAACTGCCGCACGGCATCGTCGACCCGCGCCGCTGCAACTGCTCGCTGTGCCGGCGCCGCGGCGCCATCGTCGCCTCGGTGCCGCTGGCGGCCCTGCATGTCCGCCAGGGCGAGCAGGCGCTGCGCTTGTACCAGTTCCACACCCACACCGCGCAGCACTACTTCTGCGGCACCTGCGGGATCTACACGCATCATCGGCGCCGCTCCGATCCCAGCCTGTACGGCTACAACGTTGGCTGCCTGGAGGGCGTGGACCCGTACGCGCTGACCATCGCGGTGCCGGTCGAGGACGGCGTGCGGCATCCGGCCGACCGCGCTGCGCCGTGAGCCGGGCCGAAAACGCAAAACGCCCGGCGAACCGGGCGTTTGCGCAAGCGGCGAGGGCGCTGCGTCAGCGCGCGCGGCCGCGGGTGAACAGGTTGACGATCGCCAGCAGGATGATGGCGCCGATCAACGAGTACAGGAACGTCCACAGGGTGATCGCCTGGTTGATGCCGCCGCCGAACAGCCAGCCGGCGATCATCGCGCCGACGATGCCGACCACGATATTCAGGATGATGCCCTGCTGTGCGTCACGGCGCATGATGATGCTGGCCAGCCAGCCCACGATGCCGCCGACGATCAACCAGATGATGATGCCCATGCGTCAGACTCCTCGGTTCGGTCCGCACCAGAAGCGGTGGGGTGGGCGCCATTTAAGGAGCGCCGCCGTGAAGCGGCCGTATAACGCCGGAGGCACCGCGCAGTGGCCATTACAGTTTGTGGCGACGGCGTGAGCGAGTCCGCACCCCCGCCTGTCGCCGTTGCCGCCGAAGCACCGGACTGGCGTGTCGGCCCGGTGGCGCTGTGGTTGCGCCTGCATCCGCCGCGCACCTCCGGCGAGGCGCAGGCGCGGCGCCTGCTGGCCGGCGAGCTGGCGGTGCCGGCGGCGCAGCTGCCGCTGCGCCGCGACGCCCGCGGCCGGCCCGGGCTGCACGCACCTTTGGCGCACGTCGACACCGGTTGGAGCCACAGCGGCGACTATCTGCTAGTGGCGGTCGCCACGCACGCGCGGCTGGGCGTGGACATCGAGCGCCAGCGGCCGCGGCCGCGCCTGCTGGAACTGGCGCAGCGCTTCTTCCACCCTGAGGAGGTCGCGCTGCTGGCCGCGCTGGCGGCGCCGGAACGCGAGGCGGTGTTCTTCCGCCTGTGGTGCGCCAAGGAGGCGCTGCTCAAGGCGCACGGCCACGGCATCGCCTTCGGCCTGCACCGGCTGCGCTTTGCCGAGGACGCCAGCGGCTTGCTGCGCCTGGTCTGGTGCGACCCGGGGCTGGGCGCGGCCGAGGCCTGGCACCTGTACGAATGGGAGGCCGCGCCCGGCTATCGGGCTGCGCTGGCCTGGTGCGCGGAGGTGCCGGTCGAGACCGCGTCCTAGCGCAGCGCGCGTCTCGGGCAGCGGCGCCACCTGCGATAATCCGCCGATGACCGATGCCTCTCTTCCCGATTCCGTCCGCCTCGCGCTCGAGCAGGGCCTGCACGCGCAAGGCCTGGACGCTGCCGCGCTGGCGCCCCCGCTGCTGGCCTACCTGGCGCTGCTGACGCGCTGGAACCGCACCTACAACCTGACCGCGATCCGCGACCCGCACGAGATGGTGACCCGCCATCTGCTGGATTCGCTGGCCATGCAGCCGTTCGCCCAGGAGGGCGCGCTGGCCGACCTGGGTACCGGTCCCGGACTGCCCGGGATCCCGCTGGCGATCGCGCGGCCGCAGTTGCGGGTGACCCTGGTGGAGAGCAACGGCAAGAAGGCGCGGTTCCTGCGCGAGGCGGTGCGCCAGCTGCGCCTGGACAACGTGCGGGTGGCCGAGTCGCGCGCCGAGGCGCTGGACGAGCCCGGCGCCTACGACCTGCTGACCGCGCGCGCGCTGGATACGCTGGCCGGCATCGTCGCCGTCGGCGGCCACCTGCTGCGCCCGGGCGGGCGGCTGCTGGCGATGAAGGGCGTACGCCCGGACGAGGAGATCGCCGCGCTGCCGCCGGGCTGGGTGGCGCCGACGGTGCACCCGCTGCAGGTCCCCGGCCTGGGGGGCGCCGACCGCCACCTGGTGGTGGTCGAGCGCGGTTGAGCGGCGGCCGCGGCCGGCCCCGATTTCCGCCATGGGGGGCTGTGACCGCATAATGCCCGGTCCCACCCCATCGCCGACGAGGCTCCCGCATGGCCCGCATCATCGCCATCGCCAACCAGAAGGGCGGCGTCGGCAAGACCACCACCGCGGTCAACCTGGCCGCGTCGCTGGCGCGGCAGTCGCAGCGCGTCCTGCTGGTGGACCTGGACTCGCAGGGCAATGCGACGATGGGCAGCGGCATCGACAAGCGCGAGCTGGCTGCCTCCACCTGCGACGTGCTGCTCGGCGAGAGCAGCGCCGAACAGATCCGGGTGACCGCGCCGGAGGGCTTCGACCTGCTGCCGGGCAACATCGATCTCACCGCCGCCGAGATCCAGCTGATGGACCAGCCGGCGCGCGAGCAGCGGCTGAAGACCGCGCTGGCGCCGCTGCGCGAGGCCTACGACTTCATCCTGATCGACTGCCCGCCGGCGCTGTCGCTGCTGACCCTGAACGCGCTGACCGCCGCCGATTCGGTGATCGTGCCGATGCAGTGCGAGTACTACGCGCTGGAAGGACTGACCGCGCTGCTGGAAACCATCGAGGCGCTGCGCGCCGAGCTGAACCCGGCGCTGGAGATCGAAGGCGTGCTGCGCACCATGTTCGACGTGCGCAACAACCTGGCCAACGCGGTGTCGGCGGAGCTAACCAACCACTTCGGCGACAAGGTGTTCCGCACCATCGTGCCGCGCAACGTGCGCCTGGCCGAGGCGCCCAGCCATGGCCAGAGCATCGTCGGCTACGACCGCACCTCGCGTGGCGGCGTCGCCTACCTGGGACTGGCCGGCGAGATCGTGCGCCGCCGCAACGAACGCAATCGGCCGGTGCCGGCCATGGAGACGTACTGATGAGTGCCAAGCCCCCCGCCCTCGGAGCGAAGAAGCGCGGCCTCGGCCGTGGCCTGGAAGCGCTGCTGGGGCCGAAGGGCGCGGCCGCGCCGGCGCCCACCGCCGAGCTGCAGCCGGGCGAGAGCCTGCGCCGCCTGCCGGTCGGGCAACTGCAGCCGGGCAAGTACCAGCCGCGCCAGGAAATGGACGAGGCCAAGCTGCAGGAGCTGGCCGAGTCGATCAAGGCGCAGGGCGTGATCCAGCCGATCGTCGCCCGCGAACTGGCGCCGGGCAGCTTCGAGATCGTCGCCGGCGAGCGCCGCTGGCGCGCCTCGCAACTGGCCGGCCTCAGCGACGTGCCGGTGGTGGTGCGCGAGCTCGACGACCGCACCGTCATCGCCATGGCGCTGATCGAGAACATCCAGCGCGAGGACCTCAATCCGCTGGAAGAGGCGCAGGCGCTGCAGCGGCTGATCGACGAATTCTCGCTGACCCACGCCGAGGCCGCCGAGGCCGTCGGCCGCTCGCGCGCCTCGGTGTCCAACCTGCTGCGCCTGCTGGAACTGCCGCCGGCGATCCGCGCGCTGCTGGAAGCGCGGCGCCTGGAGATGGGCCATGCGCGTGCCTTGCTGACGCTGTCGCCGGAGCTGGCCAGTCGCCTGGCCTCCGACGCCGCCGACCAGGGCTGGTCGGTGCGCGAGGTCGAGCACCGCGCGCAGCAGTTCGCCGCCGGCAAGGTGCCGAGCAACCGCAAGGCCAAGCCGGCGCGCACCGCGCCGCAGGCCGACATCGCCTCGCTGGAGACCGAGCTGTCCGAGTCGCTGGGGACCAAGGTGTCCATCGCCCACGGCCGCGGCGGCAAGGGCAAGCTGGTGATCCACTACACCGACCTGGACACGCTGGACGGCGTGCTCGAGAAACTGCGTCCGCGGCAGGCCTGAGCGCCGCCGCCCGCGTCCGCCAGGACCGCCTCCGCCATGCATCCCAGTAAGGTCGACCGCCACCATCTGCTGCGCCTGACCGACCTGCCCAACGTCGGGCCGGCCTGCGAGAAGGACCTGCGCCTGATCGGCATCCGCGTGCCCGCGCACCTGCAGGGCCGCGATCCCTACGATATGTACGCGCAGCTGTGCCTGCGCACCGGCGTGGTCCACGACCACTGCGTGATCGACGTGTTCCTGTCCATCGTGCGCTTCATGCAGGGCGAGACGCCGCGCCCGTGGTGGGAATTCAGCAAGGAGCGCAAGGCGGCGCTGGCCAAGGACGCGCCGCTGACCTTGCGCTGAGGCCGCGCGCCGCGGCGCTGGCCAGCAACCGGAGCATTGCATGAGCAACGAGGACACGCAGATCAGCCCGGGCGGTAGCCCGATCCTGCAGCATCGCGAGGAAAAGCCGTTCGCACCGGCGCGCGGCGACTCCTGCATCGAGCAGATCGGCGCGCACATCGAACGCCACCTGGGGTCGGTCGCCGGCGTGCTGCACGAGATCATCTCCGACACCGTGCACCTGGACGTGCACGTGGTGCCGGCGACGGCGGAAGCGCCGTACCTGCGGCTGGTGACCTCGGGCATGAGCGACCTGCCGATGGTCCTGCCCGAGGGCGTGGAGGCGCCGCGCTTCATGGAGCTGATGCTGACCCTGCCGCCCGACTGGCCGATCACCCAGGACGACTTCCAGGACGAGCGCCACTACTGGCCGGTGCGCCTGCTCAAGACCCTGGCGCGACTGCCGCACAAGTACGACACCTGGCTGGGGTTCGGCCACACCGTGCCCAATGGTGACCCGGCCGAGCCGTACGCGCCCGGCGTCGGCTTCGACGGCGCGATCGTGCTGCCGCCGGTGAGCACCCCGGAGGCGTTCGCGGAGCTGGTCATCGATGCCGACAAGACCATCGCGTTCATGACCCTGGTGCCGCTGTATCCGGAGGAAATGGCGCTCAAGCTGAAGAAGGGCGCCGAGGCGCTGCTGGACCGCTTCGACGCCAAGGGCCTGCAGGACGTGATCGACCCCGCCCGGCCCAATGTCGCGCGCAAGCGCTTCGGGCTGTTCTGACCCGCTGCTCCGCCCCCGCGCCCCGCGCACGCCGTTCCACGCTTTCCAGGATCTCCGCCATGCCCATTCTCGTCACCGGCGCCGCCGGCTTCATCGGCGCCCATACCGTTCGCGCGCTGCGTGCCGCCGGGCAACTGGTGGTAGGCCTGGACAACTACAACGACTACTACGACCCGCAGCTCAAGCACGACCGCGTTGCCGCGCTGTGCGCGAACGCGGACATCCGGACCCTGGACCTGACCGATCGCGACGGCCTGGCCGCGCTGTTCGACGAGGTGCAGCCGACCCGCGTGGTGCACCTGGCCGCGCAGGCCGGAGTGCGCTATTCGCTGCAGAACCCCTACGCCTATGTCGACAGCAATCTGGTCGGCTTCGTCAACATGCTGGAGCTGTGCCGGCACCGTGGCGTGGAGCACCTGGTCTACGCGTCCAGCAGCTCGGTGTACGGCGATTCGGCGACGCCGCCGTTCTCCGAGGACCAGCGCATCGACCAGCCGCGCTCGCTGTACGCGGCGACCAAGGCCGCCAACGAGCTGATGGCGCACACCTATGCGCAGCTGTACGGCCTGCGCGCCACCGGGCTGCGCTTCTTCACCGTGTACGGCCCCTGGGGCCGCCCGGACATGGCGCCGCTGCTGTTCAGCCGCGCGGTGCTGGCCGGGCGCCCGATCGAGGTGTTCAATCACGGTCGCATGCGCCGCGACTTCACCTTCGTCGCCGACATCGTCGCCGGCGTGCTCGGCGCCCTCGAACACCCCTCCACCGAGCCGGTGCCGCACCGCGTGTTCAACCTCGGCAATCACACCCCGGTGGAACTGGAGCACTTCATCGCGGTGATCGAGGCCGCCGCCGGGCGCAGCGCCCAAAAACAGTACCGACCGATGCAGCCGGGCGACATGATCGAGACGATGGCCGATACTGCACGGGCCCAGGCCGCGTTCGGCTTCGATCCGAGCACCCCGATCGAGGTCGGCCTGCCGCAGGTGGTGGCCTGGTGCCGGGAGTACTTCGGCGCCGCCGCCTGACGCTTCATCCGCGGATCATCGGTCCGCGGCACAATGCCTGCCGCTTTTTCCCCCACGCGCGCCCCGCGCCCAGCCTTGCCGAATCCATGAGCCAGCTTTCCCTCTCCGTCGTCGTCCCGGTGTTCAACGAGCGCGACAACGTGCCGCCGCTGGTCGCCGAGATTGTCGCCGCGCTGCGTGGCACGATCGATTTCGAGATCGTCTACGTCGACGATCATTCGCGCGACGACACCCTGGCGGTGCTCGAAGGGCTGAAGGCGTCCACGCCGGAGCTGCGCGTGCTGCACCACGTCAGCCAGAGCGGGCAGAGCACGGCGGTGCGCAACGGCGTCAAGGCCGCGCGCGGGCTGTGGATCGCCACCCTCGACGGCGACGGCCAGAACGACCCGGCCGACATTCCCAAGCTGCTGGCCGCGCGCCAGGCAGCCGAGCCGCTGGTCAAGCTGTTCGCCGGCTGGCGGGTGTCGCGGCAGGATTCGGGCAGCAAGCGCTGGGCGTCGAAGTGGGCCAATGCGATCCGCGCACGCATGCTGCGCGACGACACCCCTGACACCGGCTGCGGCATCAAGCTGTTCGAGCGCGAGGCGTTCCTGGACCTGCCGTACTTCGACCACATGCACCGCTATCTGCCGGCACTGATGCAGCGCGCCGGCTGGCAGACCCTGAGCGTGCCGGTGAACCATCGCCACCGCACCTCGGGCGTGTCCAAGTACAACAACCTCAACCGCGCCCTGGTCGGCATCCGCGATCTGCGTGGCGTGGCCTGGCTGATCGCACGCAGCCGCCGCACCGCGGTGCAGGAGCGCTGAGATGGACGCGCATTTCCTCAACGAACCGATCCAGGCGCTGTACTGGACCGGGCTGCACGTCACCGGCTGGAAGCTGATCGGCTACGTCGGCGCGCTGATGTTCGGCGGCCGCTGGCTGGTGCAGTTCGTCGCCTCCAAGCGCGCCGGCAAGCCGGTGATTCCGCGCCTGTTCTGGTACATGAGCGTGGTCGGCAGCCTGATGACGCTGAGCTACTTCATGTTCTCGGCCAAGCAGGACTCGGTGGGCGTGCTGCAGAACCTGTTCCCCGCCTTCACCGCGTTCTACAGCCTGTACCTGGACATCAAGCACCGCGGCTGGCACCGCGACCGCGCCTCGCATTGAGCGCGGCGCGCCGGCGCGGCATCGCAGACGGCGCGTAACACCTTCCGATCGCGACCGGCCCTCTCGTAGGAGCGGCTTCAGCCGCGACCCGGACCCTGCCGCCCTCAGTGGCAAGGATCACGGCGCAGACACCGCGGCAAGCACGCGCCCCGCCGTTGCCGGCACCAATCCGACATGGATTCGCGCACTATTCCGACAAGCGCGCCAGTCAAGCGCCGCTGTTGCCATGGTGCGATGAGCTGGATGCTGGTGCCATGCACATCGAACCAACCAAAGGCCATCGCGCGTTGCGCGCTGGACGCCATGGCGACACGGGGCAGCTCTACTTGCTGACCGCTGTGACGTTCGAGCGCGCGCCATTGTTCGCGGATTGGCGGTGCGCCCATGCGGCTGCGGCGTGCCTGGCAGAGCGAAGCAGCTGGCCCGGTGCTCGCCTGCTGTGCTGGGTGTTGATGCCCGACCACTGGCATGGCCTGATCGAACTACATGCCGCCATGACGTTGGCGCAGGCCATGCAGCGGGCCAAGGGGCGGTGCGCCCGCGCAGTGAATCTCGCGCGCGGTCGTGGCGGCTGTGTCTGGTCGCGTGGCTTCCATGATCATGCGCTGCGGCGCGACGACGATGTCCTGCGTGTTGCCCGTTACATTGTGGCTAATCCATTGCGTGCCGGCCTGGTGCCGCGTCTGGGCGACTATCCGTATTGGGATGCGGTATGGCTGACTTCTCCTTCGTGAAGTGGCAGTCGCAACCGAAGCCAACGGTGGAGGTGCATGTGTATCGGTGGTCTCAGGGGCTTCTAATCGGTGGGGAAGGCCCACTGTAGGAGCGGCTTCAGCCGCGACCGGCATTGTCGGTAACGCCCGTCGCGGCTGAAGCCGCTCCTACGAATGACGACATGCCACGTTGGTTCCGGCAAAGAGCGGGTTATCAGATACCTTACGCCGTCACCGCATCATCGCTCCACACAGGACTTCCGGCCCACCCGCCAAGCAGGGTGGGGATGCGATGATCGACGATCCGTTCCTGCCCTGTGCCGCCCATGCCGATGTTCGCCAAGACCCCACTGGCCGCTTCCCTGCTCCTCGCGTTCGCCGTCGCTGCGCCCGCGCTGGCCGCACCGCCGGCGTCGCCGACGTCCGGCGCAGTGCCGGCCACGGCCGCTGCCAGCGCCGCCGATGCGCGCTTCCAGGCCATCTACGAGAAGGAGTGGGCCTGGCGCCAGGCGCAGCTCGGCCAGGCCGACGAGGACAGCGACAGCAGCGGCGACAACCGTCGTCTGCCCGACGTCGGCGCCGCCGCGCAGGCAGCGCGCTTGCAGGTGTGGGAGGACGTGCTGCGGCAGTTGGACATGCTCGATGCGGCCCAGCTTTCGCCGGAGAACCAGGTGAACCTGGCGGTGTACCGGCCGCAGGTGGAGAACCTGGCCGCCTCGGTGCGGCTGCGCGCCTACGAGATGCCGTTCAACTCCGACAGCGCGTTCTGGTCGGACCTGGCGTTCATGGCCCGGCGCAACCTGCGCACTGCAGACGAGTACCGCGCCTATATCGCGCGGCTGGAGGACGTGCCGCGCTACTTCGCGCAGCAGACCGACAACATGCGCGCCGGGCTCAAGCGCGGCTTCAGCGTGCCGCGTGCGGTGCTCGATGGCCGCGACGGCGCCATCGCCAATGTGGCCGAACTGAAGGATCCGACCGCGGCGGTGCTGTACACGCCGTTCAAGCAGATGCCGGCGCAGATTCCCGCCGCCGAGCAGGCGCAGCTGCGCGCGCAGGCGCAGGCGGCGCTGCGCGACAAGGTGATCCCGGCCTACGCGCAGCTGCTGACCTTCTATCGCCAGGAGTACATGCCGCAGGCGCGCACCACGCTGGCCGCCGAAGCCCTGCCCGACGGCAAGGCCTTCTACCGGCAGCAGATCCGTGAGTACACCACGCTGGACATGGACCCCGAGCAGATCCATCAGCTCGGCCTGCGCGAGGTGGCGCGGATCCAGAAGGAGATGGACGCGATCATCCAGCAGGTCGGCTTCCAGGCGCCGGCCGGGCAGAAGACCTTCCCGGCGTTCCTGCAGTTCCTGCGCACCGATCCGCAGTTCTACGTGAAGACCCCGCAGGAGCTGCTCGATCGCGCCGCGTGGATCGCCAAGCGGGTGGATGGCGAGGTCGGCAAGTTCATCGGCACGCTGCCGCGCGGGCGCTTCACCATCGTGCCGGTGCCGGCGGACATCGCCCCGTTCTGGACCGCCGGCCGCGGTGGTGTCGGCACCTACTGGCTCAACACCTACGACCTGCCGTCGCGGCCGCTGTACAACCTGCCGGCGCTGACCCTGCACGAATCTTCGCCGGGCCATTCGCTGCAGGGCGCGCTGGCCGAGGAACAGGGCGCGCAGCCGGCGTTCCGCCGCGAGAACTACATCTCCGCCTACGGCGAGGGCTGGGCGCTGTACACCGAGAAGCTGGGCAAGGAGATGGGCATCTATGCCACGCCCTACGAGGACTTCGGCCGGCTCAGCTACGAGATGTGGCGCGCCTGCCGTTTGGTGATCGACACCGGCGTGCACCACAAGGGCTGGACCCGCGCGCAGGCGCAGGCCTATCTGCGCGAGCGCACCGCGCTCAGCGAGCACGAGGTCACCACCGAGGTCGACCGCTATATCTCCTGGCCCGGCCAGGCGCTGAGCTACAAGCTCGGCGAGCTGACCATCCTCGACCTGCGCGCCGAGGCCGAGCGCGAACTCGGCCCGGACTTCGACATCAAGTCCTTCCACGACGCGGTGCTGCAGCAGGGTTCGGTGCCGCTGCCGGTGTTGCAGCAGCAGATCCGCGCCTACATCGCCGCGCGTAAGAAGAAGGCCTGACGTCCGCCGCGCGGGCCGGCGCCGCTTCCCGCGGGAAGCGCGCCAGCCTGTGCGGGATCAGCCGGCCACGCGCGGCCCGGCGATGCGCGCGGCGAACGTCGGCAGCACCAGCAGGGTCAGCGCGGTGGCGGTGAGCAGTCCACCGATCACCACCGTCGCCAGCGGTTTCTGCACCTCCGCCCCGGCGCCGCTGGCGATGGCCATCGGCAGGAAGCCGACGATCGCCACCAGCGCGGTGGTCAGCACCGCGCGCAGGCGGCTGGCCGCGCCGTCGATCGCGGCCTGCCACGGCGCCTCGCCAGCCTGGCGGCGCTCGCCGATGGCCTGCATCAACACCAACCCGTTCAAGGTCGCCACGCCGGACACGGCAATGAAGCCGACCGCCGCCGAGACCGAGAACGGCATGCCGCGCAGCAGCAGGGCGAGGATGCCGCCGACCAGCGCCAGCGGCACGCAGCCGAACACCAGCAACGCTTCCCTGGCGTTGCGCAGGGCCATGAACAGCAGGCTGCCGATCAGCAGGAACACCACCGGCACCACCATCGCCAGGCGCCGTTCGGCACGCTGCAGGTTCTCGAACTGCCCGCCCCAGCGCAGGTAGGCGCCCGGCGGCAGCGCTACTTCGGCCACCGCCGCCTGCGCTGCGGCGACGAAGCCGCCCAGGTCGCGACCGCGCACGTTGGCCTGCACCACCACGCGGCGGCTGCCGTTGTCGCGGCTGATCTGGTTCGGTCCTTCGCTGACGTCGATGCGCGCCACCGAGGACAACGGAATCGCCTGCCCGGCCGGCGTGGCGATCGGCAGTGCGGCCAGCTGGTCCGGATCGTTGCGCGCGGCGTCGTCCAGCCGCACCACCACGTCGAAGCGGCGGTCGCCCTCGAAGATCCGCCCGGCCGCGGCGCCGCCGATGCCGGTACTCACCGCCTCGCTGACGTCGGCCGCGGTCAGCCCGAGTTGCGCGGCCGCGACGTGGTCGATGCGCACGTTGAGCGTGGGCAGGCCGGCGACCTGTTCCACCCGCACGTCGGCGGCGCCGGGCACCGCACGCAGTTTCAGCGCCACCTGGTCGGCGGTGGCGCGCAGGCGCTGCATGTCGTCGCCGAACACCATCACCGCCAGGTCGGTACGCACGCCGGAGATCAACTCGTTGAAACGCAGCTCGATCGGTTGGCTGAACTCCACGCCGTTGCCCAGCTGCTGTCCGGCCAGTTGTTCCAGGCGTTCCACCAGCGCTTCCTTGTGCAATGCCGGATCGGGCCACTGCGCGCGTGGCTTCAGCATGATCAAGCTGTCGGAGATGTTGGTCGGCATCGGGTCGATCGCCGCCTCGGCGGTGCCGGTGCGCGAGAACACCGCCGCCACCTCAGGCTGCCGGGCGATGGCCGTCTCCAGTGCCAGCTGCATCGCCAGCGACTGCTCCAGCGAGGTCGAGGGCACGCGCAACGCCTGCATCGCCACGTTGCCTTCGTCCAGCGTCGGCATGAACTCGCGGCCCAGCAGCGCGAACGCGCCGACGCCCAGCACGCCCACCAGCGCCACGCCAGCGGCCACCGTGCGCGGACGCGCGACCGCGCCGCCGATCAGCGGTTGCAGGCGCCGCCGCAGCCAGCCGATCAACCAGGTCTCGTGCTCGCCGGCGTGGTCCGGGGCCGCATCGGCGCGCGGCGCCGGCTCGCGCACCAGCAGCGCGGCCATCGCCGGCACGAGGGTGAAGGAGAACAGGAACGCGCCGACCAGGGCCAGCATGAAGGTCGCCGCCATCGGCTGGAACGTCTTGCCCTCCACGCCCTCCAGGGTGAGGATCGGCGCGAACACCAGCAGGATGATCAACTGCCCGAACGCCGCCGGCCGCGCCATCTTGCGCGCCGCCTCCGCCGCCACGCCCAGCCGCTCGGCCGCGGTGAGGGCGCGGCCCAGCGCGGCGCGGCGCTGGCCCAACAGCAGCAGCGTCGACTCGACCACGATCACCGCGCCGTCGACCAGGATGCCGAAGTCCAGCGCACCCAGGCTCATCAGGTTGCCGCTGATGCCGAAGCGCTGCATGCCGATCACCGCGAACAGGAACGACAACGGGATCACCAGCGCGGCGATCGCCGCCGCGCGCAGGTTGCCCAGCAGCAGGAACAGCACCACCACCACCAGCAACGCGCCTTCGGTGAGGTTCTTGGCCACCGTGCGGATGGTGGCGTTGACCAGCACGCTGCGGTCCAGCACCGGCATGGCGACGATGTCCGGCGGCAGCGTGGCGTTGACCTGCTGCAAACGCGCGGCCGCGGCCTGTGCCACGGTGCGGCTGTTGTCGCCGGCGAGCATCAACGCCGTGCCCAGCACCGCCTCGTGGCCGTTGCGGCTGGCCGCGCCCAGGCGCGGTGCGCGGCCGGTTGCGACCTCGGCCACGTCGGCCACACGGATCACCACGCCATTGCGGGTGGCCACCGGCGCCTGGGCGAGATCGTCGGCGCCCAGCGCCAGGCCGTCGGCACGCACCACCAGGCCTTCGCCGGCGCGCTGCACGAAGCCGGCGCCGGCCTGCACGTTGGCGCGCTGCAGGGCCGTCACCAGATCGGCCAGGCCCAGGCCATGTGCGGCCAGCCGCGCGGTGTCCGGATGCACGGCGTATTCCTTGACGTAGCCGCCGATCGTGTCGACGCCGGCCAGGCCTGGGCTGGAGCGCATCTGTGGCGCGATGATCCAGTCCTGCACGGTGCGCAGGTAGGTGGCGCGTTCCTGCGGGGTGCGCAGCAGTTCGCCTTCCGGCGTGCGGTAGACCGCGCCGGCCTGCCAGCCTGCCGCGCCCGGCCGCGCCAGCCGGGCCGGGTCGAACGCGGTGAAGTCCACCGTCCACATCAGCACCTCGCCCAGGCCGGTGGTCACCGGCGACAGCCGCGGCGTCACGCCGTCGGGCAGATCCTCGGCCGCCTCGCGCATGCGCTCGGCCACCTGCTGGCGGGCGAAGTACAGGTCGGTGGCATCGCTGAAGATCGCGGTGACCTGCGAGAAGCCGTTGCGCGACAGCGAGCGCGTGGTGACCAGGCCGGGAATGCCGGCCAGCGCCGTCTCCAGCGGATAGGTCACCTGGCGTTCGATCTGCTCGGGGGTCAGCGCCGGGGCGACGGTGTTGAGCTGCACCTGGCGGTTGGTGATGTCCGGGACCGCGTCGATCGGCAGCCGGCCCAACTGGTAAAGGCCCCAGCCGGCGATCAGCGCGGCCAGGAACAGCACCAGCCAGCGCAGGCGCACCGCCGTGTCGATGATGAGAGTGAACATGGTCGCCTCCTCAGTGGCCGTGCTCGGCGTCGCCCTTGGCCAGTTCGGCCTTGAGCAGGAAGGCGTTGCGGCCGGCGATGCGTTCGCTGCCGCGCAACCCGTCGAGGATCTCGATGCGGTCGCCGGCGCGGCGTCCGGTCAGCACCGGCTGCGCGCGGAAGCCCTCGGCGACGGCGACGAACACCGCGCTGCGGCCTTCCACGGTCTGCACCGCGTCGGCCGGCACGCTCAGCGCGGTGTCCTGGCCTTCGGTGACGACCACCGCCGACACCGGCGACCCCGCCGGCGGCAGCGGCGCGGCGACCGGCATGGCGCGGATCACCGCGGCACCGCCCGGGGCGCGCAGGTCGGCGGTCGCCGCAGTGACCGTGGCGGCGAAACTGGCGCCTGGCGCGCTCACCTCCAGCGTCGTCCCCGGTGCGACCTGCGCCGCCAGTGCCGGCGGCGCGGCGAACACCAGTTCGTTCATGGCCGGATCGGTGACCTCGGCCACCACGCTGCCGGCCGCGACCACGCTGCCCGGGGTGACCTGCACCGCGCCGACCCGCCCGTCCAGCGGGCTGACGATGCGCACGCGGCCGCTGGCGTCGGGCGCGCCGTTGGCCGCAGCCTGCGCCTGTGCCGCCGCGGCCTGCGCACGCGCCGCCACGGCCCGCGCATGCGAGCTTTCCAGCTCCTGGCGGGCGACCACGCCCTGTGCGACCAGGGTCTGGTCGCGCGCATGCGCCAGTCGCGCGGCCTCGGCCTCGGCGCTGGCGGCCAGCGCATTGGCGCGGAACACCGCGGCCTCGCCGCTGACCACGATCGCCAGCGGCTGCCCACGGCGCACCGTGCTGCCGGGCGCGACCAGCACGCGCTCGACGCGGCCGGTGATGCTCGCCGCCACCGCGGCGCGCGCGCCCACCGCCGGTTCGACCCGGCCGGCCAGGCGGGTCGATGCGCCACCGCCGCGGCCGACCGCGACCACCTCGATCCCGGATGCGGCGCGTTGCTGCGGGGTCAGCCTTACCGTATCGCCGGCATCGGCATCGGCATCGGCATCGGGCGTGTCGGCGCGCTCGCGCGCGGCGTCCTCGCGTTCAGTGCCATGGCCGTGGGCATCGTCGGCCGCCGGGGCGGCCTGCTTGTCGCCGGCGCACGCGGCCAGCAGCAGTGCCAGCAGGAGCCCCAGCAGCAGGCAGCCGGCGCGGAAGATCGGACGGGGCAGGTTCATTGGACCTCCATGAACGGCGCGCGCCCTTCCAGGCGGGCCAGTTCGATTTCTGCCGTGACCCGCGCCAGCCGGGCGTCCACGGCGATGCCGCGGGCGGCGATGAGCGCAGCACGGGTGCTGCGCAGTTCCAGTTGTGCGATGCGCCCGGCATCGAAGCCGATGCGGGCCAGGCGATAGGCCTCCTCCGCGGCCGCCACGCCGTCGTCGGCCGCGCGCGTGCGGCTACCGGCGGCCTTCAGCGTGGCGAGCGCGGCCAGGCGGTCGGCGGCGCTGGCGCGGCGTTGCTGGTCCAGCCGCGCCTCGGCCGCGCGCTGTTCGGCGCTGGCGGCACGGATGCCGCCGCGGTTGCGGTCGAACAGCGGCACGCTGAGGCTGACGCCGAGCGTGTAGGCGTGGGCGCGGTCTTCGCGGAAGCGCGTCTGCCCGGCGGTCAGGCTCAGGTCGGGCAGGGCGCGCTTGCGCTCCACCTCGACCAGGCGCGTGGCCGCCTCGGCCTCGGCGCTGGCGATGCGCACCGGCAGCGCCGCCGCCTCGCGCGCGCGCGGCAGTGGTGGCGCGCGGTCGAGCAGGCCGGCGTCGATGGACTGCACCGGCGTCTCCAGCAGGGCGATCGCGGCCAGGCGCGCCAGCGCCGCGTCGCGGAACGCCTGCGCCTCGTCCACGGCGGCGCTGGCATCGGCCACCTCGCTGCGCGCCTGCACCGCACGCAGCTGCGGCTCGCGGCCCTGCGCGACCATCGCGGCCATGGCCGCCGCATCGTCGCGGGTCAGCGCCAGCGCCTGTTCGGCCAGGGCGGCGCGGCGCAATGCGGCCTCCGCCTGCGCGTAGGCCAGCGCCAGTTCGCCGGCGGCATCGCTGCGGCTTTGCGCGCCGCGCAATGCAGCGCTGTCGGCCTCGGCGCGGGCCGCGCGCACGCGTGCGCCGCGCTGGCCCCAGAGCTCCAGCGGCTGCGACAGGCTGAGTGTGGTTTCGGCCCGGCCCGTGCCGGCATAGGCGCCGGTGCCCCAGGCGTTTTCGGTGGAGTAGGACAGCGACGGGTTGGGCAACGCCCGGGCCTGGTCGGCGCGTGCGTCTGCGGCCTCGGCCAGCGCCGCGCCCACGCGGGTGCCGGGCAACTGGTCGAGGCGTTCGAGCAAGGTGTCGTAGGAAGGGGCGATCTGCGCCATCGCCAGCGCGGCCGGGGCCAGGCCCAGCAGCACGGCGACGACCCGCCCGGCCGCGCGCGGCGGCCGACGTGTCGGAGTCGACATGAAGAAATTCCAGAGGTGAGGGAAACGGAAACCCGCGATCGCGGGACACGCTCAACTCACGCTCGGGGAGGTCGCTTCAATCCGTCCTGGACGAGACCGTCGGGTGCGGCCTCGCCGGCCTGCATCCAGCGCGCCGGTCGTGGCGCGCCGAGCACGGCGAGGGTGCTCGCCGGCAGGCTCAGATTCGAGTGGTGGCAATGATTGTGGCTGCAGCTGCCGGCGTGCTTGCCGTCGCTGTCGTCGCCATCGGCATGCGCCGCGGCGGGCGTGTGCACGGCGTCGGCGGACTCCGGCTCCAGCGCGCAGGCCAGCGCATCGGCCACCGGCACGACCACGAATGCCGCCAGCAGCAGCATCAGCAGGGAGGTACGCAGTGGTCGGAACAGGCGGCGCATGAGCGGGGCAGGCTAGCAAGCCGATTCGGCCGGATACAATAGCAACGCCTGCCTGGTCCAGCGGCCCGGACCCGCACACCGTGCCCGGCCCCTGTGGACAACTTGCACAAGTGCTTGATCGCCTGCATAATGCGCGGCTCGCTGTGCCCGGCTCCGGTCGGAACGGCGGCCGGATGCGCGATCTCCGGCCGGCCTCTTGCAGCGTAACCGCTTGATTTCCCACGTCGCGTGGTGGCCGCAGGGCTGCCGGGGCCGCCGTCTCCCAGGCTATGGGCGACTCAAACTACTATCGAGGTGCGCAATGTCCCGCGTATGCCAAGTGTCCGGCAAGCGTGTGCAGACGGGTAACAACGTCTCCCACGCCAACAACAGAACCCGTCGTCGCTTCCTGCCCAACCTGCACGAGCGCCGCTTCTGGGTCGCCAGCGAGAACCGCTGGGTCAAGCTGAAGGTTTCCGCGCACGCGCTGCGCACCATCGACAAGAACGGCATCGACAGCGTTCTGGCTGAGCTGCGTGCGCGCGGCGAAAAGGTCTGAGGAGTAGAGCATCATGGCAGGCAAGCGCGATAAGGTCCGTATGATTTCCTCGGCCGGTACTGGCCACTTCTACACCACGGACAAGAACAAGAAGAACACCCCGGGGAAGATGGAATTCCTCAAGTACGATCCGGTCGTGCGCAAGCACGTCCTGTACAAGGAAGGCAAGATCAAGTGATCGGCTGATCCTCGGATCGCTGCTCACGCTGGACACGGAACCCGCCGCAAGGCGGGTTTCGTGCGTCTGGGGGCATGGAAAAACCCGCCGTTGATGCGGCCATGGTTGCGTTTGTCGGCGCAGTCCGCAGAATCGGGCGACCTGGGTTGCGAGGATCGCGATGCTGCCGGTCTGGTTGGAAGGCACGTGGCTGCTGGCGCTGGACTGGTTGATCCGGCTGGTGGCGCTGTTGTGGATCCCCACCCGCACCACGCCGGGCGCGGCGCGCAGCTGGCTGCTGCTGGTGGGCTTCGTGCCGTTGCTGGGGCTGCCGCTGTACCTGTTGCTCGGCCACCCCTGGCTGTCGCGCGAGCGCATCCGCCGCCAGGCGCTGGCCTCGCAGGTCATCCGCGAGCAGCAGGTGCCGCTGACCGCGCTGCGCTGGGCGCCGCCGGCCGACACCGTGGTCGCCGAGGTGGTGCCGCTGGTCGAGCGCCAGGGCGACTTCATGCCGACCCACGGCAACAGCGTCGAGCTGCTCGACCGCTATGCGTCCTCGTTGCAGGCGCTGATCGACGACATCGACGCGGCGGTCGAGCGCGTGCACCTGCTGTACTACCTGATGTTCGACGACGCGGTCGGCGATGCGGTGAGCGCCGCGTTGCTGCGCGCCGCCGCGCGTGGCGTGCACTGCCGGTTGCTGCTGGATGCGCGCGGCGGTCGTCGTGGCCTGTGCCGCTACCGCAGGCGCCTGCACGCGGCCGGGGTCGAGGTGCAGGCGCTGTTGCCGGGCGGGCTGCGCTGGCGCCGTAGCGGCCGCATGGATCTGCGCAACCATCGCAAGATCGCGGTGATCGACAACCGCGTCGGCTACATCGGTTCGCAGAACCTGGCCGAGCCGCAGTTCGTCCCCGGCCATCCCAATCGCGAACTGGTGGCGCGGGTGCAGGGACCGGTGGTGGCGCATCTGGAAGCGGTGTTCGCCAGCGACTGGTTCATCGAGACCGGTCAGCGCCTGAGCGTGGTCGCCCCGGCCTCCATCCACGGCGGCGGCGTCGCCACGCAATTGTTGCCCAGCGGGCCGGCGTACCCGTTCGAGAACGCGCGCGACACGGTCAACGCGCTGATCCACCTGGCGCGGCGGCGCATCGTCATGGTCACGCCGTACTTCGTGCCGGACGAGGCCACGCTCAGCGCGCTGCGCATCGCCGCGCTGTCCGGGGTGGACGTGCAATTGATCGTGTCCGAGAGCAACAACCAGCGGCTCACCGCCTGGGCGCAGGAGGCCTATTACGACGAACTGCTGCGCAGCGGGGTCAAGATCGCGCTGTACCGGCCGTGCTTCCTGCACGCCAAGCACCTGAGCGTGGACGAGGGCATCGCCCTGGTGGGGTCGATCAACCTGGACATCCGCTCGTTCGCGCTGAACGCCGAGGTCGGCATGCTCTGCTACAGCGCCGCGGTGGTGCAGCGGCTGCGCGCGGTGGAAGCCGACTACCTGGCCGATGCGCGGGTGCTGACGCTGCAGGACTGGCGCAAGCGGCCGGCCTGGCGACGCAGCCGCGAAGGTATCGCGCGCCTGGCCGATGCGCTGATGTGAAGCGCATGCCGATGACAGGCGCATGACGCGCTCATGCGCGATCGGTGCCGGCACATGCGCGACGGTTCTCAGCCACGGGCCGGGCCGGTGGGGGCTTCCCTTACAATCGCCGCATGAATGAGCTTGTGCCCAGCGAACCGGCCGACGACGACTGCGATATCGCCATCGTCGGCGGCGGCGCGGCCGGCGTACTGGTCGCGTTGCAGTTGCTGCGCCGGGCCGGCACCCCGCTGCGCGTGCAACTGATCGAGTCGCAGCCGGCGCTGGCGCAGGGCGTGGCCTATGCAACGCCCTGCGCCGAGCACCTGCTGAACGTGACGGCCGGGCGCATGAGCGCCTTCGTCGAGGCACCCGACGATTTCCTCGACTGGCTGCAGCAGCAGGCGCTGTACCCGCAGCTGTCGCGCGGCGAACTGGCCGAGGCCTACGTGCAGCGCCGCCATTACGCCGCCTATCTGCGCGCGCGCCTGCTGCAGGCGCAGGCCGCCGGGCCGGGGCGTCTGCAATGGCGCCAGGCGCGGGTGCTGGCGTTGCACCCGCAGCCGACGGGCGGACAACGCCTGCAGTTGCACGAGGGTGGCCAGTTGCATGCCGGCGCCACCGTGCTGGCGCTGGGCAACAGCCTGCGCCCGCTGCCTGCGCGCGGCGCCCCCGGTCTCGATGCGCCGGCGCGAGTGGAGGCGTGGGATTACGCGCAGTTGCAGGCGATTCCGCGTGAGGCGACGGTGTGCATCGTCGGCTCCGGGCTGAGCATGGCCGACAGCGTGCTGACCCTGCTGGCCAACGCGCACCGTGGCCCGGTGCACGTGGTGTCGCGGCATGCGTTGTTGCCGTTGCCGCACGCCGCGCATGGCGCGCCGGCCGACTTCGATGCGCAGGCGCTGCTGGCGATGCCGCTGCGCCAGCGGATGCGCGCGCTGCGCCGCCACGCCGCCGCGGCGCAGGCGCAAGGCCAGCCCTGGCAGAGCGTGATGGACCGGGTGCGGCCGCTGAGCCAGGCGCTGTGGCAGTCGCTGTCGGTGGTCGAGCAGCGCCGCTTCCTGCGCCACGTGGTGCGCTACTGGGACGTGCACCGCCATCGCATCGCCGCACCGGTCTTCGCGCAACTGCAGGCGATGCGCCGGGTCGGCCAGTTGCGCCTGCACCGCGCGCGGTTGGACACGGTGTTCCCGGTCGGCGCCTGCGTGCAGGTCAACGGCACGGGCGCCGATGGCGTGCCGCTGCAGCTCGATGCGCACTGCGTGATCAACGCCACCGGCGTCGAACTGCGCGCGCAGACCATGCGCAATCCGCTGCTGCATCAGTTGCTCGGCTGCGGCCATGCGCAGCCGGGGCCGCACGGCATCGGCGTGGGCAGCGCCGCCGACGGGGCGCTGCTCGACGCCGACGGCCGCGCCACGCCACGCATCCGCGTGCTCGGCAGCCTGCGCATCGGCAGCCTGTGGGAAAGCCTGGCGATCCCCGAGCTGCGGGCGCAGGCGCAGCAGACCGCGCAAGCCTTGCTGACGTTGGAGTTGCCGGTCGCCGCCGTGCATTGAGCGCCGCGGCGCATGCCGGCCGCCGTTGCGCGCGGCGCAGCCGCGACCTCCTTTTGTAGGAGCGGCTTCAGCCGCGACCCGGGATTTCGGGAAAGCCCGTCGCGGCTGAAGCCGCTCCTACAGGGACAGGACCTTCGCGTCGTTTCTAGCCGCGACCGGCATTGCCGGTCCTGCAGGCGGGTCTCCTATCGCGATCCGCGGCTTCCCTCCACCGCGTCCTGCGGCGTGCGCCCGAGCAGCACGCAGATCGCGATCGCCGCCAGCGCGGTGATCGCCGCCAGCACCCGGATCAGCGTGCCGAAGGCCGCGGCGTAGGCCAAGCGCAGTTGCGCTGCGGACAACGCGCCTTCCTGTAAGGATGCCGGCAGATCGCCGGCGACCAGCCGCTGTGCGGTGTCCGCCAGGGCCGCGTGCGGCAGCAGCGGCGCAAGCGCGGCCAGGCGCACTTGCAACAACGTCGCCAGCAAGGCCGCCACGCTGGCCAGGGCGATGCCTTCGCCGGCCACGCGCAAGGTGCCGAACAGGCCGGCGGCCATGCCGGCGCGTTCGGTCGGCACCACGCTGACCGACAGTGCATCCATCAGGCCCCAGGGTAGGGCGGTGCCGGCACCGATCAACAGCAGCGCCGGCAGCGCCTGCGCCGGTGGCCGCGCGCCCAGCCAGCACAGGCCGGCCGCGGCCACCGCCAACCCGGCCGCGGACAGCCTGGCCGGGGCGATGCGCTGCGCCAGTGCGGCAGCCAGGCTCGGCACCAGCAGCATCGGCGCCGACAGCGCCAGCAGCGTCAGCCCGGCGCTGGCGGCCGGCGCGCCATCCACGCCGATCATGCGCAGCGGCAGCAGCACCAACAGCACCACGTAGCTGTAGCAGGTGGCGACCGGCAGCAGCTGCACACCGACGAAGCGCCTGTAGCGGAACAGGCTCAGGTCCAGCAGCGGATGGCGGCGGCGCCGTTCGATCCGCACGAAAGCGAGCAGCAGCAGCGCGGCGGCACCGAGCAGGGCCAGCGTCGCGGCGCTGCTCCAGCCGCTGTGCGGCCCCTGGATCAGGCCGGCGGTGAACAGCGCCAGCGCCGCGCTGAAACACAGCGCGCCGGCGCGGTCGGGCGGCCCCGCGGCCGGAGCGCGCGAGGCGGGCAGCCAGCGCGCGGCCAGTGCCCACGCCAGTGCCGCGACCGCGGCCACGCCGAAGAAGATCGCGCGCCAGCCCAGCCGTTCGCTCAGGGCGCCGGCGGCCAGTGGGCCGAACGCCAGGCCGGTGCCGAAGGTGGTGCCGAGCAGGCTGAACGCGCGCGTGCGCGCCGCGCCGGTGTACAGCTGCGCCAGCGCCGCGGTGCCGGCGGCGAGCGCGGCGGCGGCACCGACGCCTTGCAGCGCCCGCCACAGGTCGATCGCCGCGACCGAGCCGGCCACGGCCACGCCCAGGCTGGCGATGGCGAACAGTGCCAGGCCGCCGAGGAACACCCGACGACGTCCATGCCGATCGGCGAGCGCGCCCGCGGCCAGCAGCAGGCTGCCGAAGCTGAGCATGAACGCGTTGGTGATCCAGGCCAGGGCCAGCGCGCTGCCGCCCAGGGCCGCGCCGATCGCCGGGGTGGCGACGGCGCCGCCGGAGAAGTTCAGCGGCAGTGCCAGGGCGGCCAGGCACACCGCGGCCAGGGCGGCGCCGCGGCGCGGCACGGGAGTGGAGCGGGAGGGCGAAGCGGAGGTTGAAGCGGAGGTTGAAGCGGAGGTTGAAGCGGAGGTCATCGGAGCGACTCTTGCGGCGGAGATCGGGACGCCACTAGAGATACCGAGGCGGCAATCCGCGAAAAAGGCCGCAGTCCTCCGCGCTTTGCGGAATGAAACGCTCTAATATCCCGGCATGGACCGCCTCACCGGCATCGTTGCCTTCGTCCGCACCGCCGAACAGCGCAGTTTCGTCGGCGCCGGCCGCGTGCTCGGCATCTCGGCCTCGGCGGTGGGCAAGAGCGTGGCCGCGCTGGAGCGCGCGCTCGGCGTGCGCCTGCTGCAGCGGACCACCCGACGCATCGCGTTGACCGCCGAGGGCGCGCTGTTCCTGGAGCATTGCCAGCGCGTGCTGGCCGACCTGCGCGAGGCCGAGGATGCGCTGGCGCAGACCCGGCAGGCGCCGCGCGGACGGCTGCGGGTCGGCCTGCCGACCATCGGCTACCGCTTCCTGGTGCCGCTGCTGCCCGAGTTCCGCCAGCGCTATCCGGACGTGGAACTGGACCTGGCGTTCGACGACCGCGTGGTCGACCTGCTCGAACACGGCCTGGACGCGGTGATCCGCAGCGGCGTGCAGGCCGACTCGCGGCTGCTGGCGCGGCGCCTGGGGCCGTTCCGTTTCTGTCTGTGCGCCGCGCCGGACTACCTGCGCCGCCGCGGCATGCCGCAGACCCCGGCGCAGCTGGCCGCGCACGACGGCGTGCTGTTCCGCGTTCCCGGCACCGGCAAGCCGCAGGACTGGCCGCTGGCGGAACCGGCGCCGCTGCCGCCGGCGGTGCTCACCTGCAACAACATGGAAGCGGTGCGCGCGGCGGCGATCGCCGGCATGGGCATCGCCTGCATGCCGGCGTTTCTGGCCCGGGACGCGCTGGCCGACGGCCGCCTGCAGTCGGTGCTGGGCGCGCACATGGCCGACGGGGGCGCGTTCTTCGTGGTGTGGCCCTCGAGCCGGCAACTGTCGCCGAAGCTGCGCGTGTTCGTGGATTTCCTCGCCGATCGGCTGTTCCGCGCCGACTAAAGCGATGCCGCACGCCGATCGGCGCGCGCTGTCGCAGCCGCTGCGCCGCTGCACCGGCTAAAATGCGCGGGTGGATGTCTCTCATTTGCTCGACGATCTGAACCCCGCCCAGCGCGAGGCCGTTTCCGCACCGCCCGGCCATTACCTGGTCCTGGCCGGCGCCGGGTCCGGCAAGACGCGCGTGCTCATTCACCGCATCGCCTGGCTCAACGAAGTCCAGCGCGTGCCGGTGCACGGCATCTTTGCGGTCACCTTCACCAACAAAGCGGCCGGCGAGATGCGCCAGCGCACCGACCTGCAATTGCGCAACGGCAGCCGCGGCATGTGGATCGGCACCTTCCACGGCCTGGCGCACCGGCTGCTGCGCCTGCACTGGCAGGACGCGAAACTGCCCGAGAGCTTCCAGGTGCTCGATTCGGATGACCAGCTGCGGCTGGTCAAGCGCGTGGTGCAGCAGCTGGAGCTGGACGAGGGCAAGTTCCCGCCCAAGCAGATCGTGTGGTGGATCAACCAGCAGAAGGACGAGGGCCGCCGCGCCCAGCACATCCAGCCGGAGCCGCGCGACGAGTGGGTCACCACCCTGCGCAACGCCTATGCGCTGTACCAGGAGCGCTGCGACCGCGCCGGCCTGGTCGACTTCGCCGAACTGCTGCTGCGCGCGCACGAACTGCTGCGCGACACCCCGGCGCTGCTGGCGCACTACCGCGCCCGCTTCGGCGAGATCCTGGTCGACGAGTTCCAGGACACCAACGCCATCCAGTACGCGTTCGTGCGCGTGCTCGCCGGCGACAGCGGCCACGTGTTCGTGGTCGGCGACGACGACCAGGCGATCTACGGCTGGCGCGGGGCCAAGGTCGAGAACGTGCAGCGCTTCCTCACCGATTTCCCCAGCGCGCAGACCATCCGCCTGGAGCAGAACTACCGCTCCAGCGCCAACATCCTCAACGCCGCCAACGCGGTGATCGCGCACAACCCCGACCGCATCGGCAAGCAGCTGTGGACCGATTCGGGCGATGGCGAGCCGATCGACCTGTACGCGGCCTACAACGAGGTGGACGAGGCGCGCTACGTGGTCGAGCGCGTGCGCCAGTGGGTGCGCGACGGCGGCAGCTACAGCGAGGCGGCGGTGCTCTACCGCAGCAACGCGCAGTCGCGCGCGTTCGAAGAGGCGCTGATCGCCGAACAGGTGCCGTACCGCGTCTACGGCGGCATGCGCTTCTTCGAGCGCGCCGAAATCAAGGACACCCTGGCCTACCTGCGTCTGGTCGCCAACCGCGCCGACGATACGGCGTTCGAGCGTGCGGTGAACACGCCGGCGCGCGGCATCGGCGACCGCACCCTGGACGAGGTGCGGCGGCTGGCGCGCGCGCAGTCGCTGTCGCTGTGGGCGGCGGCGCAACAGGCCGCGCAGCAGGGCGGCGAACTGGCCGCACGCGCGCGCAACGCGCTGGGCCAGTTCCTGGGCCTGATCGAGCAACTGGCCGCGGAAGTGGCCGGGCTGCCGCTGCCCGAACAGATCGACCAGGTACTGGCGCGCTCCACCCTGCGCGAGCACTGGAGCAAGGAGAGCCGCGGCGGGCTGGATTCGGAATCGCGCACCGACAACCTCGATGAACTGGTGTCGGTGGCCTCGCGCTTCGTCCGCGCCGACGGCGACGAGGACGCCGACGAAGGCCGCCAGGCGATGACCGAACTGGTCGCGTTCCTGGCCTATGCCTCGCTGGAGGCCGGCGAAGGCCAGGCCCAGGCCGGCGAGGAGGGCGTGCAGCTGATGACCCTGCACTCGGCCAAGGGCCTGGAATTCCCGATCGTGTTCCTGGCCGGCATGGAAGACGGCCTGTTCCCCAGTGCGCGTTCGCTGGAAGAGAGCGGGCGCCTGGAGGAAGAGCGGCGCCTGGCCTACGTCGGCATCACCCGCGCCCGCCACAAGCTGGTGCTGAGCTATGCCGAATCGCGGCGCATCCACGGCCAGGACAACTACAACGTGCCCTCGCGCTTCCTGCGCGAGATCCCGCGCGAGCTGCTGCACGAAGTGCGGCCGAAGGTGCAGGTGTCGCGCAGCGCATCGCTGGGCGCGCCGCGCAGCATGGGACACGGCGTGATCGAGGCGCCGGCGGTCAAGCTCGGCGCCAACGTGCAGCACCCCAAGTTCGGCGGCGGCGTGGTCATCGACTACGAAGGCAGCGGCGCGCACGCCCGCGTGCAGGTGCAGTTCGACGAGGCCGGCGCCAAGTGGCTGGTGATGGCGTACGCCAATCTGACGGTGCTGTAGCCGCGGCGACGGCGCTGCGCCAGATGCCGCGCCGCACTCAAGGCGTGCGCTTGTGGGCGATGCAGATGCCGTCGTTGCCCGCGTTTTCAGCCTGATTGCACAAGGTCCAGCAGCGTTGCGCCGGCCGGGACCAAGCGGTGGCGATGCGCTCGCATTGGGTGATGGCATCCTGCAGGTCGCTGGCGGATTGCCACCCGCATTCCATCGTGGGCAATGAAACGTGAGGTTCGCTGATCGCAGTGTCGCCCACTACCAGAATTGCGCGCCGCCCCTGGTTTTCCCGAAAGAACGTCGCTGCCTGCTGCGGCGATGCACACTGCAACAGCAATGCGGCGACCTCATTGCGGTAAGCGATGATACGCAGCGCATCCGGGCGGTAGTCCAGGCGCGCCGCACCACGATCCACGCAGATCCTCGCACCGTCGGCAGGCGATGCGACCAGTTGCCGATCCTGACCCCGTGTCGTTGCCGAACACGGCATCCCGATCCAGACCGGCGGCGGCTCGCTGCGCGAGGTGTGCGACGGCGCTCCCGCCGCGCCGCATCCGCCGAGCAGGCTTGCCCAGATGGCCGCGGCTGCCATCGTTCGCAGCCTGCGTTTCGATGTGTGAGGCCTTAGCTTGCGCATGCGTCAGCGCGACGACGGCGTGGCAGACGCCACGACCCGGGTGAAGTAATTGGTGCGCATCGTCGGCGTGCCGTCCGGCGCAAACGCGGACACGGTCTCGGTCATCGAGCGTCCGTCCGCGGCGACGGTGTAGATGCGGGTCGAGGCCACGCTCCTGTCCTTGGACAGCATCATCACCAGCACGTTGGGCGCGGGCATCTGCAGCGCAAAGACATCTGCCTCGAAGTTGTTCTTCACTAGCGTGGCGCGGCCATCGAGCGCGGCGATGCCTTCGTCATGCATGGTGCCGCCGCCCTGTTCGGCGATGTCGACCTTCACCGCCCACTTGCCCTTGTCCGCCTCGCTGAAGCGCAGGGTGACGGCCTTGGGCCGATCCTTGGGGAGCCCGATCCAGGCGCGCCACGTCCACGGCCCAGTGCCGAGCAGGGGCGAGGGCGCAGCAGGTGCGGCGGATGCTGACAGAGACGGCGGCAGCAGCGTCGCGAGCGTGACGACGAACAGCAATTTCATGCGACCTCCCGGAAGTGAGCGGCGATGAGCACAACCAATGGTGTGTGTGCTGCGCGCGTTCGCTCGGTCGACCGTGCCGGGGGTGCCGAAGAGCGCGTCCGTGCGGCGGCGTGACCGTCCTGCGCCAGGACGCGTGCGCTGCGACGCTAGCACCGGTGGCGTACCGCAACAAGTGCGGTAGTCACCGGTCTGGATCCGGTGCGTGCATGGCTTCGCTCAGCCCGCGCCGCGCCGTCGCCGCGCCTCCAACACCGCGTAGCCGGCGCAGGCGAGCAGCAACGGGCCGAGGTAGTAGAAGGCGCGGTAGGCCAGCAACGCCGCCAGCAGCTCCGCTTGCGGCGCCTGCGATCCCAGCAGCGGCAGCACCACCGCCTCGAGTACGCCGATACCGGCCGGCACGTGCGCGATGGCGGTGGCCACGGCCGCCGCCAGCAGTGCGCCGAGCACCGAGGTATAGCCGACACCGGCCGGCATCAGCACGTACAGCAGGGCGCCCATCAGTGCCCAGTTGCCGGTGCCCAGACCGAGTTGCAGCAGGGCCAGCGGCAACGGCGGCAGGTGCAGGACATGGCCGCGCACCTGCAGGGTGTGCCCATGCGCACGCTGGCAGCCGATCAGATACGCCAGCACTGCGGCCAGCATCGCCGCGCCGAACCACGGCAGCGCCGCACCACTCAGTGGCCACTGCGCCGGCATGCGCAGGCGGCCGCTGACCAGCAACACTCCGGTCAGCAGCAGATAGCCCATCCAGTTGGTGGCGATGGCGAAGCCGATGACGCGACTGATCGTCGCCAGGCCCAACCCGGTGCGGCCGTACAGGCGGTAGCGGATCGCGGTGCCGCCGATCAGCGCACCGATGTTCAGGCTGAAGGCGTAGGCGATGTCCGCGATCGCCATGACCCGCGGCGTCGCCACCGCATGCGCCGCGTAGCGACGCGCGGCCAGGTCGTAGCCGCCGTACAGCAGGTAGCTGGCCAGGCTCAGTCCGGCCGCGGCGGCCAGGGTGCCGGTACCGTAGCCGGCCAGGGTGGTGCCGACCTGCGCCCAGTCCACCGTGCGCGCCGCGCGTACCAGCAATACCGTCACCAGCACCAGGAAGGCCAGATAGGCGAAGCGGCGCAGCATGCGCCAGCGCGGACGCGCACGGCTCATGGTGCGTGCCGATTGCGTCGCAGCACCGCGGTGCGCGGCGTGCGCGCTGGCAATCGGCTGGCCCACTGCGGCACGTTGCGCAGCACGTGGAACAGCAGCGGCCGCAGCAGCGGTTGCCAGAAGCGCCCGCGCGGTACCTGTGCCGGCACGACTTGCCGGCAGTGCCGCTGCATCAGCCGCTGCAGGCGCCCATGCAGGTCGCGCGCGAAGGCAGCGTCGCGGATCACCAGGTTGGCTTCCAGGTTCAGCGCCAGGCTCAGCGGATCCAGGTTGCTCGATCCCACCGTGCTCCAGTGGCCGTCGATCACCGCGACCTTGCCGTGGAACGGGCGCTCGCAGTATTCGAAGATCTGCACGCCGGCGTCGACCAGATGCCGGTACAGCGCGCGTGCGGCGAACAGCGCCAGCGGCGTGTCCGGTTGTCCCTGGAAGATCAGCTTCACCGCCACCCCGCGGCGCGCGGCGGCGCACAGGTCGCGCAGGAAACCATAGCCGGGGAAGAAGTACGCATTGGCGACCACGATCTCCTGCCGGGCGCCGCGGAACGCCTGCCGGTAGGCGCGCTCGATGCTGCGCGAGCGGCCGGCATTGTCGCGCGGCAGGAAGCACACTTCGGCCTCGCCAGCGGGCGGCACATCGACCTGCGCCTGCGGCACCCAGCCGGCACCGGTGCCGTGCGTGTCCTGGGTCCGGCGCACGAACGCGACCATGTCCGCCACCACCGGGCCGTGCACCTCCACCGCGTAGTCCTGCTTGGCCTCCGGTCCGAAATCGGCCAGGTGATCGGCCGACCAGTTGATGCCGCCGATCATGCCGATCCGCCCGTCCACCACCAGCAGCTTGCGGTGCATGCGCCGGAACACATTCAGGCGCACGCCGAGCAGGGTCGGCTGATGGTCGAACAGGCGCAGCTCGGCGCCGGCTTCGGTCAGTTCGCGCACGAACCCGGGCGAGAGATCCGGCGAGCCGAACGCGTCCACCAGCAGGTGCACGCGCACGCCGCGGCGCGCGGCGGCGACCAGGTGGTCCTTCAGCGCCAGGCCGACCTTGTCCTCGAACCAGATGAAGGTCTCCAGCAACACCTCGTGCCGGGCCGCGTCGATCGCGGCGAAGGCGCGCGGGAAATACGCATCGCCGTTCTCCAGCAACTGCAGGCGGTGGCCCTGGCGCCAGCGCGTGTCCCGGTTCGCCGCGCGGTTCACAGCACGATCCTGGCATGCAGCGGGGCGTGGTCGGACAGGTGCGACCACGGGCGGCCGGTCAGCACCCGCGCGGCCTCGATGCGCACATTGCGCAGGTAGATGCGGTCCAGCGGCAGCAGCGGCCAACGCGCCGGGAAGCTGCGCGCCACGCGTCCGTGCAGGTGCGCGAAGGCCTCGGTCAGGCCATGCCGCTGCAGCAGCGGATGCCCGCGCTGGCGCCAGTCGTTGAAGTCGCCGGCGACGATCAGCGGCGCCTGTGCCGGCAGTTCGGCGATCAGCGCGCCGAGCAGACCGATCTGCCGACGCCGGTGCGCCTCGCGCAGGCCCAGGTGCACGCAGATCGCATGCAGCGCCACGGCATGCCCGGGGATTTCCAGCACTGCATGCAGCAGCCCGCGGTGCTCGTGGCCGGCGATGGAGACATCGCGGTTGACGAAGGAGGCGATCGGGAAGCGCGACAGCAGCGCGTTGCCGTGGTGCCCGTGCGGATACACCGCATTGCGGCCGTAGGCGAACTGCGGCCACAGCGTATCGGCGAGGAATTCGTACTGGCTCTGCGCTGGCCAGTCGGCGTGGCGGCCAGCATGCACCTGATGCTCGCCCAGCACCTCCTGCAGGAACACCAGGTCCACGGGCAGGGCACGGATCGCCGCGCGTAACTCCGGCAGCATGAAGCGCTGCTTCAGCACGCTGAAGCCCATGTGCGCATTGATGGTCAGCAACTCGATCGCAGGCATGCCGGGGCAGGACGGAAATTACGCCTGCCATTGTCGCCAGCGTCCGCGTGCGGCGTGTGACGGTGTCACCTCGCGCACCTGCCGCCGCTGCATTGCCAGCAGCGGCGGCGAGCGTGTGCTCAGCGCCGTGCGGCGATGATCTTGCTCAGGTAGTCCGGCGTGCCCTCGACCCGCACCAGGTGCGGATACTGCAGGCCGTCGTGATAGTTCACCGGCACGTCGCGCACGCCGCCCTGGTACTTGAGCGTCAGCACGATCGGCGCGCTGCCGCCCTTGGCGTCGGCGATGGCCTGCTTGAGCGTGTCGCGGGAGTAGTCCTGGCCGTTGACCGCGAGCACCGTGGCGCCACTGCTGACCCCGGCCTTGAACGCCGGGCCGTCCCACAGCACGTCGTTGATGCTGGCGTCGTCGTTCATCACCAGGCCGATCGACCAGGCGAAGTTGTAGCGGTGCCGCGCCGACTGGTGGCGGCCGTCGTACTGCTTCTCGAATGCGCTGGGCTGGTCGGTGTACACCAGCTTCCAGCCGCTGGCCTGCAGGCCTTCCAGCAGCGGCGGATCCACCTGGTACACGCGCCGGTTGATGTAGTCGGCCCAGTCGTAGTGGACCACGCCGTCGAGCGCGGCGACGACGTCGTCGAAGGTGTAGGTCTTGACCGCGAAGCTGCCGTCGTCGACGCCGAAGAACGCCTTGGCCACGTCGTCCAGCGACTTGCGCCCGCCGCTCATCGCACGCAGCTTGGCATCCACCGCCAGCCACACCATCTGCCCGCCGCTGTAGTAGTCCTCGCTCATCTGCCAGCTGCGGTAGGGCAGCGGTGCGCGGTGCGCGGCGGTGGGATCGTTGGTGGTGTCCTCCAGCGAGCGCCAGCGGAAGCCGGCGCGGTTGCGGTCGTAGTTGGCCGCGGTCATCGCCAGCGCGTCGCGGAACTGCTGCGGCGTCCACATCCCGGCGCGCGCGGTCAGCACATAGCCCCAGTATTGGGTCTGGCCCTCGTACACCCACAGCAGCGAGTCGCCCATCGGCACGTTGAAGGTGGGCGTCCACAGGTCGGCCGGGCGCCGGAACTTGCCGTTCCACGAGTGCGTGTACTCGTGCGCCAGCAGGTCGCGGTCGGGCGCGTTCTCGTCCCAGGCGCTGAAGTAATCGGCGCCCAGCCCGTTCTCGCTGGACTGGTGGTGCTCCAGGCCGTTGCCGCCGAGCACGTCGGACAGCGAGAACAGGAAGTCGTAATGCGCGTAGTGGTGCGAGCCGAACAGCTTGATCGCCTGCACCGGCAGGTTGCGGTGCACCTGCAGCTGCTCGGCGCTGATGTCCAGGAACCGCGGCGCGTCGGCGACCACGTCCAGATGCACCGGCGCACCGCCGGCCGGGGTCAGGTCCACGCGCTTGAAGTAGTGCCCGGCGTAGATCGGCGAGTCGACCAGCGTGGTGAAGTCCACCGGCTTGAAGGTGGTGGTGGCGCCGTCGCGGCTGGCGGTCTCCAGCGCCGTGCCGAACTCCCAGCCGGCCGGCAGGGTCACGCTGGGCGTCACGGTGATGCCGCGGGTGTCGTGGCCGGCCGGGTACAGCGCCACCTTGTTCCACTCCAGCTGCAGCATCTTGTCGGTCATCTCGAAACCGTCGTCGCGCGGCGACAGATACTGGAAGCTGGCGTCGATCGCGCTCACGCCCTGCGGCACGTCGACGTGGAAGCTGTACACGTCGAAGGTGTCGCGGCGCCACGGCAGGGGCTTGCCGTTGGCGGTGAGGGTGAGGCCGGCCAGCATCGCCACCGGCCCACTCGGCGAATGATCGCCGGGGATCCACTGCGGGTACTGCAGGGTCAGCCGCCCGGCGCTGACCGGGATGGTCTCGTGCACGCGGTAGATGCCCTGGCGCACGTCGCCGGCGTCCACCTGCAGGGTCAGGGTGCCGGGGTAGGGCGTGTCCTGCGGCGCCGGCACGTCGGGCGCGCGCACCACCTGCGCCTGCGCGGCGCCGGCGAGCGCCAGGCCGATGCCGAGGACCAGCGCCCGATGGGCGCGACGGGAGGCGGGGAAAGCGGTGGCGGACATGCGCGGCTCCGAGGCAACATGAGGTACGGAAGCGCGGAACGTTAGCACTTGCCGGCATCGCCGGCGTACCGGGTCTGCCTGGCCGCGCAAGCGCCAGGCGATGCCGTTCATGCGGGCACCGGGTGGGCTGATGGCGGTCGGGGCGCGGGGTGCAAAATGACCTCGGCGACCTGTTGCATCGCCAGCGGCTGAGTTGTTCTTGGTCCGCGGCGGCCACAGCGGTGCCTGCGGGCGATCGGTCGCCCGGATCGCGCAGACCGGGAAGGCGTCCTCCATGCCGACCGTGGTCTTGTGAGAGCGGCTGCAGCCGCGCCGCGCGGTGATTGAACTTGCGATCACACCCTCAATGGAACCGGCGTTTTGCTCGAGGACACAGGCATGCCCCGGCAAGGGCATGCGTTCGATGCCAGGCGGCGCGGTCGATCGTCTGTACGCCGCCGTGTCCGTGTCGTCGCGCGACTAGTCCTTCAGCGCCCCGTCGCTCGGATCGCTGGCGGCATAGGTCGAGGTCGGCAGTTCCGCAGCGTGCGGATGCCGCAGCGCCTCGCGCAGCGGCGCCGGCAGATGTTCGACCGCCAGGATCACCTTGCCGAAATGCACGTCGCGCACCGCGCTCGACGGCACCACGAAATCGCCGCCATTCTCGATGTTGATGACAAACGTCGCACCGCCGTCGCGCACTTCGCGCACCGCGCCGACACCGACCTCGCCGTCGGCGACGAAGACCATCTGACCTGCTTCCACACGCTCGGACATCGCGCACCGCCTTGTCTGGGAGAGAGCCCGCGCGGCCAGGCATGGGCGGCACGGTCGTTCGATCATCGGCTGCATGTGTGTTGCTGGACGGTGAATGCCGCGTGGCCTGCAAGTCACGACGTCGCCGCGCCGCCCGCGTCGTGACCAGGCTACGCGCCGTTACGCAGCGCGATGCGATCATGCCGGCTCGACCGATGCCTGGGAGGGCAGAATGCGAAGCGAGAAAGAGAAGATGCTGGCCGGCGAGGCCTATCGGCCTAACGACGCGCAGCTGCAGGCCGAGCAGGACGCGGCCAGTGCCTGGATGCTGCGCTACAACGCGGCGCTGGCCGAGCCGCCGGCGCGTCGGCACGCGCTGCTGGTCGAGGGACTGGGTTCGGTCGGACACGGCGCGGTGGTCCGGCCACCGTTCCATTGCGACTACGGCTACAACATCCATCTCGGCGAGGACGTGTTCCTCAACTTCAACTGTGTGATCCTGGACGTGGCGCCGGTGCACATCGGTGCCGGCACCCAGATCGGGCCGGCGGTGCAACTCTATGCCGCCGATCACCCGCGCGATGCCGCGCAGCGCGCCGAGGGGCTGGAACTGGGGCGGCCGCTGACGATCGGGCGCAACGTCTGGATCGGCGGCGGCGCGATCGTGCTGCCGGGGGTGACCATCGGCGACGACGCGGTGATCGGCGCCGGCAGCGTGGTCACCCGCGACGTGCCCGTCGGCGCGCGCGTGGCCGGCAATCCGGCACGCCTGCTGAAGCCGCACAGCGACTGAATTTGATCCGGGTCAAGGAAGGCGCTGCGGATCGGGTGTGCAATGCTCTCCCAGCCGCCGCGCGCGGCGTCACCGGAGCACCCCATGTACCAGCGCATCCTGATCGCCATCGATGGTTCCGAGTTGTCCGCCAAGGGCTTGCAGCAGGGACTGGCGCTCGCCGCCACGCTCGGCGCGCAGGTGGATATCGTCACCGTGTCCGAGCCGTGGGCGATGGGCATGTACGACGCCATGGGGTGGAGCGTGGGCTACGAGGCCAGCCCCGAATACCGCCAGGACCGCGAAGCCGGCGCGCAGAAGATCCTGGCGCCGGCGCTGGCCGCCGCGGCGGCCACCGGGGTGACCGCGCACGGCCGCCACGTGCTCGACCGCTACGCCGCCGAGGGCATCATCGACATGGCCGCGGCCTGCAACAGCGACCTGATCGTGATGACCTCGCACGGCCGCCGCGGCATGAGCCGGGTCCTGCTCGGCAGCCAGACTGCGGAAGTGCTCGCCAACAGCCAGGTGCCGGTGCTGGTGATCCGCTGAGGCGTTGACCGGCCCACGCCGGGGGCGGCGCGGGCGCTGAAAGTTCAAGGCCCGCGTTCGGTGGTTGCCGGCGCTGCGGCGTCGTCGCGCACCGTGCACAGCGATCAGGTGGTGGTTGACCAGGCAGGTGACCGCTACCGCGAATGACGCCTCGCGGCGCGGCGCAAGCCGCCGCGATGCAATTGCCCACGCATGGCTTCCGCCGCGTCCGGCCTCCTGTCGTCGCCAAGCACCGATCGCGTTGCTTCCGGCGCGCATCATGCTGCTGCCCAGGGACGTCGATTGCGTGCGTCGCAGCCATGGCGCGACCGCGACCCGTTCGCGCCGTAGCGCGTCTTCTCTCGGCCACGTTTCCCTGCGAGCGCGTGTCATCGCGCCCTCCCCGCAGGATCAGGCTTGCGCCGATGGTCCGCTGTGCCGCACGCGGCGACGCTGTTCCCGCCGGTTCCGCCGCGACCATTCATAGGCCTGGATCCGCACGCGTTCGAAGGGAAGCGTGGCGGTTGTCATGCGCCCACGAACGCGGCGGACGACGGCGCATGGATCGGCGCGGCGCCGCCGGCGCTCATCACACACGACTGAGGAGAACGTGCATGACCATCAACACCGAAGGCTATTACGTCAACGGCGGCAAGTGGAAACTCGGCGCCGAAGGCCAGATCACCGGCCAGGGCAAGCAGCAGCACTCGGAGATCGGCGTTTACAACGCGCTCGGCAAGAAGGCCGCCGCGGGCCCGTACCTGATCGTGCAGGATGCCTTTCCCTGCGCCGTCTGCGATGCCACCTTCAAGAAGCAGGCGCTGCCGGTGCTGGTCAAGGTGACCGCGAACAACGGTTCCTACTCGGCCGACCAGGGCCTGGGCCTGAGCCCGCCGGCCAGCATCTATCCGTACTACCTCTGGTACCACAAGGGCACAAAGACCGCCGGCACCGCGACCGCACCGGCCGGGTTCCCGGCGATTCCGGCCTTCGCCGACGTCTAGGAGGCGGCTGTTGGGTTGCGGCCAGCGCATATGCCTGGCCGCGCCTGGTTTGGGCTGTCGGCGGGCTTGCGACGTTTGCGGTTGTCATCCGGCCGTCGTCGGATGCGCACGCATGCCGCAGCGCGCTGCCGTTCCGCAGCGCGCTTGGCATGTGTCACCAGCTGTAGAGCTTCCAGTACACCGGCGACACATTGTCCTTGCTGCCGTCCACTTCCATATGGCCGTCGCCGTTGCGGTCGTACAGGTAATAGGCCGGGCCGCGCGCCGGCGTCACCTTGACCATGCGCAACTGGCCGCCCACCCGGTACTCGTCGACGGTGTCGCCGTTCTCCATCTTGCGTTGGGTCGTCTCCGCGCCGCGTACGTCCACCGGCGCGCCATCCGGGCCAAGGCCGGTGGAGGCGCAGCCCGCCAGCAGCAACAACGGGACCAGGATCAGGGCTTTCATGACGGTGTTCTCCACGGGTAGGGCATGACGCAGAGTATGCGCCGAGTAGTCGCATGCGGTGTGCGAATGGCAAGGGCGGATGGCAGGCTTGTGTGTCAAGTCAGCGAGTCGCTTTGCGCCGGACCCTCACCCCAACCCCTCTCCCGGTGGGAGAGGGGCTTTGGCTTGTCCTTCTCCCCTCGGGAGAAGGTGCCCCGCAGGGGCGGATGAGGGTACGGGCGCAGCCGCGTGGAGCAAGTCAGCGCGTCGCTTCGCGCCGACCCTCACCCCAACCCCTCTCCTGGCGGGAGAGGGGCTTTGGCTCTCCCTTCTCCCGTCGGGAGAAGGTGCCCCGCAGGGGCGGATGAGGGTACGGGCGCAGCCGCGTGGACCAAGTCAACGCGTCGCTGCGCGCCGGACCCTCACCCCAACCCCTCTCCCGGGGGGAGAGGGGCTCTGGCTTGTCCTTGTCCCATCGGGAGAAGGTGCCCCGCAGGGGCGGATGAGGGTACGGGCGCAGCCGCGTGGACCAAGTCAGCGCGTCGCTTCGCGCCGACCCTCACCCCAACCCCTCTCCCGGTGGGAGAGGCGCTCTGGCTTGTCCTTCTCCCCTCGGGAGAAGGTGCCCCGCAGGGGCGGATGAGGGTACGGGCGCAGCCTCGTGGACCAAGTCAGCGAGTCGCTTCGCGCCGGACCCTCACCCCAACCCCTCTCCCGGTGGGAGAGGGGCTACACGCCACAGCGTAGAATTGGCCGATGAGCCGATTAGTCCTGATCGACGGGTCCAGTTACCTGTATCGCGCGTTCCACGCGCTTCCGCCGCTGACCAATGCCGCCGGCGAGCCCACCGGCGCGCTGTTCGGCGTGGTCAACATGTTGCGCGCCACCCTCAAGGAGCGCCCCGAGTACGTGGCCTTCGTGGTCGATGCGCCGGGCAAGACCTTCCGCGACGACCTGTACCCGCTGTACAAGGCCAACCGGCCGCCGATGCCCGACGAACTGCGCGCGCAGGTGGAGCCGATGTGCCAGATCGTGCATGCGCTGGGTATCACCATCCTGCGCGAGGACGGGGTCGAGGCCGACGACGTGATCGGCACGTTGGCCCTGCAGGGCGCCGGCGACGGCCTGGACGTCACCATCTCCACCGGCGACAAGGATTTCGCCCAGCTGGTGCGCCCCGGCGTGCAACTGGTCAACACCATGAGCGGCAGCCGCATGGATTCGGACGCGGCGGTGATGGAGAAGTTCGGGGTCTGGCCGCACCAGATCGTCGATCTGCTGGCACTGATGGGCGATGCCATCGACAACGTGCCCGGGGTGGAGAAGTGCGGCCCCAAGACCGCCGCCAAGTGGCTGGCCGAATACGGCTCGCTGGACGGGGTGATCGCCCATGCCGACAGCATCAAGGGCAAGATCGGCGACAACCTGCGCGCGGCGCTGGAGCGCCTGCCGCTGAACCGCGAACTGGTCACCATCAAGACCGACGTGGCGCTGGCCGGCGGGCCGCGCACCCTGGGCCTGCGCGAACAGGAGCCGGAGCAGCTGCGCGGCCTGTACCAGCGTTATGGCTTCACCCAGGCGCTGCGCGACCTGGACGGCGGCGTGGCCGCGCCGGAAGCCGCCAGCGAGGCCACGCCCAGCCTGCGCGGCACTGCCGCCGGCTATGCCCGGGCCGCGGCGCCGGCCGCCGATACGGCGCTGGACCCGGCATTGGCCGCCAAGGGCGACTACACCGCGGTGACCACTCCCGAGCAGTTCGAGGAACTGCTGGTGCGCCTGCGCGCCGCCGACGGCTTCGCCTTCGACACCGAGACCGACGCGCTGGACGCGATGCGCGCCAACCTGGTCGGCCTCAGCTTCGCCACCGAGCCGGGCCGCGCCGACTACCTGCCGCTGGGCCACGACTATCCCGGTGCGCCGGTGCAACTGGACCGCGCGCTGGCGCTGGCGCTGCTCAAGCCGCTGCTGGAAGACCCGGCCAAGGCCAAGGTCGGCCAGCACGGCAAGTACGACCTGCACGTGCTGCGCCGCCACTGCGTGGAGGTGCGCGGCTATGCCGACGACACCATGCTGGAGAGCTTCGTGCTCAACTCCACCGCCAGCCGCCACGACATGGACTCGCTGGCCAGGCGCTACCTGGGCTACGACACGGTCAAGTACGAGGACGTGGCCGGCAAGGGGGCCAAGCAGATCGCCTTCTCGCAGGTGGCCATCGACGATGCCACCCGCTACGCCGCCGAGGACGCCGACATCACCCTGCGCCTGCACCGCACCCTGTCGGCGCAGCTGGACGCCGAGCCGGCGCTGGCGCAGGTCTACCGCGACATCGAGATGCCGCTGGTGCCGGTGCTGGCGCGGGTCGAGGCCAACGGCGTGTGCGTGGACATCGCCGAGCTGCGCAAGCAGAGCCAGGACCTGAGCCAGCGCATGCTGGCCGCGCAGCAGAAGGCCACCGCGCTGGCCGGGCGCAGCTTCAACATGGATTCGCCCAAGCAGCTGCAGGCGGTGCTGTTCGACGAACTGAAGCTGCCGGCGGTGTTGAAGACCCCCAAGGGCCAGCCCAGCACCAACGAGGAGGCGCTGGAGGCGATCGCCGACCAGCACGAGCTGCCGCGGGTGATCCTGGAGTACCGCGGCCTGGCCAAGCTGCGCAGCACCTACACCGACAAGCTGCCGGAGATGCTCAATCCCGACACCGGCCGCGTGCACACCAGCTACCACCAGGCGGGCGCCGCCACCGGCCGGCTGTCCTCCTCCGATCCCAACCTGCAGAACATCCCGATCCGCACCGACGACGGCCGCCGCATCCGCCGCGCCTTCGTCGCCCCGCCCGGGCGCAAGCTGATCGCCTGCGACTATTCGCAGATCGAGCTGCGGATCATGGCCCACCTGTCCGAGGATCCGGGCCTGCTGCGCGCCTTCGGCAGCGGCGTGGACGTGCATCGCGCCACCGCCGCCGAGGTGTTCGGGCGCAAGCTCGAAGAGGTCACCGGCAACGAGCGCCGCGCCGCCAAGGCGATCAACTTCGGCCTGATGTACGGCATGAGCGCGTTCGGCCTGGCCCGCAACCTGGGCATCGGCCGCGGCGAGGCGCAGGACTACGTGGCGCTGTACTTCAGCCGCTACCCGGGTGTGCGCGACTTCATGGAGCGCATGCGCGAGCAGGCCCGCACTCAGGGCTACGTGGAGACCCTGTTCGGCCGCCGCCTGTACCTGAACGACATCAACGCCCGCCAGCAAGGCCTGCGCGCCGGTGCCGAGCGCGCTGCGATCAACGCGCCGATGCAGGGTACCGCCGCCGACATCATCAAGCGCGCCATGGTCGGCGTGGACGCCTGGCTGCAGGACCACCGCGACCGCGCGCTGATGATCCTGCAGGTGCACGACGAACTGGTGTTCGAAGCCGATGCCGACTTCGTCGACACCTTGCTGCCGGAAGTGACGGGGCGGATGTCCGCCGCGGCGGAGCTGAAGGTCCCGCTGGTGGTGGACAGCGGCGTGGGCGACAACTGGGACGAGGCGCATTGACCGCCCGGGTCCTGGACATGCTCCAGGACCCGGCCTGGTGTTGCGGTGTGTTGCGTAGACAGCGTGCGCGTCGCCCGCTGCGAATGGAATCCGGTTTTCGGACGGATTATCCCGCCAGTGATTTTCGCTTTCCCATTCGCGCTGTTTTTTTGACCCGATCGCGCGCTGAAAGCCCTGAAATGCCAACTGGCGTCACACCCTGAAACACCCGGCACTGCAGCGTTTGAACGGAATTTTGACGCGGTGTATTTCGGGCGAAGTTTTGGGAATGAATCCGTCCTTAATCTGACAAATTTTTAACTTAAATCTTCACGAACGAGCAAGGTGGGAAATGTTCTTATATCCCTCGACAGGCGCAATACCTGTCGCGGATCTCCTCCCATCCCCTGGAGCAGATCCAGGAACGGCGACTCCTCCCCAAGTCTCCGTTCCCTGGCCCCGCCGACCTCCCCCTGGTCCGCGGGGCTTTTTTATGCCCGCAGTTTTATTGACGCCGCGCCGGCGGCGTGCGCTGCCGTGCTCAGCGGCGCGCGTCGGTGGGCTGTTGCAACTGGTAGAGCGCGTCGTCCAGGGTATCCAGCTGCGTGGCCAGCAGCGCGCGGGCATCGTGCAGGCCGCGGTTGTAGTAATGCGCGCCGATGCGCTCGGCGACGAAGTCGAGCAGGAATTCGGCCTCGAACGCGCCGACCTGCTGCTGCAGCTCGGTGCGCAGGTAGGCCTGCAGTTGTTCGGCGATGGCGCGCTTGTCCTCGCGGCCCAAAACGGCAGTGCGCGCTGGCGTGCTCATGCCAGCCAGTCGCGCGGCACCAGGTACTCGGCCAGGCGCGCCTCGGCGCTGCCCGGTTCGGGCTGGAAGCCGTATTCCCAGCGCACCCGCGGCGGCAGGCTCATCAGGATGCTCTCGCTGCGGCCGCCGCTCTGCAGGCCGAACAGGGTCCCGCGGTCGTAGACCAGGTTGAATTCGACGTAGCGGCCGCGCCGGTACAGCTGGAACTCGCGCTCGCGCTCGCCCCAGGGCAGGCCGCGGCGGCGTTCGACGATCGGCAGGTAGGCGTCGAGGAAGCCGTCGCCGACCGCGCGCTGGTAGGCGAAGTCGCGCTCGAAATCGGCATGCAGGTCGTCGAAGAACAGGCCGCCGACGCCGCGGGTCTCGTTGCGGTGCTTGAGGAAGAAGTACTCGTCGCACCAGCGCTTGTGCGACGGATAGCGGTCTTCGCCGAAGGGCGCGCACAGGTCGTGTGCGGTCTGGTGCCAGTGGCGGGCGTCTTCGTCGAACGGGTAGTACGGGGTCAGGTCGAAGCCGCCGCCGAACCACCAGGCCACGGTGGCGCCATCGCGCTGCGCTTCGAAGTAGCGCACGTTGGCGTGGGTGGTGGGGATGTACGGGCTGAGCGGGTGGAACACCAGCGACACCCCGACCGCGCGCCAGGAGGCGCCGGCCAGTTCCGGGCGGTTGGCGCTGGCCGAGGGCGGCAGGCGGGTGCCGGCGACGTCGGAGAAGCCGATGCCGGCCTGCTCGAACAGCGCGCCGTCGCGCAGGATGCGGGTACGGCCGCCGCCGCCCTCCGCGCGCTGCCACAGGTCTTCGGCGAAACGGGCCTGGCCGTCGGCGGCCTCGACCGCCGCGCAGATGCGGTCTTGCAGGTCAGTGAGATAGTCGCGGACACGGTCGAAGGTATGCATGCCGCCATTCTAGAAGCTGCCTGTGTCAGGCGTCAGCGCCGGGCTGCGCGGACCGCGCAGGCCGGTCGGCGTGCGTCAGCGGTGGAACTCGGCGCGGATCGCGGGGCGGCACAACTGGTAGACCAGCCAGCCGTGCAGGCCGGCGAAGACCAGGGCGGTCAGCGCGCCGCTGACCATGAGGGTGATGCGGCTCAGGGCCAGGTCGTGCTGGAGCTGTTGCGGGTCGAAGGCGTGCTGCGGCGCCCAGGCCTGCAGCAGGTCGAGCAGTTGCCATAGCAGCGGCAGCACCGCGAAGTTGGCTGCGGCGGTGACCACCAGGAACACGATGAAGGCCCGCCGCGCCCAGTCGCGCCGCTGCAGCAGCGCCCACGACGCCGCAGACAGGCCCGCGGAAAGCAGCGCCGACAGCCAGGACAGCGCCAGCGCATGGGCCACGCACCACTGCAGCAGCGGCGGCAACGGCAGGCCGGCCTGGCGCAGCACGCCCTCGATCGCTCCGTCCGGCAATGCCATCAGCAGCAGCGCCTGGCCCAGCGAATACAACAGCGACAGCACCCCCAGCAGCAGCGAGAGCTTGGCCATCGCATCGATGGTCTGGTTGCGGGCGGCGGTCAGGGGCAGCGGCGGGGGCGGCATCGGCGGTCCTTCGGGGAGGGGCGGCGCTGGTGCCATCGCGCCGGCGGCCGTCCGGCAAGGATAGGGACGACGGACCAGGGCGCAAGCCGGGTGGTGCGCGAGGGGGGGAGGCCGCGCGCATATGCTGAGCGCGCGGTCTTTGTCGCGATACGGTCAGGGCAAGGCGGATGCGGTGCCGCCAGGAGCGGCGCCGACAGCAAGATCGTGCCGGTGTTGCTCGGGCCGGACGCAGCGGCGGCCAACGCCGCCATGCCACGGGCATCACCGGGCCCGGGCAGCTGTGGGCGCTCGCGTAGGAGCGGCTTCAGCCGCGACTGGGCATTCGCGGTAACGCCTCGTCGCGGCTGAAGCCGCTCCTACGGGACGGCGTGATGCGTGGCGGACGCCGGTGGTTGGCGGGGTCCTGCGGGCGCCGCGCGGTGGCTCCCGGGCGCCTGCCGCACGTCGATGGCAGGCGCCTCGGCGTGCGGCAGGCTCAGCGCAGCTCGCGCTCGAACAGCTTGAGGATGCGCTTGTACTCGTCCAGCCAGGAATCGGCGCGGGTGAAGCCGTGCTTCTCCAGCGGGTACGGCGCGATCTCCCAGTTGTCCTTGTGCAGCTCGATCAGCTTCTGGGTCATGTCCACCGAGTCCTTGAAGAACACGTTGTCGTCGACCATGCCGTGGGCGATCAGCAGGTGGTCGCGCAGCCCGCTGGCGTACTCGATCGGCGAGGAGGTGCGGTAGGCCTCCGGGTCCAGGTCCGGGGTGTTGAGGATGTTGGAGGTGTATTCGTGGTTGTACTGGCTCCAGTCGGCCACCGGGCGCAGTGCGGCGCCGGCCTTGAACGTGCCGGGGCTGCGGAACAGCGCCATGTAGGTCATGAAGCCGCCGTAGGACCCGCCGTAGATGCCGGCGCGGCCGCGGTCGCCCTGCTTGCTGTCGACCAGCCAGTCCAGGCCGTCCAGGTAGTCCTCCAGCTCCGGATGGCCCATGTCGCGGTAGATCGCGGTGCGCCAGTCGCGGCCGTAGCCGGCGCTGGCGCGGTAGTCCAGGTCCAGCACGATGTAGCCCTTCTGCACCAGCAGGTTGTGGAACATCTGCTCGCGGAAGTACGGGGTGTAGCGCGACGACACGTTCTGCAGGTAGCCGGCGCCGTGCACGAACATCACCACCGGATAGCGCTTGCCCGGCTCCGGCTGCGCCGGACCGTAGTACTTGCCCCAGACGGTGCCGGCGCCGTGCTTGGACGGCACCTGCACGAACTGCGGCTGCACCCACTGGCGTGCCTTGAACGCCGCGCTGCGGGTGTCGGTGAGCACGCGCGCGTTGCCGCCGGCGGCCGGCAGCACCGCCAGTTGCGGCGGCAGGTAGGGGCCGGAGTAGTGCACCAGCAGCTGCTGGCCGTCCGGCGACAGCGCGAAGTCTTCCACGCCGTCCAGCGAGGTCAGCTCGGCGACGCTGTCGTTGCGCAGGTCGAGCTTGCACACCTCGTAGTCGCCCGGCCACTTGCGGTTGCACAGAAACAGGAAGCCCTGGCCGTCGGCGCTGACCACCGGCGCGGACACTTCCCACTTGCCGGAGGTGCGCTGGCGCGGCTTCTCGTTGCCGCGCTGGGTGTACAGGTGCGAATACCCTGACTGCTCGGACAGCAGCCACAGCGTCTGGTTGTCCGGCATCCAGCCGAAATCGTTGAAGCTCCAGTTGATCCAGGCCGGATCGGTCAGGCGGTGGCGCGGCTGCAGCACCGCCTTGTCCAGGTCGACGCTGGCGATCCAGCGGTCCTTGTTGTCCACCGCGCGCAGCAGCACGGCGACGTTGCGGCCGTCCTCGCTCCAGTGCATCGAGGCGCCGCTGCCGTCGCCGTCGGTTTCCACGCGCACCGCGCGCGGGCCCTGCAGCGGCTCCTGCTTGGCCGCCTTGCGCAGCGCCGCCAGCGGATCGGTGCCGATGCCGGGCAGCACCGACAGGTCGAGCTTACGCGCGCTGCCGGCCACCGCATCGACCAGCCACAGGGTCTGCGCCACCGGCGAATTACGCCCGACCAGGGTGCGCGCTTCCTGGAACTCGGCGTAGCCGGATTCGGTCACGTAGCGCGGCATCTTGCTGTCGCGGCCCTCCTCGGCGCCTTTGGCGTGGGTGACCACCAGCAGGTGGCGGCCGTCCGGCGACAGCGCGCTGTCGTCGACCACCACGTCGTCGCCCAGGTACACCGGCGCCGGCGCGCGGCTGCTGTCGGCGCGGCGCCAGGCCTGCTCCTGCTGGCGCAGCAGTTCGCGCTGCGCGCGATCGCGGGCCAGGGTCTCCAGGGTGCGCAGCTGCTGGTCGCGCAGCACGTCGGGCTTGGGTGCAGCGTCGGGATCGCGCTCGGCCTTGAGCACCGCGGCCTGCTGCACGCCGCCGCCGGGGCTCCAGCGGTACCAGTCGTTGCCGACCCGCCACAGCGCACCGCCATCGGTGGTGAACTGCGGCCGCGCCGCGGCCTGGTTGCTGCGGGTCAGCTGGGTCAGCGCGCCGCTGCGCAGGTCGCGCAGGAACACGTCGCCGTTGCGCACGAACAGCATGCGCTGGCGGCGTGCGTCGTAGACCGGATTGGCCGCGTCCAGGGTGCTGCGCTGCGCGTCCTCGACCCGCTGCGCGGCGCCGCCGTCGACGCCCTGGCGGTAGGTGTCGCGCACCGGGCTGCCGGTGCGCTTGAGCTGGTACTGCACCTGGTGCCCGTCCCAGGCCCACCAGGCGTCCTCGACCGGCGGCCCGATCCAGTCCGGATCGGCCATGGCCTGCTCGATGGTCAGCGGGGCGGGGGCATCCTGGGCCGCGGCCAGCGGCGGCAGGCAGGACAGGGACAGCAACGCAACAGCGCTCAGGGCGAGACGACGCATCTGGAATTCCGGGCGAACGGCAAACCGCAAGCGTAGCAGCCACCAGGGCGGCGGCGATTGCGCCATCGGTCATGGGCGGGTTGCGGCAGGGCGATCCGGGCGCGTCGCTGCCGTGTATCGCAATCCGGCCATGGCAGCGCCAATTCAGGGAGCGGCGCCTGCTCGAGGTCGCCGATTATGCTGTCGGCACTGCCGGCTTGCGCTGGCAGTCCTGCCGCAACTGCATCGGTGTGATGCAGACGCGGTCCGCAATTCGCAGCGCGTTGCACGCACGTTTCTGCCACGTGCGCCGCTACGCTGGATCGGCGCCGTTGGCGTCCGCCCGATCGCGTGAGTGTCGTTGTGCTGGACGTGCCTGGGTGCATGCGCAATCCCGCACCGCAGCGGCTGCAACAAGACGCCGCTGCGACAAACCGTCACATCCCATTTCGCCGCGCCGCACCAACAATAGGCATCGTTTCCGCTGCCTCAGGCGCTACTCATGGACGCCCTGCTGCTGTCGCGCATCCAGTTCGGATTCGTCATCAGTTTCCACGTGCTGTTCCCGGCCTTCACCATCGGCCTGTCGAGCTGGCTGGCGTTCCTGGAATGGCGCTGGCTGCGCACCCGCGACACGGTGTGGCGCGATCTGTACTTCTTCTGGCTGAAGATCTTCGCCGTGTCCTTCGGCATGGGCGTGGTCAGCGGCATCGTGATGAGCTTCCAGTTCGGCACCAACTGGGCGGTGCTCAGCGAACGCGCCGGCAACATCCTCGGCCCGCTGCTCAGCTACGAGGTGCTGACCGCGTTCTTCCTGGAGGCCTCTTTCCTGGGGGTGATGCTGTTCGGCTGGCACAAGGTGCCGGAGAAGCTGCACTTCCTGGCCACCTGCCTGGTCGCGATCGGCACGCTGATCTCCACGTTCTGGATCCTGTCGGCCAACAGCTGGCTGCAGACGCCGGCCGGCTACGCCGTGGTCGAGGGCGTGTTCCAGCCGGCCAACTGGCGCGAGGTGATCTTCAACCCGTCGTTCCCGTACCGGCTCACGCACATGGTGCTGGCCGCGTTCATCACCACCTGCTTCGTGATCGGCGGCGTCAGCGGCTGGTACCTGCGCCGCGGCGAGCATCTGGACGCGGCCGGGCGCATGCTCAAGCTGGCGGTGGCCTTCGCCGCGATCGCGCTGCCGCTGCAGATCGCCGCTGGCGATGCGCATGGCCTGAACACGCTCGAGCACCAGCCCATCAAGGTGGCGGCGATGGAAGGGCACTGGCACGGCGAGGCGCCGGGGCAGGGCGTGCCGCTGGTGGTGTTCGCGGTACCCAACGAGGCCGCCGAGCGCAACGACTACGAAGTCGCCATTCCGCGCCTGGGCAGCGTGATCCTGACCCATACGCTGGATGGCGAGATCGCCCCGCTGACCTCCGTGCCGGCCGACGAGCGGCCGCCGGTGAAGCCGGTGTTCTACGCGTTCCGGGTGATGGTCGGGCTGGGCATGGCGATGTTGCTGCTGGCACTGGTGTCGCTGTTCTTCTGGTGGCGCGGCACGCTGCTGCGCCGGCGCGTCCTGCACCTGGCCTGGAACGCAATGCTGCCGGCCGGGTTCGTGGCGCTGGTCGCCGGCTGGTTCGTCACCGAGATCGGGCGCCAGCCGTACGTGATCTACGGCCTGCTGCATACCCGCGACGCGGTCAGCCCGGTCAGCCCGGCGATGGTGTGGATCTCGCTGAGTGTGTACGTGCTCGCCTATGCGCTGGTGTTCGGGTTCGGCAGTTGGTACATCCTGCGCATGCTGCGCCACGGGCCGCTGCCGCACGAGCCGGCGCCGCGCATGCAGGAGGGCGACAAGACCCCGGCGCGGCCGCTGTCGGCGGCCGACGACGACATCGAGGAGACCCGCTGATGGACATGGCGACCGTATTGCCGGTGATCTGGTTCGGCGTGATCGGTTTCGGCGTGCTGATGTACGTGCTGCTGGATGGCTTCGTGCTCGGCCTGGGCATCCTGGCGCCGTTCGCCGAGGACGAGGACCAGCTCGATCTGATGATGAATACCGCCGCGCCGATCTGGGACGGTAACGAGACCTGGCTGGTGCTGGGTGGCGCCGGCCTGCTGGCGGCGTTCCCGAAGGCCTATGCGATCGTGCTGTCGGCGCTGTACCTGCCGGTGCTGATGATGCTGATCGCGCTGGTGTTCCGCGGCGTGGCCTTCGAGTTCCGCTTCAAGGCGCGCAGCTCCAAGTACCTGTGGGGCTGGGCGTTCGCGCTGGGCTCGCTGTGCGCGGCGTTCTGGCAAGGGGTGATCCTGGGCGCGCTGGTGGAAGGCATGCCGCTGCAGGACGGCAAGTACCTGGGCGGGGTGCTGGCCTGGTTCAGCCCGTTCTCGATGCTCACCGGCGCGGCGGTGGTGTTCGGCTACGCGCTGCTCGGCGGCAGCTGGCTGATCCTGAAGACCGAGGGCGCGATGCAGCACATCGCCCGTACCCTGACCCGGCCGCTGGTGCTGGTGGTGGTGGTGTTCATGGGCCTGGTCAGCGCCTGGCTGCCGTTCCTGGACTCGCGGATCATGGCGCGCTGGTTCCACGACGGGAACTTCTGGTGGCTGTCGCCGGTGCCGCTGCTGGTGCTGGTCAACGCGGTGGCGCTGTGGCGCGCGGCGATGGCGCAGGGTCGCGATGCGCGCCCGTTCGTGCTGACCCTGTGCTTCTTCGTGCTCGGCTTCTTCGGCCTGGTATTGGGCATCTGGCCGAACATCGTGCCGCCCGGGTTGACCATCTGGGAAGCGGCCTCGCCGCCGTCCTCGCAGGGTTTCGTGCTGGTCGGGCTGGCGGTGCTGCTGCCGGTGATCCTGGGCTACACCGCGTGGTCGTACCGGGTGTTCCGCGGCAAGATCACCGCCGACACCGGCTACCACCACTGACGGCGGCCGCCGCGGCGGCCGGCCGGCTTGCCAGCGGCGGCGGTGGCGGCCAAGCTACCGGCTTCCCGCGCCGTGCGGGTCATCGCCCGCCCGAGCCGCCGCCCCGCATGTCCGCCGTTTCCTCCGAGATTCCCGCCGCGCCCCTGCTGCACCCGCTCGCCGTCGGCGACGCGCACCGTCCGCTGGCCTTCGCCAACGGCGAGCACATCGATCTGGCCACCTTTCTTGGCCACGTGCGCGGCCTGGCCGCAGTGCTGCCGGCCGGCCGGCATGCGCTGAACCTGTGCGAGGACCGCTACCGTTTCATGGTCGCGTTCTGCGCGGTGGCGCTGCGTGGGCAGACCTCGCTGCTGCCGTCCTCGCGCGCGCCGGCGGTGGTGGCCGAGGTGCAGCGCACCCATGCCGACTGCTATTGCCTGGGCGACCTGGCGCTGGCCGAGCCGCCGCCGCGCTACTGGCAGTTGCCGGACGTCTTGCCGTCGCTGGACGGGCCGATGCCGCAGCTGGCCGACGATGCGCTGGTCGCGATCGGCTTCACCTCCGGCAGCACCGGCGTGCCCAAGCCCAATCCCAAGACCTGGGGCAGCTTCCTCACCAGCACCCGCCAGGACCTGCTGGCGCTGGTCGGGCTGTGGCCGGACACCGCGGTGCCGCAGGTGGTGGCGACGGTGCCGCCGCAGCACATGTACGGCATGGAGCTGTCGATCCTGCTGCCGCTGGTGACGCCGCTGGCGGTGCACGCCGGGCGCCCGTTCTTTCCCGAGGACGTGGCCCGCGCGCTGGCGCAGTTGCCGGCGCCGCGGCTGCTGGTGACCACGCCGGTGCATCTGCGCGCGCTGGTCGAATCCGGCGTCGCCCTGCCGCCGCTGGCCGGCATCGTCTCGGCCACCGCGCCGCTGGCGCAGGAGCTGGCCGCCGCCGCCGAGGCGCGCTTCGGCGGGCAGGTGCGCGAGATGTTCGGCTCCACCGAGACCTGCGTGTTCGCCAGCCGCCGCACCGCCTGCGAAGTGCCGTGGACGCCGTTGCCCGGCGTGCGCGTGGCGCCGCAGCCGGACGGCACCCTGGTGCACGCGCCGCATCTGCCGCAGCCGGTGCTGCTGGCCGACCTGATGGAAGTGGACGCCGACGGCCGGTTCCAGGTGCGCGGCCGTCAGGCCGACCTGCTGGAGATCGCCGGCAAGCGTGCCTCGCTGGCCGACCTTACCCGGCGCCTGCTGGCCCTGCCGGGCGTGGTCGACGGCGCGATGCTGCAGCTGGAGCCGGAACCCGGCCAGGCGGTCGGCCGCATCGCCGCCGTGGTGGTCGCGCCGACCCTGGACGAAGCCAAGATCCTGGCCGCGCTGCGCCGCGAGCTGGACCCGGTGTTCCTGCCGCGCCGGCTGCGCCTGCTCGACGCCCTGCCGCGCAACGAGACCGGCAAGCTGCCGCGCGATCGGATGCTGGCGCTGTTGGCTGGAGAGCGCGACGCCTGAGGCGCAGGCAGGTTGCATCGGTCACCAGGCCGATCGGATTGTCGACCCGTTAGGACGGGCTGCGCATGATGGAGCCTGTGTGTGCCAGGCGTCGCTCGCGTTCGAAGCGACGGCTCGCTTCACTCGGACAAGCGTCTCGACACCTCGGCGACGAGGCGCTCCACGTCCACCGGCATGCGCGTATCCACCGCGACGACGGCTCCTAGCCCGACCGGTCCGGCGTACTCGGCGAGCATGTCCGGCGGCAGTGCTTTCAACGGATGCGCTGCGTGATGCGTGCTGGCCGCGGCGCGCTCCCGAAAACGTCGGGCGGTTTCGTCGGGGCCGCAGTCGCAGTGCACTTCGACGATGACGGCGTCCAGGCTGACCAGTTTGTCGCGTTCGTACGCGCTGCGCGGCCGGAAGTTGGCTTCCAGCACCGCCTGCGGCGCATGGCGCGCCAGCGACCAGAGCAGTTCCATCGCCGCGCCGCCGATCCGGCGCGATGCGGCCAGATCGCCGCCGCTGTCGCCGAGGGCGTCGGTCAGGGTTTCCTTGATGACATCCTTGCAGAACAGCGGAAATCCGAGCCGTTCGGCGAGCGGGACCGCCAAGGTGGTTTTCCCTGCGCCAGGCGCACCGGACACGATCACGATCTTGCGGCGACTGTCGGACATGGCATGCCAGTGCAAAAGGTCTGGAACGGGCGCCACCGATCATCCGGCGACGCGACTTGGAAATCGGTGCGCGTCTTTGCAAGCGGCGAACCGCGGCAGCAGTGATGGCCTAACACCTCGCAGCGTTCGACGCCTGATCGAGCCAACCGCAGCGCCGGCGCGGCGATGGCGAGCTCGCGCACGCAGCGACGCGCTGCCTCAGCCGTGCACCCCGTCGATCTCCACCGCCAGTTCGTCGCGGCAGATCACCGCATGCAGCAGCAGGCGCGGCACGCGGTCGCCGAAGCGGGCGTCGAGGGCATTGGCGACCAGCGGCAGGTCGGCGGCTTCGCGCACGTAGACCTTCAGGCGGGTGCCGTCGCCGAACTGCGGCGGCAGGTCCGGGGCGTGGCTGCGGGCGGCTGCCAGCAGGGCGTCGAAGTTGGCGAAGGTCTCTTCCAGTTGCGCCAGCAACTGGCCCTGGTGCATGGAGGCGTGGCCGACCACGCTGGCGGTGCCCGACAGCAGCAGCGGCATGTCGCTGCCGGCCGGCGGCAGCATCGCGCGGGCGAAACTGGGCGGCTGCGGGCCGTACTGGCGCGGGTAGCGGTAGGCGCTGACCTGGCGCGGGTTCTCCAGCGGGGTGCCGGCCTGCGCGGCGGCCAGCCAGTAGATCTGCATCACCCGCGCGTCGTCGCAGCGGCCGACCGCGGTCGCCGCGGGCAGCTGGGTGGCGTCGAAATCGCCCAGCCCGCGCGCGCGGCCGACGCAGAAGCGCCGGTAGCGCTCGCGGTCGCCGCTGCCCAGGGTGATCGCGTCGAGGTAGTTCCAGATGCGCAGCAGGCGCGGGGTGGCGCTGCCGGACACGAAGGCGGTGATCTGCGCGTAGGCGAGCGCGGCGGCTTCCTCGATGTCCAGGTCGACCTGGCGTTCGTCGATCTCGATGACGCCGAACTGCAGGCGGCCGTCGCTGGCCCAGGCGATGTCGCCGTCGCGGCCGCTGTGCACCGGGGCGTCGGTACGCCATACCTCGAGCATGCGCGGACCGTGCGGCTGCAACGGCACGCGCAGGTAGCGTGGGTCGTCGTGATAGGGCGCAGTCTCGCCGAAGCCGAACACCGCCAGCACCCGGTCCTCGCCCAGCAACGGGCTCGGGTCGGTCTCGGCGATGTAGTCCACCTGCAACTGCGGATGGCCCTGCGTGTGGTGCGGAAACTGCAGGTGCGGGCGGCTCATGGGGTGGTGTCTCCGTGCAAGGTGTCGCCGTGGAACGATTCGCGGGCCTGGCGGCGGCGGTGGCGCCAGGCGCGCCAGGCCCGCGGCAGCATCGCCACCGCGGACAGCGCATAGATGGCGCGGAACACGCGCAGGCGGCGCAGCACCGCGCGGTTGTCGAAGACGTCGCCGGCGAGCATCGCCACCACCGCCTGTTCCACCTGCAGCACGTTGCGCGGCTGCGCGAACAGCTCGCGCATGGTCGGCGAGGTGAAGCGGTAGATGAACCACTTGAACTCGTCCAGGCCGCCGCGCAGGTGCCGTTCCAGGCGCCGCTGCAGCCGCGCCTCGCTGGCCGGCTCGCGCAGCACCGCGTCGACCATGGCCGCGCCGCGCTCGGCGCTGTGCATGGCCAGGTACACGCCGGAGGAGAACATCGGGTCGACGAAGGCGTAGGCGTCGCCGAGCATCAGCCAGCGCGGCCCGCTCATGCGCGTGCATTCGTAGGCGTAGTTGCCGGTGGCGTGCACCGGCGCCACGCGCTGCGCGCCGGCCATGCGCTCCACCACGTCCGGATTCAGCGCCAGGGTGCGCAGCAGGAACGCCTCGCTGTCGCAGCCCTGGCGGGTCTTCATGTACTCCGGGTCGCACACCGCGCCCACGCTCATCACATCGTCGGGCAGCGGGATCAGCCACATCCAGCCGTGCGCGTGGCGGTAGATGCTGATGTTGCCGGCGTCCTCGCCCGGGCGCCGCGCCACGCCGCGGAAATGGCTGAACAGCGCCGCCGACTGGTGCCGCGGGTTGGACCGCTTGAGCTTGAGCTTGTTGCCGAGGAAAGTGTCGCGGCCGCTGGCGTCGATCAGGTAGCGCGGCCGGTAGTGGCGCACGCCATCGGCGCTGCGCGCCTGCACCGTCGGCGTCTCGCCGTCCAACTGCACTGCCTCGACCCGGATGCCCTCGTGCACGTCGGCGCCGACTGCGCGCGCATGCGCGAACAGCACGCGGTCGAAGTCGGCGCGCGGCACCTGCAGCGCGAAGTCGGACTGCGCGCCCAGCGCGTGGGCGAAACGGAAGGTGTTGTAGCCGCCGGCATCGTTGGGGAAGTCGGCGCCGAGCTTGAGCACGCCGATCGCCCGCACCTGCTCGAGCACGCCCAGCCGCTGCAGGATCGGCATGTTCATCGGCAGCAGCGATTCGCCGATGTGGAAGCGCGGGTGGTGGTCCTTTTCCAGCACCGTCACCCGCCAGCCGCGTTGCGCCAGGACGATCGCCGCCGCGCAGCCGGCCGGCCCCCCGCCGATCACCAGCACGTCGGGCGTGTCTGCCGCGGCGGCGCTTGCGGTGGGGGGAAGGGAAGCAACAGCGGGGGACGTCATCCTGAGGGAACCTGCGGGCGCAACGGCGGGGCGAAACGGCATGATAGCGTGCTGTTCGCGGGCCGATGGTTGCGCCGCAGCGCCCGATGCACCATCTTGTCGCACCCGTCCTTTCGCCTGGAAGCCCCTGGATGTCTTCGCAAACCGCCGCCGAACGTGAACTGGCCGAGCTGCTGGTCGAGAGCCTGAACCTGGAAGACGTCCAGCCCGGCGACATCGATCCGGAGGCACCGCTGTTCAATACCGGCCTGGGGCTGGACTCGATCGACGCTCTGGAACTGGCGCTGGCGATCAGCAAGCGCTACGGCTTCCAACTGCGCTCGGACAACGACGAGAACCGCCGCATCTTCGCCTCGCTGCGCGCGCTGTCGGCGCATGTCGAAGCCAACAAGACCAGCTGAGCCGGCCGACGCCGCGCCCTGGGCGCTGGCCCTGGGCGTGCTGCTGGCGCTGGCCTACTCGCCGCTGGCGCACTGGGCTAACGCCGCGCACCGCCCGGATCTGGCGGTGCTGGCCGGGGCGGCGCTGGTGCTGATGGTGCTGGTGGAGCCGATGGCGCGCTGGCGGCCCTGGGCCTGGGCGTTGGCCATCGCCGCGACGGCGGCGCTGGTGCCGCTGTGGCGCTCGCCGCACGCCCTGCTGCTGCTGGCCGCGCCGCCGGTGCTGTTCACCGCCTGGGTGGCCTGGTTCTTCGGGCGCAGCCTGCAGCGCGGGCGCACGCCGCTGATCACCCGCATCGTCGAGGCCCTGTACCGGCAGGCCGGCATGCCGATCACCCCGGAGCAGTTGCGCTACACCCGCCGCCTGACCCTGGCCTGGACCCTGCTGCTGGTGGGGCTGACCCTGCTCAACCTGCTGCTGGCGCTGTGCGCCCAGCCCAGCGGGGTGCTGGCGCAGTTGGGCCTGGCCGCGCCGCTGCCGATCAGCGACGCGCGCGCCTCGCTGTTCGCCAACCTGCTGGGCTACGGGGTCATCGGCGGCTTCTTCGTCGGCGAGTACCTGATGCGCGGGCGCTGGTTTCCGCAGCGTCCCTACCGTAATCTGCCCGACTTCCTGCACCAGCTGGCGCGGCTGGGGCCGGTTTTTTGGCGCGATCTATTGCGCTGACGCGCGAAGTGCAGGGGACGCTAGGTCGTGCAGATCATCAAGGAAAACACCAAGTTGCCGCAGGCAGGGATGCCCTCGCGCATGGTTTGGGCCGTGTGGAACGCCCTGCAGCTGGTATTCACCCTGGCGTTCACCGCGCTGGGCATCGTCGTCGCGCTGGTGCTGCTATGGCTGACCGGGCCGCGCCTGCCGTTGCGCATGGGCGCGCGCTTCTGGGCGCCGGTGCTGCTGTTCGGCGCCGGTGCGCGGCTGCAGGTGGAGGGCCAGGAGCGGGTGGACTGGTCGCGCAACCACCTGTTCGTCAGCAACCACCAGTCGATCATCGACATCTGCGCGCTGTTCATGGCGCTGCCGGTGCCGCTGCGCTTCCTGCTCAAGGACGAGATGCTGAAGGTGCCGTTCGTGAACTGGTATGCGCGTGCGACCGGCATGCTGTTCCTGGACCGCGACAGCCGCCGCGCCGGGGCGATGATGCGGCGCGAGGCGGCGGCGCTGCTGCGCCGTGGCCAGGACCTGTGCCTGTTCCCGGAAGGCACCCGCAGCCGCAGCGGCGCACTGGCCGACTTCAAGGCCGGGCTGCTGCAGGCCGCGATCGACGCGGGGGTGGACGTGGTGCCGGTGGCGCTGGACGGGGCGGGCAAGGTGCTGCCGCCGACCAGCCTGTTCCGGGTCCGGCCCGGCGTCATCCGGGTGCGGATCGGCGTGCCGATCCGGGTGAACGGCGAGGACGGCCCGCTGAACCGCCAGGAATTGACCCAGCGCGCGCACCAGGCCGTCCGTGCGATGCTCGAACCCAGGATATGAGTCGCCCGTATGCAATTCGTCGTACCGCATGATCATCCCAGCCTGCCCGGCCACTTCCCGGGCCGCCCGGTGGTGCCCGGCGTCGTGGTGCTGGACCACGTGCTGCAGGCCGTCGAGGCGGCGCACGGCGCGCGCGCGCCGCTGCGCCTGCCGCAGGTGAAGTTCGTGCAGCCGCTGTTTCCCGGCCAGCCGGCGCGGGTGGAACTGGACGGCGCCGCGCCGCGCTGGCGCTTCCGCGTGCTGCGCGGCGAGGACCTGCTGGTCAGTGGCGAACTGAACGCCGAGGCGGCGCCGTGAGCGCCGGCTGGAAGCAGCGCCCGGAAGGCGGCGGCCGCTTCGCCCTGTGGCTGATCCGCAGCATCGCCCGCTACGGCGGCCGTGCCGTCGGGCGCCTGCTGCTGTATCCGATCACCCTGTACTTCCTGCTGGTGCGCGGCCCGGAGCGGCGCGATTCGCGGCACTACCTCAGCCGCGTGTTCGACCGCCCGGCCACCTTGCTGGAAGTGGCGCGGCACATCCACACCTTCGCCTCGACCATCCTCGACCGGGTGTTCATGCTGTGCGGGCAGATGCACCGGTTCCGGGTGGACATCCGCGGCCTGGACCAGTTGCACACGCAGATGGACCGCGGCCGCGGCGTGCTGATCTTCGGTTCGCACCTGGGCAGCTTCGACGCGCTGCGGGTGCTGGCCACCGAGCGTCCGGACGTGCAGGTCAAGGTGGTGCTGGACAAGGCGCACAATCCGGCGATGACCGACCTGCTGGGCGCGCTGAACCCGCAGCTGGCCGCCAACATCATCGACGCCGGCATGGACAGCACCTCGATCGTCATGGCGATCAAGCAGGCCGCCGACGAGGGCGCGCTGGTCGCGCTGCTGGTGGACCGGCCGCGCCCGGAGGATCCGGCCTTGCCGGCCGCCTTCATCGGCCAGGGCGCGCTGTTCCCGACCTCGCCGTGGCTGATCGCCGCCGCGCTCAAGGTGCCGGTGGTGCTGGCGTTCGGCCTGTACCGCGGCGGCAACCGCTACGAGCTGGTGTTCGAGACCTTCAGCGAAGGCCTGGACCTGCCGCGCCGGCAGCGCGCGCCGGTGCTGGCCGCGCTCATCCGCGATTACGCCGCCAGGCTGGAGCATTACACCCGCTCCGCGCCCTACAACTGGTTCAACTTCTACGACTTCTGGAACAACCGCCATGCCGATGCGCCGCACCTTGCCGTGGATGCTGATACTGCTGTGCAGCGCCGCACCGCTGTGCGCCGCATCGCCTGAGGCGCCGGACGCCGACTGGATCCTGCAGAAGCTGGCGCGGCCGGCGCCGGTCAGCACCGCTTTCGTCGAACTGCGCGGCTCGGCGCTGCTGAAGACCCCGCTGCGCGTGCAGGGCGAGTACCGCCGCCCGGACGCGCAGACCCTGGTGCGCGAGGTCACCGCGCCGTACCACGAGACCACCACCCTGCGCGGCGGCGAAGCCACGCTGGAGCGCGACGGCAAGCCGCCGCGGCGCTTCTCGCTGGCGCGGGTGCCGGAACTGGCCGGCCTGCAGAGCGGCTTCGGCGCGCTGCTGTCCGGCGACCGCGCGCTGCTGCAGCAGCAGTACACCATCAGCAGCACCGGCACCCGCGAACGCTGGCAACTGGAGCTGCAGCCCAAGGACCCGGCCGTGGCCGCGCACGTGCGCAGCCTGCGCCTGTACGGCCGTGGCGCCGAACTGCGCTGCATCGAGACCATCCCGGCCAAGGGCGATGTCCAGCGCACCCTGCTGGCCGGTGCTGCGCAGGCTGCCGGTACACTCGTCGACGGGGCTGCACTGACCGCGCTGTGCCACGGCGACGCGGCGTGAACCACGCATCAGATGATGGGCGCCGGCAGCGCGCTGCCGGGCTGACGGCTGCGCGTGCCGCCGCTGATCGCGCAGGGCAGGCATGCATGGGAACGCGGCAATGAAGCGTGCCCTCAGTTCGAAGATGCGCATCTCGCTGGCGCTGCTATGGCTGGCGCTGCTGACCGTGGCCGGGATCTGGCTGGGCAATGCGCTGCAGGTGTCGGGGGACTTGCGCAAGTTCATGCCGGAAGCCCGCACCCCCGCGCAAAAACTCCTGCTCGACGAACTCGGCGAAGGCCCTGGCTCGCGGCTGCTGCTGATGTCGCTGTCCGGGGCCGATCCGGCCACGCTGGCGCAGCAATCGCAGGCGCTGCACGCCGAACTGGTCGCGCAGCACGATGTGTTCGAACTGGTCGCCAATGGCGCCGATGCCGGCCTGGACGCGATCCCCGCGCGCCTGCTGCCGTACCGCTACCTGCTCAGCGACAGCTTCGACGCCAGGCCGCTGGATGCGCCGACCCTGCGCGATGCGCTGCAGGCGCGGCTGCAGGACCTGGGCTCGCCGGCGGCGGCGATGGTGGAGCCGCTGCTGCCGCGCGACCCGACCCTGGAGGTGCTGCACCTGGCCGAGAGCCTGCAGCCGGCCGGCGGCCCGCAGCAGCGCGAGGGCGTCTGGTTCGACCGCGCCGGCAAGGACGCGCTGCTGGTGGCGCAGACCCGCGCCGCCGGCTTCGATCCCACCGGCCAGCAGCGTGCGGTGGACGCGATCCATGCCGCCTTCGCCAAGGTCTCCGCGGGTAGCGCGAGCAAGCTGACCCTGACCGGTCCGGGCGCGTTCTCGGTGGAGATCGGCGGGCGCACCCAGAACGAGGCGCAGTGGATCGGCACCCTGGATACGGTGGGGCTGATCGTGCTGCTGCTGGTCGCCTACCGCAGCTGGAAGATCCCGGTGCTGGGCGTGCTGCCGCTGGCCAGCGCCGGCCTGGCCGGGCTCGGTGCGGTGGCGCTGCTGTTCGATGGCGTGCACGGCATCACCGTGGCGTTCGGCTTCACCCTGATCGGCGTGGTCCAGGACTATCCGATCCACCTGTTCAGCCACCAGCGCCCGGGCCTGGATCCGCGCGAGAACGCGCGCCATCTGTGGCCGACCCTGGCCACCGGTGTGGTCTCCACCTGCATCGCCTACGTCACCTTCCTGTTCTCCGGCGTGGACGGCCTGCGCCAGCTGGCGGTGTTCACCATCGCTGGCCTGCTGGTGGCGGCGCTGACCACGCGCCTGTTGCTGCCGGCGCTGATCGATCCCTCGCCGCGCGACCATGCCGATTCGCCGATGCTGGAGCGGCTGTGGCGCGGCATCGCGCGGCTGCCGCGGCCGCGCTGGTCGCTGCTGCCGCTGGCCCTGCTGGCGGCCGCGATCATCGTGTTCGCGCCGGGGCCGTTCTGGCAGAACGACCTGTCCAAGCTGACCCCGGTGCCGGCCGATGGCCTGGCCCGCGACGCGCACCTACGCCAGGAACTGGGCGCGCCCGACGTGCGCTACGTGCTGGCCCTGCCGGCCGCGTCCGCCGACGCGGCGCTGGTCGCCTCCGAACGCCTGCGCCCGCGCTTGGACGCGTTGGTGGCGCAGGGCGAGCTGGCCGGCTACGACATGGCCGCGCGCTACCTGCCCAGCGCCGCCACCCAGCGCCGGCGCCAGGCCGCCTTGCCCGATCCGGCGCAGGCGCAGGCGATCACCGCCGCCGCGGTGGCCGCCACGCCGTTCCGCGCCGACGCCTTCGCGCCGTTCCTGGCCGACCTGCAGGTCGCGCGCACGGCGCCGCTGCTGACCGCGCGCGCGCTGCATGGCACGCCGCTGGCGACCCCCGTCGGTGGCCTGCTGCTGGAGCGACCGGATCGCACCACCGCACTGGTGTCGCTGACCGGGCTGCGCGATCCGGCGCAGCTGGCGCGCGCGGTGCAGGGCAGCGGTGCGCAACTGCTGGACCTCAAGGATGCCTCCGAATCGCTGGTCGCCGCCTACCGCGGCCGTGTGCTGGCCGCGCTGGGCGTGGCCGCGGTGCTGCTGGCGCTGACCGTGGCGATCGCCTTGCGCACGCCGCGGCGGATCGTGCGCGTGCTGCTGCCGATGGCGCTGACCACGCTGCTGATCCTGGCGATCCTGCGCGGCTGCGGCGTCGAACTGAACCTGTTCCACCTGATCGCGCTGATCCTGGCCGCCGGGCTGGGCCTGGACTACGCGCTGTTCTTCGACCACGCCGGCGACGATCGCGCCGACCAGTTGCGGACCCTGCATGCGCTGATCGTGTGCAGCCTGATGACCTTGCTGGTGTTTGCGCTGCTGGCCGCTTCCAGCATCCCGGTGTTGCGCGCGATCGGCAGCACCGTGGCGTTGGGCGTGCTGTTCAATTTCGTGCTGGCGCTGCTGATTTCGCGCGAGACCGCCAGCGAAGCCGAGGAGACCCGCCATGCACACTGAGCCATTGCACGGACGCGACGCCATCGCCGCCCTCGTCCCGCACCAGGGCCTGATGTGCCTGTGGGAGGAGGTGGTGGCCTGGGACGCGCAGCGCGTGCGGCTGCGCAGCGGCGCGCATCGCCAGGCCACGCATCCGCTACGCAGCGGCGAACGCCTGCGCGCGTTGCACCTGTGCGAGTACGGCGCGCAGGCGATGGCGGTGCACGGCGGCCTGCTCGGCCGTGCCGCCGGCACGCCGGTGCGGCCGGGCATGCTGGTGGCGCTGCGCGGGGTGCAATTGCACGTCAGCGAGCTGCAGGACCTGGCCGGGCCGATCGAAGGCGAGGCCGAGGTGCTGCTGCAGGCCGACGACAGCCAGCAGTACGCCTTCCGCATCACCCATGCCGGGCAACTGCTGGCCGAGGGCCGCGCCACGGTGGTGCTGGGCGCGGCCGGCTGAGCCGGCGCCTGCCGCCGGCGTCAGGGCGCCGCAGCACGGGTGTGGCAAGGTAGCGCCACGTCGATCGCGACGGGATGGGAACAACGGAGCTTGTTGATGCGGTCCATCGAAACCTTCCATGCCGCCGCGTTCCTGGACACGGTGGTCAGCCTGGTGGCGGCGTTCCTGCTCGGCACCCTGATCGGCGCCGAACGCCAGTACCGCCAGCGCACCGCCGGCCTGCGCACCAACGTGCTGGTGGCGCTGGGCGCGGCGGCGTTCGTGGACTTGGGCATGAGCATCGCCGGCAGCGCCGAGGCGGTGCGGGTGATCTCCTACGTGGTCTCGGGCATCGGCTTCCTCGGCGCCGGCGTGATCATGAAGGAAGGCATGAACGTGCGGGGGCTCAACACCGCCGCCACGCTGTGGTGTTCGGGCGCGGTCGGCTGCTGCGCCGGCGCGGACATGCTGGCCGAGGCCGCGCTGCTCACGGTCATGGTGATCGGCGGCAACACCTTGTTGCGGCCGCTGGTCAACGCGATCAACCGCTTCCCAATCACCGCCCAAGCCACTGAGATGCACTATGCGGTGCGCCTCACCGTGGCGACGTCCGCCGTGCCCGAACTGCGCGAGCGCCTGGTCGAGGAACTGGAGGCGGCCCACTACCCGGTGAGTGCGGTGGACCTGATCGAGCGCGGCGACGAGCAGACCGAGCTGGTGGCTTCGCTGGTCAGCAGTGCGGCGCACCCGGACGAACTGGATGCGGTGATCGCGCGGCTGGAACGCAAGGGCGAGGTCGTGCACGGCACCTGGGAAACCAGCACCCGCGACTGAGTCGAACGGCCGCGGGGCGGCCGCAGGCGCTGGCTATGCCGGTGCGACATCGCGATTGATGCGCGCAGCGCCGCGGCGCCGCCGGCGGCTGCGGCAGCGAGTACCCATGGCGCAACGCGTCCGGGTTTGCTCTACGATGGCGGCCCCTTGTCTGCGGCCGCCGCCGGTCGCCAGCGGAGCCTTGCCGATGACAGCTTCCTCTTCTTCGCGTCGTGCCCTGGTCACCGGCGGCAGCGGCGATCTCGGTGGCGCGATCTGCCACGCCCTGGCCACGCAGGGCCTGCACGTGATCGTGCACGCCAATGCCAACGTCGCGCGGGCCGCGGCGGTGGTGGAGGCGATCGTCGCCGCTGGCGGCAGCGCCGAGGCGGTGGCGTTCGACGTGGCCGACGCGCAGGCCAGCGCGCAGGCGCTGGCGACGTTGCTGGAGGCCGGGCCGATCCAGGTGTTGGTCAACAACGCCGGCATCCACGACGACGCGCCGATGGCGGGTATGACCGCGGCGCAGTGGCACACCGTCATCGACGTGTCGTTGCACGGCTTCTTCCACGTCACCCAGCCGCTGCTGCTGCCGATGGCGCGCACGCGTTGGGGCCGCATCGTCAGCGTGTCCTCGGTGGCGGCGGTGCTGGGCAACCGCGGGCAGACCAACTATGCCGCGGCCAAGGCCGCGCTGCACGGCGCCAGCATGTCGCTGGCGCGGGAAATGGCCAGCCGCGGCATCAGCGTCAACGTGGTCGCGCCGGGCGTGATCCAGGGGGCGATGGCCGAGAGCGCGTTCCCGCCGGAGGCGATCAAGCAGATGGTCCCGGCCGGGCGCACCGGCAAGCCGGAGGAAGTGGCCGCGCTGGTCGCCTTCCTGTGCTCGGACGCGGCCGCCTACATCAACGGCCAGGTCATCGGCATCAACGGCGGCATGGGCTGACCGCGCCAAAGACGACGCGGCTGTCGCGCCGCCACGCCGGCGGCGCAACGGCGATCCGCGCTCAGCGGCAGACGAAGCTGGACGCTGCCTCCACGTCGCCGCCGACGTAGCGCGCCACCTGCGGATACGGGCACAGCGGCCGGCTGCGCTGGCTGCTCCAGCTGGCCGGCACCTCGTTGTTGGGCGCGGCGCTGCCGCTGCCGCGTGCGTTGGCGACGATCGCGGCCGGCGCCTGGCCCTGCTCGACCCAGGCCACCAGCGGGGTCAGCGCATCGAACTGGTCGGTGGCCGGTCCGCCGGCGCAATGGGCCATCGCCGGCACCGCGAACAGGCGCGCGTAGCTGGCGGCGTCGGCATCGGCCGTGCGCAGGCGGTCGTACCAGGCCGCGGTGTCGGCGAAGGAGAAGATGCCGTCGCCGGTGCCGTGGTAGATCAGCAGCTTGCCGCCGCGCGCCTTCAGCGTGGTCAGCCGGGTCTCGTTCGGCGGGGTCATGTACGACCAGGCGGATTCGCGAAAGGCGCCGGACGTGGCGAAGATCTTCGGCGCGTCGCGGTCCATGTCGAACTGCAGCGCGTACCGCTTCAGGTCTTGCAGCATCGCCGGGTCCTCCGGCGGGGTGACGAAGCCGAAGGCCACCGATCCGGGCACCAGGGTCAGCGAGGCGTCCTGCCGCCAGCCGGCCCAGTCGCCGCTGGCGATGCCCGGGTCGTAGGGGAAGGGTGCGTACAGCGGCGTTCCGGCGCTGTTGCGCACGCCGGCGTGGATGGCGACCAGCGCGCGCTTCTGCGCCGGAGTCAGGCATTGGCCGGTGCGCCCGGCGCTGCCGCAGGTGGCGACGTCGCGGTTCAGGTCGAAGCGGCGCTGGCAGGCGAGCACGTCCTGCACCATGCCGTCGCGCACGCCGTCCAGCGCATCGCAGGTGGCGACGATGCGCTCGGCCACCAGGCTGCGCTCGGCCGCGTTCAGGCCGCTGCGCGTGTCGCTGCCGCCGGCCAGCGCCGCCAATTGTTGGGCCGCGGCCAGGTCCGCGATCGCCGCCTTGGGCAGGTGGAAACCGGGGTCGCCGACCAGGATGCCGTCGTAGTCCTGCGCATCGCGCGCGGCGGCGACCATGCCGTGGCGGCCGCCGTTGGAGCAGCCGCCGAAGTAGCTGTAGTCCGGCGCCTTGCCGTAGGCGATCTGCACCACGCGCTTGGCCATCGGGGTCAGCGCCTGCACCGCCTGGTAGCCGTAGTCCAGCCGCGCCTGCGGGTCGCGGCCGAACAGCGGGTTCTGCGCGTTGCTGTGCCCGGCATCGGAACTGATGACCGCAAAGCCCATGCGCAGCGGGTTGTCGCGCTCGCCGCCGCCGCCGATCTCGCCGAGCGCGGGGACCACGTTGCCGTCCAGGCCGCCATTGGCCTGGTAGAAGAAGCGTCCGTTCCATGCGACCGGCAGGCGCATCTCGAAGCCGATCGCATAGGACTGGCCGTCCGTGCCGACGCGTTCGTGCATCAGCCCGGTGATCTGGCAATGCGCGCCGATCGGTTGGCCGCCTACCTGCAGGGCGCCGGCGGCCACGCTGCGCACCGCGGTGAAGCGGGTGCCGGGATAGGCGAGCCGGCCCGCCAGCGCGTCGCACGACTGCTGCAGCGGTGCCGGCGACGCCGGAGCACGCTCGGTCGTCTGCGCGTGTGCGGTGGAAGCGGTGGCCAGAGCGGCCAGGGGAAGGGCCAAGGCGAGCAGCGTGGAGCGCATGCGGTTCTCTCCTGAAAGGCGCGGGCGCGGCGGGCCTGTGTCGCGCCGGCGGCGCGGGGCGTCAACCGCGGTGCGTGCGAAAACGCGAATGTACGGGCGATATTCGCCCCATGTGACGCAGGCCGCGTAATTGCGGCGCCCGCTGGCGGCGCGCGGCGCTGTGCGGAGCGCGCGTTGTTGCAGGGCGGCATGGCCCTGCGCGTGGATCAGGCGGCGTCCGCGTACCAGTCCGGCGACAGCACAGGCAGCGGCGTCTGCGCCTCGCGGCAGGCATCCAGCAGGCCGTGGTCGGCCAGCGCCGGATGCTGCTGGCGGGCGCGGGCCAGGATTTCCCCGGCCAGTTCCGCCATGCGCGCGACATTGCCGTGCAGGCGGGCGACGAAGGCCGCGTCGTCCAGCCGGTCGCTCAAGGCGCGGTTGAGTTCGTGGAACCAGCCGATCAGGTACTGGTCCAGCAGGCGCCCGTCGGCCACCGCCGCGGCCTGCACGCGATTGGCCGCGCCCCAGTCGCGCAGCAGCGCCTGCACGCCCAGGTTGAGCGCGCTGGCGTGCTGCAGCGCCGGGCGCAGCCGGCCCAGCACCGCCAGGTCGGCGATGCGGTCGGTGCAGTACAGCGGCGCCAGCAGCGACCAGTAGTAAGTGTAGTCCCAGATCACCTTGACCGGCATCACCTGGGCGTCGCCGAACAGCGGGTACTGGTCCTGGTAGAGGGTCATGGTGTTCTCGTAGAACGAGAAGTACAGCTGCTGGTACAGCTCGGCGTAGGGCGCGATGTCGCGCCCGGCACGCTCGCGCCCGATCAGCTCGCAGATATAGGTATTGCTGATGGCGATGAAGTCGCTGCCCGGCGAATAGAACGGGTCCAGGAACACGCCGGCTTCGCCGGTCAGCGCCCAGCGCTGCGCCGAGAACACCTGCTTGCAGCCGTAGGAGAAGTCGCGCAGGAACAGGAAGTCCTGCACCGTGTGCTCGCTGCGCTCCAGCGTGCTGGCCACCTGCGGCTGGTGCGTGCGCAGCCAGTCCATCGCCTTGGCGTGGGTGTTCATGGTCTCCAGCGGATGCATGGCGGCATCGCAGACGATGCCCAGCGAATGCGCGCCGGAGGACAGCGGGATCAGCCAGAACCAGTAGCCGGGGCCGCACATGTGGTTGGTCGAGCGCCAGCGGTCCGGCGGCGTGCAGCGCTGCAGCCAGGCGCTGTCCTGCGACCAGCCGTTGGGATCGACCAGCCCGTCCACCCGCCACCACACCGCATTGGCCTGGTGCGCGTTGTCCTGCGCCAGGCCGAGCTTGCGCTTGAGCAGGCCGGCGCGGCCGCTGGCGTCGATCACCCAGCGCGCCTGCAGGCGGGTTTCGGCGCCGTCGCGGCCGTAGCGCACGCAGTGCTCGCCATCGTCCTCGGCCAGGTCGACGCCGCGCACCGTGCTGCCGTCGAGGAACTCCACCCCCAGGGCGCGCGCGCGTTCGCCGAGGAAGTTCTCGAAGCGGCCGCGGTCGATCTGCCACGACGGGGTAGGCAGCAACTGGCTCACCCCCAGCTCGGTGCACTGGTCGATGTCGGCGCGCCCGTCGGAGAAGAAGAAGCGGAAGCCGAACTTGCGGATCTGTTCGGCGTCCAGGTGCTCGCGCAGGCCCAGCACCTCGGCGAAGTAGTGCGCGCCGATCTCCACCGAGGATTCGCCGACCTTGAAGGCGGCCTCGCGCACGGGATGCGCGCGCCGTTCCAGCACGCGGATGCGCAGCTGCGGGTCGCGCTGGCACAATTGCAGCGCCAGGGTCAGTCCGGCCAGTCCGCCGCCCAGAATCGCCACATCCGCCTGCGCTGCATTCATGTCGTCTTTTCCTTGCCGACGGCCAGGGGTGCCGTGTCGAGGGTGCCGTCGACGTCGTCGATCAGCACCGGGTTGGCGCGGGTGCGCCGGTACTCGCGCACCACGTGCCCGTAGGTCCACACCTGCACGATCACGTGCGAGGTGATCTTCCACAGATCGCGCACCAGCCGGAAGTGGCTCTTGCGGAACGTGCCGGGAGTCTGGCTGGCGTAGCGGGTCTCGATCGGCACCGCCACCACCCGCGCGCCGGCCTGGCGCGCGGCCGAGATCAGCAGCTGTGCCTCGAACACGAAGCCTTCGCCGGGCACGTCGGGCAGGGTGTAGACCGACTGCGGGTACAGGCGCTGGCCGCTCTGGCTGTCGACCAGGCGGAAGCCGCAGCCCCAGGCGATGCCCCAGTCGCCGAAGTCGTTGCCGATGCGGCGGATCGGCGGCTGGCTGGCGCGCTTGCGCAGGCGCGCACCGACGATCACGCAGCCGGGGTGGCGGTTGGCCGCGGCCAGCAGCCGCGGGAAGTCGGCGGCGCTGTGCTGGCCGTCGCCGTCCATGGTCATCACCGCGCGCGCGCCCTGGCGCTGCGCCTCGGCGAAACCGCTGCGCAGCGCCGCGCCCTTGCCGCGGCGCTGCGGGTGGCGCAGCAGGGTCACCGGCAGGTCGGCGATGCAGTCGCTGGTGCCGTCGTCGGAGCCGTCGTCGACCACGATCACCCGCGGGCAGTGCGCCAGCGCGTCGCTGACCACCTCGCGGATGCGCAGCCGTTCGTTGAGGGCCGGAATCAGGATCGTGGCGTCGGCGGCGGTCAGTGGCGTGCGGCTCATGCGCGCAGCTCCACCTGCAGGCAGCGGCCGCCGCCGGCATCGAGCGTGCAGCCGCTGCCACCCAGCGCCAGCGCGTCGAACAGCGGCAGCATCGGTGCCATCGCATTGCCCGCGGCATGCCGTGCCAGCGGGCCGTCGCCGATCGGTGCGGTGCCGTCGCGCAGTTGCACCTGCAGCTGCGGCTTGTCGTCGCGCGTGCCGGCGCTCAGCACCAGCGCGCCGCCGAGCAGGCCCTCGCTGCGCGCGATGCGGCCCAGCGCGCCCACCGAGCGGCTGTCGTAGCCGACCAGCAGCACCGCGTCCTCGCCCGCGGCCAGCTGCGACAGCGCTTCCAGCAGGCCCTGCGCGAAGCTGCCGCTGTGCGCGCTGATCGCGGTCGCCGCGGCGGTGGCGCCGGCGCCGATGGTCCAGTAGCCGGCGGCGGCGTTGTGCACCGAGTTGTGGAACTTGGTCGGCGAGATCGCCAGCGGCTCGCTGGCCAGGGTGGTGCACATGTAGTCGGTGATCGCCAGGTCGCCGTGGGTGGAGGTGAACACCGACGGCAGCGTGGCCGGGTCGCGGCCGGCGTCCTGGCAGGCGGCCAGCGCCGCGTCCAGCGACACCGCCACCGTGTCCGGCGCGCGGCGGCGCTCGTTGGGCGCCAGCAACTGCGGCGACGGCCGTGCCGGCGTCTCCAGCAGCGCGCCGTCGCCGCGCGCGAACGCCTGCGCCAGCGCCCACCCGGGCAGCCCGGGCGCCCAGAAACCGATGCCTTCGATCGTCGCGCGCAGCATGGGCGTGCTCATGCGCGGCCGAACAGCAGCGAGCAGTTGTTGCCGCCGAAGCCGAAGGAGTTGTTCATCGCGTAGCGGACCTGTGCATGGGCGGTGGCGAAGCGGATCTGCGGGCCGCAGGCGGGATCGGGCAGTTCGCTGTTGAGGGTGCCGGGCAGCAGGCCGTCGCGCAGCGCCAGCAGCGCGAACACCGACTCGACGATGCCGGCGGCGCCGAGCGTGTGCCCGGTCCAGGCCTTGGTCGAACTGGCGTGCAGGGTCGGCGGGAACAGCGCCGCCACCGCGGCGGCCTCGACGCTGTCGTTGGCCGGGGTCGCGGTGCCGTGCAGGTTGAGATAGCCGACTTCGGCCGGCTCCACCCCGGCGCGCTGCAGCGCACCGCGCATCGCCAGGCCGGCGCCCAGCCCCTGCGGATGCGGCGCGGACATGTGGTGGGCATCGCTGGATTCGCCGTAGCCGCACAGCAGCGCCTGCGCCGGCGGCGCATCGGCGGCATCGGCGCGTTCCAGCAGTGCGTAGCCGCCGGCCTCGCCCAGCGACAGCCCGACCCGGCGCACGTCGAACGGCCGGCACGGTTCCGGCGACACCACCTGCAGCGAGTTGAAGCCGAACAGCACGCTGCCGCACAGCGTGTCCACACCACCGACCAGCGCCGCGTCGACCACGCCGGCGGCGATCAGCCGTGCCGCCTGGGCGAATACCTTGGCGCTGGACGAGCAGGCGGTGGCGACGGTGATGCACGGCCCGCGCAGGCCGGTGGCGGCGCGCACGAAATCGCCGAGCGAATGCGGGGTGTGCACGATCGGCCGGTCCAGGTCGGCAGGCAGGCGCGGGCCGTCCGCGTCGTGCTCGAGCCGGGTATAGGCCTCCTCGCTGGCACCGATGCTCGAAGTGGAGGTGCCCATCACCACCGCCACCCGTTCGGCGCCATGCCGCTGCGCCGCGGCGGCCACGGCGGCGGCCATGCCGTCCTGCTGCAGGGCCAGCCAGGCCAGGCGGTTGTTGCGGCATTCCCACGCGGCCAGGGCGTCCGGCAGCGCGGCGGTTTCCAGCCCGTCAACCCGGCCGATCCAGCATTCCAGCGGTTGCGGACCGAAGTCGTTGCGGCGCAGCCCGCTGCGGCCCTCGCGCAGCGCCGCGGCCTGGGCCTGCAGTCCGCTGCCGAGCGCGTTGGTCGCGGTGTAGGCACGGATTGCCACGGGAGCCATGCGGGGCGACGGGGACGCTTCGGTCACGCGGTATTCCATACAAGGTCAATCAACGGAGTATATCGACGCATTCGGTCATGCCGTGAAACGCCCGCAATGCGAACGTGAATAGCGCTCCGGCCCGGATCCGTTCAGCGCAGGGCCGGCGTGCGCTTTCGCCGCTGGCGCATTTCCTCCACAATCGCTTGCCTTTCCACGCCAGGCGCACGCCACGGGCATGCAAGCCTACGTCTACAAAAGCCAACGCAAGCCGGACACCTATCTGTATCTCGCCGCCCGCGACGACTTCGGCCGTCTGCCGTCGGACCTGCTGGCGTCGCTGCAGCCGCTGGCGTTCGTGCTCGAGGTGGCCTTGACCGCCGAGCGCACGCTGGCCCGCGCCGATCCGGCCGCGGTGCGCGCCAACCTCGCCGGCTGCGGCTTCCATCTGCAATTGCCGCCGCGACTGCCCGGCACCACCGATCGACACGATGACTGACTCCTTTCTCCGCGCGCGTGCGCCGATGCTCGCCGCCGCGCTCGGCGCGGTGCTGGCGCTGGCCGCCGGATTCGGCCCGCTGGCCGCCGCGCTGGGCGCATGGCTGGCGCAGCCGGCGTTCGCGCTGGCGCTGTCCTGGCACCGCGGCAGCCGGCCGCGTCCGCGCGCGGCGCGCGAGCTGATCGGCGCGGCGGCGCCGCTGCTGGTGCTGTGGGCCGGCGGCATGGCGCTGGTCGCGGTGCTGGTGGCCTGGCCGCTGGCGGCGCTGCACGACAGCGGCAGCCTGGCCGCGGCGCTGGCGCTGAGCGTGGCCGCCAGTGCCGCGTTGCTCGGCCTGTGGCGGACCTGGCCGCTGTGGCACGGCAGCGACAGCGAGGGCGGCCCGCTGGGCGCGCGCTGGCACACGCTGGCGCAGCAGGACGTGCAGGCCTGGCGCGGGCTGGCGGTGGCCGCGCTGGTGCTGGTGCTGGCCGGGCTCGGCGTGGTGCTGGCCTGGCCGGGATTGCTCGCCGAGGCCGCGCGCTGGCCGCTGGCGCTGGCCTATGCGCTGCTGTCGCCGCTGCTGCATGCCGGCCTGCAACGGGTGGCGCCGCCGCAGGCGCTGACCCCGCCGGTGTCCTCCGCCGACCTGTTCGCCGAACTCAGCGCCACCGCCGCGCCGCGCGCGGACGAGCCGCCGCCGGCGCAGGACGAACTGCATGCGGCGCTGTACGACGCCGCCCGCGGTGGCCGCGTCGATCGCGCGCTGCAGTTGCTGCAGGCCGGTGCCGATCCGCACGCGCTGCCCGCCGCCGAGTGGCGCGACCAGCGCAGCCTGCCGGTACTGGCCGCGGTGCTGCCGGACCTGCGCCTGCTGCGCGAACTGATCGTGCGCGGCGTCGACGTCAATCGCCCGCACCTGGGCATGACGCCGCTGCTGGCCGCCACCCGCGACAGCTGGCATGGCCGCCCGGAGGCGGTGATGACCCTGCTCGCCAACGGCGCCGACCCGCGCGCCAGCGACGGCGACGGCAACACCCCCCTGCATCACGCCGCGCGCAGTTCCGATCCGGGCGTGGCCGCGCTGCTGCGCGACGCCGCCGCCGAACTGGACGCGGCCAACCGCGACGGCCTGACCCCGCTGGCGGTGGCCTGCCAGGTCGGCAACTGGCGCATGGCCAAGTTCCTGCTCGAGCGCGGCGCCAAGCCCGAACCGGCCGAGGCCAGCCCGGTGCTGCTGGCCGCGGCCGGCACCGAGGAAGACGATCCGGCCGGCGTGCAGTTGCTGCTCAAGCACAAGGCGCGGGTGGACGCGCGCGACCGCCAGCGCCGCAGCGCGCTGCACGAGGCCGCGCAGGCCGGCCACGTGGAGATCGTGCAGGCCCTGCTTGGTGCCGGCGCCAACCTGGAAGCGCGCGACGCGCTGGGCCGCACGCCGTGGCTGGAAGCCGCCCGCCACGGTCGTGTGGCGGTGCTGGAACGGCTGTTGCCGCACAAGCCCGACCTCACTGCGGTCGATGGCGACGGCCGCAACGCGATCCTGCTGGCCTGCACTGCCGACCACGTCGCCACCGGCCTGATCCGGCGCCTGCTCGACCTGGGCGTGGCGCCGGCGCAGCCGGACCAGAGCGGCCGCCGCGCGGTCGACCTGGCCGCCGAGGCCGGGCGCTGGGCGATCGTCTCCGCGCTGGACCCGGACTACCCGCTGCCGGCCGCGGTCAGCGACGGCCAGGGCGAGACCGGCCCGGCCGGCCTGCCCGACCGGCCACCGCTGGAACTGCTGCGCGAGGGCCTGCAACTGGGCCAGCCGCGCGACGGCCTCGCCGCGCTGGCGCGGCTGTGTGCGGCCGAGGAACTGGGCGCGCTGCTGCACGATGCGCCGCTGGCGTTGAACGCGCAGGCGGTGGACTGGCTGCTGGCGCACGGCGCCGAGCCGGAGGTGCTCGATGCCTGCGGCGACACCCCGATGTTCGCGCTGCTCTCGCGCGGCGTGGAGGCGGTGCCCAGCCTGCAGGCGATGCTGCGCCACGGCGTGTCGCCGGCCGGCCGCGGCGGCCTGACCCGGCTGCTCGCCGCCTGCGCCCAGCACGATCACGCCTCGCGCGCGCTGGAACAGTTCGCGCTGGAACTGCTCGAGCGCGGCGCCGATCCGTTCGCGCCGTCGCCGGCCGGCGACCCGCCGCTGTCGCTGGCGGTGCGGCTGGGCTGGCTGCGGCTGCAGTTGCAGTTGCTCGAACGCGGCGCCGACCGCGAGGCGCGCGACAGCCACGGCATGACCGCGCTGCACCTGGCCGCCGCGCTGGGCCGCGAGGCCTCGCTGAAACTGCTGATCCAGCAGGGCGCCTCGCCGGATGCGCGCGCCGCCGACGGCCAGACCCCGCTCGGCGTGGCCCTGGCCAGTGGCCGCCGCGACCTGGCCGACTGGCTGGACTGGCGCACCTGGCCGCTGCCGCGGCGCCCGCTGCGCGAGGCCGACGTGCCGGCCGCGGCGATGGTCGGCGACGCCGAGGCGATCCGCCGGCTGATCGATCTGGGTTTGCCGGTGGATGCGGTGGACGCGCAGGGCTGCACCGCGCTGCTGCGTGCCGCCGGCGGTGGCCATGCCGCGGCCGTGAAGCTGCTGCTGTCGCGCGGCGCCGATCTGCAGCACGCTGCGGCCAGCGGCGCCACGCCGCTGTCGGCGGCGGTGAGCATGCGCCAGACCGAGATCGTCGCCGCCCTGCTGCAGGCCGGCGCGCAGATCGAACACCGCCTGCCGGGCGGCGTCACCGTGCTGATGCTGGCCTGCGCGCTGGGCTTGCCGGACATCGCCGCGCGGCTGCTGGCCGCCGGCGCCGACGTGCATGCCGGCGACGCCCAGCAACTGGCGCCGCTGCACTGCGCCGCGCTGTACGGCTTCACCGCGCGCGACAAGACGCGCCTGCTGGCCCTGCTGGACACCTTGCTGCTGGCCGGTGCCGAGGCCGACCGCGGCTCCGCCGGCGGGGTGACGCCGCTGCTGTTGCTGCTGGGCGCGCGCGCCGAGCCGGGCACGGCCTGCGAGGAGCCGGTGGTGCTGGCCGGCGTCGAGCGCCTGCTCGACGAGGAGGTCAGCCTGGAGGTGCAGGATCCGCGCGGCTTCGGCCCGCTGCACCTGGCCGCGTTGCACGGCCTGCCGCTGCTGGTGCAGCGCCTGCTGCGCGCCGGTGCCGATCCGGAACTGCGCGATACCTTGAATCGCACCCCGCGCGAGATCGCGGTGATGCGCGGTTTCGTCGACGTCGCCGGGCAGTTCCAGCCGGCGCTACCGGGGGTGTCGTCGATGGCCCGCTTCCTGCGCGAAAGCCGCTAGCGCTCTTCCTTCTCCCACCGGGAGAAGGTGGCCCGGAGGGCCGGATGAGGGTAGGGCGCCGCCTCGTGTCGCCCTTGCACCGCGCCTTGTGCCGCACCCTCACCCCAACCCCTCTCCCGGTGGGAGAGGGGCTTGCGGCATCGCGCGGCATCGGCGTGCGCCACCAAGCAAAAAAAATGCCCGCCGGAGGGCGGGCGAATTGCGTCATGGTGGGCACGTCGCTGCTTTCGGAACCGCTGCGGGAGGATGTCCTCCCGCGCACGGTGCGCGGCGGCGAACGGCGCCGCCGCGCGATCGGGCCTTACTGCCGGCCGACCACGGTCAGGCCGCTGTAGCTGCCGCTCAGACGCACGTAGTAGGTCGTGGCGCTGGACGGGGTGAGGCGGACCGTCTGGGTGGTGGTGCCGGGGCGGGTGGAGCGGGCGTCGGCGCTGCTGCTGGTCGGCACCTTGCCGGCCGACACGTACATCGCCACGTTGCCGGTGCCGCCGAAGGTCATGAAGCTGACCGTGCTCCCGGCCGCGGCCTGGAAGCTGTACAGCGCGTCGCCGCCCTGGCTGCTGAGGCCGCGCATCTCGACCTTGTTGGTCATCGTCTTGGTCGGCGGCACGCAGCTGCTGTCCGACGGATCGCACGGCGGGTTGGTGACCATCTGCAGCAGCATGTCCACGTCCAGGATGCCGGTGCCGATGGGGGTATTGGTGGCGATGGCGACCGGGAACGGCCGCGCACTGGCGCGCAGCAGCTCGCGCATGCCGGTCCAGGTGAACGGGGTCTTGGCGATGCTCTGCACCAGCGCCACCGCCGCGGCCACGTGCGGGGAGGCCATCGAGGTGCCGGCCATGCCGCCGATCTGCCAGTCGCTGGTCGGGCTCTGCGTGCCGCCGTTGATCACCTGGAAGATGTAGCCGCCGGGGTTGCCGTCGACGTCGCCGCCGCCGCCCGGCGCGGCGAGGTCCACGCGGGTGCCGTAGTTGGAGTAGCTGGCGCGGCCGCCGTTGATGCGCGAGGCGCCGACGCTGATGACGCCGCTGCACGAGGACATGGTGTAGGTGCCGGCATCGGCATTGGAGTTGCCTGCGGCGACCACGATGATGGTGCCCTTGGCGTTGATCTTGTCGATCGCGTCCTGGTAGAGCTGCGGGCAGCTGTCCGGGCCGCTGCTGCCCAGGCTCATGTTGATCACTTCGGCCGGGTTCGGGTTGGTCGGCAGGCCGTCCACCGGCAGGCCGGCGGCCCACAGCATGCCGTCGGCGATGTCGCTGCCGAAGCCGCCGCAGGAACCGAGCACGCGCACCGGCAGGATCTTGGCGTCGTAGGCCAGGCCGGCGGTGGCCAGGTTGTTGTTGGTGACCTGGGCGATGGTGCCGGAGACGTGGCTGCCGTGCCAGGAGCTGTTTTCCGGTGCATTGCCGCTGGCGCCCAGCGGGACGCAGTAGTCGGCCTCCACCCAGTCGCCCAGGTCGTCGCCGCCGGGCGCGCGGCCATCGGTGGCGCGGCGCGAGACACGATGGTCGGTGATCATGTCGTAGCCCGGCAGCACGTTGGCGGCCAGGTCGGGGTTGTTCTTGACCACGCCGGTGTCGACCACCGCCACCACCACGCCCTTGCCGGTGGAGCGGGTCCAGCCCTGCTCGGCGTTGACCCCGCCGACCGCGTTGTTGAAGTTCCACTGCAGCTTGGCGTAGGCCGGATCGTTGGGGGTGGTGGAGGCGGCGGCCGCGGCGACGGCCGGTCCGCGCACGCTGGCCTCGTCCAGGCGCTGGTACAGGCGGTCGACCTGCACCGATTCCACCGACGGGTCGGCCTTGAGTTCGTTGATGAAGGCGGCGCGCTCGCTGTCGCTGAGGTGGCGCGAGGTCTGCACCACGTGCCAGCCCGGTACCGCCATGTCACGCAGCACCTTGGCGCTGACCGCGCTGCGTAGGGTCAGGCCATTGCTGCTGATCTGGGCGCGCTGCATGCCGCTGCGCGCCACCGCGCTGCTCAGGGTGGTGGCGAGCATGCTGCGCGCCTGGGTGCCGCCATCGCGGGTCTTGACGATGAAGCGCTGGCCCAGGTCGTTGGCGCTGGCCGATTGCGGCACCGGGCCCTGCACGCCGCCCAGGGGGATGGTGGGAGTGGCCGCCTGCGCGCCACCGGCGAACAGGATGGCGGCGAGGGCAGCGGCGAGGGTGTTGGAAGACATCATCTGCGGATCCTGGAAGAGAGAGGAGAGAAGGAGAAAACCGCGGCGCACGCGGCGCCGCGGTACGTCACAGATCGATACCCACGCCGATGCCGGCCGAGGACTCGCCGCTGCTGAAGGCGCCGCCCAGGCTGAACGAGGCGCGCTCGCCGATCTTGCGGGCGTAGCCGACCGACAGCGCCTGCTGCCCGCCCTGGAAGCCGGCACCGACCGACACGCGCCCGCGCGGGCTCTGCGTGCCGGCGGCGTTGACCGCCATGTTGAGCATCGCCGCGCTCATCGCGCCGAGCTTGTCCATGCGCCGGTCCATGCCGTCCAGGCGATGCTCGGTGTCGGTGCGCAGCTGGTTGAAGCTGTCGTCCAGCGCGGTGATGCGGGTGTTGGTGTAGGCGTTGGCGCTGCTCAGGGTGGCGTTGTTGCCGGCGCGCATCTGCGCCACGTTGACCGCGTCGGTGTCGGCGCTGCCGGCGGCGACGTTGGCGACCTGACGCTCGTTGCCGGCGCTGCCCACCGACACCGTGTTGGCGCGATCGGCGACCGAGCCCTGGCCCAGTGCCACGGAGTTGGCGGCACTGGCCGAGGCGCCCTGGCCGAGCGCGGTGGCCGAGGCGGCCGAGGCACTGGCGCTCTCGCCGACCGCCACCGCATTGGTCGCCACCGCGGCGACGCGGGCGTTGGCGCCGACCGCGGTGCTGCCGTCGGCATTGACCTGGGCATTGCCGCCGATGGCGGTGTCGTTGGGGCCGTAGGCCAGGGCCTGCGCGCCCATCGCCAGGCCGTTGTTGCCGTTGGCGGTGGCCCCGGAGCCCACGGCCACGGCGTTGGTGCCGGCACCGGTGCTGGGGGCGCTGGCCGCCCCGCCGCCGTCGCCGATGCTGATGCCGCCCGACCCGCCGATGGTGTTGAGGCGGTTGCCGAAGCCGGTCAGGGCGGTGTCGAGCGCGCCCATCGCCGAACCCAGGTCGGTGTAGTGGCTGCCCTGCACCAGGTAGTTGCCGCCGATCAGGTTGCCGTTGGCATCGACCACGCTGCCGGCGCCGAACGCGGCGGCGACGTTGCGCAGCTGCGCCAGGTTGACCGCATCGGTGTCCATGGTGCCGGCAGCCAGATTGGTGAGCTGGCGCTCGGCGCCCGCCGTGCCGATGGACACGGTGTTGTCGCGTTCGGTGATCGACCCGGCGCCCAGCGCCACGCTGTTGTTGGTGATGGTCAGCTTGCCGTCGACGAACTGCGAGTTGCCCACGCGCGCACCGGCGCCGATCGCGATCGAATGGTCGCCGAACACGTCGGCCTTGGTGCCGATGGCGATGCTGTCGTAGAACATCACCGGCGTATCGAGGAAGAAGTTGCCGTTCCACACCGTCGCCGCGCCGAGCGCCAGGCTGCGGGTGCCACCGGCCCAGGAGCCGTTGCCGAGCGCGGTGGAGCCGGTGCCGAGGGCTAACGCGGCCGGCCCGACCGCGGTGGCGTCGTCGTTCTGCGCGAACGCGCTGGGGCCGAGGGCCACGCTGTGGGTGCCCCAGGCGCGGGCAGCGTTGCCGAAGGCGGTCGCCCACTCGGCGGTGGCCTGGCTCTGCGCGCCCACTGCCACGGCGGCGTACTGGTTGGCCAGCGCGGTGGAGCCCACGGCGAGGGTGCGGTTCGCGCTGGCCTCGGCCAGTGCGCCGACTGCGGTCGCGTTGTAGGCGGTGGCCAGCGCGCCGCCGCCCAGCGCGGTGGACAGCGGACCGGTGGCCTGGGTGGCCTGCAACTGCATGCCTTCACTGCTCAAGCTGTCTTCGCCCACGTCGACGATGCCGCCGACGGCGACGCTGGAGCGGTCGCTGGCGATCGCGCCGGCGCCGGCGGCCACGTTGAACTTGCCGCTGGCCTGGGCGCCGGCGCCCAGCGCGGTGGCGGCCATGCCGGTGGCGGAGGTCTGCTGCAGGATCTTCACGCCGCCGGACAGGTACGAGTAGTCCACGTCGAGCATGCCGCCGACGGCGGTGGTGGAGATCTCGGTGGCCAGGCTGTTGTGGCCCACCGCCAGTGCGTGGTCGGCATAGCCGACCGCACCGCCGCCCAGCGCCATGGCGCCGGTGCCGACCGCCGAAGCGGATTCGCCGGCGGCCAGCGCTTCGTCGCCTTCGGCGTCGGCGCCGGCATTGCTGTTGGCGCTGCCGGTGGCCTTGAAGTAGACGCTGGGGTCGTAGGTGTCCGCGGTCGGGGTCGCGTTGGCGTCGGTGGCCGTGGCGTCGGTGCCGGTGGTGGTGGCGGGCTGGGCGGTGCCGGCCGCCGCGGTCGCCGCGGCGGTGGGCGTCTGCGCCATGGCCGTCGAGGTCAGGCACAGCGCGCAGGCCAGGGCCAGGGTGCTGTAGGCGCGGGGAATCGGATGACGGGCGGCGGTGCCAAGGGGGGAAGTACAATCGTTCATGGCGATCTCGGGCTGGGAAACGGCAGGGCAGAAGGCGACGTCGGCGGCGCGTGTGCGCCTCCGTATCGGTCAGGAGTGGTCTGGATGTCGCGCCGTCGTCCCCGGGCGCGCTCCGTCATACGAACTTAGGCCCGCCGTCACCGGCTTGTCACCCGCAAGTTCTCGCATGATCATCACAGGATTCTCACTGAACGGGCTGGGCACCGCGGCATGAAGGCGTTCTGGAACTGGTTGGGCCGCGCGCCGCTGCTGGACGAGGTGGATCGGCGTAATGCGCGGGTGATCCAGCTGCTGCTGTTGTTCCTGGCGGTGACCATTCCCGCCACGATCGCGGTCGCGGTGGTGCTTGCCTGGCCGCAGTTGCGCGGGCAGCCGCTGCCGCCGGGCATGCTGATCTCGTTGGGCATGAGCCTGCTGATCGGCGTCTGCGCGGCGATCGGCTTCGTGCGCGTGCGCCATGGCGCCTTGCGCGGCGGCGTGCGGCTGTTGCTTGGGGCGATGCTCGGCTCGCTGCTGGTCAATGCCGCCATCAATGGGTTCCAGCGACAACTGCCGGACCAACTGGCGCAGATCCTGGCGCTGATCCTGGCCGGCCTGGTGCTCGGGCGCCGCGCGCTATGGGTGACGTTCGCCGCCCTGCTGCTGATGCTTGGCGTCGGCGTCGGCCATGACGCACTGCTGGAACTCGCCGATGCGCCCGCACAGGCGTTCTTCAACGTGCTGCCGGTGCTGTTCAGCTACCTGCTGGTGGCACTGCTGCTGGACCGCACCACCGAGGCGCTGCGCGAAAGCCTGCGCGAGTCCAACGCGCGCGGCCAGCGCCTGCAGCAGGAAATGCAGGAGCGCGAACGCGCGCAGACCCAGCTGATCCACGCGCAGAAGCGCGAGATCACCGAGCGCATGGCCAGCGGCCTGGCCCACGACTTCAACAACATCCTGGCGGTGATGTCCGGCTTCGCCGCCGCGCGCCACGACGACGACCTCGCCAGCGACGCGCAGCGCATCGCGCAACTGGAGGACAGCCTGGCCGCGGTGGAGACATCGGCCGAGCGTGGCATGACCATCGTGCGCCGGCTGCTGCGCTTCAGCCGCCGCGATGCCGAGCATGTCGAACGCTTCGACGCGGCGGTGGCGGTGGAGGCCCTGCAGCCGATGCTGCGGCAGTTGCTGGAAGCGCGGATCGTGCTGCGCTGTGCGCTACCGGCGACGCCGGCGCCGATCCGCTTCGAGCGCAGCCAGTTTGATTTGATGCTGTTGAACCTGGCGTCCAACAGCCGCGATGCGATCGCCGACCGTGGTCATTTCGACATCGCTGTGTCCAGCGAGGACGACACCACCGTCATCGAGGTCGCCGACGACGGCCACGGCATGCCGGCGGAGGTGGCCGCGCAGGTGTTCGAGCCGTTCTACAGCACCAAGCCTGCCGACAGCGGCACCGGACTGGGCCTGGCGGTGGTACGCGACCTGGTGGTGCGCGCTGGCGGCCGCATCCAGGTCGACAGCACGGTGGGCGTGGGCACGCGTTTCCGCATCGTGTTGCCGCATGCCGATGCGGCGTCGGCGTAGCGCCTGGCTCCACTGCCCGTGCAGCGTGGCGCGCGCCAGCGAGGGCGCGCGCTAACCGGCGGGATCGAAGATGTAGCCCTTGCCGTGCACCGCCGCCAGCGGCAGCGGCTCGCCGCAGCGGCGCTGCACCTTGCTGCGCAGGCGGTGCACCATCGAATCCAGGCGGTGCGCGTCGAAGTCGTAGACGCGGTCCGTCAGGGCGGCGATCAATGCCTCGCGCGCCACCAATAGCCCCGGTTGCTCGAGCAGGCGCAGGCACAACCGGCGTTCGCTGCCGGTCAATGCGGCGGCGGCGCCGGCCGGCGACAGCAGGCACCAACCGTCTTCGCTCACCTGCCAGCGCCCGCGCGCCGGCGCCGTGGGCGGGCGCCCGCTCACGCGCCGCGCCAGGCTGTGCAGGGTCGCGGCCAGCAGGTCGATTTCCACCGGTTTGGACAGGTAGGCATCGGCGCCGCCGGTCAGGCCGCGGATGCGGTCCTCGGTCTGGCCGAGGCTGGTCAGCATGACGATGCCGATGTCCGGGTACTGCTGGCGCAGCGCGCCGGCCAGGGTGAAGCCATCGGTGTCGGGCAGGCCGACATCCAGCACCACGATCTCGGCGCCGTCGCGCTGCACCCGCTGCTGCAGTTCCGCGCCGGTGCCGCAGCCATCGGCGGCGAAGCCGAAGCGGCGCAGGCCCGGTACCAGGATGCGATCGCGCAATATCGGATCGTCCTCCAGGACCAGAGTGCGCAGGGCGGCGGCAGTGGGATCGGAAGTCATGCGCAGGCGCAGTGTAGCGGCAGCCGGCCGCTTGCGCGCGCCTGAACGGCACCGCGCGGCGATTACGCAACGCAAACACCGGCGCTGGCAGACTCGCCGCTCCCCCGTCCCGGCGCCCACGATGGCCTCGCGAATCGAAGACTACGCCATGCTCGGCAATTGCCGCAGCGCGGCCCTGGTGGACCGTTGCGGCTCGATCGACTGGCTGTGTCTGCCGCGCTTCGATTCCGATGCCCTGTTCGCCGCCCTGCTCGGCGAACCCGACCACGGCCGTTGGGCGATCGCGCCACAGGGCGCCTTCACCAGTACCCGCGCCTACCGCGACGGCAGCCTGGTGTTGGAAACGCGGTTCGAGACCGACACCGGTGCGGTGGCGCTGCTCGACTTCATGGTCGCCAGCCACGACGAGGTGACGCACAACCACGTGGTGCGGATCGTGCGCGGCCTGCATGGCAAGGTGCCGCTGCGCATGCAGCTGCAGTTGCGCTTCAACTACGGCCGCACCATCCCCTGGGTCTCGCAGATCGACGGCGGCCTGCAGGCGGTGGCCGGGCCGGACCAGATCGCGTTGCGCAGCCCACAGACCATGCAAGGCCATGGCTTCGCCACCGAGTCCGAGTTCGTGCTGGAGGCCGGCGAGAGCACCTGGTTCGTGCTCAGCCACGGCGCCTCGCACCTGGAACTGCCGCCGTTGCTGGAACCGGAACAGGCGCTGGCGCAGACCGAGGCGTTCTGGCATGGCTGGTCGCACCGCTGCCTGGATGCCGGCCCGTGGACCGAGGCAGTGCGGCGCTCGCTGGTGGTGCTGAAGGGCCTGAGCTACCTGCCCACCGGCGCGATCGTCGCCGCGCCGACTACCTCGCTGCCCGAACGCCTGGGTGGCGAGCGCAACTGGGACTACCGTTTCTGCTGGCTGCGCGATGCGGTGTTCACCCTGACCGCCTTGCGTGCGGCCGGCTACTTCGACGAAGCCGCCGCCTTCCATGGCTGGCTGCAGCGCACCGTGGCCGGGTCGCCGGACCAGTTGCAGGCGCTGTACGGCATCGGCGGCGAGCGGCGCATGTCCGAATGGGAGGTGGATTGGCTGCCCGGTTATGAAGGCGCCTCGCCGGTGCGTGTGGGCAATGCCGCGGTCGGCCAGTTCCAGCTCGACGTCTATGGCGAGGTGATCGCCGCGTTCCACCGCGGTCACCACGAGGGCATGGCCTCGGCGGTGCATGGCCGCTCGCTGGCGCGGCAACTGCTGGAGGTGCTGGAAGAGCGCTGGCGAGATCCGGACGAAGGCATCTGGGAAATCCGCGACAAGCGCCAGCACTTCGTGCATTCCAAGGTGATGGCGTGGCTGGCCTTCGACTGCGGCGCGCGCGATGGCGTCACCGACGCCGATGCCGCGCAACGCGCGCACTGGCGCGCGCTGGCCGACGAGATCCATGCGCAGGTGCTGGCGCAGGGCGTGCACCGCGACGGCTATTTCGTGCAGAGCTACGGCAGCGAGCGCCTGGACGCGGCCACCCTGCTGATCCCGCTGGTCGGCTTCCTGCCGCCGGACGATCCGCGCGTGGCCGCCACCGCCGACGCCATCGCCGAACGCCTGAGCATCGACGGCCTGGTCGAACGCTACCGCGCCGATGACGACAGCGGCGACGGCCTGCCGGCCGGCGAGGGCACCTTCATCGCCTGCAGTTTCTGGCTGGTGGAGAACTATGCGCTGCTCGGCCGCCGCGAGCAGGCGCAGGCGCTGTTCGAACGCTTGCTCGGCCTGTGCAACGACGTCGGCCTGCTGGCCGAGGAGTACGACCCGCGCAGCGGCCGCATGCTCGGCAATTTCCCGCAGGGCTATTCGCACGTGGCGCTGGTCCACGCGGCGCTGCGCCTGCATGGCTTGATCGGCGAACAGGACACCCATCCATGAGCGATGCTTCCCAGACCACTCCTCCCTGCCTGATCGTGGTGTTCGGCGCCCGCGGCGATCTGACCCGCCGCCTGGTGCTGCCGGCGCTGTACAACCTGCGCCACAGCGGCGCGCTGCCCGAGGAGTTCGCGGTGATCGGCGTGGACCACGGTGCGGTCAGCGAAGTGGCGTGGCGGCGCATGCTCGGCGATGCGATGCGCGGCCTGATGGCCGACCGCGACGCCGAGTTCAAGGCCGACGGCCTGGACGAGGAGGTATGGGGCTGGCTGCGTTCGCGCCTGCACTACCTGCGCGGCGACTTCAACGATGCCGGCACCTACCGCTCGCTGGGCGCATTGCTGGACAAGATCGGTACGCAGTACCGCACCGGCGGCAACGTGCTGTTCTACCTGGCCACCGCGGCGCGCTTCTTCGCCCCGGTGATCGAGCAACTGGGCGCGGCCGGGCTGGTCAAGCAGAGCGCCACCGGCGGCTGGCGCCGGGTGATCGTGGAGAAGCCGTTCGGCCACGACCTGCAGAGCGCGCGCGAGCTCAACGCCATCGTCGGCCGCGTACTCGACGAGGACCAGGTGTTCCGCATCGATCACTTCCTTGGCAAGGAAACGGTGCAGAACATCCTCGCGTTCCGCTTCGCCAACGGCCTGTTCGAGCCGGTGTGGAACCGCGACCGCATCGACCACGTGCAGATCACCGCGGCCGAGACCATCGGCGTGGAAGGCCGCGGCGGTTTCTACGATCCCACCGGCTGCCTGCGCGACATGGTGCCCAACCACCTGTTCCAACTGTTGGCGATGATCGCGATGGAACCGCCGGCCGCGTTCACCCCCGCCGCGATGCTGCGTAGGCGGGCCGAGGTGATCGAGGCGGTACGGCCACTGAGTCCTGCCGACGTGGTGCGTGGCCAGTACGCCGCCGGCGCGATCGGCCGCAACGCCGTGCCCGGCTACCGCGAGGAGGACACGGTGCCGCCGGATTCCAATACCGAGACCTACGTGGCGATGAAGCTGCAGGTCGATACCTGGCGCTGGGCTGGCGTGCCGTTCTACCTGCGCACCGGCAAGCGCCTGCGCGAGCGCACCACCGAGATCGCGATCCGCTTCAAGCCGGCACCACTGGCGCCGCTGCGCAGCGCCGAGATCGGCGGCTATGGCCCCGACTGGCTGGTGCTGCACATCCAGCCCGACGAGGGCATCTCGCTGCAGTTCGACGTCAAGCGTCCGGGCGCGCGGGTCAGCCTGGCGCCGGTGCGCATGGATTTCCGCTACCGCGACTGGTTCCCCAAGGAATACACGGTGGGCTACGAACGCCTGCTGCAGGACTGCATGCACGGCGAGGCCGGCTTGTTCCAGGACGCGACCATGGTCGAGGCGGCCTGGACCATCGTGCAGCCCATCCTCGACGCGTGGCAGACCTCGGCCGACGAAACCCCGCAGTACCCGGCCGGCAGCGCCGGCCCGGCTGCGGCCGATGCGCTGCTGGCGCTCAACGGCGGCCACACCTGGCGCACCCTGACCGCCGGGCGCCGCCCGCCGCCGCGTCGCCCGCCGGAGGCCGGCGCCACCACCGAAACCCGGCCGGTGACGCCGGCGCCGAAGCGCAGCGCGGCCAAGCCGGCCAGTGCCTCAGCCTCTGCCGCGCCGCGCAAGGCGAGCAGGAGCAAGGCCGCCTCGGCGCCGGCGAAGACGCCGGCACCGAAGAAGGTGGCCAAGAAGGTCGCGAAGAAAGTTGCAAAAAAAGCCGTCAAGCGCGCGGCCAGCAGCACCGCGCAGCGTCCGGCGCGCCAGCGTTGAGGCGGTGCCCCGGGCGCTGGCGTGAGCGCCAGTGCTCGGGGATGCCTCCATCTCAGCAGGAGCGGCACAGCGACGGCGGCTGGAGCCTGCAGTCGGGGCTGAAGCCCCTCCCACAAGGGAAGGATTGGTGGCGTGCGGACACAGCGCGCTTACCGAGCATTGGCCTTGGCGAACCGGCACACCCTGCCTGGTCCTAGCGTCCCTTTGTCGCCAGCAAAAGCGTCACCGCCGCGGACGCGTTCGACTGTCATTGTGGGAGGGGCTTCAGCCCCGACGCGACCATGCCGGATGACGCCCGCACCATGTCGCAATCCGGGTGCAGCTTGGCGATTGGTCGGTCTCCCCATCGCGACCCGGTCGCGCACGGCGGTGGCGTGTGCGCGGTGATCGGCCGCGACGCGACCGCACACCGCATCGCACGCCAGCAACACTGCAGACCCTGCAGCCCTGGTCACGCCCAAACCGCCAACATCAACCGCGCGGTTGCTCCGCGCCGGTCGCATCCGCCGGCCCCACCGTGGGATCGTTGACGTCGGCCTCGAACAGCTTGGTCAGATCGGCGCGCGCCGCGCGTGCGGTCTGCACCAACGCGGCATCGTCGTCGTAGACCAGGTGCTGGGCGCGCAGCAGTTGCGTGTCGTGCTCGCGGAAGCGGGCGATGCGGTCGCGCGCGGTCGCCGGGTCCAGGCCGAGACCGAGCAGCACCTGCTCGCTCAGCTCCAGGCTGGAGGCGAACACTTCGCGGAACGGTTCGGCGCCCAGGTCCATCAGCCGCCACGCGTGCTGGCGGTTGCGTGCGCGCGCCAGCACCTTGGCGGTGGGGTAGAGCCGGCGGATCAGTCGGGTGGTCTTGATGTTGGTCTCCGGGTCGTCCATCGCCACCACGAAGATGCGGATGCCGTCGCTGCCGGCCGCGCGCAGCAGGTCCGCGCGGCTGGGGTCGCCGTAGTAGATCTTGTTGCCGAAGCGGCGCAGGTCCTCCACCGTATCCGGATTGTGTTCCAGCGCCACGAACGGGATGCGCTGCGCGGTCAGCAGGCGCGCCACGATCTGGCCGAAGCGGCCCATGCCGGCGATCAGCACCTGCGCGCGCTGCGCATCCACGGTGTCGTACTGCTCCGCCGGCAACTGCGGACGCTTGCCCTTGCCGGCCTCGCTGGCGCCGAGCAGGCGCTGCATGCCGATCAGCAGCAGCGGCGTCAGCGCCATCGACACGCCGACCACAGCCACCAGGCGGTCGTGGGTGGCGTCGTCGAGCAGGCGCACCCGCTGCGCCTCGGTGAACACCACGAAGGCGAACTCGCCGCCCAGCCACAGCAGGCTGCCCAGCAGCAGCGCGCTGCGCCAGGGCAGGCGCAGCACGCGGGCGATACCGGCCAGCAGCGCGAACTTGACCAGCAGCAGCGTGGCCACCGCCCCGGCGATCAGCCACGGCTCGGCGACGATGCGGTCCAGGTCGATGCCCATGCCCACGGCGATGAAGAACACGCCCAGCAGCAGACCCTGGAACGGCTCGATCTGTGCCTCCAGTTCGTGGCGGAACTCCGAATCGGCCAGCAGCACGCCGGCCAGGAACGCCCCCAGGCTGGGGCTGAGCCCGGCCTTCTGCAGGAACCAGGCATTGCCCAGCACCACCAGCAGCGCGCTGGCGGTGAACACCTCGGGCATGCGCGTGCGCGCCACCGTGCGGAACAGGTGGCGCAGCACGAAGCGTCCGCACAGCACCACCACCGCCAGCGCGCCCAGCGCCTGGCCCACTTCCGACCAGGTCAGCGTGTCGTTCTTGGCGCCGCCGAGCAGCGGCACCGCCGCCAGCAGCGGGATCGCGATCAGGTCCTGGAACAGCAGGATGGCGAAGCCGAGCCTGCCGTAGTCGCTGTTGAGCGCCTTGCGCTCGGCCAGCAGCTGCAGGCCCACCGCCGTGGACGACAGCGCCAGCGCCAGGCCGATCACCAGCGCGCTCTTCCAGTTCAGACCCATGCACAGCGCCAGCGCGCCCAGCGGCAGCGCGGTCAGCGCGACCTGGGCGCTGCCGGCGCCGAACACCGCATGCCGCATCAGCTTCAATCGCGCTGGCGACAGCTCCAGGCCGATCAGGAACAGCAGCATCACCACGCCGATTTCGGCCGCGTTGAGGATGCGCTCGGTGTCCTGCACGAAGCCCAGCCCGTCCGGCCCCAGCACCACGCCCGCGGCCAGGTAGGCCAGCACCGCGCCCAGGCCCAGGCGCTTGAACACCGGCACCGCGATCACCGCGGCCAGCAGCAGCACCAGCGCCAGTTCCAGGCCGCCGCTATGCACGAGTCGTCTCCATCGCCGCATTATGCGGCCGCCAATGCGACCGTCTGCTGACCCGGGCCATGTGGGCGCGTGTTTGCTGAGCTCGGCGAAGCCGAGCAGTCGAGGACGGATGGGCGGCGGTGCTGGGGGCCTTTCCGTGGAGGAGGAGGTCGCCTCCTGGATCAGGGCGCTGTGCTGGCGCGATCGCCTCGCCTGTGGCTCGGTCGCGTCGCGACTGAAGGGCGCCTCGAATAAGGACGAGAGGCACACGCGTAGGAGCGGCTTCAGCCGCGACCGTGTCTTATCGGTAGAGCCTCGTCGCGGCTGAAGCCGCTCCTACGAGACAGCGCGATGCGCCGCAGAAACCGTGATTCGAGGTGTCCTGAAACGCTCCCCCCAAGGAGGTCTGCTGCCGGCGGTGCCGCTCCTGATCCAGCAGCACACGCGAGCCATGAGCACCGGGCGGCCGACCGGAGTCCTTGTGGGAGGGGCTTCAGCTCCGACGCGCGAACGCCGGAATCGCGACAGTGCGCACTATCGCCGACCGCGCGGTACGGTGCGCCGCAAGACCCGGATCATCCCCGCGCCGCGGCCAGCCGTGTACCGTTAGCGCATTCGCTCGCCTCTGCCGCCGCCATGAGCACCTATCACCTGCAGTCCGTGTTCCGCCCCGCCTCGGTCGCCATCGTCGGCGGCAGCCCGCGCGAGCGCTCCGCCGGGCGCGCGGTGGTGCGCAGCCTGCGCGCGGCCGGGTTTCCCGGGCAGATCGGCTGGGTCAGTCCGCGCTACCGCGAGATCGACGGCGTGCCCACGGTGCGCCGGCTCACCGACCTGCCGTGGGTGCCGGACCTGGTGGTGATTACCGCGCCGGCGCGGATGGTGCCGCGCATCGTGTCGATCGCCGCGCGGCGCGGCGTGGCCGCGGCGATCATCCTCACCGCCGGGCTCGGCAGCGGACCGGGATCGGCCGCGGCGCGGGTGGAGAGCGCCGCGCGCGCCAAGGGCCTGCGTATCCTCGGCCCGCACTGCCTGGGCGTGATCGCGCCGCATGCGCGGCTCAACGCCAGCATCGCCGCGCACTGCCCGCAGCCGGGCGACCTGGCGCTGATCTCCGAATCCAGTGCCATCGCCGCGGCGCTGGTGGAATGGGGCGTGGCGCGCGCGGTCGGCTTCTCCGCGGTGGTCTCGCTGGGCGACGCGCTGGACGTGGACTTCGCCGACCTGCTCGACTACTTCGCCACCGACTACCGCACCCGCGCGATCCTGCTCTACGTCGAACACATCCGCGACGCGCGCAAGTTCATGTCCGCCGCGCGTGCCGCCGCGCGCGCCAAACCCGTCGTCGTGGTGAAGTCGGGCCGGCAGTTGCGCATCGATCCCAACGCCGACACCCATGTGCAGGCGCTGGCCAGTTCCGATGCGGTATACGGCGCCGCGTTCGCCCGCGCCGGCCTGCTGCGGGTGCGCGCGCTGGACGAACTGTTCGCCGCAGCGGAGACGCTGGGCCGGCTCAGTACCTTCCCGGGGCGACGCCTGGCCATCCTCAGCAACGGCGGCGGCGTCGGCCGCCTGGCGGTGGATACGCTGTCCGATCTCGGTGGCACCCTGGCGGCGCTATCGGCGCCCACCCAGCAGCGGCTGGAGCAGGCGTTGCCGCAGGAGTGGTCGCACAGCAACCCGGTGGACATCGTGGTGGATGCCGACGGCGAGCGCTACGCCGCTGCCGCCGGCGCGCTGCTGGACGATCCGGAGAACGACGCGGTGCTGGTGGTCAACGTGCCGACCGCGTTCACCTCCTCCGCCGACGCGGCGCAGGCGCTGACCCGCATCCTCGGCCAGCGCCCGCGCCACCACCGCGACAAGCCGGTGTTCGCGGTATGGCTGGGCAACGACGAGAGCGCCACCGCCACGCTCAATGCCGCGCGCATTCCCACCTACGCCACCGAGGCCGACGCGGTGCGCGGCTTCATGCACCTGGTGCGCTACCGCGAGGCGCAGGCGGCGCTGATGGAAACGCCGCCGAGCCTGCCCGACGATTTCGCCTTCGACGCCGCGGCCGCGCGCGGCATCGTCGACGCCGCGCTGGCCGCCGGGCAGACCTGGCTGGACCCGCTGGCGACCACGCGGCTGCTGGCCGCCTACGGCATTCCCACCGCGGCGGTGGCGCACGCCGCCGACGCCGAGGCCGCGGCGCAGGTGGCCGCACCGATGCTGGCGCAGGGCTCGGCGGTGGCGGTGAAGATCCATTCGGCTGATATTCCGCACAAGTCCGACGTGGACGGCGTGCGCCTGAACCTGGTGAGCGTGGAGGCGGTGCGCGATGCGGCCGAGGGCATCCTCGCCCGCGCGCGTGCCGCGCGTCCGGAGGCGCGCATCGACGGCGTGCTGGTGCAGCCCTCGCTGCTGCGGCCGAAGGCGCGCGAGCTGATCGCCGGCATCGCCGACGATCCCACCTTCGGCCCGGTGATCGTGTTCGGCCGCGGCGGCACCGCGGTGGAGGTGATCGACGACAAGGCGCTGGCGCTGCCGCCGCTGGACCTGCGCCTGGCCCACGAACTGATCGGCCGCACCCGCGTCAGCCGCATCCTCAAGGCCTACCGCGACGTACCCGCCGCCGACGAACGCGCGGTGGCGATGGTGCTGGTGAAACTGGCGCAACTGGCCGCCGATCTGCCGGAGATCCGCGAACTGGACATCAACCCGCTGCTGGCCGACCGCGATGGCGTGATCGCGGTCGACGCGCGGGTGGCGGTGGCGCCGTCGCGGCGCCTGCACAAGGGGCGCGGCCATCCGCGCTTCGCGATCTTCCCGTACCCCAAGGAGTGGGAGCGGCGCATCGTGCTCAACGACGGCAGCGCCGCGCTCGTGCGCCCGGTGCGGCCGGAGGACGACGCGCTGTTCCGCAGCTTCTTCGCCCGCGTCACCGACGAGGACCTGCGCCTGCGCTTCTTCCAGGCGGTCAAGCATTTCAGCCACGAATTCATCGCGCGCCTGACCCAGCTCGACTATGCGCGCTCGATCGCGCTGGTGGCGATCGAACCGCGCAGCGGCGACATGCTCGGCGCGGTGCGCCTGCATGCCGACGCCGATTACGACCGCGGCGAGTACGGCATCCTGATCCGCTCCGACCTCAAGGGCCACGGCATCGGCTGGCAGCTGATGCGGATCATGATCGAGTACGCCGGCTGGCTGGGCCTGAAGATGGTCGAAGGCCAGGTGCTGCGCGAGAACCGCACCATGTTGGCGATGTGCCAGCAACTCGGTTTCAAGGCCACGCCGGATCCGGACGACGCCACGCTGATGGACGTGGCGTTGCCGGTGACGCAACACTGAAGGGCGGCACTGCGATGTCGACGTTCTCGCCCAGCCTCCTGAAGCCGCGCCACGCGATCCTGTCCGGCCTGCCGGATGCCGCCTCGCTGGAGATCCTGCTGCACCCGTTCCTGCATGCCGGCGAAATCGTGGACACGTCGATCCGCCTGGACGGCATCGCGCTGCCCTCGCTCAGGCTCGGCGACCTGGCCGGCAAGCGCTTCGACTTCCCGCGCAACCCGCAGGACGGCTATATCGATGGCTCGCTCTACCTGGCGGGCGCGCACCACCCCGTCGACGTCGAGACGCTGACCTTCAACCTCGCGCGCGACGGGCAACTGACGCTCGTGGTCAAGGGCATGTACGCGTTCGACGTCGAAGGCCTGGATGACCTGGGCGCGGTGCCCTTTACCCTGGCGGCACGGGTGAGTTCGTGCGCGTTGTGAGTGGGCCTGCACGCGCCTGTACAGCTTCGTCCTGATATCACCGCCCATCGCATGAAACGCTTCATCGCCGAAAGCATTGGTCCCCGTCCGATAGCCAATCTCAGGAGCCTTCCATGTCGTTCAAGCCAGAACGCTACACCTCGGTCTCGCCGTATCTCATCGTCGACGGTGCACAGCGGACCATCGATTTCCTGGTCGCGGTGTTCGATGCCGAAAAGTTGCGGCAGATTCCCGGCGAGGGCGGCCTGCTCGCCCATGGCGAGGTGCGCATCGACGACACCGTGCTGATGTTCTGCGATGCGGTGGACGGTTGGCCGCCGGTACCGGCACATGTGCACGTCTATGTGCACGACGTCGACGCGACCTACCAGCGTGCGCTGGCCGCCGGTGCCACGGCGGTGCAGGCGCCGATGCAGAAGGACGATCCCGACCGGCGCGGCGGTTTCCGCGACGCCGGGGGCACGACCTGGTGGGTCGGGCAGCAGATCGACTGAACGAGCGTGACGCGCCAGGACGAGGTCGCTCGCAGTGCGCACTCCGCCGCGTGCGGTCAGCCCCTCGGCACGCCATCGCCATGAGCGCACCGCGTTGCTCTGTTGGTGCTGCTATTGCATGCTGCTGCGATCACCGATCGCAGGCGCCGCGTTGGTGCCCAGGGAGTCCACCATGAACCATCTGCGACGCGCCATCGTCTACATCACCTTCGTGTTGCTGGTGATGGTCAATTTCCATGCGTATTCGTCGTCGATGTTCCTGTACAAGGGCATCAACCACTTTCTCCAGCGGGACGCGGTGATCGTGTACGAGACGCAGGATCGGTCCAGTGGCGACGCGGTTCCAGTGCTGGACCGGCGTGGTTCGCCTACGGGCCGGGCCGTGGAAGTCCTGGTGCACAACAGTGCCTACGACTCCCTGCGCTCGCTGCCGATCCTCAATGTGCAGGTGGTGCTGGCGGCGTTCCTGGCCTATGGCCTGATCGATGCGGTGACCTGGTGGCGCAGGCAGCAGAGCGCCTGACGCCGGTCCATCGGCACCAGTTTTGTCGCGTCCGGTGAAGGCCTTGCCTGCCGGCGCCGTGGGCGGTGCGCGGCAGGCAGGGCATTGCCGCGCTTATTCCTGGTCCTGGTTGCTCGGCCCGCGCTCGACCGGATACACCGTCGGCGGCGGCGTGGTGGACTGCATCAGCTTCAGCGGCGTCTTGCTCTGCTCGCACAGGTTGCCGCCGCGGACGAACACGCCGTCCTGGGTGCATTTCCATTCGTAGAAGTTGGCGATGCCGCCGGCCAGCTGCAGGCTGTAGTCGGTGCTCTTTGCCGCCGCGTCGAACGGCTGCCCGGCCGGAATGTTCTGGAACCAGCGCATCCATTCCTTGGAGCCGACCGGCGGGATCTTTTTCTGGTCGGTCTGGAAGGTCGGGTTCATCGGCGAGAGCTGCGGCGACTCGGCGGTCATGTGGCAGCTCATGCAGGAACTGACCGGATTGTCCACCGGGCCGTTGAGGCGGCCGTTCCAGCCCAGGTGGGTCGGCGGCAGTTCCGGCTTGGCGTTGATCGCCGATTGCAGGATGCGCGGATTGATCCGGGTCCGGGTCGGCTGCTTGTTGGTGTAGTCGTCGCTGCTGTTCTGCGGATCGTTGCCTCACATCACGCCCACCGGCACCAGGTTCTGCCAGCCGGGCTTGCCGCTGACCGCGCCGTTGTACTGGAAGGTGCCGAAGATCCAGCCGGTACCGGGAATGCGGCTGTCGCGCACGGCGAAGTCCATCTGGATCAGCGCCACCTTCTTGACGTGCGGTCGGTGGAACCGTAGCTGTTCGGCACCCAGGCGTTCCACAGCACCGGGTTCTGCAGGAACGGCACCTGGCTCAGGTCCACGTCGGCGAACAGCGCCTTGCACACCACGGTGCCGTCGCGGAAGGTGTTGGGCTTGGTGGTGAAGCTGGGATCCGGATTCTGCGGATCCTTCCACACCTGGCCGAAGGTATAGCCCCCGACATCGTTGTAGATGCCGACCGCGAAGGTCTGGCCGGAGGTGAGCTGGGTCGGCGCCAGTTGCTTGGCCTGGATCGGCGCTTCCTGGGTCAGCCCGTGCACGCCTTCGCGGCCGTGCGGGCCATAGTGCTGCCAGGGGGCGTGGTACCAGCGCCGTAGCTTGTTGTTCTGCACGTACCAGTCGCTTTCGACGTTGCCTTCCAGGCAGTAGGTCTTTACCGCGTCGGCATAGCCGCGCCAGGTTTCGAAGTTGTTGGTCAGCGGTCGGGGCAGTTTCTGGAAGAAGCTTGGCAACGGGCCGCTGGGCGGCTGCTGCGGATAGTCCTGGCTGAGCTGGAACACCGGCCCTGTATAGGTGGATGGCGGCGCGTAGCCGAAATCCGGAAACCGCCCTGCGGAGGCGGCGCCGCTGGCGAGAGTCAGCGCGGTGGCGATGGCGAGAATGCGCGGATGGGGCAGGTGCATGATGGACCTCCGGTCGTGTGCGTCGGTGCGTGCGGACGATGCCGCGTCCTGTGTCCGGACATCCCCTGGCCCCGGACCGGCCGCACGCCCGCGCTGCTGCGCGGCCGCGATGAGGGACTCCCGCCGTGCCACAGGCACGCGCATGCATCCGGCTGCGCGCGCAGACGAAGCGAGAGATGCATTGGGAGGTGCAGCGTCCACTTCCGCCGCGCGGACGCGGCGGCGAAGCTGTGGAAGCGGCGATGCGGTGGAAACGGCCTAGCGGACCGAAGACATGTCCACGTCGCTCTCCTGACCCCGTGTGGAAGGCAACTGCGCTGAAGGATCGTGTTGCGTCGAGCGTGGGGGAAACGCGCGGGCCCGGCAGGCAGCATCGGGGGACGAATGCTGCGGGGGCGGCGCCATGCGGCGGCCGCGATGCCGGGTTGCGCGTCGATCGCCAGCGCCGCGCGGTGTGCGGGCGTCGGCGTTGCTCGACGCTTCGGACTCTAGCGAGCGCCGCGCAGCCGGTGGTAGACAGTTGCGCCCGCCGACGCTGCGGCAGCAAGCGGACGGCGGGTCATGCCAACGCAGCCGGGCCTGCATGCAGCGGTCGCGGCAGGCCAGCGCGGATACTCCGGCCGTGGCATGCTGCGCGCGGGGCTGCGCTGGCGGGAGCGGGCAGGCGCGGTGGGGACGGTGGACGCACCGGGCACGGCGGCGTCCACCGCGGCGATGCACTTTCTTGCGGTGACGCCATGCGTACGCACGGGACCTTGATTCAGTGGGACGAGGAGCGCGGCTGCGGCCGGGTGCGCTTGGCGCATCGCGAGACCGAAGCCGAGGTGCAACGCGCGGCGTTTCCCGACGACGGCGTGCCCCCGCGGGTGGGCGAGCTGATCTCCTTCGACCTGGAGCACGACGCGCAGGGGCGGCCGCGGGCGTTGCGGGTGATGCGGCCCGGCCGTGCGCCGGCGGTGCAGGCGCGCGCGGTGGCCGCACCGCGCACGCGTCGCGGCCGCTGGCTCGGCGTGCTGATGCTGCTGGCGGTGCTCGCGCTCGCCGCCTACGCGGCGCTGCGCTTCGTGGCGGCCCCGCAGGCAGCCACCACAGCGCCACCATCACCCGCTGCGCCAGCCGCCACTGCGCACGCCTCGCCGGCGACAGCGCCCGCGTTCCAGTGCGACGGTCGCACGCATTGCGCGCAGATGACGTCCTGCGCCGAAGCGATGTACTTCCTGCAGCATTGCCCGGGCGTGGAGATGGACGGCAACCGCGATGGCGTGCCGTGCGAGCGGCAGTGGTGCCGCACCGCGCATTGAGCGCCTGCAGCCGAGCGCTGCGCGCAGTCTTGACCGGGCCGTGATCCGCCCTCGGCTACGGTCGACGATTGCCCGCAGGTGACGCATGACCGAGCCACGCCTTCCCCCCGCCAAGACCCGCGCGCTGTCGCTGGGCCTGTTCGTGTTCGTCGCGGTCTTCGCTGCCATCGTCTGGTCGCTGCTGCGGCCTTACGGTTCGGTGTACTTCTTCCCGGTGCATTTCCTGGTCGGGCTGGGCCTGCCGTTCCTGTTCTATGCGCTCGGCGCCAATCGCGCCGCGTTCCTGGCCGGATTGGGGCTCACCGCCATCGTCCTGGTGCTGTTCAATCTGTGGGGCGACCAGGCCGGCGGCCTCGGCCCGCGCGTGTTCGACTGGGCGCATGCCGTTGCCGGGGGCCTGGGCATGCTGTTGGCCTACGGCGTGTTCCGCCTGTCCACGCGCGTGCGCCAGCGCCACCCGCGCTGAGCCGCCCTCACGCCACGTCGTCGCCGCGGGTGAACGGTGCCAGCCGCAGTTTCACCCGGTGCTCCACGCCGGCCGGGCACTGCCCCGGCGCCGGTCCGCGGAAGTAGCTGCGCTGCCAGCCTTCGCGGCTGGCGTTGGAGTCGGGCTGTTCCAGCTCGTGCAGGAACTGCCCGCGGCTGCGCATCCATTCCTGGTGCTCGCGTTCCAGTTCCGGCGTTTGCGACAGCGGCTGCCAGCTCGGCTCGGTCTCGGCCAGGACGCGGCGCTGCACCGGGAAAAAGTGGCAGAACGGCTCGCCGGCCTCGAACCGCACCCGGCCGGGGCGGGTGAACTGCCAGTTCATGGTGAAGGTGTACGGGCTCCAATCGGTCTCGATCAGCCCGGTAAGCCCGGCGATGCCGTCCTTGGGCCGGTTCACCGGCGCAGTGACGTACAGATCCACGCCTGCCTCGGTGCGGAACAGGCACGGCACATGGAAGGTGAGCACGCCGTAGCCGAAGTGGCTGACTGCCGGCGCGTGCGTGCCCGGCGGCGGCTGCACGCGCAGGTCGTCGAGCGCGTTGCCGCCGTTCCACTCGGCCTCGAACGCGGTCTGGCACAGCAATTCCCAGCCGTGCGCGTTGGCGATGTCCAGCGGCAGGCAGCGGTAGGCGTAGCGCTCGGCGGTCTGGTCCATCCACGGCCGCTCGCGCGGCGCCGGGCGCACGTCCAGGGTGTGGCCGTCGAGAACGTGGGCAGTGAGTTTCATGGCGCAGGCACGGCGAAGGACCAGCGCCGAGTGTGACGCCTTGCCGCGGCCTTGGCGACCGCGGCCTGGCGCGTGCCGCTTAGGCCGCGTCGAAATCCAGCAGCGCCACGCCGTCGCCGACCAGCTCGCCCTCGCGCACGCGGAAGCCCTGCACCGTGCCGTCGGCCGGCGCCTGCAGGGTGTGCTCCATCTTCATCGCCTCCAGCACCAGCAGCGGCGTACCGCGGCGCACCTGGGTGCCGGGCGCGACCAGCAGGGCGACGATGCGCCCCGGCATCGGCGCGGTCAGGCCACCACTCTCCACCGCCGGCTGGTCGGCCTCGGCGACCGGGTCGTGGCGTTCGAACAGGTAGCCGTGGCCGTCGACGAACAGGTGTAGCTGCGTGCCGGCGAACACCGCCTCGGCCTGCACCCGCTGCGTGCCGAGAAACGCGGACAGGCGGCCGTCGCGCAACTGGCCGCTCGCCTCGAGCGCGTCCTGCGCCTGCGCGTCGTGGATCCGCCAGCCGCCCGCGTGCGCGGTCAGGTGCAGCGTGCGTTGCGTCTCGCCATGCTGCAAGGTCAGCGCACGCGGCGCCAGCGCACCCAGCCGCCAGCCGTCGCGCAGGTCCCACGGCGACTGCGGATCGGCAGCCTGCGCGGCCGGCGCTGGCTCGTGCAGTTGCCAGGCCAGTGCGGCCAGGCTCCACAGCGCGTCGGTGGTCGGGGTGGGGATATCGAACAGGGCAGTGTGCTCGCGCTCGATCAGCGCGGTGTCCAGATCCGCCTGCGCGAATGCCGTGGTGCCGACCAGGCGCTGCAGGAACGCGGCATTGGTCGATACGCCCACCACCTGGCACGCGGCCAGCGCCGCCTGCATGCGCCGCAGCGCGCGCTCGCGGGTCGCATCCCAGACGATCAGCTTGGCGATCATCGGATCGTAGTGCGGGCCGATCGTGTCGCCCTGCTCGACGCCGGCATCGACGCGGGTATGCGCATCGGCGGCGGGCAGGCGCAGGTGCTGCAGCGTGCCGATCGAGGGCAGGAAGCCGCGCGCCGGGTCTTCGGCGTACAGCCGCGCTTCCAGCGCATGGCCGCGGATCGCCAGTTCGTGCTGGCGCTGCGGCAGCGGCTGGCCGGCGGCCACGCGCAACTGCCACTCGACCAGATCGGTGCCGGTGATGCACTCGGTGACGGGATGCTCCACCTGCAGGCGGGTGTTCATTTCCATGAAGTAGAACGCACCATCGGGCGCGACGATGAACTCCACCGTGCCGGCACCGACATAGCCGACCGCGCGCGCGGCCTCCACCGCGGCCTGGCCCATCGCCGCACGCCGCGTTTCGTCCATGCCTGGCGCAGGCGCTTCCTCCAGCACCTTCTGGTGGCGGCGCTGCACCGAGCAGTCGCGCTCGAACAGATACACCAGCTCGCCGTGGCTGTCGCCGAACACCTGGATCTCGATGTGCCGCGGCCGCAGCACGTACTTCTCCACCAGCACGTGCGCATTGCCGAACGCGGCCTGCGCCTCGCGCTGGCAGGCGGCGAGCGCGGCGGCGAAGTCTTCGTCGCGATCGACCCGGCGCATACCCTTGCCGCCGCCGCCGGCGCTGGCCTTGATCAGCACCGGGTAGCCGATGGCCGCGGCCTGTTCGCGCAGGAACTCCGGATCCTGCTGCTCGCCGTGATAACCGGGCGTCAGCGGCACCCCGGCCGCCTGCATCAGCGCCTTGGCCGCGCTCTTGTCGCCCATGGCGCGGATCGCCGCCGGCGGCGGCCCGATGAACACCAGCCCGCGCGCGGCGCAGGCCTCGGCGAACTCGGCGTTCTCGGACAGGAAGCCGTAGCCGGGATGGATGGCCTGCGCGCCACTGCGCTGCGCGGCCTCGAGGATGCGCTCGCCGCGCAGGTAGCTCTCGCGTGCTGGCGCGGCGCCGATGTGCACGGCCTCGTCGGCCAGGCGCACGTGGCGGGCATCGTGGTCGGCATCGGAGTACACGGCCACGGTGGCGATGCCGAGCTTGCGGCAGGTGGCGATCACCCGGCAGGCGATCTCGCCGCGATTGGCGATGAGGATCTTGTCGAAGGTCGGCAGGTCGGGGGTGGCCATGGTCGGGTGCCTGGAAAAGGGTTAGAGGTGTTGCGCTTGCGGTGCGCAGACGCGCGCAAGAGTTGCGTTGGAGGTGCTCAACCGGAGCAGCCGTAGCGATAGCGGTTGCGGCCGCCGTTGCACTTGCCTTTGCTGTTGCTGTTGCTGTGCTTTGGCTGCTGCCCCAGCTTTTGATTTACCGGGTTCCCTTCCGAAGCGGCGGCCAGCGCGGGGAAAAACCCCGAAGGGGCGGCGCACAGGGACGTGCGCCGTCCGCGGCAGGGGCAGGGCTCGCCGGAAAAAGGCGAAGCACTGCTTCGCCCCGGCGGGCGGGCTGGCGCCGTGAGGCGACTGCCCCGGACTTGGCTGCGAAGCAGACAAGCCCCTTCCGCGGATCCCCGGGCTGGACGCGGACCCGGAGCGCGCAGCGCGGAGGGCGCGAGGCAGGGCGCGCTTTCTTTTGGTTACCTTTTCTTTGCGCGAGCAAAGAAAAGTAACTCGCCCGCAAGGGCGAAAGCCTTTGCTGTTGCTCGAAGTTTGTGTGTCAGGCGAGAAGGTCTGTAGGAGCGGCTTTAGCCGCGACAGGCAGAATGGACTCGCGCTGTCGCGGCTAAAGCCGCTCCTACAATTCAGCGGCCGCCGCCGTAGCAGCAAGTGCAAGAGCAAAGCTTTCGCCTTGCGGCGAGTTACTTTTCTTTGCTTGTGCAAAGAAAAGTAACCAAAAGAAAGCACACCCCGCAGCGCGCCCTCCGCGCTACGCGCTCCGGGTTCGCAGCCACGACGGGCATTTTTCGACGGCACATCCATGTGCCGGCGAAAAA